>NZ_BPQU01000030.1:0-57190 GCF_022179445.1 Methylobacterium mesophilicum | reverse complement strand
TCCCCCAACACCCACCTCCTCCTGACGCTCGCCGATATCAAATACCGCCGGGCCCCGAAGGAGCCCTCCAGAACGCGTGCGGCTCGCTGGAGGGCTCCTTCGAGGGCTCCGCTCCGCTGCGCCACCTTAGAGGCTGAGAGTCTGTCGATCGGTCACCCTTCGACATCCTCATGAGCCGAATACCCGGGCGGCCCCGGACGGGCCGGCGACGAAGGACACGGCGCGGGTCCCCTCTCCCGTGCGGGAGAGGGACAGGGTGAGGGATGCGACTTCTCCGGAAAGATCTGGTCCCTCACCCCAACCCTCTCCCGCACGGGAGAGGGGGCGTGTCGCGCTCCGTCATCGACCTCGACCGCAAATCTTCGGGGAACGTCCCGCCTCGGCTCGCAAGCCAGGCTCCTGTGCCGGGATGGACCTTCCGAGGAGCGCCGCAGCGTCTGTCGCGAGCGGAGAACCGAAAGACCCACACCCTCTCAGGATGAGGCTATCGTCGGGAGCCGCGACTCCGGCGCCCGGCCCCCTATATGGCAGCGCCGGACCCGCATCGAAGAGAGCCTGGATGATCGCACCGGCACGCGCGCTGTTCCTCGGGCTTCTCGTCGCCCTCGGAAGCCCCGGGGCGCGGGCCGCCTCGGGACCGGCCGTCGAGGCCGAGAACGGCATGGTGGTGTCGTCCCAGCGCCTGGCCTCACAGGTCGGCGCCGACATCCTGAAGGCCGGCGGCAACGCCATCGATGCCGCGGTGGCCGTGGCCTATGCCGAGGCGGTGGTGAACCCGTGCTGCGGCAATATCGGCGGCGGCGGCTTCCTGGTGCTGCACCGGGCCGACGGACAGAGCCGCTTCATCAATTTCCGCGAGAAGGCGCCCGGGGCGGCCAGCCGCGACATGTATCTCGACGCCGACGGCAGCGTCGTGAAGGGCGCGAGCCTGCGCGGCTGGAAGGCGGCGGGCGTGCCCGGCACCGTGCTCGGCCTGAACACCGCGCTCGCGGAATACGGCACCCTGCCGCTGGCCCGGGTGATGGCCCCGGCGGTCGCGCTGGCCCGGGACGGCTTCGTGCTCACCCGGGGCGACACCGACATCCTGGATTTCGGCGCCAAGCTGTTCGCCGGCCAGGCCAACGTCGCCCGCGTCTTCCTGCGCCCGGACGGCAGCCCCTGGCGGCCCGGCGACCGGATGGTCCAGGCCGGCCTCGCCCGCACCCTCCAGGCCATCGCCGAGGGCGGCTCGGACGCGTTCTACAAGGGCGAGATCCCCCGCCAGGTCGAGGCGGCGTCCCGGGCCGGGGGCGGGGTGCTCACGGCGTCCGACTTCGCCGCCTACACGGTGACCGAATCCGAACCGCTGACCTGCCGCTACCGGGGCGCCACCATCCTGTCGGCACCTCCGCCTTCGTCCGGCGGCACGACTTTGTGCGAGATCCTGACCATCCTCGACGGCTACGACCTGCGGGCGGCCGGCTTCAATTCCGCCCGGACCGTGCACCTGATGGTCGAGGCGATGCGGCGCGCCTATGCCGACCGCAACATCCTGCTGGGCGACCCGGATTTCGGGCCCAACCCGGTGGCGCGCCTGCTGTCGCCGGCCTACGCCGAGCAGCTCCGGGCTACGATCCGGCCGGACCGGGCGACCCCGTCCGCCGAGATCCGCCCGGCCCCCGAAAGCCTCCCGCAGGAGAAGCCCGAGACCACCCACATCTCGGTGATGGACAAGGCCGGCAACGCAGTCTCGCTCACCTACACGATCAACGGCTATTTCGGCGCCGGCGTGATGGCCGGGGAGACCGGGTTCTTCCTCAACGACGAGATGGACGATTTTACCGTCAAGCCCGGGGTGCCGAACCTGTTCGGCCTGGTCCAGGGCGCCCGCAACGCGATCGCGCCGGGCAAGCGCCCGCTCTCGTCGATGGCGCCGACCATCGTGCTGCGGGACGGCAAGGTCGCCCTGGTGGCGGGCTCGCCCGGGGGCTCGCGGATCATCACGATCAACGCCCAGACGCTGATCAACGTGCTCGATTTCGGCATGGAGCCGCAGGAGGCGGTGGACGCCCCGCGCATCCATCACCAGTGGCTGCCCGACACGGTCTACGCCGAGCCGTTCGCGCTCTCGGCGGACACGCAGGGCATCCTGCGGGGCATGGGCCACACGATCGTCGAGCAGAGACCCTGGGGGGCGCAGGAGCTGATCGCAATCCGCGCCGCCGTGCCGGACCCCACCGACGCGGCCTCCTCGGGCAACGACGCCACGCGCACGGAGCGGATGCGCCCAGGCCTGCTCTACGGCGCCAACGACAACCGCCGTCCGGCCGGCGCCGCGATCGGCGAGTAACGGGTTCCCAAAGGGCAGGCCCTTTGGCAGGGGTTCGGGAGCGGAGCCCCCGAGACACCGGGATTTCAGCCCCGGTCCGCGGCTTCCCGGGCGACTTCGCGGAAGCCGATGTCCCGGCGGCAGAAGCCCTCCGGCCAGTCGATCCGGGCCACCGCCGCGTAGGCGCGGTCCTGGGCGTCGGTGACGCTGTCGCCGAGCGCCGTCACCGCGAGCACCCGGCCGCCGTCGGCGAGCAGCTGGCCGCCCTCGTCGCGGGTGCCGGCCTGGAACACGAACACGCCGTCGCCCTCGGCCCCGTCGACGCCACGGATCACCGAGCCCCGCACCACGGCCCCGGGATAGCCGGCGGCCGCCATCACCACGGTGAGGGCGGCCCGGTGGGCGTCGAATTCCAGCGTGACCCCAGAGAGGTCGCCTTCGCTCGCCGAGAGCAAAGCCGGGACGAGGTCGGAGGCGAGGCGGGGCATCAGCACCTGCGCCTCGGGATCGCCGAAGCGGGTGTTGTACTCGATGAGCTTGGGGCCGTCCGCGGTGAGCATCAGGCCGGCGTAGAGGATGCCCGTGAACGGGCAGCCGCGCGCCCGCATGCCGGCCAGCGTCGGCAGGATGATCTCGGCCATGACCCGGGCCTCGATCTCCGGGGTCACGACCCGGGCCGGGGAGTAGGCGCCCATGCCGCCGGTGTTGGGGCCGCGGTCGCCGTCGAACACGCGCTTGTGGTCCTGCGCGGTGCCGAGCGGGATCGCCCGGGTGCCGTCGCACAGCGCGAAAAAACTCGCCTCCTCGCCGAACAGGCATTCCTCGACCACCACCTCGGCGCCGGGATCCTCGAACAGCGACGCCAGCGCGTCCTCGGCCTGGTCCAGGGTCTCGGCGACGGTGACGCCCTTGCCGGCCGCGAGGCCGTCGGCCTTCACGACGATCGGGACGCCCTCCCGGCGGACATAGGCGAGCGCCGGCTCCAGCGCGGTGAAGCGCGCGAAGGCGGCGGTCGGGATCCCGCAGGCGGCGCAGAGGTCCTTGGTGAAGCCCTTGGAGCCCTCGAGCCGCGCCGCGTCGCGGGTCGGCCCGAAGGTGCGGATCCCGGCGATCTTCAGGTCGTCGACCAGCCCGGCGACCAGCGGCGCCTCGGGCCCGACCACCACGAGGCCGATCGACTCGGCGGCGCAGAAGGCCGCCACCGCGGCGTGGTCGGTGATCGTGAGGTCGGGCCGGTTGGTGCCGTGGCGGGCGGTGCCGGGATTGCCCGGCGCCGTGAACAGGCGGGTACAGAGCGGGCTCTTGGCCAGGCGCCAGGCCAGCGCGTGCTCGCGTCCCCCCGAGCCGATCAGCAGAATGTTCATGCGCGCGCCACCATGGGCCCAGCTTCTGGGCCAAGCGTGCGGACGGGAAAAGGTTTTTTTCGGGCTGTCCCCGCTATGCCGGGATTTCGGCCCCCGCATCGTCCGGTTCCGAAAGCCGGCAACCACCTTTCGGGACGATGCGCCGACGCTCAGCAGCCGATGCACACGCTGGTGTTGACCCCGCCCCGGGGCGCCCGCGCGATCCCGTGCCGGCCGACTCGGCGCCCGCCGTAGACGCCGTAATACGGCACGTGGGGCTGGTACTGGACGTTGCGCTGGAACTGCTGGTTCAGCGTGTTGTAGTCGGAGACCCGCTGCTGGTTGAGGGTGCGGATCTGGCTCTGCAGGGCGAACGAGGAATTGGCCGCGTTCGGGTCGTTCGGCTGTACCTGCGCCCAGGCGGCGCCCGCCGGGAGGGCGAGCGCCAGGGCGAGGAACGCGCGGGCGAGGGCGCGCATCGGGTTCTCCGTATCAAGCCTGAATACTGTTCATCATATCGACGCACCCAGGCTCGATCAGGTTCCTGGCCGCGTCAACCCGGCACGACCGGCGTCTTGGTTTGCGGCAGGGCGTCGAGCTGCTTGGGATCCAGCCCGGTATGGGCCTGCACCAGGGGATGCGGGGTCAGCGCCAGCCACTGGTTCAGCGAGATGTCGGCGTAGCGCGGGCTCTTGAACATCTCCAGGAAGGTCAGCGTCGTGTCGCCGGTATTCTCGATGTAGTGGCCCATGGCGTAGGGCACGTAGCCGACGTCGCCGGCCTGGTAGTCGAAGGTGCGGGCCTTCGATTCCGAGCCGAACACCGTCATCCGGCCCTTGCCCGAGAGGTAGTACTGCCACTCGTCGCCGTTGGGGTGCCAGTGCAGCTCGCGCATCCCCCCGGGCTCGACCTCGACCAGCGCCGCCGCGATCGTCGCCGAGGCCGGGAACACCGTGGAATCGGTGATGCGCACGCGCCCGCTCTTGGTGCGGATCGGCTCCTGCGCCAGCATCCGGTGGCTGAAGGTTTTTGGGACGTCCCCGGCGCCGCCCATCTTGTCGGCCGCGAGCGGGCCGGGGGTCGGCCCCGGGAAGATGTAGAGCTCCTTCTCGGGGATCTTGGCCAGCGCGCTCTCGGGCACCCCGAGATTCTTGGCCAGGATGTCCCGCGGCGTGTGCGCCAGCCAGTCGGTGAGCAGGAAGGTCGAATCCTCCGAGAAGCCGCCGTCGTCGAACACCAGCAGGAACTCGCAACCGTCGATGCCGTCGGCCGAAAGCCCCTGGATCGCGTGCGGGATGCCGCCCGGGAAGTACCAGAGGTCGCCCTCGCCGACATCGTCCGCGAAGGTGCGCCCGTCCTGGTCGACCGCGGTGATCCGGGCCTTGCCCTTGATCATGTAGGACCACTCGGCTTCCTTGTGCCAGTGCATCTCGCGGACCACGCCGGCCTTGAGCCGCATGTTGACCCCGGCCATGGCCTTGGAGACCGGCAATTCGCGCACCGTGGTCTGGCGCGCCCAGCCGCCTTCCTCCAGGCGCATGTGGCTGTCGGTGAACGACCATTTCAGGTTCGGCATCGTGCCGTGGTCGGTGGCCGGCGGCGCCTGGGTGAACGGCTCCTCGGCGGCGCGGGGCCCGTTGGTCGGGCCCAGGATGTCGGCGCCCCTGGAGCCCCGCTGGGGCAGGGGCCCGGCGGCGAGAGGGCCGGCGGCGGTCTGCGCCAGGGCGGGGGACGCCATCATCGCACCGCCCGCGGCGGCAATCATGGAACGCCGGGAGATCTCGGTCATCGCGTGTCGGCCTGTTGGAGCGCGCCGCCGAAGAGGGGGACAGGTCCGGCGTCGGCGCGTCTGGGAACGGGGGCCGGAATCCAGCCCCGTCGCGGGGGTAACCGGCCGCGGCATCGGAGGATCCAGCACATCATCGTGCGCTGCGGCATCTCGCCGGGACCCCGGGCATGGTCTATGAATTGAATACACTCTTGAACGTGTCCCGGTCGGCGGGCGCCGGCCGCAGGCCGGATCGCCCCTGCCGGGCGGACGTTCGGTGCGACCCGAGGACCAGATGGCGGACCGGGACAGTTCAGCCGCGCGCGAATCCGCTGCGCCGGGCGCGCCCGGCGGCCCCGCGCGGCCCGGCCGCCTGTGGATCGGCCTGCTGGCGCTGGCGGGGGTCGGGCTCCTGGGCTACCGCCACTGGCCGGAGCCGTCCCGGGCGGCGAGCCCGCCGCCGCAGGCGGCCAAGAAGCCCCAGACCGTGCGGGTGGCCATGGCCCGGCAGGCCTCCGACACGCTCAGCCTGACCCAGACCGGCACCACCCAGGCCTTCGACACCGCGAGCCTCTATCCGCGGGCGACCGGCTACATCGTCGAGCGCAAGGTCGATATCGGCTCGCACGTGAGGAAGGGCGACCTGCTGTTCCGGATCAGCGCGCCCGACCTCGACCAGCAGTTGGTCCAGGCGCAATCGCAGGTGCTGCAATTGCAGGCGGCGCTGATCCAGGCGCGCGCCATGGTCGATCAGGCCGAAGCCAACCGCCACCTCGCGGACGTGACCAACCGGCGGACCTCGACGCTGGCCGGCAGCGGCACCGCGACCCAGCAGAACGCCGACACCGCGCAGGCCGGGGTGCTGGCGCAGGGCGCCAACGTCGACGCCGTCAAGGCGGCCGTGAAGGTCGCGGAGGCCAACATCGCCGCCCAGGAGGCCCAGGTCGCCCGGCTCAGGGTCCTGACCGGCTTCGAGGAGATCCGCGCGCCCTTCGACGGGGTCGTGACCACCCGCAACACCGATGTCGGCGACGCGGTCACGGCGGACACCAACACGGGCGCGCCGCTGCTGACGCTGGCCCGGGACGACGTGCTGCGCATGGCGGTGAACGTGCCGCTCTACGCGGCCGACGGAATCCGCGACGGCCTGGAGGCCAAGGCCGAGGTGGCGCAGCTCCCTGGAAAAATCTTCCCCGGCCGGGTCTCGCGCTCGTCCACGACCCTGCTCCACGCCTCGCGCACCCTGGTGACGCAGGTCGACATCCCCAACCCGGACCGGGTCCTGCAGGCCGGCCTCTACATCACCCTGACCCTGGCGATCCCCCGGGTGTCCCCGGCGGTGTCGGTCCCGAACGACGCCCTGATCTTCGACCAGGACGGCACCCGGGTGGCGGTGGTGGGGGCCGGCGCGGAGGGCGGTCATGTGGTGCGGATGCGCCCGGTGACGATCTTCCGCCAGACCGGGACGATGCTGGAGCTGCGCACCGGCCTGACCGGCGGCGAGCGGGTCGTGGTCGGGCCGCCGGCGTCGCTGCGCGACGGCGACCCGGTCGCCCTGCGGCCGGAGGGCAAGGCCGGGACGTGAAGACTTCGACGTGAAGGCCGGGACGTGAGGGCCGGCCCCGGCCCGTCGCTCCGCACAGCCTGAGACCAGCTACAGCGAAGATAAGCCGCGCGACTCGGGGGCTCCGCGCGCGTATTCCGCCCGGAAATCTCGGGGATCCATCATCAACACCCGGATCACGAGAGCGGATTCCATCGTCATGGCAGTAAAAATCCTAGGTCTTCTGACTGCAATACTAGGATTATCTCTGATCGGTTTCGGATACAAGCTTGCGGCGGTCGGCGGGTCGCCGTTCTACGGGGTGGTCGGCCTCGGCCTGCTCGCCGCCGGGATCCAGCTCGCCCGGCGCCGCCAGGGCGGCTTCTGGCTCTACGCGCTCACCCTGGCGGGGGCCTTCGCCTGGACGATCCAAGAGGTCGGGTTCGACAAGTGGCAATGGATCCCGCGCGGCGCGCTGATCCTGTTCCTCGGCCTGCTGCTGTCCCTGCCGTTCGTGCCCGGCGGCCTGCGGAACGCGCCGACAAGCCCCTGGGCGCCGGGCCTGGGCAACGGGCCGCTGGCGTTGCGCGCCGTCGTGGCGCTCCTCGTCGCCGCGAGCGGCGCGGCGTGGTTCGTCGATCCGGTGGACACGAAGGGCAGCCTGCCGAAGGTCGCCCAGGCCGGGAACGCCGCGGTCGATCCGAGCGGCGTCGCCTATCCGGCCGACGACTGGGTCGCCTACGGCGGCACCAATCTCGGCCAGCGCTACTCGGCGCTGAAGGACATCGACACCGGCAACGTCCGCGGCCTCAAGGTCGCCTGGGAGCACCATACCGGCGACCTGCGCGAGGGCGACGCCAAGGATTCGAAGGAATACACTTTCGAGGCGACGCCGATCAAAGTGAACGGGCTGCTGTATTTCTGCACCCCGCACAGCATCGTCCGGGCCCTGGAGCCGGAGACCGGCCGCGTGGTCTGGTCCTTCGATCCCAGGATGCTGCGGGACGCCCAGTACCAGCACCAGACCTGCCGCGGCGTGTCCTACAACGACTCGACCGGCTTCGTGGCGCCGGCCGAGGCCGACCCCGCAGCCGTCCAGGCCGCCCAGGCCGCCATCGCCGAATGCCCGCGCCGGATCATCGCGACCTCGGTGGACGCCAAGCTCTACGCCCTGAACGCCGACACCGGCGCGCCCTGCAAGAGTTTCGGCACCGACGGCGCGGTGGACCTGAAGGCGCAGATGCCGGGCCTGCAGCGGGCCACCTACCAGGAGACCTCGGCGCCGCTGGTGACCCGGGACCTGGTGATCCTCGGCAGCGCCATCGCCGACAACTACTACGAGACCAACCCGTCGGGGGCGATCCGCGCCTACGACGTGCGCACCGGCGCGATCGTGTGGAAGTTCGACGCCGGCAAGCCCGACGACACCGCGCCGCTCAAGGCCGGCGAACTCTACGAGCCGAACTCTGCGGTGGCCTGGACCCAGCTCGCGGCGGACGAGGGCCTGGGCCAGGTCTACGTGCCGTTCGGCAACCGGTCCCCCGACCAGGTCGGCGTGTCCCGCTCCAAGGACGACGAGGCCTTCATCGACGCCCTGGCGGCCCTCGACCTGAAGACCGGCCGGCTGATCTGGAAATTCCAGACCGCGGCGCACGACCTGTGGGACCGGGACAACCCGTCCCAGCCGGTGCTGCTGACCCTGCCGCACAAGGGGGCCGCGGTGCCGGCGATCCTGATCCCGACCAAGATCGGCAACGTCTGGGTGCTGGACCGCCGCACCGGCGCGCCGTTCGCCCCGGTGGAGCAGGTCAAGGTCTCCACCGAGACCGACATCCCGGGCGAGACGCTTGCGGCGACCCAGCCGATGTCGGCGCTGCGCTTCACCCCGGCGCCGCTGACCGAGGCCGCCATGTGGGGCACGACGCCGTTCGACCAGATCCAGTGCCGCATCGCGTTCCGGTCGAACCGCTACGACGGCAACCCGTTCACGCCGCCCCAGGCCTCGGGCGGCTCGATCGTGTGGCCGGGCAATATCGGGGTGTTCAACTGGGGCTCCGTGGCCGTCGATCCGGTCAACCACTGGATGATCGCGACGCCGCAATACCTGCCCTACATCTACCAGCTGCATCGGCGTCCGGAGGCCGAGCCGAACAAGCGCCTGTTCTCCACCGATCCGGATTCGAAGCCCGGCAACGAGAATCTCGGCGGCCCCTACGCGGTGTCGATCGCCCACATGCGCTCGGCGCTCGGCGTGCCCTGCAACGCGCCGCCCTGGGGCATGCGGGTCGGGGTGAACCTCGCGGACGGCACCACCGTGTGGAAACACCGCAACGGCACCGTGGCCGGCCAGAAGGTCGCCGGCGTGACCTTCCCGATCCCGTTCGAGATGGGCATGCTGGCCCATGGCGGCACCCTGACCACGGCCGGCGGGGTCGCCTTCGCGGGGGCCGCCCTGGACGACCTGATCCGCGGCTACGACATGCAGACCGGCGAGACCCTCTGGTCCATGACGCTGCCCGCGGGCGGCCAGGCGACGCCGATGACCTACCGGGGCAAGGACGGCAAGCAATACGTGGTGATCGCCGCCGGCGGCCACGGCTCGCTCGGCACCACGCCGGGCGACTCGGTCATCGCCTACCGGCTCGACTGAGCGGAGATTCCAAAGGGCTCAGCCCTTTGGCGGGGTATCGGGGCGGAGCCCCGATGAAGCAGGGCGCTGCCCTGCACCCGCACAAGGTCACAGACCTTGTGAATCCAGGAGTTTCGCTCGCGCATCCGTGCGGGCGAGGCGGGCCAGCAGGTACTCGATTTCGGCCTTGGCCCGCGGGGTGAGCGCCTGGGACGGCTTGCGCTGGGCGTCGGACGAGAAAATCCCCCGGCGCTGGAACACGTATTTGCGCACCGCGAGCCCCAGCGGGCCCTGCTGCTGCTCGTAGCGCAGGTAGGGCAGGTGGGCGTCGAACAGGTCGTGGGCGGCGTCGCGCTCCCCCGCCCGGCCGAGGCGGACCACGTCGACCAGCATCTCCGGGAAGGCGTAGCCGGTGTTGGCCCCGTCGGCGCCGCGCTCGGTCTCGAAGTCCAGGAACAGGCCGCCATTGCCGACCAGGATCGCGATGTGGCGCATCGAGCCGTCCGCCTCGAAGCCCCGCAGCGTCGAGATCTTCTCCAGCCCCGGCCAGTCCTCGTGCTTGAGCATCACGCAGGAGGGATTCTCGGACACGATCCGGCGGATCACTGCCGGCGTCATCTGGACCGAGAAGGTGAGGGGATAGTCCTGGAGCACGAAGGGCACGTCCGGCCCGATCGCCTCGGCGGCGTTGCGGTAATAGCCGACCACCTGGTCGTCGGTGCGCAGGGTGTTGGGCGGCGCGATCATCACGCCGGCCGCGCCCATCGCCATCACCTCGCGGGCGAGCGCCCGCATGGCCGCGAAGCCCGGCGCCGTGACGCCGACGATCACCGGCAGCCGGGTGCGCCCGAGGACCTGCTTCGCGACGGCGAGCCCTTCTTCATGGTCGAGCTTGCCGGCCTCGCCGAGCTGGCCGAGGATCGTCAAGCCATCGACCCCCGAAGCCCCGAAAAAATCCGTCATCCGGTCGAGGGAGACCGCGTCGATCCGGCCGTCCGGGTGGAACGGCGTCGGGGCGATCGGCACGACGCCGCGGAGATCGCTGGTGAGGGGCATGCCGGTCCTGTCCTCCGTCGCGCGGCAAGGGGGCAGCCGAGGGGGCGGCCGCGCGGGCGGGGATCATAGGGCATCCATCCGAAAGGTGGTCGCCGACTTTGCCAAAAAGATCCGCCCCTGTCAGGGGCGGGCTTCGACCGGCCGGCCGACCGGCTGTTCCGGGCGGGGGCGGGCGGCCCGGCCGGGGCGCCCGGCGAGGGCTACCGAGCCCTGCTGCAGGGCGATGAAGGCGAAGAGCAGCAGGCCGGTGGCGATCTTGGTCCACCAGCTCGACAGGGTGCCGTCGAAGGTGATGGCGGTCTGGATCAGGCCGCCGATCAGCACGCCCAGGAACGTGCCCAGGATGCCGCCCTGGCCGCCGGTGAGCAGCGTGCCGCCGATCACCACGGCGGCGATGGCGTCGAGCTCGACGCCCACCGCCGAGAGCGGGGTGCCCGAGGCGGTATCCAGCGAGAACACGATGCCGGCGAGCGCCGCGAGCAGGCTCGACAGGGCGTAGATCGCGATCGTGTTGCGGCCGACCCGCACGCCCATCAGCCCCGTGGTGTGGCGGCTGCCGCCCAGCGCGTAGACGGTGGCGCCGAAGCGCGTGGCGTGGAGCAGCACCCCGCCCAGCAGGAACACCGCCAGCATCACCCCCGCCGTCAGGGTCAGGCGCCCGCCGCCGGGCAGGCTCAGGGACAGGTCGGCGACCGCGCTGTAGAGCGACGCGTTGATCGGGACCGACTCGGTGGAGAGCAGGAACCCGGCGCCCCGGGCCAGGAACATGCCAGCCAGCGTCACGATGAAGGGCGGCATCTCGAAGACGTGGATCAGCGCCCCCATCGCGGCGCCGAACAGGACGGCGGCCAAGAGCACGAGCCCGAAGGCGGCCAGCGGCGGGATCCCCCAGCGGTCGATGGCCAGCGCCAGGAACACCGTGGTGAAGCCGACCACCGAGCCGACCGAGAGGTCGATGCCGCCGGCGATGATCACGAAGGTCGTGCCGACCGCGACGATGCCCAGGAAGGCGCTGTCGGTGAGTAGGTTGCCGACGACCCGGGTGGTCAGGAAGGCGGGGAACTGCGTGGCGCAGAGGACGTAGCCGGCCGCGAACAGGAGCGCGGCGACCAGGACCGGGAGGTTGCGGCTCATCACGGCTTCCGCAGCAGCAGGGTGAGGCCCGACAGGCGGGGCGACTGGACGAGGAGCACCGCCAGCACCACCGCGGCCTTGACCACGAGGTTCAATTCCGGCGGCAGGCCGGAGAGCAGGATTCCGGTGTTCATCGCCTGGATGATGAAGGCCCCGAGGACCGCCAGCCACAGGCTGAACCGCCCACCGAGCAGGGACGAGCCGGCCACCACCACGGCCAGGATCGCGTCGAGCTCCAGCCACAGCCCGGCATTGTTGGCATCCGCCCCCAGGATGTCGGCCGCCGCGACCACGCCGGCCAGCGCCGCGCAGAGGCCGCTCCAGGCGTAGACCGCCACCGTCACCGACCGGGTGTCGATGCCGGCGAGCGCGCTGGCGCGGGCGTTGCCGCCGGTGGCCTCGATCATCAGGCCGAGCGCCGAGCCGCGCACCAGGGCGAGCGTCAGGAGCAGCATGGCGAGGACCAGCACCACCGGCATCGGCACGCCGAGCAGGGCGCCCCCGCCCAGGAAGGCCAGCTCGGAGGACGCGAAGGTGACGATGCGCCCCTCGGTGATCAGCTGGGCGATGCCCCGGCCGGCGACCATCAGGATCAGGGTGGCGACGATCGGCTGGATCCGCAGGCTCGCCACCAGGAACCCGTTCCACAGGCCGCAGGCGAGCCCGGTGCCGAGGGCGGCGGCGAGCACCACCGGCAGGGGGTAGCTGTCGGCCAGGCTCGCCGCGACCGCCCCGGCGATCGCCATCACGGCGCCCACCGACAGGTCGATGCCGCCGGTGGCGACCACCAGCACCATGCCGAGCGACAGCAGCGCCACCGGCGCGCCGCGGTTGAACACGTCGATCAGGCTGCCGAACAGGCGCCCGTCCTGGAGATGCACCGCGAGGAATTGCGGCGAGGCGAGGCGGTCGGCCAGGAGCACGGCCGCGAAGGCGAGGAGCTGGGGCGCTCCGGAGCGAAGGGCGCGCATCAGGCGGGTTCCAAAACCGGTGCGGATGCCGCCTCGGCGGCGATCGCCCGGAGGATGGCGGTGAGGTCGACCGCGCGGCCGGCGAGTTCGGCCACCTGGGCCCGGTCGCGCATCACGATCACCCGGTCGGAATAGGTCACGATTTCCTCCAGCTCCGAGGAGATCACCAGGAGGGCGAGCCCCTCGTCGCAGAGCCGGCGGATCAGCCGGATGATCTCCGCATGGGCCCCGACATCGATGCCCCGGGTCGGCTCGTCGAGGATCAGCAGGCGCGGCTCGGTGGCGAGCCAGCGCGCCAGCAGCGCCTTCTGCTGGTTGCCCCCGGACAGGAGCCCGATCGGCCGCTCCGGATCGGGCGGGCGGATGTCGAGCATCGCGATGAAGGCGCGGGCGATCTTGTCCTGGGCCGCACGGCCCAGGGGCCGGAACGGGCCGCGCCGGGCCTGGAGGGCCAGCACGATGTTCTCCCGCACCGTCAGGTCGGCGACGATGCCCTCGGTCTTGCGCTCCTCCGGGCAGTAGCCGAACCGGTGGCGCAGGGCGTCCCGGGGTCCGGCGATCCGGACCGGCTCGCCGTCGAGCAGGATGCGTCCGCGATCGGCCCGCTCGGCGCCGAACAGCAGGCGGGCGGTCTCGGTCCGCCCGGAGCCGAGGAGGCCCGCGAGGCCGACCACCTCGCCGCTGCCCACCGTGAGGTCGATGGGCTGGAGGTAGCCGGCCTTGCCGAGACCCTCGGCCTTCAGGACCGGCGTGCCGGATTTTTTCTGTGACGACCGGTCCGCCGGCTCCGCCCGCGCCTCGGTCTCGGCGAGGTCGTGGCCCAGCATCGTGTGCACGAGCTCGAGGCGCGGGAAGCGCGCGGTCTCGCGCTCCGTCACCAGCCGGCCGTTGCGCAGGACCGTGATGCGGTCGGTGATCGCGTAGACCTGCTCCAGGAAGTGGGTCACGAAGACGATGCCGATCCCCCGCCCGGCGAGGCGGCGCATCACGCCGAACAGCACCGTGACCTCGTGGGTGTCGAGGCTCGCGGTCGGCTCGTCGAGGATCAGGGCCCGGGCCGAGAGATCCACCGCCCGGGCGATCGCCACGAGGTGCTGCACCGCCACCGGATAGCGGCCGAGCGGCGCGCCGACATCGATCGACAGGCCGAAATCCGCGAGCAGCGCGGTGGCGCGGTGGCGCATCTCGCGAGTGCGCACGAGGCCGAACCGGGTCGGCTCGCGGCCCAGGAACAGGTTCTGCGCCACGGTGAGGTTCGGCAGCAGGCCGACCTCCTGGTAGACCGTGGCGATGCCGGCCCGGGACGCGGCTTCCGCCGAGCGCGGGGCAATCGGCGCGCCGTCGAGCCAAACCTCGCCGGCATCGCGCCGGACGACGCCGGTGAGCGTCTTGATGAAGGTGGACTTGCCGGCGCCGTTCTCGCCGAGGAGGGCGTGGATCTCTCCCCGGCGCAAGGTGAAGTCGACCCCTGCGAGGGCCTGGTGCCCGGCGAAGCTCTTCGAGAGCCCGCGGACGCTGAGCAGGACGGAATCGGGCACGATGCGATCGCAGCGGTCGGGGTCGCGTCAGTAGCCGAGGTTCTTCTTGCTGTTGTAGACCTTCATCGGGTCGTCCGCGGCCGTGTAGAGCTTCGACTCGGTCTGGATCCACTTGGGCGGGACGGTGCCCTTCTCCTTGTAGGCTTTCAGCACGTCGAAGGCGGGGCCGGCCATGTCGGGGGTGAGCTCCACGGTGGCGTTGGCCTCGCCCGCGGCGATCGCCTTGAAGATGTCGGGGACCGCGTCGATCGAGACCGTCAGGATCTCCTTGCCGGGCTTCAGGCCGGCCTCCTTCATCGCCTGGATGGCGCCGACCATCATGTCGTCGTTGTGGGCGTAGACCGCGCAGATCGAGCGGCCGCCCTCGGCCTTGATGAAGCTCTCCATCACCTCCTTGCCCTTGGCCCGGGTGAAGTCGCCGGTCTGGCTGCGCACGAGCTTCAGGTTGGCGTGGGGCGCGAGGGCGGCGTCAAAGCCCTTCTTGCGGTTGGTGGCGACGCTGGCGCCGACCGTGCCCTGGAGTTCGACCACGTTGCAGGGCTTCTCGCCGACCGTCTTGGCCAGCCACGCGCCGGCGACCCGGCCCTCCTCGACGCTGTCGGAGGTGACGGCGGTCAGGTAGAGGTCCTTGCCGGCGGGATCGATGTCGCGGTCGAGCAGGATCACCGGGATCTTCGCGTCGCGGGCTTCCTTAAGCACGGAATCCCAGCCGGTGGCGACCACGGGGGCGAGCAGGATCGCGTCGACCCCCTGCGCCACGAAGGACCGGATCGCCTTGATCTGGTTCTCCTGCTTCTGCTGCGCGTCGGCGATCTTGACCGTGATGCCGCGCTTCTTGGCCTCGTCCTTGGTCACCGTCGTCTCGGCGGCGCGCCAGCCGGATTCGGAACCGATCTGCGAGAACCCGACGGTCAGCGAGGCGGCCTCGGCCCCGCCGACCCATGCCAGCATCGCGCCCGCGATCATGGCCTTGATGGAAATGGTGCCTCTCATCGACGTCCCCCCGTTCGAATGCAGCCGCCGCCTCTTCAGGACGATCGGTCGGCATATGTATGACATATGCGCGGAAGGTTGGATAGCCGAACGCGCCCGTGCTGTCACCTGCGTCAGCGCCGACGATCGCCGACGGGCCGTGTCAGACCGGATCATTTGTCTGATTTTTATGTGAGGCCAGCCTGGCCGGCTCCTGTGGATCATCCGTCCCGGTATGGGCCGCCATGTCGGGTTCGTTCGCGCTGTCCGACGGCATGTCCCCCGCTGCGCAATCCTGTCCCCGCTCGGCGACCCGACACGCGCATGCGCCCCGGCAACACGAGCATCGTTTCAAGAATCGGAACCGGAACGATGCTCTCGCCGCCAACGCCCGCCGCATCCAGTGGTGGACGGCGGGGAATGCCTATCTCCGGCCGGTCAGCCGTTCGAGGTGACCGGCGCCGCGCAGACGGTCTTCCCCGACTTCGGCACGCTTGGCCGGGTCGGAGCCGATCGCGGCCTGAGCGGGGGAGGGAAGAGGCACAGCCGAGCGGCTGCGCCTGCCGTCCTCAGATCGCGGTGCGCCGGGCGTCGAGCCAGCGGAGCGCAACGGCCGAGCCGAGCACGGCACCCTCAGCCGCGATCCCCGCTGCGGTGATTGTGAGGGCGTTCAGGATCGCGTCGCGCGCGGCGTCTGAATCAGGGGGCAAGGATCATGGCAACGACGGTCAGCGCCCCAGCGACCGGCAACAAGATCGTGCGGAACAGGCCTGTCAGGCATTCCGTTACGATCTGTGTCATCATGATCGGCACCCTATCCAGGTTTGCCGGCTACGATACTTCTGTGACCTTGCCGGGTGGGAGCACCCGATGATGACTCCACGGCCAGCAAGCCGCAAACCGTGGCGCGATCGGGATATGCTGTCTCAGACGACGTCCTGACGAAGTTCTTCGGCAAGCTCGGGATGCCGATCGAGGAGGCGCAACAACTGGCTGGTTGGGCCGCTCGGCTCGACCAAGCCGCGCTCATATTTGTCGAAGGCCGATTCCCCGACCTTCAGCAGGCTGCCCGCCTCGCGCTGGGAGAGGCGCAACTTCTTGCGCACCCGCCGGATCGTCGCGGGGGAGGGCAGACCTTCCACCTCCTCCTTAAGCGCTCGCAAAGCCGCATCCGTCACCGCCATGTCCTGTCCGACATGGACACCCGCACCATCTCCGTCTGGATAATAGCCCGGCAGATCGACGGTCCGAGTCCGTCCCCTGTAGGCGACAGTGAAGAGGCGCACGCCCCGGCGAAGGATCTCTCCAGTCTCGGGCGAGACCATCGTTCCCGGTAGAGCCGTCTCGATAGCCATGCTCATTTCTCCTTGAATGACATGACGGTGAACTCGGTCACGACATCGGCCTGGAATTTCACGTAGAGCGTCAGGCCTCGAGCGGGGACATGATAGACATCCTGCCAGACACGATGATCAGCATGGGTCGTCATCGACTTGAAGAACATGTCGCGTTCGATCCCAGCGATCGTTTCGACGACACCTGCTCGATCGAACCCCAATGAGAATGCGTTGCGGAGCGCCGTCGTCGTCATCGCAAGGGTATCTGTCGCTCCCAGCGCGACCTTGATGGCTTGGAGGTCGTAGGTTGGACGCCGCTTCTCCATAACCGCCGAATGCCACCTTAATGGTGGCAGAGCAAGAGAGATGGGCGAACGTCATAGCCCCGCGGGCGGGACCCTTACGGGGTGCCGCCCGCCGGAATCACCCCAAAAGCTTGTCCAGGGTGATCGGCATCTCGCGCACTCGCACGCCGGTGGCGTGCCAGACCGCGTTGGCGATGGCGCCCACCGTGCCGGTGATGCCGATCTCGCCGACGCCCTTCACCCCCAACGCGTTCACCACGGAATCCTCCTCGTGGACCAGGATCGCCTCCATGGCCGGGATGTCGGCGTTCACCGGCAGGTGGTACTCGGCCAGGTTGTCGTTGAGGAAGCGGCCGGTGCGCGGGTCCATCTCGGCCCGCTCGTGCAGGGCGAAGGACAGGCCCCAGATCATGCCGCCGTAATACTGGCTCTGGACCAGCCGCGGGTTGATCACCCGGCCGGCTGCGAAGGCGCCGACCAGCCGGCTGACCCGGATCTGGCCCAAGTCAGGATCGACCCGCACCTCGGCGAAGACCGCCCCGTGGGCGTGCATCGCGTAGGACTTTTGGGCCGCCGGGTCGGCTCCGGCCTTGCCCTGGCCCTCGATGCTGGCCCGCCCGGCCCGCTTGAGGATGTCGGCGAAGGACTCGCTCCGGCTCGAATCGTCCTGCCGGGTCAGGCGCCCGCCCGCCGCGGCGACGCCGGCATTGCCGGCGCCGTAAAGCGGGGAGGCGGGGTCGTCGGTGGCGAGCTTGGCCAGCTGGGCGATCACGTCCTGGGCGGCGGCGTGGATCGCGTTGCCGGCCGTGGCGGTGTGGCCGGAGCCGCCCGCGATGCCGGCATTCGGAAGATCGGACGACCCCATCCGGAAGGTGAGGGCCTCCATGCCGATCCCGAGCCCGTCGGCGGCGATCTGGGCGAGCGCGGTCCAGGCGCCCTGGCCCATGTCGATCGCCCCGAGCTCCACCGTGCCGGTGCCGTCGGCGCGGATCTCGGCCCGCGCCATGCCTTCGAAGATCAGGGCCGGGAAGGTGGCGGTGCCCATGCCGATGCCGACCAAAAAGCCGTCCTTGTCCCGGGTCTGACGGGGCTGGAGCGGGCGTCCGGCCCAGCCGAACGCCTCGGCGCCGCGCTGGTAGCACGCGCGCAGGGCCTTGGACGAGAACGGCTTGCCGGTGATCGGCTCGACCTCGGCGTAGTTGGCGAGCCGGAACTCCAGCGGGTCCATGCCGAGTTCGTGCGCCATCTCGTCCAGCGCGCTCTCGAGGGCGACGCTGCCGGTGGCCTCGCCCGGGGCACGCATGAACAGGGGCGTGCCGGTGTCGAGCCGCACCGCCTCGTGCCGGATCGCGATGGCCGGGCTGGCGTAGAGGGTGCTGGTCGCCCGGCCGGCCGGCTCGAAGAAGTCGTCGAAGCTCGAGGAGGCGGTGAGGATGTGGTGGTCGAGCGCCGTGAGCTTGCCGGCCGCGTCGGTGCCGAGGCGGAGCGTCTGCCGGGTCGGGCCGCGATGGCCCATCGGGCCGTACATCTGGGAGCGGGTCGGCACCAGCTTGACCGGCCGCCCGACCATCCGGGCCGCCATGCAGGCGAGCACCTGCGGCCCCGAGGGCACGCCCTTCGAGCCGAAGCCGCCGCCGAGATAGGGGCTCTCGATGTGGATGTCGTCGGGCTTGATCCCGAACAGCCCGGCGAGCCGGCCTTGCGAGATCGCCAGCCCCTGGGTCGGCATGTGCAGGGTCAGCCGGTCGCCGTCCCACTGGGCCAGGGCCGCGTGGGGCTCCATGGCGTTGTGGTACTGGGCCGGGGTCTCGTAGGTGGCCGCGATGGTGCGCGACGCGGATGCCAGGCCCGCCTCGACGTCGCCGTCGCTCTCGGACGGGGCCGCGCCGACGCCCACCGAATCCGGGGTGAATACCTCGCCGGAATCGAGGCCGATGCGCGGCGTCTCGCTCGCGTAGGTCGGCGCCAGCAGGCGCGCGCCCTCGGTGGCGGCCTCCAGGGTCTCGGCGATCACCACGGCGATCGGCTGGTTGGCGTAGCGGACCCGGTCGTTCTGCAGCAGGTCCAGGCGGAAGATGAACGGCCCGGCCTTGGCGTCCGGGTCCTGGGCGAGTTTCGGGGCGTTCTCCGGGGTCATCACCGCGACGACGCCGGGATGGGCCTCGGCAGCGGACCGGTTCAGGCCGGTGACCCGGCCCTTGGCGATCCGGGCGACGCAGAGCGCCGCGTGCAGCGTGCCGGGGGGCAGGTTGTCGGCGGAGAACCTTGCCTGGCCGGTCACCTTGAGCGGGCCGTCCCGCCGGGTCAGCGGCTGGCCGATGCTGGAGCCGTGGCGGGTGCCGGCGGCGGAGGTCTGGGGTGTGGCGGTCGCGGTCATGCGGTCTGTCCTCAGACGATGCCGAACGGGGAGGCGGGAAGCGCCGGGATCCGCGCGGGCGTCCCGGCGGCCGCCAGCGTCAGCGCCCGGACCGCGACGCGGCGGGCGAGTTCGATCTTGAAGGCGTTGGCCTCGCCGGTGGGCTTGGCGCCGTCGAGGGCCAGGGCGGCGGCCCGGGCGTAGGCCTCGGGGGAGGGCGCCTGGCCGGCGAGCGCCGCCTCGGCCGCCTCGACCCGCCAGGGCTTGAGCGCCAGCCCGCCGAAGGCGAGCCGGGCTCGGCCGATCTTTTGGCCGTCGAGCGTGAGGGCGGCGGCGGCCGAGACCACCGCGAACGCGTAGGAGGTGCGGTCGCGGACCTTGAGGTAGCGGGCGTTGCCCTGGAACGACGCCGCCTCGGGGGGCAGCCGCACCGCGGTGATCAGCTCGGCCGGGCGCAGCGCCGTCTCGTGCTCCGGATGGTCGCCGGGGAGAGTGTGGAACGCGGTCAGCGGCACCTCCCGGGCGCCGTCCGGCCCGGCGATCTCGACCACCGCGTCGAGGGCGGCGAGCGGCACGCAGAAATCGGACGGGTTGGTGGCGATGCAGTGCTCGCTCCAGCCCTGGACGGCGTGGATCCGGGTGGCGTGCCCCAAAGCCGCGCAGCCGGAGCCGGGCTCGCGCTTGTTGCAAGGCGAGACCGCGTCGGTGAAGAACGGGCAGCGGGTGCGCTGCATCAGGTTGCCGCCCACGGTGGCGGCGTTGCGCAGCTGCGCCGAGGCGCCGGCCAGCAGGGCCTCGGCCACCATCGGGTAGGTTTTTTCGATCCTCGGGTCGTAGGCGAGGTCGCTGTTGCGCACGAGGGCGCCGATCCGGGTGCCGCCGTCCGGCAGGGGCTCGATGCTGGAGAGACCCGGCAGCCGGGTGATGTCGACGATCCGGGCGGGGGCGGTGACGCCGCCCTTCATCAGGTCGACCAGGTTGGTGCCGGCGGCGAGATAGGCGGTGTCGGGAAGCTGCCCGGCCGCGACGGCCTCCGGCAGGCTCGCGGGGCGGATGTAGTCGAAGTTCCTCACGCCGCGTCCTCCCGATGCTCGACCTGTCCGGTGGGGCGCGACGCCTCCTGCACCGCGTCGAGGATGCCGGCATAGGCGCCGCAGCGGCAGAGGTTGCCGCTCATGCCCTCGCGGATGCGCTCGGGATCGGTGCCGGCCTGGCCCTCGCGGATCAGTCCGACAGCGCTCATGATCTGGCCCGGGGTGCAGAAGCCGCACTGGAAGCCGTCATGGGCGATGAAGGCCGCCTGGACCGGATGCAGCCGATCGCCCTCGGCCAGACCCTCGATGGTCAGGATCTCGGCCCCGTCGAGGCTCACGGCGAGGGTGAGGCAGGCATTGATCCGCCGCCCGTCCACCAGCACCGTGCAGGCGCCGCACTGGCCGCGGTCGCAGCCCTTCTTGGCGCCCGTCAGGCCGAGCCGCTCGCGCAGGAGGTCGAGGAGGGTGACGCGCGGATCGTCGAGGGCGATCTCGCGGGCTTGCCCGTTCAGGGTAAGCCGGAGGGGAATATTCATGCTGGGTCCCGGCTGGCAAAGGCTGGAACCGTTACAGATAGCCGGGAGCCCGCCCCCGGCGAGGCCCGGGGCGGGGATCATGTGCGCCACCTCACACCGCGGGGCGCCTGCGCGGATCGGCTTACTTGACCGTGACCTCGGAGACGGACTTCAGGACCGTCTTGCCCTTGGCGGTCTCGATCTCCACGGCGGGCTCGTCCTTCGAGGCCGCGCGCTTGACCGTGTTGCCCTTGATCGTCTTCTCGACGTCCTTGGTGTGGACCTTGGTCACTTCGCCTTCGACGGAGCCCTTGCCCCACGTGTAGGTCACGTCGTCCCCGGCCTTCACGTCCGCCTTGCTCATCCGCGCGCTCCATCGTCTGGTGCGGGAGAAGGCCGCCGGGGGCGGGGGCGTTCCCGGGCTTCCACGGCCGGGATGCCGCAGGCCCGGGCGCGACGGGGTACCCCGGACGGCGCGATCTCTGGTATCCTGCCGGGTATCCTGAGGAGGGTGGCGCCATGGACGTCTGCGTCGAGGATCGCTGGCAGGGCTTCATCGAGCGCGTCATTCGCGAGGGCCGCTACGGCTCGGCGAACGATGTGGTGCGGGAGGGGCTGCGCTTGGTCGCGGAGCGTGAAGCCCGGCTACAAGCCCTGCGCGAGACCCTCGACGCCTCCATTGCGGCCGGCGGTCAGGTCAGCGAGGCCGAGATCGATGCGGCTCTGGACGCCGCGGATCGCGCGTTGGAGGCGCGCGGCTTCGGGGAATGAGACGCGTCGTCTTCTTGGCCGCTGCGCAGGCGGATCTCGTCGACATCCTCGTTCGCGTCACGGAAGCCAGCGGCAGTCGCGCGACCGGCCGCAAGGTGGTGGCCAGCCTGCGTGCGCATTGTCATAAGTTCGCGGCGTTGCCCTGAACGCTGGGGCGTCCCAGACCGGATCTGAGACCCGATATCCGCAGCTTTCCGCACCGAAATTACGTGATCTATTTCCGGGTCCGCGACGACGTGCTCGAAGTGATCAACATCCTGCACAGCCGCCGCGATCTCGCGGACCGCTTCGCATCGCCGGAGGAGCCGTAGCCCTTCAGCGCCCGACTTCCCCGCGCAAAGCCGCGACCATCGCCTCCACGGTCGCCTGGGCGGTGTCGCCGAGGTCGATGTCGGTCTCGCCGGCGGTGACGAGGCCGCGCTCCTCCAGCTCCTTCACGCCCACCGGGTCGGCCTCGTGGCCGGCGCCGTCCTTGCGGATGACCGAGGTGACCCGCTCGCCGCTGACCAGGCGGTGATAGGCCGCGAAGGCGAAGATCGAGAGCGCCTTGTCGGAGAGTCCGTTCACATCGTCGGCCATGGTGCCATCCTTCGAGACGGGCGGGACTGACGGAACGCCGCCCGGCGCCGGCGGGGTCCGGGGGCGGCAAGGGGTGCGACGATCCGGTGCGACGATCCGGTGCGACGACGGGGGCGCCGGCGAAGCGTGGCCGGACCGACAAGCCGGCTTCGCCCCGGGCCGCGCTTCCTGCTACTCTGCCGCCCTCATGACTGCGACAGGCGACCAGACCGAAGTGGAACTCAGCCCCGACGCGCCGGCGGATCCCGCCGCGCCCGGCCTCGCGCCCCCCGATCTCGGCTACCGCCTGCGCCAGCAGGTGATCCTGTCCGCGTTCGGGGTCGAGGCCCTGCGCGGCACCGATGTCGACCACCTGCTGCAGCGGGCCGCGGAGCTGTGCGCCCAGGGGATGGGCGCGGAGTTCTGCAAGGCGCTGGAATACCGCCGCGGCGAGGACACGCTGCTGGTGCGCGCCGGCGTCGGCTGGGGGCCGGACGTGATCGGGCAGGCCCGGGTCGGGGCCGACCTCGCCTCCCCGGCGGGCTTCGCCCTCAAGACCGGCCGGCCGGTGATCTCGAACCACCTGGCCGAGGAGACCCGGTTCCGCACGCCCCAGCTCATGGCCGATCACGGCATCCGCCGGGCGATCAACGTGCTGATCGAGAACCGGGACGGCGCCTTCGGGGTGCTGGAGGTGGACGACACCCGCGAGGGCATGTTCGAGGAGGCCGACATCGCCTTCATGCAGGGCTTCGCTAACCTGCTCGGCGGCGCCATCGAGCGCCAGCGCACCGAGAGCCTGCTGCGCGCAGCTCTCGCCCGGCAGGACCTGCTCGCCCGCGAGATGAGCCACCGGGTCAAGAACAGCCTCGCCATCGTGGCGAGCCTGCTCGCCCTCCAGGCCCGCGCTGCCGAGGCGGAGCCCGCCGTGCAGGCGGCCCTGTCGGATGCGCGAAGCCGCGTCGAGGCGATCGCCGGCGTCCACGACCAGCTCTGGCGCCAGGACGACCGGGCCGGCGAGAAGGCCGGGGACGGGGAGGGCGTGCCCGGGGAGCTCGACCTCGCGCCGTTCCTGGAGAAGCTGGTGGCCAATCTCGACAGCGGCGCGCCGGGCCTGCGCCTCACCTGCACGGCGGTACCACAGCGGATCTCGGCGGACCGGGCGATCCCGATCGGGCTCCTGGTCAACGAGCTCGTCACCAACGCGCTCAAATACGCCTACCCGCCCGAGACCCATCCGGACGGCGGCGCGATCCGGGTCCGGGCCGAGCGCGAGCTCGACACCCTGGTGGTCGAGGTCGCCGACGACGGCGTCGGGCTGCCGGCGGATTTCGAGATCGGCCGCGCCTCGAAGAGCCTCGGCATGCGGGTGGTCGGCAGCCTGACCCGGCAGCTCGGCGGCACCCTGACGGTGCCGCAGGCGGGGCAGGGCGCCTGCTTCCGGCTCGACGTGCCCCTGGAGACCTGAGCCGCCATCCGGCGCCCGCGCTCAAGTTCAGGTAGATTCGGACGAAGAAACCGGGCAAAAGTGGCAATCGCTGCCGGGGTCGCCCGGGGTTGGCGCTTGCGGAGGGAACGGGATGCGACGGCGGCGCGTGCTGCTGGCAGGGCTGGCCCTGGCGAGCGTCCTCGGCCTCGTCGCCCTCTCCGGGCCGGACCTGCGCCAGCGGGGCGCGCCCCTGCTCGCCGCCTGGGACGGCCTCGTCACCCCTTTCCTGCCCGCCGCGCCCGCCGCCCCGGAGCCGAAGGCGAATGCGCGGGTCGCCGTCGAGGATGGCCGCGCGATCGTGCGGCTCACCCCGGAGGAGCGCGCCCGGGTCGGCCTCGAGACCGCCATCCTGCCGGCCAAACCCCACCGCCAGGAGCTGACCGCCTATGGCAGCGTCCTCGACCTCGCCCGGGTCACCGAGCTGACCAACGCCTATGCCGGCGCGGTGGCCGGGCTCCAGACCGCCCGGGCCCGGGCCGAGGTCTCGGCCAGCGCCGCGCGACGGGCCCGCAGCCTCGGCCCCGGCACCATGGCGGCCGCCCAGATCGAGACCGTCGAGGCCACCGTGCTGACCGACCGGGCCGCCGTCACGGCCGCCGAATCGCAGCTGCGCACCCTGGCCGCCACCGCCCAGCAGGAATGGGGCCCGGTGCTCGGCCGGGGCATCGTCGAGCGCGGGCCGCTGGTCACCCGCCTGATCGAGCGCGCCGACTTCCTGATGCAGGTGACCCTGCCGCCGGGCGAGGTCCTGAACCCGGCCCCGGACGCGGCCTTCGCGGAGGTGCCGCCGCAGAGCGTCCGGGTGCCCCTGCGCCTGGTCTCCCCGGCGACCCGCACCGATCCCCGGATCCAGGGGCAGAGTTTTTTCTATCTCGTCTCCGGGGCGGGCGGCCTCCTGCCCGGCATGAGCACGATGGCGTTCCTGCCCGCCGCCCGCTCGGCCACCGGGGTGCTGGTCCCGGAGGACGCGGTGGTGCACGGGGAGGGGGGGACCTGGGTCTACCGGGGCGTGCCGCAGGGCGGATTCGTCCGCCACCCGGTCCGGGCCGACGCGCCGCTCTCGGCCGATGCCTTCGTGGTCGAGGACCTGCCCGACGGCAGCGAGATCGTGCTCAGGGGCGGCCAGGCGCTGCTCTCCGAGGAGATGAAGGGCCAGATCCGGGTCTCCGGCGACGACGATGATTGAGCGGCTCACGGGCGGCCCCCAGGCCGGGCTGGTCGGGTTCGCGGTGCGCCGGCCGCGCGTGGTGCTGGCCCTGGCCTGCGCGCTCCTGGCGTTCGGGCTCTACGCCCTGCGCAGCGCCCGCTACGACGTGTTCCCGGAATTCGCGCCGCCCACCGTGACGATCCAGACCGAGGCGCCCGGCCTCGATCCGGAGCAGGTCGAGGTCCTGGTCACCCAGGCGATCGAGGGGGCGGTGGGCGGCCTGCCCGGGCTGGAGACCCTGCGCTCCTCCTCGATCCAGGGCCTGTCGGTGATCAGCGCCGCGTTCCGGGCCGGCAGCGACGTCGACCGGGTGCGCCAGCGGGTCAACGAGCGGCTGGCGGCCCTGGCCGGACGGCTGCCCCAGGGCGTGATGGCGCCCGCCATGACGGCGCTGACCTCCTCGACCTCGACGGTGCTGCTGATCGGGCTGACCTCGGACAGCCGCAGCGCCATGGACCTGCGCACGCTGGCCGACTGGACGGTCCGGCTGCGCCTCCAGGCGGTGCCGGGCATCGCGCAAGTCTCGGTCTACGGCGGCGGCGTGCGTTCGCTCCAGGTGCAGGTCCGCCCCGACGACCTGATCCGCTACCGGGTCGGGCTCAACGACGTGCTGGCGGCCGCCCGCAAGGCCACGGGGGTGCGGGGCGCCGGCTTCGTGGACACGCCGAGCCAGCGGGTGGTCCTGCGCACCGAGGGGCAGTCGCTCACCCCGGAGGCGCTGGGGCGCACCGTGCTGGTCAACGAGGGCGGGGCGAGCGTGGTGCTGGCCGACGTCGCCACAATCCTGGCGGCCCCCGAGCCGGCGATCGGCGCCGCCCTGGTCGACGGCAAGCCCGGCGTGCTGCTGATGGTCGGCGCCCAGGTCGGCGTCGACACCAGGACGGTCACCGGCCGGCTGGAGGCGGCCCTGGCGGAGCTGCGGCCGGCTCTGGCCCGGGCCGGAATCGGCCTGCACGCCGACCTGTTCCGGCCGGCCAACTTCGTCGACGTCGCCAACGGCAACGTCCTGCAGGCGCTGCTGCTGGGCGGCGCCCTGGTGGTGGTCGTCCTGCTGGTCTTCCTGGCCGACTGGCGCACGGCCCTGATCAGCGCGGCCGCGATCCCGCTCTCGCTGATCGCCGCGGCGCTCGCCCTCCAGGCCTGGGGCGAGAGCCTCAACACCATGACGCTCGGCGGGCTGGCGCTCGCCATCGGCGAGGTGGTGGACGACGCGGTGATCGGCGTCGAGAACGTCGCCCGGCGCCTGCGCGAGAGCCGGGCGAAGGGCCGGGCAGAGGGCTGGGAAGCCGGCGCGGCCCGGGTGGTGTTCGACGCCATCCTGGAGGTGCGCGGCGCGGTCGCGTACGCGACCCTGGCGGTGCTGCTGATGTTCCTGCCGGTGCTGGCGCTCACCGGCGTCGCCGGCCGCCTGTTCGGCCCCCTGGCGCTCGCCTACATCGCCGCCGTGCTGGCCTCGCTGCTGGTGGCGCTGACGGTGACCCCCGCCCTCGCCCTGCTTCTGCTCGCCGGGCCCGGGGCGACCGCGGCCGCCGACCCGCCGGTGGTGCGCCTCTGCCGGGGGGCCTACCGGGGGCTGCTCAGCTGGATCGGGCGGGTGCCGCGCACCGCGATCGCCCTGAGCGCGCTCGCGGTGCTGGCCGGTTTGGCCCTGGTGCCGCGGCTGGGCGCCAGCTTCCTGCCCGACCTGAAGGAGGGCCACCTGATCCTGCACATGGCGGCTTCCCCCGGCACCGCCCTGCAGGAATCCGAGCGCCTGGGCGGCCTGATCACCGCGGGCCTCAAGGCCATCCCCGGGGTCCGGACCGTGGCGGCGCAGATCGGCCGGGCCGAGGCCGGGCAGGACACCGCCGGCACCCATTACAGCGAGATCCATATCGACCTCGAACCCGGCCTCGACGGCGCGGCCCAGCGGGCCACGGAAGCCGGGATCCGCGCCCTCACGGCCGGCTTCCCGGGGGCGGCCTTCTCGCTCAAGACCTTCCTGACCGAGCGGATCGAGGAGACGGTCTCGGGCCACACCGCCCCCGTGGTGGTCAACCTCGTCGGCGACGACCTGCCCCGGATCGAGGCCGCCGCCCGCGCGGTGGCGCGCGAACTCGCCGAGGTGCGGGGGGCCCGGGACGTGCAGCTCGCCGCCCCGGCCGGGCTGCCGCAGGTGACCGCCTCCTTACGCCCCGCGGACCTGCGCCACTGGGGCCTCGACGCGATCGAGGTGCTGGAGGCGGTGCGCACCGCCTACCAGGGCGACACGGTCGGCCAGACCTATGTCGGCAACGCGGTGTTCAACGTGCTGGTGATCCTCGACGCCCGGTCCCGCGGCCGGATCAGCGCGCTGGGCGACCTGCCCCTGCGCAATCCGGGCGGGCGCTACGTCCGGCTGTCCCAGGTCGCCGACATCTACGAGAGCACCGGCCGCTACCAGGTCCAGCACCAGGGCGCCCAGCGGGTCCAGACCGTGACGGCGGGTGTCGAGGGCCGGGACGTGGCCGGCTTCGTGGCGGCGGCGCGCGCCAAGATCGCCCGGTCGGTGCGCCTGCCGGAGGGCGTCTACGTCGCCTTCGCGGGGGCCGCGGAGGCGCAGGCGCAGGCCCGCACCGACCTCCTCGCCCATGCCGCGCTCGCCGGGTTCGGCATCGTGCTGCTGCTCGCCGTGGTGACCGGGTCGGGGGCCAACCTGCTGCTGGTGCTGGTGACCCTGCCCTTCGCGGGGCTGGGCGGGGTGGTCGCGATCGTGCTCACCGGGGGCGTGCTGTCCCTGGGCTCGATCGTCGGCTTCGTCACCCTGTCGGGGATCAGCCTGCGCAACAGCGTGATGATGATCGCCCATTACGAGCAGATGGTGCAGGCGGGCCGCCCCTGGGACCGGGCCACCGCCGTGGAGGGCGCCGCCGACCGGATGGTGCCGATCCTGATGACCTCCCTGGTCACCGGCCTCGGCCTGCTGCCGCTGGCGCTGGGGGCGGGCGAGCCCGGCCGGGAGATCGAGGGCCCGATGGCGCTGGTGATCCTGGGCGGCCTGGTCACCGCGACGCTGCTCACCCTGGCGATCCTGCCCGAGCTCGCCCTGCGCTTCGCCCGGTTCCGGGCTCCGGGGCCGGGGAGGGGGCTGGACGCGGAGTCCCGGGCCGCCTGAGGCGGGCCCGAGCCTGCGGCGTCGGACCGGTCCGCGGCGGTGCAGCAATCCGGGCGCCGACGCGTTCCCGCTCAGGCGCGGCAGGCGCAGGATCGGCAGGCCCAGGATCGGCAGGGACGATGACACAGATGAAACCGCGCGTGGCCCTCGGGCTCCAGGGTGGCGGCTCCTACGGGGCCTACGGCTGGGGCGTGATCGACCGGCTGCTGGAGGAGCATATCGAGATCGTCGCGGTCAGCGGCGCCAGCGCCGGCGCGCTGAACGGCGCGGCCCTGGTGGCGGGCCTGGCCACCGGCGGCGACGAGGGCGGCCGGGAGGCCCTGGAGCGGCTGTGGCGGGCGACCGCCGAGCGCTCGCCCCTGCGCGGCTTCGAAGGGTTCGGCACCACGTTCGAGCCGTACGTGGCCCCCTTCCTGGACCCGTTCGTCGCCCGGTCCCTGGCGCTGTTCCGCGAGGCCTCGGCCTACGTCTCGCCATTCCTGCCGACGTTGCGCGACATGCACCTGTTCCAGGCGGTGGTGCGGGCCAGCATCGACCTCGACACCGTGGCCCGGCAGGAGCGGGTGCCGCTCTACGTCTCGGCCACCGACATCCTGACCGGCGCGGCGCAGCTGTTCACCGGCCCCGAGGTCACCCTGAAGGCCCTGATGGCGTCCTCGTGCCTGCCGGAACTGTTCGCCCCGGTGGAGATCGACGGCCGGCGCTACTGGGACGGGGGCTACGCCGCCAACCCCGCCCTGGAGCCGCTGGTCTTCAACGGCCACGGCGCCACCGACCTGATCGTCCTGCAGCTGACGCCGTTCGTGACCGACGCGATCGGCCTGCTGCCCTCCGAGATCGCCGGGCGGGTCAGCGACATCAGCTTCAACGCCTGCCTGATGCGCGACCTGAAGGCGCTGACCGAATTGCAGCGCTACGCCCGGGAGACGGACACCCGGGACGCCCGGATGCGGGCGGTGGCCGACATCAACATCCACCTGCTCCAGGCGCCCTGCGAGCTGGCCGGGGGCGAGATCAGCAAGCTCGACACCCGCTGGTCGACGATCGGCGCCCTGCGCGACCTCGGCCGTGCCACCGCCGAGCGCTGGCTGGCCGAGAGCGGCCACGCGATCGGCGCCGATTCGAGCCTGCAGACCCTGGAGGCCGCGATCGCGCCCTGAGGCCGGGGAGGGGACTCCACGGCCCTGGCGGGTGGGGGCCCCTCCTCCCGGGCCGGCCGCGCCCCGCCCCCATGCGCGGGCGGGGCTGGACAAAACCGGGCGGACGCCGCGATCTGTCCCGGCGGGGTGCGGCGGGATCAGAGCGGACGACAGTGACCGGGATCAGGAACGCGGCGGCCGCGAGGCTTTCGGAGCGGCTCCACGGGTTTCGCAGCCTGGGCGGCAATTGCGAGTTCGGCTTCGTGCAGCGCTACGGCGGGGTCGAGCCGTCGGGCCTGCTGCGCTTCGCCTACACGCCGATGGAGGACCTGATCCGCGGCCTGCGCTGCGGATTTGCGGATTTCGGCGCGCCGGGGGACCTGCGCATCGCGATCAGCGACGGCGGCACCTACTACTGCCGCAGTGTGGCCTACAACATCTGGTCGAACACCGGCCATCCCGCCGGCTCGATCGACCCGGACGTGCTGGTGGAGCGCGAATACGGCCGGCTCGCCCACCTGAAGCGCAAGATGCTGGACGAGCTCGCCGACGGATCGAGGATCCTGGTCCGCAAGGTCGACCGCGACGCCCCGGATTCCGACTTCGCGCGCTTGGCCGAGGCGGTCTGGGCCCACGGCCCCTCGACGCTGCTGCGCGTCGTCGAGGCCGGGCCGGACTGGCGCCCGGAGCCGGCCCGGCGGGTCGCCGACCGGGTGATCGAAGGGGGGGTGCGCCGCTTCGCCCCCACCGCGCAGGCCTGGGAGATCGATCTCGAACCCTGGCTCCACCTGATCGACAGCGCCTACGCCCTGGAGCACGGCGCGCCGCCGACCGCGTTCGGGGCGGGCGCCTTCGGGGCGGCCATGACCTTGCCGGGCGGCCTGCGCCGGCATGCCGGGCGGCACGCCGCGACGGCGCTCAGCGCCTACACCCGGGCGGTCGACCCCTCCGGCCTCGGCACCGACCGGGCCTACGTGTTCTCGACCTGGGTGTGGATCCCGGAGGCGTTCGCCGGCGAACGGGTCTTCGCGGTCGCCGGCCATGGGCGCCTGGGCTGGCGCGACGCCGACCTGTCGCGGCGGGACTGCTGGCAGCGGGTCTGGGCGGGCGGGCGGATGCGCCCGGGCGTCGCGCGCGAGCCCGTGGGGCTCGGCATGATCGGCACGCGGCAGGACCGGTTCTGGTCGTTCGGCGCGCGCTTCCACGAGGGGCCGATCCCGGAGGAGGCGGCCGCACCCACGTTCCGGATGCCGCCGGCCCGGTTCCCGGGTCGGACGCTCTTCGGCTGGCTGCGGTCCCGGCTGCCGTGACGCCGCGCGGTTTATCTTTTGACGATCCGTCTCAGTCGATCCGCTTCCCGGCCGGATCACCGCTCGACCGTGCCGGACGTCCGGACATTGGATCCGGCGAAGACCTGTCTTCGCCGATTGATGATTAAAATCCACATTCGTTAATACAAGACAACAGTATTTACATTGGAGACGGCCGATACTCTTCCGCGCAGATTGACTTCCCCCGCCCGCGCCCGCCTATCCTGATTCCATCACGTCGAGCCGCCGGCCGTGCCGTGGGAGGGCCTATGCAGAGAGTTGCGCGCGCGCGTTCGACGGAAAACTCCGGACGTTCCGGGCCCGCCCGGAATCCGGCGGGCGGGCGCCTGCGGGTTCCACGGTCGTGCGGCGCGGACGCGCCGGCCCGCCCGGCCCCGCCGCGGACCCGTGGCGCCTCGTGAGCGAGCCCAGGACCAGCAGCGGCAGCGCGAACGTCGGTAGCAGCGTCAGCATCGTGACGCAGACGACGGTCAAGCCGGAGAGCGCCGACGCCTTCGCGCAATGGCAGGGCGACACCAGCGCGGTGATCGCCCGGTTTCCCGGCTTCATCGAGCAGCGGCTGATGCCGCCGCGCCCGCCGCTTCAGGTCGACTGGGTGATCCTGCAGCGGTTCGCCAGCCTGGATCACGCCCGGGCCTGGCTGGTCTCGCCCGAGCGGCAATCCCGCATCTCCGGCGCCGCCGCGATGCTGGTGGGGCGCGACGACGTCCACATCGTCACCGACGACGCCAGCGCCGCCCGGACCGCCCCGGTCTCGGCCGTGATCAGCACGCGCGTGAAGCCCGGGATGGAGGCGCAGTACCTCCGATGGGAGCAGAAGGTCGCGGCCGCCCAGTCCAGGGCGACCGGCCTGCAGGGCTACCGCTTCGAGCCCGCGGTGCCGGGGGTGCAGGAGGATTACGTCGCGATCCTGCGCTTCGACAGCGACGCCAACCTGCAGGCCTGGCTCGGGTCCCCCGAGCGCCAGGCGCTGATCGAGGAAGCCGCGCCGCTGACCGCGGAATTCCACACCCGCATGGTCCATAGCGGCTTCGAGCAATGGTTCCGCGACGTCGCGCCGGAGGGCGCCCCCGCGCCCGCGGCGTGGAAGATGAACATGATCGTCGTGCTGACGCTCTATCCCACGGTCTTCCTGTGGGGCCTGCTGGTCGGCACGCCGCTGCTCACCCGGACCCTCGGCCTCGACTTCCCGGTGGCGCTGTTCATCGGGAACGTCTTCAGCGTGCTCCTGACGTCGCGCCTGGTGCCGTGGACCGCCCAGCACCTCCGCTGGTGGCTGGCACCGGCCCCGGAGAAACGCCGGCGCGCGAACCGTCTCGGCGCCGGATTGCTGGTCGCCGCCTACGCGGTCATGATCCTGGTGTTCTGGAAGCTGGTGTGACGGCCCCTCCGGCGCGGCGAGCACTGCGGTTTTTCTTGACCCTGCGTCTCACGCGTCCGGGCGGACCCGATCTCCGCCGCCCGGCCCCGGCCTACGGAGTCAAGTCTTCCCCGGATCGGACACAGTATCGCACCGAATAGGACCGCGACGCCGCGTGAATGCGCGACCGGTTTCCGCGCGACACACATGCCCGGCGCGGCGGCCGATCCGTGTTGACGCGGATCTGGCATCCATGCTTCCTGTTTTCATCTGACGATTATCGTCGGATCATTCGGCCCGATGGAGATTCGCGACGATCGAGACATGTCCTTCGCCGCCGGAATTGATGGACGCCGCGTCATGACGGTCGACGACATCGGATCAACCGATGCGTGCCGCGCCGTCATCCGCCGCTGTATTCGGAATGTCGCCCTGGCATGATAGCGACGGCACGGACCATTCAGCGGTTGTTTAGATTATATGATTGCGTGTTTGGTTTATTCATTGACCGGTAAGGTATGATTATTACACCCGACACGGATCGATACGACCGAAAACCTTGAGGAGTGAGACGATGGCTGACAAGCACGAAGAGTTCATGGCCCGCGCGATCGCGCTCTCGGAGAAGACCTCGCTGGTCGACAGCGCCGGCGGCGTGTTCGGCTGCGTGATCGTGCAGGACGGCGAGATCATCGCGGAAGGCGCCAACCGCGTCGTCGCGGAGAACGATCCGACCTGGCACGCCGAGGTCGAGGCGATCCGCAAGGCCTGCACGACGCAGAAGAGCTTCAAGCTCCGCAACGCCACGCTCTACACCAGCGCCGAGCCCTGCCCGATGTGCCTGGCGGCCGCCTACTGGGCCGGCGTCAAGAACATCTACTACGCCGCCCAGGTCGAGGACGCGCTCACGTATGGCGGCTTCGACGACAGCATGATCTACGCCGAGTTCAAGAAGGACGTCGGCGACCGCGCGATCCCGGCCAAGCAGATCATGCGGGCCGAGGCCGTCGAGGTCTGGAAGAAGTACGCCGAGAAGGAAGACCGGGTTCCGTACTGAGCCTGCGACAGGGCTGGGGGGCGTGATCGTGCCCGACCGAAACCATTCCTCGCGCCGGGTGCGGTCATGACCCTCGACAACCTGAGACGATCCTGCCGCGGTTCCGTGATCGCGGCGGGGGATCCGCAGTTCCGGGAGGCGGCCCACGCGAACCTCTGGAACCGGCTGATCCCGGACCGCGCCCCGGATGTCGTGGTGCGGGCGGCCGACGAGGACGACGTCGTCGCGGCCGTGACCTTCGCCCGGGCGAACGGGCTGAAGGTGGTCGTCCGCGGCGGCGGCCACAATTGGTGCCAGCCGACCCTGCGGTCCGGCGGCCTGCTGATCGACCTCCAGGATCTCACGGGCTTCGTCTCGATCGACGCCGCGCAGCGCAGGGCGGTGATCCGGCCGATCGTCAGCAACCGCGACATCCAGCGGGCGCTCAACCCGCTGGGGCTCGCCTTCCCCACCGGCCATTGCCCGCAGGTCAAGGCGAGCGGCTACTTCCTGGGCGGCGGCATGGCCTGGAACCCCACGGTCTGGGGGCTGGGCGCCGAGAGCCTGGAGGCCATCGAGCTGGTCACCGCGCAGGGCGCGCTAATCCGCGCCAGCCAGACCGAGAACCCGGATTTCTTCTGGGCCGCCCGCGGCGCCGGCCCGGGCTTCTTCGGCGTCGTCACGCGGTACCACCTCAAGCTTCACGCGCTGCCGCGCGCGATCCACGGCAGCACCCATTACTACCGTCTGGCGGAGGCCCCCGCGGTCGGCCGGTGGCTCGGCGCGATCGCCCGGGAGGTGTCGCCCAGCGTCGAGCTCAGCCAGTTCCTCGTCCAGGCGCCGCCGGCGCTGCGCGCGGCCGCCGCCGCCGACGACGGCTGGCTGTGCATGGTGACCGGGACGGCGTTCGAGGACACGCCGGAGGCGGCCGGGCGCGCCCTGGAGCCCCTGGACCGCGCGCCGGTGGCGCCGCTCGCGGCGGAGCGCGCCGTGCCGCTCACCTTCGAGCAGCTGTTCGACATGTCCGGCGCGCTGTGGCCGGACGGGCTCCGGTCCCGGGTCGAGGCGACGTATTCGAATCACAGCCCCGGGGACCTGATCGAGGCCGTCCTGCCGCTGCTGCCGGCGGCGCCGTCGAGCACGAGCGTGTTCCTGCTCACGATCTTCTGCGGCCCCGATGTCCCGGCCGCGCAGAAGGACATGGCCTGCTCCATGTCCTCGGCGGTGTATGGCGGCCCGTGGACGATGTGGCACGAGGCGGCCGACGACCGGACCAACACGGACTGGCACCGGGCCATGGTCGGGGCGCTGAGGCCGTTCACGGTGGGCTGCTACCTGGGCGAGAGCAACACGATCGAGAATCCGGATAGCGTCGCGCGCGCCTTCACGCCCGAGAAATGGCAGCGGCTCTGTGCCCTGCGCAGCCGGCACGACCCGGAGCGGGTCTTCTTCGACTATTACGACGGGTTCGACGCGGCGCCCGCCGGTTGACGGGCCGCGCGCCCGGACCGCCATGCGCGGGGGCGGGGCAGGGGGCCAAGCACGGCGAAGCAGGGCAGGGACGTGAGAGACCGGCGAGCAGCGCCCGCCGCGCCCCGTGAGGCCGTCCCGCCTCGCCCGCCCCGGCCAGATCGTGCCGGGCACCGGAACCGACGATCCGCGACGGGCGCCCGCCCGGTCCCGATCGGTCGCCCCTCGATCCGAGGCGCCTCATCCTGAGACGCCCGCGCCAGTGCGCCTCGAACCAGCCTTCCGGCGCACCTCGCGACGAGGCCGGGATAGGCCCCGCGACCGTCACCTCCGACCCGAAAGCCGGCCTCCATCCTTCGGGACGATGCTCGAACCCGAGCGGGTCCCGGCCCCGGTCGGAGCGATGACGCGCCCGCGGGGAGGGGCCTCCGACCGGAATGCGGACCGCCCTCGCCCGGACAGGGCGTTCCGCACGGATGCGGCCGCGGGACCTTCCGCACGACGACGCACGCGCCGGGCCGCTTCATCCAGGCGGCGGCTTCGCCGCGGCGGCGATGCCACCGAAGCGGCGCAGGGCCTGCGGGCTCAGAGGCCCGGCGGGGCCGAATGGAGCCCAAGCACGTCAGCTCGAGGACGCGCGTCCCGGGATGGCCGAGGCCAAGCCGCAAGGCAAAGCCGCAAGGCCAAGCCGCAAGGCCGGCAGCCGGCACGATCCAGGGGCCGCCGCCGTGATGGTGAGGCCCAGCCTCGGACTGGATCGGACCCACCCGGAACGCCTCCTGCTACCCCCATCCAGAGTTCGCATAAGATATATTATGGAACCAACGGCTTCGGCACGGTCGGGTGAGGGGGTCTGGCATGCCAGATGGCCGGGCCAGCGGCCGGCTGGTCCAAGGCCGGATCGCCGGCCCCGTCCTTCCGCGGAGCCGGCGGGTGGCGCAGCGGACCGGGAGCGCGGCTCCGCGCCGCGACCACCGGGCGAGGGCGGTCCGGGGACCCTGCATGAGGCGCCCTCCCCGCGGCGTCACGCGGCGCGCCCGGCGAGGCGGCTCTGGTCGGCGAAGATCCGGCCGTCCTGGGCGCGGCACTCGATCTGGTCCGACAGCCGGCCCGGCCGGATCCGGATCGCCGCCGGCCGGGCCAGGGAATCGGCCCGCTCCAGGAAGCCGGCGGCATCCATCGGCGCGTCGCGGCCGCCGCCGAGCCCGCGCCACCACAGCACCGCCTTCTCCCGCTCGTAGCCGCTGCGCCCGGGCCGCAGGCGCACCCGCCAGTCGGCCGCGGCGCCGCCGTCCCGCCAGCCGAGCACGAGGTCCAGGCCGTCCGGGGCGGCCTCCAGGCTCAGGTCCGTCACCGGATGCCAGGGCGCCTCCGCCTTCGCCTCCGCCTCCGGGGCAGGGCCGGCGGGCTCGGCGGCCGGCACGATCTCGGCCGACAGGATCGGCAATGCGTCCTCGGCCGCGGCGTCGTGCAGGGCGGCCGGGTCGGCCTCGTCCTCCGGCTCGGTCCAGCAGGCCTCGCACGTGGAGGCGTTCAGGGCGATCAGGGCGCCGCAGCCGGGGCAGGGTTTTGCACGCAGCCCCCCTGCCCCGCCGAGCACCTGAGCGGCACTCTGCGCCGTGACGGCGTCCACCGGCCCGTGCATCCGCACCAGGCCGGCATAGTCGAGGATCAGCGCGTCGGCCTTGCCGGGGGCGCGGCGCAGCGCCCGGCCGACCTGCTGCACGTAGAGGCCGGTGCTGCGGGTCGGGCGCAGCAGCGCCACGAGATCGACCTCCGGGGCGTTGAAGCCGGTGCCGAGCACGCCCACCGAGGTCAGGCAGCGAATTTTTCCAGCCCGGAACGCCGACACGATCCGGTCGCGCTCCCGGCGGGGCGTTTCGCCCGAGACGGTCTCGCAGGAATACCCCTCGGCCCGCACCGCGTCGCGCACGGCGTCGGCATGGGCGAGGCCGGCGCAGAAGGCGAGCCAGGCCCGGCGCCGGCCGCCGTATTCCGCCAGCTCCGCCACGGCGGCCCGGGTGATCCAGTCGCGGTTGACCGCCGCCTCCAGCTCCCCCGGGATATAGTCGCCCCCGCGCCGGCCGACCCCGGAGACGTCGAGCTGGGTGAGGGTCGCCTTGGAGACGAGGGGCGCCAGGAAGCCCCGGCGGATCAGGTCGCCGGTATCGGCCTCGTAGGCGATCCCGGAAAACAGGCGGCCCTCCCCTGCGTCGAGGCGGCCGGAATCGAGCCGGTAGGGGGTCGCGGTGAAGCCCGCCACCCGCATCCCGGGGGCGAGCGCCCGCAGGCCGGCCAGGAACCGGCCGTAGCGGGTGTGGGCGGCCCGCGGGATCAGGTGCGCCTCGTCCACGATCACGAGGTCGCGCGGGCCCACCGCGTCGAGCCGGTCGGCCACGGACTGGATGCCGCAGACCAGGACCTGCGCGCCGGCCTCCCGGCGCCCGAGCCCGGCGGAGAAGATGCCGGCCGGCGCCTCCGGCCAGTAGCGGGTCAACTCCGAAAAGTTCTGGGCGACGAGTTCGCGGCTGTGGGTGACGATCGCCACCCGGGCGAGGGGGTTTTGTGTCACCGCCTCCCGGGCGAGGGCGGCGATGACCAGGGCCTTGCCGGCCCCGGTGGGCAGCACGACCAGATGGCCGGGCGCCGCCGCGTCGCCCCCTCCCCGCCCCCAGGCGGCCGCGAGCGCGTCGAGGCTGGCGCGCTGGTAGTCCCGCAAGCGCAGCATGGCGGCGGGTCTAGCCCGGTCGGGCCGTCCTGTCCGTGGCGGCGGGGTCACGGCGGGGGCCGGCGTTCTCGCGGCGCGCGCTGCTGGCCCGAGTCCTCCCATCCTCCCCTCATCCTGAGGCGGCGAAGCGAAGCGGAGACCTCGAAGGATGAGGGACGAGATCGGGATATTCGCGCGCGCAGCGCAGCACTCCGGGGTCGGGGGGCGCAGCCTCTCCCGCTCAGAGCCGCCGCAACAAATAGATATCCATGATCCAGCCGTGCCGCGCCCGGGCCTCCGCGCGGACCCGCCGGATCTCGGCGCCGACGGTGCCGAGGCGGCCGGAGACCAGGATCTCGTCCGGGCTGCCGAGGTAGGCCCCCCAGTAGATCGTCAGCGCCGGGTCGAGGCCGGCGAAGCTCGGATCGCCGTCGAGCATCACCACGACGCTCTCAGCATCCTCGGGCCAGCCCGCGGCGAGGCGCCGCCCGGTGGTGATCAGCACCGGGCCGCCGATGGCGTTGAGCGGCACGCCGTGGCGGGCGGCCAGGACCTGAACGCTCGAGAGGCCGGGGATCACGGCGTAGCGCAGGGCGAGGCGCCCGCGCGACGCGATGCGGTCGAGGATCCGCAGGGTGCTGTCGTAGAGGGCCGGGTCGCCCCAGACCAGGATCGCCCCGACCTGCCCGGATTCGAGCTCCGCCGCGAAGGCCGCCTCCAGCCGCTCGGCCCGGGCCGCGTGCCAGGCCTCGACGGTGGCGCCGTAATCGGCCGGGCGGCGCTCCCGGGGCGGATCCTCGACGGTGACGACCCGGTGGGGCTTTTGGATATGGGCGGCGCAGATCCGCTTGCGGATGTCCACGAGGTCGGCGGTCTCGGCGCGCTTGTCGAGCACGAACACCGCGTCGACATCGGCCAGCGCCCGCACCGCCTGGAGGGTCAGGTGCTCGGGATCGCCCGTGCCGATGCCGATGACCCGGATCTGACGGTCCTGCATGCGAAATCCCGGTTTCAAAAGGTCCCCGACCTTTTGCGGGTGCAGGGCGGCGCCCTGCTCGTCGTCATCGGGGCTCCGCCCTGATTACCCGCCAAAGGGCTCATGCCCTTTGGAAACCCATTTTGCCAGGATCGCCCGGGCGATGGTCAGGTCCTGGAGGGCGATGCCGGAGGAATCGAACACCGTGATCGCCTCGGGGTCGGTCCGGGCCCCCTGCCCGCTCCCCAGCACGGCGCCGATCGCCCGCAGCTCCGCCGCCGCGGGGGCGTGCTGGAACTCGCCGATGGTGCGCGACTGCTCGGGCAGGTCGCAGTAGAGGGCCGCCCGCTCGAGCAGGGCCGGGGGCAGCTCCTGCTTGCCCTTGGCATCCGCCCCCATGGCGGCGACATGGGTGCCGGGGCGGACCCAATCGGCCTCGAACAGCGGCGCCCGGGCGGGCGTGGCCGTCACGATCACGTCGGCGGCCCGGCAGGCCTCCTGCGGGTCGGCCGCCCGCACCTCGACCGCGGCCCCCTGCCCCCGCAGGCGCTCGGCAAACCCCGCGACCTTATCGTGATCCCGCGCCACCACCAGCACGGTCCGGATCGGCAGGATCCGGGCGAGCGCCGCGCATTCGAATTCCGCCTGGTTGCCGGCCCCGAACACGGCGAGCACGGCCGAATCCGGCCGGGCCAGGACGCTGGCCGCCACCGCGTCGGCGGCGGCGGTGCGGTAGGCGTTGACGCGGCCCGCCTCGATCACCGTGTCGACCCGGCCGACTTCCTGGTCGAACAGCAGGATCACCGAATTGTGCCGCGGCAGGCCCCGGTCCGGATTGCCCGGCCAGAACGAGCCGACCTTCAGGCCGGCATAGTCGACGGTCGACCCCGACTTGATCGAGAAGCGGTTGGCCGGCTCCGAGCCGTGCCCCAGCACCGCCGGGAACAGGGTGGTGCCCGGCGCGACCGCGGCGATCAGCGCCTCCCGGGCCGCCGCGAACGCCAGGGCGTGATCGACCAGGGCGGCGGATTCCTCTTCCGAGATGAAGCGCATGAGCGGCAAGCCTTTCCTGTGATTCGGCCTCTCCCATCCGCGCCCTCATCCTGAGGTGCCGGGCGATCGACGATCGCCCGGCCTCGAAGGAGCCCTCCAGCGGCCGCGCGACCTCTGGAGCCCTCCTTCGAGGGCCGCTGGCGCGGCCACCTCAGGATGAGGGGGATGGGTGGGAGCCGCCCCCTACCCTACAACGTCATGCCGCGGGCGGTGACCGGCCAGACCGCCTCGACCCGGCCGTCCCGCACCCCGACATACCAGTCGTAGACGTTGACGGTCGGGTCGCAATGGCCCGGGATCAGCTTCAGGCGGTCGTTGAGCTTGAGCACGTTGCCGGGATCGCTGATCACCCCGTGCTCGTCCGAACACTTGACGTATTCCACGTCGCTCCGGCCGAACACCAGGGGCAGGCCGCTGTCGATGCTCTGGGCCTTCAGGCCGGCGTCGCAGATCGCGACATCGGCCTTGGCCTTGCTCATGATCGACGTGACGATGAACAGGCTGTTCTCGAAGTCGCCGATCGGCTGGCCGCTCGCGTCCTTCACCCGCTGGTAGTCGGCGTCCATGAACACGTAGGAGCCGCATTGCAGCTCGTTGTAGACGCCGCTGCCGCCCTCCAGGGCGAAGCTGCCGGTGCCGGCGCCCGCGACGATGTCGCAGGCGAGCCCCTCGGCCTTCAGCAGGTCGACGGTGCGCTTCGTGTCGTCGATCGCCGTCTGGATCAGGGCCTTGCGCTCGGCGTAGTCGCGCACGTGCTGCGCCCGGCCCTGATAGGCCTGCAGCCCGGCGAATTTCAGCCCCGGCGCCGCCGCGATCTTTTTCGCGATCGCCACCGCGGGCTCGCCGGGGGCGACGCCGCAGCGGCCGGCGCCGACATCGATCTCCACCAGGGCCTCGAGGGTGACGCCGTATTTCACGGCGGCCGCCGACAGGTCATCGACGTTGCCGGGGTCGTCGACGCAGACCAGCACCCGCGCCCGCTTGGCCAGGGCCGCCAGGCGCTCGATCTTCTGGGGCGCGACCACCTGGTTCGACACCAGCACGTCGCGGATGCCGGCGCTCACCAGGGCCTCGGCCTCGCTGACCTTCTGGCAGCAGACCCCGCAGGCGCCGCCCCGCTCGATCTGCACGGTCGCGATGTCGGAGGACTTGTGCGTCTTGGCATGGGCGCGGTGGCGCAGGCCGTTCTCCTTCATGAAGCGGCCGAGCGTGTCGACGTTGCGCTCGAACGCGTCGAGATCGACCATCAGGCAGGGGGTGTCGACCTCCTCCACCGGCATGCCGACGCGGGCGGGAATGTTGTTGCGCATGGGGTGTCTCCTCCTGGTCGGGCGTTTTTTCGTTTCGCGGTCGTGTCAGCGGGTCACGGGGCGAGACCCAAAAGCTCGGCGATGCGCGGCGTCGCCTTGATGCCGGTGCCGGTGAGCACCGCCACGACGGTCTCGTCGGGCCCGATCGCGCCGCTGGCGGTCAGGTCGGTCAGCGCCGCCGCGGCCATCGCGCAGGTCGGCTCGACGTAGAGGCCGGAGCGGGCGAGCTCCATCAGCGCCGCCTCGATCGCCGGCTCCGAGACCGCCACGGTGCCGCCCCCGGACCGGCGGAGCGCCGCCAGCACCGCCCGGCCGCGCACCGGCTGGGCGATGGAGGCGCCCTCGGCCAGCGTCGGGCCCGGGGTGACCGGCAGAAAGTCCTCGGCCTGCGCCTGGAAGCCGGCATGCAGGGGCGCGCACCGGGCCGGCTGCACCGCGTAGAGGCGGGGCAGCCGGGCGATCGCGCCCCGGCGCAGCAGCTCCGAGAAGCCGATGTCGCAGCCGAGCACGTTGCTGCCCGCCCCGCACGGGATGATCACGGCGTCGGGGGCGGTGAATCCGAGGTCCTCCCACAGCTCGTAGGCGAGCGTCTTGGTGCCCTGGAGGAAATGCGCCTGCCAGTTGTGGCTGGCGTAGAAGATCGTGTCGGCCTGCCGGATGGCCGCGTCCGCGGTGTCCTGGCGGGTGCCGGGGATCAGCTCGACCTCGGCGCCGGCGGCGCGCATCTGCACGGTCTTGGCCGGCGAGGTCGAAGCCGGGACCAGGATCTTGGCCCGCATCCCGGCCGCGGCCGCGTAGGTCGCCACCGCGGCGCCGCCGTTGCCGGACGAATCCTCCAGCACCGCGTCGATGCCCTGCTGGCGCAGGATCGACAGCATCACGGAGGCGCCGCGATCCTTGAAGCTGCCCGAGGGGGCGAACCATTCGAGCTTGAAATGGGCGTGGCGCCCCCGCCAGGGCCGGCGCACCAGCGGCGTGCAGCCCTCCCCCAGCGAGACCGGATCCGTGACCGCCACCGGCAGCGCCGCCGCGTAGCGCCAGAGCGAGCGCTGCCCGGTGTCGATCTGCCCCCGGTCGATCCCGGGCAGCGGCGAGATCATCAGCGGCCCGCCCGAATCGCCCCGCCAGCGCGGGATCTCGATCGGGTGGGAGGCGCCGGTGGCGGGGTCGACATAGGCAGGGGGCATATCGGGAGCAGGCATGCGCATCACGGCTCGGGGATCCGGGGCGGCTCGAGTAGTGTATACATAATTATCTTAGGAAGCGCGCCGTCCGTTCCGCCGAAACGGCGGGCGCGTTTCGCCCAGGTCCACCTCGGCCAAAAGCTCGGCGCTGGCGCCCGCGAGAGTCCAGCCGCCATGCCCCGTCCTGGACGGCGACCGGGATCGCTTGTCCTACCGCGAGGCCTCTGGCTAGAGCGCTCGCCGCCGAAGTGGATACCGGTTCGGCGCAAGCGAGCGCGTGGAATCAAAGACTTAGAGCCGTTCCCGATTGCAACGCGATCGGGAACGGCTCTAGATGATCGCATGGATCCCGTCAGCGTCCTCGATGCCAGGAATCGGCTCGGTGCCCTCCTCGACCAAGTCGAGCGCGGGCACGAGGTGGTCATCACGCGCCGCGGCAAGGCCGTGGCCCGCCTCATTCCAGCCGAGTTGCCAGCCGAGTTGCCGGCAGAGCCGCCAGCTGCCGAGTCGCCGGATCCTCCGCGGGCGGCCGTCGCGGCGCTCCGCGCCCTGCGAGCCGGCATCGCCGCGCGGGGCGTGCGGTTCGACGCGGCGGAGATGAGGGCGCTGCGCGACGAAGGCCGGCGGTGAGCGCCTGCGTTCTCGACTGCTCCGCCGCCCTGTGCTGGATCCTGCCGGACGAGGGCGACGCAGCCACGGACGCCCTGCTCGACCGGGTGGCGCAAGCCGGCGCCACGGTTCCGGCCCTGTGGCCGTTCGAGGTCGCCAACGTCATGCTCATGGCCGAGCGGCGCCAGCGCATCACGGCGGCCGAACGCCGGCAGGCCCTGACCATCCTGGGCGACCTGCCGGTCCGGATCGACCCGCCCTCGCCGGAGCGGGCTTGGACGGAGACCCTCGTGCTCGCCCAGGCGCACCGGCTGACGGCCTACGACGCGAGCTATCTCGAACTGGCGATCCGTCATGGGCTGCCCCTGGCGACACGGGACGCGGCTCTGCGGGCCGCCGCGTCTTCCTGCGGCGTCCCGCTGTCGATCTGAAGGCGTCCCGGCCCACATCGCTCGGGACGATGCCCTGGCGCATCGTGCCGGATATCGGAACCGGCATGATGCGCCAGGTCTTTGAATGTGCATCACCTTTTCCGAAATCCGGCAACCACTTTTCGGGGCGATGCCCTAGGCCGCCAGATCCAGGCCCGCGGCCTCCGGGGCATGCTCGGCGGCCACCGCCTCGGCGACGAGTTCGGCGGTGGCGCCCGAGAGGGTCCAGCCGAGATGGCCGTGGCCGGTGTTGTAGAACACGCCGGGCCGGCGGCCGCGCCCGACCTTGGGCAGCATGTTCGGCAGCATCGGCCGCAGGCCGCTCCAGGCCACCACCCGGTCGGTGTCGACAAGCGGGAACTGCTCCCGGGTCCAGTCGATCAGCGGCTGCACCCGGTCGTGCCGGATGTCGCGGTTGAACCCGTTGAACTCGGCGGTGCCGGCGACCCGCAGGCGCGCGTCGCCGAGCCGGCTGGTGACGATCTTGGCCGCCTCGTCGAGGATGCTGACCTCCGGGGCCGCAGCCTGCGCCTCCGGGGTCAGCAAATTCACGGTGATCGAGTAGCCCTTCACCGGGTAGACGTTGACCCGGTCCCCGAGCATCGCGGCGAAGCGCCGGCTGGCGCAGCCCGCGCAGATCACCACCGCGTCGGCGGTCAGGGCCTGCGGGGCGGCGGCCGGGCGGTCGGCCAGATGATCGGTTCTGCGCCAGCCGATGGCGTAGCCCCCCGCCCCGGCCGCGATCGTCTCGACGCTGGCGTCGTGGACGAAGCGGACGCCCCTGCGGGCGCAGGCGGCGGCGAGGCCCCGGGTGAAGGTGTGGATGTCGCCGGTGGCGTCCGAGGGCGTGAAGAAGCCGCCCGCGTAGGCGCCGGCCAGCGTCGGCTCGATCGCCCGGATCTCCTCCGGGGTCACGGCGTAGCGCTCGAGCCCGCCCTCCCGCAGCAGGGCGTTGACGGCGTGCGCCTTCTCGAAGCTCGCCCGGTCCCGGTAGAAGTGCAGGATGCCGCGGGTCTTCAGGTCGAAGTTGATGCCCTCGGCCTCGGCCATGGCGAACAGGGCGGTGCGGGCCTTGAGGGCCAGCCGCACGGTCTCAACGGTGTTCTGCCGGTAATGGGCGATCTCGCGCATGAACTCCGCCATCCAGGACAGCTTGTGCCAGGACGGGGCCGGGTTCATCAGCAGCGGCGCGTCGCGGCGCAGCATCCACTGGACGCCGTGGAGCACGGTGGAGAGCTTGTTCCAGACCTCGGCGTTGCAGGCCGAGAGCTGGCCGCCGTTGGCGAAGGAGGTCTCCATGGCGGCGTAGCGCTGCCGGTCGAGGACGGTGACGCTGTAGCCGCGCCGGGCGAGCGCGTAGGCGGTGGTCACGCCGGTGATGCCGGCGCCGATGACGGCGATGTGGGTCATGATGGGGACTCCGGGACGTGCGGACGCGGTGAGGCCCTCCCCCTGCGGGTCGGCCGGTTTTCGCGCCCCATCTGTCCCGGTGCCTGAGAGCTTGATCCGGCCGGCCCTGGCGAGGCTGGCGCGGACGTCCCCTTCGGCGGGTACCCACGGACCCGAAAGGATCCGCTGCACCGCTCTCCAGATCGCCCTGACGACACGGTTCCGGTGCCTGAGAGTTTCCGGGGCGGTTGCTCCGTCGGCGCCGGGTCCCCCTCTGGTGGGCGGATCCCGGTCTCTCCCGCATCGTCGCGATGGGCTGAGGATGCGATACCCCGATTCGCCCGCCCGGGTGAAGGCCGGGAACACCGCGCCGGCCGACAGCGCGGCCGCCCTGTCACCCGGCGGGAGCGAACCCGGCGGAGCGAACCCGGCGCTCGCCGGTTGACCGCTCGAACCTGTGGAGACGCCCGATGCTGACCAGGACCGCGATCTACGAGGGCACGGTGCGCGACGGCCAGGACGACGCGTTCTTCCGCCGGGTCCGGGACGAGCTGGAGCCGTTCTGGCGGCGCTTCCCGGGGGTGACCGCGGTGCGGGTGCAGCGCCTGGTCTCCAAGGATGCCGACGCCCGGCCGATCGCCATGATCCTGGAGATGGATTTTTTGGATCAGGCGGCGCTCGACGCCTGCCTGGCCTCGTCGATCCGGCCGGAATCCCACGCCGCCACCGAGGCGGTGATGCAGATGTTCGACGGGCGGTTCTACCACCTCGTGAGCGAGGCCCGCAGCCTGGACGTGGCGGGATAGGGCGCGCGACGGCCGGGTCCGGGGCGCCCCCGCGGCAGCGCCCCGGTCGCGGGCCGCTCAGCCCGGATCGCGCGTGAAGGCGTCGAAGGCCCGGGCGCTGTAGACCAGCGCCGCGCCGGCATTCAGCGCGACGGCGACGCCCAGCGCCTCGACCATCTCCTCCTTCGTCGCGCCGGCCTTCCGGGCGGCGTCGGTGTGGAAGGCGATGCAGCCGTCGCACCGGGTCGTCACCGCCACCGCGAGGGCGATGAGCTCCCGGGTCTTGGCGTCGAGCTGCGGCACCTTCGGCTGGGCCGAGGCCAGCTTATCGTGGGCGTGCAGCAGGTCCGGGCTGATCTGGCCGATCTGACCCAGCGTGGCCATCAGCTCGCCCCGGTAGCCGTTCCAATTCTCCATCCCGGTGTTCCTCCGAACGCGGCTCTCTCGGGAGCCGTTGCCGCGGCGGCGCCTGCTGCACCGCCTACCAACTAGTAGGTACAGATGAAGCTTCGGGATGGCAATCCGCGTCCCCGCCCTCGGCAAACCGGGCGGCGCGGCCCCGATCGGGAACCCCAGCGTGCCTTTTCCTCACGCGACGCGCGCGCTTTTCAGGGATTGTCCGGCCCGGATCCCGGGGCTACCCCCGGCGCGACGGTGAGCGCGGTCGCCGGAGGCACGCGCCCGGCCGGACCGGACCCGGCGGCGATCGGAACAGGACAGGCGCCATGACCGACCAAGCCATCGACCGGGCCACCATCCGGTCCGGCCAGTGCCATTGCGGCACGGTGCGCTTCCGGGCGACCCTCGGCGACGGCTTCGATTCGATCCGCCGCTGCACCTGCTCCTACTGCCGGATGCGCGGTGCCGTCGTCGCGATGGCGGAGGCCGGCGGGGTCGAGATCCTGGCGGGCGCGGAGACGCTGACCCGCTACCGCTTCCACACCGGGACGGCGGAGCACTTCTTCTGTTCCCGCTGCGGGATCTACACCCACCACCAGCGGCGCTCGAACCAAGACCTCTACGCCGTGAACGTGGCCTGCCTCGACGGGGTCAGCCCGTTCGACTTCCCCGCGGTGCCGGTCATGGACGGGGTCAACCACACCAGCGACACCGGCCAGCCGACCCGCCGGGCCGGCACGCTGCGGTTCATCCCGGCGGCGTAAGAGGCTCCGGCGCGGCCGGCAGCCCGGCCGCGAGGGCGTCGATCGCCAGCCGGAGGCGGGCGGTCATCAGGCTGTCGGTCGGCCAGACCAGGTGGATCGGCAGGCCGGCCGGCGCGTGCTCCGCCAGGACCGGCCGCAGACGCCCCTCCTCCAAATGCCCCTCCTCCAATGCCCCTCCTCCAGGAGCGGCCGCGCCAGCCACAGCGGCAGCTGCGCGAGGCCGAGCCCGGCCCGGGCCGCCAGCAGCGCCGCCTCGACATGGCCGACCCGGAGCCGGGCGCGATCCGGAACCTGCACGCGCCGGCCCTCGGCCTGGAAGCGCCAGGGCTCGACGTGGCGGTCGCGCAGGATCCCGATGCCGTCATGCGCCGCCAGGGCGTCGAGGTCCTCCGGAGGCCCCCGCCCCCGCCGGCACGCTCCGGGGCATCCCGCGCACGCCCCGGAAGGCCGGCTCGCGGCCACCGCTGAGCCGGAACGGCTCGAGACGAGAACTAGACTTGCAATCGACCGACGAAATTGAATGTAAACCATGCTTTCAGGCACAACGACCGGCAAATAGAGATTAAAACATACATCAGCGTCTTCTTCCCGGGGTTTATCCATGAGGAGGGACCCTTATCGAAGACGGGCGGCACGATGGCGCGATGGATCCCCGGGGCGGCGGTGTTCGGCCTGCTGTGCCTGATGATTATCCCGGCCCCCGGGATCTGGGGCGTCCTGATCGGCGCCGTCTGCGTGCTGGCGATCATCGGCAGCCTGTCCCTGCTCCTCCTGGACCGGCTCGCCACCGGGATCCTCGTCTGGCAGGCGCACCGGCAGTCCAAGCGCCGGGACCGGGTGCGGGGGCGGGTGGTGCATGCCGGCTCCGGGATGTCCCGGAAGGTCTGACGGGGCTGGATTCCGGCGGGCAGCGATGCGAGGTCTGCGTGGCATGACCAGATGCGTCGCCACGAACCGGGACGGTCCGATGAAGCTCCTCTACTCCCCCGCCTCCCCGTATGCCCGCAAGGTGCTGGTGCTGGCCCACGAGACCGGTCTGATCGACAGAATCGCCGTCACCGTCGCCGGGGCCTCCCCGACCGGCCCCGCCCCCGAGGTCGCCGCCCACAATCCGCTGGGCAAGATCCCGGCCCTGGTGCTGGAGGACGGCACCGCCCTCTACGACAGCCGGGTGATCTGCGAGTATCTCGACGGCCTGTCGGCCGGCCCGCGCCTGTTCCCCGAGGGTCCGGCGCGCTGGGACGCGCTGACCCGGCAGGCGCTCGCCGACGGCCTGCTCGATGCCGCCCTGCTCACCCGCTACGAGCGGGTCCTGCGCCCGGAGGCGCAGCGCTGGGCGGCCTGGGAAGCCGGCCAGGTGGCCAAGATCACGGCGGCGCTGGACCGGTTCGAGACCCTGGTGGCGGACATGCCGGTCCTCGATATCGGCACGGTCGCGATGGCCTGCGCGCTGGGCTACCTCGACCTGCGCTTCCCCGATCTCGCCTGGCGCGAGGGACGCCCCGCCACCGCCGCCTGGTCCGCGGTGTTCGAGGGCCGGCCCTCGATGGTCGCCACCGTACCGCAAGGGTGACGTCTCGGGGCTGCGCGCCCCGAACCCCGCCCAACGGCCGCGGGCCCTTGGGAATCCCGGATTCTATGGCCGGGCCTGGACCGCGTAGGGGTGGGACGAGGCGAGCGGGTCGGCGAAGAAATCCTGGACCGTCCCGGCGCCCGTCCCGAAGGTGATGAGCAAAAAACCTCCGGCCAGCGCGAAATTCTTCAAAAAATCCCAAAACAGCTCGCGGCCCTTGCCGCCCGCCCAGAAGTCGCCGGGCGCCCAGAACTGTTTCCACAGCAGCGCGGTGGCGCCGCAATAGCCGGCGAGCACGAAGGCCGCCGCCCGGTCGGCGGTGCCGGTCAGGACGCACAGCGACATCCCGATCTCGACGCCGAGCCCGATCAGGATCAGCAGGGTCGCCGGCCCGGTGGCGTGCACCGCCTGCCGGGCCTGGCCGACCGCACCCTTGAAGTTGAGGATCTTGTCGAGGGCGCTGAACGGCAGGAACAGCAGCACCAGGAGCAGGCGGACGCCGAACGCGATCGCGACGCTGAGGCTGGCCATGCGCTTCTCGCCGATTCCCGATCCGGCCTCGCGGCCCGCCGCCCATCCAAACCGCGAGCGGCGCAAAGGTTTCTCGTTCGAGGCGGGCGTTTCTTCGCAGGACGCCACGAGGGGCGGCCGGACCGCCGCAGACTTCGCGGACCCTTCGTAGACTATGCGCGTCGAAGGCCGCGCCAGACTGCGAAGTCTCTCAGGCCCGGCAGTCCCGGATCAGCCGCCGGACGAAGTCCGCGCAGGCCGCCAGTTCGTCCCGGGTCACGTACTCGTCGGCCTTGTGGGCCCGGGCGATCGAGCCCGGACCGATCACCACCGCCGGTACGCCGCCCAGCCGCTCGAACAGCCCGCCCTCCGTGCCGTAGGAGACCTTGCCGTGCCCGTTGCGCCCGGCCAGCCGCTTGGCGAGCGTCACGATCGCCGCCTCGGGGTCGGTGTCGAGGCCGGGATAGTCGATCAGCGGCTCGACCTCGACGCCGCAGGCCGGGTCCGTCTCCCGCATCAGCGGCGCCAGGGTGTCGGTGGCGTAGGCGATCGCGGCCGCCGCCAGCGCCCCGGCATCGTCGGCCCCGATCGCCCGGTATTCGAATTCCACGCTGCAGCTGTCGGGCACGATGTTGAGCGCCGAGCCGCCCCGGACCACGCTCGACAGGCCGGTGGTGTGGGGCACGTCGTAGAGCGGGTCGCGGGCGCCGTCCCGGGCGATCGCCTCCGCGGACAGCCGGACATGCTCGATGAAGCGGGCGGCGTATTCCACCGCGTTGACGCCCGCCGGCGCCAGGGCCGAGTGGCTGGCCTTGCCCCGGAAGGTGAGGCGGGACGCGGACTTGCCCTTGTGCCCGACCACCACGTCCATGCCGGTGGGCTCGCCCACGAAGCAGCCCAGCGGGCGCGGGCCCCGCTCCAGCATCCGGGCGATCAGCGGGCGCACCCCGAGGCAGCCGACCTCCTCGTCGTACGAGATCGCGAGATGGAGCGGGGTCGCGAGTTCCGCCGCCGCCATCTCGGGCAGGAGCGCGAGGCAGACCGCGAGGAACCCCTTCATGTCGGAGGTGCCGCGCCCGTAAAGCCGGCCCGCCGCCTCCCGCAGGACGAACGGGTCCGACGACCAGGGCTGGCCCTCGACCGGCACCACGTCGCTGTGGCCGGAGAGCACGTAGCCGGGTCGCGTCTCGAACGGGCCGACGCTCACGAGCAGGGCCGCCTTGGCCCCGGTTGCGTCGGGCACGCGGGCGACCGCGGCGCCGTGGCGGCGGCAATAGCCTTCCGCCCAGTCGATCAGCGGCAGGTTCGAGCGGGCGCTCACCGTGTCGAAGGCCACGAGGGTCCCGAGCAGGTCGACCGGATCCGGCGCGGGGGCGTTCTGGGCGGGAATCGGCATCGGGCGGCTCGCATCGTCTCGGGTGAGGGCATCCTACGGGGTTTTCGCGGATTCCGGACCCGCGAAAACCACCCTGCCCCGGGATCGTCCCGGAACCGGAGGCCCGCAGCGGCGTAGGCGGCGGAGACGGCGCCGTCGCGCGCCGCACAGCCGAGCCCGAACCATGCGCCCCGCGCCCGCCCCGATCCGCGCGGCCCTGCTGCCGGCGGCGCTGCTTCTGGCGATCGCCCCGGCCAAGGCCCGCCCGCGCCCGAGGGAACCGCACCACCGCGCGGCGTCCGACTTGCGGGGATCCGACATGGACATGACGCTGGCCCGCATGGCCGCGCGCGACCGGCTCCGGGGCTGGCGGGTCTGGCAGCAACCGCGGCCCTGGATGCGCGCCCTGCCCCCGGCCACCCGGGAGCGGGTCGCGGCCCCTCCGTTCACCGGCTGGGGCTACGGCGGTACGATCCCGGGGGCCGGGCCCGATTTCTGAACCGCCGCCCCCTCCCCTCCACGGGGTGCCGCCGAGAAGACCGCTTCCGAGGAGTGCGATGCCCGCCATCACCCGCCCCGCCGCCCGGCTCACCCACGCGGCGGCCCTCATCGCCCTCCAGGCGGCCGTCGCCCACGCGGAGGCGATCGGGGTGCCGGAGGTCGTCGCCGTGGTCGATGCCGACGGCAACCTGCTCGCCTTCCTGCGCATGGACGGCGCCAAGCTGCTGTCCCGGGAGAGCGCCCTGGCCAAGGCGGTGACCGCCGCCTCGAACGGCGCGCCCACCGGCGGGCTCGCCGCCGACCTCGCCGTGACGGTCGGCCTCGCCACCGGCGGGCGGCTGACCAACCTGCCCGGCGGCCTGCCGATCGTGATCGACGGCGCCTGCCTGGGCGGCATCGGGGTCGGGTCCGGTGCCAGCGACCAGGACGTGGCGGTGGCCCGCGCCGCCCTGCGGGCGATCGGCGCGCAGGATCCCGTCACCACGCCCGCCGTCACGCCCTGAACCCGGCGCCTCGACCCGGGTCGGGCGGGCTGGCATGGTGTGGCGGGAGGTTGGGAGACAACCCACGATGGCTCTGACGTTCCGCCTGGACGATCCGACCCAAGCCGACCCGCGCCGCCGCTGGGCCGAGCTCGACCGGGACGCGCGCAGCGCCTGCTACGACAACACCCACGCGGTCGCCGACAGCGCCGCCCAGGTGGCCGCCCGCGACGCCGCCTCGGCCGCCTACCGGGCCAGGCATCCGGCCGGCCTCGACATCCCGTACGGAACCGGCCCCCGCAACGCCCTCGACCTCTACCCGGCCCGCGACGGCTCGGCGCCCGGCCTGGTCTTCCTCCACGGCGGCTACTGGCAGCGGGGCGCCCGCGAACTGTTCGCATGCTTCGCCGAGGGGCCGAACGCCGCCGGCTGGTCGGTGGCGATGGTCGGCTACACCCTCGCCCCGGAGGCGAGCCTGACCCGGATCGCGGCCGAGATCGGCGCGGCGCTGGACTGGATCGGCGCGCACGGCCCCGCGCACGGGATCGGCGGCCCCCTGGTCCTGGCGGGCTGGTCGGCGGGCGGGCTGCTGACCGCGCTCCAGCTCGGTCATCCGGCGATCGCCGCCGGGCTCGCGATCTCGGGGGTCTACGACCTCGCGCCGATCCGCCAGACCGCCCTCGACGACAAGCTCAACCTCACGGAGGCGGAGGTCGAGGCGTTGTCGCCCCTGCGCCGTCCGGTGGTGGGCAAGCCGCTCTGCCTCGCCTACGGGAGCCGCGAGCTGCCGGCCCTGATCCACGACGCCCGCAACCTGCACGCCCTGCGCGCCGCGGCCCACGCGCCGGGTCCCCTGCTGCCGGTGCCGGGCGCCGAGCATTTCTCGGTGCTGGGCGAGCTGCGCCGGCCGGACGGGATTTTGGTGCGGGCCGCGCACGCGCTGCTCGGGGGCTGAGGCCCGGCGACGGGGCGTCGCGCACGGTCGCGCACGAAAGGCCGCGGTGCACGGATGCATCGCCGCAACATGCAGTTGCACGAACCGCGGCTCAGGTCGCGATACGGTCTTGCTGAGCCCCCCTGCGCGTGCTGAGACGGGCGGGCACGGACGCGACCCGCCTCGACCCGGGGGTCGGACCGACCGGGCCGGGGGAAGTGGATGCAAGCGGTCGCCCGGTCGGGCCCTGCAGCGGCGTCGGGATCGCAAGCCAGTCCGGTGGACCTGGTCGCCTCCGGCCGCCGGACACCCAGGGTGCCGCGGCTGCGCCTCGCGCTGGCCCTGGGCTTCGGGACGCTCGGGTTCCTCGCCGCCCTGGCGCTGGCCATCCTGGTGAGCCGCGAGGCGACGCGCCGGCTCGAGGCCGAGGTCGGCGGCCAGCTCGCCGAGATCGCCGGACAGATGGCGCGCAGCCTCGATCTCGGCATGTTCGAGCGCTGGCGCGACATCCAGATCGCGGCCGCCTCCGACAGCCTGCGCGATCCCGGGGCCGGGGCCGACGCCAAGCGCGCCGTGATGCGGCGCCTCCAGGAGACCTACCCGGCCTACTCGATCATCGGGCTGATCGACCCGGACGGGCGCGTCGCGATCACCAGCATCGGCGCGCTGGAGGGGGCGGACGTCTCCGGCCGCGCCTATTTCCAGGAGGCCCGCGAGCGGCCGTTCGTGGGGGACGTGCACCCGGCCAAGCTTCTGCAGGCCGTGCTGGCGCCCGCGGCCCGCGATCCGGCGGTCCGCGAGCCGGTCATCCACGAGCCCGCGATCCACGAGCCCGCGATCCACGAGCCCGCGATCCACGAGCCTCTGCGCCTCCTCGACCTCGCCGCCCCGGTCAGGGACGCGGGCGGGCGCTTCGTCGGGGTGCTGGCCGCCCATCTCGACTGGGTCTGGGCGCGCGATATGGCGCGCACCCTCGAAGGCTCGCTCCGGAGCCATCGCGGCGGCGCCGAGATCCTGATCCTCGCCCGCGACGGCACCGTGCTGCTCGGGCCGCCGTCCCTTCAGGGCAACCGCCTCCCCGAAACCGTGCTGTCCGGCGGGCGCTCCCTCGACCCGCAGGGCACGAGCCGGGTCGGACCCTGGCCCGACGCCGCCGCCGGCTATCTCAGCGCGAGCGCCCGCACGCACGGCGAGCGCGATTATCCCGGCCTCGGCTGGCAGGTCGTGGTGCGCCAGAGCGCGGACCGGGCCCTGGCCTCGGTGGCGGCCCTGCGCTGGAACATCCTGGCCGCGGGCAGTGCCGTGGCGCTCGCCGCGGCCGTGCTCGCGTGGCTGCTCGCCGGCCTGATCGCCCGGCCGCTGCGGGATCTGGCTGCGGCCGCGGGGGCGCTGGGCCGCGACGGGCCCCTGCCGCCGCTGCCCCGGGCGATCGTGCGCGAGGGCGCGATGATCGCGGACGCCCTCACCGGGGCGGCGGACGAGCTCGCCCGGCGCGCGGAGGCCCAGCGCCTCCTGATCGACGAGCTGAACCACCGGGTGAAGAACACCCTGGCCACCGTGCAGTCGATGGCGGCGCAGAGCCTGAAGGATCTCGGCGACGGGGCGGCGGCGGGGCGCGAGGCCTTCGAGGCCCGGCTGCTCAGCCTGTCCCGCGCCCACGACGTCCTGACCCGCGAGAGCTGGCTGAGCGCCGACCTGCGGGGGATCGCCGTCCAGGCCCTGCGGCCCTTCCAAGGCACCGAGGCAGGGCGCATCGCCCTGGACGGACCGGACCTGCGGCTGCCGCCCGAGATGGCGCTCGCGCTCACGATGATCCTGCACGAGGTGTGCACCAACGCGGTCAAGTACGGCGCCCTCTCGGTCCCGTCCGGGCGGGCGTCCTTGGGTTGGACCCTGGAGGCCGGCGCCGGCGGCGGCCGGACCCTGCGGATCGCCTGGCGCGAGCGCGGGGGGCCGCCGGTCGCCGCCCCGTCGCGGCGCGGATTCGGCACCCGCCTGCTGGAGCGCGGCCTGGCCGGACGCGACAGCGCCGCCCTGGCCTACGAGCCGGGCGGCCTCGTCTACACGGCGGCGGCGCCGCTGCCCGCCGGGTTCCGGCCGGAACCCGGGTCCCCGCGGGAGCCCGGCCCGTCCGTCGATATCGGGCACGGCGCGGGCTGACCCGGCTCGGCCGGCGCCCGCCCGCTCCCCGCCTTCGGCCGCCGACCGCGGCCGGCCTGCCGCGTTGCCAAAGGTCGGATGGATCGGTCGGTGCCGTTTAATCCATGGCCTCGACGACGCTTTATCGACGCCGTGCGATCCCGCACCAAGTATATCGCTGAAACGGATTAAATTTTACATTGATCGACTGTGCTCAACCGCACATCTACTTTGCACGACTGCGGCTATGTTCGACGCATCGGCACAGGACGCGGTGTCCCGGCCAGCATGACGAACACAGGCGGAGCCTCCCATGACGCGCAACGGAACGCAGCGTTTCCTGACCCTCGGCCTCCTGGCCGGCGCCCTCGCGCTGCCGATGGCGGCCCAGGCCGGCGAGGGCGGCGGCGGCAGCCGGCAGGCCGCCGGCGGTGGTCACATGAGCTCCTATGTCAGCGATCCGTCCCACGATCCGCGCTCCCTGCATTCGCAGCGCATGGGCAGCGGCCAGCTCCTCGGCGCCCCGATGATGCACGACCGGGGCACCGCCACGGTCTCGCGCGGCAGCGTGGTCGATCCCCACTGGGCCTCCGGCCATGTGGAGCGCCGCACCCGGCGCTGAGCAGGCCCGGGGCCGCCCGGACCCCGGTCGGGCGGCCTCCTTCGCGGTCGTCCCGCATCCGAACGGCCCTGGGCGCCGATCCCCGCCCGAGCCTCGTCCCCAGCCCGATCCCCCCAGCCCGATTCCCAGTCGCAGGGTCCCCGCACGTGAACAGCATCATCCAGGGCATCGCCAGCTTCCAGGGCAGCGTCTTCCCCGGCCAGCGCCAGATGTACCAGCAGCTCGTGCGCGACGGTCAGCACCCGAGCGCGCTGATCATCGCCTGTGCGGATTCCCGGGTCTCGCCCGAGCACATCACCCAGGCGGGGCCGGGCGACCTGTTCGTCTGCCGCAACGCCGGCAACATCGTGCCCCCGGCCTCCGACGTGATCGGCGGCGTCTCTTCGGCGATCGAGTACGCCGTGGTGGCCCTGGGGGTGCGCGACATCGTGATCTGCGGCCATTCCGATTGCGGCGCCATGGGCGGCCTGATGAAGCCGGACCTCCTGAAGAAGATGCCCAGCGTCGCGGCCTGGCTGCGCCACGCCGAGGCGGCCGAGCGCATCGTCTGCGAGGCCTATCCCGAGGGGATGGACCCGCAGGAGCGTCACCGGGCGCTCGCCCTGGAGAACGTGGTGGTGCAGCTCGCCAACCTGCGCACCCATCCGAGCGTCGCCGCCGGCCTGGCCAAGGGCCGCTTGCGCCTGCACGGCTGGTTCTTCGAGATCGAATCCGGCGCGCTGCTGGCCTATGACGGCACCACCGGGCGGTTCCGGCCGATCGCGGAGGCGGACATGCCGGTGGCCCAGGCTCCCGCCCTGGCCCCCGCCCTGGCCGGCAACCGGATGCAGGCGGCGTGAGCGGCGCGTCGCTCGCCGGCCTGCGCGACCGGCTCGGTCCCGGCAGCGCGGTCCGGACCAGCCTGGCGCGGGACCTGCCCGCCTCGTTCGTGGTGTTCCTGGTGGCGCTGCCCCTGTGCATGGGCATCGCCATCGCGTCCGGGGTGCCGCCCGAGCGCGGCCTGATCACCGGCCTCGTCGGCGGCATCGTGGTCGGGCTGATCGCCGGCTCGCCGCTCCAGGTCAGCGGGCCGGCGGCGGGGCTCGCCGTGATCGTCTACGGGTTCGTGCAGGCGCACGGGCTCGACGCCCTGGGCCCCGTCCTGGTGGTGGCCGGCCTGGTCCAGCTCGCCGCCGGCGCCCTGCGGATCGGCGGCTGGTTCCGGGCGATCTCGCCGGCCGTGGTGCACGGCATGCTGGCCGGCATCGGCATCCTGATCGTGCTCGCCCAGCTCCACGTCCTGACCGACGCCATGCCCCAGGCGAGCGGGCTCGACAACCTCGTGGCGATCCCGGCCGCGTTCTTCGACTTCGTCACCGGGGTGGGCGACCGTCCCGGCGCGGTGCTGGTCGGGGGCGCGACCATCGCGGCGATGATCGCCTGGGAGCGGTTGCGCCCGGCGCGGCTCCGGCTGCTGCCGGGTGCGCTGATCGGGGTGCTGGCGGGCAGCCTGGTGGCCGGGGTCGGCGGCCTCGCGGTCAAGCGCGTCGTGGTGCCGGAGGCGATCTTCTCCGGCCTCGCCCTGCCGAATCCGGAGGCCTGGGCGCGGCTCGCCGAGGCCGAGATCGTCGTGATGGCGCTGGTCATCGCGGTCATCGCCAGCGCCGAGAGCCTGCTCTCGGCCGCCGCCGTCGACCGCATGCATCACGGCCCCCGGACCCGGTTCGACCGGGAACTGGGCGCGCAGGGCGTCGGCAACCTGATCTGCGGGCTCCTGGGCGCCCTGCCGATGACCGGGGTGATCGTGCGCTCCTCCGCCAACGTGCAGGCCGGGGCGGTCACCCGGGCCGCCACGGTGATGCACGGGCTCTGGATCCTGGCCTTCCTGGTCGCCCTGCCCTGGCTGCTGGCGCTGGTGCCCACCGCGAGCCTCGCCGGCATCCTGGTGGTCACCGGCTGGCGGCTGGCGAGCCCGGTCCACGGCCTGCACCTGCGGGCCCGCTACGGCTGGACCACCGCGGCGATCTGGTTCGCCACGCTGGCGACCGTGGTGGCGGTGGACCTGCTGAGCGGGGTGCTCACCGGGCTGGCCCTGAGCCTCGCCCAGACCCTGCCGAGCCTGCGCAAGGGACGGCTGCGGATCGAGCACGCCGCGGCCCCGGAGGTCCCGGGGGTGCCGGAGCTGCGGCTGTCCGGGGCGGCGACCTTCCTGCAGCTGCCGACCCTGACGGCGGCGCTGGAGCGCACCCCCGTGGGCGGCGAGGTCCGCCTCGGCACCGAGGACCTCGCGGCCATCGACCATACCTGCCTGGAGATGATCGGCGACTGGGCGAGCCGGCGCATGGCCGCCGGGACCCGCGTCGCGGTGGTCGGCGGATCGGGCCTCCCGCACGACCGCCTCGCCGCCGCGGTCGCCGCCCCCGCGCAGTGAGACGACGGCCCCCCGTCGGACGACGCGACGGGGGGCCGTCTCGGCATCGCGAACAGGGATCGCCGGACGGGTCGATGACCGGCCCGGCCCGCACGGGACCGGCGATCCGCGACCTGCGATCCGGGATCTTCGCATCCGGTTAAGACTGAATCTTCGCGCCCTCTTAAGACGCCATCGCCACACTCGCCCGGCCCACCCGCTGTCCGGGATCCCGCCGGACGCGCGTCCTCGGCAGGGAGCGTCGCCGATGTTCAGGTTCCTCGCGGTCCCGGTCGCCTGCCTGGCCCTGGCCGGAGCCGCCGTCGCGCAGGAGCAGGCCGCCGCCGGGGCGACGGCGGCGAGCCCCGCTCCGGAGGCTCGGCTCCCGGATCCCGGGGCCCGCCTCGACAGCCTCGCGCTCCGTCACCCGGAGCCCGAGGCCGCCCAGACCACGGCCTCCCTGAAGAGCCCGGCCGACCTGCCCAGGGAGGCGCTCGGACCGGCTCCCAGGCCCGCCCCCAGGCCCTGGTGCGCGCAGGAGCGGCGCGTCGGCACAGGGGCCGGATTCTGCCTGATCAACTAGCGCGTGGTCTTGTGGTGTAACGCGGCCCTGTTTCGGAAGCGACGCCCGATCATGGGTTTCCAAAGGGCTGGGTTTCCAAAGGGCTTGCAGCCCTTTGGCCGGGTTCGGGGGCGGAGTTCCTGAGTGAACGGGGCTTTGCCCCGCCGCAGGGCTCCGCCCTGCACCCGCAAAA
>NZ_BPQU01000029.1 GCF_022179445.1 Methylobacterium mesophilicum | reverse complement strand
TCGTGCGGGCGAGGTCGGACAGGTTGTCCACCATCGCGTTCAGCGTCCGCCCCAGACGGGCGATCTCGTCGCCGCCCCGCATGTCGAGCCGCCCCGAGAGGTCGCCGTCGCCGACCCGCTCGACGAAGCCCATCACGGTCTCCAGCGGGCGCACCACCGCCTGCCGGATCAGCCAGGTGACGATGATCGCCAGCAGCACGGCGGCGGCCAGCGTCAGGTAGATCGACAGGCGCGAGCGCTCGTAGACCTCGTGGGCCGCGCGCTGCCCCAGGGCCATGCCGCCGTCGAGCAGGGTGCGCAGGTTCGTGATGCCGCCCAGGAACGGCGCCTGCAGCCGGCTGATCTCGTCGTTGCGCGCCTCGACCCCGGCGACGTCCTGCCGGGCGATGGCGGCGAACTGCGCCTCGCTGACGCTCCGCACCTCCCGGAACGAGCGCTGCACCTCCGCCGCCGCATTGGCGATCCGGTCCCAGACGGCGTTGCGCTCGGTGGTTATCGACTGGGTCCGGTATTCGCCGGCCAGTTGCATCGTGGCAGCCAGGCCGCTCTCGATCTGGGCGGCGGTCCGGCGCCAGGTCGTCACGGTGTCGTCGGGGCGCGTCGGCCGACCTTGCGCCTGCGACAGCATCGCGATCACGGCGCTACGGCGCAGGAGCCCGAGGTCCCGGGCCTGGTTGCCGAGGTCGTCGAGCTGGCGCAGCACCGCCATGTCGCGCCGAACGATGGCGTCGGTGGTGTCGCGCACCGCCCCGATCTGCTCCAGCGCGTAGAAGCCGAGCGCCACGATCACCACGGTGACCGCTACGAAGCCGAGGAGGATGCGTCTTCCGATCGAGAACGTCACGGTCGGGGCTGGCTCCGGTGGAGGGGGGCGCGAACGGGATTTTAGGGCAGCACGCGGCGCAGGAGGCGGGGAAGGTCGACGACGACGAAATCCGGTCGGCCGTCGCCGGCCGAGGCGGGGGCATAACCCGAAGCGGCGGCGTTTCCCAATCCGGCCGGATCGGCATCCTCCGCCGGCCCGGCGGCGGAAGCGCCCGGAGCGGCGGCGATGCCCAGCACCCGGTCGACCGCCAGGGCGACGGGTTGGGTCGGGCCGCCGCGCAGCACGACGAGATGCCCGCCCCCGCGCTCCCCCTCGGGCGGGGCTTCCGGCCGGCCCAGCGCCCGGGCGAGCCCCAGGACGCCGACGATCCGGCCCGACAGCGCGATCAGGCCGAGCAGCGCCGGCACCGCCCCGGGCATCGGCGTGCAGGGGCGCATCGGCAGCACCTGCGCCACCGCGGCGAGCGGCAGCCCGTAGCGCTCGGACCCGCAGGCGCAGACGAGGTGGTCGATACCGGCCTCCGGCCCGGCCGAGGCGAGAGTGCGCCGGGCCAGCGCCGCGGCGCGCTCGGCCCTCAGGTCCCGTTCGGGCTTGAACGCCCGGTCGGGCAACGTCCGGTCGGACTTGGGGCGCCCGCCGCGATCCGGCGCACTCGGCTGCGCTTCCATCAGGAGCTCCCGATGCCGCTGTCAGGGCCACGATCCGGCCCGAGCCCGGCGCGGGCGGCGGCGGCACCGGCGGCGATCTCGGAGGCCGCGGCGCCATCGCCCTCGAGCAGGAGCGTGTTCGGCCCGAGGGCTTGGCTCAACGCGATGGCGTTGTCGAGGGCGCGGGCCGCCTCGCCGGGCCTGCCGAGCCCGATCAGCAGCAGCCCGAGATGGTAATGGGCCATCACGAAGCCCCGGTCGAGGTAGAGCGCCGCCCGCAGCGCGCGCTCGGCTTCATCGTCCCGGCCGAGGGTACGGGCGAGCAGGCCCTCGTAGAAGCGCAGGGCCGGATCGGTCGGATCGCGCACCAGGGCGCCGCGCAGGACCCGCCAGGCGGCGCCTGTCTCCCCGGCATCGGCGAGCGCGCGGATGCGGGCGAGGTCGCCGGCCGGCGCGTCCGGGTCGGCGGCCTCGACATCGATAGGGGGACGCTCGGCCACCTCCACCGCGGGCGGGCGCGGCTGCGCCAGGGTCGCCACCACGGTCTCAAGTGCCCCGTGCGGTTCCTCGATCGGTCGGGGGCGGGGTTCCGGCTCGGCCGCCGGGGGGAGCGGCCGGGGCGCGGGCGGCTGCACCGCGTCGGCCAGGCGCCGGTAGGCGACGGTCCCGGGCAGGCTTACGGGATCGAGGAACCCAGAGAAGGTCGGGTTCGGCTCGGCATGGCCCAGCAGCAGCCAGCCGTCCGGCCGGAGCCTGCGCCCGAGGCCGCGCACCACCGCGGCCACCGTCTCGGCCTCGAAATAGATCAGCACGTTGCGGCAGAGGATCAGGTCGTACCCCTCGCCCGGCGGGGTCTTGGGCTCGATGAGGTTCAGGAGGTTGCCGCGCTCGAACCGCACCAGCGCGCGGAACTCCGGCCGCAGGGCGTAGCCGCCCTCGCGGCGGATCCCGGGGGCGGGGGGCAGGCGCGTGAAATAGCGCAGCCGCTCCTCCGGCGGCATGGTGCGCAACGCCCAGCGCCCGTACTCGGCGGCCCGGGCGGTCGCCAGCGCCTCGACGCTGATATCGGTGCCGAGGATCGCGATCCGCCAGTCGAGCAGGGCGTCCCCCAGGGCCTCGCGGACCAGGATCGCCAGGGAATAGGGCTCCGCGCCAGTCGAGCAGCCGGCGCTCCAGATCCGCAGGGTGCGGTCATGGCTGCGGGCCGCGATCAGCGCCGGCAGGATCGTCTGGCGCAGGGCCTGGAACTGCTCGGCGTAGCGGAAGAAGAAGGTCTCGCCGACGGTGATCTCGGCCTCCAGGCAGGCCCATTCCGCCTCGCCCCGGGAGCGGTCGGCCAGCAGGGCGCCGTAGGCGGCGCAGTCGGCGATGGCGGTGGCCCGGAAGCGCCGGCGCAGGCGCTCGATCAGGAGTTCGTCCTTGTCGATGTAATAATGGTGGCCCGTGCGGGCGATGATGCGCGCCTTCAGGGCAGCGTAGGCGGAGTCGTCGCCCGGATCGGGGCGGGGCGGAACGTGGCGCGCCATCGTGGGATCAGGCGGAGGGCGGCAGGGCGGCGAGGCGCTCGGCGGCGGCCCGCGTCAGGGCCGCGACCCGGGCCCGTTCCTGCGCGGTCAGCAGGCCCTCGGGCGCCAGGGCGTGCACCAGGCGGTCGCCGATCACGAGTTCGGCGGCCACGCAGCCGTTGAGCGTCCCGGTCTCCTCGGCCGGCCGGATCGCGGAATCCGGGACGATTACGAGGTCGGCGGCGCGATCGACGAGGTAGGCGACCGCGTCGTCGCGGGTCAGCACGAGATGCGCGTAGAGGCCCGGCGCGGACGCCGCGGGGCGCAGGCCGAGCAGCGGGGCCAGATCGATCACCGGGATCGGCGCGCCGCCGAGATTGAGGAAGCCGGCGAGCCAGCCGCCCGTGGCGGGGGGATTGTGCAGGTCCGGCAGGGGCAGGATCTCGGACACCGCCGCGCGCGGCAGGGCGCAGGGCGTTCCGGCGACATCCAGGAGCAGATAGGCCGAACCGCTGCTGGCCAAAGCCGCCCCCTCCCGCACGCATCCCGGTCGCCGTCGCGTCTGGACAGGCCGCGAGATAGGCGCTCGGACCCCGGCAAGCAATCATTCGCCTCCCAAACGCGGGATCGGGGAACCAAGTCTCCTCTTAGCCGCTTATTTTCCGACGCAGCGGCTCGACCCAGACGACGGGTGGCGCCTCGCCTGCGACTGTCTACGCCCAGGGATTGATCATGAGGAAACTTCTGTTGGCCGCCGCGTCGCTGACGCTGCTCGCGGGCTCCGCGTACGCCCAGGGCAACTCGCCCTACAACTCCTCCGGCGCCCAGGCGGGCGGTCCCCGCGGCGGAATGGAGCGCGCCGGCGAAGCCGCCGCCATGGAGCGCGGTGCCGCTCCGGTCGAGCGCCCGATGATGCGCAAGCGCATGAAGCACAAGCGGATGATGAAGCATCACCGCCGGATGCGTCACCACCAGATGTGATCACGCCGGGACGCCGCATGGCGGCGTCACCCGGACGAACGGGCCTGTCGCACTCGCGGCAGGCCTTTTTTGTTGGTGTCTCGGACGCCTTTCAAACGATCCTCTTCGACTATGACATGCGCCCACCCTTCCCCCCTTTGCGGGGTAGGGAGACGACGCGTGTGGCTAGCCGAACTCCATGGTCCGACGAGGGAGGTGCCTGCGGCACACCCGCCGCCTGTGCGAATCCGAATCCGCAGCGCCGCGATCCGGTTGCCCCACCGCCCGAGCCGGTTCACTCTCTCGCGAAAGCCGCCACACCCATAAGATGTTCGAAAACGAACATCTGCGCCCGCGCGGAGCGGGAAACGCCAGGAGTTTTGATGTCACGACCGCTCGACCGGAGATCCGAGGACAGGGTCGAGGTGTCCGGCGTCGAGGGACGGCGCAGCGCCATCGTGGCGTCCGTGCGCCAGCGGGGCTTCGTCACCATCGAGGCGCTCGCCGCGCAGTTCGGCGTCACCGTCCAGACGATCCGGCGCGACCTCAACGAGCTGAGCGCGGAGGGGCGGCTGGAGCGCTACCGGGGCGGGGGCGGGCTCCCGTCCAGCGTCGAGAACATCGACTACGCCGACCGCCGGGTGACCCTGCTGCCGGAAAAGACCCGGATCGGCCGGTTGGCAGCGAGCCGGATCCCATCCCACTGCTCGGTCTTCGTCAACATCGGCACGACCCCCGAGGCGGTGGCCCGGGAATTGACCCGGCACGACGACCTCAGCGTCATCACCAACAACCTCAACGTCGCGCTGTCGCTCGCCGAGGCCACGGAATTCCACATCGTCGTGGCTGGCGGCACCGTGCGCAACCGCGACGGCGCGGTACTGGGTCAGCTCACCTGCGACACGCTCAGCCAGTTCCGGGTCGACGTGGCGGTGATCGGCATCAGCGGGATCGATGCCGACGGCGCGCTGCTCGACTACGATTACGAGGAGGTGCGGGCGACGCAGACCATCCTGGCCCATGCCCGCAAGACCTTCCTGGTGGCGGATCATACCAAGTTCACCCGGAGGCCGATGGTGCAGGTCGGGCGCCTGGATCAGGTCGACACGTTCTTCACCGACCGGATGCCGCCCCCGGACGTCGTCGCGATGATCGAGCGCCAGGGTGTGACCCTGGCGGTGGCGGACAACGTGGGCGAACCGTAACGAACACGCATTTTTTCGCTTGCGAAAATCTGCAGGCGGCTCAATATGTCCTCAACCTGCCATCGAGGGCGGGAGAGGAGGAACAATGCCGGCTGCACAGCGCCAGCGCGAGCCGTCCGACGCCTACGATCTTCTCATCATCGGCGGCGGCATCAACGGCACCGGGATCGCACGCGACGCGGCGGGCCGCGGCCTGTCGGTCCTGCTGGCCGAGCGCGGGGATCTGGCCGGCTTCACCTCCTCGTCCTCGACGAAGCTGATCCATGGAGGCCTGCGCTACCTCGAATATTACGAGTTCCGCCTCGTCCGCGAAGCCCTGGCCGAGCGCGAGCGGCTGCTGCGCCAGGCCCCCCACGTGATCTGGCCCCTGCGCTTCGTTCTGCCCCACGATGAGGGCCTGCGCCCGGCCTGGATGCTGCGGCTCGGCCTGTTCCTGTATGACCATCTCGCGCGGCTGCGGACCCTGCCGGGCTCCAAGTCCGTGAACCTGCGCAGTTCGCCCTACGGCGCGCCGCTGCAAAAGCGGCTGACCAAGGGCTTCGTCTATTCCGACTGCTGGGTCGAGGACAGCCGCTTGGTCGTGCTCAACGCCATGGATGCCCGCGAGCGCGGCGCCACGGTGCTGACCCGCACGGGCGTCGTCTCGGCCCGGCGCGACGGAGACGGCTGGGTCGCGACGCTCCGCGACGAGCGCGGCGGCGGCGAGCGGACCATACGGGCCAAGGCCGTGGTCAACGCCGCAGGCCCGTGGGTGAGTGCGACGCTGGGCGGCACGCTCGGCATCAACAGCCGCGCAGCGGTCCGTCTGATCAAGGGCAGCCACATCGTGGTGAAGCGCCTGTTCCCGGGGGACCAGGCCTATATCCTGCAGCAGCCCGACAAGCGCATCATCTTCGCGATCCCCTACGAGCGCGACTTCACGCTGATCGGCACCACCGACGTGCCCTATGACGGCGAGCCCGGGCCGGTCTCGATCTCCCCCGAGGAGACCGACTACCTCTGCGGCTGCATCAACCGCTCGTTCGACACGCGCATCACCCCGGCCGACGTGGTCTGGAGCTATTCGGGCGTCCGCCCGCTCTACGACGACGCGGCCGAGAACGCCTCCGCGGTGACCCGCGACTACGTCCTCGACGTGGAGGACCAGGGCGGCAGGGCGGCGGTTCTGTCGGTGTTCGGCGGCAAGATCACCACGTATCGGCGGCTGGCCGAGCACGCGATCGAGAAGCTCAAGCCGTTCTTCCCCGGCCTCAAGCCGGCCTGGACCGGCGAGGCGGTGCTGCCCGGCGGCGCCATGCCGGACGCGGACTTCGATTCTTTCCTCGCCAAGCTCCAGGCGGAAAAGCCGTTCCTGCCTACCGAGACCGCGCGGCGCCTCGCCCGCGCCTACGGGACCAAGACGCGCGAGATCGTCGGGACCGCGCAATCCATGGCGGATCTCGGCGAGGTGTTCGACGGTGGCCTCACGGCGGCCGAGGTCGATTACCTGCGCGTCGCGGAATGGGCGGTCACCGCCGAGGACATCCTCTGGCGCCGCTCGAAGCTTGGCCTGCGCACCGGCCCCGAGAGCGCCGCGCGGCTTACCGCGTACCTCGACCGCAGGGCCGAGGCAGCATGATCTTGCCGAACCCGATCCGGCGCGAGACCGGTCGGACATAACTCAGGGAGGGAACGATGAGCCGTTACGTCGGGGCCATCGACCAGGGCACCACGAGCAGCCGCTTCATGGTGTTCGATCGCGAGGGCAGCGTGATCGCGCTGGCCCAGGCCGAGCACGCGCAGATCTATCCGGCTCCTGGACATGTCGAGCACGACGCCGCCGAGATCTGGACGAAGACCCAGGGTGTGATGCGCGAGGCCCTGGACAAGGCCGGCCTCCAGCCCACCGACCTCGCGGCCGTCGGCATCACCAACCAGCGCGAGACCACGCTGATCTGGGACCGGCGCACCGGCAAGCCGCTGCACAACGCCCTGGTCTGGCAGGATACCCGCAACGACCGGCTGGTCTCCGAATTCGCCCGCGACGGCGGCCGCGACCGGTTCCGCGACCTCACCGGCCTGCCGCTGGCGAGCTATTTTTCGGGTCTCAAGCTGCGCTGGCTGCTCGACCATGTCGACGGCGCCCGGGAGCGGGCCGAGGCCGGCGACGTGCTGTTCGGCAACATCGACACCTGGCTGGTCTGGAACCTCACCGGCGGCACCGAGGGCGGGCTGCACGTCACCGACGTGACCAATGCCAGCCGCACGCAGTTGATGTCGCTGAAGACCCTGGAATGGGACGACGGCATGCTGAGCGTCTTCGGCATCCCGAAGGCGATGCTCCCCAGAATCGTCTCGTCGAGCGAGGTCTACGGCGAGACCAAGGCGCCGTTCGCGGGCGTGCCGATCGCCGGCATCCTGGGCGACCAGCAGGCGGCGCTGTTCGGGCAGACCTGCTTCGCACCCGGCGAGGCCAAGAACACCTACGGCACCGGCTGCTTCGCGCTGATGAACACCGGCACCGAGCCGGTCCCGTCCAAGGCCGGCCTGGTCACGACCCTGGCCTACCGCCTCGACGGCGAGAAGCCGGCCTACGCCCTGGAGGGCTCGATCGCGATCACCGGCGCCCTGGTGCAGTGGCTGCGCGACAACCTCCACATGATCAAGGATTCGGCCGAGGTCGAGACGCTGGCCACCACGGTCGAGGACAATGGCGGCGTCTACTTCGTGCCGGCCTTCTCGGGCCTCTACGCGCCGCACTGGAACGAGGGCGCCCGCGGCCTGATCATCGGCCTGACCCGCTACGTCAACCGCGGACACATCGCCCGCTCGGTTCTGGAGGCGACCGCCTTCCAGACCCACGAGGTGCTGGACGCCATGGCCAAGGATTCCGGCATTCCCGTCAAGGAGCTGCGGGCCGATGGCGGCATGGTCGCCAACAACACGCTGATGCAGTTCCAGGCCGACATGCTCGACGTGCCGGTGGTGCGCCCGAAGGTCTCCGAGACCACGGCGCTCGGCGCCGCCTACGCGGCCGGCCTCGCGGTCGGCTACTGGAAGGGCCTCGACGACCTCAAGCGCAACTGGGGCGTCGACAAGCGCTGGACCCCGAAGATGGATGCCGGCCAGCGCGAAAAGATCGCCGCCGCCTGGGGCCGGGCGGTGCAGCGCTCCTTCGACTGGAAGCTCGACGAGGATTGAGCGGGCCGGTCCCGGGGTCCGAAAGGGCTCCAGCCCAGCCCGTACAAGGTGTTTCCGGAAGTGCGGGAACACCGACCAGACGCGCTCTCCTCCCCCTTGTGGGGAGGGGAAACACGCGGCTCTTTCGATACGTGACAGCCATGGATCGAGATCCTGGCATCCAGATCAAACACCTTAAAGGGCTGGGTCGCAGACCTTTTGAAAAAGATGTTCCGACCCTCGACCGAAGCCTGAGGTCGAGGACGGCAAAACCTCAAAAAAGAAGACTTTCGTAACAAGACGACCTTTGGGGGAGACCAGACCATGACGTCGCCATTCCTGGGTGAATTCCTCGGCACGATGACGTTGATCGTGCTGGGAGACGGCGTCGTCGCCGGCGCCCTGCTCAAGCGATCCAAGGCGGAGAACGCCGGCTGGATCGCGATCACCGCCGGCTGGGCCTTCGCGGTGCTCGCCGGGATCTTCGTCGCCACCGCCACCGGCAGCCCGGACGCGCATCTCAACCCGGCCGTGACCGTGGCGGGCGCCGTCAGCTCCGGCGATGTCTCGAAGCTCGCCGTCTACATCCCGGCCCAGATGCTCGGCGCCTTCGCGGGCGCGGCGATCGTCTGGCTGCACTACCTGCCGCACTGGGCGGCGACTCCCGAGCAGGACCTGAAGCTTGCCTGCTTCTGCACCGGGCCGGCGATCCGGGACGCCAAGGCCAACTGGACCTCCGAGATCATCGCCACCTTCTTCCTGATCCTGACCATCTCGGCGCTGGTGACCAACACGCTGGGCGCCTCCGGGGCGATCCCGCGGGGAGTCGCGCCCTACATGGTCGGCATGCTGGTCTGGGGCGTCGGCCTCTCGCTCGGCGGCACAACCGGCTACGCCATCAACCCCGCTCGCGATCTCGGGCCGCGCATCGCCCACGCGGTCCTGCCGATCGCCGGAAAGGGCGCGTCCGACTGGGGCTACGCGCTGGTTCCGGTGGGCGGCCCGGTGATCGGGGCGGCACTGGCCGGCCTGCTCGTGCGGGTGCTCGGGATCTGACGGAAACGCGGCATCCTCAACCACCGCATGGCGTCCCGGCGTCGCGGTGGTTTGCGGCGCGGGGCCGGGCGCCTTAAGTCAGTCTCTATTGACCGACCGCGCCCCCGGGCGCTTCCCCGCGGTGTGGCATGGCCATCGTCCTCGATATCCTGAAGAACGATCCGCGCTCCGCGCGCCTGCGCCACCCCGAGAAGGCGCACCGGCCGGACCAGCCCGTCCAGGCCAAGAAGCCGGACTGGATCCGGGTCAAGGCGCCAGGCTCCAAGGCCTGGACCGAGACCCAGAAGATCGTGCGCGAGCACGGCCTCGTCACGGTCTGCGAGGAGGCCGGCTGCCCCAATATCGGCGAGTGCTGGGAGAAGCGGCACGCCACCTTCATGATCATGGGCGACACCTGCACGCGGGCCTGCGCCTTCTGCAACGTCCGCACCGGCCTGCCCGACGCCCTGGATCAGCGCGAGCCCGAGAAGATCGGCGACTCGGTGGCCAAGCTCGGCCTGCACCACGTGGTGATCACCTCGGTGGACCGGGACGACCTGAAGGACGGCGGCGCCCAGCATTTCGCCCGGACCATCGCGGCGATCCGTCGGGCGAGCCCCGGCACCACGGTGGAGATCCTCACCCCCGACTTCCTGCGTAAGGACGGGGCCCTGGAGGTCGTCGTCGCGGCCAAGCCCGACGTGTTCAACCACAACCTTGAGACGGTGCCGGCCAAGTACCTCACGGTGCGGCCGGGCGCCCGCTACTTCCACTCGGTGCGCCTGCTGCAGCGGGTGAAGGAACTCGACCCGACCATCTTTACCAAGTCCGGTATCATGGTCGGGCTCGGCGAGGAACGCAACGAAGTGCTCCAGCTGATGGACGATCTGCGCTCGGCCGAGGTCGACTTCCTGACCATCGGCCAGTACCTGCAGCCGTCCAAGAAGCATCATGAGGTCGTGCGCTTCGTGCCGCCCGACGAGTTCAAGACCTACGAGACCACCGCCTACGCAAAGGGCTTCCTGCTGGTCTCGGCCACGCCGCTCACCCGCTCGTCGCACCATGCCGGCGAGGACTTTTCCAAGCTGCAGGCGGCCCGGCTCGCCAAGCATGCTGCCTCGCATGCCCCTTCGCACGCCCCCGCCCTCTCGGCCTGAGCACGTCGGAACAGAAATGCCGTCCTTCCGGGTTACCCGCACGGTGCGGCATTCGCCGCAGCAGATGTACGATCTCGTGGCCGACGTGGAGCGCTACCCGGAATTCCTGCCGCTTTGCGAATCCCTGCGGGTGATCCGCCGCCAGGAGATGCCGGAGGGCGGGCAGGTGTTGGTCGCCGAGATGGGCGTGGGCTACAAGGCGATCCGCGAGCGCTTCACGACTCGGGTCAGCCTCGATCCGGCCAACCACAAGATCGTGGCCGAGTACATCGACGGCCCGTTCCGGCACCTCGAGAACCGCTGGTCGTTCAAGGAGGCCCCGAACGGGGGCTGCGCCGTGGACTTCTTCATTACCTACGAATTCAAGAGCCGGACGCTGGGCCTCCTGATGGGTACGATGTTCGACCGCGCCTTCCGCAAGTTCACCGACGCCTTCGAAGGCCGGGCGGACCGGATGTACGGCACCGCCTGAACGCGTCAGGTCCGGGCCGGCGCGGATACGTGCTCCGGCCGCACGCCCATCCCGATCATTCGGGCGGGCAGGATCTGGAGCATCGGCAGCCTGTCGAGGATCCGCAGGGCGAGCGGCGCCCGGAATGGCGCATCGGCCTTGAGCGTGGTGGCGATCACCCGGGCCTGGATGATCCGCTGCAGCGCCTGCGTCGCCCGGACCGGGAACATCCGCCGGGCCTGGACCCGGGCGAGGTCGGCCTCGGCGACCGGCCCGGACCGCAGGGACGCGGCCAGGATGTTGGCCGCCGCCACCGCATCCTGGATCGCGAGGTTGATGCCGACCCCGCCCACCGGCGACATCGCGTGTGCGGAATCGCCGATGCAGAGCAGGCCGGGGCGATGCCATCGCTCAAGCCGGTCGATGGTCACGGTGAGGAGCTTGACCGCGTCCCAGTCGGCGATGGACTCGGTGCGGTCGGCCAGGAACGGCGCCATCTCGGCCACCGCCGCCCGGAAGGCCGGCAGCCCCCTGGCCCGGAGTGCCGCATCGCCGCCCTTCGGGACCAGGTAGGCGCATTGCCAGGTATCGCCCCGGTCGAGGGTGATCAGGAGACGCCCCGGCGCGAACCGCCCGGCCGCCGCCTCGGGGTCGCCGTCCCGGCGGGGCAGGCGGAACCACAGCACGTCGATGGGTGCCCCGAAGGCCCGGGGCACCAAGCCGGCGCGTTCGCGCATCAGCGAATGGCGGCCATCCGCGCAGAGCACGAGGTCGGCTCGGATCGCCACCGGCACGTCCGGCCCGTCGGCCCGCACGCCCGCGACCCGGCCCTCCACCTCGACGAGGTCGCGGGCCTCGGTCCTGCGGATCAGTTGGAACCCCGGATAGCGGGCCGCCTCGCCGGCGAGAAAGTCCAAAAAATCCCATTGCGGCATGAAGGACAGGAAGCGGTTGCGGGTCGGCAGCCGGCTGAAGTCGGCCACCTTGTAGCTCCGGCCGTTCACGACCCCCGAGAAGGACCCGACCCGCCGCTGGGGCAGGGCGCGGAAGCGCTCGGCGAGGCCGAGTTCGTCTATCAGGTCGAGGGTGGAGGGGTGGATCGTGTCGCCGCGGAAGTCGCGCAGGAAATCCGCGTGCTTCTCCAGCACCGTGACGGCGATCCCGGCCCGGGCGAAGAGCAGGCCGGCCATCATCCCGGCCGGGCCGCCGCCGACGATGCAGAGTTGGGTCTTCAGGCTGGCCATCGACCCCTCCCGCCGTTGGATCAGTCCGCCAGCGCTCCTTCGAGCAGGCCGAGCGCGTCCGCGACCGCCGCGCGGCGGATCGCGCCGCGTCCGAGGTCGCCGTAGCGCCGCTCCAGGTGCCGGCGTCCGCCGTCGCGCAGGGCCAACCCGAAATGCACCAGCCCGACCGGCTTCTCGGCGCTGCCGCCGCCGGGGCCTGCAATACCTGTGATCGCCACCGCGACCGTGGCGCGCGAGGCCGAGAGCGCCCCGCAGGCCATCGCCCGGGCCACGTCCTCGCTGACGGCGCCGTGCCGGTAGATCAGGTCCATCGGCACCCCGATCGCCTCCGCCTTGGCCTCGTTCGAGTAGGTGACGTAGCCGCGCTCGACCACCGCCGAGGAACCCGGCACCGCGGTGAGCAGCCCCGCCACCAGTCCCCCGGTGCAGGATTCGGCCGTGACGATCGTGCGACCGGCCTCGGCGTAGGCCGCGACCAGCGCCTCGGCGCGGTCGAGAAGCTCCGTGTCGTCGATCATCGCGCGCGGTTCGCCCTGGGCCGGAGCGCCCTATCTCGTGTTGTGACGCAAGGCCGGCCCCGGCTCAAGGACTGGCCGCCCAGACAGGAAACCCAACACCGATGATCTTCCCCGCGACCACGGCCCTCTACGCCGCGCTGCTCGCCCTCGTGTATCTCGGCCTGTCCGGCTGGGTGATGGGATCGCGCGTCTCCGACAACGTCCTGTTGGGCGACGGCGGCGACGCGTCCCTGCTCAAGCGGGTCCGCACGCACGCCAACTTTTCGGAATACGTGCCGCTGGCGCTGATCCTGGTCGCCCTGCTGGAGGCCGGCGGCAGCGGCCATGGCCTCGTCCAGGGCCTGCTGCTCGCCCTGCTGGTGGGCCGCATCCTACACCCGATCGGCATGTTCGCCGCGCCCAACACCCCCCGCCAGTTCGCCTGCCGGGGCGGCGGGATCCTACTGACGATGGCCACCATCGCCATCGCGGCGATCGCGCTGCTGCTCCGGACGGCTTGAGTTTTCTTTCTTGAGATGGGGCGTCGCCCGGTCAGGCTTGGCACCCCTCCAAACAATCCCCTCATCCTGACGCGACGGAGCGAAGCGGAGGCCTCGAAGGAGGCCTCCAGCCAGCCGCGCGATCCCTGGAGGGCTCGTTCGCGTCTCGCTGCGCTCACACCTCAGCACGAGGGAGGAGGGTGGGATAGAGTCTTTGCCTTGCGTCAGCCGGCCCGGCCGGTTGGCCGTATGCTCCCTCGGTCGCGCCGTCGCGGACCGCAATCGACACCTTTGCGCGGAAGCTGGAGCCGCACGCTGTCCTTCATTTCCCTCTGGGGGGAAGGAACGGCGTCTGCGCCCCTATCCCTGCCGCATCGCTGTCTCGGCCTCGGCATCGAGCACCGGGCCGTCCTCTTCGGGGAGGCGGATCGTGGCGGCGGCCTGGGCGGCGAGGCCCTCGGCGCGGCCGACGAAGCCGAGTTTTTCCGTGGTCGTCGCCTTGATCGAGACGGCACTGAGCGGCACGCCGGCGATGGCGGCGATCCGGGCGCGGATCGCCTCCCGGTGCTGGCCGATCCGGGGCGCCTCGGCGAGCACGGTGATGTCGAGATGGTCGATCCGGCCGCCGCGGGCGCGGACCAGGCCGCAGGCATGGGCCAGGAACTGGTCCGAGGAGGCGCCGCGCCAACGCTCGTCGGAGGGCGGGAAGTGGGTGCCGATATCGCCGTCCGCGATGGCGCCAAGCAGCGCGTCGGTGAGCGCGTGCAGCGCCACGTCGCCGTCGGAATGCGCCAGCACGCCGCGATCGGCCGGGATCTTGATGCCGCCCAGCCAGACATGGTCGCCGGACGTGAAGGCGTGGACATCGAAGCCGGTGCCGAGGCGGGTGACGTAGGCGGTCATGGCGCGGGCTCCGGGCGCTGGCATTTCGGTTGGGTCGGACGCGAAGGCCCAGTCCGCCTCGATCAGATCGGCGGGCTGGGTGATCTTGCGGTTGGCGATGTCGCCCAGGAACACCACCACCGGCAAGCCCGCCCATTCGGCGAGCGCGCCGTCGTCGGTGAAGCCGTCGAGGCCTTGCGCGGCCGCGTCGCGATGCGCAGCGAGCAGGGGGCCGAAGGCGAAGGCCTGGGGGGTCTGGACCGCCCGCAGGTGCTCCCGGGGCGGGGTCTCGATCACGCGGCCGATGCCGGGGGCGATCTCGGCGACGCGCTTGACCGTATCGGTCACCGGCACGCCGGGCACCGCGGCGCCGTGGTCGCGGCCGGCCGCGATCGCCCGGGCGATCAAGGCCGCATCGACGTAGGGGCGGGCTGCGTCGTGCACCAGCACGATCTCCGGCGCTCCGAGCTTGGCCAGCGCCTCGAGGCCGGCGCGCACCGAGAGCTGGCGCGTCGCACCGCCCTCAACGGGGGCACCAATCTTTTCCCGAAGACCGGGGGCGAGTTCGTCCAGGCAACTGAGGAAGAAGTCTGCGGCGTCGGCGGCGATCACCGGCTGGATCCGGTCGATCGTGTCCTGGGCGGCCAGCGCCGCCAGCGTCCGGGTCAGGACCGCCTGGCCGCCGACCCTGCGGTACTGCTTGGGCGTACCGCCGCCGATGCGGATGCCGCGGCCGGCCGCCACGACCACCGCGGCGACGCCGGACTCCGCATCCGCGGGTCCGGTGGCAGGCGTGCCGGTGGCGGGCATGGGCGGCGAACTCGTCGGATCCGGGGAGAGGACGGCAGCGGGCGCGCGGGCCAGCCGTGCTGCCGAACCTCTGCCGTTGAGGGTGCCCGTCGTTTAAGCGGGGGAGGGCCCGAAATCAACGCGCGGCACCCGCTTGCCAGCGGATCGCCCTTGCCTCATTGTTGTGCAGAATGGCGACTGATCATTATTTAAGCGCGCTGCGCCGTGGACGTCCGGATCGCGGGGAGGATTCCCCCGCCCCGCTCTGCCTGCTCGCGCCCCTGTCAGGGGTCACCGACCTGCACATGCGTCGGATCGCCCGGCGCTGCGGCGCGGACGCGGTGGTGTCCGAGATGGTGGCGGCGCGGGAGTTCGCCCGCGGCGCCAACGAGGCTACCCTGCGGGCCGACGGCTCCGGGGTCGACCTGCACGTGGTCCAGCTGGCGGGCTGCGAGGCGGAGCCCATGGCCGAGGCCGCACGCCTCGCGGAGGCCGGCGGCGCCGACGTGATCGACGTGAACATGGGCTGCCCGGCCAAGATCGTCACCGGAATCGCGTCGGGCTCGGCGCTGATGCGCGACCTCGACCATGCCGAAAGGCTGCTCGCGGCCGTGCGCGGCGCGGTGTCGGTGCCGGTCACCGTCAAGATGCGGCTCGGCTGGGACGACGCGACCCGCAACGCCGTCGATCTGGCGACCCGGGCCGAGCGGCTCGGGCTCAACGCCGTCACGGTCCACGGGCGGACCCGGCAGCAATTCTACAAGGGCGTCGCCGACTGGGCCGCGATCCGCCCCGTGGTCGAGGCGGTGTCGATCCCGGTGATCGCCAACGGCGACGTGGTCGACCTCGCCAGCGCCCGGGCGTGCCTAGCCGCCTCCGGCGCCGCCGGGGTGATGATCGGGCGCGCGGCCACAGGGCGGCCCTGGCTGGTCGGGCAGGTCGCGGCGGCGCTGGCCGGCCGGCCGGCGGATCCGCCCTCGCGGTCTGAACAGGCCGGGATGGCGGCTTCGCATTACGCCGGGCTGCTGTCGCTCTACGGCCGCCACATGGGCGTGCGCCACGCCCGCAAGCACCTCGCCGCCTATGCCGAGACCGGCGGGGCGCTGGAGCCGGCCGAGCGCGCCGCCCTCCTCACCACCACCGATCCCGAGGTGGCGCTGGCCCTTCTGGCGCGCGCCTTCGGGGCGGCCGAGATCATCCGGGAGGCCGCGTGACCGAGGACGCCTTTCCGCAGGAGCCCGGCGGCCGGCGCGCCATGTCCGGGGAGGCCGTGCTCAACGCCCTGCCGCTGCCGGTCCTGACCATCGGGGGCGACGAGCGGATCCTCCACTGCAACCACGCCGCGGAGGCCTTCTTCGACTATTCCGCGCGCCTGATGCAGCGGCGTCGCCTGCGCGACATCATCCCGTTCGCGTCGCCGATCATCGCGCTCGTGGCCGACGTCCGGCGCCGCCGGGCCAGCGTCAGCGAGTACCGGGTCGAGCTGACCCAGCCCCGCCTCGGTCTGGAGCGTAGCGTCGACGTGTTCGCCACGCCGCTCGCCGACGACGACGACGCCGTGGTGATGATGCTCCAGGAGCGCACCATCGCGGACAAGATGAACCGCCAGCTCACCCATCGCGGCGCCGCCCGCTCGATGGTGGCGCTCGGTGCGATGCTGGCCCACGAGATCAAGAACCCGCTCGCCGGCATCCGCGGCGCCGCGCAGCTTCTGGAGGGCACCGGCGGCGAGGAGGACCGGATGCTCACCCGGCTGATCTGCGACGAATCCGACCGGATCGTGCGCATCGTCGAGCGGATGGAGCTGTTCGGCGACGAGCGCCCGGCCGACCGCGGCGCGGTCAACGTCCACGGGGTGCTCGACCAGGTGAAGCGCTCGGCGCAGTCGGGGTTCGCGCGCCATATCCGCTTCGTCGAGACCTACGATCCGTCCCTGCCCCCGGTGCTCGGCAGCCGCGACCAGTTGATCCAGGTGATCCTGAACCTGGTGAAGAACGCCGCCGAGGCGATCGGACCGGACGCGGTCGAGGGCGAGATCACCCTGTCCACCGCGTTCCGCACCGGTCTGCGCCTGCAGGTGCCGGGCTCGCGCGAGCGGGTCAGCCTGCCGATCGAGGTCGCGATCCGCGACAACGGCCCGGGTATCTCGGCCGACCTGCTTCCGGACCTGTTCGACCCGTTCGTGACCACCAAGTCGCAGGGCTCCGGCCTCGGACTTGCATTGGTTGCCAAGATCGTGGGCGACCACGGCGGCATCGTCGAGTGCGATCCCGCCCCCCGCCGTACGACGTTCCGCATTCTTCTGCCGATGTCGAGCGCCCGCGACGGGCGCGAATCGTCGGTCGACCCTTGAAATCGTCTTGTGTTTCGGCCGCCCGGCCGGACGTCTGAGTAGAGAGTCATGCCGAACGGCCACATCATCGTCGCCGACGACGACGCCGCCATCCGCACGGTGCTGAACCAGGCACTGTCCCGGGCGGGCTACGAAGTCCGCTCGACGGGCAATTGCGCGACCCTCTGGCGCTGGGTCGCGCAGGGCGAGGGCGACCTCGTCATCACCGACGTGGTGATGCCCGACGAGAACGTGTTCGACCTGCTGCCCCGCATCAAGCGGGTGCGGCCGGAACTGCCGATCATCGTCATGAGCGCGCAGAACACGTTCATGACGGCGATCCGCGCCTCCGAGCGCGGGGCCTACGAGTATCTGCCGAAACCCTTCGACCTGAAGGAGCTGATCGCCATCGTGGGCCGCGCATTGTCGCGTCCCCGGGGAGCGCCTGCGGCCGGCGCGCCCCCCGACAACGAGGACATCCCGCTGGTCGGGCGCTCGCCCGCCATGCAGGAGATCTACCGGGCGCTCGCCCGGCTGATGCCCACCGACCTCACCGTGATGATCACCGGCGAGTCCGGCACCGGCAAGGAGCTGGTCGCCCGGGCGCTGCACGATTACGGCCGCCGCCGCACCGGCCCGTTCGTGCCGGTCAACATGGCCGCGATCCCGCGCGACCTGATCGAATCCGAGCTCTTCGGCCACGAGAAGGGCGCCTTCACGGGCGCCCTCCAGCGCTCGGCCGGCCGGTTCGAGCAGGCCGAGGGCGGCACCCTGTTCCTCGACGAGATCGGCGACATGCCGATGGAGGCCCAGACCCGGCTCCTGCGCGTGCTCCAGCAGGGCGAGTACACCACGGTCGGCGGCCGGTTGCCGATCAAGACCAACGTCCGGATCATCGCGGCGACCAACAAGGACCTGCGGATCTCGATCCAGCAGGGAATCTTCCGCGAAGATCTGTTCTTCCGGCTCAACGTCGTGCCGCTGCGGCTGCCCGCGCTACGGGAGCGGTCCGAGGACGTGCCGGACCTGATCCGCCACTTCTTCGTGCTGGTCGAGCGCGAGGGCCTGACCCGCAAGTCGCTCGACGGCGACGCCATGGAGCGGCTTAAGCGCTACCGCTGGCCGGGCAACGTCCGCGAACTCGAGAACCTGGTCCGGCGGCTCGCCGCCCTGTACCCGCAGGAGACGATCACCGGCCCGGTGATCGAGGCCGAGCTCGACACCCTGCCGCTCGCCGCCCCGGCCTCGGCCAACGGCAGCGCCCGCAAGGCCAACGGCGAATCAGAGACCCTGTCCAGCGCGGTGGAGCGCCACCTGTCGGACTACTTCTCCGGCTACCGGGACACGCTGCCGCCGCCCGGCCTCTATCATCGGATCCTGCGGGAGATCGAAGGCCCGTTGATCGGTGCGGCGCTCGCCGCCACGCGGGGCAACCAGATCCGTGCGGCGGAGCTGCTGGGTGTCAACCGCAACACCCTGCGCAAGAAGGTCCGCGACCTCGACCTGCAGGTGTTCCGCACGGCTCGCTGACGGGTTCCCAAAGGGCTCAGCCCTTTGGCGGGGGTTTCGGGGCGCGCAGCCCCGAACGCGCTCAGCGGCGCGGCAGGATCGGGTCGCCGCGCATCAGGGCGTTGAGCCGCTCGGTATCGAACCCGTTCGGGATGCTGGGCACGGCCGCCTTCGGCGCGGGCGCAGCCTTGACCGGCAGCGGAAGCGACCCGGTGGCCGAGGGCTCGGCCGGGGCGGCGCGCACCACGGCCGGGGGCGCCAGATGGGCGATCCGGTCGGCACTGACGAAGGCGACGATCGCCGTCGAGACCAGCACGAGGACGCCGCCGAAGAGGAAACGCAGGATACGCACGCAGACGACCCGGAACGCGACTTGAGACGGCAACAGATTACCCGCCGGCCCGTTAACGAAGCCCACCCCAAATCGGCGGAGTGGGTGCCAATGTTCGGGAGGCGATATTGACCAACGTGCAGGCCACCGCGAGCGACAGCCCGTTCATCCAGGGGCGCAACGCCCGGCTGTACGGCAAGCCCGCGAGCGAATGTCCCTATCCGGACGGCTCCGAAGACCACGCCGCCTGGATGCAAGCTTACGAGGAGGCTGCGGTCTCCGATCCGCCCGAGACGCCGTGAGCGGTGGGGCCGGGTCGGCGTTAGGCGGTTCAGGCCTCCTCGGTCACGGACCGCATGAGGTTTGAGCCCGCCCGACGCAGGACATCTTCGGCCCATTGATTGAGGCTCGTCCCGGCGAGTTCCGCCGCGCGGGCTGCCTGGGCATGGATATTCGGGTCAATCCGGAGCATCAGCTTGCCGGAATAAGCCTTTTCCGGCTCCTTTCCGATCGCTCGGCACGCCGCGGTGTAGTCGTCCACCGCCTCATGAAACGCGGCCTTCAGCTCGGGCACGGTGTCCGCGTGAAAGCTAATCACATCGTTGATGCCAGCGATTTGGCCGACGAAAAGCTCATCCTCCTCGTCAAACGCGACGCGGGCACGAAAGCCCTGATAGGTCATCGTGTTCACGGCGACTCTCCCGGTGTGACACCGATTTTGATGAGAAACTCGCGTGTGGCGCGCACCTGATAGCGCGCGGCCTCCTTGGCCGGATGCGGCCGATGGAAAGCAGCCACGACGCCTCTGTACTCAAAACGCACCCGTGACCCGGTCCCTTCAATGAGCCGACATCCGACTGCCAGCAGCAAGCTCTCGATGGCGTGCCATTCGATCGAGGCCGGCACCGGATCCTTGTAGATGGCGCGCAAAGTACGCGCATGCCGGCTGTTCATTTCGCGCCCGATCTCGGCACACGAGATATCACGATCTGATACCGCCCTAGGCTCATGGGGTCAATCTGGAGGTCGTACGTCCACCCCTCTAGCGGCGTCACGCTTGACCCCGCCCAAGCCCGCGGGCTTCGTGTGTCGCAGCGCAACGCGATCCCAGAGCCACAATGTCCCTGACGCCCAAGCCCGAATCCAAGGACAAGTACGGGGCGGCGACGCGTCTCGTCCACGCGGGCCGCGATCCGGGCGCGCAACACGGCTTCGTCAACACGCCGATCTATCGCGGCTCGACCGTGCTCTATCCGACCTACGACGCGATCAAGCATCGGCGCGGGCGCTACAATTACGGCACCTCGGCGACGCCCACGATGGATTCGCTCACCGACGCCTGGACGGAGCTCGCCGGCGCCGCCGGCACCGTGGTGACGCCCTCGGGGCTGTCGGCCCTCACGATCGCGCTGATGGCTGCGGTCTCGGCCGGCGACCATCTCCTCGTCACCGATTCCGCCTACCGGCCAACCCGGCAGTTCTGCGACGGCGTCCTGGTCCGGTTCGGCGTCGCGGTCACCTATTACGACCCGACCGTCGGGGCCGGCATCGCGGAGCTGATGCGCCCGAACACCAAGGCGGTGCTGGTCGAGGCGCCGGGCTCCCAGAGCTTCGAGATGCAGGACATCCCGGCCATCGCCGAGGTCGCGCATGCCCGGGGCGCCTGCGTGATCATGGACAACACCTGGGCGACGCCGCTGCTGTTCCCGCCCCATGAACGCGGCGTGGACATCGCGGTCGAGGCCGGCACTAAGTATCTCAGCGGCGGCTCGGACCTGCTGATCGGCCTGACCTCCGCGAACGCCGCGTATTACCCGGCGGTGCGGCGCACCTTCGATCACCTCGCTCCCTGCGCCGGGGCGGAGGACATCTTCCTGGCGCTCCGGGGCATGCGCACCATGGCGCTGCGCCTGCGCGAGCACGGCCGCGCCGGGCTCGAGATGGCCCGGTGGTTCCAGGCGCGCCCGGAGGTGTTGCGGGTGCTGCATCCGGGGCTGCCGGAGGATCCCGGCCACGCGATCTGGAAGCGCGACTTCTCCGGCGCCTCCGGGCTGTTCGGGGTGATCCTCAAGCCCGTGCCCGAGGCGGCTGTGGCCGCGATGCTGGACGGGCTGGAGCTGTTCGGGATGGGCTTCTCGTGGGGCGGCTTCGAGAGCCTGGTGATCCCGTTCGACTGCGCCGGCTACCGGACCGCGACCCAGTGGGCGCCCGGCGGCCCGGCCCTGCGCTTCCATATCGGGTTGGAGGACATCGCCGACCTCCAGGCCGATCTCGAGGCCGGCTTCACGCGCCTGCGGGCGGCGTCCTGACGAGGCGCCGTCACCGCGCGCGATGACGGCGCGATGACAGGGCATTTGACCTTCCCGTCGGATCCTGATTGACCGGCCGGGCATGACCACCAGCCTCTCCGCCGACGGCATTCCGCGCCGCGCACCTGTCGATCGGATCGGCCGCGGGCTCGACGCGCTGAGCCTGACCCATGCCCGCGCCGCGGCCGCCCTGCTGGCGCTCTGCCTGCTGCTGTTCCTGCCCGGGCAGATCTCCCTGCAGCCGATGGACCGGGACGAGCCGCGCTTCGCCCAGGCCTCGAAGCAGATGCTGGAGAGCGGCGACTTCGTCGACATCCGCTTTCAGGGCGAGGCCCGGCACAAGAAGCCGGTCGGGATCTACTGGGCGCAGGCCGCCACGGTTGCGGCGGGCGAGGCGCTCGGCGTGGCCGACGCACGCCGGCAGATCGCCCTCTACCGCATCCCGTCGCTGATCGGCGCCACCGCCTCGGTGCTGCTCGCCTACTGGGCCGCGCTCGCCTTCCTGCCCCGCCGCCCCGCGCTGCTGGCCGCTGCCCTGTACGGCGCCGGGCTGATGCTCTCGGCCGAGGCGCATCTGGCCAAGACCGACGCGCTGCTCGCCGCCTGCGCCACCGCGAGCCTCGGGGCGCTCGCCCGGGTGTGGCTGGCCGCGTATTCCGCGCGTCTCCCTCCCCCCTCTGCGGGGGAGGGTGGCCCTCGCGTCAGCGAGGGTCGGGATAGGGGCAGCGCGACGATGCAGGATTTCACCCTCGTCGCGACGCTTCCGGAACCGGCGCTCCCCTCTCCCGACCCCCTTCGGGGGCCACCCTCCCCCGCAGAGGGGGGAGGGAGGGCGCGTGTCCTGGGCCGCGCCGTATTCCCCGCCTTCTGGCTCGGGATGGCGCTCGGCATCCTGATCAAGGGCCCGATGGTGCCGCTGTTCGTGGTGCTGCCGGCTCTGATCCTGTCGGTGGTGGCGCGCTCGGGCCGCTGGCTCCTGGCGCTGAAGCCGTGGGCGGGGCTGGCGCTCACGCTGCTGCTGGTGGCGCCCTGGTTCGCGGCGATCGCCTGGAAGAGCGGCGGCGCCTTCTATGCTGAGGCGGTGGGTCACGACATGCTGGCCAAGGTCGGCGGCGGGGCCGAGCGGCACTGGGCCCCGCCCGGATCCTACGCGCTGGCGTTCTTCGCGACCTTCTGGCCCGGCGCGGCCTTCGCGGCGATGAGCCTGCCGCTGGCCTGGCGCGCCCGGCGCGAGCCGGCCTTCGCGTTCCTGATCGCATCCGTCCTGCCGGCCTGGCTGATCTTCGAGGCGGTGCCGACCAAGCTGCCCCATTACGTCCTGCCGCTGATGCCGTGGCTCGCCATCCTCACCGCCCTGGCCCTGTCCCGCGGCGCGCTCGATCCGCGTCTGCGCGGGGCGCGGGCGACCGCCCTGTTGGTGCCGGCGATCCCCGTGGGGCTGACGCTCGGCCTATGCCTGGCTGGGTGGCGCCTCGACAGCCACACGCTCCCCTGGGCCGCGCTGCCGCTGCTGGCCGCCGCCTGCGCGGTGGCGATCCTCGCCTGGATGGCCTTCGCGGGCGGCAGGCCCGAGCGCGCCCTCGTGCTCGGGATCCTCGCCTCCTGCCTGCTCGGGCCGGCGGTACTCGGCGTGGCGCAACGCTCCCTGCCGGCCCTGAAGGTCTCGCCGCGGCTCGCCGCCCTGCGTGACCGCGTGGGCTGCCCGAACCCGCAGGTCGCGAGCCTCGGCTACCGGGAGCCGAGCCTGGTGTTCCTGGCCGGCACCGATCTCGCCCTCCCGCCGGACGGCGCTGCCGCCAGGCGGTTCCTGGAGGCGGGCGGCTGCCGGCTGCTGTTCGTGGAGGCCCGGGACCGCGATGACTTCAACGCCGCCTGGCCGGTGGCGCGGGGCGCGCCCGCCCCGCTCGCCGAGGTCGAGGGCTTCAACCTCAACACCGGCCGGCGGGTCTTCGTGACCGCCTACGGGGTGACTCCGTGACCGGCGCCCCGAACCTCAGCGTCGTCGTGCCGGTCAAGAACGAGGCCGGCAACATCGGCCCCCTGGTGGCCGAGATCGCGGCCGCCTGCGCGCCGCTCGGCTTCGAGCTGATCTACGTGGACGACGGCTCGACCGACCGCACGCCGGCGGCCCTGGCGGCGGCCCGCTCCGGCCGTCCGTGGATGCGGGTGGTGCGGCATGCGCGCAGTGGCGGCCAGTCCGCGGCGGTGCGCAGCGGCGTTCTAGCCGCGCGGGCGCCGGTGATCGCGACGCTGGACGGCGACGGCCAGAACGACCCGGCCTTCATCCCGGCCCTGCTCGCCGCCCTGGAGGCGGGGGGCCCGCAGGCCGGGCTCGCCCAGGGCCAGCGGCGCGGCCGCAAGGACGGGCGTTTCAAGATGCTGCAATCGCGCATCGCCAACGGCGTGCGCGGGCGCATCCTCAAGGACGCCACCCGGGACACCGGTTGCGGCCTGAAGGTCTTCCGCCGGGCGGTGTATCTCCGGCTGCCCTATTTCGACGCCGTGCACCGGTTCATGCCGGCCCTGGTGGTGCGCGAGGGGTTTTCGGTGGTCCACCACGACGTGATCGACCGGCCCCGGCTCACCGGCGTCTCGAATTACGGCCTGTTCGACCGGCTCTGGGTCGGGCTCCTCGACCTCGCCGGGGTCTGGTGGCTGATCCGGCGCAAGCGCGCCGACCCGCAACCCGCCGAGATCGCCGCCCCCGACACCGCCACGCCCGCAGACCAGGATGTCGGATGCTGATCCAGCTCGCGCACGATCTGCCGGACTATTTCTACGACGTGTTCGTCACCCGGCTCGATTTCTGGGTGGTGTTCGGCATCATCGCTCAGCTGGTGTTCGGCTCCCGCTTCATCCTGCAATGGATCGCCAGCGAGCGCGCCGGCCGGAGCGTGATGCCGCTCTCGTTCTGGTTCCTGTCGATCCTGGGCGGCCTGATGACCCTGGTCTACGGCTTCGTGCGCCGGGAGCCGGTGATCATCATCGGCCAGGGCCTGTCCACCGGCATCTACCTGCGCAACCTCGCGCTGATCTTCCGCGAGCAGCGGCGACGTCGGAGCGACCCGGCATGACCCGCGCGCCCCTGCCGGCCTACTACGACGACCTCGACGCCAGCTTCGCCGAGCTGTGGCGGCTCCTGGCGGATGGCGCCGCGCAGGGCCGGAGCGGCTTCCACCTGCCGGCCCTGGCGACCCTCGGGCTCGACGGTCCCCGGCTGCGCACGGTGGTGCTGCGGGCCGCCGACACGGAATTCGGCATTCTGCGGTTCCACTGCGACCGTCGCTCCGACAAGGCCGCCGAGATCCGGGCGAACCCGGCCTGCGCGCTCGCCGCCTACGACGCGGCGGCCAAGATCCAGATCCGGATCGAGGGCCGGGCGACGCTCCACACGGACGATGCCGTGGCGGAGGAAGCCTGGGCGGGCTCCCGGGCGATGAGCCGGGTCTGCTACGGCGCCGACCCCGCCCCGGGCACGGCGCTGCCCGCGGGCGACGCCTACACGCTGCCGGACGAGGCGACTGCGGCGACCCTCGGCCGGCCGCATTTCGCCGCCGTCCGGGTGCGGGCCGCGCGCCTGGACTTCCTCTATCTCGACCGCCGCGGACACCGCCGGGCGGCCTGGACCCGGGGGCAGGGCGACTGGACCGGCAGCTGGATCGCCCCGTGAGCGTCATGCTGCGGGGATAATGGCATCCAGCGCCCGTCAACACCATTAAAATAACGTTACTGCTTTATTCAGATGCCTTACACGGCAAATTTGCAGAGTTCATAATTTATCCTGGTCGCAAATTTACCGCGCCCGATCTTTCGATCCGAACAGCATAGACATCGATCGGCAACGATTCACCTTGCCGCCATTCTCAGAAATCGACACAGATCTCTCGGGCACGTTCGCCATCGCGCCAAGCAGAGGCTTCCATGGAACTGATAGCCAAGATCAATATTCCCACGAAGCTTTTTTCTGTCATTGCGTTGATGAGTCTGCTCTTCTTTGGATCAGCTTGGTACACATCGCAGAATGTCGCCGGGATCGACGTCGCCTACACGATCCCGCTCGACAAGGAATCGAAGGCGGTCGTCCGGGTGGCGCGTTTGAACCGCGTCGTCGCGCAGCTGAGCTACGTGGCCTTCCGCAGCGCGGCGGAAGCCGGCACGGCGGACGGGACCCGGGTTGGGGTGGGCCTCGAGGCCCTCGTGGCCGAGGCCGCGAAGCTGGTCGAAGACGCCCGGCGCGACGCGCCCGCCTTCCGGGATCGGATCGACCGGATCGCCACGCAATTCGACGCCTATGCCCGGACCGTTCGGGACATGCGCAACCTCGCCGACAAGGGCCAGGGCAGCGAGGCCCTCGCGCTCGCACACCGGACGGCCGAACCGATCCGGGCGGAACTGACCGAAGCCGCCCGCACCCTCGTGGATGACATGGACGTCTCGGTCCAGAAGCGGTCGGACGACCTCACCGCCGAGACCAACGCGACCCGCTCCCTACTGCTGATCGTCTCGCTCATCGGTATCGCCACGGGCATCATCGGGGGCGCCCTGGTCGTGATCCTCGGCGTGACGCGCCCGATCCGCCGGCTGACGGACGTGCTGCGGCGCATGGCGGATGGCGAGATCGACGCCGAGATCCCCGAGGCACGGCGCGGCGACGAGATCGGCCTGATCGGCCGCGCCGTGGAGGGCATCAAGGCGCTGGTGGCCCAGAAGGCAGCCGAGCAGGCCGAGATCCGGCGGGTCGCCGACGAGGCCGCCGCCGAGGCGCGCCGCCAGACGATGCTGGAGCTGGCCGACGGCTTCCAGGGCACGGTCGGCCGGATCATCGGCCAGGTCTCGTCCTCCGCCACCGAGCTGCAGGCCACCGCCCAGGCCATGACCGCCACCGCGACCCAGACCGCCAGCCAGTCCACCACCGTGGCGGCCGCCGCCGAGGAGGCCGCCTCCAACGTCAACACAGTGGCGAGCGCGGCCGAGGAGCTCGGCTCGTCGGTCCAGGAGATCGGCCGGCAGGTGGACGGCTCGGCCAAGCTCGCCCAGGGCGCCGTATCCGAGGCAGACCAGACCGCGACGCTGGTGCAGGAGCTGAGCGGCGCCGCCGCCAAGGTCGGGGACGTGGTCCGGCTGATCACCGACATCGCGGCTCAGACCAACCTGCTGGCGCTCAACGCCACGATCGAGGCCGCCCGCGCCGGCGAGGCCGGGCGCGGCTTCGCCGTGGTGGCGGCCGAGGTGAAGGAGCTGGCCAACCAGACCGCCCGGGCCACCGAGGAGGTCGCCGGCCAGATCGGCCAGATCCAGACATCCACCGGGGCGGCCGTCTCGGTGATCGCGGCGATCACCGCCCGGATCAAGGAGATCGAGGCGGTGGCCACCACCATCGCGGCCGCGGTCGAGGAGCAGGGGGCGGCCACCCAGGAGATCGTGCGCAACGTCGGGCAGGCGGCGCAGGGCACCGGCGAGGTGACCAGCAACATCGCCGGCGTGGCCGGCGCCGCCGCGGAGACCGGCCGGGCGGCGGGCCAGGTCCTCGACGCGGCCTCCGAGCTGTCGCGCCAGTCCGAGCACCTCAGCGGCGAGGTCGACCGCTTCCTGGCGACGATCCGCGCCGCCTGAGCCCGCGACCGCGCCGCACGCATCCACCCGGGATGGTGGCCGGGATGGCAGCCCTGCGCCGCGCCCCCCTGTCACGGGGGCGCGGCCGGGCGTAAAGCCGCAGCACCGTCCGCCCGCTCGGGTCGATCGGGAGGACAATGTGGGCCTCGTCTACGCGCTCGCCGCCTATCTGAGCTGGGGCCTGTTGGTTCCGGTGCATTTCCGCATGCTCGGGGCGTTCAGTCCCAACCACATCCTGGCCGAGCGGATCGTGTGGTCGAGCCTGTTCGCGGGCGCGCTGGCCCTGGCGCTCGCGGCGCGCCGGCGCCTGAACCTGCCGCTGCCCCTGCGCCCGCGCCACGCTCTGCTGGCGGTCTCGGCCGCGATGATCGGGGTGAACTGGCTGCTCTACCTCTACGCGATCGACCGCGGGCACCTGCTCGACGCGAGCCTCGGCTACTACATCAATCCCCTGGTCAGCGTGGCGTTCGGGCGCGTGGTGTTCGGCGAGCGGCTGCGACCCCTGCAGGTCGTGGCGGTGGCGATCGCGGCGACGGGCGTCGCCGTCGCCGTGGTGTGGGCGGGGGAGTTGCCGGCCCTCTCGCTGTCGCTCGCGGTCAGCTTCGCGCTCTACGGGCTGGTGCGAAAGGTTGTCGGCGTCGATGCCCTGGTCGGGTTCCTGACCGAGACGCTGCTGCTCCTGCCGCTCGCGATCCTGTGGCTCGTGCTCTCGCCCGAGCCGTTCCTGCCGGCCGAGCCAAAGAACCTCGCCCTGCTGATGCTGACCGGGCTCACCACGGCGCTGCCGTTGATCTGGTTCGCCGCCGCCGCGGTGCGCCTGCGGCTGACCACGTTGGGCCTGCTGCAATACGTCGCCCCGACCTGCCTGCTCGGCCTGAGCGTCCTGGCCTACGGCGAGCACGTGGAGCCGCACCGGGCGGCGATGTTCGCCCTGATCTGGGTGGCACTTGCCCTGTACAGCGTCGATGCCCTCCGCAGCCGGCGGCCGGCAGATCCTGTGGTCGAGGTCCGGTCGGATCCCGACCCGATGCGTGTATAAGGAGTACCCTGCGCCCCGTGGGGCGAGCGACGGGATTTCGGCGGGCCGATGAGAGAATCCGTGGGCGGCCGAGGCGTCGTCACCGATGCCGATTACAGAAATCTCGCCGAGACGCTGCCGCAACTCGCCTGGATCGCCGAGGCCGACGGGACCATCGTCTGGTACAACCAACGCTGGTACGACTACACGGGCAGCACCCTGGACGAGATGCGCGGCTGGGGCTGGCGCGCCGTCCACCACCCCGACCACGTCGATGCCGTCACCGAGCGCTTCCGGGCGGCGATCCTGCTCGGCCAATCCTGGGAAGACACGTTCCCGCTGCGCGGGCGCGACGGGATCTACCGCTGGTTCCTGTCCAAGGCCCTGCCGCACCGGGACGAGGCCGGGACCATCCTGCGCTGGTACGGCACCAACACCGACATCTCCCGCCGCCGCGCCGTCGAGGAGCGCCTGCGCGATTCCGAGCAGCGCTTCCGGGCGCTGGTGGACGCCTCCGCGGCGGTGATCTGGAACACCAACGCGGTGGGCGAACTGATGCCGCCGCAGGTCCGGTGGAGCACCTATACCGGCCAGACCGAGGAGGCCTACCAGGGCTGGGGCTGGGTCGACGCCGTCCATCCCGACGACCGCGCCCACGCGGCCGATGCCTGGGCCGCCTCCGTGGAGGCGCGCAAGCCCTACGAGGTCGAGTACCGCCTGCGCCGCCACGACGGCGCGTGGCGGGCCATGGAGGTGCGGGGCGTGCCTGTGCTCGCCGGGGACGGCACCCTGCGCGAGTGGGTCGGCACCTGCGTCGACGTCACCGAGCGCAAGGAGGCCGAGGAGGAGGTCGAGCGGGCGCGCCAGGCCGCGGAGGCCGCCAACCGGGCGAAAAGCCAGTTCATCGCCAACATGAGCCACGAGCTGCGCACGCCGCTCTCGGCGGTGATCGGCTATTCCGAGATGCTCGGCGAGGAGCTTGAGGATATCGGCCAGGCCGCCCTGCTGCCGGACCTGCGCAAGATCGAGGCGGCGGCCCGGCACCTGCTGTCGCTGATCAACGACGTGCTCGACATCTCGAAGATCGAGGCCGGGCGCATGACCGCCTCGGCCGAGACGTTTTCCGTCTCGGACCTGCTGCGGGACGTGGTCGATTCCACCGGCTCGCTGGTGGAGAAGAAGGGCAACCGCTTCGTCCTCGACGTGGGCGATGCGAGCCTCGGGTCGATGCACCAGGATCAGACAAAAATCCGCCAGTGCCTGCTCAACCTGATCGGCAACGCCGCCAAGTTCACCGAGAACGGTACGATCCGCCTCACCGTGCGCCACCACCGGGAGGAGGCGGCGGACTGGCTGTCCTTCGCGGTCACCGATACCGGCATCGGCTTGTCCGAGGCGCAGATCGCGCGCCTGTTCGAGCGCTTCGTGCAGGCCGACGACTCGACCACCCGCCAGTTCGGCGGCACCGGCCTCGGCCTCGCGATCACCCGGGCCTTCTGTCAGACCATGGGCGGCGACATCGCCGTGACCAGCACGCAGGGACAGGGCACGACCTTCACGATCCGCCTGCCGGCGGTGCTCAAGCCGGAGGACGAGCCGCAGGAGGTCGCCGCCGAGGCCGAGGCGGCCGCGGTCGAGTCGCACGAGCAGCACGAGACGGTCCTGCTGGTGGACGACGACCCCGCCGCCCGGGAGTTGCTCCAGCGCTTCCTCGAGCGCGAAGGGTTCCACGTCCGCACCGCCAACGACGGCCGCGCCGGCCTGACGCTCGCCCGGGCGCTCAAGCCGCGGGCGATCCTGCTCGATGTCGAGATGCCGCGCATGGACGGCTGGGCGGTGCTGCACGCGGTGCGCAGCGATCCCGATCTCGCCGGGACGCCGGTCATCATGACCTCGGTGGTGGCCGAGCAGGGGCTCGGCCAGGCGCTCGGCGCCACCGATTACTTCGTCAAGCCGATCGACTGGGACCGGCTGAAGGGCATGATGGAGCGCTACCGCCCGGAGGGGCCCGGGGAGGCGCGCGTCCTCGTGGTCGACGACGACCCGGATGCCCGCGAGCGCCTGCGCCGGTCGCTGGGCCGCGAGGGCTGGACCGTGGACGAGGCCGAGAACGGTCGGATCGCCCTGGAGCGGGTCAGCCAGACGCGGCCGAGCCTGATCCTGCTCGACCTGATGATGCCCGAGATGGACGGGTTCGGCTTCCTGCGGGCGCTGCGCGCCCGGCCGGACGGCGACGTGCCGGTGGTGGTGCTCACCGCCAAGGAGATCACCAGCGCCGAGAAGGCGAGCCTCGGCGCCCAGGCCGACCGGGTGATCGCCAAGGGCTCGATGAGTCTGGCCGAAATCGGGCGGCAGTTGCGGGTGCTCTACGCGCGCTCGACCGCCGAGCCGGTCCCGGGCCGGCTCCAGGGCCTGATCGAGCGGCTCGCCCAGCACGACAGCACCGAGAACGACAGAGCCGGGGACGGCACGGGAGACATACCATGAGCGACAACGGGATCGATCCGGACAAGGCGGCGGCGATCCGCCTGCGGGCGCGGCTGGCGGTGGTGGAGCGGGCGGCGTGGTTCGGCCTCGTCCACGCGATGAAGACGCAGCCCGCCGAGACCGAGGCCTACATCGCCTCCGAGCGGGCGCGATGCGCGGAAGGCTTTGGCGGCACCACCTGGGCCAAGGACCTCACCGACGCCGAGCGCAAGATGCTCGGCGAAGAGGTCGATGCCGGGCTGGCGCAGCTGATCGCGGATGCGCGCGGGGAGGTGTGACCACCGCGCCTGCGCGCATCCGCGCTGGTCTCATCCCCCACCGAAACGATCGCGCCAGGCCGGCGGCAGGCCCATGACCGACAGCGGCGGTGCGGGCGCCAGCCCAGGCAGGCTATGCGCCGAGAACACGCCGATCGCCACGCTCCGGGCCAGCACCCGCGCGGCGGCGTCGCCCAGGCGGGCGAGATCGGCAACCGGGTCGGCCAGCGGCACGGTGCCGCTCGCCACCGCGAAGACGAGGTCGCCGTCGAGGGGCGTGTGGACCGGGACCAGGGCGCGGGCGAGGCCGTCCTGCGCGGCCACCGCGAGGCGTCTGCACTGTGCTTTGGTCAGGGCGGCGTCGGTGGCGACCACCGCGAGCGTCGTGGCCGAGCCGGGCAGGATGCGGGCCGGGAAGGCGAGGGCGTCCGCCGGCACCCGGGCGGGCGAGCCGAGGCCGCCGAACTCGTCGCCCACCTCGAACGGCGCGGCCCAGAAATGCGGCCCGTCGCCGATCGTGGCGCTGCCGAAGGCGTTGACCGCCGCGAGCCCGCCGACCGTGAAACCAGTGCCCGGCACCGTCGCCGAGGCGGAGCCGATCCCGCCCTTCAGCCTCCCGGTGCGCGCGCCCGTGCCGGCCCCCACGGAGCCGAGGGCGAAGTCCTCCAACGCGGCAGCCGCCGCCAGAAAACCCAGTTCGCGATAGGGCGGATAGCGGCCCCAGTCCTTGTCGCCGCCGTTGAGCAGGTCGAACAGGACCGCCCCCGGCACGATCGGCACCCGCAGCGGGCCGACCGGAAAGCCGCGTCCGGCCTCGGCGAGCCACGCCGTCACGCCGGCGGCCGCGTCGAGCCCGAAGACCGAGCCGCCCGAGAGCACCAGGGCGTCGATCCGCTCCACCGTGCGCTCGGGATCGAGCAGGTCGGTCTCGCGGCTGCCGGGGCCGCCGCCGCGCACGTCCACGGAGGCGATGACGGGCGCGTCGAACAGGATCGCGGTGACCCCGCTGGCGACCGATGGGTCGCCGGCGTGGCCGACCCGCAGGCCCGGAATGTCTGTGATGCGGTTGCGCAGCATGGCGCGAGCTTGCCATGCCGGGCGATCGGGACAAATCCTCGCCTGCGCCATCGGAGCCCGGCCCAGGGTCGGCACGGCGGCGGCGACAGCGAGGAGCGCGGCATGGACGTCGGATTCATCGGATTGGGGCGGATGGGCCGCGGCATGGCCGCCAACCTCGCGCGGGCGGGCCACCGGGTCCGGGCCTGGAACCGCTCGCCCGAGGCCGCCCGCGGCATCGAGGGCGTGACCCCGGTGGCGAGCGCCGCGGAGGCGTTTGCCGGGGATGCCGTCGTCACCATGCTGGCCGACGACGCGGCTCTGGAGGCGGTGATCTTGGCCGGCGGCCTGCTCGACCAGCCGGAGCGCCCCGGCCTGCATATCGGCATGAGCACGATCTCGGTGGCGCTCGCCCGGCAGCTCGCCGCAATCCACGAGCGGGCCGGCGTTCCTTACGTCTCCGCACCGGTCTTCGGGCGCCCGGATGTGGCCGAGGCCGGAAAGCTCAACATCGTGGCGGCCGGCGCGGCGGCTGCGCTCGAGCGGGCTGCGCCGCTGCTCGACGCCATGGGCGCCAGGACCTGGCCCTTCGGCGTCGAGCCGTCACGGGCCAACGCGGTCAAGCTCGCGGGCAACTTCATGCTGATCTCGGCGATCGAGGCCATGGGCGAGGCCTGCGCGCTGACCGAGGGCCACGGCGTCGCGGGCGCCGACTTCCTCGACCTGATGACCAATACGCTGTTCGCCTCCCCGGTCTACAAGGGCTACGGCGCCTCGATCGCCCAGAACCGCTACGAGCCGCCGGGCTTCGGCCTCAAGCTCGGCGCCAAGGACGTGCGGCTGGCGCTCCAGGCGGCGGAAGGCGCCGGTGTGCCGATGCCGTTCGCCAGCGTCCTGCGCGACGGGCTGATCGAGGCAATCAGCCACGGCGACGGCGAGAAGGACCTGGCCGCCCTAGCGCGGGTCTCCGCGCGGCGCGCCGGACGGGGCTGAAACGCCCCCGGCGTCAGAGCCCGAAGCGGGCGAAGGCCGCGCGTTCCTCCAGCGCGGCCACGGCCTCCTCGGCGATCCCGCCCGGCGCCCCGCCCCGGCGCAGCAGGCGGGACAGGAACCCGCCCCGGGCCTCGGCCACCAGCCGCAGGTCGACCGTGTCGCCGAAGCGCGCGCGCATGGTCGAACGGATGTCGCCCAACGCGTCGATGAGCCCGAGGCCGACCGCCTGACGCCCGGTCCAGACCGCGCCGGTGAACAGGTTTTCCGACGTCGACAGGGTCGGGCGCCGGCTCGTGACGAGGCCGGTGAACAGGTCCTGGATGTCGGCCTGGAGTCGCTTCAGGCGCTCGACGTCGGCGGGGTCCTCCGGGCGGAACGGGTCGAGCATCGACTTGGCTTCGCCCTGGGTGTGCACCCGGCGTTCGATGCCGATCTTCTCCAGAAGGCCCTGGAAGCCGAAGCCGGCCGAGACCACCCCGATCGAGCCGACGATCGAGGTCGGGTCGGCGATGATCTCGTCGGCCGCGCAGGCGATCATGTAGCCGCCCGACGCCGCCACGTCCTCGACGAAGGCCACGACCGGAAGCTTCTTCTCGTCGGCCAGGGCCCGGATGCGGCGGTGGATCAGGTGCGACTGCGCCGGAGCGCCGCCCGGCGAGTTGATCACGATCGCCACCGCCCTGATCCCCGGCATCGTGAAGGCCCGCTCCAGGCTGCCGGCGACGCCGCCGATCGAGAGCCCCGGGCGGATCGGCGAGACCGCCCCGATCGTGCCGGACAGCCGGACCACGGCGACCCGCGGGCGGCGGTCGCGGAAGCGGCGCGGCAGGAATGCCCGGAGGGCGTCGGGGAGGGCGAACGGCATGGAGGCTCTTCGGGAGGGGCGGGAAGCGAGGGTGCTTCCGACCGAGGTGGGCTTTCCGGTGGCCGGCGCAAGGGAACCGGGACAGCAGGGCCCAACCGTCTGCGCAGTCAGACCGGATCGAACCGTTTGCCGACCTTGGCGGTTCCTGCCGACGGTGCGTGGATCGCGCCGGCCCGGATCGGCTGGACGCTCCGGGTCCTCAAACGGGAGAGAGACGATGCGACCCTGGCCTATCCTGGTCCTGCTCGCTGCGCTGATCGGGGGCTTCGCCGACGCCCCGGCGCGCGCGGCGCCCCTGCCGGTCCCGGCGACCGCCGAGGCGGCAGCCCCCGCCCCGACGGTGCAGCTCGCCCGGTGGCATTACCGGCGCCACTGGCACCGGCGCCATCACTGGCGGCGGCACTGGCACCACCGGCGCCATCACTGGCACCGCCGCCACCATTGGCACCGCCATCACTGGCACCGGCGCCCCGTCGCGTATCGCCGGCATTTCGGCCCGCGGCACCCGACGTTCTACTGACGCGGGCAGCGCGCGCCCCGGCCGGATCGAGCCGGGGCGCGGCCTTGTGTCCGGGCCCGGAAAAGCTTATTTAACCACCTGATATCACTGCTGTTCCGCAAGGCCGTCCGGGCGCCCCGCGCGCCATCCGGACGGTCGCCAGCACCGCCCCTCCGGGCCCGATAACGGATACTTCCTTGGCCGAGACCGATCCGATTGGCGCTCCCCCGCCCGCCAGCGACATTCGCCCCGTCTCCATCACCGACGAGATGCGCCGCTCGTACCTCGATTACGCCATGAGCGTGATCGTGAGCCGCGCGCTTCCCGACGCGCGCGATGGCCTGAAGCCGGTGCACCGGCGCATCCTCTATTCCGCCTTCGAATCCGGGCACCTGCCGGAGCGGAAATACGTCAAGTCGGCCCGCATCGTCGGCGACGTGATCGGTCTCTACCACCCGCACGGCGACCAATCGATCTACGACGCCTTGGTGCGGATGGCGCAGGACTTCTCCATGCGCCTGATGCTCATCGACGGGCAGGGCAATTTCGGCTCGGTCGACGGCGATCCGCCGGCGGCCATGCGCTACACCGAATCGCGCCTGGCCAAGCCCGCCACCGCACTGCTCTCCGACATCGACAAGAACACCGTCGACTTCCAGCCGAACTACGACGAATCGCGGGAGGAGCCAAAAGTCCTCCCGGCCCGGTTCCCGAATCTCCTGGCCAACGGCGCCGGTGGCATCGCGGTCGGCATGGCGACCAACATCCCGCCGCACAATCTGGGTGAGCTGATCGACGCCTGCGTGGCGCTGATCGGCGATCCCGGTCTGACCATCGAGCAGCTCACCGAAATCGTCCCCGGGCCGGACTTCCCTACGGGCGGGATGATCCTCGGCCGCGCCGGCACCCGGCAGGCCTACGCCACCGGCCGCGGCTCGGTGATCATGCGCGCCAAGTCGCATGTCGAGGAGCTGCGCAAGGAGCGCGAGGCGCTGATCTTCACCGAGATCCCTTATCAGGTAAACAAGGCGACGCTGGTCGAGAAGATCGCCGAGCTGGTGAAGGAGAAGCGGGTCGAGGGCATCTCGGACCTGCGCGACGAATCCGACCGCAGCGGCATGCGCATCGTGGTCGAGATCAAGCGCGACGCCATGGCTGAGGTAGTGCTGAACCAGCTCTACCGGTTCACGCCGCTGCAATCCTCCTTCGGCTGCAACATGGTCGCCCTCAACGGCGGCCGGCCGGAGCTGATGAACCTGAAGGACCTGCTCCAGGCCTTCGTCGACTTCCGCGAGGAGGTCGTCTCCCGGCGCACCAAGTTCCTGCTCGGCAAGGCCCGCGAGCGCGCCCACGTGTTGTGCGGCCTGGCCATCGCGGTCGCCAACATCGACGAGGTCATCCGCCTGATCCGCACCTCGCCGGATCCGAACACGGCCCGCGAGGCCCTGATGGCGCGCGACTGGCCGGCCCACGACATCGCGCCGCTGATCGCGCTGGTGGACGATCCGCGCCACCGGGTCGCCGAGGATGGCACCTACCGCCTGTCCGAGACCCAGGCCCGCGCCATCCTCGACCTGCGCCTGCAGCGCCTCACCGCGCTCGGCCGCGACGAGGTCGGGGACGAGCTGAAATCGCTCGCCGACGAGATCGCCGACTATCTCGACATCCTGCGCTCGCGCGCCCGCATCCAGGCGATCGTGACGGACGAGCTGATCGAGGTCCGGCAGCAATTCGCCACCCCGCGCCGGACCGAGATCGTCGACTACGATTCGAGTGTCGAGGACGAGGACCTGATCGCCCGCGAGGACATGGTCGTGACCGTGTCCCATGCCGGCTACGTCAAGCGCGTGCCGCTCTCGACCTACAGGGCCCAGCGCCGGGGCGGGAAGGGCCGCTCGGGCATGGCGACCCGCGACGAGGATTTCGTCACCCGCCTGTTCGTGGCCAACACCCACACGCCGGTGCTGTTCTTCTCCAGCCAGGGCCAGGCCTACAAGGAGAAGGTCTGGCGCCTGCCGATGGCCGCCCCGAACGCCCGCGGCAAGGCGCTGGTGAACATCCTGCAATTGCAGGACACCTCCGAGCGCATCACCACGATCATGCCGCTGCCCGAGGACGAGGCGTCCTGGGAGACGCTCGACGTCATGTTCGCCACCGCCAGCGGCAACGTCCGGCGCAACAAGCTGTCGGACTTCGTCCAGGTGAACCGCAACGGCAAGATCGCCATGAAGCTCGATCCGGGCGATCACATCGTCCATGTCGAGATCTGCCGGCCGGACCAGAACGTGCTGCTGACGACCGCGATGGGGCAGTGCATCCGCTTCCCCGTGGAGGACGTGCGCGTGTTCAAGGGCCGCGACTCGACCGGCGTGCGCGGCATCCTGCTGGCCAAGGACGACCGGGTCATCTCGATGACGATCCTGAACGCCTTCGACGCCAGCGCCGAGGAGCGGACCGGCTACCTGAAGATGCGCCGCGCCGTCACCGGCGAGGTGGAGGAGGGCGCCGAGGTCGAGGCCGAGGACGGCACCGAGGCCGCCGCGATCTCGCAGGAGCGCTACGCTGAGATGGGCGGGGCCGAGCAATACGTGCTCACCCTGTCCGAGCGGGGCTACGGCAAGCGCTCCTCGTCGTTCGAGTACCGGACCTCCGGCCGCGGCGGCAAGGGCATCACGGCCATGCGGGTCAACGACCGCAACGGCAGCCTCGTGGGCTCCTTCCCGGTGGAGGCGACGGACCAGATCATGCTGGTCACCGACCGCGGCCAGCTGATCCGCGTGCCGGTGGACGACATCCGCATCGTCGGCCGCGCCTCGCAGGGCGTCACCGTGTTCAACACCGCCAAGGACGAGAAGGTCGTATCGGTGGAGCACATCGTGGGCGAGGACGAGGGCAGCGCCGAGGCCGGCCTGGAGAACGGCATCGAGGCTGGCCCGGAGGACGGCTCCGAGGGCGGCACAGACGGCGGCACCGACGAGGTGTGAGGGCTTCGGCCCGCACACCCCGAGGTTCCGTCCCGCGCAAAAATGCTCTAGGTCGGGCCGCGATGACCCGCACCGCCCTCTACGCCGGCTCGTTCGATCCGGTCACGAACGGCCATCTCGACGTGGTTCGCCAAGCCTGCCGGCTGGTGGACCGCCTCGTGATCGCCATCGGCGTCCATCCCGGCAAGGCGCCGCTGTTCTCGGCCGAGGAGCGCGCCGCCCTGCTCGCCGAGACCTGCGGACCGGTGGCGCAGGCCGAGGGGGCGACGCTGGAAATCGCGACGTTCGCCGACCTCGCGGTGTCGGCGGCCCGGCGCTGCGGGGCGTCGATCTTCATCCGCGGCCTGCGCGACGGCACGGATCTCGACTACGAGATGCAGCTCGCGGGCATGAACGGCGCCATGGCGCCCGAGGTGCAGACCGTGTTCCTGCCCGCCTCGACGCAGGCGCGACCGATTACCGCGACGCTGGTGCGCCAGATCGCCAGCATGGGTGGGGATGTCTCGCCCTTCGTGCCGGCGGCCGTCGCCGACCGCCTCCGGCAGCGCTTCGCCGCCACAGCCTGATCCTCTGACCTTTCTGGAAGGAACCCGATGAATCGCCGCCACGCCCTCCTCGCGCTCGCCCTCACGCTCGGCTCCGTCCCGGCCGCCCGGGCCGCCGACGCCAACACGGTCTTTCTCGACACCAAGGACGGGCGCATCACCATCATGCTGCGGCCGGACCTCGCCCCGAAGCACGTCAAGCAGATCAAGACGCTGGTCGGCCAGGGCTTCTACGACGGCTTAAAATTCCACCGGGTGATCGACGGGTTCATGGCCCAGACCGGCGACCCGAAGGGCAACGGCACCGGGGGCTCCAGCCTGCCGAATATCCCGGGCGAGTTCTCGCAGACGGCCGAGTTCCGCCGCGGCACCGTGGGCATGGCCCGCTCGTCGGATCCGAACTCGGCCAACTCGCAGTTCTTCATCTGCCTCGGCGACGCGCCGTTCCTGAACAAGCAGTACACTGTCGTGGGCAACGTCACGGACGGGCTCGACGTGCTCGACAGGATCAAGAAGGCCGCCCCCGGTGCCCCGGGCGGCGCCGTGCAGGACCCGGACAAGATCGTCCGCATGACGCTCGCCGAGAAGGCCAAGTAGCCTCTCGCCGATGTGGCACCGGCTGGCCATCCTCGGCGCGCTCGCCCTCGCCCCGGCGACGGCGCGCGCCTATGATGACGGCTCAGTCTATGGCGGCTTCGCGTACGCGCCGGGCGGCGGTTATCCGCTGAGTCTGCCGCAGACCCTGCGGGGCACCGTCGCGGTGCCGCTCGCGCATCGGCCGGCCCGGGCGGCCGACACCCTGGCCGAGCTCTACCCGGTGCTGGCGGCCTGCTGGCAGCCGCCGGCAGGGCTGGGGCGACCCAACGCCGGGGCTGCCGATATCGAGATCACCGCGCGGCTGTCGCTTCGGCGCGACGGCAGCCTGATCGGCCCCCCGCGCATCACCTACGCGGCGGGTTTCCAGGCCGGCCGGCGCCGCAGCCTGGTGCGGTCGATCCTGGACGCGCTCGCCGGCTGTATGCCGGCGCGGATCACCCCGGGCCTCGGCCGGGCGATCGCGGGGCGGCCGGTGGCCCTGCGGTTCGTCTACCGGCCGCCGGCCTGACCGTTTCGCCGCGCTCGCCGGATCGGGTGGGCGCCGCTACATTCTCACCAACAGGAAGGACCCACCATGGCCGACACCGAAAACCTCATCCTCGAGACCACCAAGGGCCGCGTCGTGATCGGGCTGCGCCCCGACCTCGCCCCGGGCCATGTCGAGCGGATCAAGACGCTGGCCGCCCAGGGCTTCTACGACGGCGTGCCGTTCCACCGGGTGATCGACGGCTTCATGGCCCAGACCGGCGACCCGACAGGCACCGGCTCGGGCGGCTCCGAGCTGCCGGACCTGAAGGCCGAGTTCAACGCCGAGCCGCACGTGCGCGGCACCTGCTCGATGGCCCGCACAAACTTCCCGCATTCGGCGAACTCGCAGTTCTTCATCTGCTTCGACGACGCGCGCTTCCTCGACAAGCAGTACACGGTCTGGGGCAAGGTCGTGGACGGCATGGACGTGGTCGACACGATCAACAAGGGCGAGCCGCCGCGCTCCCCGGACAAGATCGTCAAGGCGACGGTGGGCGAAGCGGCCTGAAACGACCGGACGTGTCCGCCCGCCCGGGCGGACACGTCCGCGTAACGATGGGACGATTGTCCCTTGGCAAGACGCGCGCGGCCTGTGAGGTTGCCGCGCCATGGAAACCGCCACGCTTCCGCTTCGGGACCTCTGCCTCGCCGTCGCGGTGGTCGCCGTCTGGGGCACCAACTTCGTGGTGATCCGGATCGGGCTCGACCACTTGCCGCCGCTGCTGTTCGCGGCGCTGCGCTTCACGCTGGCGGCGTGCCCCGGCGTGTTCCTCATGCCCCGGCCCAACGTCACCTGGCGCAATCTCGCCGCCTACGGGCTGCTGATCGGGGCCGGGCAGTTCGGGCTCTTGTTCATCGCCATGCGCGGCCACATCACCCCCGGCCTCGCATCGCTGGTGATCCAGGTCCAAGTGTTCTTCACGATCGGATTGTCGATCTGGATCACCGGCGAGCGGGTCCTTGGCTACCAATGGGCCGCCCTGGCACTGGCGGCGGCCGGCATCGGCGTGATCGCGCTGCATGCCGACGGGGCCACGACGCCCTTTGGCCTCGGCCTCATCGTCCTCGCGGCGGCGAGCTGGGCCGGCGGCAACATCGCGGCGAAGCGCAGCGGCGTCCGCGCGATGCTGCCCTACGTGGTCTGGGCCAGCCTGTTCTCCGCGCCGCCGCTCTTCGCGCTGTCCTTCCTGCTCGAAGGCTGGGATGCGATCCGCGCCGGCCTCCAGAATGCCGATGCGGCGACCTGGGGGGCGGTGATCTGGCAAACCGTGGGCAATACCCTGTTCGGCTACGCCGTCTGGGGATGGCTGCTCTCCCGCCACCCCGCCGCGCGCATCGTCCCGATCGCGCTGCTGGTACCGGTCTTCGGGATGGCCGGATCCGCCGTCTGGCTCGGTGAGACGCTGCCGGGCTGGAAGCTCGGCGCGGCCGGTCTCGTCCTCGGGGGCCTCGCCCTCGGCATCCTCTATCCACGCTGGCAAGCGCGCCTGGCCTGAGGCCGAGCTCAGCCGCGCCCGAGGCCGGCCAGGATCGCGGCCTCGGCAGCCGCCATGTCGTCGGGCGAGTTGAGATTGCAGAACGGATCCAGGGGCTCCGTCGGCCAGGAGACGGTCGCCGCGCCGTGGCGCGCGATGAACGCCCCGACCCGCCGCTCGTCCCACTCCACCAGGGCGCGGCGCAGATCCGCCCGCAGCCCGACCGGCCAGAGCGCCACCGTGTAGTGCGCGCGCGCGCCCGAGGCGGCGAGGGCGATCGGCGCGTCCCGCAGGGCCGGTTCGAGCCGCGTGGCGAGATCGCCCGGCAGGAATGGGGCATCCCCGGGCACACTCAGGACATGGGTGACGTCCGGGTGCCGCACGGCGGCGAAGTCCAGACCCGCCAGCAGGCCGGCCAAGGGACCCGGGAGCCCCGGCACGGGATCGGGCAGGATCGGCCCCGGAAACCCGGCGAACCGATCCGGATCCCCGTTGGCGCTTAACGCCAGACCGGCGCCGCATTGCGGGGCGAGCCTCTCCGCGACGCGCTCCAGCAACGTCCGCCCGCCCATCAGCATCAGTGGCTTGTCGACCCCGCCCATCCGCCGGCCGAGGCCGCCGGCGAGGATCAGGCCCAGGAGGTGCGGGCGATCCACCGGGAAACACCTACTCGATGACGATCCTCGGCGCGGTGCGCCCGGCCGGGGCGCCCGAGAGGTTCGCCCACAGGGACGCGGCGATGTCGCGGTAGACCTTGGCGTGGGGTCCGTCCGGATCGGTCGCCACCACGGGCCGGCCGGAATCCGAGGTCTCGCGGATGGTCATGTCGAGGGGCACCTCGCCGAGGAACGGCACGCCGAGGCGCTGCGCCTCGATGCGGGCGCCGCCATGCCCGAAGATGTGCGAGGCGTGGCCGCAATTCGGGCAGACGAAGGTCGCCATGTTCTCGATGACACCGAGGATCGGCACCGCGACCTTCTTGAACATGGTCACGCCCCGGCGGGCGTCGATCAGCGCGAGGTCCTGGGGCGTCGAGACGATCACGGCGCCCGAGAGCGGCGTCGCCTGGGCCATGGTCAGCTGGGCGTCGCCGGTGCCGGGCGGCATGTCGACGATGAGAATGTCGAGCTCGCCCCACAGCACGTCGCGCAGCATCTGGGTGATGGCCGACTGCACCATCGGCCCGCGCCAGATCATCGCCGTCTCGGGCTCGATCAGGAATCCGATCGACATGACCTTCAGCCCGTAGCCGACCATCGGCTCCATGGACTTGTTGTCGACCACGGTCGGCTTGCCCGACAGGCCGAACAGCTTCGGCACGGACGGCCCGTAGATGTCGGCATCGAGCAGGCCGACCTTCAGCCCCTGCGCCTGCAGGGCCAGCGCGAGGTTGCAAGCGGTGGTGGACTTGCCGACGCCGCCCTTGCCGGAGGCGACCGCCACGATGTGGCGCACGCCGGCGATCTGCGGACCCTGGTTCGGGGGCGCGCCGGGCCGCGGCGGCGCGACCGGCGGCGGCGTCACCGGGCGGGGCGCGGCGTCGCTCTGCGCAGGCATGCCAGGGCCACGCTCGGAGGTGAGGCTCGCGAACACGCCTGAGACGCCCGGCATCTGCAGGATGCGCCCCTCCGCCTGCCGCCGCACCGGCTCGAACCGCTCGGCCTCGCTCGGATCGACCAAGATCGAGAACATCACCCGGTTGTTGGGATCGACCACGACCTGAGAGAGCCGCCCGGAGCCGGGCAGGGTGGTGCCGGCGGCATCGACGGTGACGGATTGGAGCGCGCGCAGCACGTCGTCGCGGGTAATCGCCAAATCGTCCTCCACCGGGGGAAAGCAGGTCTCGTTCCCGCTGCATGTAACCAAGCCCGGCGAGAACGCCAGACCCCGCCCTGGCTATCGAGCCCCTCCACTGTCTGCGACGCGTAGCGGTTTTCTCTCGAAATTGCCGGCCACCGGCCGTACATTCCAGGTTGGTACGGAGGTGGCGATGCGCGACGCTCGACGGTCGGAAGGCAGTCCGAAGAACCGACGACGGGCCGATCGGTTGGAGGCCCGCGTGACGGCGGAGCAGAAGGCCCTCGTCGCGCATGCCGCAGCGCTCGAAGGACGCAGCATCACCGACTTCGTCCTCGCGAGCGTCCAGGATGCCGCCAAACGCACCATCGCGGAGCATGAGGTAATCCAGCTCAGCGTTCGGGATTCCCGCGCCTTCGTGGAGGCGCTCCTCGCGCCGCGCGAACCCAGTGCGCGGATGCTGGATCGCGTCGCCACTTACCGAACGCTGATCGGTGGCTCCAAGACGTGACCGTCGGCGCAAGACCGATCATCGAGCTGTTCGATGCCGGTCGGCACGAGCGATCCCGCTTCGCGTGCGGCGTCGATGCCCTCGATCGCTATCTCCGCTCGCAGGCCGGTCAGGATGCGCGCCGCCGGGTGGCGGCCCCGTATGTCCTGCTAGAGCCTCCGGAACCCACCATCCTGGGCTTTTATACGCTCGCCAACACCGCGATCCGGGCCACCGAATTGCCGGCGGAATTCGTCAGGAAACTGCCGCGCTACCCCGTCCTGCCGGCGACGTTGCTCGGCCGGCTGGCGGTCGACGCGACACGGCGCGGCACGGGGTTCGGCACGCTTCTCCGCTTGGATGCGCTGCTGCGCTGCCTCAGAAGCGAGACGGCCTCCCTGGCGGTGGTGGTCGACGCGAAGGATGAAGCAGCGGTCTCGTTCTACGAACGCCATGATTGTCTTCGGCTTCCGGATCAGCCCCGCCGTCTTTTCAAGCCGATGGCCGAGATCGAGACGCTGTTTAGCGATTCGTGAGTCGTGCCCGTCGGCCTCACCGCCGCCCCGGTGGAAGCGCAATGAGATTGCATTCCTCCATCGGCCCTCGCATCGCGCTGCCGTCGCCGCGTCGGTAGAATCCGTGGCGGACACGACGGCATCCGAGCGGCCCGCGCAGGCGCTTCACCCGTTCGATATGGACGCTGCCAGCACGGCGCCCCGAAAAATCGTGGCCGCCGATCCGGACACCTGGCCCGAACCGCACCTCGGCGCAGGCCGGCGCGGCCGCCAGCCAGATCGATCCGATGAGCGCCGCCAGGCCCAGGCGGGCTCGCCACCGCCCGTTCGCTACCATCCCGAAACCTCCTGAACCAAGCGGGCCTTCGCCCGTTGTCGAGGCGACTTGCGGGCGGGGTCTCCCAGGAGGGGGCCGCTCGCGCGCCTCGAACGCCACGTCGGCGACAAGCTAAGGAGATCGGTTTCATGCATCAGGGCAACCACCGCGACCACGAGGGCGCGAAAAAGCTGTTCGAGCTGGTCAAGGACGTGAAGATCGCCATGATGACCACCGTCGACGCCGACGGGACGCTCAACAGCCGCCCGATGTGGAACAACGACGCCGACGAGAACGGCGACCTGTGGTTCTTCACCAAGCTGCACTCGCCCAAGACGGCCGAGATCAGCAAGGACAACCAGATCAACCTGGCCTATTCCGACCCGTCGAGCCAGACCTACGTCTCGGTGGCCGGCAAGGCCGAGATCGTGCGCGATCAGGCCAAGATCGACGAGAAGTGGAATGAGAGCCTGAAGACCTGGTTCCCCAACGGCAAGAACGATCCTGAAGTCGCGCTGATCCGCGTCCACCCGGAGAAGGGCGAGTACTGGGACAGCCCCAACAGCACGATGCTGCACCTCTACGGCTACGTGAAGGCTTCGCTCACCGGCGAGAGCCCTAAGACCGAGACCAAGAAGGTCGACCTCGCCTGATTTTTTTGGATCTGGCGACGTGGGTATCGGGGCGGCGCGTCGTGGGGACGTGCCGCCCCTCTTCTTGACGTAGCCGCGCCCGGCATGCGCTCTGCGCCGCGAGACGTGCGGACGAGTCCGAAAAACATGATTGATCTGGCGAAGCGGGTCTACGATCACAGCTTCCGCATCGACCCGATCGTGCGGTCCCTGCTCGACACCGATTTCTACAAGCTGCTGATGGCGCAGACGATCCTGCGCCGGCATCCGCAGATCGACACCACCTTCGGGATCACCAACCGCACGAAGCGCATCCGCATCGCCGACGAGGTCGATGCCGGGCTGCTGCGCGAGCAACTCGACCATGCCCGCAGCCTCCGGCTCAGCAAGGGCGAGGTGACCTGGCTGCGCGGCAACGTGTTCCGCGGCCAGGGGCGGATCCTCGGCCCGGAATTCGTGGCGTGGTTCGAGGGTTTTCAGCTGCCGGACTACGAACTCGCCGTCCATGACGGCCAGTACGAGCTGACCTTCCACGGCCCCTGGATCGAGACCACGATGTGGGAGGTCCCGGCGCTGGCGATCCTGAACGAGCTGCGGGCGCGCGCCGTGCTGCGGGGCCTCGGCAAGCTCGACCTTCAGGTGCTCTACGCCCGGGCGATGACCCGAGTCTGGGAGAAGATCCAGCGGCTCCAGAAGCTGCCCGACCTGTCGGTGGCGGATTTCGGCACGCGGCGGCGCCACGGCTTCCTCTGGCAGGATTGGTGCGTGCAGGCGATGGCCGAGGGTCTGGGCGCGGCGTTCCTGGGCACCTCGAACTGCCTGATTGCAGCGCGGCAGGAGGTCGAGCCCGTGGGCACCAACGCCCACGAATTGCCGATGGTCTACGCCGCGCTCGCCGAGGACGACGCGGCGCTTGCCGCCGCGCCCTACGCGGTGCTGGCCGACTGGCAGGAGGATTACGACGGCAACCTGCGGGTCATCCTGCCCGACACCTACGGCACCACCGGCTTCCTGGCGAACGCCCCGGACTGGGTGAGCGACTGGACCGGGATCCGCATCGATTCGAAGGACCCGATCGCGGGTGGCGAGGAGGTGATCCGGTTCTGGCAAGAGCGCGGCTACGATCCCAGGGACAAGCTCGCGATCTTCTCCGACGGGCTCGACATCGATGAGATCGAGCGCATCCATGCCCATTTCCACGGGCGCATGCGCATCGGCTACGGCTGGGGCACCCTGCTCACCAACGACTTTCGGGGTCTCCTGCCCGACGGCAAGCTCGATCCGGTCTCGGTGGTCTGCAAGGTCGTGGAGGCGAACGGCCGCCCCACCGTCAAGCTGTCCGACAACCCCACCAAGGCGCAGGGACCGGAGGACGAGATCGCCCGCTACCGCCGGGTTTTTGGGATCGGCGAGCAGGACGCGCTTCCGGTGCTGGTGTGAGGGCGGACCGGCTTCGCGGCCGGCATAAGAACCGCGACCCTTTCCCGGGCGCATGCAGCGGCAGCGGAATGTGACCAGGGACCCGGCGCAAGGCGTCGCGTAGCGTCCGTGTTGTTCGAAAGGTGCCGCTGCGCGGCGCTTTCTCCGCTAAGTCTCGGATCACCTTCCACAACCGTTCGAGGCGTCCGGGAAAGGGCAGCGCGCGAACGGAGACGGCCGGCCACAAGGCTTCCCTTGAGAGGGGGGCTTCATCCGCACCGGCGTGTAAAGACAACCGCTGACAGACCCGAATTTTATTCAGTATCGTGTCGACCAACAGGGCCGGCCCAGCGCGGCTCGCCCCCGGGAGAACGCCATGACTTTCAATCGCCGCTCGCTCATCGGCGCCGCAAGCCTCGCCCTGGCGGCGCCGGCCGTGCAAGGCGCGCAGGCCGCCGAGCCCGCGAAGACGCCGGCCGCCAAGGCGCCGCCGCCCGTCACGAAAATCCTCGCGCAGTGGATCCTGGCCTCGTCCTACGACACCCTGCCGAAGAATGTCCGCCGTGAGGGCGTGCGCAGCTTCCTCAACTGGGTCGGTGTGGCGATCGGCGGCTCCCACCACGAGACCGTGGACGTGGCGGTCTCGGCGCTGCAGCCGTTCTCGGGGCCGCCGCAGGCCGGGCTGTTCGGCCGGTCGGAGCGGTTCGACATCATGAACGCCGCCTTCCTGAGCGGCGTGGCGAGCCACATCTTCGACTTCGACGATACCCACCTCAAGACGATCATCCACCCAGCCGGCCCGGTCGCGTCGGCGATCCTGGCCTATGCCCAGATGAAGCCGGTCTCGGGCCGGGACTTCCTCGACGCGCTGGTGGTCGGGATCGAGACCGAGTGCCGGATCGGCAACGCGGTCTACCCGAACCACTACGATGCCGGCTGGCACATCACGGGCACCTGCGGGCCGTTCGGCGCCGCTGCGGCCGTCGGCAAGCTGATGGGGCTCACCGAGCAGCAGATGGTCTACGCGCTGGGGCTCGCCGCCTCGCAGCCGGTGGGCCTGCGCGAATCGTTCGGCTCCATGAACAAGAGCTTCAACCCGGGCCGGGCGGCCTCGAACGGCCTGTTCGCGGCGATCCTGGCCGCCAAGGGCTTCACCTCCTCGGACGGCATGATCGAGGCCAAGCGCGGCTGGGCCAACACCATCTCGACCAAGCAGGACTGGTCCGAGATCACCGACGGCCTCGGCACCCGCTACGAGGCCCTGCTCAACACCTACAAGCCGTTCGCCTGCGGTATCGTCATGCACCCGACGATCGATGCCGGCGTGCAGATCCGCGACCAGGACCACGTCCGGCCGGAGGACATCGCCCGGGTCGACCTCAAGGTCCACCCGCTGGTGCTGGAGCTGACCGGCAAGACTGCGCCGAAGACCGGCCTGGAGGGCAAGTTCAGCATCTACCACGCGGCCGCGATCGCCCTCGTGGAGGGCGCGGGCGGCGAGAAGCAGTTCAGCGACCGGGCCGTGAACGACCCGCGCGTGGTGGCTTTGCGCCAGAAAGTGGTGCCGGTGATCACGCCGGGCATCGACGCCGCCCAGGTCGACATGACCGTGACGCTCACCGATGGACGGAACTTCCACCGCCGGATCGAGCACGCGATCGGCAGCGTCGAGACGCCGATGTCGGACGCGCAGCTGGAGGCGAAGTTCACCGACCTCGCCGCCGGGGTTCTGCCGGAGGCCCAGGCCAGGCGGGTGATGCAGATGTGCTGGTCTCTCCCCGAGTTGAAGGACGTGGGCGAGGTGGCCCGGGCCGGGGTTCAGGGGGCGTAAGCGGGGCAGCTGCAACCCTCGCTCACGGATCCGCGAGCCGCGCGGGATCGTTTTCCGACCCCGTGCCGTTCCCATGCCGCGAGGCCCCGCGACCCCGGTGGGCGCCCGCCTGTGGCGTTCGGGGCGTGGATCGCAGCATGGGAACGAGAAGCCCGGTCGGGGCGCAGCCCGAGCGCGCGCTGGTTGCGCCGCGTCCCACGCGCGTCGCCGCGGCCGAGACCCCGCGGGCCGCGATGGCCTCGCCGATCCTGGTCGGGGCCACCATCGTGGCGGTGCTGTATTTCGGCCGCGAGATCTTCATCCCGATCGCGATCGCGCTGCTCCTCTCCTTCGTGCTGACACCGCTGGTGAACCGCCTGCGGCGCCTGCGCCTGCCGCGGCTGGTGGCGGTGGGCGTGAGCGTGCTTCTGACGCTCGGCATCGTGGCCGCCCTGGCGACGCTGATCGGCATCCAGGCGGCTGACCTCGCCGGCGACATCCCGCGCTACCGCACCACCATCGAGCGCAAGATCGAGGGGCTACGGACCTCGCCGGTGGGCCACATCACCGACTACGTCGCGAATATCGGTCGGGCGCTCCACGCCGGCGGCAAGGAAGCGGAGGCGGGCAAGGAGCCTGCGAAGGCGCCGGGCGGGCAGGAGCCCGCACGCCCCGCCCCGCCGGCCTCCGAGCCGGCGCAGGGGTCGTCGCGAGGGTCGTCGCAAGGGTCCGCGCTGGACCAGGGCGCGCCCGGCCCAAAACCCGTCCTGGTCGAGATGACCGCGACCCAGCCGGGACCGCTCGAGACGCTCGGCACCCTGCTGTCGCCGGTTATGCAGCCGCTCGCCACGGTGGGCATCGTCTTCGTGGTGCTGCTGTTCGTCCTGATGCAGCGCGAGGACCTGCGCGACCGCATGATCCGGCTCGCCGGCTCCAGCGACCTGCACCGTACCACCGGGGCGATCGACGACGCGGCCGGGCGCCTCAGCCGCTACTTCGTGGTGCAGCTCGCCCTCAACACCGCCTTCGGGGTCGTGATCGGGATCGGCCTGTACGTCATCGGCGTGCCGAACCCGGTGCTGTGGGCGATCTTCTCGGCGCTGATGCGGTTCGTGCCCTATATCGGCGCGTTCCTGTCGGCGATCCTGCCGATTACCCTCGCCGCCGCGGTCGATCCCGGCTGGAACATGATGATCGCGGTGACGATCCTGTTCCTGATCCTGGAGCCGCTGACCGGCCAGGTGTTCGAGCCGATCGTGTACGGCCAGTCCACCGGGCTCTCGCCCCTCGCGGTGCTGGTCTCGGCCCTGTTCTGGACCTGGCTATGGGGGCCCGTAGGCCTGCTTCTCTCGACGCCGCTCACCGTCTGCCTGGTGGTGCTGGGACGGCACGTCGAGCACCTGGAATTCCTGGACGTGCTGTTCGGCGACCGGCCGGCGCTGACGCCGGTGCAGAACTTCTACCAGCGCATCCTGGCCGGCGATTCCGAGGAGGTTTTGGGCCATGCCGAGCTGATCCTGCAGCAATGCTCGCTCTCGTCCTACTACGACGAGGTCGTGCTGAAGGCCCTCGAACTCGCCGCCCGCGACGCGGCGCGGGGCGTGCTGACCGCCCAGCAGAAGGGCGCGATGCGCACCGCCCTGGGCGAGCTGATCGCCGACCTGTCCGAGCGCGGCGACGCCACCGCCGAGAGCACGGGGGAGGGCGGCGAGCACGCCTGCAGCCCGATGCCGGTCGGCCCGGCCCCGGATGCGCTGCCGGAGGCCTGGACCCGCGCGGGCGCGGTCCTCTGCATCTCCGGACGCGGCTTCCTCGATGGCGCCGCGGCCGCGATCCTGGCCCAGATCCTGGAGAAGCGCGGCATCGGCGTCCGCACGGTGCCGTTCTCTGATGCCGCCACGGCGCGGATCGAGCGGTTCGAGCCGGGTCCGGCCCGGATGGCCTGCGTGGTCTCGCTGGCGCTGAACGGCGAGCCGACGCACCTGCGCCGGCTGGTCGGGCGGCTGCAGGCACGGATGCCCGGCGTGCCGGTCCTGCTCGGCCTGTGGCTGGCCCAGAACGGCCAGTCGGACCGGGTGGCGCGCGCGCCGGAAGGCTCGACCGAGGCGTCCGGGCAGGTCGCGTCCCTGCGCGAGGCCCTCGAAGCGGTGCTGGCCGCCGTGCAGGCGGATATCGCGGGCACGGCCGCGCCCGAGGCCGGCGCCGAGGCGCGACTCCCGGAACCGGCGGAGGCTTGAGGCTTGAGGCGGAGGAGCTTGGGGCGACGGGGCTTGACGGCCGGGGGCCGGCCCCGGTTTCGTCGCGTGCCGGTCGGGCCCCTATCGGGTCTCGGGCACAGCAGGGGGCAGGGCCGATGAGCGTCGTCGAACTCGGGCGGTTCATGGACGATCTCGCGGAGGCGTCCGGCCAGGCGATCCTGCCGTTCTTCCGTGCCGCGTTCGGCCTCGACGACAAGGCGCGGGGCGGCGCGCCGTTCGATCCGGTCACCGAGGCCGACCGCGCGGCCGAGACCGTGCTCCGCAGGATGATCGCCCAGACCTTCCCGGGCCACGGTATCCTGGGCGAGGAGTTCGGCTCCGAGCGCACCGACGCCGAGTGCGTCTGGGTGCTCGACCCGATCGACGGGACCCGCGCCTTCATCGCCGGGCTGCCGACCTGGGGCACGCTGATCGGGCTCACCCGCAACGGTGTGCCGGTGCGCGGGCTGATGCACCAGCCCTATCTTGGCGAGCGCTTCACCGGCGACGGCCGCAACGCCCGCCTGCGCGGCCCGGCGGGCGAGCGCACCTTGCGCGGTCGCCGCTGCGCCGCGCTGGACCAGGCGATCCTGGCCACCACCGACCCGCGCCTGTTCGCGGACGGCGAGGAGGCCGACCGTTTCCGCGACCTGGAGGGCCGCGTGCGGATGTCCCGCTACGGCACCGATTGCTACGCCTACTGCATGCTCGCCGCCGGCCAGATCGACCTCGTGGTCGAGGCCGGCCTGAAGCCCTATGACATCGTCGCGCTGATCCCGATCGTCGAGGGCGCGGGCGGGCGCGTCACCGCCTGGGACGGCGGCCCGGCCGCGGGCGGCGGGCGCATCGTCGCGGCGGCCGACCCGCGCCTCCACGAGGCGGTCTTGAAGGTGTTGAACCCGTGATGCAGCGCCGTTCCGCGGAGGGTCGCGACCGTGGGAGCCCGCCCGCGTGCTGCTGAACGCCCTCGTGCTGCTGGCGGCCCTCGTGCCGGCCGTGGAGGATCGCACGGCTGCGCTGCTGGCCGCGCCACCGATGGCAGCGGCACCGGCCGAGGCCGCCCCGCCGCGCTTCGATCCCGCCACCCGGTCGGTGTCCAACTGGCACGCGCAGGCCGGCGACAACCTGCTGCCGCGGTCCCTGGCGCTGACCGCCCGGCTCGCCGAGAACCCGCCCTACGTCGCCCGCTGCGTCCGGCTGAACAACGGCTGGTGCATCAAGTCCGCCCGCTGGTCTGGGGAGATCGGGGCCGACGCCGAGGGCCACACCGCCTTCGCCACAATGGCGGACGGGGCGGACGCCGCCGCTAGTTTGCTGCGCCGCTACGTCCGCGATTACAACCGGCGCAACGCCCTCGCGATCGTGCGCCGCTGGGCGCCTTCCGAGTGCCGCGTCGCGATGCCGGCCCGGGCGGGCAGGGGGGGTGCGACCGGGGTCGCCACGCCGGCGGTCTCGGCGAACCTGGCGCCCCGGGGGCTCGGCCGGACCCTGCGCGCTCGCTTCCTGGCCTCGCATAGGCCGGGCGGCGTGTCCCGGGCCCGGGGCAAGGCCCTGCGGGTGCAGCCCTGGTCCCCACTCGCCCGGATGGCCGGGCGGGCGGGGGCCCGTCCGGCCGCCCCCCGCGTGTCCCGCGTCGCGACGCTCCAGCCGGTGCCCCACATCGCCGCCGGCATCGCGTCCCCGGCGGCACCTTCGCTCTCCCGCGGCGCCGCGGATCCGGCCGCGCTCCTCGACCGCAAGGTTCCGAGCCCCGACCGGATGGTCGCGGAATCGGCGCTCCTGCCCGCCATCGCCTCCGGACTGCCCTTCCTCGACCTGCGTCTGCCGGCCCCGCTCTGCACGGGCGACGAGGTCCGGATCCAGGCCTATGCCGCGAAGATCAGCGGCAGCGTCGGGCTGAAGCCGACCGACGACCTCGACCTATTCGGGCCGGACGGCGCGCCGCGACCGAATCTGGCGCCGGTGATGCTCGCCATGTCGGCGGTGGAACTCGGCACGCTCCGGGCCAGCCCGGACCTCGTCGAGGCCGCCATCGCGCGCCTGAAGCCCACCCCGTAAAGTCATGGTTTCAAAAGGTCTTCGACCTTTTGCGGGTCCGGGGCAGTGCCCGGGTCTCTCAGGGGCTCCGTCCCCGAACCCCGCCAAAGGGCTGAGCCCTTTGGAAACCCGGTCCCGGGGCAAGCCTTGCGGTTCGGGCCGAACCGCGCCACCTGTGCCCCGCCTCTTTTCCCAGACGACGAGCCCGCCCGTGCCCCTGACCGACCTTGCCGCACGCGCCGGCTCGGCCGTCAAAGCCTTCGCCGAAGCCTCGCACGACCTGCTGATCCAGCCGACCTTGCGGCTCGGGGTCACCGGGCTCGCGCGCTCGGGCAAGACCGTGTTCACCACGGCGCTGATCCACCACCTCGTGGAGGCGCACGCCCTGCCGGCCTTCGCGCCCGCGCAGGAGGGCCGCCTGCGCCGCGCCCGGCTGGTGCCGCAGCCCGACGACGACGTGCCGCGCTTTCCCTTCGAGGAGCATTTCGCGACGCTGACCGAGGCCCGGCGCTGGCCGCGCTCCACCGACCGGATCAGCCAGTTCCGCCTGGAGATCGCCTACGAGCGCGCCGCCGGCTGGCGCAGCGGCCCGGCGACCCTGATGCTCGACGTGGTCGATTATCCCGGCGAATGGCTCCTCGACCTCGCCCTGATCGAGACCGGCTACACCGCGTGGTCGCGGGCGACGATCAACGGCACCCGCCGGCCCGGCCGGAGCGCCGTGGCGGCGCCGTGGCTCGAGGCGCTCAAGGGCTTCGATCCCAACGGCCCCCTCGACGAGGTCGCCGCCGAGCGGGCCAGCGACGCGTTCAAGGCCTATCTGGCGGCCCTGCGCGCCGGCCCGGAATCGGTCGCCACGACGCCACCGGGCCGCTTCCTGATGCCCGGCGACCTCGCGGGCTCGCCGGCCCTGACCTTCGCGCCGCTCGACAATCTCACCGGCAGCATCGCCCCCGACAGCCTCGCCGGGCTGATGGAGCGGCGCTTCGAGGCCTACAAGGCCAAGGTCGTTACGCCGTTCTTCCGCGACCATTTCCAGCGGGTCGACCGACAGATCGTGCTGGTGGACGTGCTCGCCGCGGTGGACGCTGGCGCCACCGCCCTGGCCGAGCTGGAGGAGGCGCTGGACGCGGTTTTGCTCAGCCTCAACATCGGCCGCAATACGGTGCTGTCGAAGCTGTTCGCGCCCCGGGCCGACCGGGTGCTGTTCGCCGCCACCAAGGCCGACCACCTCCACCAGACCAGCCACGACCGGCTCGACGCGCTGCTGCGCCTGCTGGTCTCCCGCTCGATGCGCCGCACCGAGGCCGCGGGCGCCCGGGTCGGCACGGTGGCGCTCGCCTCCGTGCGCGCCACTCGCGAGACCACGGTCCATGACGGCCCCGAGATTTTACGCGCGGTCGCCGGGACGCCGGAGGCCGGCGAGACGGTGGGCGACGAGGTGTTCGACGGTGAGAGCGAGGCCGCGGTGTTCCCGGGCGAGCTGCCGGCCCGCGCGGAAGCCGTGCTGGAAGGCGCCGTCGCCCCGGGCTCGCTGCGCTTCCCCCGCTTCCGCCCGCCGCTGATCCGCCCCGACGGCCTCGGCCGCCCCGGCCACCTGCCGCAGATCCGCCTCGACCGGGCGATGCAGTTTCTGATCGGCGACAGGCTCGGGTGATGGGGAGGGTGGCTTTCCGGGATGCCACAGGAGCCGGACGAGGCGCGGGTTCCCCTCTCCCCGCGCGCGGGGAGAGGCCCGCACGGACCTCGTCGTCCGTGCGGGAAGCGAGAGGCGAAGCCGGAGCGGCGGTGAGGGGGCGCGAACGGATGAGACTCATTCGGAGCCGCCCCCTCACCTTCGGCTGCCGCCTCGCCGCGCCGACGACGAGGTCGTCGCGGCCCTCTCCCCGCAAGCGGGGCGAGGGGACACCCGCTTACGCGTCGACGTTGAGGCATCGACCGCAAGCCTGCCGACGATCCACGGCCCGACAGATGGGCCCGGCAGCCCACCTCGGCGACCGCACCCGGCGCATCTACGCCGACCGGCTCCAACAGCCCACCGCCGTGAGGGCAAAACCGAAAAACCCTCTCGGGAGGCCGTAAGCCATGTCCTCAGGCCAAAAACCCCGCGCCTTCCGGATCAATCCCGAGCCGCCGCCCGGGCCGGGCGTGGCGACGACGCCGCTCGCGGCCCGGCCGGAGCAGGCCCGGATCGTCGAGGAGCCGTTCGAGATCGTCGATGCGGCCGACGGCGTCGCGGTGCCGGTGGCGCCGCGCCGGCGCTCGCCCTGGGGGACGCTGTTCCTGTCGGCGGCCGGCGGATTGGTCTCGCTGGGGATCGGCCTGTCGATCGAGCGGATGATCGCCGACCTGTTCCAGGCCGCGCCCTGGCTCGGCTGGGTGGCGCTCGCGCTGCTGGGGCTCGCCGGGCTGGCACTCCTGGCGATCATCGTCCGGGAGCTGGCTGGGCTGCGGCGCGAGCGGAAGATCGAGCGGCTGCGGCAATCGGCGGTCGATGCGCTCGCCACCCGCGACCATACCGGCGCGCAGGCGGTGGTGCAGGCGCTCTCGGCCTTCTACGCCGACCGCGATGTCCTGGCCCCGGGCCGCGCCCGGATCGACGCCGCCGCCGACGCGATCCTCGACGTGGACGACCGGATCGGGCTGGCCGAGCACGAGCTGCTGGCCGGCCTCGACCGGCAGGCGCGCAACGCCATCGCGACCGCCGCCAAGCAGGTCTCGGCGGTGACGGCACTGTCGCCGCGGGCGATCGTTGATGTCGCGTTCGTGGTCTTCGCCGCCGTCCGGCTGCTGCGCCGGATCGCGGCCATCTACGGCGGCCGCCCGGGCTTCCTAGGCTTCCTGCGGCTGGCGCGGGCGGCCCTGGCGCATCTCACCATCACGGGCGGGATGGCGGTGGGCGAGAGCGTGATGCAGCAGGTGCTGGGGCTCGGGATCGCCGCCCGGGTTTCGGCCAAGCTGGGGGAGGGCGTGCTGAACGGGCTGATGACCGCCCGATTCGGGCTGGCCGCGCTCAATGTCTGCCGGCCGCTGCCTTTCGTGCGCGAAGCCCCGCCGCGCCTCGCCGACGTGGCGGGCGAGCTGCTGCGCGCGGCAGAGCCCGAATCGAAATAAGCCGGACCGGCTGCTTGATAGGCCGGACGGCTACTTGACGGCGGCCGTGGCGGCGCGGCGATTGGCGATGCGCGTGAACATGTTGCCGGTGTAGTCGGCGACCTTGGGCTTCTCGACCTCGCCGACCTTCGCCTCGAAGGCCTCGATGCGCTTCAGGAGCGCGGCGTCGTTGAACAGCGAGCTGTTGAAGTTGATGTGGGCCCGGGGGCCGAGGGCGGCCTGGACCGCGTCGAGTCGTTCCAGAAGCTCTTTACGCGTCACGGTGCTCTCCAGGGGCGCCTTCGGGGCGAAGGACCGCCCAAGCCGACACTGGAGGCCGCGAGGGTAAACGGCGCGTTAACGCGAGGCGCAGCGCCTACAGCCCCTTCATGAACCCGGCGAGCCGCATCAGCCCCTCGGGCCATGGCCCGTGGCCGCTGGCGACGTTGATGTGGCCCGATTCGCCGGCATCGACCGTCAGAGAGCCCCAGCTATGGGCGAAATCGTCGGCCCGGTCGTAGGTGCAATACGGGTCGGTGCGGCTGGCAATCAGGAGCGACGGGAAGGGCAGGGGATCCCGGGGCATCGGCGCGAAGGCGCGCACCGCTTCGGGCAGGTCGGGCGCTTCCTCGACATCCGGGCAGGCCACGAACAGGGCGCCGCGCACCACCCCCGGGGCGAAGCGCGGCGCCGCGGCGACGCAGGCGACGACGCCGAGGCTGTGGGCGATCAGGATCACCGGCCGGGTCGCGGCCGCCACCGCCTCGGCGATCCGCCCGCACCAGGCCTCGGGGGTCGGCGCGTGCCAGTCGTCCTGGGCGACCACCCGCGCGGTGGCGAGGCGCCCGGCCCAGCGGGCCTGCCAGTGGTCCTCGTCCGAGCCTCCGAGCCCCGGGACGATGAGGATGTCGCAATCGGCGGTCTTCATGCCGGCTGCCTAGCGCATGATGCGGAAAAGGGGAATCCGGTTTTCCGAAATCATCATGCGCGAACAAGGCGCTAGCGCAGCCGCGCGTCCGGGGCGTCGAGACCGCCCGTCACTCGGCGGCGATCGGCGCCGCCCGGGCCGGATCGGTGATGTGCCGGGCGATCTGGGTCGAGGCGTGGTTCTTGGCCTTAGCCTCGATCTCGAAATCGGCCCAGACCATGTGGCGGGCGACGAGGTCGTTCACGGCCCGGTTCCACATCATGTCGGAATGGGCGGCGAGGTCCCGGACCGCGTGGCCGGCGGCGCGCAGCGCCGGGAAGTCGGGCAGGGCGTCCGGGTCGCACGCGGCCGAGACCGCCTCGCGCGAGACGCTGATATGGGCCACCGGCCGCACCCCGCGCCAGGACTCCCGCACCCGGGCGATGCGGGGATCGTCGGGCTCGAGATACGCGCCGCCGCTCTGGACCCAGTGATGGTGCAGGTCGAGCACCACCGGCACGAGGTCGGCGAGCTGGAGCACCGCCTCGACCCCGAAGACGTTCTCGTCGTTCTCGACGGTGATGAGGTCGCGCGCCACCTGGCTTGCCCGGGGCAGGGTCTCGCGGAACCCCGCCACCCCCGGGTCGCCGGCGCCGACATGGATGTTGATGTGGGCGCCGTGGGGATGCCAGCCGCCGCCGTAGCCCATGCGGTCGAAGATCTCGGCGTGGTAATCGAGCTCCGACAGGCCGTTGGCGATGGCCGCCGGGTTGCGGCTCGCCAGCAGGCAGAACGGGCCCGGGTGGAAGCTCAGGCGCACGCCGAGCCGGCGCGCCAGCGCCCCGGCCTCCGCCAGCCCGCGCTCGACCAGGGCCGCCACCTCGGGTTCGGCGTAGATGTCGCGCGCGATGGCGTGGGTGTAGCCGGGCAGGACGTTGCTCGCCATGCGCAGCAGGCGCTCGATCGGCGGCCGCGCCCCGACCCAGGCGATCTGCCGGGCCAGCGCGTCGAGATTGTGCGCGACGAGACCGGTGAGCTTCGCCCGCCGGGAAACGGGCTCCAGCTTGGCGAGATGGGCCATGGTCACGCTGGTCAGGTTCATGTGGAGCGTCGCCTCGCGCTCCGCCTTGAGAGTGGCGTAGGTGCCGGGCGGCTCGTCCAGGACGAACTTGCAGCAGAATCCGAGACGGGGCTGATCGCGCATAGGATGCACAACGCGCGTCGGCGCTTGGCGTGCCCGAAATCGGGCGCGGAACGGCCGCGCTTGGCCGACGTTTGAGCCTTCGAGCGCGGCAGTTCCGCGCGGACGGCCCTCTCGTACCCCCATGCCTGCGTCGCCCCCCCGCCCGAGTTCCGTCCCGGAGTCCGGCTCGATCCTCTGGATCCTGATGCTCGGCTCGGCCCTGGTGGCGCTGGCCGCGACGCCCGCCCGGCGGCGCACGCCCACCGTGCCGGAACGCCCCGAGCCGCCGGTCGAGCCGGTCCCGTCCCACGCGACCGCTTCGGTGCGCGACAAGGCGATCAATGTCGGCGCGCGCTCGATCGCGGGCCGCGCCGCGCAGCTCACCGCGGCGACCCAGCCCGAACGCGGCCGCGCCGCCGACAGCCCCGCCGAGATGACCCGGTCCGGCTGGAAGGACATCGCGGTCCGGGTCTACCTGGAATTCAACAAGGACCGGGTGCTGGCGGTGGCCGCCGGGGTGACCTTCTACACCCTGCTGTCGCTGTTCCCGGCGATCGCCGCGCTGGTGAGCTGCTACGGCCTGTTCGCGGACGTCAACGCCATCAACGAGCACCTCGCGCAGCTGCACGCCGTGCTGCCGACCGGCGCGGTGGAGCTGATCGGCGACCAGATCAAGCGCATCGCCGCCAAGGGCAGCAGCTCCCTCAGCGTCACGTTCTTCACCAGCCTGCTGCTGTCGCTGTGGAGCGCCAACGCCGCCATGAAGGCGATGTTCGATGCCCTGAACGTGGTCTACGAGGAGGAGGAGAAGCGCAATTTCCTCTGGCTCAACATCCGCTCGCTGACCTTCACGGTGGGCGCACTGTTGTTCATCATCATCGCGCTCAACGCGATCGTGGTGGTTCCGATCGTGCTGAACTTCCTCGGCCTCGGCTCGGGCGCGTGGCTGCTCGCGGCGCTGCGCTGGCCGGCGGTGCTGCTGGTGCTGCTCGCCGGGCTCTCGGTGCTCTACCGCTTCGGCCCGAGCCGGGAACACGCCCGCTGGCGTTGGGTCGGCGTCGGCAGCGTGGTGGCGGGGCTGCTCTGGCTGATCGCGTCCCTGCTGTTCTCCTGGTACGTCGCCAGCTTCGGCACCTACAACGAGACCTACGGATCGCTGGGCGCCGTGATCGGCTTCATGACCTGGATCTGGATCTCGTCGACCATCGTGCTGCTCGGCGGCGAGATCAACGCCGAACTCGAGCACCAGACCGGCCGCGACACCACCACGGGGGCGCCCCTGCCGCTCGGACACCGCCGGGCCCGGATGGCCGACACCGTGGGGGCGGCGGCATAGGGTGCGGCCCGTAAGCGGAACCGTGAGCGACAGGATGCCGCCTGTGCAGCCGTTTCCAGGGTCGCAGGACTGCCGGGCCCCGGGCACGATGCCTATATCTTCCGTCGAACAGGGAGATCTCCATGGCCGATACCGCGACGACCAGCCCGGATGCCCGCAGCGAGGCCGAGTGGCGGGCGAAGCTCACGCCCGAGCAGTACCGGGTGCTGCGCGAGCACGGAACCGAGCGCGCCGGCACGAGCTGCCTGCTGGCCGAGAAGCGGCCCGGCACGTTCACCTGTGTCGGCTGCGGGCAGCCGCTGTTCGAGCAGGGCACCAAGTTCGAGTCCGGCAGCGGCTGGCCGAGCTTCTTCGAGCCGCTGGAGGGCGCCGTCGAGACGACCGTGGACCGCAGCCACTGGATGGTCCGGACCGAAGTCCATTGCGCACGCTGCAAGGGCCATCTCGGCCACGTGTTCGACGACGGCCCCGCCCCCACGGGCCTGCGCTACTGCATGAACGGCGCCGCCCTGAACTTCGAGCCGGCGGCCTGAGCCTGGCTGGTTCGGGTTTAACCTGGGTTGGAAAAATCCGCACCGAAAGACGGGATATCGGGGACAGGCCCGGAATTGGGGGAATCGCAACCCCACTCCGGTCTTGATTTCGTCGTGTTTTTGCTTAGCGCTTAACCGTCTCATGTTGTCGCCGTCCGGTATTGGCGATGGATGCGGTTATGGGAGAGCCAATACGGCGTTGCGGCTGAGCTTTTACGCCGCGCCTGCCGGCTCGACTTACCAGATCCATCCGGGCCGGCGGCCCTGAGGGCAGTCCGCCGGATCGGCGCACCGCCGACGAAGCGGGAGGGGTTTTGAGTTCATGAGCACCATTCGCCGATTCCTGGTCGCGCCATCCCTGGTCCGCCTGATCCGCAAGGAACGGGGCGGAGCCCGGATCACCGAGGGCCACTTCGTCGCCCAGGGGGGCCGCAGCTCCTACGTGCGCGTCGACGGCCAGATCTGCCAGCTGGTGCTGGTGAACAAGGGCGCCGACGGCATCCCGGTCGAGGAGCGGACCGACGTGCCGCGCGCCCACGGCGACGCGCTGCTGGATGTCTGCCCCGGCAAGGCCGCCTACGACCGCACCGTGCTGACGCTCGGCGGGCGCGAGGTCACGATCGACCGGTACGTCACACCGGGCAATCTCGACCTGATCAGCGTCGCCTTCGACAATGACGGCGACGCGGGCGCCTTCCAGAGCCCGAACTGGTTCGGGCGTGAGGTCAGCAGCGAGCCGGCCTACGAGCGCCAGGCTTTGGCCATCCAGGGCGTGCCGGCCGGCGAGGAGGTGCCGCTGAGCAACGCGGCGCTCGACGCCGTCCTCGACCTGATCGAGCCGCGGTTCGGCTTCGGCCGCTACGGCAGCAACGCGCGCGGCAGCGAGACGTCGGACGACGGCGCGATGAGCGCCATGCGCCGCATCGTGACGCCTGCGGCCGCCGCGGCGGCGGCACCGCCCCCGCCGGTACCGACGCCGGCGCCCGAAGCCGTCGAGCCACCGCCTGCGCCCGTCGCCGAGGCTCCGCCGCCGGAGCCCGAGCACCATCCCGAGCCGGAGCCGGCGCCGGAGCCCGTCGCGCACCCGGCGCCGACCGCCCACGAAGCCACACCGGCCCCGGCCGCCGCCCACGACGGCATCCACAGCGACGCGCGCATCGACGACGTGATCGAGAGCCTGTCGCAGGCGCTCGGCGCGGCGATCCATCAGCATCCCGAGCCGACTGCCGAGCCCAAGGACGCGAAGGCCGACGAGTCGGCGGGCGTGTTCGAGCGCTGGACCGTGCGCCCTCGCCGGACGCAGCAGCAGACCTGATCGACCGATCCATCGAGAAGGCCGCGGGGACAGGGCGCCACCGCGGCCTTTTTGCTGCGCGCCGTGGGGCCTTCATGAGGTTTCCGGCGCAACGACGCTCCACCGGCCTTGCGAGCGCAGCCAAGCAACCCGATGCGGCGCGCGCTTGGGGCGGAGCGGCCCCCTGCGCTTCCTGCGCGCGCGAATGCGGGCCGATCGACCCGCGCGCAGCCCTTGACAATGTTCCTACTTTGTGCTCATTAGCCGTCACCTGTCCTTCGGCGTTTCGGGAGCGATCCCGCGGCGCTCCTCGGGGGTCCGTCCGGTGGCTGACCGGCGGGCTCGGGGGACGGGGCGGTGCCCGCGTCGGTGGCTCTCAGCCGCCATCGCCCCGGGCGGCGTGCCGATGCAGGGCGTGTCTCGGATGCGGGCGTGAAGATCGGGCGGCAGTCTGCCCGGCGGGGTGCGGAAATGCCCCCGCGGCGACCCGGGTCTGGGCGTGACCCTCAGAAACCTGCGGACCCGCCCACTACGAGGCGGATGTCGGGTGGAAGGCCACGGCGGTGATGCGGGTTCCGGGGGCGTCTCGGCTGCGATTGCGGCTTGGGCGTCATGAGCAGTGACCGCCAACACGGAGTCGCGGGGATCGGCAGGTCGCACAGACATCGCGACGAGACAGACGGCACCGGCCGGGGACCATGCCCGTCCGATGCCGCGGGTCGCCGCGGGGATCGGATCCCGCGCGTAACTTGGCCGTCACCTGGGTTCCCGCGGCGTCCCGCGTCCAGCGTGAGGAGACTTCTTGGGCCATGCCCCCGGCGCCGCAGGCGCGTGGGGACGAGGAAGCATATCCAGAGGTGGGCGGACGGTTCGCCCGCAAGTCCGGACCGGGTCCCACCCGTGCGGCATCCTGTCTGGTCGATTCGAGAACCAAAGTGAGACTGGGCTGAACCCATTCTCCGGATCGGCCGTTGAGCGTGCGGCACTGCGAGCGCGCAGGCCTAAGCCGATTGCCGGAGGTGACGATACGCCGGGCATGGAAGAGTAGGTTCGATGGAACAGCCCGACGCTTGGCATCTGACGGACCGGCTCGATGCCGAACACGGCAAGGGCGATCCGTTCGCCGCCGCAGTCCGTGCCACGCGGATGGCGATGATCGTGACCAATCCGCGCCTGCCCGACAACCCGATCGTCTTCGCCAACGACGCGTTCCTGCGGATGAGCGGCTACGACCGCCAGGACGTGCTCGGTCGCAACTGCCGCTTCCTCCAGGGGCCCGACACCGACCCGGGCGCCGTGACGCTGATCCGGGAGGCCGTGGCGGCGCAGCGCGACATCGCGATCGACGTGCTGAACTACCGCAAGGACGGGTCGCCGTTCTGGAACGCCCTGTATCTCAGCCCCGTCGCCAACGAGGCCGGAGAGGTACTGTTCTTCTTCGCCTCGCAGCTCGACGTCACCGATCGCGTCGACGCGCATCTCCGGGTGCAGAAGGAGAAGGACCATTTCGAGGCCGAGGTCGCCCGCCGGACCCGCGACCTGACCGATGCCCTGGCCACGCAGACCATGCTGGTCCACGAGGTCGATCATCGGGTCAAGAACAACCTCCAGATGATCGCGGCCCTGCTCGCCATGCAGACCCGGGCGATCACCGATCCCGCCGCCCGCGCCGCCATGGAATCGATGCTGACCCGGGTCGAGGCCCTCGGCACGGTCCACCGCCGGCTCTACCAGTCCAACAACGTCGAGCGGTTCGACGTGGCCGAGTTCGCCCGCGAGCTCGCCACCGACCTGGTCCGCGGTTCCGGGACGGACCGGATCCGCCTGCACCTGGACCTGGAAACGGTGGAGATCCCGGTGACCAAGGCCCCGCCGGTGGCGCTGATGATGAACGAGCTGATCACCAACGCCCTCAAGCACGCCTTTCCGGACCACCGTGCCGGCCGGCTCTCGGTGACGGTGGCGCCGGACGACCGCTACTTCACCATCAGGATCGCCGACGACGGCGTCGGCATGCCCGTGCAGGTCATGGAGCAGCGCTCGTTCGGCAAGCGGTTGATCGGCACCCTCTGCCGCCAACTCAATGCCAGCATCGCCTGGCAGGCGAACGATCCGGGCACGGTCGTCAACGTGCGCCTGCCCCGCGAGATGGCTACCGGTCTGGAGGCCACATGAGCGAGCCGATGCGGATCCTCGTCGTCGAGGACGAGGCCCTGATCCTGATGCAGATCGAGATGATGCTCGAGGATGCCGGCTATCGCGTCGTGGGCACCGCCATGACGGCGGCGGAGGCCATCGCCCTCGTCCACGAGACCCGGCCCGAACTGGTGCTGATCGACCTGCGCCTCGGCGACGATTCCTCCGGCGTGGACGTGGCGCATGCGGTGCGCGCCATCGGGGGCATCACGGCTGCCTTCATGACCGCCAACGCCCGGGCCCTCTCGGACGACCTGGAGGGCGCCACGGCGGTGATCGCCAAGCCGTTCACCGGCGCGGTCCTGGAGGAATCCCTGGCCTACCTGGAGGATTGCGTCCGCCGGCCGCCGCCGGCCGAGCTGGTGCCGGCGGGGATGCGCCTCGCCCCGGCCCTGCTCAAGAGCTTCGCCCAGATGCGACAGTGAACGCCGCCCTCGACACGTCCGGCGCGGCGCGTAGAGTGCCGGCCATGTCAAGCTTCCGCGTCGCCCGCCCGCTCCTGGCCACCTTCCTCGCGGCCCTGGCCGGCCTGCCCCTCGCCGCCCGGGCGGAGCCGTGCGACGACCTCGCCCAGCAGATCGCCGGGGCGATCGGCGGCAAGGTCGGCAAGCGCGCCGGGCCGAGCATCGACATCCGCCTGGCCGGTCCGATCAAGTTCGACGTGACCTGCAGGGCCGAGCCGATCGTGCAGGCGACCTCCGCGGAGCCCACCCCCTCGGCGGCCTTCTTCCGCGACCTCGCGGCCGCCTCGGAGATCCTGGTCGGGGAGCCGGCCGCGCGGGTCGAGCCGATCATCGCCGACGCCTACCGGACGGCCCTGTCGGACCGCCGCAAGTCGTTCATCCAGCAGAACGGCTGGTCGGCCTCCTGCTACACCGACCCCGGCAGCAGCGCGATGCGCACCCTGTGCTCGGTGGGGCGCATCCCGCCGAGGTGATCAATACTCGATCACGTCCTCGAGCGCGTAGTGCTTCACGGTCTTCCGGTTGGCGATGAGCTCGTCCACGGTCGGCTCGCCCTTGAGGGCCCGAGCGATGGCGAGCTTCGTCGCCTCGTAATTGGTGCGGTACAGGTCCTTGCGGTCGAGGTTGTCGTCCTCGGCGCAGCGCGGGTCGAGCCAGATCATGATGATCATGCACAGCTCGTCGAGACCGTCCTTGGGCAACACGCCCTCGATGATGCAATCCACGATCGCGTCGCCGGTGGCGGCCTGGACGATTCCGCCGAGCAGCTCGACATACTCGGCCGTGTGGATCGTCGCCTTGGTGGTCATCATCGTGGCCGGGCGCACCAGCTGGTTGAGGTCGCGCACCACGAACATCCGGGTGTGGCCCTGGACCTGCCCCATCATCGACGCGAAGGCCTGACCCACCGGCCCGCGCACCGAGCCGATCAGCACCTCGGGCATGGCGTCGGTGTACTGACCGTCCGCGGCCAGGACGGTGGCCTCGCCGGTGCGGAACCAGATCTCTTGCATGTGTCGCGACTCCCCGTGTCAGGTCGCCCGGGGGAGACATCATCGAGGCGCCGGCGTCAATCGCTCCGGAGCGGCCCGACAGGGCGATCGCTTGAAAGGAATGGATTTCGGTGTTGCCTTTTGCGTGATTCACA
>NZ_BPQU01000028.1 GCF_022179445.1 Methylobacterium mesophilicum | reverse complement strand
GGCACGCCATGGCGTCCCGCCACCGAGTGCGCATAACGGTTGCTCAGGATGAGGGGATTTGGGTTGGAGGACGGTCGTCCCCAGGATCAGCCCGGCTTCCGCTCGGTCAAAAATTGACCCATCCGCTCCAGCGCCCTGCGGATGTTCTCGGCCGAGTTGGCATAGGACAGGCGGATATAGCCCTCGCCGTGGATCCCGAAATCCGGTCCGCCAATCACCGCGACGCCCGCTTCCTCCAACAGGGTGGCGGCGAGCGGCTTGGCCTTCCAGCCGGTCTCGGAGACGTTCGGGAAGGCATAGAACGCGCCCTTCGGGGCGATGCACGACACGCCCGGCAGGGCGTTCAGCCCATCGACCACGATCGCCCGCCGCCGGTCGAACTCGGCGACCATCTCGGCCACGCAATCCTGCGGGCCGTCGAGCGCCGCGATGCCGGCCCATTGGGTTGAGGCGTTCACGCAGGAATGGGCGTTGACCGCAAGCTTCCGGGCCGCGTCGTAGAGGGGCTTGGGCCAGACCGACCAGCCGAGTCGCCAGCCGGTCATCGCGTAGGTCTTCGACGCACCGTCGAGATAGATCAGCCGGTCCCGGATTTCGGGATACTTCAGCAACGAGTGGTGGGCTTCGCCGTCATACGTCATCGTGCCGTAGATCTCGTCCGACAGCACCGCGACGTCGGGGTGGTCGGCGAGGCCCGCCACCAGGGCGTCGATCTCGGCCTTGGGCGTCACGCCGCCGGTCGGGTTGGCGGGTGAGTTGACGATCAGCAGGCGGGTCTTCGGCGTAATCAGTGCCAGGGTCTCGGCGGCCGAGAAGGCGAAGCCGTTCGCCTCGCGGATCGGCACCGGAACCGGCGTCGCGCCGGTGAACTCGATCATCGAGCGATAGATCGGAAATCCCGGATCTGGATACAGGATCTCGGCACCGGGCTCGCCGAACATCAGGATCGCCATGAACATGGTGACCTTGCCGCCCGGCACGATCATCACGGAGTCGGGCGAGACCTCGACGGCATGACGGCGGTGGATGTCGCGGGCCACGGCTTCGCGCAGGCCCGGAATGCCGGTTGCCGGCGTGTAGCCATGGTGCCCGTCGCGCAGGGCCTTGATGCCGGCCTCGACCACGTGGGCCGGCGTCGGCATGTCGGGCTGGCCGATGCCGAGGTTGATCACGTCCCGCCCTTGGGCCGAGAGCGCCTGGGCGCGGGCCAGCACCGCGAACGCGTTCTCCTCGCCGATGCGCGAGAAGGCCGGGACGACGTGCAGCATCGCGCTCTCCGCGGGACGATCGGTCTAGTGCTTGGTGCGCTCGGCGAGCTTCATGGCGCCGAACGACATCGCCGCGGCGATCGCGCCCAGGATCACGAAGGTCTTCACCGAGGCGTAGAACAGGGCCGGCTCGATGCCCGTGTCCGTGTAGAGAACCAGGCCGATGGCGGCCAACGGCAGGGAAAGCAGGATGAACAGGGGGACGAGCGGGTTCATGTTGGGCACTCGGATCCGGCGCGCGGTGGGCCGCGGCTCGTGGGCGTCAAGCCTGCATACCACCCTGCCGCAAAGGTTGGGACCCCGGCGGCGGCAGTTTTTCGCCGGATCGCGCCGCCGCTCACCGAAGCGCAAGCATTTAACCGGATACTGGCTTTCCGGGAGGAGATGCCAGTATGCGCCCAACAGCAGTTACGTCGAGAGGCAATAGCCAAAATCTATCGCCGCTCGACATCCTGACGGCGCAGATCGGCCGGCTCCTGCGGCATCCTGCCTACAGGCGCGAAAGTGTCGTCAGTTCGCTGCTGCAGCGCCACCTGCCGAAAGATGCCGGCTATGCCTGGAGCGGCGAAGCGGCCCTGCGCGAGCGACTCGGACGCGCCGCCCTGGACCCGGCGAGCATCGACCACCTCATTCGCAACACCCAGGCCGAGATCCAGCGGCTGCGGGGACCGAGCGACGCCTGACGGCCGTCAGGCCGGAACCCGCACGGTCGCCCGCAAGCCGCCGAGCGGGCTCTCGTGCAGGGCGATGTCCCCGCCATGGGCCCGGGCGATGTCCCGGGCGATCGCCAGCCCGAGCCCGGATCCGCCCGCATCCTGGCGGGCATCGTCGAGACGCACGAACGGCTTGAACACCTCCTCGCGGCTCTCGGGCGGGATCCCCGGCCCGTCATCGTCGATCGAGACGTAGAAGGCGCGGGCCTCCAGCCGGCCGGAGATCGCCACCGTCTCGCCGTAGCGGGCGGCGTTGGCGGCGAGGTTGAACAGGCAGCGCCGGAACGCGCCCGGGCGCACCGTGACCTCCGGGGCGCCTACGAGATTGACCTCCGAGACATGGGCGCCCAGGCGCTCGACGTCGCTGCGCAGGTCTTCCAGCAGCGCGCGCATGTCCGTGGGCGTCGCCGGCTCGGCGGAATCACCGCGCGCGAAGGCGAGGTAGCCCTCCAGCATCCGGCTCATCTCGTCGACATCGCGGCTGAGATCCTCGATCTCGCTGGTCTGCTCGAACAACGCCAGGGAGAGGCGGAAGCGCGTGAGGATGGTGCGCAGGTCGTGGCTCACACCGTTGAGCATCGTCGTGCGCTGCTCCATCGCCCGCTCGATGCGCCGCTTCATCTCGATGAAGGCGTGGCCCGCCTGGCGCACCTCCCGGGCTCCGCGTGGTCGGAACTCGATCTCCCGCCCTTTGCCGAAGCCCTCCGCCACCGCAGCGAGCCGCAGGATCGGCTTGATCTGGTTGCGCAGGAACAGGATCGCGACGCCGAGCAGCACCAGCGACGAGCCAATCATCCAGACCAGGAAGATGTGCGAGTTCGACGCGTAGGCTTGGCTGCGCCGGGCGGTGATCCGCATCACCCCGTCGGGGATCGCGACCCGGATCTCGATCAGGTTCGAGCGGCCGACGGTGTCGATCCAGAACGGCCGTCGGATCTGGCGGCTGATTTCGTCGGAGAGCGCCTCGTCCAGGATCGAGAAGAACGGCCGCGGCCCTTGGGTCGGTAGCTTGGCGCCCTTCAGGATGTCGAGATCGAGGTTCAGCCGCTCGGCGGCGATGCGCGACAGGGTCTCGGCATCCCTGTCCTGCGGATAGCTTTCGTAGATGTCGATCAGCGCGGCGACATCGGCGGTCACGGCAGCCGAGAGGCGCTTGGTCACGAGCTGCCAGTGCCGCTCCATGAACGTGTAGGCGATCACCGACTGGAGCAGGACCACGGGCGCGATGATGATGATCAGCGACCGGGCATAGAGCCCCTTCGGCAGGACATCGCCGATCGACCGGCTCACGCGCTTCCACAGCCGGTGCGGCGCCGAGCGCGGCCGCGCCGGTTCGGTCCGCAGGGCGCGCGCCAGGCCGGGATCGGGGGCGTTCACGAGACGCCGCGCCCGCGCCCGCCGAGGCGGGATGGGGATCGGCGACGTGGGGGCCGTCTCAGGGGGGCGGGCATGGCGCGGGCGGCTGCGGGAGGTCGGGGGTTATCGCACCGGCGCCGCGATCGGCCAAGGCGGACCGGTCCAACCGATGGTCCATCCCGTGCGCCCGCAGCGCTGTCTCGCCCGAAATGCTTGCCGCCATGACCACCTTCCCGGTGCCGGTCGCGCCCGGACGCTAGCCCCTCGGCGTCGGCCGCCAGTCGGGCGGGGCCATCTCGAAGCCGGAGAAGTCGAAGCCCGGTGAGACCGTGCAGCCCACCAGTGTCCAGGCGCCGAGGCTGGTGGCGGTCTGCCAATGGCCGGCCGGCACCACGCATTGCGGGCGCTGCCCGGCGGCGAGGTCGGGTCCGAGATGCTGGGCGGTGGCGTCGTGGCCGTTCGGGCTCGTGGTGATCACCAGCGGCGCGCCGGCATGCCAGTGCCAGATCTCGGTGGCGTCCACGCGGTGCCAGGCCGAGGCCTCGCCGATGTCGAGCAAAAAATAGATCGCGGTGCCGACCGAGCGGCCGTCCACCATGCGCGGATCGCGGAAGGTCTCGCGGTAATGCCCGCCCTCCGGATGGGGTTTGAGGCCCAGGGTCGCGATCACCTCGGCTGCTGTCGTCATTCGCCTCTCCGCGTGCCGCGCCGGCAGCTTGCCGGCACTTGGCGCCGATGGTACCGGCGCAACACCCTCAAGGTCCCAAAAAAATGCCGAGCCCGATCGTACGCCTCCACCGTGGCGACCTGCCCGCCGATTACGAAGCGGGCCGGGCGGTGGCCATCGACACCGAGACGCTCGGCCTCAACCCGCACCGGGACCGGCTCTGCGTGGTCCAGATCTCCACCGGCGACGGCACGGCGGATGTGGTCCAGATCCCGCAGGACGGGCCGGAACCGGTGGTGCTCAAGCGCGTCCTAGCGGATCCCGGAGTCCTGAAGATCTTCCACTTCGCCCGGTTCGACGTGGCGGTGCTGTTCAAGGCGTTCGGCGTGATGCCGGAGCCGGCCTACTGCACCAAGATCGCCTCGAAGCTCGCCCGCACCTACACCGACCGCCACGGGCTCAAGGACGTGGTCCGCGAGCTGGTGGGCGTCGATCTCTCCAAGCAGCAGCAATCCTCCGATTGGGGCGCCGAGACCCTGACGCAGGCCCAGCAGGATTACGCGGCCTCGGACGTGCTCCATCTCCACGCCGCCCGGGAGCGGCTCGACGCCATGCTGGCCCGTGAGGGCCGCACCGATCTCGCCGCCGCCTGCTTCGCCTTCCTGCCGACCCGCGCCCGGCTCGACCTGGACGGCTGGCCGGAGACCGACATCTTCGCGCACACCTGAGCGGTGGCACCCGGTCCCCGTGCGGCGATTCCTGTGCAGAACGGGGCTTTCCCGTCACCGCGGCGCGATGGGGGGCTGCTAGGTTTCCTGCGCCGGGGCTCGCGAGTCGCGGCCAGGCCCTCCTCGCCGGTCATCCACCCGATCAGGCCGGCCGGGAGGGCCCGTCCTCAGGTCAGCGTGCGCGGGCCGGACGGCGTCGTGATCCGGGCGGTGTAGCGCGGGAGCGGGCCGGGGACGATCCGCGGCGGATCGATGAGGCCGAGCCCCGCCAACCGGGCCGCCGTCGCGTCCGGATCCGGGTGCTCCAGCGTGAAATCCGCGAGACGTGCCCCAAGATCCGGCATCGTCCCGGCCGGGTGCGGACGGCGGCCCCAATCCATCGCGTAGGGCGCGGCGCCGTCCGCCGGCCAGGTCCCGTCCGGGCGCAGGCCGAAGCGCCACGACAGCGCGCCCCGGGTCATCGTCGCCGCCGCGCCGAGGAGGTCGGGATGGGCGGCGAGCAGGGTGTCGAGGTCGTCGGTGCGGGCGACGAAGCCGCGCAGCCGCCGGCCTGCCTCCCACTCCGCCCGCACCCGCGCGGCCTCGCCGAGGCCGAACCAGCGGGCGCGCGCCGGGGGCGTTGCCTCGGGATCGACGGCGATCACTTCGAGGAACGTCGATGCGCCGAGGCGCAGCAGGTGGTTGCGGGTGCCCATTTCGGGATGGCGCCCGCCTTCCGGCATGTCGAGGCCGAGGCAGTCGCGGACATGAGCCACGCCCTCCGCGAGATCGGGGGCCACGACGACGAGGTGGTCGAGGGTGAGCATGCGTATGTCAGCCGTCGTTGAAGGGTCAGGAGCTCGACGTGTCACCGACTTTTCTGCAAATTTTTGTGAACTGAGCCCGAAAGCGCCATAGAATCGCCGGCCTATCGAAACCCCATCTGTGCTTGCGGTAGTTTGGAGCCTAGACATACCACTCGGCCTCAGGCTATTTTTCTTAGTACAGCACCGATGAAATCGCGCCGCCGGCTTAGTTCCTTGCCTCTACATCCGCCAAGGTACAAGCTAGTAAAGTTTTCGAACGAGCAGTACAAATCGGCGATATCGTGGTTGAGCCACGCGCAGAAGCAGGTAAATTCTGACTTCTCGGGAAGCCGCCCTCGACGTCGCTGCGCTTAGTTTCGCCGAAAATATTTGTCACAATCGATGCCGCACCCTAATGAGAAAAGCTCTCAATTCGGCGCCGTCGTGAAACACGACATCGGCAGATGATGACCACCACAGCTTCCGCAATTCCTCATTTGAAATCTTGTCCTGTGTGATTACATCTAGAAAATTTCGTAAATTTGCTCGTTTTGTGTCCCCCTTTATTGGAGAAAGAACGGTATCGATCATCTCATCTTCACTGGACACATCATCGAGAAGGTCTTGATAGAATTGCAAAGTGAACTCGATGAATTCCTGCGAAAGACGCATTTCAATCTCCCTCTGTTAAAGGATAGGCCGAACGGACGCGGAATCCTCGCGGAGAAGTAGAATCATACCTAAGTTCAACGCCTACGCTATATGTGTACCGCATGTGAACAATACCTTCGTCTGTACTATAGGCCTCTCGACCAGTTTTACGATCAAATAATTTTTTTATGAATTTGCGGGCATCTGCGCCAGAGGCAACGCGATCGACAGAAGTCCGGTTGGACTCAATGGTTTGGTTAACTAAATCATTTGCAGATTCGATCGAATCAAAGCTGCCATCTCGCTTAATTCCTCCGTTGGCTATCAATGAACGCCATTGCGATTTCCGCACACGCTCGAACAATTCGTCATCAGATTTTCCGACGTGCCTTCCGAGGGTATGTCCTCCTTGGCCTTCTTCAGATCTGAGATCGACGCGATACTGCCGATCGGTTCCATCGCCGACAAAGAAAAGACGGACATCGTCATCTCTTTGGCGACCGATCGAACCGTCGGCACTCGTCCACTGTCCCCCGTCCGGATGCCCAGCGGGGACCCGCGGTTGGCCGGGATTGTAGGCCCGAAGGATGAGGCCAAGTCGAAGCAGCTTCACCTCAACACTGAGAGCTGCCAGCTGCCACCGGAACCGGGTGACGACGATCTCTTTCGTGACCATGAATCACCCCGCCTGCGAGCGGGTCATTCATAGGCTAATAATCTTATGTGTCAAGCATGTTCTTGTTTTGTTCGATAATTGGCTTTGGAGTAGGCGACGGGCGCTTCCACCTCACCTCTCACAGTCGGGGCCGGGCTTCGCGCCCGGCCCCCCTTCACATCACAGCGAGTAGTACTGCACGAACTCGATCGGGTGCGGGGTCATCTCGTAGCGCAGCACCTCGGTCATCTTCAGCTCGATGAACGAGTCGATCTGGTCGTCCGTGAACACGCCGCCCTCCTTGAGGAAGGTGCGGTCCTTGTCGAGGCTGGTGAGCGCCTCGCGGAGCGAACCGCACACGGTCGGGATCTTCTTCAGCTCCTTCGGCGGCAGCTCGTACAGGTCCTTGTCCATGGCCGGGCCCGGGTCGATCTTGTTGCGGATGCCGTCGAGGCCGGCCATCAACAGGGCCGAGAAGGCCAGGTAGGGGTTGGCCATCGGGTCGGGGAAGCGGACCTCGACGCGCTTGGCGTTCGGGCTCTTGGTCCACGGGATCCGGCAGGAGGCCGAGCGGTTGCGCGCCGAGTAGGCGAGCAGCACCGGCGCCTCGTAGCCCGGCACCAGCCGCTTGTAGGAGTTGGTCGACGGGTTGGTGAAGGCGTTGAGCGCCTTGGCGTGCCGGATGATGCCGCCGATGTACCAGAGGCATTCCTGGCTAAGCCCGGCATACTTGTCGCCGGCGAAGACCGGCTTGCCGTCCTTCCAGATCGACTGGTGGACGTGCATTCCCGAGCCGTTGTCGCCGAAGACGGGCTTGGGCATGAACGTCGCCGACTTGCCGTAGCTCTGGGCGACGTTGTGGATGCAGTACTTGTAGATCTGCATGTGGTCGGCGAGCTTGGTCAGCACGTCGAACTTCATGCCGAGCTCGTGCTGGGCGCTGGCCACCTCGTGGTGGTGCTTCTCGACCTTCACGCCCATGGACTGCATGGCGGCCAGCATCTCGCCGCGCATGTCCTGGGCCGAATCCTGCGGCGGCACCGGGAAGTAGCCGCCCTTGGTCTGGACCCGGTGGCCGAGGTTGCCGCCCTCATAATCGGTGAAGCCGTTGGTCGGCAGCTCGGTCGAGTCGAGCTCGAATCCGGTGCGGTAGGGGTCGGCGGCGAACTTCACGTCATCGAACACGAAGAACTCGGCCTCGGGGCCGACATAGATCGTGTCGCCGATCCCGGTCTGCTGCAGGTAGGCCTCGGCGCGCTTGGCGGTGCCGCGGGGATCGCGGGAATAGGGCTCGCCGGTGGCGGGCTCGAGCACGTCGCAGATGATCGACAGGGTCGAGGCCGAGAAGAACGGGTCGAGGCAGGCGGTGGACGGGTCCGGCATCAGCAGCATGTCGGACTCGTTGATCGCCTTCCAGCCCGCGATCGACGAGCCGTCGAACATCGTGCCTTCGGCGAAGATCTCATCGTCGATCAAGGAGACGTCGAACGTGACGTGCTGCCACTTGCCGCGCGGATCGGTGAACCGGAAGTCCACGTAGCGTACGTCGTTGTCCCGGATGGTCTTCAGAACCTCGGCCGCAGTCGTCATCGTGGGCATCCTCCAGGAAAGGCGTCGGGGATTCTCGCTCGGAGCGGCCGTCGTTGGGTCGGGCCGCACCGGCCGAGCCGCTTGATATCCGTCGCGCGCGCGCGTTGCCACCCGCGGACGGGCGGAATCGCCCATGGAACGAGACGTTTGGCTCCCTCTCGGTCCGAGCCTCTCGATTCCGTGATCGGCTAACTGCGCAATCACCACCTATCGAAGGCGGACGAAGACAGTCCTGGCATGCTCCGTGCAGAGGCGGCAGCGGCCGTCGAGACGGCGGCATGCCGTTCGCGTCGCCCGGGGATTGACCAGGTCGCGCATCGACAACGGACGAGAGAACCGGAATGACGAAATATAAGCTCGAGTATATATGGCTCGACGGGTATACGCCGGTCCCGAACCTGCGCGGTAAGACGCAGATCAAGGAATTCGACAGCTTCCCGACCCTCGACCAGCTCCCGATGTGGGGTTTCGACGGCTCGTCCACGAAGCAGGCCGAGGGCGGCAGCTCCGACTGCATGCTCAAGCCCGTGCGCCACTTCCCCGACCCGGCCCGCAAGAACGGCGTCCTGGTCCTGTGTGAAGTGATGATGCCGGACGGCAAGACCCCGCACGAGTCGAACAAGCGCGCGACCATCCTGGACGATGCCGGCGCCTGGTTCGGATTCGAGCAGGAGTACTTCCTGTACAAGGACGGCCGCCCGCTCGGCTTCCCGGCCAGCGGCTTCCCGGCCCCGCAGGGCCCGTACTACACCGGCGTCGGCTATTCGAACGTCGGCGACGTCGCCCGCAAGATCGTCGAGGAGCATCTCGACCTCTGCCTCGACGCCGGCATCAACCACGAGGGTATCAACGCCGAAGTGGCCAAGGGCCAGTGGGAATTCCAGATCTTCGGCAAGGGCTCGAAGAAGGCCGCCGACGAGATGTGGATGGCCCGCTACCTGCTCCAGCGCCTCTGCGAGTCCTACGGCATCGACGTCGAGTACCATTGCAAGCCGCTCGGCGACACCGACTGGAACGGGTCGGGCATGCACTGCAACTTCTCGACCGCGTTCATGCGCGAGCATGGCGGCAAGGCCTATTTCGAGGCCCTCATGGAGGCGTTCAAGAATAACCGTGAGGATCACATCGCCGTCTACGGCCCGGACAACCACATGCGGTTGACCGGCAAGCACGAGACCGCCTCGATCCACGAATTCTCGTACGGCGTGGCCGACCGCGGCGCCTCGATCCGCGTGCCCCACTCCTTCGTGAACAGCAGCTACAAGGGATACCTCGAGGATCGCCGCCCGAACTCGCAAGGCGACCCCTACCAGATCGCCTCGCAGGTGCTGAAGACGATCTCTTCGGTGCCGACCGAGGCCGCCGTCGCCGCCTGAGGCGGATCGGGAGCCGAAAGCTTCCGACGTCCAACAATCTCCGGAGCCGGGCCTTCGCGCCCGGCTTCGCCGTTTTCAGGTCCGGCGCGGGCGCTCGTCGTCGCGGATCGCGGCCTCGTGGTACCAGGCGCCGCCGAAGCTCGGCATCGACACGGGCTTGGCCTTCTCGGCCGCCCGCGGTGCGGGTCGGGCGCGCCGGAATGCCGACAATTCGTAGATCTTGGCGGTTTCACGCCCGTCGGTTCCGGCCATCACATGGTCCTCCTGAATGGGATCGAAGCGGCCGATCCGGCCGTCCGTGCCCGAGGATGTGGGGTTGCCGGCGCAACACTCCATGCCTCGGCACGTCGATGCCGGACATTCGTGCAGCGTGAATTCTTAGGCAGGACGGTGCCGGGGTAGGAAAACGCGCGTTCGCGGAGTGGGAATGCTGATCGTTCCCGTGATCAAGGCGTAAGATCCGCCGGCTCGACGCCGCGCGGATCAGCCTTCAGATCGCGTCGGTGCCGGTCTCGCCGGTGCGGATGCGGATCGCTTCTTCGATCGTGGAGACGAAGATCTTGCCGTCGCCGATGCGGCCGGTCTGGGCCGACTTGCGGATCGCCTCCACGGCACCCTCGACGAGGGCGTCCGACAGCACGATCTCGAGCTTCACCTTGGGCAGGAAGTCGACCACGTATTCCGCGCCGCGATAGAGCTCGGTATGGCCCTTCTGACGGCCGAAGCCCTTCGCCTCGATGACGGTGATGCCCTGGAGGCCGACCTCCTGGAGCGCCTCCTTCACCTCGTCGAGCTTGAAAGGCTTGATGATCGCTTCGATCTTCTTCATGCCGCTCGGGCCTGCGCTGCGCTGCCGGATATTTCTAACATCGTCGGGAAGCCTCCGCCACGCCGTTTTCGCGACGGGCGTCACGTTAGTGCCCATTCGGAGCGCAAGCTACGCACATCCTTCGGGCTTTGGATGAATTTGTGGCGCATTTTTAATCAGCGGTGTTCGGTGCACGGGCAGACGTGGGGATGAGCATGCGAGTGCTGACGGTGGCGGCGATGCGCCGGGTCGATGCGGCGGCCGTCGATGGCGGTATTCCTGGCCTTCGACTGATGGAGGCCGCCGGTGCCGCGGTGGCCGCTCGCGCTGCGGCTCTGCTGCCCGACGGCGGCCGCGCCGTCGTGCTGTGCGGGCCGGGCAACAATGGCGGCGACGGGTTCGTCGCCGCACGACTGCTGACGGAGCGCGGCTACGCGGTCGATCTGTGCCTCCTCGGCGATCGCGCCGCCCTGACGGGTGATGCAGCCCTGGCGGCCGACGCCTGGACCGGCCCCGTGCATCCGGCGACGGCCGCCGCGCTGCCCTCCGGCGACCTCGTGATCGACGCGCTGTTCGGAGCCGGCCTGTCGCGCGATCTCGACGGCGTCGCCCGTGCCCTGATCGAGGCGGTGAATGCCGGTGGGCGCCCGGTGCTGGCCGTGGACGTCCCCAGCGGCGTCGACGGCGATACCGGCGCCGTACGCGGCGTCGCGATCCGCGCCGTCGAGACCGTCACCTTCGTCGCGTTCAAGCCGGGGCATCTGCTGCAGCCCGGGCGGAGCCTGTGCGGCCGTCGGCACCTGGCCGATATCGGGGCGGGCGAAGCGGCCCTGGAGGTCGGTTGCGCCGCCGCCGAGCCGCCGCTCCACCGGAACGGGCCGGATTTCTGGGCGCGGGTGTTCCCGCGCCTGACCGGCGAGAGCCACAAATACACCCGCGGGCACGCGCTGGTTCTGTCCGGTCCCGCTACCAAGACCGGTGCGGCCCGGCTCGCTGCCAGGGGGGCCCTGCGGGTCGGGGCCGGCCTGGTCACGCTCGCGTCGCCCACGGCTGCCCTGGCGGAGAACGCCGCCCAACTCACCGCCATCATGCTGCGTCCCTGCGAAACCGCCGACGACCTCGACGACCTGCTCACCGATGAGCGCCTCAACGTCGTGCTGGCCGGTCCGGGCCTCGGGACCGGCGAGCCGACCCGCGAGCGCGTCGCGGTGGCGGCAGCCGCCGGGCGCAGCCTGGTCCTGGATGCCGACGCGTTGACCAGCTTCTCGGGTCAGGCCCCGCTGCTGGCCGCCCATATCGCGGATGGGGAGTCCCGGGCCGTGCTCACGCCCCATGAGGGCGAGTTCGCGCGGCTGTTCGGCGGCACGGACGCCACCGCCGAGGGCGCCGACAAGGTGTCCCGCACCCGCGCCGCCGCCGCGCTCAGCGGTGCCGTCGTCGTGCTGAAGGGATCCGACACCGTGATCGCGAGCCCGGACGGGCGGGCGGCGATCAACGATCACGGCACCCCGTATCTCGGTACGGCCGGCTCGGGCGACGTGCTCGGCGGCCTGATCGCCGGGTTGCTGGCGCAGGGTATGCCGCCCTTCGAGGCCGCCGCGGCCGCCGTCTGGCTCCACGGCGATGCCGGCCTGCGCCACGGCCCCGGCCTGATCGCCGAGGATCTTCCCGAGCTGATGCCCGCCGTCCTCGGCGGTCTCTTCGACGCCGCCCTATAGGGGAACGGGCGTCCGCTCATGTGACCTCGAACAGGGTCCACAGGCCGGTGTCGAACCGCTCCAGCACCGTGGCGCTGATCAGCCAGCGCCCCGGATTGTCGGCCAGGAAGCCGATGCGGGCGGTCCGGCCTTCCAGGAGCTGGAACGTGTCGAGCCAGTAGGGCTCCCAGCCGTCATCCAGGGGATGGAGCAGCCGGAAGCAATGGCCGTGCAGGTGCAGGGCCTGCGGGAAGCCGGTCTCGTTGCGCAGGGCCAGGACAACGACCTGCCCGCGCTTCACCGTGAAGATCGGCTGGAGGCCCGTCGTCGCACTGGTGCCGTTCACAGTCCAGATCTTCTGGGGATCGCCGGTGTAGACCGGCTCCGGCGCCGCCTTGTCCTTTCCGGCATCCTTGGCGGCCTTCGGGACGATGGCGCCGCCGGTGATGACCACGTCCCGCCGCAGGGCGTTCTGGAGCTTGATCTCCGCGGGCAGGCGCTTGTTCTCGCCGATCGGGCCGATCGGCGGGCGCCTGTCGGTGATCGGGGCGCCCTTCGTGGTGACGGTGGCCAGGGTCAGGCCCTGCCCGACCAGCGCGATGATCGAACACACGGCGCCTTCGGTCTCGGGCAGGTCGACCATCAGGTCGTAGCGGGTGCCCGGAGGGAACGGCAGGGTCGCCCGCAGCGGCTCGAACGTGTCGGTCGGCTGTCCGTCCACCGCCGCCACGTACACCTTCACGCCCTCGAACCGGAGCCGGGTCCCGCGGGCGTTGCAGGCATTGCCGAGCCGCAGGCGCACGCGCGCGCCCGGACGCGCCTCGAACGTGTCCGGAACGGGCTTGCCGTTGACGGTCACGAGATTGCCGAGCCGCCCGTTCGCGGCGGCGAACTGAACCTGCCCGAACGGCATCAGGCTGGCGTCGTCCTCCAGTCGCCAATCCTGCATCACCAAGCCGACATCGGCATCGACCAGCGGCGGGGTCGCCTCCTCGACCACCAGCATGCCGGCGAGACCCCGGCCGGACGGCTCGCTCGCCCCGCCGACCACGAGGGGGCGGATCAGGAAGGTGCCGGCATCCGGAGGCGTGAACTGGTAGAGGAAGCTGCCGCCCGGCGGGATCGGCGCCTGGGTGACGCCGCCGACACCGTCCATCGCGTTGATGTTGCGCACCCCGTGCCAATGGAGCGAGAGCGGCTTGTCGGTGCGGTTCTCGACCTTGAGCCGGACCGGCTGACCGAGCTTGATCCGCACCAGCGGGGGCAGGGCCTTGCCGTCGAAACACCAGACCGGGGTCTCGGCCGCGGGCTCGGGCCGCAGGCGGGTCTTGCCCGGGGCGGCCGGCAGGGCAGGGGGTTGGGCCGCGGGATCCGCCGGGGGCGGAACGGGTGTCGCCGAGCCCGCCCCGGGTGCCTGGGCCCGCCCCGCCTCCGGCATCAGCCCGAACGCGGCCGCCGTGGCGAGCAGGGTCCGGCGCGACGGCGGGCCGGCGCGCGGATCGGTCGGCGGCACGGGGCGGGATGAGGTCATGGGATCTCGACGGCGGCACGCATTGTGGGCTCGGCTAGATAGCGGCGTGCCCGCGTGCGCGCCACCGCCGCCACGGGAGGTCAAGTTTTTTGCTGCGAGCCGTGCGGCCCATGCTATAGGGCGCGCTTCCGGCGGCCGGCGACGCGCCGGGTGTCGGCGCGCGCGGGCGTGGCGGAACTGGTAGACGCGCTGGATTTAGGTTCCAGTGTCGCAAGACGTGGGGGTTCGAGCCCCTCCGCCCGCACCAGGACGCTTCCAGATGGCGCGGTCCCGTTCGGGGCCGCCTCATCCCCGTATCCGACACCGTCGTATCCCGGACCCCGCGACCAAGCCGCACGACGCCGGCCCGGCCGGCGACCACAAGGTCTTTTGAAGAGCGACGACGACGATGCAGGTGACCGAGATCAACGCCCAGGGTCTGAAGCGCGAGTTTCAGGTGCTGCTGGCCGCCCAGGAACTCGAGGAGCGCCTGAATACCGAGCTCTCCGGCATGAAGGACAAGGTCCAGCTGAAGGGCTTCCGCCCCGGCAAGGTCCCGGTGGCGCATCTGCGCAAGGTCTATGGCCGGTCCGTCATGGCCGAGGTGGTGCAGAACGCGGTCAACGAGGCGAACCGCAAGATCGTGGCCGACAACGATCTCAAGCTCGCCCTCGAGCCGCAGGTCGAGTTCCCGACCGACCAGGCCGAGATCGAGAAGGCGCTCGACGCCAAGGCCGACCTGGCCTTCAAGGTCGCCCTCGAGGTGATGCCGAACTTCGAGTTGGCGGACCTCTCCGATGTCAGCCTCAAGAAGCTCGTCGCGAAGCCCGAGGAGTCCGAGGTCGATGAGGCCCTGCAGCGCATGGCCGGCCAGAGCCGCCCGTTCAGCGAGCGGGAGGAGGGCGCCGAGGCCCAGGATGGCGACCGCGTCACCATCGATTTCGTCGGCCGCATCGACGGCGAGGAATTCCAGGGCGGCAAGGGCGAGGGCATCGACCTGGAACTCGGCTCCGGCTCGTTCATCCCCGGCTTCGAGGAGCAGCTGGTCGGCGCCAAGGTCGGCGACAAGCGGGTCGTGAAGGCCACCTTCCCGGAGGCCTACGGGGCCGAGCAGCTCGCCGGCAAGGATGCCGAGTTCGACGTGACCGTCACGAAGATCCAGGCGGCCGGCGAAGCCAAGATCGATGACGAGTTCGCCAAGTCGCTCGGCATGGAATCGCTCGAGAAGCTGCGCGAGGCGATCGCCAAGGCGATCGGCGGCGACTTCGAGGCGGCCTCGCGGCGCAAGCTGAAGAAGGAACTCCTGGACGCCCTGGACGGCAAGTACGCCTTCGAACTGCCGCCCTCCCTGGTCGCGCAGGAATTCGCCAGCGTCTGGGCCCAGGTCGAGCAGGACCTCAAGGCCCGCGGCAAGAGCTTCGAGGACGAGGACACCACCGAGGAGAAGGCCCAGGCCGACTACCGGAAGATCGCCGAGCGTCGCGTCCGGCTCGGACTCGTGCTTGCGCAGGTCGGCGAGAGCGCCGATATCAAGGTTTCCGACGAGGAGGTGAACCAGGCCCTCATCGCTCGGGTCCGGCAGTTCCCGGGCCAGGAGCAGCAGGTGTGGGACTTCTACCGCAAGAACCCGCAGGCGCTCGCCGAGCTTCGGGCGCCGCTGTTCGAGGAGAAGGTGGTTGACCACGTCCTCGGTCAGGTCAAACTCGTCGAGGAGCCGGTCTCGAAAGAGACGCTTTTCGCCGATGAGGATGACGACGACACGACCGGCGAGAAGCCGGCAGACAAGGCCGAGGCCAAGGACGAGTCCAACGCCGAGGCAAAGGCCGACTGAGCCCCGCACTGTCCCAGGACGGCGGGCATAGGGTTAGGCGATGGTTAAGCATCGCCAGTGTTCGCTGACATGCCCGGGCTGCCCTGATTCGCGGCAGCCCCGGGCCTCATTCTGGGCAGGACGAGATGAGAGATCCGATCGACGTCTACAACAACGCACTCGTGCCGATGGTCGTCGAGCAGTCGAGCCGCGGCGAGCGCGCCTTCGACATCTACTCCCGTCTCCTGCGCGAGCGCATCATCTTCCTCACCGGTCCCGTGGAGGATTACGGTGCGTCGCTGATCGTGGCGCAGCTTCTGTTTCTCGAGGCTGAGAACCCCAAGAAGGAAATTTCCTTCTATATCAATTCCCCCGGCGGCGTCGTGACCTCGGGCCTGTCGATCTACGACACGATGCAGTTCATCCGTTGCCCGGTGACGACGCTCTGCGTCGGCCAGGCCGCCTCGATGGGCTCCCTGCTGCTCACCGCCGGCGAGCCGGGCCACCGCTTCGCCCTGCCGAACGCCCGGATCATGGTCCACCAGCCCTCCGGCGGCTTCCAGGGACAGGCCACCGACATCCTGATCCATGCCCGCGAGATCGAGGCGCTGAAGCGGCGCCTGAACGAGATCTACGTGAAGCATACCGGCCGTGATTATGCGGCCATTGAGACCGCGCTGGAGCGCGACAATTTCATGACCGCGGATGCGGCCAAGGAGTTCGGCCTCATCGACGAGGTCATCCAGAAGCGTCCCGAGCCCGCCGCCGCCTGACGGTTGCGTCGCCTGACCGCCGCGGCGTGGCCTTGATCCCGCCGCGGCAGCGTGTTTGCATCCGATGACAGGGCCCATCGGTCAAAGACGCGCAGCATACTGTTTCTTTAAGCGGGCCCCCTTACGTTGAAGCGATGCGCGTGCGCCCTTAGCCGGCTGCGTACGCGACGAATCGGAGACCGATATGAGCAAGACTGGCGGCAACGACTCCAAGAGCACGCTGTATTGCTCGTTCTGCGGCAAGAGCCAGCACGAGGTCCGCAAGCTGATCGCCGGCCCGACCGTGTTCATCTGCGACGAGTGCGTCGAGCTGTGCATGGACATCATCCGCGAGGAGTCGAAATCCTCGCTGGTGAAGAGCCGCGACGGGGTGCCCACCCCGAAGGAGATCCGGCGCGTCCTCGACGATTACGTCATCGGCCAGGACTTCGCGAAGAAGGTCCTCTCGGTCGCGGTGCACAATCACTACAAGCGGCTCGCGCACGCGACGAAGCACAACGACGTCGAGTTGGCCAAGTCCAACATCATGCTGATCGGGCCGACCGGCTCGGGCAAGACGCTGCTCGCGCAGACGCTCGCCCGCATTCTGGATGTGCCGTTCACCATGGCGGACGCCACGACGCTGACCGAGGCGGGCTACGTCGGCGAGGATGTGGAAAACATCATCCTCAAGCTGCTCCAGGCCTCGGATTACAACGTCGAGCGGGCGCAGCGCGGCATCGTCTACATCGATGAGATCGACAAGATCTCGCGTAAGTCGGACAATCCGTCGATTACCCGGGATGTGTCGGGCGAAGGCGTGCAGCAGGCGCTCTTGAAGATCATGGAGGGCACGGTCGCCTCCGTGCCGCCGCAGGGCGGACGCAAGCACCCGCAGCAGGAGTTCCTGCAGGTCGACACCACCAACATCCTGTTCATCTGCGGCGGCGCCTTCGCGGGGCTGGAGCGGATCATCTCCCAACGCGGCAAGGGCACCTCGATCGGTTTCGGCGCCAGCGTGCAGGCTCCCGACGACCGTCGCACCGGCGAGATCTTCCGTTCGGTGGAGCCCGAGGATCTGTTGAAGTTCGGCCTCATCCCCGAGTTCGTCGGCCGTTTGCCGGTCCTGGCGACCCTCGAGGATCTCGACGAGGCCGCGCTGAAGAAGATCCTTCAGGAGCCGAAGAACGCCCTGGTGAAGCAGTACCAGCGGCTGTTCGAGATGGAGAACGTCGACCTGACGTTCCAGGACGATGCGCTTTCGCTGGTCGCCCGCAAGGCGATCGAGCGCAAGACCGGCGCCCGTGGCCTGCGGTCGATCCTGGAGACCATCCTGCTCGACACGATGTACGACCTGCCCGGTCTCGAATCGGTGGAGCAGGTCGTCATCGGTCCGGAGGTGGTCGAGGGCAAGTCGCGCCCGCTCTACATCCACGGCGACCGCAACAAGGAAGCGCCCGCCAGCGTCAGCGCGTAAGCGCCTGGCGGGGTTGCGTTAAGCACCCGGCTCCGGCCGGGTGCGCCGCGGGAAACATCTTGAAAACGGTGGACCCCGCAGCCACCTCAGGCTCATCGCGGTGGCCGCTCGCTCCTTCGAGGAACGGTCCGCGTCGCCAGCCGCAAAGTCCACGACAATCCCGACCCTCGCGGCCCGGTCGGCCCCTGGCGGCGGTTCGCCTCATCGATGAGGGGATCGAAGCCGGGCGTCCCTGAGAGGAAGTCCCCCATGACACAGTCGAAATCGCGCCAGCCGGTTGTCCCGGGCTCGACGGGTTCCTACGCCGTCCTCCCCCTGCGCGACATCGTCGTCTTCCCGCACATGATCGTGCCCCTGTTCGTCGGCCGCGAGAAGTCGATCCGCGCCCTAGAAGAGGCGGTGCGCACCGATCGCCATATCCTGCTCGCCACCCAGATCAATGCGGGTGACGACGATCCGGCGACCGACGCGATCTACAAGATCGGCACCCTCGCCTCCGTATTGCAGCTCCTGAAGCTCCCCGATGGGACCGTGAAGGTGCTGGTCGAGGGCATCGGCCGCGCCAAGGTCACGGGCTTCACCCGCTCGGACGAGTATTACGAGGCCACTGCCGAGGCCCTGCACGACGAACTCGGCGACCGCGTCGAGGCCGAGGCGCTCGCGCGCTCGGTGCTCTCGGAGTTCGAGAACTACGTCAAGCTCAACAAGAAGATCTCCCCGGAGGTCGTCTCGGCCGTGACCCAGATCGACGAGCCCTCGAAGCTCGCCGACACGATCGGCTCTCATCTGCTCGTCAAGATCTCCGACAAGCAGGGTATCCTCGAGACGCCGACGGTGGCGCAGCGCCTCGAGCGCGTGCTGTCGCTGATGGAGAGCGAGATCTCCGTGCTCCAGGTGGAGAAGCGCATCCGGACCCGCGTCAAGCGGCAGATGGAGAAGACACAGCGCGAGTACTACCTGAACGAGCAGATGAAGGCGATCCAGAAGGAGCTGGGCGACTCCGAGGACGGCCGCGACGAGCTGGCCGAGCTGGAGGAGAAGATCGAGAAGACCAAGTTCACCAAGGAGGCGCGCGACAAGGCGACGGCCGAGCTGAAGAAGCTCCGGCAGATGTCGCCGATGTCGGCCGAGGCCACCGTGGTGCGCAACTATCTCGATTGGATGCTTGGCATCCCGTGGGGCAAGCGCTCGAAGATCAAGAAGGATCTGCTCGGCGCCCAGACCCTGCTCGACGAGGATCATTTCGGCCTCGACAAGGTCAAGGAGCGGATCGTCGAGTACCTCGCCGTGCAGCAACGGGCGAACAAGCTCACCGGCCCGATCCTGTGCCTCGTTGGTCCCCCCGGCGTCGGCAAGACTTCCCTGGGCAAGTCCATCGCGAAGGCGACTGGTCGCGAGTTCGTGCGCATGTCGCTCGGCGGCGTGCGGGACGAGGCTGAGATCCGGGGTCACCGTCGGACCTATATCGGCTCGATGCCCGGCAAGATCGTGCAGTCGATGCGCAAGGCCAAGACCTCGAACCCGCTCATTCTGCTCGACGAGATCGATAAGATGGGCATGGATTTCCGCGGCGATCCGTCGGCGGCGCTCCTTGAGGTTCTGGACCCCGAGCAGAACAGCACCTTCAACGACCACTACCTGGAGGTGGACTACGACCTCTCGAACGTGATGTTCGTGACCACGGCCAACACCCTCAACATCCCCGGTCCGCTCATGGACCGCATGGAGGTGATCCGCATCGCCGGGTACACCGAGGAGGAGAAGGTCGAGATCGCGCGCAAGCATCTGATCCCGAATGCTTTGAAGAAGCACGGCCTCGGGACGCACGAGTGGTCGATCGACGACGACAGCTTGATGATGCTGGTTCGCCGCTACACGCGGGAAGCCGGCGTCCGTAACCTGGAGCGCGAGCTGTCCAACCTGATCCGCAAGGCGGTGAAGGAGATCCTGATCACCAAGACCAAGTCGGTGGTGGTGAACGCGGATACCCTTCCGGTCTTTCTCGGTCCGCCGAAGTTCCGCTACGGCGAGATCGATGCGGACGATCAGGTCGGGGTGGTCACGGGCCTGGCCTGGACCGAGGTCGGCGGCGAGCTGCTGACGATCGAGGGTGTCATGATGCCCGGCAAGGGCAAGATGACCGTCACGGGCAACCTGAAGGACGTGATGAAGGAGTCGATCTCTGCGGCCGCATCCTACGTGCGCTCGCGGGCCATCGACTTCGGGATCGAGCCGCCGTTGTTCGAGCGTCGCGACATCCACGTCCACGTGCCGGAGGGGGCGACCCCGAAGGACGGGCCGTCCGCCGGCATCGCGATGGCCACCGCCATCGTCTCGACGCTGACCGGCATCGCGGTCCGTCGCGATATCGCGATGACCGGGGAGGTGACGCTCCGCGGTCGGGTCCTGCCGATCGGCGGCCTGAAGGAGAAGCTGCTCGCGGCTCTGCGCGGCGGCATCAAGACGGTGCTGATCCCCGAGGAGAACGCCAAGGACATCGCCGAGGTGCCCGACAGCGTGAAGAACGGGCTGGAGATCATCCCGGTCTCCCGGATGGATCAGGTGCTGGAGCGGGCGCTGGTGCGGGCTCCGGTCGCCATCGAGTGGGAGGAGCCGCTGCCCGTGGCCAAGCCCGCCCGGACGGAAGAGGACGGCGCGGCGTTCATCGCCCACTGATCGACAATTGAACCGATGCGACAGCCCCCGGAGCCTGCTCCGGGGGCTTTTTCGTGGGACCGGCCGACATGCGCATCCTGCTGATCAACCCCAACACCAGTCAGGCCGTCACCGACCTCGTCGCTGACCACGTGCGCCGCCAGATCGACGGTTGCGCGGACCTGCGGGCCGTCACGGGCCGGTTCGGCGCGCGCTATATCGCGAGCCGCGCGGCCTCGGCCATCGCGGGCCATGCCGCCCTCGACGCCCTGGCCGAGCATGGGGATGCCTGCGACGCGGTCTACCTCGCCTGCTTCGGCGATCCGGGCCTGTTCGCCCTGCGCGAATTATCACCCGTGCCGGTCGTCGGCATGGCGGAGGCGGCCTGCCGAGAGGCCGCCGCCTCAGGGGCGTTCGGCATCGTCACGGGGGGGACGGCGTGGGACCCGATGCTCCGGGAGTTCGTCGCCACCCTCGGCCTGTCCGACAAGCTCGCGGCCATCGCCACGGTGGCGCCGACAGGAGGCGACATCGCCCGGGATCCAGACGGCGCCCTCGGCATCCTGGCGCAAGCCTGTCGCGACTGCCATGCGGCCGGAGCGAACACGGTAATCCTCGGGGGCGCCGGCCTCGCCGGGCTGACGCGGCGGCTCGAACCGCAGGCCCCATGCCCCTTGATCTGTTCCGTCGAAGCCGGCACCCGCGCGGTCCTGGCCGCCGCGATGGCGCCTGCCGCTCCGGCAGCGCGCCCGATGCCGATGGAGAGCCTGGGCCTCACGCCCGCCCTGACCCGCCGGCTTGCGGCACCCTGACGGCAGCCCCTTGCGCCGTACCGACCCCATGCCGTAACGGTCGGCCGCCGGGCGGTTAGCTCAGTTGGTAGAGCGTCTCCTTTACACGGAGAGGGTCGGGGGTTCGAGTCCCTCACCGCCCACCAATAAATCAACGGTTTAGCTGGTAGTTGCACCCCGGATCAGCCTTTTTGGGGTGCATACGGGGTGCAAAGGCATCTTGGTGATCCGCGATTGGGATCTCGGTTGTCGAAAGCTTTAAGTAGCCATTCCGTAGAATGAGACGGCCCAGGACGGGCGCCAGCGATCCGAGGGCTATCAGATAGCCGCCGGCCACGCTTGCCCGCCACGGGCCAAAGCTGGCGATCGAAGCCCTACAGCGCGCTTTCGTTCAACTCGGCCTGCTGCATAGCGGACCAGGCGGCGGCTCGTTGCGCTTCGGCCTTGGCCTGGATTCGAGCGGCCTTCGCTTCAGCACGCTCCTGGAGCCGGGGTGTCGGCGCCCGGGGCGGGACGACGATCTCAACCTGCCGCCCGCTGATGGGATCCAGCACGATCACGAGGCCAACTCGGCGGCACGGGCCTCTAGGGCAGCCTGGGCCGCGGCGTGCTCGGCTGCCTGTCGCTCGGCGCGCTCCTGGGCGCCCCGCACCAGTTCGGCCTTGCGGGCAGCCGCGGTCTCGCCCTGAGCGATGAACAGCGCCGAAGCCTTGAACCGGCCGGGGTCCCACACGTCGAAGTGACGGAGAAGGGCGACCCAGGCGGCATCATCCAGGGCGGCTCGTAGCGCTTCGGCGGCGACCCGGTTTGGCTCCAGCGCGGTCTTGGTCATCGGCACGGGCTTACGAGCGGCCTTCAACGCGGCCTCCCGCGCATCGTAGAGGCGTTGCCGCTCGGCCTGCACTGCGGCCCGTGCTGCGGCGTCGGCGGCCTCCCGCTCGGCGGTGAGGCGTAGTTCGAGCTCGGTGGGCTCGTGGGTGATGTAATTTGCCATGGTCAGACTCCGGCCTCAGCCTTCAGCTTGGCGGCCAATGAGGGGTTCTTGTTCGTGATGATCGCGGCGTTCGTCCTGTTGAGCTGACCTGACAACCAGGGGTTCGGCATCTTCTCCGTCTCGCGGACCAGGGCGGCGTCGTGACTCGCGGCGAGGGACCGGCCGAACGCGGCGATCGGCGTGTCGATCTCGATCTTCCCTGGTCTGGTAGCCGGCACCCCGGGCGATGTGGTCGGTGCGGTGACGGGGCTTCCGAGCTCGCGGACGATAGCCAGGATGTGATCCACCAGACCTATTTCGACCACCTGGCCGGCCTCGATCCTGAACGGGGCGGCGCCATCGAACGCGAGCTGGTGGTTTTCATCATGGGCGAGGTCGGCGGCCAGGCGGTCCGCGGCGGCGCTCAACGCCTCCGGGGTGAGCGATAGACCGTTGGTCTCGGCGGCCGACCGGGCGAGGGTGGCGGCGCTGATGGCAGAAATCATGCTGCGATCTCCGACCGGCGCTTCACGCGGTGGCGGCGCGCGGTCGGCGCGGGATCGAGGTGGCCGGATAGGCGCACGCTCTCCAGGATGATCCGCCGGAGCAAGCCGGCCCGGGTGTCCCGGGCGTCGCGGGCGGCCCGGTCTAGGGCGCTGCCCAGATCGGGATCAAGCCACACCTGAGCCAAGACGTGAGATGAGCTGATCGTGGGGTTGCCGGCGCTCACAAGTACCGCTCCGGGTTCGGGGGATACAGGCTGGGCCGGGCGGATTTCGGGATGAAACGGCTGTTCGAGCCGTTCGTCTGCTCGGTCAGAGCGGCTCGGGCGTCGAGGAACTGGTATTCGATCAGTTCTTTTGCAACGAGCCGGCGAAGGGTATCGGCGATCGATTTGCGATCGCAGTAGGCCAATAGTTCGATCGCTTCGTACAGCTCTTCGCTGGCGGCGAAGGAAACTTGTCTGGATTTGCTCATGCTGCTGTTGCCGGCTTGGGCCGGACTCGAGGTTAGGGGTTGGAGGGAAAGGTCAAACGGCCGCGCAGGACTGGGTCCGGTGGCGTCGGGATGCCTCGTGGGTGGTGATGGGTGTCTCGGGAGCGAGGATACCGGCAGACCGGAGGTGCTCTGCGAGGACTTGGCGAGCATAGTGGGAACGGGTCTGGCCGTGCTGAGCTGCCGCGTTGTCGAGCGCGGCGACGAATTCGCCCGACGCGACGAACGCGACCGCCGGCACGCCGCCGTTGGTCGTGGTCATTGGTGATGTCCTGATGGAGCCGGCAAGCATCGGCGGGTGATCGCCAAGGGCGTCACCAGCGAGGTCCGGCGTTGTGGTGAGCCCGGGGTCTGGGCATGAAAAAACCCGCCGGGAAGGGCGGGTCGGGCACTAGGTGCAAAGTCCCAGCGTGCTCCACAGTGGTATCAGATCCGTCCGGGTTTGTCAAGCACCTGCGAGATGCTTCCAGACCCATCAAAACCTCTGTTGAGGTCAGGCCGCCTTCGCCTCGGCCTGTCGCTGGTCCAGGATCTCGGCAAGAGCGATTTTGTTCTCGTCGTTGGTGCGCTCGGTCGAGGCATGGTCGCGGTCGAAGGCAGATATCTCCGCGTGGAGATCGACGTCCGGCCAGAACTCCTTCATCTTCTTCAATCCCTCAACGGTGATGTGCCAGCCCTTGCCTCGGAACGTGATCCTCTTCGCAACTGGATCGTGCATCTGGTGGCGGGACGCTCCCGGCGGTAACGCACCTGGGTTCTCAACCCAGCCCAACTTCGGCGTGGCCCAGGCCCGGCCGGTGAAGTCCCGTGTCACCCCGGCTTCCGTATCGGCTGCCTTCGCTTTCTCCCGGCCGAGGTGTGCCTCTCGGGCTTCGGCGTTGAGCTTGCGCAGTCGGCTCTCCAGCTTCTGGGTCCGGCCCTTCTCCGGGACGTTCTTCGCGAACCAGGGCGCGCTGGAGACGAGCTGTGCCGGCACATCCATGTACGTGAACCCAGCGACCCATCCCTGGATCGTCTCGGAGGGGATGGTCCACCCAGCGAAAGTCTGCCCTCCCCTCTGCCTCGCGTCGTCGTTGGCGGGCGTCGAGAGGCTGGCCTTCGGCTGATCCGGTATGGTCGCCTTCGCCATGGCCGGACCGACCACCTCGGGCTCGATCGCGACCGCGGCTGGCGCAGTGGTTGGGTTGGTCGTTCCTTCGGTGGTTAAGGTGAGCGGTTCTATACGCGATTGATCGCGCACCTGACACGCGATTGATCGCGCAGCTGATGCGATATACCTCGCGTGTCTGAACCGCGATTGATCGCGTATCTCGCCGGCCTCGACAGCTTCGGCGCGGTCCAGGATCAGGACGTAGTCGGCCCCGTCGCGGTGCTTATTCACCTCGATCCAGCCGGCGTCCTTCAGTTCGCGGACGGCATCGCTGACGATCCTGGTCGAGCGGCCGATGCCTTTCGCCAGCGTGGCCTGCATGGGGTTGCACTGCCCGGACAAGTCATTGTGGTGACGAACCAGGCGCCATGCGACGTTCTTTGCCGCCTGGCTTAACGCCTCGTCCTCAAATAGTACGTCGAGCCATTCAAGCTTCTGACCTGCCTTCGCCGGCACGCGCACTTGCGACTTTTCATGTTTTGACATATAAGTTGATGATCTTCTGGAGTAATTTATCAGCTTTTGAAGTGATGCTTTGATTTATTCTGCCTAACAGCCATTCGCCCCGCCGGTCCTGCCACGGACTTGGCGGGGCTTTTCGTTCGACCAGTACCACGCTGTAGCTCGAATTCATAATCGGGATATTTAATCAATATCAGGTTGCACTGATATATTTGCGGTTTTGGTTCTGCAAATGCCGATAACCGCCCGTAAGTGCAGATTAAATCGGTAATATCACCCCTTTTGATGGGATGCATCACGGGTGCTGGCAGTTCATTTCTCTCACGCTAGACGCGACTGCCCCACCGGCCTGGGCTCACTCCCCGAGGGCGACCGGCCCCGCAACGTGCGCGAGACCGGCCACCACTGGATCAGTTCAATCCCAGATCATCGCCCTTAGGTTTAACCTGGATCGTAGAATTAGGTCGACACCTTGGGCATGCAGACGAGAGGTGGCCATCACGATCATCGAGATCTGCCGGCTACACCCTTTGGATAGGTGATTAATGCCGCGCTTCTTCTTTGACACCATCAACGGCGCTGGTGCCATATTTGATGACGAAGGTGAGGAACTACCGGACGCGATCATTGCCAAGCAGATGGCATGCACCACGCTCGGAGAGATCATGGCCGACATGTCCCGCACCGAAGAGGCAGCCCAGTGCCAGGCTACCGTCCGGGATGAGAGTGGCGCGAGGCTCTTCACAGCCCGCCTCACCCTATCGGTGACTGACGCGACCTAGGCTGCCACCCCCAGGTCAGGTGAGCTCGGGCTCAAAGTCATGGGTCCGGAAGCCCCGCGCCTCGGAGACGTGCCGTTGTAGCGAGCCGGCGATCGCGGATGGCGACTGGGCGCCAGCGTGGATCGTCACCGGGGCGTGGACCACGGTTCCGTTGCCGGACCCGCCAGGCCAACATCACCATCACCACCGCCGCCGCCCGGCAGGACACGGACGGGCCAGGGCTGCTTGGTCGCTTCACCCGCGAGGTCGTCGATGCTGGGCCGCCGTGGCGGGGTGGGCGCTTGCTGCGCCGCATCCGAAGACGAGATCGCCTTGCGTCAACTGGTGGACTGGATGCCATCTGCAACGGTTGCGACGTCGGCTTTCGACCCACTGCAGAAGGCTGAAAGGTCCGCTTCCCGGCATCTCATTGGATGAAGACCTCGGAACCCGGCGGGTGCACTCGCGTCCGTTCGCTCTAGTAGCGGATGCTGACGTTTGATCCTCTCAATCGCCATCGAATTCGACATCCGGATTGCTACACGTAGAAATTGAGCGCACGATGCCCGCGTCCGTTCAGAAGTGCTCTACGTGCGGGCATTCAGTGCAACTCGGAGTGCCCATGGTGGACCGCCCCCGCGCAGACAAGTGCCTCGAGGTCGCCCGTGAGTTGCGTGCGGCGGCCGAGGAGACGCGGCAGACGCTCCAGGCTTCACGCGATCTCGTCCGGCGCTCCCGCGAGCAGACCGCCGCAGGGCTGCCAGCATCTCACGACGGCAACGACCCTGGTCCCTCGAAACACCTGGTGACGTCTCTCATCGAGGCCTACGAGGCCGCGGAGGACGAGCCCGACCTCCAGACCCGTCTCCTGCTGGGCCACGTGCTCCATCATGTCGGGCGTCGCATCGCCGGCGTGATGGGGCCGCGAGCGGCCGGGATCTCCGTGCATTGATGGTCGCGGCCCAGAGACGGGCATGGCGCAGGGATCGACGGAGAGGCCCGAATGAACGGTGACGATCCGCAGGACGATGACCTGACTGCGCTGGTCCGCATCGCCCGGACTCTGGGTGTCCCCGTCGCGACCTTCCTGAAGGCCTACCCGCCCGGGACGCCGGACGCCGACACGATCGTGGTGGGCCTGGATCATCCCGCCGAAGAGATAGTGCTACTGCTGCGTCTGTTCGTGGGGCTGAAGAGCTTCGAGGCCCGGGCCCGGTGCTTGGCCTACGTGGCGCGGGAAGCCACGCACGACGGCTGATCCGCGCAGCCGTCCTCGACATCGGGCCAGAACGCGTGATGCTGGGACCCGACGAACGGCGCGGCATCGATCCGAAGGCTAAGAACGCGGTGATGGACCAGGACCACTTTCCGATCGTCGGCATCGGCGCGTCCGCGGGCGGCATCGAGGCGATGCGGGGCTTCTTCCGCGGGGTGCCGGAGACGCTGGAGGCGGCCTTCGTCGTGGTCACGCATCTCAGCCGGGAGCACAAGAGCCTGCTCCCGGATGTGCTGGCCCGGTTCACGCCGCTCGAGGTCGAGGCCGCCACCGACGGCGTGCAGGTCCGGCCGGGCCGCGTCTACGTCATGCCGCCCGGTTTCGTCGTGGGCATCGCTGGCGCCCGGCTGACGTTGACGCCGCTCGGGCCGGCGGGCCGCGAGACCAAGCCGATCGACATCTTCCTGACCGCGCTCGCCCTCGACCAGGGTGAGCGCGCAGTCGGGGTGATCCTGTCCGGCGGCGACGGCGACGGCGCCATCGGCGTCAAGGCGATCAAGGAGCACGGCGGCCTGACCCTGGCCCAGACCGCGGATGGCGACGGCCCCGAGACCGCCGACATGCCGCTCAGTTCGCTGCGGACCGGCTTCGTCGATTTTGGCGAGATGGCCGAACTGATGGGCGGCCGGATCGCGGCGCACGTCGCTTCGTACCTCGCTGCCGCGCCGGATGCGCAGGTCGACGTGGTCCCGCGGGAGCCTGACGCTGAGCAGCTCACCGAGATCTTCGCCATCCTCCGCCGCCAGGTCGGCCACGACTTCTCGGGGTACAAGCCCAGCACCTTCGTGCGCCGGCTGCAGCGGCGCATCAGCGTGGTCGGCGCGGCCGGGCCGGACGCCTACCTCAAGCTGCTGCGGGCCGACCCGGCCGAGGTCGGGGTGCTGTTCCGGGACCTGCTGATCGGCGTGACGAACTTCTTCCGCGACACCGCCGCCTTCGAGGCGCTGGCCACCCAGATCATCCCGAAACTATTCGACGCGCGTGCGGCGACCGATGGCGTGCGGATCTGGGTGCCGGCCTGCTCGACCGGCGAGGAAGTCTATTCCCTGGCCATCCTGGTGCGCGAGCACATGCTCACCCTGGCGGATCCGCCGCGCGTGCAGATCTTCGCCACCGACATCGACGAGCGCGCGCTCACGGTCGCCCGGACCGGCCGCTACCCGACGGCCTACCTGTCCGCAGTCTCGGCCGAGCGGATCGCGCAGCACTTCGTCGTAGAGGGTGATAGCGCGGTGGTCGCGAAGGCCGTGCGCGACCTGTGCACCTTCGCGCCCCACAGCGTGCTGCGCGACCCGCCGTTCTCCCGCCTCGACCTCGTCTCCTGCCGCAACCTGATGATCTACCTCGGCGTCGAGGCCCAGCAGCAGCTGATACCGGTGCTGCACTACGCCCTGCGCCCGCGCGGCTACCTGTTCATCGGGATGGCCGAGAACGTGACGCGGTTCGAGGACCTGTTCGAGACGATCGACAAGCAGCACCGGATCTTCCAGGCCCGCGATGCGATCCCGCCGGTGCGATTGCGGCCGATGTCCGGGTCGGACACGTCGATCTTCCAGAGCGCCGGCCAGCCGCACCGGCGCAACGTGACGACGCACGCGGCTCTGCGGCACGCGGTGGAGAGCCAGATGCTGTCCGAGTTCACGCCGCCACACGCGGTCGTGACGCGGACGGGCGAGGCCGTGCACTACTCGTCGCGGATCGGCGATCACCTGGAGGTCGTGCCCGGCCAGCCGACCCGGGAGCTGGCCGCGATGGCGCGCAAGGGCCTGCGGCTGGACCTCCGGACGGCCCTGCGCGAGGCGATCGAGGGCAATACCATGGTCTTGCGCGACGGCATCGGCGTCGCGCTGTCGGACGGCCGTCTTCAGTCGATCTCTCTGGTGGTCAAGCCGCTGACCACGCCCGGCGCGAGCGAGCCGCTGTTCCTGGTCGTGTTCAAGGAGGCCGCTGCGCCGGTCGAGAAGGAGCGGCAGCAGGCCCTGGAAGCGAACGAGCGGGACACGGCGCTCCAGGGCCTGGAGCGGGAATTGAACGTGACGCGCGAACGGCTCCAGGCCGTGATCGAGGAATACGAGACCTCGCTGGAGGAGCTCAAGTCCTCGAACGAGGAGCTGTCCTCGGTCAACGAGGAGATGCAGGCCGCCCACGAGGAGCTCGAGGCTTCGAAGGAGGAGACGCAGTCCCTGAACGAGGAGCTGCAGACGATGAATTCGGAGCTCACGTCGAAGATCGAGGCGATCGACCAGCTGAGCGACGACCAAGCCACGCTGTTCGAGGGCATGAACGTCGCCAGCGTGCTGCTGACGCCGGACCTCCAGATCCGCTTGTTTACCCGCGCCGCGGCGCAGATCTTCGGCCTGCAGCCGAGCGACGTCGGCCGGTCCCTGCGCAACTTCTCGGCGCCGATCCCCATGGGGTGGCTGCTGGACGAAATCCCGGCGGTGCTGGCGGCGAGCCGACCCTCCGAGCGGACGGTTGAGGGGGCGGACGGCGCCCGCTACCGGGTCCAGCTGATGGCCGCCTCCCGCACGGGCAGGCGGATGCCCGGGATCGTCGCTAGCTTCACCAACTTGGTCGAGCCGGGATGATCGACCGGTTCGCGCGCCGCGCCTGGGACCTCGGCAGCCCACACTAGAGCCGTGCCCGACCACGTTGGGTCGGGAACGAATCTAAGCTCTTGTTTTGACGCGCTCTCTTGCGACGAACCGGAGCCACTTCGTCGGAGAGCGCTCTAGCGTGACACCGACACGGCTGCCTGCGCGCGGACGGCGAGCTTCGGAATGTCTTTGCAGGCCGGTCTCCTCCGATCTTGGGAGAGAGCGGATCGTGTCGCCGACCTAGGCCGAAGCTGGAACGTCAGCCTTCTGGCAGCAAGTCAACGTCCGATTGCCAGCCATAGCGGATCATGCCGAGAGTCAGGATACGGAACCGTAGCTTCTGAGGGCAAATAAAAATGCTTTTGGAGAATAGATAAATATCTCGGTCTTCCAGGCCGGGACCTATACTAAATTGAAAAAACGCAAATTTGTAATTTCATGTCTATAATATCAGAGACGACGCCCGCTACGTTGAGACGAGTATGTGAGCGCGCCTACCACTACGCCGCGGCCTGCCACGTCGACTTGGTCGAGGTCCTGGTCGAGGTCCTGGTCGAGGTCCTGAGCGGGGCGAGCTGGCGTGCTCTCACACCAGGGCGGGCACCCCGGGCCGGCGGCTGCGGTCGCACCAGTCCGGCGTAGCTCCCCACGATCCGGCGCATGTCGATAGACGGTAGTCGGTCGAGAGAGTCTGCGGCAGGCACCAGGGCGGCTGGGTCGGTCTCGGCCTGGGCCAGGAGCTCCACGAGGTCGGCGGCGCGGGGACCGGCGAGAACGCGGGCGAGGGCTCGGAAGGATCGGAGGTGGGCGACGCGCTCGGCCGGGTCGAGGTCGAGGGCCCACGGTCCGAACTGCCGCGCGGGCGCGAGGCCGGCGAGGTTCGAGGTCACGGTGAAAATCCTTTCGGGAGGGGGGGCGAGGGACTTGCGTTACAACTCCAAACGCTCGTATGAAGGTGTCACATCGGAGACGCCGCCGTGTCCGCCACGCCCCGCACCCTGGTCGCCTACCTCCGGGTTTCGACGGACCGGCAGGGTAAGAGCGGTCTGGGCCTGGAGGCGCAGCGCAAGGCGGTCGAGGCGTTCGCCGCGGCCGGTGGGTTCGAGGTCGTGACCGAATTCGTTGAGGTCGAGACCGGCAAGGGCGCCGACGCCCTGGACCGCCGGCCGCAACTGGCCGCCGCGCTGGGCGCCGCCCGCAAGGCCAAATGCGCGGTCATCGTCGCCAAGCTGGATCGCTTGTCCCGCGACGTAGCGTTCATCGCTGGACTGATGGCGCAGCGGGTGCCGTTCATCGTCGCCGAGCTGGGCGAAGGCGTCGACCCGTTCGTGCTCCACCTCTACGCCGCGCTGGCCGAGAAAGAGCGCGCCATGATCTCGGCTCGCACTAAGGCCGCGCTGGCTGGCAAGGTCGGCAAGGGCGTCTTGGGCAATCGCACGAACCTGGCCGAGGCCAGCGCCAAGGGCGCCAGCGCCAACCGGGCGGGTGCCCAGGCCTTCGCGGCGAACGTCCGGCCGATCATCGAGTCCATTCGCAAGGCCGGCGTCACATCCAATCGGGGCATTGCGGCCGAGCTCAACGCCCGCCGGGTCGAGACCGCCCGCGGTGGCGAATGGTCGGCCGTCCAGGTCGGGCGCATCCTGGCCGCCGCCTGATCGGCCGGGTGATCGGCCCCTTACTGGTCCGGCGGATCGGATGGGGGTTCGCCCCGTCCCCGGCGACTCCGAAGCAAGCGGCCGGTCTCTTCGATGGCAGCGATGGCGACGGGCGACAACGCGCCGATGAGGGCGGCAAGGGCTAGGATGGTCTGAGGGTCCGGCATGAGGCATCCGTGATGACGATGCCGGAGTTTTGTCCGGGACTGGCTAGTGCCGGCTTAATCCGGTTGGTACGGCGTTAACCTTTCTGTGGGCCGGCACAGCGATCCTCACACGTTGACCGGCGTCTTGATCTGCACGGGCGACGTGCTGGTGTCTCCCAAGCGGATGCTACTGGCACGGTCGCGATCAGCTCCGCCCTGGTGTTCCTGATGCTGGGGGGCGCTCTGGTAGCCCGGAAACGAGCAAGGCCCGCCCAGGGGGACTGAGGCGGGCCTGCTGCGACTGCGCCAGCGAGGCCGCACCGTGTCATCAGGGGGGCGGTGCTGCTCTTCCGGCGCTCAGCCAAAGCCGATCGCTGCGGCCATCCTGCGCCAGCATGGTTAACGAGCCGTCATCGGGACCCGCTCTGTTCACGAATGTCGGTGACACCCGGCTGGCACCTCGCCATGTTCGCTTTCCGTTCTATATCTCCGGCCAAGCTCGGAGGACAGGCGATGGCGCGACGCGGGGTGTTCGTTCGATGCGAGGAAGTCGCCTTCCTGGAGGCGGCAGCCCGCTGGCGCCAACAGTGCATCTTGGTGCTGACCAGGGCCAAGCCGCAGGGTGACATGTACAAGGCTGTCTCGGGCATCGTGGACGCGATCGATGGCGTGGCCGAGGTCGTCGTCGGCGACCGCAAGCGCTTCCATCAGGAGAGCCCACGGACGCCCGGCCCGGACTTGCCGCCCGGGAAGTGGCGTACCGTCGAGTAGATCTTCTACGTCGACACCCACAACCTGAACGGCACCCGCCTGCGCTCGCGCTCAAGGCAAGAGATGCAGAACGGAAGATGAACAAGCCGGCGCGACGACATGCGGATAACGGGCACAAACCCTGTCAACCGCTTGCATACGCCGCTGGGATGGGTTCGGTTGCTATCAGTACGTGAGGGGGAGGTGGTCCAACCCCTGATAAGGCAACCACCTCCCCAGCCAGCCACGTACGGCACAGCGGGTCCATACCGCTCGCCGAGGCGACCACGAGGAGACGGCGGGGTCCAAACTCGCCCGGAGGCGGCTTCCACACCCGGCTCCCCTCTCCGGTCATCCTGCATCACGCCGGCCCTTACGCGCAACGCGTACGCCTCCAGGCTGCTGTTGGCCGTTGTGAGTAGCGGGGACCGTACGTCCCTGCCGACCAGCGCTAGGGCTTGTCGAACCGGCGCAGACTCCGCGCATCGCGCTTCTCGTTCACGTACCGGTTCTCCTCCCGGTAGGCCCGCTCGCTGTCACGCTGAGCCTGCCGCCGCATGATTTCGGTTTGCTGCCGCTGGCTGCTCTCGATGTCCCACAGGGCGTTGATCTCGCGCTGGCGCTGGAAGTCCTAGGCGACCGCCGGAGTGGATCCTGAGGCCGGGGCAGCGAGGGCGAGATAGGGTAGAGCGCGCATGTACGGCGGTCTCGCTGGCCGGAGCTACGCCACGGCCGCCTCGGGGCCTGGCATCATTCCGGACATCACCCGGATCGTTGCTTTCGCCTGGTGTAGGCGCATCCGTGCATCGTGATCGGACACGCCCCGGATGTTGCTGCACCGGGTTAGGATGCCGGTCGTCTCAGCCACTTCCTCGATCGCCGTGGCCATCAAGAACTCTGTGGGGCCACGTTCCGCGAGCTCGGCCGCGATCCACGCCTCGACGTTTTCGGCAGTCACAGACATGTCCTCGGGGAAGGGGAGGCCCATGCCTCGGCCATCGCGGATGCGATCCATCAGCACCTCGTGTTGTTCCGAGCCGGGCCACAGCGCTTCGAGGATAATCAGTATGTCCTCCGCGTTACTTTCCTGAGGGAAGGGTTCGGCCAGCAGCGCTTTGGCGGCGACGTGGAGGGCTTGGCCAATGATGTGGGCGTCTCGGCCGGTCACATCCCGGCTGAGGGTTAGGATCACGTTCTCGGTGCTGCTCACGTTGAAGGCCTCATCGCTTGTGATGGGATAAGTGAGAAAGCCGGAGCGATGGCCCTCCACCCTTGGAGCTACGACACGTCGGAGACGCGCTACAGCTATACCGCCTCAGGTACGTGTTTCTGGACAGGCCGGGCATCGCATATCGGCGGATATTACATAATGTGACTAGAATTTTACCTCGTCAACTGGCTATCAAATTTGCAATTTGCTTCGATCCGCAAATAGAAAGCAAATTGCGCTAATGCAAACAATTGCGCAAGCGGATCGCAATTTCGCGTTTGAGATGTCAAAAAGCAGGGGGCTGGAGAGACTATGCCCTCAAACCCGACTTGGCGTGGGAGTTATCGTTCCCAGCTTGCGAAGTCTTCCACTGGTGCCACGTTAGGCCGGCGATACGCGCGTCTTGGTAGTCACAAAGATCGCCGATCCGCCAGCCAATGCGGCGGATGGACAGGCCAATCGGATCCGGGATGACTTTCTGGTCCCTGAGACGGCGGAAAGTTGAAAGGCTCACCCCGAGGAACGCAGCGGACTCCCTTGTGGGAAGCACGCGGCGGCGCGCGATATCTGGTGGTAGGTCGGCGAGGGCGTTCATAAGCTCTCCTGAGTGATCGAGAGCGCCGATCTGCCAGACGGGTTTGATCTCGGCAAAGGAAAGATGATCGTTGATATCAGGTCAGTGATAGCCAAATGAACGTCAGCGTACTGACGTTGACAATATTCAATTAAAACAGGTACTTATATCACACTCTGCGAAATTATGTCGCAGGTGCTAATTGCCTTGGCAGATGGGTCCAATTTGGCCGTCAGTCGCCCGACAGACGCTCGACGTATTCAGCCCAGCGGTTCAGAGCTTCGCGCTTCTCGGCCGCGTAGTCGTGGCGCTGGTATACGCCTACGATACCGCGGAAGGTGCCACTGGTGTGGTTGAGTGCCTTCTCCACGGCCTCGACGGACGCACCCAGCCGAGCCATGCCCGTGGCCGCGGTGCGCCGCAGATCATGGACGCGCCACGGCTCCGCGAAGGCGACGCGCTCATCGAGCCTGCCCTTGGCCTTACTGAAGCCCGAGAATGGACCAGCTCCGGCGCCAAAGGCAAAGGGCCGCCCCGCAATGCGTGGCGCCTCAACGAGGATCGCTGCGGCTTGGGGGCTGAGCGGAACTTCGTGGGATCGCTTGTTCTTCGTCCGGTTCGCCGGGAGACGCCACAAAGCGGCGTCGAGGTCGATTTCCTCCCACCGAATCCCGGCAACCTCATCTCGGCGTTGGCCGGTTAGAATAAGTAACCGGACAATCCGGCCGAAGTCTTCCACCGGTGGGCAGGCACGCCAGACCGCCGTCAGCTCCGAGTCGGTCAACACCCGTTCACGCCGGATCTCCTGGGCGGGGGCGTTGGTGCCGGTCACCGGATTGATATCGCACAGCCCCTCGCCGATGCACCAAGCGAACACGGTGCTAAGCGTGCGGCGGGCGCGGAGGGCGGCTTGCGGCCTCGGGTCCTTGCCCGCCGGCCCCTGCGCAATCTGGCGGAGCTGCGCCGCGACATCGGCCCGCTTCACGGCGGTGAGGGGCTTCGCGTGGAGGCCCGCCCAGTGCTGGCGCAGATGCGTCTGGAGATTCGCGTAGGTGGACGGCCGCATCCGCTTCTCGGCGTCCGCCATGTAGCGCTCGAAAGCATCGGCGACTGTGACTCCGGTCGGCCCGCTATTAGCCCGGCGTGCCTCGCGCGGATGATCCCCAAGCGTGGCCTGAGCGAGCTGCTTTTGCGCGGCCTTGCGAGCCTCGGCGACATCCACCACGTTCGCGGCGCCGATCGTCACCAGCGAAGATTTGCCCCCCAGGCGGGGAGGGCGGATCACCCATGTCCCGCGATTAGGCCTGAGGCGGTAACCAAACCCTTTCAGCTCCTCGTCCCACCAAATCCGTTCGCTCTGCCCGGGCTGGAGCGCCAGCTTCAACACGTTTGTCCGGGTTAATCGAGTTACGTTCTCCGTAGCTGCGCGGCGGGGCATAGAGCAATCTCGGGGTGCACTTGGGGTGCAGTGGGCCCGAGTTTGATGGCCCCTGCTGACCCATCATGACAGCTCAAAGGAGAGGGTCAAAGGGAGAAATCGCCGCCCCTGCTGCACCCCGAGCGCACCTGAACGCCCAGCACTCCCCCTTTACACGGAGAGGGTCGGGGGTTCGAGTCCCTCACCGCCCACCAGCGCTACCGGGCGCGGCAGCGACGGTTCCCTGGGCCGAGGTCCGCACCCCCCCATCGACCTGGGCTACGAAGTGAGCGCCGGACTTCCGTAAAGACACCCAGACGGAGTCTAACCCCCGATCGATCGAGCCGCCCGTACGACCGCAGCAGCATCAATGTGCGGGAACATGTGACCGGCACCGGGCAGCAAGTCGAAGGTCGCGCCCGGGATCATCCGGGCGGCGGCGGCCCCGTGCAGGTACGCATTCACCACGATGTCGGCGCCGCCGCAGAGGATGCGGGTTGGAACGCTGAGTTTGGGGTAGCCCACCACGCTGCGGGTCAGGGCCGGCCAGAGCCAGCCGGCATCCTCCCCCTCGGCGGTGATCTGCGCGGCCCGCCCGGCCAGCGCGAACGGGAAGTCGGTGCGGAACCGCTCTGGCATCGCCTGGGGCAGGAACATCGCGTGCCACAGCAGCGGCAGCAGCGCCGGATCGCTCGACGCGCTCAGGGCCCGGGTGAGGAGATCCCCGCCGAACGGCAGCGCCCGCGGTCCGAATAGCATCTGCTCGAGGCGCAGCTCTGGGAAGCAGATCGGGGCCAGGGAGACGATACCGGTGATCTCGCCCGGGTAGAGCATCCCGTAGGCGAGGGCGACCGCGCCGCCGAACGAGTGACCCAGGATCACCGGTCGCTTCAAGCCCAGCCGCTGCATCGCGTCCCGGATCTGCTTAGCCTGATCCCAGATGTCTGCCCCGGATCCGCGCGGGCGCAGGCTGAACCCATGGCCGGGGCGGTCGACGGCGACCACTCGGAAATGCTTGGCGAGCGCCGGCACCGGGCCGAGCCATTGATCCTCCAGGCACATCAGCGTGCCGTGGATCGCCACGAGGTCGGGGCCTACGCCGGTCTCTGCATACGCGATGGTCCGGTCGTCCGGGAGGTGAACGAACCGGCGCGGAACGATCCGAGGATCGGCGCGCTCGCCCGGCGACGGCTGGGCCGGGCCGGGGAGGGTTGCTGCCGTGAAAGCCAATTACAGGCGCTTCCTGCGGCCGGGGGCCGATCCGAGCAGGGCCAGAGCCGCCACCGTGCCGACCCCGAGCAGACCGGCCGCCGTGGCGAGCGGGTGCAGGCTCGCCCGGGTGTAGGCGCTCGTGCGCATCACGTAGACCGGCGGGTCGCCGCGGGTGAGGCCGGCCGAGACCGGTGCGTGCAGGGCGCCGGACGGGTCACGGGGCGGGATGCCGCGCTTCTGCATCGCGATGATCGCGGGGGCCATGTAATCGTAGGCGCCGGGGGCGAATTCCTTGCCGGCCACGAAGGCCTTGCCGGCGCCGCCGACGAAGATGTCGCGCTGCGGGTGTACGGCTGCGTGCAGGATCGCGTTGGCGACTTCCTCGGGCGGGTAGATCGGCGGCGGCAGACTCGGCTCGCGGTCCATGTAGTTGCGCGCGCGCTGGGGCAGGGGGGTGTCGATCGAGGCCGGCTTGACCAGCGTCACCGAGATCGGCGCGTCCTCGACCATCAGTTCCATGCGTAGGGCGTCGGTGAAGCCCTTCACGGCGTGCTTCGAGGCCGCGTACATGCCCTGGAACGGGAAGGCGAGATCGGACGCGATGCTGCCGACGTTGATCAGTGCGCCGCCCTGCTTGTTCAGGTGCTCAACGGCGACCAGGGACCCGTAGATCGTGCCCCAGAGATTGGTCTGGATCAGGCGCTGATGGTCTTCGTCGCTGATCTCGCGGAGGCGGCCGTAGATCGACGCGCCCGCGACGTTCACCCAGGTGTCGAAGCCGCCGAACGTCGCGACCGCCCGGTCGGCGATCGCCTGGACCTCGGCCCGGTTGCCGACATCGGCGACGACGTGGAGCGCCTTGCCGCCGACGCCCTCGATCTCGGCCTGGATCTTGGCCAGCGCGTCGCCGCTGCGGGCGGCCAGCACGACCCGGGCGCCGCGCCCGGCCGCCATCCGGGCGGTCGCGAGGCCGATGCCGGACGATGCGCCGGTGATCACCACGACCTGCTCGCGGAGCGGCTTGTGCTTCATCGCTCTTCCCCACATCTGCGATCCGCGCGGCCGGCCATGCGACGCCGGCGCGTTCACGCGCATGAGGTTAGTCGCCCGTCGGTCCGTACGGTTCCGCCTTGGTCGGGGGTGATCGCGTCGCAGGCGTCGCCGTCGCCCGGCTGATCCTGGGGGATCGCGTGCAGCGTGGCGGGGTAGTCCTCGGCGCGGGCATCCTTATCTCTGTGCGGACCATGACATCCTCAGTGACAGCCTGCCCGACCCCCGAAGACGCAACCGAAGATACGATGCGGATTCCGCGCCGGATCCCGTCGGTGGAACGTCTCGTCGGCGGGGCCGCGGAGGAAATGCTCACCGCCTATGGGCGCACGGCCGTCACCGCAGCCGTGCGGGCCGTCCTCGCCGGGATCCGTGCGGAGGGGGGCTCCGTGCCGGACGAGGCGGCGATCCGTGAGGCGGTTGCGCAAAACCTTGCGGCCGAGCGGCGGGTGTCCCTGCGGCCGGTCTTCAACCTCACCGGCACGGTGCTGCACACCAATCTCGGCCGGGCGCTCCTGCCGCGCTCCGCCGCCGAGGCCGTGGCCGCCGTGATGGTCCAGGCGAGCAACCTCGAATTCGATCTCGCCACCGGGGCACGGGGCGAGCGCGACGACCACGTCGAGGGCCTGATCTGCCGCCTGACCGGGGCCGAGGCCGCGGTGGTCGTCAACAACAATGCCGCCGCGGTCCTGCTGGTGCTGAACGCCCTGGCGATGCGCAAGGAGGTGGTGGTCTCGCGCGGCGAGCTGGTGGAGATCGGCGGCTCGTTCCGGGTGCCCGACGTGATGGTCCGCGCCGGCTGCCGCCTGCGCGAGGTCGGCACCACCAATCGGACCCATCTGCGCGATTTCGCCGACGCCCTGGGACCGCGCACCGGCCTGGTCATGAAGGTGCATCCGAGCAACTACGCAATCACCGGCTTCACCGCCGAGGCGGACCCGGTCGCGCTCCACGCCCTCTGCCGGGAACAGGGCGTGCCGCTGGCGGAGGATCTCGGCAGCGGCAGCCTCGTCGACCTCGCGGCCTACGGCCTGCCCCCGGAGCCCACCGTCCGGGCCGCGCTGGCGCGCGCCGACATCGTGACCTTCAGCGGCGACAAGCTCCTCGGTGCCGTCCAGTGCGGGATCATGGCCGGACGGAAGGACCTGATCGCCCGGGTGCGCAAGAACCCGCTGAAGCGGGCGCTGCGAGTGGACAAGATGACCTACGCGGCCCTGGAGGCGGTGCTACGGCTCTACCTGCATCCCGAGCGGCTGGCCGAGGAGTTGCCGACCCTGCGGCTGCTCACCCGACCGCGCGCGGCGGTCGACGCGCAGGCCCGGGCCCTCGCGCCGGCGGTTTCCGAGCGGCTGTCCGGCTGGGCCACGGTCTCGGTCGACGCGTGCATCAGCCAGATCGGGTCCGGTGCGCTGCCGGTGGAGACCTTGCCCAGCGCCGCCCTGGTGCTGGTGCCGGATGGCGAGGGCGGGCGCCGCGGAGCCGGGGGGCGCTGCAAGCGCCTGGCCGAACGCCTGCGCGGATTGCCGGTGCCGGTGATCGGCCGCATCAGCGGCGATGCCGTCCTGCTCGACCTGCGGACCCTCGAGGACGAGACCGGGCTGCTGGACAGCCTATCGCACATGTCATCGTCAGGTGACGGAGCGCCAGGGGCCCGGAGTTGTTGAGAAACCGAGCGTGGAGCGGGAGCTTGCACGCACGCTCAGCGTGTTATGCTAGAAGGGCCAACCCGCGGTCGCGGTGCGAGACAAGCGGCACTCGGACCGCGATGGGCGAGCAACATGTCGTATTCTGTGGACACGATCGAGGCAGAGCAGGCAACAGATCCACTCCTGCTCGATAACCAGCTTTGCTACGCGCTCTACGCGGCCGCGCACCGGATGACGAAGTCTTACCGGCCGCTTCTGGAGCGGCTCGGGCTGACCTATCCGCAATATCTCGTGCTGCTGGTTCTGTGGGAGCAGGACGGCGTGACGGTCTCGGAGATCGGCCGGCGGCTCAGGCTCGATTCCGGCACGCTCACGCCGGTGCTGAAGCGGCTGGAGAGCGCGGGCTTCCTGGTCCGGACCCGGCGTCAGTCCGACGAGCGCGAGGTCGAGATTGCCCTGACGCCCCAGGGCGCGGCGCTCCGTTCGGAGGCGGTCACGGTGCGCGAGAGCGTGATGTGCCAGCTGGAACTGAGCGAGCCCGAGATGCGCGCGCTGCGCAGGGATCTCGGCATCCTGATCGAGCGGCTGAGCGTCAACGACTGACGGCTCACCGGCGGAGGCGGTTGCCCAGCACGAAGCCGTAGAGGCCCATGAGGATGATCCCGGCCGCGCCTTCGAGGCCGACCAGCAGGTTGGTCACCCGGCCGGTCGGCTTAAGGCCGATCTCCGGCGGGTTGGCCGTCATCATGTTGAGCGCGCTGTAGCTCATCAGGTCGATCGGGTTGTAGGTCGGCCCCGCCTCGGGACCCTCAAGCACGATCAGGCCGCCGGTCAGCCCGAACAGGCCGGCGAACACGACGATCAGCAACGCGAAGGCCCGGGCGATGCGCGACAGGCTCTCGCCGTAGTCGCACAGCCACTCGACGAAGCGGTCGGCGGTCCAGCGGTAGCCGTGGCGCAGGATCCCGGCCCCGTCTCGCTCGACCCATGCGGCGCGTGCCTGTTGTCCGGCATGGACACGACCCATGCGGCGGCCGCGCTTGTAGGCCCAGCTCGCCGCATCGTGGCTGCCGATGCTCTTCCAGTTCTGCTCCAGGGCGAGGTAGCTCGCCTGCGCCAGCTCGTAGGCGCCCGCCACCTCCTCGCCGACGGCGCCGCCGAGCTGCTCGACGCTCATCCGGGTACCGTTGAGCCATGCCCCGGCGAAGCGTGCGTGCCGCAGCCGGCAGGTGGCGAGGTTGAGCCGGACGAGATCCGTGTCCGACAGGTCGGCACCGGATAGGTCCGCGCCGTCGAGCTTCGCCCCGGTGAACTTGGCGCCGCGCAGGCGCGAGCCGGCCAGCGTCGCCTTGGCCAGGCTGGCACCCTCGAAATCCGCGTGGGTCAGGTTGGCGTCGGCGAGCTTGGCCTCGTCGAGCCGCGCGTTGCGGAACACCGTGTCGTCCGCGTCGGCTCCGGAAAAGTCGGCGCCCCAGAGGTCGGCATCCGTGAAGTTGGCCCCGTCGAGGAGCGCCCCCGACAGGTCCGCGAAGCGCATCGCCGCCTGCCCGAAGCGGGCATCCTCCAGCATAGCGGCGGAGAGCTTGACCTGGCCCGCCACGATGCCGGCGAAATCCGCGCCCGAGAGGTCGGCCTCGGACAGGTCGGCCTCCTCCAGGATCGCCCCGACGAAGCGGGTCGAGCGCCCGACCGCCCCGGTGAGGCTCGCCCGGCGCAGGTTCGCGCCCGACAGGTCGGCCTCCTCCATCCGGGCGCGGGACAGATCCGAACCCGCCAGGGACAAGCCGCCGGATTCGGGGTCGGCCCGTGCCGCATCCAGTTCGGCCAGCGCATGAGCGCCAGCGTCGACATGCGCGAGATCGAGGCCCGGCTCGCGCAGGGGCGTGCCGGAGGCGATCAGGTCCAGGAGACCGCGCAGGCGCGGCTCCACGTTTCGGGGCGTGACCTGATCCATCCCGGCTCTTTGCCGGAGAGAACGGCGCCGCGCCAGATCCCCCCGGGCTCAGGTCGTCGGCATCGCCGCGCTGACCCGCACCGTGATGGCTTTGGCGGCCGGCGTCTTGGACTGCTCGTCGTGATGCCACAGGGGCAACAGCACGTTCAGCTCCGGATAATAGCCGCCGCAATTCCCCTGCGGGATGTCGTAGGCGATCACCCGCAGGCCGCCGACGCGCCGTTCGACCTGGTCGCCGGCCACCGCCTCGACATCGACGGAGCCGCCGTCCTTCAGCCCGAGCCGGGCGATGTCGGTCCGGTTCATGAACAGGATGTCGCGGGTGCCCTTCACGCCGCGGAAGCGGTCGTCGTACCCGTAGACCGTGGTGTTGAACTGGTCGTTCGAGCGCAGCGTGATCAGGTCGAGCACGTCGGGCCCATGCTTCGGTAGGTCCGGATCGGCCTCCAGCCCCTCCGGCACCGAAAAGTTCGCCTTTCCGGTCTCGGTTTCCCACTTCCGGTCCCGGGCGCCCAGCGGCTTGGTGATCCCGCCCGGCCGGAACATCTGCCCGTTCAGGTCGTGGAACACCTTGGGGTAGGTCGCCTCGATGGCGTCGCGCACCCGGCCGTAATCGGCTACCCACGCATCCCAGTCGATCCGCGGGTTCGGCGGCACTGAGGCCTTGGCGATCTCGGCGACGATCCAGGGCTCGGAGCGCACCTCCGGGCCGACCGGGTCGGCCACGCCCCGGGAGCCGTGGAAGCGCGCGGTCGAATCCTCCATCGAGACCGCCTGCGGGCCGGTCGCCTGCCGGTCGACCTCGATGCGGCCGAGGCATGGGAGGATGAAGGCCACGTCCCCGTTCACAAGGTGCGAGCGGTTGAGCTTGGTCGAGATCTGGACGGTGAGGCGCTGCCGGCGCCAGGCGGGCTCCATCCGCCCGGTATCGGGGATCGCCCGCAGGAAGTTGCCGCCGAGGCTGACGAAGGCTCGGACGCTGCCGTCCAGGATCCCCTCGCAGGTCTCGACCGTGTTCAGGCCCTTCTCCCGCGGCGGCTCGAAGTCGTACAGCTCCTTGAGCTTGTCGAGCGGCGCCAGCTCCGGCTTCTCGGTGATGCCGACCGTGCGCTGGCCCTGCACGTTCGAGTGGCCGCGCACCGGGCAGATCCCGGCTCCGGGCTTACCGATATTGCCGCGCATCAGCAGCAGGTTCACCAGCATCCGCACCGTCTCGGTGCCCTTGCGGTGCTGGGTCAGCCCCATCCCGTAGATGCCGATCACCGCTTTGGCGCGGGCGTAGGCTGCGGCCGCGGCTTCGAGGGCCGGGCGCGTGAGGCCGGAGCGACGCTCGATCGCGGTCCAATCCTCCCGATCGCAGAACGCCACGAACTCCGCGAAGCCGTGCGTGTGCTCGGCGATGAAGGCGTGGTCGAGGATGGCGGGACGGCCCGATGCGGTGGCCTCCCGGTCCATGGCGAGCAGGGACTTGCACAGGCCGGTGAGCGCCGCGAGGTCGCCGCCGGCTTTGACCTGGTGATACTGCGTCGAGATCTTGGTCGCCGAGCGCGTCAGCATCTCCACCGGCGATTGCGGGTTGGTGAAGCGTTCCAGCCCGCGTTCGCGCAGCGGGTTGAAGGTGATGATCTGTGCCCCCCGGCGCCGGGCCTCCTGGAGCGGGTGGAGCATCCGGGGCGCGTTCGATCCGACATTCTGGCCGAAGAAGAAGATCAGGTCGGTGGTCTCGAAATCCTCCAGCAGCACCGTGCCGACCGGCGCTCCGATCGATTGCGGCAGCGCCACCGAGGTCGGCTCGTGGCACATGTTGGAGGAGTCGGGCAGGTTGTTGTTGCCGTACAGCCGGGCGAGCAGCGCCCACATGTAACTGGTCTCGAGCGAAGCCCGGCCGGAGGCGTAGAACACCGCGGATTTCGGGTCCTCTTCGCGCAGGGCCTTCAGCTCCCGTCCGATCTCTGCGAAGGCCTCACCCCACGAGACGGGCCGGTACCGGTCGGCCTTGGGATCATAGCGCATCGGATGGGTAAGGCGGCCCTGCTCTTCCAGCGCGTAGTCGCTCCAGCCGAGCAATTCTGTGACGGTGTGGGCGGCAAAGAAGTCCGGGGTCGCCCGGCGGCGGGTCTGTTCCCAGGCGGTCGCCTTGGCGCCGTTCTCGCAATATTCGAAGGCCAGGGGCTTGGCCGGCTTCGCCCAGGCACACGACACACACATGAAGCCGTCGGGCTTGTTTTGCTTGACCAGCATCGCCGAGCCGGTGACCGGAACGCCCTCGCGGGTCAGGATCTCCACGAGGGAGCGCGCCGAGCCCCAGCCGCCCGCCGGGCCGTCGTAGGGTTCGATCCGTACGTCGCCGGTGTTCTGGTCGGTCATGCCGTCCTCCTCCCGGAACGCCAGCGTCCGGACCGGAGGGAACGCGCGAGGACGCAGGTCGGATCACGGGCGCGTCACCGCGGCGCCGATCGGCTTCCGCCCCGGGTCCCGCGGCGCTACCCTGAGGCGGCGAATGACTCGTCCCAGGAGAAGAACATGGCCAGCGTCGACGTCGAGATGGTGAAATGCGCCTGCCAGGACTGCGTGTGCGTGGTCTCATTGACCAAGGCGGTGTCGCGGGACGGCAAGGCCTATTGCTGTGATGAATGCGCCGACGGACATAAAGATCACGCCGGCTGCGAGCATGCCGGCTGCGCCTGCCACGGCTGAGCAGCCCGCGCCCGCGCGGACGGTGCCACCGCCGCGCGGCGCTTCAGGACACGGTCCCTGATCCAACGCGCCCGCTGTCCGCCGGACCGATAGACACTCCCGCGGACAGCGATCCACCCCGTCAGGAGACGGCCGCCAGCTTGTCGGCCATGGACTGCTCCTTGTCCCGGCGGGTGGAGAAGATCAGCGTGAAGAAGGTCCGCTCGACGCCGAGTTCGGCGAGCCTGGCCTCGCAGCGTTCCGCCAGGGCGCAGACCTCAGACAACTCGGCTTCGATGTTGGTGCCGTTGGGATGCATCGTGGCGGTCAACCCGCTCGCCTCGATGATCGCTTTGATCTCGCGCACGTAGGGCGAGACCGACGGGCCGACGCCCATCGGCACGATGCACAGGTCGGCGGATACCTTCATGGCGATGCTTTCCAAAAGGCGCGGTCGTGCCGGATCGCGGGACGCGGCCGGGTGACGGGTGCGTACGATATCACGAAGACGGCGCCTGATCGGGCAGACAATGCGGCGAGGCCGCTGCGCCGTATCCCGGAACGGCGAAGGCCAAGCGCAGGCCGTCCGCGTGCGTTCGTCACGCGCGATCAACCGGATCGCGGTGATCCGAACTTGGAGCGCTCGCTGCCGCAGGGGATCCCGGTTCGGCGCGAGCGAGCGCGTTGCTTCAAGGACTAAGAGCTGTCCCCGATCGCAACGCGAGCGGGAAGGGCTCTAAGGGCGGCCTTCGCCTTCGTGCGACATCTGCTTCGGCTGGGACGTCGACCAAGCCAGGGGCGGCGACGGCAGGTTGGTCTCGAAGATCGTGCGTCCCGCCAAGGCGTTGACGATGACGCCGCTGCGCCAGGCCATGAGGCTGAGCTGCGGCTCCGCGATGCCGTGGCTCACGAGGCCGCCGTTGAGGACGAAGAGCCGGTGGCCCGCCGGACCGTCCCACGTCGCGGCGAAGTCGGAACCGATCTCGGGCCGGCCGTCCGCGTCGAGGACGAGGCGGTCCCGCAGCGGATCGAGGCAGGCTGGCAGCGCGTATCGGTAGCCTGTGGCCAGGATGACGAAATCGGCATGCGCAACCTCGATGCCTCCGTCGAAGCCGTTGCGCATGATGAGGCGGTAGCCGCCGATCCGGTCGACATCGAGCACGGTGCGGTGCGGCAGCAGGCTCGTGGAGAGGGGGGCCTCGGCGAGGTGCCGCAGGTTGTAGAGGCGCCGATAGATCGCCCGCAGGGTCGCGGCCGAGATGCCGTCACCGGCGAGCTTCTGGCGTGCCACCGTGGAGCGGCGGCGGGCATCCGGCAGGGTGTGGAAGCTCTCGACGTAGCCGGGCGTGAACAGCTCGTTCGTGAACGGGGTTGCGTCGATCGGCTGGAAATTCGGGCGACGGCTGATCCAGGTAACGGCAGCCGGCGCGTCCGATCCCCGGTTCAACAGGTTCAGCACGATCTCGGCGCCGCTCTGCCCGCCGCCGATCACCGCCACCCGCCGGCCTGCGAACCGATCGAGGGCGAAGGCGACCTGAGAGCTGTGGACGTGGTCGCGCGGGTCGAGCTTCTCCGCAAAGGCGGGCAGGCTCGGCTGCAGTCCGACGCCGAGGGCCAGGTTACGCGCCCGCACGGTCCCCCGGTCGCCGTCGAGGCGAAAGTCGCGTCCTTCGAAGCGGACCTCACGGATCGCGGTGCCGAAGCTCAGGCTCGGCAGCCGAGCCGCGACCCAGGCGAGGTACTGCGCGAATTCCCGGCGCGGCACCGCCTCGAACTCGGCATTGAGGAACTCGTAGAAGCGTTTCTGCGCCACGAGGTAAGCCAGGAAGCTCCAGGGACTCGTCGGGTTCACCGCCGTGACGAGGTCCTTGAGGAAGGAGGTCTGCAGCGCGACGTCCGGAAGCATCATGCCCGGGTGCCAGTCGAAGGCCGGCGCCCGGTCGAAGAACCGTGCGTCGAGGTCGCCGACCGCGTCGAGCTGCGCCGCGAGGCTCAGATTGAACGGGCCGATTCCGATGCCGGCGAGGTCGAGGGGGTGGTCGCTCATGATGCGCGGGCTCCTGCCTGTATGCCTGCCCTGTCGTCGTGCCCGGTGCCGGCCTCCCGGGGGATGGAGGCCTCCGCGCGATGGAGCGGGTTGATCAGCGGACTGCCGAGCCGCGGCACCGGTCGCAGATTGGAATCGCCGTAGCCGAGGCTGAGCCGGACGCGGTTGATGCAGATCCGCGGCACGGTCGGCGCGAACAGCTCGAACTGGCTGAACCGGTCGGCGAGGTCGGGGTGCCGTGCGTGGTAGCGGCGCAAAACCCGCGCGAGCGCTCCGTAGAAGGCGGCCTCGGGAAGGCCGTCGCTGCGCAGAAGCGCATCCGACACGAAGCGCAGCAGACTGGCGAAATGGCCGGTCTGTAGGTGCTGCAGCAGGTGCGCGGCCGGCCGCCGCAGAAGGGTCTCGCGCACGCCGTCCGGCAGGTCTGCGGCCTCGGGGAAGTCCTGGTCCACCAGATCGGCGTCGCCCTGGAAATCCTTCAGCGCGACGCCGCAGGGCACGTCGTCCTCCAGGATCAGCGTCACGTTCTGACCGTGGGCGATGAAGCCGACGCCGTAGCGGCAGAGGAAGTGGTAGAGTGGGACGGCCACGTGGTCGAACAGCCGCTCCAGCCACGCCTCCGGGGCGAGGCCGGACCGGGCGATCAGGCTGGATACGAGCGGGCGGCCCGCTGCATCCGCCTTCAGCAGCGCGCCCATCATGAGAGCGGATCGGCCGGGTCCGAGGCGGCCGGCGATGCCCTCCCGCCAGATCACGCCCAGCATCTCACGGTACTGGTACGGCGCATCCGCGATCCGCTCGTAGACGGGGTGCGGATAAAAGGCGCCTGCGCGTTCCCGCAGGATCACGGTGCCGGCGAGCGCCGGGTCGCGCGCGACCTTGTCCGCCAGCCAAGCCGAGAAGGCCGGTCCGATCTCCATGTACCTGCCCGGCACGCCCCGCCAGGCCGAGGTGTTGAGGATCGTGAGCGCGAGCTTCACGTCCAGGCGGCCGTCCGCATCCGCGCAGGCGAGCGTCCGCAGCGATTGCTGGGGCCGGTAGCCGCGGCCGAAGGTCCCCAGGGGGACGAGGCGCCCGGCCGCGATCTCGCCTGCGAAATGCAGGGCGATCTTGTTGTCCCACTGCCAGGGATGGACCGGCACGAGCAGATGGGTCGCGGGATCGGCCCCGCGTGCGGCGCAGGCCTGCGCTAGGCGCGCCCGTTCCGGCCCGTCGAGGGCGTCGGCCACGAGGTCCGCCTCGGCGAGGCCGGGCTCCAGGCTGAGGCGGCAGGCTGTCCGGTCTGCCGCGACCCAGAACAACCGGATCTCGGGTTGGAATTCCGGCGCGTAGGCCTCGTAGTCGGCCAGACCCCAGCCGATCCGCCCCTTGCTCGCGGGGGCCTTTGGGTGGCCGTCGAGATAGGCCTGCAGGACGCGGTCGCTCAGAGCGAGCAGATCCGGCCCCGTCATGTCCCGGCCGATCGCCGCGATGCGGGCATCGGCCGTGAGCGTGCTCAGCACTTCGGCGGCATAGACGCAGAGGGTGGCGGACTCTATCCCGAGCGTACGGCTCGCATCCACCAGGAACCCGGCCGCGTCGCCGGCCGGGGTAACCCTGTTACCCGCGATGCGGAACAGGCTGGACGGATCGATCGCGAGGTTGCCCCAGATCCGGCGCTCGGCCGCGAAGCGGTAGGCGATCCCGCCGTCAAGGCGCAGCAGCCACTGCGTACCGGTCCGGTCCGCCAGCTCTGGTGCGAACGCCTCCTCGAACGCGAGTTCGGAGATCGTCTTGGCGATGAGCGCACGATTGAGATCGAGCCAGAGCGGCGCCGTCACGGCCGCGCCGCCCGGCAACGGTCCGGCGCTCACAAGGGAACCTCGCGGAAGAAGCGCTCGCGCTCGCAGCAGACCAGGGCCGCGCGCTTGTGGGGGAAGTCGAACTCCTTCAGCGTCTCGTAGGCCGCATCCCCGCAGTAGCTCAGCATCTTGCGATGCGTGGCCCGCGGCTCGCCCATGATCCGCCGGGTGCGGGGCTCGTCCAGGAACAGGTAGTGCGTGATGGCCCTGAACCAGGCGAGGGTCTTCGGCCGTCCCAGGTGCGCGACGTTGCCGATCAGCCCGTGCCAACCGCGGTCGAAATCCTCGGCGTCGTAATAGGGACCGAGCCGATCCTCCTTGGCCCAGTAGAACTCGAAATAGCCGACCGGTACGTCGTCGAAGCTGCCGATCACCCCGAACAGGTGCGGGTCGTCCTCCTGGTCGGCGAGGTAGCGGTCCAACTCCGCCTCGCTCTGCGCGAGTTCCCAGTAATAGGCGACGCGCTTCTGGTTCATCCAGCCGTGGAACAGGCCGAGATCGTGCCGCCGGTCTATGGCGCGAAACGACAGGGTCGTGCCGAGCTGCGGCAGCCAACGCCGGTAAAACGAGCCGTTCGGCTGCGGCGGTCGCAGGGGCGGTAGACGGTCCTGCGGCCCGATCCGCGAGCGGATCAGCGGGTAGGCGGCCCGCGTTCCGGCTGCCAGCCATAGCAGGGGAAGCTGATAGAACAGCGCGCGCTCCACGACCGCGTCGGGCGCGGCCGGGTCACCCTCAGACTGCGCCGCCAGTGCGCGCAGGGACGCCGCGCTGCCGAGGCCGGCGACACGTAGCCGCCCGGCCTCCGGGCACCGCTGGAACGCGGCCTCGACCAGGGCCGCCACGACCGGCGCGTCGGCGGGATGACGGCCGGCCGAGCCGGTGAGCGCCAGGAAAGCTTCGTCCGCGCCGGAGCGCAGTTCGGCCTCCGCGATCGGGTCGCCGCCGCGCGATAAGGTCAGCCGGACCCTGCTGGCATCGGACGGCAGGCTTTCGATCACGAAATCGTCGCCGGTGGCGGCCCAGTGGCGGCTCGTCCCGGTCCAGCCGTCCAGCGCCGTCCCGGCGGCGGCATCGATGCGGGCGCGCACCGTCATGGCCGGGCGCCTGCGCGGGCGGACGGAGCCGCGAGGGGGTTCGGAAGGTCAACGTAGCTCGCCAGAGGGTCGGTCACGTCGGTGTTCTCGTTGAGGTTACGGAAGCAGATCTGGAAGTTGCCCTTGCTGCCCAGGGCCGGGGCGTCGAGCAGCAGGCGCAGGCAGGTCTTGTCCCGGAGGTCCTTCCCGGCGAGCGCCTCGACGAATCGGCGCAGGGCCCCGATGAGGGCGCCCTCCGGCGCCAGGCCGGCGATGCCGATGGCTCCGATGACGGCGAAGACGCTGTTGACCACGAGGTAGTAGGCCATGACCCGCGCAGCCTCCCCGGAGGTCAGGAGGTGCCCGGCCTCGAGGTCGAGCCCAGGGGCGGCCTCGCGGAGGGCCGGAAGGAATTCACGCACGAAACCCGTACCTTGGCAGTCGCGGAAGAAGGTCCGGACCGGCCAGCCATCCGTGAGTTCGAGGACCAGGTTCTGCTGGTGCGCGCCGAACAGAAGGCCGAGCGCGCACTGGATCTCGAGGATCGGCCCGACCGTGACGGTGAGGAAGCGCTCGAACCAGCGCAGGGCAACGGCCTCGACCGGGCCATCGCCGTCCGCGTCCTTACGGCCGGCGATGCGCAGGATCGTGTCGGCCAGCCCGCTGCCCCGCCCATCGGGATAGATCTCGCAGAGAGCGGCCAGCACCGCGGCCGGCCGCTCGTCCGCCCCGTGGAACGGGTTGTCCCGCAATGCCACGAACGTCTGCGGCAGCGCGGCCCCATCGGCGCCACGCAGCGCAAGATAGGCCGGCTCGCCGAGGACGTGGAAGCTCGGCCAGCGCGCGGCGATCTCGGCGCCGACCGGCCCGTTCAGCACCCCATCCACGACGAGGCCGCGCGCGCACTCGACGCTTTTGATGAGGCGCAGCGAATTTGTGAGCCTGAGGCTCAGCGAATGCTTGAGCATGAAGCGCGCACCCGGTGCGTAGAGGGTGCGCAGCGATGTGGTCGCGTACCACGGCCCGCCGGCATGGCCGTGGTCGCGCAGGCGGCCGGTGCGGAACAGGGCGTCGATCTCCGGATCGAGCGCGAGGCGGGCCGCCTGCCACGGATGGACCGGCAGCAGCACGCGCCCCCCGCTCGCGGCGAATATCGTCGGATCGAAGCCGGCATCTTCAGCGGCGAGGTCCGCGCAGAGGTCCGCTGCGCTCGTTGCCCGCGAGGAACCCTGGACGACCGTCTCCGGCGCGGCCGACCACCAGCGCAAGGGAAAGCCCCGACCGTATTCCGGCGCGAAGGCGCGGGAATCGGCCAGCGTGAACTCGTCCCGGCTGCGCGGGGTCGGATGCACGGAATGGCCGAACCGGAGCGCGCGCTCGGCCTCGCGGAAGCTCGGGTCGCGGCTCAGGAAGATGCCCGGTGCAGGGGCGCGGACGAGGATGTCTTCGACGGTGGCGAGGCTCTGAAAGAGGCGGCGCAGGAAAATCGGCGCGGCCTGCGGTGCTGCCGGTCCGACGATGGCCGGCTCGTTCGCCACCGCTGCCGCGAACGCCGCCAACGCCATGATGCGGGGCGGCTCGCCGGGGCGCAGTTCGCGGAACGGCAGCCTGAACATGTGCTGGCCGACGGACGAGACATGGGTGACCGCGATCTCGATCACCGAAGCTCGGCTCGGCAGCGAAATCCGCAACACGGGACGCGTCGGATCGTCTTCGCGCGCCTCGGCGGTCGCCAGAGTCCAGCCGGCCCATTCCCGCATCAGGCTGTTCAGGAAGCTGCGCACCGATACCTGGGAAGCAACGTCGGCACATGAGATGTCGGCTTCAACCATACGACCCTCTTCATATCGCGGCATTGCCAATAGACAAAAGAAAAATGGGGCGCAATAGATGATTAATACTATAGAACTATTTTAAATTTATGGTGTGAAGGTTGCCATGCCGGTTATCGCGCCAATAAGATCCGTGCGCGGACGGAGGTGTCATGGTTCGGATCGATGTGCGCACTCCCGGGTCTGGAGTGGCCGGGCGACTATCTCTCGCCGCGGCCTCGGTGGGGTTCGGACAATCGGCCGTGCTCGCCCTTGTCCCCGTGGTAGCCGAGCGCACAGGGCTCGATGCGGTCGCGATGGGGGGCGTCGCCTTCGCCGGGGCGGTCGCATTCCTGGTCTGCGCGCCGGCCTGGGGGAACTGGGGGACCGGTTTGCGTCTGCGCCGGCTGTTCGCGGCACTGGCCGCCCTGATGGCGCTCGGCCATGGTCTGTTCGCCCTGGCCCTGACGGTGCCGGCCCTGCCCGTCGCTGGAGCCCTGGTGCTGCTCGTCGCCTCGCGGATCGCCTACGGAGCGGGAGCCGCCGGGGTGATGCCGCATGCCCAGGCTGCCGTGCTGGGGTCGGTGGCGGAAACGGCACGCCCGGCGGCGCTCGGCCGGCTCGGTGCCGGACTCTCGGCAGGGCGCATCCTCGGCTCGCTGGCGATGGGCGTCGGGGTGTTCGGGACCGCCGCGCCCCTGGCGGTGCTGGCGGCGAGCCCGTTGCTGCTCCTGGCCGCGCCCGACCTCCCGGGCGGCAGCCCTGGCGCCAGGGCGGCGGGGGCGGATCGCGGTGGCGTCCTGCGCGCGGCCGCACCGCTGATGGGGATCGGCTTCGCCCTGACCCTCGGCCTCGGCCAGATCCAGATCGTGCTCGGCCTGTTCCTGCAGAAGCGCTTCAACCTCGACGCGCCGGGCGCCGCAGGTCTTGCCGGCGCGACCTTCGCGCTCGTCGCGGTGACGATGATCCTGACGCAACTCGTCCTGGTGCCGCGCCTCGGCCCGAACCTGCGGCGCAATCTCAGCCTCGGGCTTGCAGGCTTCGCCGCGGGTGCAGGCGTGACCGCCTGTGCTCCCGCCGCCTGGGTCGCCGTGCTCGGGACGGTCGTGGTGGGCGCCGGCATTGCCCTGGCGACCCCGCATTACACCGCCGCCCTGGTCGCCCGGATGCCCGGGCACGCCCAGGCCGCGGCCGCCGGCTGGCTCGCGAGCGTCCACGTGCTCGGCCAGGGGATCGGAGCCCTCTGCGGCGGCGCGGCGTTCCGGATCGCGCCCGCGCTGCCGTTCTGGACCTGCGCGACGTTGGGCCTTGCCCTGATCGTTGCCGCCGTGCGGCTTCGCCCGGACGACCCCCGTCATCCGGTGGCCTGACCGGTGCGGCCGGTCCCGAGCAGCCGGACGGTCGCCATCGTTGCGAGGCCGGAAAGGAACGTCGCGAGCCCGAACAGGGCGCCGTAGCCGAGGAGGTCGGCGAGCTTGCCCGAGATCAGTGAGCCGACGAGGTAGACCACGAGTTGCGCGCAGGCGAGGATCGTGAAGTCGGTGCCCGGCTGCTCCGCTGAAGAGACCGCCATGAACAGGCTGTAGAGCGCCACGATCTCCATGTAGCGGATCAGGGTCTGGAACCCTGCCGCGCCGAACAGAGGCCACAGGCCGACGACAGCCCCGAAGGCATGCGCCGTGAACAGGGCGAAGCAGAGAGTCCGCAGCCCGCCCAGCAGGCCGAGGGTCGCGGCCGTGCCGTAGCGGCGGACCAGCAGCGCTGCGACGCCGGAGCCGGCGAGCCCCGCGGTCATCGCCGAGACGCCGGACAGGTAGCCGATCCGGTCGAGGGGTACGCCCGCATCGACCAGGTAGGCGCCCTCCATGGCCTTCACGAGCCCCTCACTCACCCGGTAGGTGAGCGCCACCCACAGGATGGTGTGCACCTCCGGCCGCCGCAGGAAGGCCCGGATCGAGGGCCGCGGCGCGGTGGCGCCGGTCTCGGGCGCTTCCTCGCGCATGGCGAAGGCGGCCAGCAGCGGCGGCACCGAGAAGGCCGCCGCGCTCAGCAGCATCCCGGTCCAGCCGACATGATGGTAGAGGACGAGGCTCAGCGTTCCGCCGACCACCACCCCGAGGGCGACCGAACCCCCCTGTATGGCGTTACCGATGGCGCGATCTTCCGGCCGCAACCGCTTCACGGCGTAGCCGTCGGTGGCGATGTCCTGCGTCGCGATCAGCAGCGCGGCGAGGAAGCCGACGCCGATGATCCCGGGCACGTTGGTGGGGCCGAGCGGCAGCATCGCGAGGATGCAACCGATCACGCCGACCTGGGTCATCACCACCCACCCCGCCCGGTGCGCCCGCGCGAAGGGCCGCACACGGTCGATCAGCGGCGCCCAGAGGAACTTCAGCACGAGGGGCAGGAACAGGAGGCTCAGATAGCCGATCCCCGCCCGGGACACGCCGGCCTCGCGCATGATCGGCGGGAGCGCAGCGGCGATCAGGTAGGAGGGGATCGCCTGCGCCATGTAGAGGGCGGCGAGCACCACGAAGAGCGAGTACCGCTCGCGCCGCCCGTCGGCCGTGACGGCCACGGCGGCGGGTGCCGAGGAGGCGGCGCTCATGAGAGATAGGCCCGTGCGGAGGCCCGGGCGGCCGGCTCGTCGGGGGCGATCTCGATCGGGAAGTTCCAGAGCCGGCGGAATACGTCGGCGCCCGCCTCCTCGAAGCCCGGCCGCACGATCACGAGGCCGCGGCAGTGCCGCTCGAGGTCGGCGCGCGTGCGCTTGAACCAGAGAGCCTGGGCCTTTTCGGAAGCCGCCGAAAGTTTGCCGACGCCGCCGAGCACCAGGATCAGGGCGAACGGCTCAGTCCGTGCGCCCACCTGCTCCAGGGCGTCGAGGTAGGCGGTCTCGTCGCCCGGCTCGGTTGGACCGAGATAGCGCAGGACCATGAGGTCGTCGGCCTCTTCGAGGGCGACCATCCCTCAGAACGTCCTGCGGTAGCCGACGGTGACGGTGCGCCCGAGCCCGAAGACGGTCAGGTTGCGCACCGAGGTCGCGGTCGGATTCCAGTAGGCACGGTCGAACAGGTTATCGACGGATGCGTAGAGCTCGCCCCCGGCCAGGGGGGCGCCGAACGCGGCGTTCACCGTGAAGGCGTCCTTCAAGCGGAAGCGGGTGCCGATGAGGTCGATGCGGGCGTCGCGGCCGCTGAAGCCCTCACCCTCGACCCGGAGCGAGACGCCGTTCGCGAACAGGTAGGTCCCCGATAGCGTGCCGTGGAAGGGGGCGCCGATGCGGTTGTTCGGCAGGTAGCTGTCGAGGCGCCCGTCCTTGTTGGTGTCGTAGCGGCCCTCGCGGTAGCCGAGTACGGTGCCGAGATTCAGTTGCTCCGTGACCTGCGCGTTCCCGGTGAACTCGACCCCGTAGATCATCTCCTTCTGCTGGCTCAGCTTGTTGGTGAGCGGGTCGAACGTCGTGCCGTCGTCGGAGGTCGACACGAACCCGCCGAGGCTGCCGGAGAAGATCCCGCTCCGGCCGCGGACGCCGAAATCGTAGGAGTTCACGATCTGCGCCTGCGGGGCGATGCTGGAATACGCGATGGTGGTGCCCGCCGGCAGGCAGAACGGACGGGAGATCGGGCAGGCATAGGCGAGGGACAGGCCGGCCCGGCGCGTGAAGGCGCCGATATCGGCGAGCGCGTAGCCCTGGCTGAAGCCGCCGTAGAGGTCGATGCCCGGCAGCAGGTTGAAGGTCGCGCCTGCGTTGAAGGTCGGGGCTGAGTAGGAGAACTTGCCGCCGGTGACGTTGAGGGCTGGCAGCACGAAGGTCGAGTAGCCCAGGGCGTTGCGCGCCGCGCTTGCCGCGAAGGTCGTTGGCCGGGTGAAGCCCGCGACGTCGAGGTCGAAGTGCTCGTAGCGCATGCCGGCACGTACGGTCAGCCGCTCGCCGATCGGCAGCTGGAGCAGGGCGAAGCCGGCGTAGCTGTTCTGCTGCAGGGGCGTGAACACGTCGGTGCCGTCCCGCGCCCGCTGCCGGGTTGATTCCGAGATTATGTCGGAGCCCCAGGTCAGCTTCAGCCCGGGCAGGAGGACGCTCAGGTCGGTGTCGAGGGTGAGGTTGATGCCGCCGCGCTCGGTGGCGAGCGCGGTCTGGTTGGCCAGGCTCGTGGGCGCGGTGGGGATGAACGAGTAGGTGACGAACGGGTTGGCCGGATAGGCGAACTGCGAATAATTGAAGCGCTTGTTGATGTCGTTGTAGAAACCGAGGATCGAGAAACTGCCGAGCGGCGTATCCCGATCCGTATAGCGTAGGTACAGTGAGCGCGTATCCTCGGCGACCGGCAGGCCGATATAGCTTCGCGCGTAGTCGGGCCGGGCGAAGGAGCCGCTGTAATCGGTGAGGTAGCGCGGATCCTGGTTGAGCAGGATCTGGGTGAGGCCGAACTCGACGCGTTTGGTGAGATCGAGGTCGTAGCCGAGCCGCAGGTTGATGTTGCCGAGCTGGAAGCGGTCGGCACCGCCCTGGCCGAGCTGACCGTCGGAGGGCAATTCCCGCCCCTTGCCGTCGAAGGTGCGGGTGGCGAACCGACCGGAGCCGGTGAACGCGTAATCGACGCCGTCCGGCACTTTGCCGGTCACACTGATCGATGTCTCGGGCGCGACGCCGTGAACCGGGTCGGCCGTGAAGGTCCGGATCGCCGTGTTGACCGTGACGACCGGAGCCCCGTCCGTCGGGCGCCGGGTGATGAAGTTCACGGTGCCGCCGGTGGCGCCCGCGCTGTAGAGGCTGGAGGCGCCGGCCACCACCTCGATCCGCTCCACCGAATTGAGGTCGATCAGATTGAGGATGCGCGAGACGTCGCGCAGCGGCGTATTCACCGGCACGCCGTCGATCAGCACCAGGAGGTTGCGGCCCCGGAAGCTTTCTGAGGCGCTGGAGATCGTGCCGTTCGGTACCGAGAATCCCGGCACCAGCTTCGAGAGCACGGCCGAGGGACTTGAGGTCAGGGCGAGTTGCTGGCGGATCTGGTCGCGGTCGACGACCTGGACGCTCTGCGGCACGTCCTCGATCCGGCGCGGCGCGCGGGTGGCCGTCACAGAGATTTCGTCGAGGGCGACGACGGGTGCGGCGGTCTCGGCCCGGGCCGGCCCGGCCAGGGCAGTCCCCGCACCGAGGATCGCGACGAGACGAATGGTACGCATGCTTGTCAGACCCACCCCTGCGCGTCCGCGTTGGGACGCCTTCCAAAACTGCCGGGCCGGATTCTGCGTGTAGAGAACGCGAGACATCGGCGTCCGCCCAGTTTAAAATTTGTCTAAATCGATATTATCGCGACTTTCAGCGCCGAGACGATTGGTCGAGGATGCATAAAGTCTCGACATCTCTAGGCCGCTCTAACATGATGATTTCGCTCCCGCTTGGACTCGGGCGCGCAAGAGTACGGACTGCTGCGCAGCTACGCGGCGAGGGGGCGCGATGACGAAACGACGTTGCCTGGTCGCCACGCCGACGAGGGGCCCGGTATGGACGCCGCGATGAGCGCCGCAGTGCAGGCTGCGACCCGCGGGGCGGCAGCCGGCATCGTCCCGGAGACGCGCGAGGACTCGGATTCCCTCCCGTTCCGGGGCCGGACGGCGATTCGCATCGTTCCGGACCTCGGCATCGCCTCGGTGTTCGAGCCGTCCCGCTCCTGGCGCGACGAGGGCCCGGGCGAGCGCCTGCTGCTGGTGCGGCCCGCAATCGGGCGACTCGAGGTGACCCAGGGCGGGTGCAAGGTCGCCTGCTGCTCCAGGGACGCACTGCTGGTAGCCACGAGCCGGGGCGCCCTCTTCGACGCGCTGGGCGTCGACCGGATCGACCTCCTGGCGATCGACCGGGAGCGGCTGACCGGTCCCCTCGCCGCGCTGGAGACAGGGCACATCCGGCGGATCGGGCGGGACCATCCGGGCCTGCAGACGCTGACCGTCTACGGCGCGAGCCTCCTGCGGGGCCTGATCCCCGTGGGCGCCCCGGGCATCGCAGATCTCGTCCGCGAGCACCTCGCGCAGCTGCTGGCCTTCATCGTGCGCGAGCCGGGCCCCGCGATTTCCGCGCCCGGCCCGAGTCGGCGCGACCTGCGAATCCAGGCGCTCAAGGCTGAGGTCGAGCAGCGCCTCGGCCGGCCGGACCTGAGCCTGGAGGCCGTGGCGCAAGCCCAGCAGATCTCCAGTCGGCAGGTCCAGGCGATGTTTCAGGCAGAGGGTGAGACCTTCTCGGGCTTTGTCCTCGCCCGACGCCTCGACCGGGCGATGCAGCGCCTGACGGATGCCGAGGATGCCCGGCCGGTGAGCGAGATTGCCTTCGATGTCGGGTTCGGCGACCTGTCCTACTTCAACCGCACGTTCCGCAAGCGCTTCGGCCTCACGCCCTCACAGGTCCGACGGTCGGGCGCGACCATCGACCGAGAGCGTTTCCGCGAGCGGGATTTTGCGATGGATCGTTGAGGGCGTCCGCGGCTGGGAGGCCCGCGCCGACCGATCCGATATCCTGCCGCTGCCGGCGGCTTCAGATGGTGAGACGGCGTGGAGCGGGTACCGGGAATCGAACCCGGGTATTCAGCTTGGAAGGCTGCTGCTCTACCATTGAGCTACACCCGCGCGGGCGGACCGTTAGCACGCCGTCCGGCCCGTGAGAAGATGGGCTTCTGGGCCGTGTCGGCGATCGGTTGAAAGGCGCTGGGAGATACGCGGCTCTCGGAACGCAATCTCGACAAGCAGCCCTGAACGAATGTAATGCGTTCGAAAAAGCCTGGCACGGAGCTTCTGATGAGCCATGTGCAAGCCCATTACGACAATCTTCTTGCAGATCACTACTCATGGATGAACGGTTCATCGTTCGCTGAAAAGGTTTCCGAGCAGCGGAATCTGCTTTGGGATCTTGGAATATATTCACGAACGAATGGTCGAGCCATCGATCTCGGTTGCGGGCCTGGCTACCAGAGCTTTGCTCTCAGCGATCTCGGCTTCGAATCAGTTATTGCAATCGATAACTGTCGCGCTCTGCTCGATGAATTGAATGCTCTTAGAGCGGGAACTCCTATCGAACCGCGATTGGCCGATATGCGCAGCTTCGCGACATTGGTTGAGCGCGAAAGCGTCGATGCGATTGTATGTATGGGCGATACCCTCACGCATCTCGACGATCGCGGCGACGTATCGAAGCTCTTCCGCGATGCGCATGACGTGCTACGTGTGACAGGTCGTTTGGTCCTGACGTTTCGCGATCTTTCGCTCGAACTGACAGGATTAGATCGCTTCATTCCGGTTCGGGCGGACGACCAGCGTTTGATGGTCTGCGCACTGGACTACGAGCCTGAAAGCGTCGTCGTGACCGATATCATCCATATCCGCGACAATGACGGTTGGACGCTGCGCAAAAGCAGCTATCGGAAGCTGCGGCTTCAGCCTGCTGCCGTGGCGAAGGAATTGCAGGCGATTGGCTTCCTCGTCGATCAGGACCGCTCCGTCGGTAGACTGCACGCCATCGTCGCCCGGAAGCCGTGATGCCCGAAAGGCTTCGCGAGTGATCGCTTGTCGGCCAACGAGATTTGACGCGGTCCAAGACGGGGGTGCGGAATATGATTCCGTTCAGCCCAGACCCAGTGCGGCCCGCGCCTCGGCGGGGCTGGCGACGTTGCGGCCGTGGCTGCGGACCGCCGCGGCTGCGAGGCCGACCAACTCGGCGTTGCTCGCCGCGAGCCGGTCCTTCGTCACCCGGATGTTGTCCTCCAGGCCGGTGCGGACCGCATCGGCGCCGCGGGCAAGCGCCCACTCCATCACGACCGCCTGGTTGCGGCCGATCCCGGCGGCGGTCCAGGTGGCGTCGGGCAGGATCCGCCGCGTCTCGGCGAGCAAGATGTCGAGCAGGTGCTCCTCGGCCGGCATCGCGTTCTGGACGCCCATCACGAACTGCACGTGCGGGCGCGCGTCGATCAGGCCCGCCTCCACCAGCCTCTTGGCACCGTGCAGGTGCGACAGGTCGAAGATCTCGATCTCCGGCCGCACCCCGTGCTGCTTCATCTGGCTCGCCAGATCGGTCACCAGGCCGGCGCCGTTCTCGTACACGATGGTCGGGAAGTTCACCGAGCCGGTGGAGAGTGACGCCATGTCGGGGCGGTGCTTCAGCGAGAGCCCCCGGGCGGCGGGATCGCGCCCGCGGCCGCCGGTGGAGAACTGCACGATCATCCCGGGGCAGTGCGTGCGCAGCCCCTCCTGCACGGCGGCGAACTTGTCGGGGTCGGAGGAGGGCGATTCGTCGTCGTTGCGCACGTGGATATGGGCCAGCGTCGCGCCGGCCTCGAAGGCCTGCTGCGTCGACTCGATCTGCTCGGCCACCGTGACCGGCACGGCCGGGTTGTCCTTCTTGCGCGGCACCGAGCCGGTGATCGCCACCGCGATCACCACGGGCGTTGCGCTGCGGGATCCTGCCATGGCGTGTCCTCCCTGATTTCTATTCGCGGTCGCACCCGGGATAGCGGCGCGCGCCGCGAAACTGAACCTGTTGGGCGGATGAGACGGTCTCTGTACGGAACATCGCCCATCGGGTGACAGGCGCATGCGAGAGCCAGTTTGACCCTTGCCCCCCGCACGGCCACAACGGGGCGAAGCAACCCGTGCCCTCATCCTGAGGCGCGTTCGCGCAGCGGTCGCCTCGAAGGAGGTCTCCAGTCTGCCGGGCGAGTCCTCGATGGCTCCTTCGAGGCTCGCTGCGCTCGCGCCTCAGGATGAGGGCGCGAGGGGGAGCAAGCGAGTGAGGTCTCAGTGCATTGAGGCTTCGGTGCCGGCCACGTGGGGCGGCGAGGAACACGATGATTGACACGATCCTGGTCCTGAACGGGCCGAACCTGAACCTGCTCGGCAAGCGGCAGCCGGAGATCTACGGGCGCGAGACCTTGGCCGATGTCGAGGCCCTGTGCCGCGAGACAGCCGCCGGCTTCGGGCTGGGCATCGATTTCCGCCAGAGCAACGCCGAGCACGTGCTGATCGACGCGATCCATGCGTTCCGGGTCGGGTCCGCCGGGATCGTGATCAATGCCGGGGCCTACACCCACACCTCGGTGGCGATCCTCGATGCGCTCAACACCTGCGAGGTGCCGGTGATCGAGTGCCACATCTCGAACGTCCACCGGCGCGAGGCGTTTCGGCATCATTCCTACATCTCGCTCGCCGCGACCGCGGTGCTGGCCGGGTTCGGGACGCACGGCTACGCCCTGGCGATCCGGCACCTGGCGCAGCTGCGAGCCAAGGCCGGCGCGGCCTGAGAGGCGGATAGCGTCGGCTTCAGGGTTGACGCTGGCGGAGACAGGGCGGAGGAGACCGGTCAGGCCTTCCCATCCTCGCGCTCCTCGGCCCGGCCTCCGGCGGTGAGCGCACCCAGCGGAGCGCGCACGCCGCATGACCACGTCGTTCCTGCCCATCGACCGGACGATCATCGCCCGCGAAGCGGCCAAGATGTTCCTGGAGATCCAGGCCGTCCATTTCTACAAGGACGAGCCGTTCAAGTTCACCTCGGGCTGGGCCAGCCCGGTCTATATCGACTGCCGCAAGATCATCTCGTTCCCGCGCCTGCGCGCGACGCTGATGGATTTCGCGACCGCCACGATCGTGCGCGAGATCGGCTACGAGTCGCTCACCCATGTCGCGGGCGGCGAGACCGCCGGCATCCCGTTCGCCGCCTGGATCGCCGACCGGCTGATGCTGCCGATGCAGTATGTGCGCAAGAAGCCGAAGGGTTTTGGCCGCAACGCCCAGATCGAGGGCGAGGTGGTGGAGGGCGCTCGGACCCTGCTGGTGGAAGATCTCGCCACCGACGGGCGCAGCAAGGTGAACTTTTGCCAGGCCCTGCGGGACGCCGGCGCCCAGGTCGATCACTGCTTCGTGCTGTTCTACTACGACATCTTCCCCGGCAGCGCCGCGCTGATGCAGGAGACCGGGATCAAGCTGCACTACCTGACTACGTGGTGGGACGTGCTGGCGGTCGCCAAGGAGATGGGCACCTTCGATCCGAAGACGCTGACCGAGGTCGAGAGCTTCCTTAACGCGCCGGCCGAATGGTCGTCGGCCCACGGCGGCATCTCCTCCTTCGGTCAGGGCTGAGGAGCCGAAAGCGATGAGCGTCGCCGACCTGTTCCCCGCCGCGCAGCCGCCCGCTTCCATCGCGGCCGACCGGATCACCATCCGTCGGCCGGACGACTGGCACATCCACCTGCGCGACGGCGCGATGCTGAAGGCGGTGCTGCCTTACACGGCGGCCCAGTTCGCCCGGGGCATCATCATGCCGAACCTGGTCCCGCCGGTGACCACGGTGGCGGCCGCGCGCGCCTATCGCGAGCGGATCCTGGCCGCGCTGCCCGCCGGCCTCGATTTCACCCCGCTGATGACCTGCTACCTGCGGGACGACACCGATCCGGACGAGATCGAGCGGGGCTTTGCAGAAAACGTCTGGATCGCGGCCAAGCTCTACCCGGCCGGCGCGACCACGAATTCCCATGCCGGCGTCACCGACCTGATCGGGCTCGCGCCCGTGCTGGAGCGGATGGAGCGGATCGGCATGCCGCTCCTGATCCACGGCGAGGCGACCGATCCGGAGATCGACATCTTCGACCGCGAGGCGGCGTTCATGGAGGGCAGCCTGATCCCGCTGCTCGCCCGGCACCAGGGCCTGAAGGTCACCGTCGAGCACGCCACCACGGCCGAGATCCTCGACGTGGTCCGGGCCAACCGGAGCCGCGTGGCGGCGACGATCACGCCCCACCACCTCGTCATCAACCGCACCCACATCTTTCAGGGCGGCCTGCGCCCGCACCTCTACTGCCTGCCGGTGGCCAAGCGCGAGCGGCACCGCCTGGCGCTGCGTGCGGCCGCCACCTCCGGCGAGGCGTGCTTCTTCCTTGGCACCGACACCGCCCCGCATGTCCGCGGCGCCAAGGAGGCCTCCTGCGGCTGCGCCGGCGTGTTCTGCGGGCCAAGCGCGCTTCAGACCTACGTGCAGGTCTTCGACGAGGAGGGCGCGCTGGACCGTTTCGAGGCGTTCGCATCGCTGAACGGGGCGCGGTTCCACGGGCTGGAGCCGAACGCCGCCACGGTCACCCTCGAGCGGCGGGAGAGCCGCGTGATCGAGGCGGTGGCCGTGGAGGACACCGCCGTGGTGGTGTTCCGCGGGGATGAGACGCTGCCTTGGGCGGTGGTCTGATAAGGCGCCGGTAGGAGTTCGCACCGGCCCCACCGTCATTGCGAGCGTAGCGGCGCAACCCAGGGAAACGCCAGATTCCGTGAGCGCGCGCTGCCCTAGGTTGCTTCGCTATACTCGCAATGACGGTGCTGAGCCTGGGGACGGGATCAGGAACGACCGCGCATTGCGCGCGCGACGCCGGCCGCTTGAACGTCAGCCGAATCCCTGCACATCTCTTGTCTCCCCAACTATCGCTAGTGGTAGACCGTCGCACGCGACAAAACGTGTGATCGACCTCACCAAGCCTCGGCCATGCCGGCGCGGACCGCGATAGGGAGACGATCGACCATGCAGGATGAGCGACAGGACGGCATCACGGCGCTTGGTGCCGTGGATCTCGCGGCCGCCATTCGCGGCCGGGTCGTCTCCTGCGTCGAGGTCATGCGGGCGTACCTGGAGCGGATCCACCGGCTCAATCCGCAGGTCAACGCCATCGTTGGGCTCCAGGACGACGCGGCGCTCCTCCGAGAGGCGGAGGCGCGGGATGCCGCGCTCGTCCGCGGCGAGGCCGTGGGGCCGCTGCACGGGTTTCCGCTCGCCGTGAAGGATCTCGATGCGGTGCGCGGGCTGCCGTTCACGCAAGGGTCGCCCATCTTCGCCGACCGGATTGCCGAAGTGGACACGATCATGGTCGCCCGGCTGCGCGCGGCCGGGGCGATCTTCATCGGCAAGACCAACATTCCCGAATTCGGGCTCGGCTCGCACAGCTTCAACCCGGTCTACGGTGTGACCGGGAACGCCTACGATCCGGAGAAGAGCGCCGGCGGATCGAGCGGCGGGGCCGCTGTGGCGGTCGTGCTCAAGCTGCTGCCGGTGGCCGACGGCAGCGATTTCGGCGGCTCGCTCCGCAACCCCCCGGCCTTCAACAATTGCTACGGCCTGCGCCCGAGCTGGGGCCGGATCCCGGTCGAGACCAAGGACGTGTTCAGCCCGGGCCTATCGGTGCTCGGTGCGATCGGGCGCAGCCCCGCCGATATCGGCCTGATGTTGTCGGTCCAGGCCGGCTACGATCCCCGCTGCCCGAACACGATCCGCCAGGACCCGTCGGCCTTCGCGAGCCCGCTGGCCCGGGATTTCCGCGGGACGCGGATCGCCTGGCTCGGGAATTTCGACGGCCAGATCCCGTTCGATCCCGGGGTGCTCGAACTCGGCCGCGCCGCGCTCGCGACCTTCGCGGAGATCGGCTGCGTGGTCGAGGAGGCCGCGCCGCGGTTCGACATGGAGCAGCTCTGGCGCGATTTCCTGACGTTGCGGGCGCTGTCGGTCTCCGCCGCGCTCCGGCCGCTCTACGACGAGCCCGGCCACCGGGCGCAGATGAAGCCCGAGGCGATCTGGGAGGCCGAGCGCGGGCTTGCGCTCACCGCCGATCAGGTGGTTGCCGCCCTGGAGGGGCGCACCCGCTGGTACGAGACCGTCCGCCGCTTCATGGACAACTACGATTACCTGGTCATGCCGAGCGCGCAGGTCTTTCCGTTCGACAAGGGCCTGCGCTGGCCCCGGGAGGTCGGCGGCCACGCGATGGACACCTACCATCGGTGGATGCAGATTGTGGTCCCGGTGACCATGTCCGGCCTGCCGGCCCTCGACGTCCCGGCGGGCTTCGGAGACGCCGGCCTGCCGACCGGCATCCAGATCGTCGCCCGCAACCACGGCGAACTCGCCTGCCTCCAGCTCGGCGCGGCCTACGACGCGGCGAGCAACTGGGTGCGCCGCCGGCCGCCGCCCCTGCACTGAGCGCGCGGCCGATCCTTGGCTTACGCGTTGACCGAGTGTCAGGTCTCCGGTATGAGGCCCAACACTTCACGTGCGAATGGCTTGAATCCGATCCCGGATTCATCGATCGCCGCGAGGCAGGTTCGGATATCCGATGAACGCGGTTCTTATTGTAGCGGAAGCGTCACCGACGGGGCGGCCCTAAACCAGGGCCGCAATCCGAGCGGTGGCGCATGCAGGGTCCCTCGGGGCCCTTTTTTATTGCCCGCTGCCCGGTGACACACCACGACCAACGAGATCCACGCGTTCGAGATAACGACGACCACAGGACCTTCGAGCGAGGCGGATGCCGCCTCGCGTGACGAAGGTGCAGGACGACAGGAACCGGTCCGTCCGGCGGCGCACGAACGCCGCCGACGATCCGGGGAGCGGAGGAGGAGAGCATGGGCGGCGAGGTCATGACCGGGGCCGAGATGGTCATCCGGGCATTCCGGGATCAGGGCGTGGACACGCTGTTCGGCTATCCGGGCGGTGCCGTACTTCCGATCTACGACGCTCTGTTCCACCAGGACGCGGTGAAGCACGTGCTGGTCCGGCACGAGCAGGGCGCGGTCCACGCGGCCGAGGGCTATGCGCGCTCGTCCGGCAAGGTCGGCTGCGTGCTGGTCACGTCGGGGCCCGGCGCCACCAACATCGTCACCGGCCTCACCGACGCCTTGCTCGATTCGATCCCGCTCGTCTGCATCACCGGGCAGGTTCCGACGCATCTGATCGGTACCGACGCCTTCCAGGAATGCGACACGGTCGGCATCACGCGCCACTGCACGAAGCACAATTACCTGGTCAAATCGATCGAGGACTTGCCGCGGATCCTGCACGAGGCGTTCTACGTCGCCGCGAACGGCCGGCCCGGCCCGGTCGTGGTCGACCTGCCCAAGGACATCCAGTTCGCCTCCGGCCTCTACGAGCGCCCGGAGATCGCGAGCCACAAGACCTACCGTCCGGCGGTCAAGGGCGACGGCGACAGGATCCGCGCGGCGGTCGAGCTGATGGCAACCGCGCGCCGCCCGGTCTTCTACACCGGCGGCGGCGTCATCAACTCCGGCCCCGAAGCCTCGCGGCTGCTGCGCGAGTTGGTCGCCGAGACCGGCTTCCCGGTCACTTCGACCCTGATGGGGCTCGGCGCCTATCCGGGCACGGATTCGAAGTTCCTGGGCATGCTCGGCATGCACGGGACCTACGAGGCCAACCTGGCGATGCACGAATGCGATGTGATGATCTGCGTCGGCGCCCGGTTCGACGACCGGATCACCGGCCGGCTCGATGCGTTCTCGCCGTTCTCCAAGAAGATCCACATCGACGTCGACGCCTCCTCGATCAACAAGGTGGTGAAGGTCGATGTCGGGATCGTGGGCGACTGCGCCTCGGTTCTGGCCGACATGCTGGAAGCTTGGCGTGCCCTGCCGTCGCGGCCGGAGAAATCCAACCTCGACCCATGGTTCCAGAAGATCGGCGCCTGGAAGGCGCGCGACTGCCTCGCCTACTGGCCGTCGGGGACGATCATCAAGCCGCAATATGCTGTGCAGCGCCTCTACGAGGCCTGCAAGGACCGCGAGACCTACATCACCACGGAGGTCGGCCAGCATCAGATGTGGGCGGCGCAGTACTTCAAGTACGACGAGCCGAACCGTTGGATGACGTCGGGTGGCCTCGGCACGATGGGCTACGGCTTGCCGGCGGCGATCGGTACGCAGCTCGCCCACCCGAAGGGGCTGGTGATCGACATCGCCGGCGAGGCCTCGATCCTGATGAACATGCAGGAGCTCTCGACCGCGGTTCAGTACCGGCTGCCGGTCAAGGTGTTCATCCTGAACAACGAGTACATGGGCATGGTCCGGCAGTGGCAGGAGCTGCTGCACGGCTCGCGCTACTCGCAGAGCTATTCCGAGAGCCTGCCGGACTTCGTTAAGCTGGCGGAGGCCTACGGCGCCAAGGGCATGCGCTGCGAGAAGCCGGGCGACCTCGACGGCGCGATCGCGGAGATGCTGGCCTATGACGGGCCGGTGCTGTTCGACTGCATCGTCGACAAGACCGAGAACTGCTTCCCGATGATCCCCTCGGGCAAGGCGCATAACGAGATGCTCCTGTCCGATTACCTCGGCGAGACCGGCGTCGAACTCGGCGACGTGATCTCCGAGGAAGGCAAGATGCTGGTGTAGGTTGCTTGGCGGCGGCCCTTCGGGGCCGCTGCCCGCCGCATGGGCGGCGGCGCGCTCGGATCGCCGCCAAAAGCAGGACTGGACGAGGACGAAGCCGGCGATGAACGCGATGAACACCCACTACCCCGATGCCGGCCGCGTCGAGCCTGTGAACCGGCACACGCTCGCCGTGATCGTCGACAACGAGCCCGGCGTGCTCGCCCGCATCTCCGGCATGTTCTCCGGCCGCGGCTACAACATCGAGAGCCTGACCGTCTCCGAGACCGAGGAGGCGCGCCATATCTCGCGCATCACCATCGTGACCACCGGCACGAACGCAGTAATCGAGCAGATCAAGGCGCAGCTCGATCGGCTGGTGCCGGTCCATCGGGTCGTGGACCTGACGCTCCAGGGCAATGCTCTGGAGCGCGAGATCTGCCTGGTGAAGGTCAAGGGCGAGGGCGAGCACCGCAGCGAGGCCCTGCGCCTGGCCGCCGCCTTCGGCGCCAAGACGCTCGACGCCACGCTCAACTCCTTCGTGTTCGAGCTGACCGGCGCCACCGAGGAGATCGACCGGTTCGTGCGTCTGATGAGCGTCATCGGGCTGGTGGAGATCTGCCGCACCGGCATCAGCGCCATGGGGCGGGGTTCGGAGCCGCTGTAGGAAGCGGCGGCCCGGATCTGCTATGCTCCGGCGTCCTCGCGGGAGGCGGTGCGATGGAAGCCAAGGTGATTCGCTGGGGCGATGATCTCGCCGTTCGGCTGAGCAGCGCGGAAGCCGAGGAACTCGGCATCCGCGAGGGTGAGACCGTCGAGATCATCTCGAAGGGGCGGCCGAAGGTCGAGCCCAAGCAATGGACCGGGCGTCGGTACGTTGACGGGTTGCCCGTTTATACGTTGGCCGAGATGATTTCTGAGGCGCGGCGTCTGGGGCCGGAGGCGGAGCCTGAAACTATCGATTGGGGGCCCGATCGCGGTTCCGAGATCATCGATGACGCCAACGATCCGTACTGATTGGCAGCCGCATCCTGGCGAATTGCTTCTGATCGATCTCGAACCGGTCCGCGGCACCGAGCAGAACGGTATCCGGCCGGCGCTCGTCGTATCGGACCCGGACATGAACCAGCTGACGCGCCGGGTGATCATATGCCCGATCACGCGTAACCCGCATCCATGGCCAACCAAAGTCTTCCTGCCAGCTGGTCTGGTCGTCGAAGGCGCCGTGTTGGTCGATCAAGTCCGTTCGATCGACCGGGCGACCCGGATCCTCAGAAGCCTCGGGTCGGCACCGGACGATGTTGTCGCCGAAGTGCGCGGCAAGTTGCGTAGTCTTCTCGGCCTGACTTTCGACGGTGCGGACGCCCCCTCAGTGCAGCAACGGTAAGAACTCCGAATGACCACCCGCACCCTCTACTACGCCCCCGGCGCCTGCTCGCTGGCCGCCCACATCATCCTGGAGGAATCCGGGCTGTCGTTCGAGGGCGTCAAGCTCAACCTCGCGGCGGGGGACCAACGCGCGCCGGAATACCTCGCGATCAACGAGCGCGGCCGGGTGCCGGCCCTGGTCGAGGACGGCTGGGTGCTGACCGAATGCGCGGCGATCCTGCGCCACGTCGCCCGCACCGTGCCCGAGAAGGGCTTTTGGCCCACCGACCTGCGCGAGCAGGCCCGGGCCGACGAGTGGCTCGGCTGGCTCGCCGCCAACCACCACGTCGCCTACGCGCATGTCCGCCGGCCGGAGCGCTATACCGCCGACGAGGACGCCTTTCCAGGCATCCGCGACAAGGCCGCCGACACCTACGGCGACCTCTGCACCATGACCGAGGTCCACCTCTCGAACGGCGGCTGGGCGGTGGGGGATCGGTACGGCGTCGTCGATGCCTACCTAATGGTCTTCTGGGTCTGGGCGTCCGGCGCGTCGCTCAAGTTCGATATGGCCGAGCGCTTCCCGGCCTGGCACGCCCATGCCCGCCGGGTCGCCGAGCGACCGGCGGTGCGGGCCGTCTTCGCCCGCGAAGGGCTGACCCTGCCGGCCTGAACCCGAGCGGCGCAGGGCGATCGCTTGAAGGGGATCAGGCGGTCTGAGTGACGATGGCTCTGAGG
>NZ_BPQU01000027.1 GCF_022179445.1 Methylobacterium mesophilicum | reverse complement strand
GCCGCCAGCGTTCGCTCTGAGCCAGGATCAAACTCTCACGTTGAAGAGATTGATCAAAGCTGATCACGTCATCTTGACGAAGGCTCACATTGATCCGGGCGTTTCCACCCGAACCGTGTGAGCTTCCAAAAAGCGCATGACAGCTCGCATCCTCTTGACGACCCGACTCACGTCGGGTCCGCAAGGACGAGCGCCGTCCACGCTTCTCTTTCTCGTATTCACTTGTCAAAGAGCGGAACTGACCTTCGTCAGTACCTTGAAGAGACCAGTAAACCACCAGGCTGCCCCGGTCAAGTCCCACTGAAATCTTCGGAAAGTCCGTCCGACTGGCTCGCCTTTGCTTGGGCACCGCGTCGGGAGGCGCCGTATAAGACGCCCCGCATTCCCATGTCAACAACCCTTTTGCCGGCATTGCGAAGACGGCTCCGGCTTGCGCCGGGCGGCTGGCTCGCGATTCGAACTCGAGGGAGCCACCGACCCGCGATGCGCGGCTCCGGCGACGATTGCACAGGTGGTGTCGGTCCCCCGGCTCCGCAAGGGCCGGGTGCGGATCCCTGTTTCGTCGGCGGCCTGCGCCGCGGCATCGGCGCCGGCCCCGGTCGAGGCAACGCGAGGGCCGCTCGCGCGGTTGGTATCGCGATGTGAGGGTGTCCATGGCCACGATTGCGATCCTGATCGGCACGCGGGCGGGAGCCCGGCTCCTGGCCGCCACCTCGGAGCGGGAGGCGGCCCTGTCGGCCGAGGCCTTCCTGCGGCGGCTGCCCGCGCGGGTGCTGCCGGCTCCGCTCTGGGTCCAATGCGCCGACCCCGGCGTCACCGGCCGCCTCACCGGCTATCTCAGCGAGCTGCAGGCCGAGCAGGTCCGCGAACGCGACGCCCGGGTCTGACCCGAAGTCCGATCCGGACCGCCGGATTTCCTTGTCCCGCATCCTGCTCTAACCCGGTGGGCATGACCGACACACGCGATTCGAGCCGGCCCGGGACCCCGGCCGCCTGCGAGCCCGCCCCCCTGGGCAGGCTCCTGCGCCTGATGGCCGCCCTGCGCGACCCCGAATGCGGCTGCGCCTGGGATCTCCGGCAGACCTTCGCGACCATCGTGCCCTACACGATCGAGGAGGCCTACGAGGTCGCCGACGCGGTGGCGCGGGGCGACCGGGACGACCTGCGCGACGAACTCGGCGACCTTCTGCTCCAAGTGGTGTTCCACGCCCGGATGGCCGAAGAGGAGGGCGCCTTCGCGTTCGACGACGTGGCCCGGGCGATCGGCGACAAGCTGATCCGGCGCCACCCGCATGTGTTCGAGCCGGACGGCACCCCCCTCCGAGCGGGCTCGGCCCTGCGTGACCCGGCCCAGGTCGAGGCGCAGTGGGCCGCGATCAAGGCGCAGGAGCGGGCGGCCCGGGATCCGGCCACCGGCGACCCGGATCCCCTCGGGGGCGTCGCCCAGGCCCTCCCCGCCTTGACCCGGGCCGAAAAAATCTCACGGCGGGCGGCGTCCCACGGGTTCGACTGGGGCGACGCCGCGCAGGTGATCGACAAGGTCCGGGAGGAGGCCGACGAGGTCGCCGAGGCCCTGGCGGCCGGCGACCCGCAGGCCGTGTCGGAAGAGATCGGCGATCTGCTGTTCTCCGTGGCCAACCTCGCCCGGCATGCCGGGATCGATCCCGAGACCGCGCTGCGCGACGGAACCGCCAAGTTCGAGCGCCGCTTCGCCGCCATGGCGGAGCACCTGAAGGCCGCGGGCGGGGCGCTCGGCCGCTCGGATCTCGCCGCCATGGAGGCCGCCTGGCAGGCGGCGAAGCGGGACGAGAAGGGATAGCGGGCGCGGCTTTCCCCCGCATGGCGCCCCGGGCCGAGGGCTCGACAGGCGGCGGCCGACGCTTATCCTTGGTCCATGCGCATCCTTCTTTCCGCCTTCGCCGCCCTCGCCGTCATGGTGTCCCTGCCCCGGGACGCGCGCGCCGAGACCATCGTCCAGGAGCGGTTCGGCTGCCACGCCCCGGAGGTCACCGATCGCCTGTTCAAGCTGGTCATGGCCGGCGAAGAGGTGGCGTTCGGGCAGCTCCTGAAGAGCAGCCTGGCCAGCGGCGAGTGCAGGTCGTGGAAGCTCGGCGAGGCCGTCCGGCTCGAGAACCGGACGGTGACCTACGGGTGCCTCGCCCTGACCAGCGGGCAGGATCGCTGCTACTGGACGCCGCTCAGCGCGATCGAGCCAGCGAAGTGATTTTTTGGGGGCGGCCGCCTCGGACCTGTGCCGAGGCGGCCCGGTCACCCGCCCCGGAATGGCGGGGCACGTGACGGAGACCGTCGGCCCGATGTCCGCCTGATCCAGGCACCCGACAGGGGCCGGGGCCGAGGCCGTCGGAAACCCGGATCTCCGAGCCGGCGGAGGAGCGGCCTCCCCTCCTCCGCCGCAGCCGCGCTCAGGCCGCCTTCTTCGGGGCCTTGCCCTTCGGAGCCTCCGCGTCGTCGTCCGCCGGGGTTCCCTCGACGTTGATCGTCTCGGCGATCTTGGAGAGCAGCGCGTCGGCCTTCTTCTCCTCCTGCAGGGTCTCGTCGAGGAGCTTGGCGGCCTCGTCGTGGCCGAGCTGGCGCGCCCAGGTCTTGAGGGTGCCGTAGCGGGCGATCTCGTAATGCTCCACCGCCTGGGCGCAGGCGGCCAGCACCGCGTCGGCCGCCGGGCTGTCGGCGAAATCCTCCAGATCCTCCTCCATCTCGGAGGTGATGCCCTGCATCGCCTCGCAGGTCTTGGCGCGGGCGGGCTTGCCGATGATCTCGAACACCTGGGTCAGGCGCTCGACCTGCTGGGCGCTCTCCTCGGCATGGGTCTCGAAGGCCTGGCGCAGCTCCGGGTGCTCGGCTGCCTTGGCGGACTTCTTGAGCGCCTTCACGGATTGCTTCTCGGCGTAATAGACGTCCTTCAGGGTCTCGTAGAAGGCGTCGTGCAGCGTCTTCGGCTTGGCCATGGCTATCCGTCTCCAGTGCGGGCCGCCGTCTCGGGGACGCGGCTTCCGGACGGGGAACGCCGGTCCGGCCCGTCGTTTCCGGGCGATATCTTCGCGCTGTGGAGGAACCTTTTGGGCCGGCTGGGGCAACCTTCCGAACGATGGCAGCCGGCTTTCAGGCCGTGACGCTGCGGATCCGAACCGCTCAGTCGGCCTTCCGGCCCGGGCCCGGTTTTCGCGCGGGCCCGGCCTGCGGCGCCCGGGAGGCCGGGCCTTTGGCCGGCTTCGGGCGCAAACGGTCGAGGACGGCCTCGATGGCGCGCTCGACCGCGGCCTGCTCCGGCAGCGTGTCGGCGTGCGGTGTCGTTCGGCCGGCCTCGCGGCGCTTCGTCATGCAGTTCGCCCGTATCGGGGCCGGGCGACGCGATGTTCCAGCGCGTGCGGCGGCCGCACCACAGTCTATCCGCAGTGATCCCGGGATCAAAGCCTGCCGTGAGCCTGCGATCCGGGGATCCTGTGATCACGGTTTCTCAAGGATTGCTCGCCGGCCTGTCCGCGGGGCGCGACGAATGCCGGGCCGCCCGGCGATCGACCGGCCGGCGCCTCAGCGGCGGCGCGCGCCGAACGGCCAGTCGATCAGGCCGCCGGCCCAGAGCGCCGCCCAGACGAAGACCGGCTGAAACGCCAGCCTGGGCCCATGGTACCACCAGGAATCCGGGATTCCGTCGACGTGGACGGCCTCGAAGGCGTGCTTCAGGTTGGCCGGGTAGACGCAGACCGCGTAGAGGGCGAGCCCGATCGCGGCCGCCCGCCGCAGCGACCGGGTCAGGAGGCCGATCGCCCCGGCGATCTCGCACAGGCCGGTGGCCAGGATCACCAGGCGCGGCGCCGGCACCCAGTCCGGCATCAGCGGCAGCATCGCGTCGGCGGCCACGAGGTGGACGATCCCGATGCCGGCATAGATCAGGGCGAGCGCGTAGCGCAGCCGGCGGCGCCAGGCCTCGGTGTCCGGTCCAGTCATCCGACCTTGTCTTCCGTGACGCCGCAGGCGCGGGCGAGTGCGGTTCGGATCGCCGCCATCAGCCGGGCGACGCCCGGGTGTTCCGCGCTGGCGAAGGCGGTGGCGCCGATGGCGGTCACGGGGGCCAGCAGCCGCAGGGAGTTGGTGACGAACACGGCCTCGGCGCCGAGGAGTTCGGACAGGCTCAGGGAGCCCTCCTCCGGGCGCAATCCGCACGCCCCCGCCAGCCCCAGCACCTCCGCGCGGATGATCCCGGCGAGCACGCCGTCCGCCAGCGGCGGCGTGACCAGCCGGTCGCCGAGCACCGCGAAGACATTGCCGGTGCCCGCGCAGGCGACGCGGCCGCGGGTGTTGCAGAACAGGGATTCGTCGAAGCCCGAAGCGGCGGCTTCGCGGGCGGCCAGCACGGCGTCCAGATACCCTAAGGTCTTCAGCCGGGCGGCGGGCGAGGTGTCGTTGCGGGCGATCCCGGTCGGCCACAGCCGCAGGGGCGCGAAGGCCGCGCTCCTGGCGCTCGGCGCAGCGGTGGCGAACAGGGTCGGATGCGGATCCGCCGGCGGCTTCAGCCCGCGCGGTCCGGAGCCGCGGGTGAGGGTGGTGCGGATCGCCAGCCTGTCCGCGTCTCCCCTACCCTGCCCGGCGAGCGCCCGCATGGCGGCGCAGACCCGTTCCGCCTCGGCGGGGATCCCGAGGGTCTCCGCCCCGGCGACGAGCCGGGCGATATGGGCGTCCTCGAAGGCGACCCGGCCGCCCAGCGCGAGCGCCGTGTCGAACAGGCCGTCGCCGAGCGTCAGGCCCCGATCGGTGTGGTCCAGGGATGCCTGCGTCCCGGGGACGATCGCCCCGTCACGCCACAGCATCGTCGCGCCCGTGCTCGCCCCGCCAAGCGCGGGCCAGTCCTAAAAAATTGGCGAACAGGGCGTGGCCGCCCTCGGTCAGCACCGATTCCGGGTGGAACTGGATGCCGTAGGTCGGGTGGGTCCGGTGCGAGAGCGCCATGACCTCGCCCTCCTGCGAGACCGCGTCGACCGAGAGGTGCCTGTCCATCTCGGGACCGGGGGTGACCACCAGGGAGTGGTAGCGGCCCACCGGCATCGGCGCCGGAAGTCCGGAAAACAGCCGCTCGCCCTGATGCGCGATCGGCGTTGCCTGCCCGTGCAGGGGACGCTTGGCGCGCTCGACCGTGCCGCCAAAAACCGCGCCGATCGCCTGGTGGCCGAGGCAGACCCCGAGGATCGGCACTTGGCCGGACAGGTCGCGGATCGCCGGCAGCGAGATGCCGGCCTCCGCGGGGGTGCAGGGGCCCGGCGAGACCACCAGGGCGTCCGGGGCGAGCGCCCGGATGCCGGCGACGTCCAGCGCGTCGCTGCGCACGACCCGGACCGTCTCGCCCAACTCCTCCAGGTAGCGGACGACGTTGAAGACGAAGGAGTCGTAGTTGTCGAGGACGAGGATCATGCGAAGGCCTCGAACACCCGGGCGGCCTTGGCCAGGGTCTCGTCGTATTCCGGGCCGGGCTCCGACAGCAGGGTCACCCCGCCCCCGGCCTGCAGGACCGCCCGGGTCTCGTCCATGAACACGGTGCGGATCGCGATCGACGTATCCAGCGCGCCGTCGAAGCCGATCCGGCCGATGGCGCCGCAATAGAGCTCCCGGGCGTCGCCCTCGATCTCGGTGATGATGTCCATGGCGCGGATTTTTGGGGCCCCGGTGATCGAGCCCCCGGGGAAGGTGCCCGCCAGCAGGTCGAGGGCGTCGAGCCCGTCGCGGAGCGTCCCGGTCACCACCGAGACGAGGTGGTGGACGTTGGCGTAGGTCTCCAGCCCGCACAGGGTGGGCACGGCGACGCTGCCCGGCGCGCAGACCCGGGACAGGTCGTTGCGCAGCAGGTCGACGATCATGACGTTCTCGGCCCGCTCCTTGACCGAGGCCAGGAGCGCCTCGGCCGCCGCCCGGTCGGCCGCCGGGTCGTCGAGCCGGCGGGCGGTGCCCTTGATCGGCCGGGTCTCGACGTGGCGACCGTCGAGCCGGATGAAGCGCTCGGGCGAGGACGACGCGACGGTCAGGCCGGCGAGTTCCAGATAGGCCCCGAAGGTCGCCGGGTTGGTGGCGCGCAGGCGCCGGTAGAGCGCGAACGGGTCGAAGCCCGCCGGCAGGTCGGCGCTGAAGCGCTGGGCGATGTTGGCTTGGTAGATGTCGCCCGCCCGGATATAGGCGCGGACCTTTTCGACAGCCGCCTCATAGCTTTGCCGGTCGAAGTTCGAGCGCCACGCGAGGTTTTTCATGAGTTGGCGTGGCGCGTCTGCCGGTGCCGTCTCCGCCCCGAGCCGGTCGGCGAAGGCGGAAATCCGCGCCTCGGCGCGGGCCCGCCGGGCGGCCGGCTCGGTCTCGGGAAATCCCGTCGCGACGAGCCGGCAGGTGCCTGCGGCGTGGTCGATCACCAGCGCCGTGTCGTAGAGGTTGAATGCGATGTCGTCGGTCAGCCCCGCCCGCCGGGCCGGGGCCGCGACCCGCTCCAGTTGCGCGCCGAGGTCATACGCGAGGTAGCCGATCGCCCCGCCCGGGAACGGGTTGTCCGGATCGGGCTCGACCCGGTAGGGCTCCAGGCAGGCCCGCAACGCCGCGAACGGCCCGCCCGGGACCGGGCGCCCGTCCAAAGTCGCGCGCCCGTCGCTGAACCGGAAGCGTGCGAACGGGTCGGCGGCCACGATCGAGTGCCGCCCCAGCGCGTCGTGCCGCATGGCGCTGTCGAGGAAGGCGAGATCCGGCAGGGGCCGCAGCCGGGCGGCCGCCGCGACGGGATCGACGAAGGGGATCTCTCGGGTCCACATGACCGGGTTCGGGCTCATGTCCTGAGGGCACGCGCCCCGCACGCTGCCGTTGCACAGGCGATGCCGCGGGGAAAGCGGCAGTTCCGCGCAAGGCCCCGCCCGTCGCGGGCGGTCGGGGCCCGTCCCGGGGGCGGGAGACGGCGGGCCGCACCTGATGTGGGGTCTCAGGATCCGCCTGCAAAGCCCTGCCAACAGACGCGTTTCGGCGATGTGGCGAGCCGCCTGCGCCGAGCCTTCCGCGCGGGGTCGGGTACCCCTGCGGCGGCCGGTCTCGCGCGAGCGCGTTAGAACCGCTATAGGTGCGCGATCCCGAATGCCTGTCCTCGCGCGCCGTGCGACCCGATCCACCGGCCGCACGCGAGGGTGGCGTCCGACCCGTCTTCCGAATGCGACCATGACCGCAACCGCCACCCCCGCCCCCCGGGACGCCGTCCCCGGGGCCGCCCCGAAGATCTCGTTCGTGTCGCTGGGCTGCCCCAAGGCGCTGGTCGATTCCGAGCGGATCCTCACGCACCTGCGCGCCGAGGGCTACGAGCTGGCCCGCCGCCACGACGGGGCGGACGTGGTGATCGTCAACACCTGCGGGTTCCTCGATTCGGCCAAGGCGGAATCGCTCTCGGCGATCGGCGAGGCCATGGCCGAGAACGGCCGGGTGATCGTCACCGGCTGCATGGGCGCGCAGCCGGAAGAGATCCGCGCGAAATACCCGGACCTGCTCGCCGTGACCGGGCCGCAGGCCTACGAATCCGTGGTGGCGGCGGTCCACGAGGCGGTGCCCCCGGCCCACGACCCGTTCCTCGACCTGGTGCCGCCGCAGGGGATCAAGCTCACCCCGCGCCACTACGCCTACCTGAAGATCTCGGAAGGGTGCAGCAACCGCTGCAGCTTCTGCATCATCCCGAGCTTGCGCGGGAACCTCGTCAGCCGCCCGGCCGGCGACGTGCTGCGGGAGGCCGAGAAGCTGGTCAAGGCCGGCGTGAAGGAGCTGCTGGTCGTCTCGCAGGATACCAGCGCCTACGGGGTCGATATCCGCTACAGTGAGAGCCCGTGGCGCGACCGGAGCGTGCGGGCGAAGTTCTACGACCTGACCAAGGAGCTCGGCGAGCTCGGGGCCTGGGTGCGGCTGCACTACGTCTACCCCTACCCGCACGTGGACGAGGTCATCCCGCTGATGGCCGAGGGTAAGGTGCTCCCCTACCTCGACATGCCGCTCCAACACGCCAGCCCCTCCGTGCTCAAGCGGATGCGCCGGCCCGGCAACCAGGAGCGCCAGCTCGACCGGATCCGAAGCTGGCGTCAGACCTGCCCGGACCTCGCGATCCGCTCGACCTTCATCGTCGGCTTCCCGGGCGAGACCGAGGCCGAGTTCGAGGAGCTGCTGGCCTGGCTGCAGGAGGCCAGGCTCGAGCGCGTCGGCTGCTTCGAGTACGAGCCGGTGGCCGGCGCCACCGCCAACGCCCTGGGCGACCTCGTGCCGCCGGAGCTGAAGGCCGAGCGCAAGCGCCGGTTCATGGAGACGCAGAACGCGATCTCGCTCCGGCTCCAGCGGGCCAAGGTCGGCAAGCGGCTGGCCATGATCGTCGATTCCGTCGAGGGCGGGATCGCCAAGGGCCGGTCGAAGGCCGACGCCCCCGAGATCGACGGCACCGTCCACGCCGCGTTCCGGCGCCCGGTGCGCTCCGGCGACATCGTCACCGTGAAGATCGACCGGGCCGACGCCTACGACCTCTACGGCAGCGTGACCTGATTTTTCCGGATTGCACGCGATCCCCTGTGCGTCGTCGGATCGGATCGGTTGACCCGGGCGTCCGGTCTGGCATGTCTGGAACATAGCAGGAACTTCAGCCCGGACCCCGAGGCCGCGATGGATCCGGAGGTCGCGCTCCGCAAGATCATCCATATCGACATGGACGCGTTCTACGCCTCCGTGGAGCAGCGCGACGATCCCGGCTTGCGCGGGCTGCCGCTCGCTGTCGGCGGCTCCCGGGAGCGCGGCGTGGTGATGGCGGCGAGCTACGAGGCGCGGCGGTTCGGCGTGCGCTCGGCCATGCCGTCGGCCACCGCCCGGCGGCTCTGCCCGGACCTGCTGTTCGTGAAGCCGCGCTTCGAGGTCTACCGGGCGGTCTCGGAGGAGATCCGGGCGGTGTTCGCCCGGCACACGCCGGTGATCGAGCCGGTCGCCCTGGACGAGGCCTATCTCGACGTCACCGAGAATCTTTTGGGACTTCCCACCGCGACGGCCGTCGCGAAGGCGATCCGGGCCGAGATCCTGGAACGCACCGGCCTCGTCGCCTCGGCCGGGGTCTCGTACAACAAGTTCCTGGCCAAGGTCGCCTCCGACTACCGGAAGCCCGACGCCCTGTTCGTGATCACCCCGTCCATGGGGCCGGATTTCGTGGCCGCCCTGCCGATCGGCCGGTTCCACGGGGTCGGGCCGGTCACCGAGGCGAAGATGAAGCGCCTCGGCATCGAGACCGGGGCCGATTTGCGCGCCTGGGATCCGGACCGCCTACGCGAAACATTCGGGTCGGCCGGGGCCTATTACCACGCGGTCGCCCGCGGACTCGACATGCGGCCGGTCCGCGCCCACCGGGTGCGCAAGTCGATCGGGGCGGAGACCACCTTCTCGGAGGACACGGCGGCCTTCGCCACCCTGGCCGAGCGGCTCGCGCCCCTGTTCGACAAGGTCTGGGGCGGGGCCGAGGCCAAGGGCATGCGCGCCCGGACCGTGACCCTGAAGCTCAAGTTCTCGGACTTCGCCCAGGTCACTCGGGCGAAGTCCCTCCCCGCCCCGGTGGCCGACCGGGCCGCCCTGGAGCGGATCGGGCTGGACCTGCTCTCCGGCCTGTTCCCCCTCCGGCGCAGCGCGCGGCTGATCGGGATCGCGCTCTCGGGGTTCGAGCAGGGGGAGAAGGAGGAGCCGCTGCAGCTCGGGCTCGGGCTCTGATCCGCCTGGGCCGGTCCATGGTGCTCGCGCGAGGGCTGTGCGGCGCCACACGTCAGGTGCGACTCATCAACCACAGATAGGAGCGATCCGGTGGGGCCGGCGTTGCCCGCCACCCCACGAACCGAAGGTCCCGCCCCAATGACGAAGCCGATCTCCCTGGCCCTGGCCGCCGCCCTGCTGCTCGGCGTCCCGGTGGGTGCCGCCCGCGCCGACAGCACGGCGTCCTTCGGGGCCGCCAACGCGATCCTGCTGCGGGGCTACACCGCGAGCCCGCCGCAGCTCTACGTGTCCTCGGGCGGCCCGGGCGCCGGCTTCCTCACCGATGGGACCGCCGCGCCGCAGCGGCCGAAGGTCCCGGCCCGCGCCCGCTGACGTCGAGAAGCCCGGGCCGGGCAGGCCCGGGCGTCTCGGATCAGGCGTCTCGGATCAGGCGTTCTTGCGCGGGCGGTGGTTCGGATCGATGCCGCCGTCCGGCTTGGTCTCGTTCTCGACGTCGCCCTCGAAGGTCGAATCCGCCTCGAGATCTTCCGGGTCGGCGCCGCTCATCCCCTTCGAGGTGCCGATCCCGGGATTGCCCTTGAGGTCGGCGTCCGTGGGCGTATCGGTCTTCGGGTGCTTGCCTGACATGCTGGCTCCTCTTGGCTGGTGCCGGTCCAACGCGTCGGGACGGGGGCGGTGGCGCGGGCGCCGTGCGGCGGTTCGCCTCCCGATCCCCTCTCGATCCCCCGCGCGCCGACAGCCGGCCGCCGGGTGACGCGCTACGCGATCTCGGCCGACCCGATCCGGCGCACGCCGGCCGCCTCCATCCGGGCCCAGGCCTGGGCGAGGGAGCCGTCCACGTCGATCCCGCGCACGGCATCCTCCACCACCCGGACCTCGAAGCCCGCATCGCGGGCATCCAGCGCGCTCCAGAGCACGCAGAAATCGGTCGCGAGGCCGCACAGGACGACGCGGGTGATGCCGCGTTCCGCCAGCGCGCCGGCAAGCCCGGTGCGGGTGATGCGGTCGGCCTCCAGGAACGCCGAGTAGCTGTCGACCCGGGGGTCCAGGCCCTTGCGGACCACCAGGCTCGCCCGGTCGGTGGCCAGCCCCGGCGCGAAGCCCGCGCCCGGGCTGCCCTGGACGCAGTGCCGGGGCCACAGCACCTGCGGGCCGTAGGGCAGCGCCACGGTCTCGAACGGGGCCCGCCCGGGATGGCTGTCGGCGAAGGAGACGTGGTCGGCCGGATGCCAGTCCTGCATCAGCACCACGTGGCGGAAGCGGTGCTGGAGCGCGTTGATCGGCGCGACCACCGCGTCGCCGTCCCGGACGGGGAGGGCCCCGCCCGGCAGGAAGTCGACCTGCACGTCGATGACGAGGAGCAGGTCGGCGGCGCCGGGTGTCACGGCAGCATCACGATCGAGCCGGTGGTCTCGCGTCCGGCCAGGTCCCGGTGCACGGTCTGCGCCTCGGCGAGCGGGTAGGTGGCGTTGACGGCGATCTTCACGGCGCCGTCCCCGACCGCCTTGAACAGGCGGGCGGCCGCCTCCTCCAGGGTGGCGCGGTTCGACGAGAACGTCGCCAGCGTCGGCCGCGTGACGTAGAGCGAGCCGCGCGGGGCGAGCAGGCCGAGGTCGAGGCCGGTGATCGGACCGGAGGCCGAGCCGAAGCTCGCCAGCAGGCCCATCGGCGCGAGGCTGTCGAGCGAGCCCATCAGGGTCGCCTGCCCGACGCCGTCATAGACCACCGGCACGCCCTTGCCGCCGGTGATCTCGCGCACCCGCTTGGCGACGTCCTCCTCGCGGTACAGGATGACGTGGTCGCAGCCGTTCTGCTTGGCCAGCGCCGCCTTCTCGGGGCTGCCGGCGGTTCCGATCACGGTGGCGCCGAGGTGCTTGGCCCATTGGCAGGCGATCAGGCCGACGCCGCCGGCGGCCGCGTGCCACAGGATCGTGTCGCCGGGCTTCACCGCGTAGGTCCGGTGGAGCAGGTACTCGGCGGTCAGGCCCTTGAGCATCATGGCGGCGGCGGTTGTCTCGTCGACGCCGTCGGGGATCGGAACCGCCGCCGCGGCCGGGATCACCGCCTCCTCGGCGTAGCAGCCGTCCGGCACCGAGCCGTAGGCCACCCGGTCGCCGGGCTTGATGTTCGAGACCCCCTCGCCCACCGCCGTGACGGTGCCGGCGCCCTCCTTGCCGGGGGTGTAGGGCAGGTGCGGCGACTTGTAGGCGCCGGTGCGGAAGTAGATGTCGATGAAGTTGACGCCGATGGCGGCCTGCTTGACCCGGATCTGCCCGGGGCCCGGCTCGGACAGGGGCACGTCCTCGAACTTCATCACCTCGGGGCCGCCGTACTCGTAGACCCGGATCGCCTTCGGCATCGTCGTACTCCGCTCAAGCCCCGTTGCGCCGGCCCCGTTGCGCCGGGACATCGCGGACTCGAGATAACGGAGCACCCGCGGGAGGCAATCGCTTTTTGCCGTTCGCCCGGCGGTTGCGGCCCGATCTGAAACCCGGATCCTGGATCCGGCGCCCCGCGCCGCCTATCTTGAGGCCGACCACCCTCCGACCGGAAGTCCCAAAAAATGTCCGGCACCACCCGCACCAGCGCCGACCTCGACCCGCGCCGCCGCCGCCTTCTGTTCCAGTCCTGGCACCGGGGCATCCGCGAGATGGACCTGATCATGGGCCGCTTCGCCGACGCCGAGATCGGCACCCTGTCGGAGTCGGAACTCACCGAGTTCGAGGCGCTGATCGAGGTGCCGGACCGCGACCTGTTCAAGTGGCTCACCGGCGAGGCCGAGACGCCGTCGAACTACGACACCGCGGTCTGGCGCCGGGTGCGGGCGTTCCACCGGCACGACGCACCGATCCATTCCTGACACGAAAGCGCGCGATGGACGAGCCCAAGCCCCCCTACGACCACCCCGCCCGGTCGATCGCGACCGAACTCGTGGTGCGCATCATGCTGGAGATGATGGAGCGCGACGACCCGGCGCTGCGCGCGGAGATCCTGCGGCAGGCGACCAGTCGGGCCGCCGCGATGACCGAGACCATGCCCAACGCCGACTTCTTCCGCGGCCGGGTCGAGGCGGCGCTGGCGGAGATCGTCGGGGCTGACGCGTGAAGTCGAGGGGGCTTAGCGCCCCTTCCCGGCCGCCCGCATGTGGTTCCGCAGCACGGCGTTGATCCGGGCTTGGTAGCCGCGGCCGGCTTTTCGGAAGTATTGCAGGACGTCGCTGTCGAGCTTGATCGATACGGCTTCCTGAGTGGGGGGCGAGGCCGCACGTTCCCAGAAGGCATCGTCGAGGCCGGGGTGGTCTAGGTCAGTCGCGCTCATGCGCTCGACCTCGTCCTCTGTAAGAGCCGCGAGCTTGGCGCGGTCGCTCTCGGCAACCACGGGCCGGAACGCGCCATCGGGATGGCGTTGCAGCAGCGTTCCATCCGCCAGGCTCATGAACGTGATCGCATCAGCGTTCGCCATAGCGTGCGCGCTCCTTCCTGTTCGCGGGCCAAGCGGTGATGAGCCACGTAACCGGTCCGCGCATAGTGTAGACGACAGTGAAGACGACAGTGAAAATGCCGCCCAGCGCCTGGCCGATGGTCACGCGGCGTTCCTCGCCGTAATCACGGCGATCGTCCAGCAGGTCGAGCCGTGCATCGTCGGCGAAAACCTCGGCCATATCCAACAGGTCGAAGTGCCGCGCCTCCAGCAGGAGCGCACGCTTCCCCGAATCGCAGCTAAACACGCGTTCCATGCTGGAGCGTAGCCACCAAATAGGGCACCGTCAGCCACTCGAACGCCGCCGCCGAAACGCTTTATCACGACGGCTCAATGGGCTAACGCCGGCCCGCGTCAGCCCTCCCTGTGCCCGGCGGGACTCCCCGCGAAAGACCCGATGGCCAAGCCCCAGCCGAAGTCCTCCCCGAAGCCCTCCCAGAAGCCCCCTGCCCCGGCCGCCAAGCCGCAGGCCGCGCGCTTCGCCCTGCCGAAGTCCTCGGCGCTCGCGCAGGTGCTCGAGGCCCTGAAGCGCGGCGACAGCCCGGTCCTGGCGAACGCCCCGGAGGGGTTCGACGCGCTCGCGGTGGCCGACCTCGCCCGGGCGCTGGCGCCCACCGTCGACGCCCCCGCGGTGCTGGTCCACGTGGCGCGCGATTCCGGGCGCTCGGCGGCGTTCCAGTCGGCGCTGGGCTTCGTCGCGCCCGAGATGGACGTGATGAACCTGCCGGCCTGGGACTGCCAGCCCTACGACCGGGTCTCGCCGACCACGGCCACGGCCGCCGCCCGGATGACGGCTTTGGCCCGCCTGGCCCGGACCCGCTCCGCCGAGGACCGCCCGCGCATCCTCTGCACCACGGTCAACGCCCTGGTGCAGCGGGTGCCGCCCCGCGGCCACATCGCCAAGGAGGCGTTCTCGGCGGCGATCGGCAACGTCGTGGCGATGGACGACGTGGTCGCCTGGGTCGAGGCCAACGGTTTCCTGCGCACGGGGACGGTACGGGACACGGGCGAGTACGCGGTGCGCGGCGGCATCCTCGACCTGTCGCCGCCGGGCCTGCCGGTGCCGATCCGCCTCGACTTCTTCGGCGACACGCTGGAATCGATCCGCGCCTTCGATCCGGAGACCCAGCGCACCACCGGCCAATTGCGCTCGCTCGACCTGATGCCGATGAGCGAGGTCCAGCTCACCACCGAGACGATCCGGCGCTTCCGCCAGGGCTACATCCAGAGTTTTGGCGCGGCGACCCGGGACGACCGGCTCTACGAGACCGTGAGCGAGGGCCGCCGCTATGCCGGCCTCGAGCACTGGATGCCGCTGTTCTACGGCGAACTCGACACGCTGTTCGACTATCTCGGCGGCGTGCCGCTGGTGTTCGACCCGCAGGTCGAGGATGCCGCCGCCGAGCGGATCAGCCTCGTGCAGGATTACTACCAGGCCCGCGAGGGCGCGATGAAGACGCCCCAGTCCGGCGTCGCCCCCTACAAGCCGCTGCCGCCGCGCGCCCTCTACCTGACCCCGAACGAGCTGAAGGAGCGGATCGCCGCCGCCACCGTGGCGCGGCTGACGCCCTTCGCCCAGCCGGACTCGCCCGAGCGCGCGGTCATCGATTGCGGCGCAAAATCCGGAAGAAACTTCGCGCCGGAGCGCGCGAACGAGAGCGCCAGCGTGTTCGACGCGGCGGTGGCCCATATCCGCGACCTCCAGGGATCCGGTCATCACGTGATCCTGGGATCCTGGTCCGACGGCTCCCGCGACCGGCTCTGCGGCGTGCTCGCCGACCACGGCCTGAGGAAGCCCGTGGCGATCACCCGCCTGTCGGACGTCTACGCGCTGAAGCGCGGCGCCGATTCCGCCGTGGCGGTCTGGGGCCTGGAGGCGGGCTTCACGGTGGGCGAACTCGCCGTGGTCTCCGAGGGCGACATCCTGGGCGACCGGCTGGTGCGCCAGAAGCGCAAGGCCAAGCGGCCCCAGGACGTGATCCTGGAGGTGCAGGCGCTCCAGCCCGGCGACCTCGTGGTCCATGCCGACCACGGCATCGGCCGGTTCTCCGGCCTGAAGACGATCCACGCCGCCGGCGCCCCGCACGATTGCCTGGAGCTGAGCTACACCGGCGGCCTGCTGCTGCTGCCGGTGGAGAACATCGAACTCCTGACCCGCTACGGCTCGGAGGATTCGGAGGTCGCCCTCGACCGACTCGGCGGCGGCGCCTGGCAGGCCCGCAAGGCCAAGATGAAGCGCCGCATCCTCGAGATGGCGGGCGAATTGATCAAGGTCGCGGCCCAGCGCTTCGTCCGGAAGGCGCCGGTGCTCAAGACGCCGGAGGGACTCTACGGCGAGTTCGCCGCCCGCTTCCCGTTCGAGGAGACCGAGGACCAGGCCAACGCCATCGACGCGGTGCTGGACGACCTCAATGCCGGGCGTCCGATGGACCGGCTGGTCTGCGGCGATGTCGGCTTCGGCAAGACCGAGGTGGCGTTGCGCGGCGCCTTCGCGGCGGCGATCGCCGGCAAGCAGGTGGCGGTGATCGTGCCGACCACCCTGCTCGCCCGCCAGCATTTCCGGACCTTCACCGAGCGGTTCAAGGGGCTGCCGATCCAGATCGCCCAGCTGTCCCGGTTCGTCTCGGCCGGGGACATGAAGCAGACCCGCGCCGGCCTGATCGCCGGCACGGTGGACATCGTGGTCGGCACCCACGCGCTCCTGGCGAAAAACATCGCGTTCAAGGATCTCGGCCTGATCATCGTCGACGAGGAGCAGCATTTCGGCGTCGCCCACAAGGAGCGGCTGAAGGCGCTCCAGGCGGATGTCCACGTGCTGACGCTCTCGGCGACCCCGATCCCGCGCACGCTTCAGCTCGCCATGACCGGCGTGCGCGAACTGTCGATCATCGCGACGCCCCCGGTGGACCGGCTGGTGGTGCGCACCTTCGTGACCCCGTTCGACCCGCTGACCATCCGGGAGGCGCTGCTGCGCGAGCGCTACCGCGGCGGCCAGTCGTTCTATGTCGTGCCCAGGATCGAAGATCTGGCGGACGTGAAGAAGTTCCTCGATGCCGAGATGCCGGAGATCAAGGTCGCGATCGCCCACGGCCAGATGGCGGCGGGACAGCTCGAGGACGTGATGACCGCCTTCTACGAGGGCAAGTTCGACGTGCTGCTCTCGACCACCATCGTGGAATCGGGCCTCGACATCCCCACCGCCAACACGCTGATCGTGCACCGGGCCGACATGTTCGGCCTGGCCCAGCTCTACCAGCTGCGCGGCCGCGTCGGCCGCTCGAAGGCCCGCGCCTACGCGTTGTTCACGACCCCGGCCAACCGCCAGCTCACGACCCAGGCCGAGCAGCGGCTCAAGGTGCTCCAGACCCTCGACACCCTGGGCGCCGGCTTCCAGCTCGCCAGCCACGACCTCGACATCCGCGGCGCCGGCAACCTCCTGGGCGACGCCCAGTCCGGCCACATCAAGGAGGTCGGCTACGAACTCTACCAGCAGATGCTGGAGGACGCGGTCACGGCGCTCAAGGCCGGCATCGAGGACGTGCCCGAGGAGGCGTGGTCGCCGACCATCGCGCTCGGCGCCCCGGTGACCATCCCGGAGACCTATGTCGAGGATCTCGGGGCGCGGCTGTCCCTCTACCGGCGGCTCGCCACCCTCCAGGACGATGCCGAGATGGAGAGTTTCGGGGCCGAGATGATCGACCGGTTCGGGCCGCTGCCGCCGGAGGTGGAGCAGCTCCTCAAGATCGGCACGATCAAGATCCTGTGCCTCAAGGCCAATGTCGAGAAGGTCGAGGCCGGCCCGAAGGGCGTGGTCGTCCACTTCCGGGACAAGTCCTACGCCAACCCGCAGGGTCTGGTGGCGTTCGTGGCCGAGCAGGCCTCCTTCGCCAAGGTGCGGCCCGACATGAGCGTCGTGTTCGTGCGCGAGCTGACCACGATCCCGGCCCGGCTCAAGACCGCCACCGAGGTGCTGCGCAGCCTCGTGAAGATCGCCGAGCGGGTGAAGAAGGCGGCGTGAGGGGGGGCGTCACTCCAGGGCGGCGTCCTCGTCTCCCGCCACTGCGGGCTGAGCCCTCGCGAACAGCCGATCATCCCATGGCACGGGGATATGCCGGCCGTGGGAGACCAGGCGGAATTCCGGATGCGTCGGATTGATGAGGACGTTCTCGGCGACGCGCGCGACGACGCTGGGGACGAAGAGGAGCAGCGAACGGTTCGCGCGAAACCAGGCCTCCCCATACGTTTGGGCGACGGACGGGTCTTGGGCATCCCAGCCCGGCAAGGCCGTGACGTTCACGGTCTCGTAGGATAGCCCGGCCGAGAGGATGATCTCGATGTAGTGCTGGTTCGGTGGAAGCGATCCGCTGCCGTGGACGAGCTTCTCCAGCATGGCCGTCGCGTAGTCAGTCGACGCGTAGATGACGGGGCTGCCTGCCGTGTTCCAGCGACCGGGATAGAGGCTCGAACCCGTCGCATCGAAGATCGGATAGGCCCCCGCGGGGTCGCCGATCCGGTAAGCCTTCTGGACGCGGTCGAGCTTCTGCGCGGTCACGCGACGGAACCGACCTGGAGACGTCCCAGGATAGCCTCGACGCGCGGACCGCCGAATTCCGATTCCATCACGATATCGATCGGGGGGCGCCCTTCCAGCAGAGCATGCGGACGGTGCAGGAATGCGCGCGCGGCGTCCTCGTCCTTCCACACCTCGCAGGCCAGCGCCCAGACGCGCGCCAGCCGAACGACCTTCGCGCCTTCCAACTCGGAGAGGCGTGCGGAGCCCGCCTGCGGCGCGTTCCGCCGCGTCAGCGTCGCCTTCTTCACGACGCTGAACCGGAAATTGCGGTCTTTGGGGGCGACCGCGGAGGCGACCCGCTCGAGCGCCTGGACGGGTAGGCCTTCCCTGACCTGTCTGACGATCTCGCTCGTCGACACGGGGCCCGACGGCGACGGGCCGACACCGAGCAGATCGACCAGCTGGGCGTTGTTCGTCATGGCAGGGTCTCCGTTTCACATGAGCCTGATTTATGGCTCATGTGAAACGTGAGCAAGCTGTCGCTCACCGGCCTTTCCGTCCGACCCATGGAAGACCCGCTCGGCGCCGGCTGGGTGACAGGCGTTGCGCCGTCCGCCCGTCTCTGGCTCTGTGCCCGGGCACCCCCAGGAGACGCGCAGATGGCAAACCCGGCGCAGGCCACCGGCGCGTCAGCCTCGAAAAGATCCGAAAACCACGCCTTCCTGACGCCCCTGTTCACCGACCGGCGGGTCGTGGCGATGCTGGGCTTGGGCTTCGCGCAGGGCATCCCGTTCCTGCTCGTCTACGCGACGCAGTCGGCCTGGCTGGTCCAGGCCAAGGTGCCGCTGGCGACGATCGGGCTGATGAGCGAGCTGACCATCGCGTACAAGCTCAAGTTCCTCTGGGCGCCGTTCCTCGATCGGCACGACGCGCCCCTGCTCGGGCGCTGGCTCGGGCGCCGGCGGGGCTGGATCGTCGCCACCCAGATCTTGGTGGCGCTGGCGCTCGCCGGGGTGGCGTTCGGCGATCCGGCGCATTGGCTCGCCTGGACGGTGGCGTTCTCCCTGGCGCTCGGGGTGGCGGGGGCGACCCAGGACGTGGTGATCGACGGCTGGCGCATCACCGCGGCGCCGCCCGAGCGGCAGGCGCTGATGTCGTCCTGGTCGGAGATCGGCTACCGGGTCGGCAACCTCGCGGCCGGGGCCGGCGCCCTCTACCTGTCCGACGCCTACGGCTGGCGCGCCGCCTACCTGTGCATGGCGGTGCTGCTCGCCCCCGGCACGATCGCGGCGCTGCTGGCCCCCGAGCCCCCCGCCGCGCCGCTGCCGCCCGGCGGCTTCGTCGAGACCGTCTGGGCGCCGATCCGCGACCTGCTGGCCCGCCTCGGCCCCCTGGCGGTGCCGGTGCTCGCGCTGGTGGCTGGCTTCCGGATGCCCGGCTACGTGTCGAGCACCATGGCGATCCCGCTGTTCAAGACGCTGGGCTACACCAACACCGACATCGCCACGGTGACCAAGCTGTTCGGCTTCTGGATCGCGCTGGGCGGCACCTTCCTGGCGAGCGCCATCATCCCGCGGATCGGCATGATGGCGAGCCTGCTGATCGGCACCGTGGTGGCCTCGGCCTCGCATCTGGCGCTCGCCTACCTCGCCTGGCACGGCGGCCATGGCGGGGCGGCGTTCTGGACCTTCGCGGTCACGGTCGGGATCGACGGCTTCGCCTACGCCTTCGCGTCGATCGTGCTGATCACCTACATGTCCCGGCTCGCGGCCACCGAGCACGCGGCCAGCCAGTACGCCCTGCTGACCTCGCTCTGCGCCCTCCCGGGAAGCGTGCTCGCCGGGTTCTCGGGCTTCGTGATCGAGTGGACCGGCTTCGCGTGGTTCTTCGTCGGCACCTCGCTGATCGGCGTGCCGGTGGCGTTGCTGTGTCTCCTGGTGGCGCGCCGCCACGGGCCGATGGAGGCGCCGGCCCGGTAACGGCCTGCAGACGAGCGGACGGTCTCCTCAGTCTTCGCGCGTCGGCGACCGCTTTTCGGGGCGCGTGTCCGGTGTTCCGCACGCCGTCCGAGCGTGTTCCAGGGCGGTGCGTCCGGCGTTGCCGGCTCTTTAGCCAAGATTAACCACGCCGAGGCCTAATGGGCTGGACGGTTGATGTCCTCCCCAGACGGGCAGCCCAGGCCACGTGCGCGGAAAAAGCCTCCGCGGGCGAACGGCGACGGCTGCCATACGGGGAAGCGCGTACGCGAGTTCCCGCATGGCCCAGGTTGCGTATTCCCGACCCGCGTACCGCGATGCCGCCTGTTTCGCGGCCCCATTCGCGGCCCCTCTCCCGGCCCCCGGGCCGGCGCCCTATCCGCGCCTCGTCTACGAGGCGTCTTACGCGCCCCCGGGCCGGGCGCCCTACCCGAGCGCCATGCGGCGGGCCCGCCGCCGCGCCCGGCTCACGGCGCTGATCTCGCTGGCCGCCCTGTCGATGGCCGGCTGGACCGTCCTGACCCTGCCGCACGGCCTGCCGATCACTTGGTCGACTACCGGGAGCGAGACCGCCCCGGTCGCCGAGGCGCAGCCCGCCCCCGCATCCCGGCCCGCGCCGCGGCCGAGCATCGCCTGGATGCTCGATCCGAGCCCGGCGCTCGGCTCCGGCGCCGCCACAGCCTTCGGGGCGCCGCCCCCGGCCGCGTCCTTCCAGGTCGCGGTGGCCGAACCGTCCCCGGCGGTCCGGGAGATCGCCCAGCGGGTCGCCCGCAAGGTGGTCCAGGCCCGGATGGCGTCGGCCGAGCCGGCCCCCGCTCCCGTCGTCCAAGCCCCGATCGCGCAGGCGGCCGCCGTGCCCGCCAAGGCAGCCGCGCCGGTCCGGGTCGCCGCCGCCGAGCCGACCCCCGCCGCCCTCGCGCCGAGCCTCGTCCCCAATCTCGTCCCCTTGCCGGTGGCCCGTCCGTCCGAGCTGCGGCGCCCGGCCGTGGCCCCGGCCCCCCGGGTGGCGGCCCGCGCCCTGCCCCGCACCCGCGACGTGTTCCGCGCCGCCATGGCGGAGGAGCCGTCCTTCCTCGAGACGCTGTTCGGCGTCGGCGCCGCCGCGCCCCGCGCGGAGTCGCGTCAGGCGCTCGCCTATGCCAGCCCGGACGCCCTGCCCCAGGAGGCGCCGCGCACCCGGATCAGCGCTGCCCCCGAATCCGTCGCCGGCACCGCCGTCTACGACATCACCGCCCGCACCGTGACCCTCCCCTCCGGCGATGTGCTGGAGGCCCATTCCGGCCTCGGCGAGGCCATGGACGACCCGCGCTACGTCCACCTGCGCATGCGCGGCTCGACGCCCCCCGGCACCTACGACCTGACCGAGCGCGAGCGCCTGTTCCACGGGGTCCGGGCGATCCGCCTCAACCCGGTCGGCGGCAGCCGCGCGATCCACGGCCGCGACGGCCTGCTCGCCCACACCTACATGCTGCGCCAGCCCGGCGCCTCGAACGGCTGCGTCTCGTTCCGCGACTACAACCGCTTCCTGCAGGCGTTCCTCCGGGGCGAGGTCCGCCGCCTCGTGGTGGTGGCCGGCAGCCGGGGCGACTTCTTCGGCAGCCGGGTCGGCATGGCCGACCGCCCGGGCCGGCGGGGCTGACGCGCGCGCGTCACAGCGCGGATGGCGGGCCGGTCCCGATTGCACGACGGCCGGGAACGGCTCCGGGCGGCTGCCCCCAAAGTCGGAGGGTGCTCTGGCGATGGGTGCCTTTACGCGCCGGCCCAAGCCTGCCTTAACGGGGCCAGACGCCAAGCCCGTTACAAGAGGCCCATCATGAAACTGCCCCGCCGCTTCTTCCAGCCCCTCGCCACCGGCGCGCCGGCCCCGTTCCGCGAGCTGCCGGTGCGGCTGGAGCGGATGATCCACTTCGTCCCGCCCCACAACGACAAGGTCCGCGCCCGGGTGCCCGAGCTCGCCGGCACCGTGGACGTGGTGCTGGGCAACCTGGAGGACGCGGTCCCGGCCGACCAGAAGGAGGCGGCCCGCAAGGGCTTCGTCGCCATGGCGCAGGCGACCGACTTCGCCGCCACCGGCACCGGCCTCTGGACCCGGATCAACGCCCTCAACTCGCCCTGGATCCTGGACGACCTGTTCACCATCGTCGCCGAGGTGGGATCCAAGCTCGACGTCGTGATGGTGCCCAAGGTCGAGGGGCCGTGGGACATCCACTACGTCGACCAGCTGCTCGCCCAGCTCGAGGCCCGGCACGGGGTGACCAAGCCGATCCTGATCCACGCGATCCTGGAGACCGCCGAGGGCGTGGCCAACGTCGACGCCATCGCGTCGGCTTCTCCGCGGATGCACGGCATGAGCCTCGGCCCGGCCGACCTGGCGGCGTCGCGCGGCATGAAGACCACCCGGGTCGGCGGCGGCCACCCGGATTACCGGGTGCTCAGCGATCCCGCGGGCGACGCGCCCCGGGCCACCGCCCAGCAGGACCTCTGGCACTACACCATCGCCAAGATGGTCGACGCCTGCATGGCCAACGGCATCAAGGCGTTCTACGGCCCGTTCGGCGACTTCTCCGACGGCGATGCCTGCGAGGCGCAGTTCCGCAACGCCTTCCTGATGGGCTGCGCCGGCGCCTGGACGCTGCATCCGAGCCAGGTGACGATCGCCAAGCGCGTCTTCGCCCCCGACCCCGCCGAGGTGGCGTTCGCGGCCCGCATCGTCGCGGCCATGCCCGACGGCACCGGCGCCGTGATGCTCGACGGCAAGATGCAGGACGACGCCACCTGGAAGCAGGCCAAGGTCATCGTGGACCTGGCCAAGCTGGTCGCCGCGAAGGATCCGGAACTGGCGGCGGTGTATCAGCTGGGGTAGCGCGCGGGGGGGGGCGATGCCGGGGAGGTGTGGCCCGTTCCAGGGAACTGCACTGGCTTTTGAAGGTCGCGACGCGCCCCCTCTCCCGTGCGGGAGAGGGCTGGGGTGAGGGGCCAGGTCTTTCCGGAGAGGTCGCATCCCTCACCCTGTCCCTCTCCCGCACGGGAGAGGGGACCCGCGCTTCGTCCTGATCCGGTATCATCCCGTCGATTCGGTGCCGTGCCGTTGAGACGACCCGGTGAGCAGATCGATTTCCCGGGCACGCCATCTCCGGCGGACACAGACCGCCGCCGAGGCCAAGCTCTGGCGCGTCCTGCGGAACCGCGCGCTCAATGGCTGGAAGTTCCGCCGCCAGTATCCGATCGACCGCTTCATCGTGGATTTCGCCTGTGTCGAGGCGAGGCTCGTGGTGGAGGTCGATGGCGCGACGCATTCGACCGGGCATGAGCTTGTCTACGATGCCGCACGCACGAAAATCATCGAAGCCTGCGGCTTCGCCCTGCTGCGCATCCTGAATGCCGACATCCACCAGGATCTCGACGGCGTGCGCGAGACCATCTGGGCTGCTCCCGTCCGGCGATCCGGTGTGCCCCCCCCTCACCCCCCGAACCGCGCCCGATACGCCTGCGGCGTCGCCGCCACGTGCCGCAGGAAGCTGCGCCGCAGGGTCTCCTCGGAGCCGAAGCCGCAGGTCCGGGCGATGCGCTTCACCGGTTGCGCGGTCTCGGCGAGCGCCCGCCGGGCCGCCTCGATCCGCAGGCGCTCCACGGCCCTGGCCGGGGTGAGGCCGGTCGCCTCCCGGTAGTGCCGGCTCAGGCTGCGTTCGCTCATCCCGGCGGCCTCCGCCAGGGCCGGGAGCGACAGATCCCCCGACAGGTTTTGGGCGATGAAGGCGTGCAGGGCGGCGAAGCGGTCCTCCCCGGCCTGCAGGGCCAAGGCCGCGCTGAACTGCGCCTGCCCGCCGGGGCGCTTCAGGAACATCACGAGGTGGCGCGCCACCGCCAGGGCGAGGTCGCGGCCGAGATCGGCCTCGACCAGGGCCAGCGCCAGGTCGATCCCCGCGGTGACGCCCGCGGAGGTCCAGACCGGGCCGTCCTGCACGAAGATCGGGTCGGGCTCGACCCGGGCCAGCGGATAGCGCCGGGCCAGGGCACCGCAATGCTTCCAGTGGGTCACCGCCCGCCGCTCGTCGAGGAATCCCGTGGCCCCGAGCAGGAACGCGCCCGTGCAGACCGAGGCGACCCGGCGCGCCCACCCGGCCCGGTCCCGCGCCCAGGCCACCAGCGCCGGGTCGGCGCAGGCCGCCGTGACGCCGGGCCCGCCCGCGACGATCAGGGTGTCCACCGGCGCGCCGCGCTCCGGCAGCGGGTCGGCCACCAGCCGCAGGCCGGCCGAGGCGGTGAGCGCCCCGTCGCCGGCCGCGATCACCCGCGGCGCGTAGGGCGCGAGCCCGCCGCTCAGGTCGTTCGCCGTGGCGAAGACCTGGAGCGGCCCGGCGACGTCGAGGAGCTGCACCGCCGGGAAGGCCAGCAGCTCCACGGGGCGCGGGGTATCTGGCGAGAAACGAGGGGTCTTTGGCATCTCGGCCAGACCGTGGCGCGGTAGGGTCTCCCTGTCCAGCGCGGAGGCCCGCATGATTCCCCCCGAGACCCATCTGCAGATCGGTTCGCTCCTGTTCGAGGGGCTCGACCAGATCGACCTCACCGGGCCGTTCGAGGTCCTGTCGCGGATCCCCAATGCGACCTACCGGATCTACGGGCCGAGCCTGGACCCGGTGCGCGACCTGCGCGGCCTCCGGATCACCCCCGACGCCACCCTGGCGCAGGCGCCGCGCCTCGACGTGCTGCACATCCCCGGCGGCCAGGGCCAGGAGGCGCTGATGCGCGACGCCGCCGTGCTCGGCTGGATCCGCAGCCAGGCCTCGGGCGCCTCCCACGTCTTCTCGGTCTGCACCGGCGCGCTGCTGCTCGGGGCGGCGGGGCTGCTGGTCGGGCGGCGGGCGACGACCTACTGGAACGCGGTCCACCTGCTGCCTTGGTTCGGGGCGGAGGCGGTGGACGCGCGGGTGGTGATCGACCCCGATGCCGACGGCCGCACCTGGCTGTTCGCCGCCGGGGTCACCGCGGGGATCGACGGCGCGCTGCAGCTCGCGGCCGAGTTGCGCGGCGACGATGCCGCCCGGCTGATCCAGCTCGGCATGCAATACGCCCCGGAGCCGCCCTTCGACAGCGGCACGCCGCGCGGCGCCCCGCCGGCGATCCTGGCGCAGGCCCGGGAGGCGGCGGCCGGGATCACCGCCCGGCGCGAGGCCACCGCCCGGGCGATCGCGGCCGAACTCGGCATCCCGGAGCCGGGACCTGCCGAATCACACCTCGGTCACCAGGAGATGACACCGGCCCGGTGACACGCCTCGGCATCGGTCCTATCTGTCCGCTCTGGGCGGGCAGAGTCATGACGGACGTAACACTGAGAACCGCGAAGTTCGCGATCGGCGCCGTGGTGCGTCACAGGATCTACCCGTTCCGGGGTATCGTGTTCGACGTCGACCCGGTGTTCGACAACACCGAGGAATGGTGGCTGGCGATCCCCGAGGATGTCCGGCCGCGCAAGGACCAGCCGTTCTACCACCTGCTCGCCGAGAACGCCGAGACCGAGTACGTCGCCTACGTGTCCGAGCAGAACCTCCTGCCGGACACCTCCGGCGAGGCGCTGCGCCATGCCGGCATCGCCGAGATGTTCGAGCGCGACGCGGCCGGCGGCTACCGCGTGCGCGACCGCGTCCGGAACTGATTTTTTTTCGACGGTCTTCGAAGGAGCCGGCCGAGTCCGTCCTTCCGAGGTCCGGGCTCCCGAAGGGCGAGCCCTTTGGGAGCCCCCGAATCCCGGCGCCGGCGATCGCGCATGAAAAAGGGGCCGGCCCTCGCGGTCCGGCCCCGATCGCGATCCGCTGCGGCGTTACTTCGCCGCCGGAGCGGGGGCGGCGCCGGCCGCCGGGGCGGCGCTGCCCTGCTGCTCGAGCTTCTTGCGCATGTCCTCGGAGCGCTTCTCCAGCTCCGACTGCAGCTTCTTCTGCTGCTCTTCCAGGACCTTCGGGTCGATGGCCGGGCCGTCGAAGGCCTTGCCGAAGCCGGCCAGCGGCACCGCGAAGGTGACTTCGCGCTGGGTCTGGTTCTGGACCGAGACGTTGAGGGTCGTGCCCTTCTTCATCGCGGCGACGACGCCGGCATCGACGCCGCCGGCCTCGGCGAAGCAGCCGTTCGGGAAGCAGACCGCGAAGCGGCCCGGGGTCGCGGCCTGGCCGTCGACGTTGAAGCGGATGCCCGGCTGCAGCAGCAGGCCGAGCGGCAGAAGGTAGCGCACCACGCGCACTTCCTGCTTCTGTGCGGCGTTCTTCATCTCGTAGACGGCCACCGCCAGCACGGGCTGGCCCTGGTCGGACACGAAGTCGCGCGTCGTGTAGCAGATGTCGGTGCCGGAGCCCTGGTCCTTGCCGCAGACCTTGGTCCAGTCGGCCTGGCTCGGCTCGGACTTCACGGTCACGATCTGGGGACCGGTCTGCGCGGCGGCGCCGGCCGGCGTGTTGGCGGCCGGGGTGTTCGGCGCGGTGGGGGCGGGCGCGGTCGGCGCGGGGGCCGCGGGCTTCTTCGCCTGGGACAGCGCCGGGGCGGCCGCGAGGCCGAGGCCCGCAAGGCCGAGGAGGGCGGCGCGTGCCAGCGTCGCGGGGCGGGTGAAGGACATCGGCTCTGACCCCTTTGGAGAAACGTGGTGTGGCTTGCGGAATGCGGAGCCGGCCTGACGGGCTGGTCCGCCGGACCGCCCGGGCACGCAGCGCCGTGGCGTGCCTCCCGGGGCTCCGGATGAATCGGTCCGACCATCGGGCGAGGATGGGCGCCTCATGCGCGCATCCCTCGCCCCGGCGACCGGGCGGCCTGCCTGTCCCCTCCGAATGAGGCGAAGGCATGACACCACGGCATCGCGCGCCCCTCGGAGCGCGTCGTGCCGCAGCGGCCTCCGATAGGCTCCTGCCTCCCCGGCCGCAAGCGCGACGTTGCCCGCGCCCGCGTGCACGGCCCCCGGGCGCCGCGCGGATCCGCGGCCGCGGCGCGGCGACAGCCTCGCCCAAGGGAGCCGGTCTCAAGTGGTCGCCTCTTAGGCGCCGGTTAACCATGGTCGGACGACCATGCGGATGGATCTGCGGTTCGAGCGGGGGGCGGATTGAGCGCGTTCGCGGTGGCGGAGAGGAATGCCGACGCCGCGCCGGACGCGTCCGCGCGGTCCGGCGGGCTGTCCGCCAGCCTGTTCGCGGCGGCCCGGTCCGGCCCGCAGCGCACGGCCCTGCGTGATTCGGGGGACCGGGCGGCGTGGTGCGGGCGCCCGCCGATCACCTGGACCTACGCGGCGGCGGCGGAGATCGTCGGCCGGCTCGCGCGCGGGATCGGCGCCTGGCGGCTGCCCGCGGGCAGCCGGGTCGGCCTGTGGTTCTCCGGCGGCGCCGAATCGGCCCTCGCCCACCTGGCCGTCGAGGCGGCCGGCCACCTGCCCTGCCCGATGCCCGCCCTCTGGGATGCCGGGCAGCTCTCGGCCGGGATCGCGTCCGCCGGCCTGGTCGCGGTGCTGACGGAGGGCCGCCGCGGGGCGCGCCGTCCGGCCGAGGACCTCGCCCAGGCGGCCATGGGCCATTTCGGCCTGCGCTACCTCGCCGCCTTCGGGCCCGGCGTCCCGGACGGCGTGATCAGCCTCGACGCGATGGCCCTGGAACGCGGGGTCGCCGAGCCGGTGGCGAGCCGCGGCCTCGTGACCTTCGTGGCGGGCGACCCGGGCCGGCCGGTCTACCGCAGCGCGGCGGCGTTCGCCGCGGCGATCGACGCCCACCTCGACGTCCTGCCGGTGACGGCGGACGAACGGATCCTGACGCTCCTGCCGGCCCACGACCTGCGCGGGCTGGTCACCGGCCTCGGCGCGGCGCTGGCGGCCGGGGCCAGCCTCGAGACCGTGATTCCCTTCGACGAGGCGGGGTTCCGCGCCGGCCTGATGCGGCCGGTGCCGACCCGGCTCGTGGTCCCGTCCCTGATCGAGGCGGCGCTCGCCGCCCTGCCCCTGCCCTGGACCGTGCGGGCCCTCCACGTGGTCCACCGGGCGCCCGCGCACCTGATCCCGGGCCCCGTCGCCGAATCGGCCGGCCCGCGCCGCCTCGATTCGCTGGTGTTCGGCGAGGACGTGGTCCTCACGCGACCGGGCGGCCGCGACCTGGCCGCGACCCTGGCCGATCCGGAGCGGGCGCCCCTGCCCCGGGCGCTCCTCGATCTCGCGCTCCTGGATCGCGGCTTGGCTTATCGCGGCTTGGCCTGCGCGGCGGCGCCCCTCCCCCGCGGCGGCGTCCCCGACCAGGACCCGCAGGCTTGGCGGCGTTCGGGCTACGGGCCGGTCTGGGCCGGCGGGACCGTGACCGGGGTCGAGACGGCCTGAACCGCGGACCGCTTTCGGTTCATCCCGCGCTCAGGCGCGGCGGATAATCTCGCAGGCGCACACAACCGGACGGATCCGATCCGCTCCTTCGCGGGTTTCGCTTCGGATTGTGGTTCTGGCTATCTTCCCAAGCCCCGCTTCATGAGGTACCGCTCAAGCCTATGGGTGCGCTGCAACAAGTGCTCGTGGTCGATGACGGTGTTCGCGCCGTGGACCGGTCCCTTTCGGGCGAGCTGGCCAACCTCGGCTACGCGAGCGTCACCGCCTCGATGGAGGCGGCGGACGACGTGCTGGCCGTGATCGCCCGCCCCGCGGCGGTGCTGCTCCAGGCCCCGACCCGTCGGGACCCGGCCTACGCCCGCCGCGCCGCACGCCTGCGCGCCCAGCTGCGGGACCGCGGCATCCCGGTCCTCCTGATCGGCGACGCGGCCGAGGGCCGGGCCGGCGGCCCGGTCGACCTCGCCACCCGCCTCGGCGCCTACGTGGCCGCCCAGCCGGACCTCTGAAGAGACCCCTTCGCCCGAAGCCTCGCCACCGTTGTTGCGCGCGCAGCGAAGCAAGCTAGGGCAGCGCGCCGTCGCCCGAATCGGGCGCATTCTTGAGTCGCTTCGCCGCGCTCGCGTTGACGGACCAGGATGGCACGCCCGAACGATTGCGTTCGATGCGGCCAAGGTCACCACGTGTCCGCCCAACTCCCATCGAGAGAACGCGCTCAGCGCGCGCCGCGCATCAATTCCGGCGCGCCGAGCCGCGGCAGCACGCCCTCGCGCATCACGATCCGCCGGAGCGGACCGAGATGCGACATCGCCAGCAGCCCGAGGCCCCGCAGCGCGTCGACCGGAACGAGGTCGGTGAGCAGACTGCGGTTGAGGAGGTCGACCGCGGCGGTGCGGGCCGCGGCATCGAGGCGGCGGCTCCGGGCGTAGCCGTCGAGCACCGGCCGGCCGCCGGGATCGCGGCCATCGCGGGATGCGGCCACCAGCAGGTCGCGCAGGGCGGCGGCGTCGCGCAGGCCGAGATTGAGGCCCTGCGCGCCGATCGGCGGGAAGACGTGGGCCGCCTCGCCGACGAGCGCCAGGCGCTGCGCCACCGGGCTCGACACGGACAGGCCGCGCATCGGCACGAGGCCCCGGGGGCCGTCGATCCGCATCGCGCCGAGCATCGCCCGGGCCTGACGCTCCACCGCCTGGCCCAGGGCGGCGTCGTCCAGGGCCGCGAGGCGCCGCGCGGCGCCCTCCCCGGTGACCCAGACAAGGCTCGACCGGTGGCCGCCCGGCAGCGGTACCAGGGTGAACGGGCCGGAGCGGGTGTGGAACTCGGTGGAGACGTCCCGGTGCGGGCGCTCATGCGCCAGGATCGTGGTGATGGCGCTCTGCGGGTAGGTCCAGTCGCGCACGCGCACGCCGCTGGCGGCCCGGAGCGGGGAGCGGCCCCCGTCGGCACCCACCACCAGCCGCGCCGCGACCGTACCGCCATCCGCGAGCGTCAGGCGCGAGACCGCCTCGCCGGGGACGGCGCCGGCCGCATCCGCCTCGACCAGGGTGAGATTCGCTTGGGCGCGGGCCCGGATGCGCAGGCTCTCGACCAGGCGGGCGCTCTCGACGTTCCAGCCGAAGGCGTCCAGCCCGATCTCGGCGGCCTGGAAGCGCACCGGCGGCGGCCGGAACAGGCTGCCGGTGTCGTCGATGATCTGCAGGGTGCACAGCGGACTGGCCTGCGGTGCCACCGCCTCCCAGGCGCCCAGAGCCTCCAGGAAGCGCACCGAGCCGTCCAGCAGCGCGACCGTGCGCCCGTCCGCCACGGGGGCGTGACGGCCGACCAGGGCGGTCCGGATGCCGGCCTGGGCGCTCGCCAAGGCGGCGGACAGCCCCGCGGCTCCCGCGCCCACCACGGCGACGTCGAAAGGTGTGTTGGCCACTTCTGACATGCTGCCCGACGTTATCTTTCCAACCGCCCGCGCCCGTGATCCCGGTCGGTTCGGCCATCTCGGCCGAGTCGTCCTTATGGGACGGGTCTTATCTGAGTCTTCCGGTCATCCTGCCAATCCTGATCGCCGCCGCCACGGCGCCGCAGGCCACCGAGCGATTGGCCTGCCCGGTGGAGACCCCGCTCGCGAGGTAGGACGCGGCCGCACGCGGACCAACATTGATAGGAGATCGAAAATCCACAGTTCTGTGGACTTCCACGCATCTGTGGAACGACCGATATCTGCATGAATGCGAGCGAACTCCGCAGGCTCCTTGCCTGCGGGTTACATAGGTTTGAGGCGCAGGCGTTGGTTCAGACCGCGACGCGCCCCCTCTCCCGTGCGGGAGAGGGCTGGGGTGAGGGACCAGGGTTTTCCGGAAAGCGCGCATCCCTCACCCTGTCCCTCTCCCGCACGGGAGAGGGGACCCGCGCCTTCTGCGCTCACGGCATGATCACGGCTACGGTCGAAACCTGTGTAGGCCGTAGGGCTCCTCGCCGCGAAGGGCTGCACGTTCGAGAACCACAAGGGTGGCTCGGGCCATCTCACGGTCCGGCGCGGCGATCGGGTGTCGCAGATCCCGATGCATGGCGGCCGGAAGGAACTCGGTACGAGTCTCGTCAACCGCATCCTGAAGCCGTTGGACCTCAAGTGACTGGCTACATCTTCGATCTCGAAGCCGACGACAACGGGACGTACCTCACGACCTGTGCGGCCTTTCCCGAGATCACGACGTATGTCGAGGATCCGGCCGCCCTTCCCGTGCACGGCTTGGGGGCCCTGGAGGAAGCCCTGGCGGCGCGCATCGCCCGCAACGAGGACATACCCGCACCGGCGCCGGTCGAGGCCCCCGACGCTCGGGACGGACGCGTCATCAGGACTTGGGTGAAGCTGCCGTTGCAGACCGACCTCAAGGTGATGCTCTACCGGATGCTGCGGAGCAAAGGCATCACGCGCGCCGAGCTGCAGCGCCAGCTCGGCTGGAACCGGGAGAGCGTCGACCGGCTGTTCAGGCTCGATCATCAGACCCGGACGGCACAGTTCGATGCGGCCTACCGGGCGCTCGGCTACGAGCTGAGCGTGCAGAGCGTGCCGGTGGCTTGAGCGCCGCCCTTTTGCATCGTCCGAACGCGCCGGTTCACCCGAGGAACGCCGAGAGTTCGCGAAAAACTTCCTCCGGCCTCTCTTCCTGCAGCGTGTGCCCGCAATCGAGCGCCCGGCCCGAGACGTTCGTGGCCTTCTCGCGCCAGGTCTCCAGCACGTCGTAGGTCTGGCCGACCGTGCCCTGCGCCCCCCAGAGCGCCAGCAGCGGCGCCGTGATCCGGGCGTCCGCATCGGCCGCGTCGTGCTCCAGGTCGATGCCCGCCGCCGCCCGGTAATCCTCGCAGATCGCGTGGCGGCAGGCCGGATCACTGTAGCAGCGCAGGTATTCCGAAACGAGGTCCGGCGGGGTCGAGCCCGGAGTCTTGGACTGGCCCTCGATGTGGTGGCGCAGGAAGTATTCCGGGTCCGCACCGATCAGCGTTTCGGGCAGCGGATGCGGCTGGATGAAGAAGAACCACCAGAAGTACCGGGTGGCGAAGGCCTTGTCGGTGCGGGCGTACATCGTCGCCGTGGGGGCGATGTCGAACAGGGCCAGGCGTTCGACCCGCTCCGGATGGTCCAGGGCCAGGCGGTGGGCGACGCGGCCGCCGCGATCGTGGCCCACGAGGGCGAACTGGTCGTGGCCGAGCGCGCGCATCACCGCCACCGCGTCCGCCGCCATGGCGCGCTTGGCGTAGGCCGCGTGGCGTTCGCCGCCCGGGGGCTTGTCCGAATCGCCGTAGCCGCGCAGGTCCATGGCCACGATGGTGCGGCGCTCGGCCAGGCGCGGGGCGACGTGGAGCCAGGTCGACAGGGTCTGCGGGTGGCCGTGCAGCAGCAGGACCGGCGGCCCGGAGCCCCCGGAGCGGGCGTGGATCGTCACGCCGGGTTCGGTCTCGATTCGGTGCCGGTCGAAGCCCGGCAGAAAATCGGTGGCGCAATCCTTGGCCATGCGCTCGGTCGCCTCCGTCCCCTGGGCCCGTGTCCCTTGCGCCGCACTGGCGCGCCGGGATGCACGGGATGATAAGGCGGCTCCGGCAGGATGTCCGCCGAGCCACCATGACAGATGCACGCGCGACTCAGGACGCCGCCCTCCGGGACGCGGCGGTGAACGACCCGGACGCCGAGGCGCCGGAGGGCGAGGCCGTCCGCGCGCCGCTGCTGCGTCCGAGCATCCTCGATCCCCTGTTCGCCCCGGCCCGCGCCCTGCCGGGCGTCGGCCCCAAGATGGCCCCGCTCATCGAAAAACTGCTCGGCACGCCCGAGCGGGAGGCCCGGATCGTGGACCTGCTGTTCCACCTGCCCCAGGGCGGCGTCCCGCGCCGGCTGATGGGCTCGGTCAGCGAAGCGCCCGTGGGCGAGCCGGTGACCGTCGGGGTCACCGTGGTGGCCCACCGTCCGGCCCAGATCGGGTCGGGCAAGCGCCCGCACCGGGTGCTGGTGGAGGATTCCACCGGCGACATCTCCCTGGTGTTCTTCGGCATGCCCCGCGCCCGGGTGGAGAAGATGCTGCCGCTGGGCGCCCATCGCTACATCACCGGCCGGATCGACCTGTGGGACGGCACCCGCCAGATGGTCCACCCATCCCGGATCGTGGACGAGGCCGGCCTCGCCGAGCTGCCCGCCGTCGAGCCGATCTACGGCGCCACCGAGGGGCTGACCTCCCGGGCGATCAACAAGCTCGCGGTGGCGGCCCTCGACCGGCTGCCGACCCTGCCCGAATGGCAGGATCCGGCCTGGCTGGAGAAGAACCGCCTGCCGGCCTTCGCGGATGCGCTGCGCGTCGAGCACCGCCCCGAGGAGCCCCTCCCGAAGGCCGAGGATCCGCTTCAGCCGCCGCCCGCCACCCCGGCCCGGCGGCGCCTGTCCTACGATGAATTGCTCGCCTCGCAGCTGGCGCTCGCCCTGATGCGGGCCCGGCAGCGGCGCAAGGCCGGCCGGGTCAACGCCGGCGACGGGGCGCTGAGCGGGCGCATCCAGGCCGCCCTGCCCTTCGCGCTCACCGGCGCCCAGGCCCGGGCGGTGGCGGAGATCCGCGCGGATCTGGCCGCCCCGCGCCGGATGCTGCGCCTGCTCCAGGGCGATGTCGGCTCGGGCAAGACCGCGGTGGCCCTGCTCGCCCTGGCCTCGGCCGTCGAGGCCGGGCGGCAGGCCGCCCTGATGGCGCCCACCGAGATCCTGGCGCGGCAGCATTTCGAGCGGCTGCAGCCGCTGGCCGGCGGTCTGCGCCTGCGCCTGATGACCGGCCGCGACCGGGCCTCGGAGCGCAAGAGCACGCTCGCCGCCCTCGCGGCGGGCGAGATCGACATCCTGGTCGGCACCCACGCCCTGTTCCAGGAGGCGGTGACCTTTCGCGATCTCGGCTTGGCGGTGGTCGACGAGCAGCATCGGTTCGGCGTCCACCAGCGCCTGGCGCTGGGCGCCAAGGGTGAGGCAGTCGATTTTCTGGTCATGACCGCGACGCCGATCCCGCGCACCCTGGCGCTGACCTTCTTCGGCGACATGGACGTCTCGGTCCTCGACGAGAAACCCGCCGGCCGCCAGCCGATCCGCACCCTCACCCTGCCGACCGAGCGGATCGACGAGGTCGTGGCGGGGCTCGCCCGGGCGATCGCCACGGGGGAGCGGGTCTACTGGATCTGCCCGCTCGTGGAGGAATCCGAGTTCATCGACCTCGCCGCCGCGGCCGAGCGCTTCGACGACCTGAAACAGCATTTCGGCGACGCGGTCGGGCTGATCCACGGCAAGATGCCGGGCCCCGAGAAGGATTCCGCCATGGCCCGGTTCGCCGCCGGGGAGACCAAGGTCCTGGTCTCGACCACGGTGGTCGAGGTGGGGGTCGACGTGCCCGAGGCGACCATCATGGTGATCGAGCATGCCGAGCGGTTCGGCCTGGCGCAACTGCACCAGCTCCGTGGCCGGGTCGGACGCGGCTCCAAGGCGTCGTCCTGCCTGCTGCTCTACCGCGGGCCGCTCGGGCAGGTGGCGCGGGCGCGGCTGGAGATGATGCGCGACAGCGAGGACGGCTTCCGCATCGCCGAGGCCGACCTGAAGCTGCGCGGCGAGGGCGAGGTGCTCGGCACCCGTCAGTCGGGCCTCGCCGCCTTCCGGCTGGCGCGGCTCGAGAGCGACGGCGACCTGCTCGTGGCCGCCCGGGACGACGCCCGGATGATCGTCGAGCGCGATCCCGGCCTGAAGAGCCCGCGCGGGCAGGCGCTGCGGGTGCTGCTCTACCTGTTCGAGCGCGACGCCGCGATCCGGCTGATCGGGGCTGGCTGACCAAGAGTTTCCTGAACGGCGCCGTTCAGGAAAGGCCGCCGTTCAGAAAAGCGCCGCCCCGGTCATGTGCGCTAGGGAACATGACGCACGGAACCGTCCGCTGATGCATGACAGGCACGCTTGTCCGAAAAAGATGTTCTTGATCAGGAGCTTGGTTCTGCGCGCGGAAGCTTCGCCGGGGCCTTAGAGGCGGCGGGAGAGCGCGTAGGCAGGGGCCTTGACCTTGCATCAGCCACAATCGTCCCTTAACTGTAGATGAACGAATGGCCCGGTAAGCCGGGACATCACGGACGAATCTGGAGGACGGACATGTCGAACGGACTGTTCCAAAACCTGCCGGGCTCCCACGAGATGGCCGGTATCCAAGCCCTGCCGACCGAGCCTTGGCTGCTGCCGATCTCGGACGGCGCCGTCGCAGCGGTGACGAAGACGTCGGAGGATCTGCAGGCCGCCGTCCGGCGGGCCGCGCGTCCCTTCTGGCTGGCCGCCAACGGGCTCTGCATCGCGCTGGGCCTGGCCCTGACCATCCAGTGCGCCACCGGTTGGACCCCGACTCCGACCCGCAGCGCCGTGACGGTCGCCCAGGCCACGCCGCCGACCATCGCGCCGCAGACGGCTTCGCTGCAGCGCTGAGCCGCACGAATTCAGGCTGACCGACGGATTTCAGGGCCGTCCCGCGCGCGCGGGGCGGCCCTTTCCGTTGGGCCTCACGCGTCCTGCGGCTCCCGGTGGGCCGCCGTGTCGCCCGCCTGCTGCGCCGTCCGCAGGGACGCCGCCATGGCATGGAGCCGACCCTGCGGGTCCTCCGGCTGGATCACGCCGGCCGACATCACCAGCTTGGCCGCGTCGTCGACGCTGATATGCAACTCCACCACCGCCGAGCGCGGCAGGTAGAAGAAGAAGCCCGTGGTCGGGTTGGGCGCGCAGGGCAGGAACACGCCGACCATCTCGTCGGCGCCGGCGGCGTTCCGGGCCTGGAGCGCGCCCTCGACCTCCGGGGAGGCCGGCGCCGACAGGAACACCACCGACCACGTGCCCTTCACCGGGAACTCGACCAGGCCGACCGTGCGGAACGAGGTGCCGTTGGCCGAGAACAGGGTCTCGAAGATCTGGCGCAGGCCCTTGTACAGGCCGGAGATCACCGGGGTGCGGGCCAGCAGCACCTCGCCGAACTCGATCACCGAGCGGCCGACCAGGTTGGCGGTGAGGAAGCCCAGCAGCGTCACCGCCAGGAACGCGATGACGAGGCCGAGGCCGGGGATCGAGAACGGCAGGTAATGGTCCGGCAGGTAGTTCGCCGGCACCAGCGGCTTCACGAACGAATCGATCAGCGCGATGAACCACCACGTGATGTAGGCGGTGATCGCCAGCGGGCCGGCCACGATGACGCCGGTGAGGAAATAGGTGCGCAGCCGTCCCCGCGCGCTGACGCGCGTCTTCGGGGTGGCGGGGCCAGGCGCGGATGCGTCGGGCTCGGGAGCCTGAATCGGCGGGGAACTCGGCGCCACGGGTGCCCTCTCGGCCGCTGGACGTGCGGCGATCCTGCCTGGGGGCGATCGGTCCCCCGAGGGCACAGGTAGCGGCTGCGCTTGTAAGCCTCAAGGGCGGCGGGCCGCATGTGACCCGACGGAAAGGTCCCGGACCCAAAAGGTCGTCGACCTTTGCGGGTGCAGGGCGGAGCCCTGCTGCTCTTCAGGGGCCCACCCCCGAACCCGGCCAAAGGGCAAAGCCCTTTGGAAACCCGATACTCAGAAGGCCAGGGCCGGCATCGCCTCCCGGGGGATCACCGCGCCGCGATGCCCGATCACGGCGCCCGCCAGGCGGTGCGCCTCGGCGGCGGCTGCCTCCGGGGCCAGCCCGGCGATGCGCGCCGCGAGGTAGCCGGCCGCGAAGCTGTCGCCCGCGGCCGTCGTGTCGACCACCCGGTCCACCGGGCCGGCCGGCACCTTCGTGTCCGACGTCCCGTGCAGCACCCGGGCGACCGGGACCGGGCCGTCCGCGGTCTTGAGCACGATCTCGGCACGGCCGCGGTGGCGCAGCACCTCCTCGTCGCCCGCCTCGCCGAACAGCCAGTCCAGGTCCTCCACCGAGGCGAAGATCAGGTCCGCCTGCGCCAGGGCTGCGCGGAACGCCGCCCGGGCCACCTCCCAGTCCGGCCAGCCGCGGGGCCGGTAATTGGTGTCGAACGCGACCCGCCCGCCCCGGGCGCGCAGGGCCGCCAGGGTCTCGGCGAGCGCCGCGCGGCCGGCCTCGCCGTAGAGCGACAGGCTGATCCCGGAGACGTAGACGAGGTCGTCGGCCTCCAGGGCGGCGCGCGTCTCGGCGGCGCCCGGTTCCGAGAACAGGTCCCGGGCGGCGGCGCTGTCGCGCCAGTAATGGAAGCTGCGTTCGCCCGCGTCGTCGGTGCGGATGATGTAGAGCCCCGGCATCCGGCCCGGCAGGCGGCGGACCCGCTCGAGGCCGATGCCCTCGCGGCCCCAGGCTTCCACCATCGCGTCGCTCCAGGGATCATCCCCCAGGGCGGTCACGTAATCCACCGTCACGCCGAGGCGGGCGAGGTAGAGGGCGGTGTTGAGCGTGTCGCCGCCGAAGCCGCGGACCAGGCTCCCGTCCGGCCGCTCCGACAACTCGACCATGCACTCGCCGACGCAGGCGACCCTCATGCGGCTTCTCCCTGTGCGGAGCCTCGACCGGCCCGGTGGAGGACCGGCCCCGTCCGGCCTGGCCTGTCAATCGCGCGGTCGCCGCGCGAACGCGAACCGGTCTGGAGATGGCGCGCATCGACCCGATCCGCCATCCGGTTTGCGGGCGTCGCGCGCCGTCTCCCAGCGCACATCCATAGGTTGGCGAGGGCATAGACCGTATCGGGGAGCGGAAAATCCGCTTTGAACAATATCGGTAACATAAAATTCAATCTGGCAACAGCATAACTGATTATCGTCCGGCGTATCGCAAGGACATTATTGCTGCCGAACTCAAATCGAAATCGTAACACGTAGTCATATCTGTTACGTGTCGAGGCCGGTGTCATTCACTGCGAATGAGTCACGAGATACACGACTGTAAAATGTCTCCAGAAAATTTTATCGATCTCTAATGATCGAGACCATCGATAATGCATAACCGATCTACCGAACGAGCGGGGTGAATCAGAAGGCGAATTTGTATATCCTATGAGGGTCGATACCTCGGCAGATCCGAACGGCATCGATTTGTATCGGGATGAGTTCGATTCTTGTGCAGGACAGGAGGGGCCCGATCGCACGCAACCGGAAGCCGGGGCCGCGGCTTTGCGGGCGTTTGGGAAGCCCCTCGCGCGAGGCCTTCGGCGCGATGGCCGGTCTCGAACGACAGCCTGTGGCCGGCCCGGTCCGACCGGAATGGGTCTGACGCCATGGCGGCCACGCATAGACCCGAGAGGGATTGAGATGTTTCACTCCGCCCTCAGCGCGCTGACATTCTCGTCCGGGGAATTCCTGACGCTCACCGAGAGCCGGGGGTTGAGCGGAGCCTGGAGCTGGGTGCTCGCGGGTGGCGAGCAGATCTGGTCGCCGGGGTTCTTCCGCCTGCTCGGCCTCGTCCCGAATGCCGCCAAGGCGCATTACGACCTGCTCCTGAACCTGGTCCATCCGGAGGATCGGCACCGGCTGCCGTCGCTCGGCGATGTCCGGCAGGGCCACGTCCCTCGCGAGACGATCGTCCGGGTGATTCGCCCGAACGGAACGGTCCGCATCCTCTCGTTGATGATGGAGGCGCGCTTCTCCGGGGACGGAAGGCCCGTGGCCGTGAACGGCACCGCCCTCGACGTCACCGACCGCGAGCAGCAGGTGCTGATGCGCCAGGCGGAGCGGCGGCGGCGGGGGGCCCTGTATCTGACGGAGCACATTGCGTGCTTCGCGCTCGGTCTCGATCGCCGCTTCGAGTTCCCCTTCGAGGTGGCGCAGGTGCATGGTGTCTCGCACGAGGAGATCTGCATCAATCCCTACGTCATGGTCGTTCCCGAAGAGCGGCAGGCCTTTCAGGACGCGGCCGCGGCGCAGATCGAGCGGCGGCAGTTCTTCCAGGGCACGGTCCACGAGCGCCTCGCCAACGGCGAGCTCTGGCATTTCAAGATCGTCACGGTCCCGGTCCGGGATCCGGATGGCACCTATCTCGGCCGCTGCGGGCTGAAGCACCCGGTCCGAAGCCCCATGCCGATCGCGCCGGCTATGGGCGAGGGGCTCGATCAGTGCGTGACCGGCCACCACCTGCGCGCCGCGCGCGCCCTGCTCGACTGGTCGATGATGGACCTGGCCCAGGCCAGCGGCCTGTCGCATTCCACTGTCCGGCGCCTGGAGGAGGACAGCGAGCATCGGGGTAGCCGATCGCGCCTTCAGGCCGTCGCGGCGCTGCGCCGATCCGGCATCCGGTTCATCCCGATGGATGACGGCACGCTGGCGGTGGCCAGGCGCTGAGCGGTTCGGGAGCGGACCCGCCGTAAGGGCCGGCCCGCCCTCGGCCGCTTCTTGCTGGGCGCGGCAGCCGGCAAGCGGCGCCGGATCTGCGCCGGGGGCACCCGCATGCCAGTCGGTGCGAGAGCCGGCATCGGGGCGGTCAAGGTGCGCGTCCCGCGCAACCGGTCCGGTCGGCCCGAACCGGGGCCCGGTCCGCGCCGGGACGCGCACGCTTGAGTCAGGCGACCTTGTGGCCGAGCTGGATCGCCTTGGCGATCTGCGAGCGCCGCTCGGCGTAGCTCGGGGCGACCATCGGGTAGTCGGCGGGCAGGCCGAACTTGGCGCGGTAGCGCTCGGGGGTGAGGCCGTGGGCGGTGAGGTGCCGCTTGAGCGTCTTGTAGGGACGGCCGTCGATGAAGCTGATCAGGCCGTCCTGGCCGATCGAGGCCTCGATCTGCGCGGCCGTCGGGCCGGTCCAGGCCGAGGTCGAGCCGGCGGTGCTGCCCTGAAGCACCGAGATCGCCGTGTGCACCTGATCGATCAGAACCGGCAGTTCGCCAACACCGACGGCGTTCCGCGATACATAAGCCGCGACCAGTGAAGCCGTGCACTTGATCAAGTCGTAGTTCGGTTCCGGCATCTTTTCGTGCAGCTCGATAGTCGTCATGTTCCCCTCGCTTCAGGTTGCCGCGGCGTTACAAGTCCGAAGGGGAGGGATACGGATAATTTTACCGGATCGTCCCGTGCGAACTTCTACGCGACTGCTGATGTCCCGCCAGAATTGGCGACTAACAATACGAAACTGCGGCGAATTGTCTAGGGTTTACCTTGGATAGTATTTGAACACAATTTGTCCTACAAATCCAACACGAGGTTGCTCGTTTCGTGGATCCAGACAGATAATGTTCAATCGGACGGGCCGACGCAGTCGAAGCACGCGGCGATGGCTACCTGGGGTGGCCCAAAAAGCTCACCTGCTCGCCGCTAATGAGGAGCAAGCCCGTTGCGCGAAGAGCTATTGAATGCGGACAGGGATTTGTTTTTAATTTGAAAACCGAGCTATAACTATAATTATCCTGTGAGATAATTATGAATACCGACAATAAAATAAATAGTGCATCTATAGATTTATATAAGGCCTTTAATAATTAGTTCCTTATGGATTTGATTGAATCTTCTTAATACGGTCGCTATTTCGCAACCCTTCTAGACAATGCGGGGTTTAAATCTTAGGTTTTTATTGAATAAAGTTATCATCGTCGAGCCTATATCGTATGAAACGTCGGTTTTTAAGCGCGAGGACTGATCTGCGCTGGGGCGACGCCCCGGAGCGGTGTCCGGTCCGCGTGAATCGGCTGCCGTTCCCGAAACGTCACCCGGTCGGACGGCATGGCGGAGCCGGTCGTTCGCTTTGGACATCTCGGCGTCCGGCGCGACGGCCGCGATTGCCTTAACCTGGTCCTTAGGCGAGTCGTGGAAGGTGCCGGCGCGCTCGCCGCCGAAATGGATACCGGTTCGGCGTCAGCGAGCGCGTCGAATCCAGGACCCGAGCCGCTCCCGATGGCAACGCGATCGGGAGCGGCTCGGGTCGCACGCGCGCTTCCGAAGACGACCTGCCATGTCCCATCGTTCATCCCTGGAAACCCGGCCCGACGGCCTCGATCCGGATCGTCCGATCCGGGAGGGCAACGCCCGGATGGCTCCGCTGTGGCAGGTGCTGGTCGGGGGCGAGGCGGTCCGCCGCCATGCGCACCTGATCCTGGCCGCCGGCGTGGCCCTGGCCCTGCTGGGCGCCGCCGTGATGATCGATGCCCTCGCGGGGGCGGTCCACATCCCGGAGCGCTGGTTCGGCCTGCTCCTGCTGGTGGACGCCCTCGGTTCGCTCGGCGCCGGCCTGATCGCCGCGGGGGCGGCCCGGCGGCTGCGGATCTTCAAGGGCCTGTTCCTGGCCGTGGCGGCCATCCTGATCATGATGGCCTCGGCCTCGAGCTTCTTCCTGCTGGCGATGCTGTTCGGCACCGTCTTCCTGGTCGACGGCACGGTCCGGATCGTCCTCGCCTACCTGCTGAAGTTCCCCGAATGGCGCACCTCGGTGGCGCTCGGCGCGCTGGGCGTCGCCTTCGGCGTGTTCCACCTGCAGCCCTGGCCGACCTGGTATGTCGGCACGGTCGGCTACTGCATCGGGATGTTCCTGGTCATCAACGGCCTGCGGCTGGCCCTGGCGGGCCTGCGCACCCGGCGGACGGCCCCGGTGCCGGTGCCGGAGGGGGCGTCGGCCCCGGGCTCCGACAGCCTGACCGTCTATGTCTGGACGCCGACCGGCCAGGCCACGACGCCGGCCACGCAGCGGCTGGTCCGGCGCTACGTCGCCTCCGTGGACGTGGCGGGGCGCTACTCCACCGGCCACGCCGCCCTCGAACTGGGGGGCGACCTCTATATCAGCCACTACCCCGCGGTGGAGATCGACCGCTCGCCGGCCAACCTCCGGTCGAGCCTGCGCGCCGGCCCCGAGAACGACGTCCCCGGCCGGTTCCTGCCGTCGCATCGCGCGGAGGTCGCGGATTGGTGCGAGGCCACCGTCGCGGTCACGCTCGACGGCGTCGACGGCCCCCGGCTGCGGGCGTTCTGGGACGCCTATCACCGCGACACGACCTACAACTTCATCAGCCGCAACTGCTCGACCACGGTCGCCCGCGCCCTGGACGTGGCGGTGGAGGGCGCGTTCAGCCGGGACGGGCATCCCTGGCGCAACCTCGCCCAGGCCCTCACCAGCCCGGAATTCTGGGCGGCGGCCCTGCTGCGCAACGGCGCCCGGTCGATGACCTGGACCCCCGGGCTGGTTCTCGACTACGCCCGGGCGCTGAGCGCCCTGGTCGATCCGGCCTCGCCCGTGACGTCCATCGCCTGGGCCAGTGTCGGCCGGCGTTTCATCCGCAACGGCCGGGTCGGGTCGCTGACACGCGTGTTCCAGCTTGCCCGGCGCCGGCCCGCATCGGGCGCGGGCCCGACCGAGGCTTGAGCGGCCTCCCTGCCCGCCCGGCTGTTGCCTATGATGTTCGCAGGTCGTTTCCGGCGAAGCGCGACCTGCTCCCTTTCCCGCACGGGCTATCGGCTTCACCCATCCCCGGATGTGGCGCGGGTCCCCTCTCCCGTGCGGGAGAGGGACAGGGTGAGGGATGCGACCTCTCCGGAAAGACCTGGTCCCTCACCCCAACCCTCTCCCGCACGGGAGAGGGGGCGCGGCGCGGCTTTGGCAAGCCGATGTGTGAACATCGTAGCCCGCACGGGAGAGGGGACCCGCGCCGCATCCGGAGATGTCTGAGTCTGTGAGGGGGGCAGGCGGCGTGCCGGGTCAGCGGGCCGTGCGGCGGGCGGCGAGGTCGCGGGCGATGGCCTGCATCACCGACAGGGTGTCGACCTCGTCCTGCTCGGCGCCGTGATCGCTGAGCTTCACGATCACGGTGCCGGTCTCGCGGTTGACGTAGACGTACTGGCCGTAGACCCCGATCGCCGAGATGTCGCTCTCGTCGCCCCCGGGGGCGTGCCACCACTGGGCCGAATACTGCCAGCCATCGACCGCCCGGCGGGCCGGCGTCTCGATCCGGTCGATCCAGCGGGCCGGGATGATGCGGTTCTGCCCGGCGCGGCCCTGGTCGGCCACCAGGAGCCCCAGGCGGGCGAAGTCGCGGGGCACGGCGTTGATGCAGCAGAACGCCTTCTCGATGCCGCCGGCCCGGTCGAGGTTCCAGGTGGCGTCGGCCTGGGCGCCCATCGGCTTCCAGATCCGCTCCGAGAGCAGGTCCGCCAGCGGCTTGCCCTCGACCCGCGCCAGGATCAGGCCGAGCAGCTCGGTGTCGATGCTGCGGTAGCGGCCCTGGCTGCCGGGCTTGAACGCCAGATGCGCGTTGTCGCGCACGAAGGCGGTGATGTCCCGGGTCAGGTACATCCCGGCGGTGCCGGTGAGCGGATGCTGCGGGTCGTAATTCTCCGGCACGGCGATCCCGCTCGTCATGTCGAGGAGGTCGCGCACGGTGATCTGGCCGAACACCGCGCCGTGGCGCAGCTCGGGCAGCAGGGCCGAGACCCGGTCGGTCTCCGCGAGCTTGCCGCTCGCCACAGCGGCGCCGACCAGCAGCGACACGATCGACTTTGCCACCGACCAGGACGGGAACAGGGTCGCCGGGCCGGTCCCGGGGCGCTGCCATTCATGGATCAGAACCCCGTCCTGCACCACCAGGAAGGCGTTGGTGTGCGTCTCCGCCAGCATCGTCGCGAGCGGGACCGGCTTCCCCTTCCAGGGGACGCGATCGAGGATCGGACTCGGCCGGAATGCCAGGTCGCGGGCCTGTTCGGGCGCCTGCACCACCCGGCTCGGGAACCACGGTCCGATCGCGGACGGCTCGAGGACCGCCAGGGCGGCCAGGGTGACCGGATCGGGGACGTCGATCAGGGTGGTGGCGGTCCAGGCGCAGCCCGTCGCCACGATGCCGCCGGCCGCGGCGATCACGCCCCAGCGCGGGCCCCGTCGGCGCCCCGGGCGGGGACGGGCCGAAGGCTCCGGGATCGCGGACGACGAGGTCATGATGGATCGGTGTCGCTCTGGATCGTCACGGTCACGGCGCCGTCGACCGGGGTCCGGCGCGCGCGGCGACCATGATGAGGAGGCGTTAACGAAGGGCCAACCGGGCCGGACGTTGCATTCGGATCTCAGCCGCACGTGTCCGGCGCGGGCGATCCGAAAATGTTCATGAATTCCACGGAAAAGGGCTGTCGAAGTCTGGCGGCATCTTATGGGGTGAGACGGCTGCGCACAAACGCCAGCCTGCCGTCCTTGTCTGATCGTCTATGGTGACCCGAAAAGCCGGGTTTCATTTGAGGTTGGCTCCGTTCCTGCACAAAAGGTCTTCCGCGCGATGAACCCTTACCTGATCCTCGGGCTCGCGATCGGCGCGGAGGTCGCCGCCACCCTGGCCCTGAAGGCCGCTGACGGCCTGACGCGGCCCGTGCCGACCCTGATCGTGGCGGTGGGCTACGGCACCGCCCTGTGGCTGATGTCGAGCAGCATGGACATGCTGCCGATCGGGGTCGTCTACGCGATCTGGTCCGGGGTCGGCATGATCGGCGCAGCGCTCGGCGGCGCGTGGCTGTACGGCGAGGCGATCAGCCCGACCATGCTGGTGGGGATCGCGATCATCGCGGTGGGCGTGGCCATCCTGGCTTCCGGGCAGGGCCAGCACTGAGCCGGCCCCGGCTTCGGCATGCTCAGAAGCGGCCCGCGATGGTGAGGCGCACGGCCGTGGGCTCGACCGGGTGGAACACGCGGTCGGTCAGGCCCTCGGCTGGCTCCCCGGGCAGGCGCGAGACGTAGGCGTAGGTGATCTGGTCGGACCGGCTGTTGGTCAGGTTCAGCACGTCGAGGGAGACGCTGACCCCGTTCTCGAAGGCGTAGCCGACCCGGCCGTTGAACAGGGCGGTCGGGCGCGAGCGGATGGAGTTGTCCTCGATCAGCGGGCGCGGCCCGAAATACCGGAACCGCAGGGAGCCGAACCAGCCGAGCGGCTCGCCGAAGGTGATGCCCGCCGACGCGATGGTGGTGGGCGCCTCCGGCACCCGGGTGCCGACCGGATTGATGTCGGAGAACCGGGCGTTGGTGACCGTCAAATCGCCCTCCAGCGACAGGAACGGCGTCAGCGCGTAGCGGTTCGTCCACTCGACCCCGAAGCGCCGGGTCGGGCGGCTCGGCTCCGTGGTGCCGGTGTCGCCCTGGAACAGGTTTTCGGACGCGAAGTCGAGCCGGAACAGCGCCAGGCTGGTCTCCAGCCCGGCGATCGAGCGGTTGCGCAGCCCGACCTCGTAGCCGGTCGAAGGCACGAGGAACGGCGAGCGGGTGGTGTTGAACAGCGAGCTCGCCGGATCGACGGTGGCGGTCACGCCGCGCACGTCGTTCGAGTGGAAGCCGCCGCCGTAATTCACGTAGAGCTCGGTGTCGAACCATGGCCCGAGGGTCAGGCCGAGCTTCGGGTTGACGATGGCATCGCGCGCCCGCCCGGAATTGGCCGGCGTGTCCGAGGCGACGCGGGCCGCGTAGCCGTCGGCGCGGAAGCCGAGGCTGGTGCGCAGCCAGTCGGTCCAGCGCACCCGGTTGTCGAAGTAGAACGCGCCGCTCGTCTCCAGCACGCGGTCGTCGAGCACCCCCGAGCGGTATTGCCGGTTCGTCGTGTTGAACAGGCCGACCCGGATGCTGTCGGTTCGGGTCTGCACGCCGATCTCGTTCTCCATCGGCCGCCCGAACAGGTCGCCCTGGAAGATGTGCAGCGCCTCGCCGCCGCCGATGATGCGCTGGTCGAGCTGGTGGAACTGGTCGCCCGCGACGGGGTCGTTGAGGAAATAGGTGAAGTCGTTGAACAGGTTGAGCTGCGAGCGGATCACGTAGGCCGAGGCCCGGGTCACGCCGGTTTCGTCGGTGCTGCTGAAGCGGCCGGACAGCGAGAAGCGGCTCGTATCGCCGCCATCCGTGGGGTTGATCGTGCCGTAGCGGCCGATCAGCCCCTGGACGACCGCCCGCTCGGGGATCTGGTTGGTGGCGGTCCAGCGGCTGGCATAGGCCATGCCGGTGACCGAGAATCCGTCGAGCGCCGTGCCCTGGCTGTAGCGGGCGACGGTGCTGATCTTGCGCAGGGCGTCCGGGACCACCCACGGCCCGTCATAGACCTGCGCGTCACCTGCAACCAGGAGGTTGCCGTCCCCGAGCGGGGTCGAGGCGATGCTGAGCGCCCGCTTGTAGCCGAAGCTGCCGATGGCGGTGAGCGCGAGGTTCTTCTGGACGGTGTCGAGATAGTCGATCCGCACCGAGCCGGCGGAGGCGAAATCGCCGTCGCGGACGAAGTACGGCCCCTTGTGGAACTCCACCGCGCCGACGAGTTCGGGGATCAGGAAGTTGATGTCGGCATAGCCCTGGCCGTGCGCGTGGGTGCGCATATTGAGGGGCATGCCGTCCAGGAACAGAGCGATGTCGGTGCCGTGGTCGAGGTTGAAGCCGCGCAGGAAGAACTGGTTGGCCTTCCCCTCCCCGCTGTGCTGGGTGACGATCAGGCCCGGCACCGCCTCCAGCACCTCGCCGGGACGCGTCACCGGCCGGCTGTTGAGCTGGGCGCCCGTGATCACCCCCGCGCTGGCGGAATCCACGGTCAGGAGCGGGCCGCCGATGCCGGTCACGCCGCCGACATAGCCGGCACTCGCGGCCACCCCGCCCCGCGGCGGCGCGGACGGCTCCGCGGTGACCGAGATCTCGTCGAGCGTCGCCTCGGCGTCCGGGCTCGGCCGTGTTCCGTCCCGGGCGGAGGCCGCCGGAGGCAGCAGGGCGAGGGCCGTCAGCACGGACAGTTTCAAGAGCGCACAGCGCGGGACAGGATGGGGCACGGGACCTCGGGCGACGGCAGTGGCACGTCACCGCGAACGAGGCCGCGCCGACCGCGCTCGCGCGGGCGTCCCGGCACCCGCCAGGACACCCCGCCCAGCGCGTTTCGCGTGTGACCACGACGGACGGCAGGTCTCCTGGCTCACGGGTCGCAGCCCTCCCGTCGTCTTCCCGGGCGAGGCGGCCCAGTGACGTGGTGACGAGAAGGCTCACCGCTTACAGTTGCGGGGGCAGCCGCGGCTTCGGAGAAGGCCCCTCACCGCGTTCCCTTTTGATCCCCGAAGGGAACCGTCCCGGCCACAGTCCGGCCAAGGCGTGGGTCCCGTCAACGTCCCGGCACCGGTTGGCGGCGTGTGTGTCTATCGGATGACACCGGGCCCTCGCCCGGCTCCCGGTTCCGCCGGAAGAATCCGCCGCCCGCGGGGCTGCTCCCTCGGATCCCGGACGCTCGGGGGCGACGCTATGGTTTTGGCACCGCAGCGTTTTTCCGGCCGGACCTGCGGCTCCCGCTGCGGCCCCGGTCCGTCCCCCGGGGGGCCGCGTTCCAGGGCCATCCGCCGGTCCGCCAGCGCGGGCAGGCCGGCGTTCGGGGCGGTCCACGCATGACGGCCCGCCACATCCTCGCCGCGAACGTGCACACAAGCTTGGCGCGTACAACGATCGAGTGTGGCGACGCCGGGATGGGCGATCGCCCTGCCCCGAGGCCGGAGGACGGAGCGCTGATGCATGCAGGGTAGCGAGAGGATCAAGGCCGTTTCCGGGCTGGTCGCGCTGGCGCTCGCCGGCGGGCTCGGTGCGTGCAACACCGCGTCACCCCTGACCACAGGATCGATCCCCGACCGCAAGCCGTCGATGGTGGTCACCGACGCCGAGCGCGACTGCCTCGGCCGGGCCATGTATTTCGAATCGAACCGCAGCGACGAATCCGGCCTGCTGGCGGTCGGCACCGTGGTCATGAACCGGATGGAGGCCGCGATCTTCCCGGGCGGCATCTGTGCCGTGGTCGGGCAGCCCGGACAGTTCGCCCCCGGCGTCCTGACCAAGCCGATGCAGGACCGCGACCTTCAGAAGGTGGCCGACGCCGCCGACGCGGTGCTGGCGGGCGAGCGGCACCCGAAGGTCGGGAAGGCGATGTATTTCCACACGGCCGGCCACCACTTCCCGTACAAGAACATGCACTACGTGGCCGTGGCCGGCGGCAACGCCTTCTACGAGAAGCGCAACACCCGCGCCGCCAAGGCGGAAACGCCGGCGCCCGCCGCCCTGCCCCCGTCGGTGTCGAGCTACGCGGCCGGCCCGGCTGCGCCGACGCGCTAAAGCCGTGCCCGACCGCGTTGGGGTGGGAACGGCTCTAAGCTCTTGTTTTGACGCGCTCTCCTGCGACGAACCGGAGCCACGTCGTCGGAGCGCGACCTCGAGCCGCGCGCGGCGGGCGCAACGATCCGGACGGCCCTGCCGGATCCGGATCGCGGTTCCAGCCGGGGTCCCTCCCCTTTTCGCGCGCCTGCGCCCCGTGACAATCCGCTCGCGTCGCGTGCGGATCCCGCCGCGCCCGATACATCGGGACGCGGTTCCCGCCAGGGACGCGGATCCACCGGCATAGAGCGAGCCGGTGTTGTCGATCGCACCATCTTGACCGGTCATGGCAGATGAAGTGACATCGCGCGCGACGGTAAATCTGTTGATCGGCTTCGCGACTCGCGGAGGCGCGATTTACATCGCCGGACGACGCCTTAGCTTGTCGGTTAGAACTACCCACGAATCACGGATCTGCCGCCGATGATCGCCCACAGGGTAGCGCTCGCTGGTGCGGTCCTCATCCTGAGCATCGCACCGGCAGCCTCTCAGTTGCGCCGCCCGATGACCTGTACGGAGGACGTGTCGGTGGGGCTCGACGCGGCCCCGGGCCCCGAGGGCGCGAAGCCGCAGCCGCACCGGGCGCGGACCTTCTCGATGGTCTCCGGCGGCGGCTTGCTGACCGTCCTCTCCGCCGGGCGCTCCGACTATTACGAATGTCAGGTGGCGTCGCCGCGCTTGAACGAACGGACGCCGCGCAACGCGATCAAGTGCCAGAACGGCGTGTATTTCCTTCTGATCGACCTGAACAAGCTGAACTTCGTCGAGGCGCAGCTGAATCCGGAGGACCGCGGCGAGATCAGGATGAGCTACGGAAGCTGCAAGATCCTCTGACGGCGCTCAATCCATCCGGATCAGGATGTAGGCCGAGACCGCGATGATCGCGATGGTCACCGCGAACAGCAGAAGCGTCTTGGCGAACGCGCCGTCGGGCGGGTCTGGTGCGTCGTTCATCCTGCTCCCCCAGCCCCGGAAGGATGGTGGCGTTTGCCGTCTTGCTCAACGTATGAGCGGCCAATAGGCAGCATCCGCATAGAGTGGTCAGTAATCTGCGCTGTTGGCGCTGAAGAATCCGTTTCTCGTCCGCGTCTCTCGACGCAAGGTCGAAAGCGACGCGACCTGCCGCGGGGCGGATCGGCGCCGGCCACCGTGACCGAGCGTGGCCGCGGCCACCCCCGGTCGAAGGGGCATCACCGGCAGAACTGCGTCGCCGCCGGGGTCCATTGCCCGAATCCGGTCGCGACCATGTTGGCGACAACCCGGCAGATATACTGTTTCTGCGCCGCATTGTTGTTCGGCCCGGCATGGTAGCGGGCCACCGCCATCGTCCAGCTGCCCTCGCGCTTCTTGAGCTCTTGGAGGAATTGGGTGGCGTACTCGACGTTCGCGTGCGGGTCGATCATGGCCTCGACCGAGCCGAACTTGCCGCCGTGATAGAGGTGGTTGATCTGCATGCAGCCGAGGTCGATCAGGCGGATGCCCTTGCTGCGCGCTTCCGTGAAGCGGGCGATCACGTCCCGCGGCCCCGTCCCGAAATAGGCGGTTCCGGCGATGTTCATGGCGTAGGGCTGGAGGGAACCGCGCTTGCCGGTCTCGGTCAGGCCGACGGCGTAGAGCACGCCCAGCGGCACGCCGTAGCGGGCGGAGGCGCGCCCCATCTCGGCCTCGCAGACATTCGCGGCGGCCGGGACAGCGCTAGAGATAAATGCCGCCGTCGCGAGGACGTACCGCTTCATCCGTCCGTTCTCCGTCGCGTCTGTTGCCGGCCTGGCGCTGCGCGTCCTGCCGCTGTCTGGCGCCCTCGTTGCCGGGGCGGGCCCCGCCGTCGGCGAACGACGGGGACGCCTGCGATTGCGAGCCGCCCGACGCGGTCGACGCCTCGGCGGGGCGCGCCTGCCCGACGGTGACCTCGGCCTGGTAGCTGCTGTGGCTCAGGAGGTCGGTGAGGATCGCCGCATCCTTGTGCAGCAGCGCGGCGGTCTCCGGCTGCGAGGCGCGTAGATGGGTTTCGAGCTGGCCGTTGGAGAGCCGCATCTCCACGGTGACGACCCCGAGATCCTCCGGCCGAAGCTGGATCTTGAGGACGCGCAGCGGCCCGTCCGGGACGCCGCCGGCCGTCGGATCGGCGTGGATCCGGCCCTGCGCGGCGGCGGCCGCGGTCGCGCGCTCGAGCTCCTCCCGGATGGCCGTGGCGATCATCGGCAATGATCCGGCGGGCAGGCTCGTGGCGGTCCCGGTCCCGTCGCGCGATGATCCGGCCGACGCCGCGGCATCCTCGGCGTGCTCGCCGATGGAGGCGAGAACGGCCCGCTCGACCCCGGAGACCACGCGGCCCGGCGCGGGTGCGATGCCCACCGGCTTCTGGGGGCCGGCCTCGGCGTCGATTGCCGTGGCCGCGCGCCGCGGATCCGGCTCCGACCGGACCGGCGGCTGAAGCTTCAGCGCCGCCGCGGCATTCAGGGCCGGCAGCGCGGACCGGGTGCCTTGCGGATCGAGGACGCCGAGCGCGGGGCCGGCAGGCTCTGCCGGCCCCGCGCTCGCAGGCTCGGGCGCCGGCGCGCCGCCCGCGACGACGGGCTGGAAATGAACCGCGCGGCCCAGCACCGCGACGTTGCCCGCAGCGGCGCGAAGGACCTTCGCGACGTCCGCGGGCGTGGGTCCTTCCGCGTGCGTGGGTCTGTCCGCCCGCGTGAGGCCGTCTGCGCGCGTGGGGCCGTCCGTGGGCGCAGGTTCGTTCCTGCGCGCGGGCTCGTCCGCATGCGTGGCCTCATCCGTACTTGTGGGTCCGTCCGCGCGCGTGGCCTCGTTCGTGTGGGGTGGGTCCGCATCCACGCTCCCGGCCAGGGCCGATGCGGATCCCGATGACGGTTCGCGAACCGGCGCTCCCGTGGAACCGAGTGCGGACGCCGACAGGCTTCCGGTTCCGGGAACGGTCGGTGCCGCAGCAGGCCGATCCCGGGTGGCCGTCGCGGATTCGGAAGAAGCCGCGGTGAGAGCGGGCGGTGCCGCAACGCGCAGGAGATCTGCCACCAGGGCTGCGGCAGAGCCTGCCGGCATTCCGGGTGCGGCCGGGGCCGCGACGGTTGCCTCCGGAACAGCATCGCCCTCGGCGTCGTCGGGCTTGGCCTTCGCGGCGTCGTCCTTGGCCGGGGACGCCGGACCGGTCCCCGAGAGCTCGCGCAGGACAGTCCCGAAGGCGCTCTCGCGTCCCGTCCCCTGCTGCGGCGCATCGCCGTTCGCATTGGCCGGCACGATCTCGCGATCCGGCTTCGGGGTGGGATTCGGAACCGCGGCGGAGATCGGATTCACGGGTTTGACTTCCGAAGGAGTTGATCGATCCGGCCAATCATGGCCTCGGCTTTGGGGATCAGGCTGCCGGGTTCGTCGGCTGCCGCCTGGACCTGCGCACGCTTCGACGATTCGGCATCCGGCGGGGTGGCGGACCGGGCCAGCCCCCGTCCGATCTGGTCGGCCATCGACAGGGCGGCGTCGAGGAGTTGGACGTCGCGCGCCGGCAGCCTCGCCCGGTCCACCGCTTTGAGCTTCTGCAGGGCCGTCTGGAACGTCGCCAGGGTCACGATCTCGGCGGCGGCGCGGTAGAGCTGGGCCTGCGTCTCCTCCAGGCTGTCCGGGGCGCAGAACAGCAGCGCCTTGTCGGACGCCATGAGGGCCGTGCCGGTCTTGCCCTCCTGGACCGCCGTCCGGGCGATCAGCAGGTAGAGGTCCCGCCGGCTCTCGGGCGCGAGTTCGTTCATGATCCGGGTGAAGGCGGCGAAGCGGGCCTCGTCCTGGCCGAAATTCAGCTGCGTCAGCTGAAAGGCGAAGCGTTGCCGGAAGTTGCCCGCGTAGATCGAGTGCTGGAAGCGGCGCAGGTACTGGATGGCCAGCACTTCGAACTTCTTCAGGTCGCCGCCCTGCCCGAGCGCGAAGATCTCGCGGCGCAGCGCGCCTTCCTCGACGAGGGTCCCCGGCAACAGCAGGCGGACGCGATCGAGGAGGTCGATCGCGCGGACCGGGTTCTCGTTCACCGTGAGGGCGGCCTGCGTGAGGGCGATCGCCCCGGCGAGCGTCGGCGGCAGGGTCGCCGTGTCGATGTCCTTGAGCAGGCGGCTCGCCTCGGCCTCCTGGCCGTCGATATAGGCCAGCGCACCGCGCGCGAGATTCGTCTCGGGCGTGTCTGGGCTGTCCTTCTTGGTCAGGCGCCGCAGGATCGCCGGGCCGCCGCCGCTCAGGGCGAAGACGATGGCCGCCTGCACGTTATGCCGATCGGCCCAGACCTCCGGCGGGGCCATGAGGAGATCGCCCTCGATCCGGGCCATGAGCACCGGCTGGCTCTCGTGTGCCGCCAGGGACCCGACGGCGATCCGATCCTGCAGCAATTGCAGCGTGCGCACCCACTCGACCGGGCCGGCCTTCCGGGCCTGCGGGTCTGCGGCCGGTGCCGGCCGGGACACATCGGACGCCGGAGGTTGCGCCGTCTCGGTCGCCGGCGGCTCCGGATCTGCGCAGACCGGATACGGGCACAGGGTGAGAAGGGCGCCGAGGGCGCTTCGCGCGATCCGCCTCATCCCGACGCGCCCTGCAGGAGGATCTCGATCCGGCGGTTCTCCGGCGCCTTCGGGTCCGCAATGTTCCGCGGCATCCGGTCGGCGGCGCCCTCGATCCGGGTGATCCGTGCCTCGTCGATCCCCGCCCGCGTCAGCATGTACGAGGCCATACTAGGCAATCGCGCTGCTATGCGTTCCTTCACGCTAGTTGATGGGAAAATCATTGTAAAACAACGGCTTACCGGTCGTTCAAACCCCATCGAATTCCATCGAAAGCCTTAGATTCATGCGTCCGGGCACAATGTCGGTCACAATGAGGATGACAATGGCGACGATTAGGAAGAGGAATGGGAAATTTCAGGTTCAGGTAAGAATCAAAGGATCCGAGCCCATAACTAAAACCTTCAAAACAAAGACCGAAGCTGTTATATGGTCTAAGGCAACGGAAACAGAAAAATACCTCAGCCCCGAAATAACAAACCAACCAACCTGTGATAGAAAGACTGTCGGAGATTTGCTCGAAAGATATTTCATCGAAATTCTTTCAAAAAGATATTGGTATAAAAGAGAGAAATCGATACTCAAAAGATTTCAAAGAGAACATATCTACAATATAAAGATTGACAATTTGTGTGAAGCGGACGTTGCCCGCTACAGAGACCAACGACTGAAAACAGTTAAACCTGCGACGGTCGTGAGAGAGCTTTCTATCGGATCACATTGTTTGACCATCGCCCAAAGCGAATGGGGGCTTCGCTTACCAACGAACGTATTTAAGAGTGTGAGGAAGCCAAAAGTTCGAAACAACAGAGAGCGGCGTATTTCACAAGAAGAATGGAACAGAATTGTCGAAAATGATCGTCAAAGAGGTCGGAGGTCCATGATACATATTATTGAATTAGCCATTGAGACTGCAATGAGGAAAGGTGAGCTACTCAATGCGAAGTGGGTAGATATTGATTTCAATCAATCAACGCTCTATATCCCCAAGACAAAGAATGACTATCCAAGAACGATTCCGTTAACGCCTAGGGCGATAGATATCCTGAGTTCAATTGAAAGAATAGATTCTGAAAGCCAAATAATTTCAGTAAATTATTATACGTTGAATTCCTGGTGGGTAGAGTTATTAAAGGCCGCTGAAATCCGAAATTTGCGATGGCACGATCTAAGACACGAGGGTATTTCTCGGCATTTCGAATATGGACTTAGTATCCCTGAGGTAGCAATGATTTCAGGCCACCGCGATTATAAAATGCTAAAAAGATACACTCATATCAAACCTGCAAATGTAGCCGCGAAACTCGCTGCAATTTTTAATAAAAATCCGTAGAACAGACATGCGGCAAGGAATGTTCAGAACACTAATTGCCGCTGTCGCCTGCATTCAAGGATCTTTCAGCTAAAGCCGCAGCCTACCCAATGAGCGAAGGACTCAAGTCTAGTTATTAGTTCTCATAGCACACTCTTAATCGGGGACTTTCAAGTACAAATGGAGAGGAATGAACTCTCGATATACGTTTGAATCGCCGCATTTCCACAGTTGATTACAGAAGATTGAGCTTCTAGATCAACAACCGACTCACCGTCTTATGTAAGAGTCCGGTGTGATCCCCAAGCGGAACCGGTTTATACCAATCAAATAGCGCGTTTCTTGGATATATTAATCCGAATACCTCAGGTACCTATTTAGAGCTGCTTTCAGTCAATTTAAGATTGAGGGCCGGCATCGTCAGACATTAAAGTTATGATGCCAGGATTTTCTGAATGATTCCGAAAACTCAAAACATAGGAACGCAGTAAGAAATCGTTCTCATTGACTTTCGGTTAACGTTGTGGCGCTGTCACCTTCTAATCGTTTGAATGCGCTGCTCTTTCAGGTGGCCGATCAGGCATATTCCAACCAAATTGCGATACAGACATTATCCTTCTCTGATTAAAGAGACGGCAGTCATTGCAGATCAAACAGAGATAATCTTACAACGATGTTAGACATTAATACTGTTGCCGCCTCATTCGGGGCTGGCAAGACGACTTTGATTGCCAAGGATTCAATAACATTAGCTGCATCAGGAGAGACGACCTTAATATTGCAGCCGACTTTGGATCTAAACGACCAAACCGCACGCTGCTTAAGGCAGATCGATCCCTCCGTGCACGTCGAAATAATTAACAGCAAGACTCGGCCGAATAGAGCAGTAGGTAGTTTATTTGAGCATATGAAAAGGCCGTTTGATGGCCCGCATATCGTTCTTTCAACATTTGCCTCATTCGAAAATCTGCCGGCGCTCGTGAATGCGGGGCACTTCCACGTTCAATGTGACGAGATACCGAAAGGATTTATTTCAGTATCTAAACAAGTTCCTCGCAACCACACTAATCTAACAAATGCGATAGAGATAGTGCCGCGAGGTTCTACGTTCGGAGAAGTCGTAATCAGGGACAACGGTGCCATAAGAACGATAGCTGAAAATCGGAAGAACGACGAGATTGATGGCGTGCTTCGACCCGTCGCTCAATTGTTTCTGAATCGGAACTACCGAACTTTTGTAAAACGAGAACAATACGAAGATCTCCTCAAAGGCAGGGGTGATGATTCGTACTTAAGGATATTTTCCTTGCTTAAGCCGGAGACGTTCGAAGGCTTTCGTTCAGTGGGAATGTTGGGAGCAAGAGCGCAGGACACCCTGTTATACAAATGGTTTAAGCGGAACGGCGTTAGGTTCATAGATGATGAGGATGCTCTGTCTAAACTGCGGTATCGAGAGCATTTAAACGGCGAAAAGATTGACTTCTATTATGGCTCAGAAACGAATTGGTCCCTATATGCCCAATCTCAAGATGGTAGCATAAGAGGAAAGTTTCTTGATAGGGCGATAAACTTATTAGAAGGTCAGCCGTTCTGTTGGCTAGACAATAAGGTGTTCGAGACCGAAAGTCCTTTTGGGCAACTGCCAGGGAATGAAAAGCTTCCTCATTTCTCGCATGGACGTAATGATTTCCAACATCACGACCGGATCGTAATCACTACTGCGTTCAACCTCCCCAATCACGACGCTGAATTTCTTGAAGACTTTGCAGGTATTTGTAAGACAGAACAGAAGATTGCACATGACTATTTGAATACATACCAGTCACTAGGGCGCATTTCGATACGGGATCCAAATAACAATAATAGAAAGATGGTAATTCTGCCTGACCGGCAGAATGCCGAGTGGCAGTCACAGTTGTTTCCCGGCTCTCGCGTTCATTCTCTAGGTGTGGATGATCGTAAGCCGAAGAAGCCGGGTAGGACCAAACAGTATGAGAGCGCGACTGAGCGGCAAAGGGCTAGAAGGCAACGCTTGAAACAGGAACAGGAAGGATTGGTTGAAAGGTACGAATTGGGCCATGAACGCATAATTGAAGCCGGATATCACATGTCCTGTCACGATATAGCTTATAACACTATAAGAGAAAACGTGACAGCATATCAAGGATCTATAATTATCAGTAAATCCGAAGGCATGTCATTTCCAATCACTATGATTAATGAGAATTTCGGCAAATACATGAAGGGATTGCACAAAAGGTCATTGGCAAACAAAGACGATAACAACCTCATCATGCCTGCATTGTGCGTCCCGGTGTCGAACACTAATAGCTTGAGGGCTGAGAACAATGCGTTATGGGGGAGGCACGTGTATCTCGATCTGGATGACACCGAGCTAAAGCATCTGAGTTTGACCCGTATCTTCCCGCATATCGAAATGATCTGTTACAACTCTTATAGTCACACGTCTGATAAGCCACGTTATCGGGCCGTGTTTCTAACTGACGATGTGATGTCCCCTGCTACCTACAAGTTCTTATGGCATCAGATTGTTCAGCGGATCGAAAATGCAGGATACTACGGACTCAATGATAGGCGACCGAAGGGCGAGCGCAAGCTTCATGGGATCGATAACAAGCCGAACGTCGTGAGCGCCTTCTACCTCCCGTGTCAACCTAGAGAAGGATCCGGTTTCTACTTCCATTATAAGAAAAACAGAAACCCTATTGCTGTGGCGGATTGGATCAATAATCCTATCATCACTCGCTTCGATCAAGACTTTGGTGCTGAAATTATAACAGTAAGTGGAATAGCCAGTCAAACCAATGAGCATCGACGGATTATCGATGCAGGAATGTCACGTTACCGAGCTGCCATCAACGCAATCAATCCCAAAACGGGCCGACCAACGGGTAGCAATGAGGCCATGTTTAATTTCGCACTTACGCTAATGAGTGCTGGTGTTGAGAGGTTCGATGCTGATGTTGCTTTAACTCAAGCTGCCAATGAAAGTAAATCAAAGAAGGATAGATTTTCCGACAAGGGAAGGTACATGAGCCGCTACTGGAAATAAGTTCATTATACAAAGTCATTTCACCTAATGGGCCGAAAATTTCCGAGCATGTTTGCGGTGCTTCGGCTCAACTTTCGAAAATATTCACATCAGATAGGATAGATAGACATGTTTAACACTGATTACGATTTCATTCTCGAAGATTTCCTCGCTGCGAGCTACGGAACAAGTAGCGATTATAGACATGTTCTGTGTAAGATGCTTATACGGGGAAGTTCCGAAGCTAGGTACCGGTCATTCATCAGTGATGGTGACAAGGCATTTGAATATAAGCGTATGATGTATGTCTTTGAGGATGTTCTTGAAAATATTGACATTATAATGGGCGGTGATGGAAAAGTTCGTCCCAATTACCGGTCCGCCGTCGTCGATGCTCTGAAAGACTGTCAGTGTCTTCTAGCCATCGATCAGGCTGAGACCAATGCTGATTATAATAACTTGATCGCGTACGTTACCGACGGTCTGTGCAAAGCCTGTGGTGAAACGGCTCTAGCGGCCTGATGCTTCGTAGGGGTTCCGCTTCAAGGGTGCCCCGTATCCGTTCTTCATTACTGTTATGAGGAATGGGTCTTCGGTAAGAGCACGGTCTCATGGCGATAGGGCAATGAGCCTTTGCCATGGTCGGTGACGGCTCAGAACAGTTCCGAACCCTTCACCATACCCTTGTTGGCTTGTGCCGGTCCTACACCACCCTGAGCGATGATCGTGCGGCATAGGGGTAAAGCTAGGGGCTAACACTCTCGCAGCGCGCCGACCCCAACCTCAGAACACTTATGAGAATCGTGGCTGACACGGTGGTCCCCATCGACGCCATATGCCCCGAATGTGCCATGACGATGCGGCACAACGCTGCCAGCCAATGAGGGGGTAAGATTGATCCGATCCACGCTGTTCCTTAGCGCCGGTCTCGCAATCGTATCGGTCGTTCTGACTTCGCTATGGGTAGGGTATGGCCCTCGTCCGCAGGGGGCTCAGGACAAGCGGGCATCAACCGTCGTTCCCGTATCCAAACAGGAACGAACCGGACTGGATGCCAAGGGGCAAGCCATCCGCACCATCACGCCTGGAGCGACCCCCAGTTCGGGGATGGTGGGTACGGCTCCAACCGGCTCAGCACCATCCGCAACCGCTCCGACCAATCAGCCGGCTACTCCAAAGGCGTCCGTCGAACCCGATGCTCCCATCCGACAAGGAGAGAGCGTATCTAACTCGAACGTGAGGGTGGTCGGTGCCCCAGGAGGCGGTAACGACCCATCCGCTACGGTAGGTGGAAGCGTTGACTCAACACCGCGACCGTAGAACAGCTAATGCCTTGGGTACGGGCATGGTCAGAAAGAGGACTATCGAATTGAGAACCTATGCCGCATCTAACAAGTTATTCGCCCCAAACTCGCAAATGTTGTGCCTATGATACTATTAAAAAACCTAGCCATCGTTTAGTTGCTGTGCTGATGTGTCAACAAGATTTAAAATTTCACATCAGGTCACCGCAACTTATTCAAGGCTGAAAGCCTCGGTATTGATGCCAAGCAAACCTAGCTGTTTCATAAGTTCGTGCTGTGCAAGATATTCGCCCTCACGGACCGACTTCACGTCTTTGAATTTGACGATCATCTTTATATCAACGTTTTGACCGGCGCACAGGAAAGTTGTTGATCCAGATAAGTTATGCTCATCCTTCGAAACGACAAGTGTTTCGAGTACCTGCACCGAAAATTTAGCCGGTTTCAGCTTTTGTTCTGATTTTACCGCGCTGCTTCCGTTCGTTCCCGACGAACCGATTTCAGGATCTTTAGCATTAGGTTTTGAGTAATATGCACTTTCCCTTTCAAGCTTTCCATAAAAACACGTTGCTTTTGGAGGAACGGATCTTCGCAGCCCAAACGTTATATTGCCATCCGACAGGCGAGACACCAGGTAGACGCACCTACTCTCTCCAAATGAAAGAGCGAAATTCCCGCCCCCTTCGGATGAATGAGAAAACTTGCCGGGATCTACGCCGTCGCGTACAACATTACCGTCGATGTGAAAACTAATCCTATGTCCAGCAGAATCAATCCAATCACCCACGATAAAACTGGGCGTTTCTGCTATTGCTCCCGCAGAAGATGCAAGAACGCAAAGCAAGGAAAAACTGAATTTAGAAACTGCAGTCAAAAATCAACTCCGTTATTAGTCGGCTAGACGGTTAAAAATTCCGTTGAGATCTTCACACTTTGAGCCACGGCCTTCAATTAGCTGCCAGCGCATATCTTGGTCGCCGCGAAGTACACTGGCGCGGAACCAACATGCCATTCTTTCAGCTTCGACCCTTATGTTTCCGCCACGCCGGCCGTCTCTTTGTATCGAACCCTGACCTGCACTTCCCCATAAATTCCATCCACCAAATTGGTCTTGTTCTATGGTGATGTTATAGCCGCTTTGATTGCTCCATTTGCCTTCTATTCGACCGACGTTCTGAGCATATGCAGCTGTTGAGATTATGGAGCTAACGAGAACGCCACAAATAAGGTGTCGATTGCACATCACTAAACCTACGTCTCTCATTTTTGCATTGATACTTATGGAGTCGGCTAAGTTTCCCGCGTCGAAGACGCATAGCTTTTCGTTGGAGGATTTTCAAGGGAGAGACTGTGGGTGTCAATGGCTAGGTTTATCATTGTACATAGCAGGAGACTTTTCCCGGCGCTAAACTCAACACTTGTAGTACGTCTGTTTCTTTGAAAAGCACAACCGCCGTATCGGTTCCACCAGGCACAGTCGTTCTTTGGATCAAATCAAGACTAACTAGTCTGCCATCCGACGAGTATCCATTGTCCCGCAACACCTGGCCGCCAAATTTGACGAATAGATCCCTTGGAACGCCGTCTTCTCCATCAATCTTGATTTGAACTCCAATAACCAAGACTTTACCCTTATGGATTTGCCGCCAGTCAACGATCTCGCCGAAACACTCCGGCCGTCTTGTCTGCGCGGATGCTTCATGAATAGTAGTCGTCTCCGCTATCGAATAACAACCCAAGAGGACAAACAGTCGACCTATGTTGATGCAACGCTTTGTTGACATTGCCTACACTCTTGTTGCCTAAGCCGCGTCACGATGGTATCGCTTGCGTCAGATACTACGGTCATGCGGCAGCCTTCAAGGGTGTCCAATCGGCGGATGGCAGGCTAGTGCCCAAAAACTTATATTCTGGTTTCTTTTCGCGCGTCAGGGCTATGAAGCCCACAATTTCATCTCTTGTAAGTATACATTCGTGGCATTCTTTTCAGGTACCGATTTTATCCCTGGCCTTTATGTTTTCGGCTCCAGCGCAAGCGCAGATTGGTAGGATTGCAGGTGGTTGGGTTAATGAGAGTGGTTATCAAGTCAAGATCGTGCCGAATTCGCTTGGCGGCTATGATCTATACTCGGGCAACGTCAATGGTGAAGGTGCGATAGAGAATGACGGATCATTTGGCGGCAACGCCAAAGTCGAATTTCGCAATGCTGTATGTTATTATAGGATTAGCATAATCAGCGGCGAAACAAGAATGATTTGGCAGCTTCTTGATGGAAACGCTAGTTGTCTTCATGGATACTTTGACAAAATGGATAGTGACGCTTCCACAAAGATATCGGACAATAGCATTGAAAGAAGAAAAATAAAGCACGACTTTGTGCAGTCGGATAGTTCTTACGGATACGAAGTATTTGTCTTTGAGCGACCGATCTATTCCTTTGTCGATAAGTCATCTGAGCGTATCCCGATCTATTATGCGGCTTGTACTGTGAATAATTGTAATCCCGAGACATATCAGCGAGCATTTTGCAAGCTCATGGGTTTGAAGCCCGCCTCGCTCCTTGACGGCGCGGTTTTGCCGATTGGTAATCTGGATTTTAGTCACGCTTGGGTTTGGGACCTGTTGCAGGGCAGGTCCATCCGTAGCGCCTCAGACGCAAGAGGTGGGAGCTATTTCAATACTATTACTTGCAGAAAATAGTTTTTGGCGGGCGCCAAATGTGTTTAACAGTCGAGTCTGCGGTGGCGAAAATGGGTGTGGGATAGTCGATCCGAAATTCAAGCTGATTATTAATTCGAGATTTAGTGGGTGAAACTTTTTTACCAAAAGGACGACGCTCCGTACGCCGCTTCTGGTATGGTCCGTCATGCACCTGCACACTGTCATGGCCCGCCTCAAAAGCGGTATGCCGGATTTTTCTGAGGATCCTGCACCCATTCTCCCGCCCGCTCTCATCCAATGCGAGAAGCTATGGCAGGAACAGGGTAGGCGCCGCTCTTGGTCGAAGGATCATTGGGTGTTCGTGCGGGCCACCATCGAACCCATGCTTTACGCTAGGATCGAACCGGAGCCTGAGCATTATGCGGGAGGATTGCTAAACTCCAAGGGCCCCATTCACGCACAGGCTATTGGACTATCCTCAGTCAGTTTCGAGAATGGTCCGATCCCTACCATCTCAGCCTATGCGCAGTTCCAGATGACGTTCGACCGGCCATTCGCTGACACGGGTGAATTCTACGAATGGCAGGAACAGACGGACTGGATGGATTGGGCCTTGTGCTTCGGCTTCCGATTCGAGGATGGTGGTGAGTGGGACGCAACATGGGAGCATGGGGGCATAGATTTTGAAATCGTCACGCCCTGATGCTGGCGCTGAATAGCTGGTTCGCCACGTCGGCCAACCGTTCGTTCCAAGCAAGTCGATTGACCCATTCCTGAGGAATGCCTGATAATCCGTATGCCGACCCCGCTATCTGGCCGGTCACCGCCCCCACCGTGTCCGCATCGTCCCCTAGGTTCACTGCCAGGAGGACAGCGTCACGGAAGGTTGTCGTTTCCGATACGCACCAGAGGGCCGATTCGACGGTGTGGATCACGTAGCCAGACGAACGGATCGCGGATCGTGGCTTACCCCGGTACGATCCATCCATGATCGCTTGAACACCAAAACAGAATGGCCCGTGCGAGGCTGAGAGAACGTCCCTGAGCGGCTTGCCCTCGATCAGTGAGGCCAGGACCGTCGCTAAGGCTTCACAGGCGTCTACGGGCTCGTCAGCGCCATGGGTCACGTAGCTCTGGCGACGGCTAACATCCCTCAGGCGTTCGGGATCATTCCAATAGCGCAAAGCCACCGGGGCGAGCCTCATGATCGATCCGTTTCCTCCGGTCCTGGCGTCGGTTGGACCAGCTATCGGATCTCCCGTCCGTCGGAACTGTTCCAGTGCCTGACGTGTCGTGATGCCGATATCGAAGCACGCTCCCGTAGAACTGTTCTCACCGCTCTCGTACCAGCGGCAGAAGCGTTCCATCAGATCGTGTTCGTCCAGGCCGTCACAGGCTATGAGCGAGTCAGCTAGGCTTAGGGCCATAGCCGTGTCGTCCGTCCACTGACCAGGCTTGAGGTTGAATGGACCACCGCCGACCATGTTATCGACAGGCGGTTTGGCGTCCCTCGCTTCGAACTCAAGTGTGGTTCCGATAGCGTCACCCACCGCAAGGCCAATGAACGCTCCAATGGCACGGTCGCGGATCGCCTCAGACATTCGGCGCCTCCTGACTGAGAACGTAGGCTTCCTGTGCTGGCGTCTCGATAGCCCCTGGCCTAACCGCTCTCACCCGTTCGATTGCTCGTCTCGGATCCTCGCCCATCGTCACCAATAGCATGGCAGCCACCATACCGGCCCGACCAAGGCCGCCCCGGCAGTGAACCACGATGGACCCACCCGTACGTAACTGTTCTGAGATGCGAGGCCCTATCGACCGCCAAGCCGCAATGAAGGCCGGTCCCGGAATGCTGACATCAGGGATTGGTGCCTGATGCCATACGAGGCCAGCCGCTCTGACCGCATCTGGCAAGCCTTTCACGGAAAGTAGGTCAAACTCATGGGGTTCGATGAGCGTCAGAACGGATGATGCGCCCCAAGCCCGAATGGCCTCTATGTCCACCGTAAGATCACGATTCCAAGGGGCACCAAAGGCGGATGGCCCCTTCTTGCCCGGACAGAACGTAACTCCGATCCTGCCACCTTTCGTGCCTACAGGTATGGACGCAACTTCCAGTGGATGGCTTCGCGATGTACGCACAGCAGGCTTTGAGATTGATCCGCTATGTGATCCAAAGATTGCCGATCCAACATGCCAATTATCGTTCTGTGTCATATGACAGCCTCCAAAAAACCTTAACATCAGTTGGGCGCCAGCACAAGGGTTGCTGTCTCGGATATTGAAATCAATTGTGTTGTATTCTGTTGAATAGCACCGGAGAAAATCTCATGGACTTTATGCGAAGCATATCTATTGCCTCGATGGCAATTGCATTGTCGGCCATCGCGTCACGTGCTTTTGCGGATGACTTTACATCTGTCGCGGGAATTTGGGCGCTCGATAAGTCGGCCTGCAAACTTACAACGCCAGACTATGACGATCGCCTACGCATCTTTCCCGGAGGTAAGAACGGTGGCGCCGAGGACCAATGCAACGCATCAGGTATTAAGATTCAAGGCGGATCTCTATTATTTACAAATGTGTGCAAGACAGAAGATCAAAGAACCACATCGAAGGTTCGCATACAAGTTGTTTCACCCGCCGAATTTAAGTGGATAGAGGGTCGAGCACCTTCTGTAAGTTACATTAAGTGCGGCGATATTGGTAACCCTGATCGGCCAGTGACGAATACTAGTAATAAACCGATCAAGTACGCAGCTGGTTCATTTTCGCTATCCAGTCACGGCTACAGCGCAACTATAACATCGTTGGAAGGCGCCGACACATCTCGCGCTACAATGCTTGGAGCGGTGACGCGCGAAGACGCCGCAGAAGAATGTGAGCGCAACTCTCCCGGCGGCAGCGGCTTGAAGCCTAGGGCAATGCAATCTTGCGTCGATAGAACCCTAACCCAAACAGCAGGTAAAGTATTCCGGTCTTCTGCGGATTGCAAATCTCAAAATATATCCCCTAATTTTGGCGGGCGATACTTGATTATTGGGAGAGACGAAGTCGGTAATTTGAGGATATATGATGCTAAGGGGCATGAAATTGGCTATTCGTCAGCCTCTGGATCGCCGTCAATTGAGGATCAATTCAAGCATCTGTGTCCGAGAACTTCTACCAATATCAAAGGTAAGTCATAGACTGGTATTAGAGCCGAATTTCGACATATGGGCAGCCTAACACTCAGTGCGATGCCCGTCCTTATTGCGATCGCCGCTTCCTGTAGCAATATTCATTATACGGTACACTGAGGCTCGCGCCACATTCAGTTCACGGGCAATCGCTGTCGCCCCTTTCCCCTCCGACACGAGCGCCTTGACCCTTTCAGCATCAATGGACGGTTTGCGACCCTTGTAGACACCTTCGGCCTTGGCCTTTGCGACACCTTCCATCTGTCGCTCACGCCGGATGGCCGTTTCAAACTCAGCGAAAACACCAAGCATCTGTAGGAAGCACCGCCCGGCAGCGGTTGATGTGTCGATGGGCTGTTCGATCACCTGTAAGGAAACGCCCTTAGCTTCCAACCGCTTTACGATGGTGGCGAGGTCCCCAACGGATCGGGCGAGACGGTCGATCCTCGTAACAGTTATGGAATCGCCGGCCCTCGCAAATTGTATGATTGTTTCCAGTTCCGAGCGGCCTTCAAGCTTCGTCCCCGTGGCCTTTTCAGATCGAATCACATCGCAACCTGAGGCCACAAGTGCCTCTTGCTGAATGGTGAGACTCTGAGATGATGCGCTCACCCTCGCATAACCGTAGGTCGCTATGAATGCCTCCTGTGTCTCGATAGGATCTAGACCCCACCACCATACCGTCTTGTAGTGTGGAAGTCGACCCTAAAGAGACGCGCAGGGCGGACTGTCTGTGTCTCGCGTTGGTGTCTCGTATGAGTTTACCTTATCGCGACGTCGACCTGACCGGCTCTTCAACTCTCACACTCTAGGACATTATCTTGAGTAATGAATTATCGTCGGCGTCAATGATTGATCCTATAAAGCCCGGGGCAGCCCCAAATTCTGCAAGTGTATACATCAAGAATTTGGCTTTTCACGGCGGGGCTAAGCTGAGTCTTACCGATAATAGCATTGTAGTTCTGGTAGGTCCGAACAATTCGGGGAAGAGCCTAAGCCTTAAGGAAATTATTGAGATTATTGGAAACAGGAACTCGCAAACAAAATCTATAAAGTCATTGGATCTCCAAAGGGTTGGTGATGTAGATCTTCTTGAGAAAACACTTGAGCCTTATAAGAGTAGAAAGGATCGTAAGGTTTATATACGAGACGATGAGTTCACCAATGCATCTGAATCTGAAACGGCAACGGCATGGAAAGGGGCTGGTCCAAGTCTTGGGTCCCTTGTTCGGTTTTCGTTACTCATCTTACGACGGAGAACAGGCTAAAGGACTCAAATCCGGTCGATGCGTTTGATACAACGAAGCACAGGTACGGCATACATCCAATTCATAATGTATACATGGACTATGAAGCTGAACTCGAAATCAGTAAGATATTTCGTCAGTACTTTCAGAAAGACTTAATTATACACAAGAGTCCTGGCCGAGTTATTCCCCTATATGTGGGAGAACGCCCTCCATTCGAGGGCAAAGAAATGTCATCATCAAGGAGCTATCTTGATAAGATTGAGGATCTTGATCCGCTTCAAGAACAGGGCGATGGATTTAGGAGCTTTTCTTCGATATTGCTGCGTGTATGGACAGGAAATCAATCTATAATATTAGTAGACGAGCCCGAGGCTTTTCTTCATCCGCCCCAGGCCCGTGCGGTTGGTGAGCTCATTTCTGCGGGGAATGGCATCCAGAGACAGGTTTTCATATCTACTCACAGCAATGATGTAATACAGGGTCTTCTGAGTAAGTTTCCAGATCGTGTTTCTGTGGTCAGGCTCAGTAGGTCCGGCTCTGAATGTTCGGCGACTTACTTGCCGAACGAGAGGGTATCGGAGTTGTGGAATGACCCGATATTGCGCTATTCCAACATACTAAATGCGTTGTTCCATCGGCAGGTGATTATAACAGAGGCGGATGGCGATTGCAGATTCTATGAGGCTATTGCCGATGCTCAGTTGGGATCTAATCAATCAACGTTCTATACTTATGCCGGCGGAAAGGATCGCATTGCAGTCATAGTTAGTGCGCTTCGCGCGGTGCAGGTTCCAGTTAAAGTTATAGTCGATTTCGATGTGTTCGCCGGTGACAAAGCATTTAAGGGTATTGTTGAGGCTTATGGAATCGATTGGGAAACGTGTCGGGCGCCAATTAACAGCATTCGAAGTGCGGTCCAGAGTAAAAAGCCTTGGCTGGTCGGAAGAGGATTCAAAGAACGTGTCCGCCAGGTACTTAATGAAATACCAGATAATGAAATTGTTGATAAGAGTAAAATAACAACGATAAATCTTGCGATGAGGGAGGCGTCTCCGTGGGAGGCAATCAAAGATGCTGGCATGGCAGTAGTGCCACAAGGTGAAGTTACGTCCCAACTCGTGTCATTGGTAGACAGATTGAGCCGAGTTGGTTTCTATATTGTTCCTGTTGGTCAAATGGAGCGGTTCTGTAAATCGATTGGAGACAAAGGACCGCGGTGGGTTACGGAGGTTCTAAAGCGAGATCTTGTAACAGATCCGGAACTTCAAGAAGCTAGACAGTTTGTTGCTAAGGTAGTTGCTTCTGGTATTGGCGCTGACGGTTTCACAATGGATCGGTCATTCGCACGAAGGCTCAAACTTAGCGTTAAAGATATCAGTGTTAATCGTGCGTATTTGGCCCTAAAGTTCTGCGTGCAGTTGTTGAAGATTGTATTCTACTCTTTGTTTATATTTGTTCTAGCTGGTCAGATATTGGAGTGGATTTATAGATATTATAATCGCGGCTAAATTACTGCGCCTTGAATTATCTCCGCCTTAATCTATTTTGAGTCTGACGGTCGGTTGAACCGTCCTAATCGGATTGAGCCCTGCTTGTGCGGTCAAGCGATTGTCAATATCTCTACTTCACTACCAAACAAAGTGCCGCTCAATCAGTTCTGAATTTGGGTAACGAGGCGTGGATTTTAGTTTCTGCGGTCGGTTTATTATTAAATCAATTCTTCAAAATAGAGATTGTCGGAACACGTGTCGCCGGCCTGCCATGCATGTTGCTTATACTCTTGTGTATCATTTCAGCCTAGTAGCGCGGAAATCGACTCATATCGGCTTCCAGCATCGTTAGCGTTGGCGTTTCATACCGTCTCCCAACCGATGCAACACGATGGCCGGTGATGGCGTCGCGTGGGCGTTCTTCGATGCCGGCCCCAAGGGCGCGGGTCTTCCACGTGTGCCTCCAACCGTGGTTCGGATCGACGCATGGATCCAATCTGACGGTCTCGCGTACTCATTCTCAGTGGCAATGCATCTTAGTAGCGGCACCAAGCACGATCCCCTACGGCTTCGGCCCAGCTTTGGATCGTCGGCTGGTGCTCAATTCGATAGGTGACTCGACGCTCCTCCCACTGTTGCGGGGACGTCGGATCAGCCTTCGTTAGGAGCGTCCTTTCTTCGCGATCTGGTCACACTCTGTCACACCGCCTCCAAAAGACGCTTCAAATTTCGCCTTCACCAGCATCGCCGACTATGGTAGCCTATGCTCGCCTAAGACGCTGTGATGAAATGGTTTTCTGATTGTGGAGGGGTGGTCGGCTCATCGTTGGGTTAGCATGTACGAGGCTATACTAGGCAATCGCGCTGCGCTACGATCAGGCGGAGAGCGACGCCCCCATGGTGCTGGCCAAGGGGAAGGACCTGCTCGCCCTGCGCATCCGCGAGATCGCCGAGAAGCACCGGATCGAGATCGTGGTCGACAAGACCCTGGCCCGGGCGATGTACGACGCGGTCGAGATCAACCAGGCAATCCCGGCGGAATTCTACCGCGCGGTCGCCAACCTCCTGGTCTACGTCATGACGCGCAAGCGTCGCTGAAACCCCTGCGCTTCGCCGCCCGGCGGTAGCGGTGCAGGACGAACTCGGTGTAGCCGTTCGGCTGGGCCGCGCCCTCGAAGACCAGGGCCTGCGCGGCCCGGAAGGCCGGCCCGTCGAAACCCGGTCCCATCGGCCGGTAGGCCGGGTCGCCGGCGTTCTGGCGGTCCACGATGCCGGCCATCCGGCGCAGGGTCTCGGCGACCTGCGCGCGGTCCACGATCCCGTGCCGCAGCCAGTTGGCGATGTGCTGGCTGGAGATGCGCAGGGTGGCGCGGTCCTCCATCAGCCCGACATCGTGGATGTCGGGCACCTTCGAGCAGCCGACGCCCTGGTCGATCCAGCGGACCACGTAGCCGAGGATGCCCTGGCAGTTGTTGTCGAGCTCCTCGCGGACGGCCTCCGGTGAGAACGGCTCCGTGGCGAGCGGCAGGGTCAGCATGGCGGCCCGGGTCGCGGGCGCCCGGTCGCGGAGCTGTTCCTGACGGGCGCGCACGTCGGTCCGGTGGTAGTGGAGCGCGTGGAGCGTGGCCGCGGTCGGGGACGGGACCCAGGCCGTGTTGGCGCCGGCCTCCGGGTGGTCGCCCTTGGCGGCCAGCATCGCCGCCATCCGGTCGGGGGCGGCCCACATGCCCTTGCCGATCTGGGCGTGGCCCGGCAGCCCGCAGGCCAGCCCGGCATCGACGTTGCCGTCCTCGTAGGCCCGGATCCAGGCGGTGGCCTTCATGGCATCCTTGCGGACCACCGGGCCGGCCTCCATCGCGGTGTGGATCTCGTCCCCGGTCCGGTCGAGGAAGCCGGTGTTGATGAAGAACAGGCGGTCGGCCGCGGCGGCGATCGCGGCCCGGAGGTTCGCGCTGGTGCGCCGCTCCTCGTCCATCACGCCGATCTTCAGGGTCCGGGGCGCCAGCCCGAGCAGCGCCTCGACCCGGCCGAACAGCGCCACCGCGAACGCCACCTCGTCGGGCCCGTGCAGCTTCGGCTTGACCATGTAGACCGAGCCGGCCCGGCTGTTGCGCCGGGCTCCGTTCAGGTCGTGCAGGGCGATCAGCGCGGTGATCGCCGCGTCGAGCATCGTCTCGGGGATCTCGGCCCCGTCCAGGGTCACGGCGTCGGTGAGCATGTGGTGCCCGACATGGCGCACCAGCATCAGCGACCGGCCCGGCAGGGTCAGGAGGCCGCCGTCGGGGGCCGTGTAGGTCCGGTCCTCGGCGAGCCGCCGCGCGATGGTGCGGCCGCCCTTGGGCAGGTGCGCGACGAGGTCGCCGCGCATCAGGCCGAGCCAGCTCCGGTACACCGCGACCTTGTCGGCGGTGTCCACGGCGGCGACCGAATCCTCCATGTCCATGATGGTCGAGAGGGCGGATTCGAGCACCACGTCGGCGATGCCGGCCGGATCGGTGCGGCCGATCGGGCTGGTCCGGTCGAGCCGGATCTCGATGTGCAGCCCGTGATGGCGCAGCAGGAGGGCGTCGGGGGCCTGCGCGGCGCCGGTGTAGCCCGCGAGCGCGGCCCCATCCGCCAGCCCGGCCGTCCGGCCGCCGAAATCGACCGCGAGGCGTCCCGCCGTCACCGCGAAGCCGATGGCCTCGGCCCAGGTGCCGGCGGTGAGCGGCGCGGCCGCGTCCAGGAACGCCTTGGTGTAGGCGACCACCGCCGCCCCCCGGGCCGGGTTGAAGCCCTAGCCCGGGGCGCGGTCGCCGTCCTGCGGGATCGCGTCGGTGCCGTAGAGCGCGTCGTAGAGGCTGCCCCAGCGGGCGTTGGCGGCGTTGAGGGCGTAGCGCGGGTTCGAGATCGGCACCACGAGCTGCGGGCCGGCGATCCCGGCGATCTCCGCATCCACGTCCGCGGTGGTGACCCGCACGGCCTCCGGCTCCGGCTGCAGGTAGCCGATCTGCGCCAGGAACGCCGCGTAGGCCGCCGGATCGTGCGGCTGGCCCCTTCGATCGCGATGCCAGGCATCGATGTCGGCCTGGAGCGCGTCGCGCCGGTCGAGCAGCGCCCGATTGCGCGGCGCGAGATCCCGCAGGATCGCCGCGAAGCCCGACCAGAACCGGTCCGCGTCCACGCCCGTCCCGGGCAGCGCCTCCTCGGACACGAAGCGGCGGAGGTCTTCGGCGACGACGAGGCCCGACATGGCGATCCCCTGGGCTGGCGCGCCTTTCAGAAAAACTTGAGCGGCGCGTGAAGAATCTTTGACACCCCAGCGATAGGACCCTTGGCTCCGGCGAAAAAGGCGGCAAAAGGGATTTGATTCTTTCCGCGGCGTTGAGAATGCGGATCCCGCCCATGCACGATCACAGCGACCTGGAGATCTTCGCCCGGGTGGTCCGGGCCGGCAGCCTGACCCAGGCCGGGGCCGAACTCGGCCTGTCGGTGGCGGTGGTCTCGAAGCGCCTGAAGCGGCTGGAGGAGCGGCTGGCGGTGCGGCTGCTGCACCGGACCACCCGGCGGGTCGCCCCCACCGATGTCGGCCAGGAGTTCTTCCAGCGGATCGCCCCGATCGTCGATTCCATCGCGGAGGCCGAGACCCTGGTGTCCCAGCGGGCCTCCCGGGCCCGGGGTACCCTGCGGGTGACGGCGCCCACCTCGTTCGGGCGGCTGCACATCGTCCCGCACCTGCGGGCCTTCTTCACGCTCCATCCCGAGATCGTCCTGAACCTGGAACTCAGCGACGATTTCGAGCCCATCGTGGAGCGCGGCTACGATCTCGCGATCCGGGTCGGCGCCCTGAAGAGTTCCGGGCTGACGGCGTTGCGCCTCGCCCCGGTGCGGCGGGTGCTGTGCGCGCGCCCGAGCTACCTCGACACGGCCGGGCGCCCGGCCGGCCTCGACGACCTGCGCGGCCATGTCTGCCTCGCCACCGAGAACCAGAACCCGTGGCGGCTGGTCGGGCCGGACGGGCCCTGCACGGTCGGCGCCGCCGGGCCGCTGCGCACCCATTCCAACGAGGTCGTGCGCGAGGCGGTGATCGGCGGGCTGGGCATCGCCCTGCGCTCCACCTGGGACGTGCACGCGGAATTGCGCAGCGGCCTGCTGGAGGTGGTGCTGCCCGCCTACACGGCCGCTGCGCAGGCCGGCATCTATGCGGTCTATCCGAGCCGCGCCTTCGTCCCGGGCAAGACCCGGGCGTTCCTCGACTTCCTGAAGCGCACCTACCGGTCGAGCGCCGCCTGGCCGGAGCCCTGAGGCGCCCTGCCCGGCTCACCGGGGGGCGACCGGATTCGTAGGCAGCCGGATGAGGCGCGGGTCCCCTCGCCCGTGCGGGCTGGGATATTCACGCCTCGCTGCTGGATGAGGGCCAAGGCTGGCCCCGAGCCCGTTCCCTTCCCCCTCTGCGGGCTACGATGTTCACACATCGGTTTGCGAAAGCTTCGACGCGCCCCCTCTCCCGTGCGGGAGAGGGTTGGGGTGAGGGACCAGGTTTTTCCGGAGCA
>NZ_BPQU01000026.1 GCF_022179445.1 Methylobacterium mesophilicum | reverse complement strand
TCTCCCGACCCCCTTCGGGGGCCACCCTCCCCCGCAGAGGGGGGAGGGAGGGCGCACGTCGAGCCAGGACCGGCTCCCCAAAGAATCCCAAAAAACTACCGCACGGTGGCGATGCCGTCCGCGGTGGTGGCGGTGCCGACGTTCTGGCGCAGATCCGCTTCGCCCAGCGTCTTCAGCTCGAGGCGGAGCAGCACGGTCTGGTTGCGCTCGCGGACGCCGGTCGCGGTGGCGATCGGCGAGTTGATGTAGTTGAGCGAGATCGTCGTGCACTCGTCCTGGTAGCCGCCGCCGAAGCTCGCGCCGGAGAGGTAGAACCGGCCCGGATTCTGGTAGGTCGGCACCGTTCCGATCGGGTTGGCGAGGTAGGCCGAGAGGGCGTCCGTGTAGGTGTTCCGGATATCGAGGTAGTGGGTCAGGTCCACCAGGAGCGAGCCGGAGACGAACCAGTTCGGCGTGATGTTGTAGGTGGCGCTGGCGGTCACGCCCTCGCGGTAATGGCTGTAGCCGAGCAGCGGCTGCGCCTCGTAATACGAGTAGAACGCCGAGACGGTGAGCGGCAGGAACGGTGCGAACCGCGCCGTTGCGCCGGTTTCGAGCCGGGCGACGTGGAAGTCGGACTGGTCGAACCGCGCGCGGGTGATGAACGTGATGTTCTGGTTCGGCGAGACCTGGAACCGCCCGACGAAGTCGGAGCGCCGGGTCTCCAGGCCGGAATCCAGCCCGACATTGGCGATGTCGCCCCGGCGGAACGAGTTCACCCCGGCGAGCTGGATGGACTCGCCGAACATCACGTTGGTGTACCAGCCCGAGGGCGTCACCACGGAATACTGGCCGCCGAGATTGGTGCGCACGCCGCCCTCGACCCGGTCGTAGCCGGAGAACTTGTCCCACTCGAACAGGGAGGTGTCGTCGAACACCAGGCTCTGGGCGTCCTCGTTCGGCAGGCGGCCGATCCGGGTCTCGGACGGGCGCGCGATGATCTGGCCGATCGGCTCCAGGGTGTGGACGCCGAGCGCACCGAAATTGGCGACGAACGGGTAGCGGTAATCGAGCCCGACCGCCGGCATCACCCGGCCGGCGAAGCCGTCGTCGATCTTGGCGACCTGGGGGGCGAGGTCGTTCTGGTAGCCGGAGAAGCTCGGGTTGGTGAAGAACGCGTCGGTGCGCAGATACGCGAACGGCGTGAACTTCTGGCCCCAATCGTCGATGAAGCTCCGGCGCCAGGACAGTTCCGCCGAGGCGCGGGTGTTGGTGCCGGCGAGCCCGTCGATGGCGCACAGGCCGCGCTGGAACACCGTGCAGGTCTGGTAGAGCGGGAAGCTGACGCCGTTCACGCTCGGCGAGAAAAGGTAGCTCGAGGTGCGGGGCAGGCCCTGGAACTGGGTGGTCTCACGGGTCAGGCTGGTGATGTTGGCCTGGAACCGGACCTCGCCGCCGATCTCGGCCGGGCCGTTGACGCGCTTGTCATAGTCGATCACCGGCGCAACGATCGGCTGCTGCTTCTGCCAGTCGAAGCTCGACAGGCCCTTGAAGTAGTAGCCGCGCGCCTCGAACCACGACCGGTCGCCCTGGCCGACCAGGTAGGCGGTCGAGGTCGCCTCGCGGAAATAGTCCGTGGTGATGTTCTGGTTGCGGATCCGGTAATTGTCGAGGAACCACTTGTCGGTGACGCCGACGAGGTCCCAGCCGGTCCGCCAGCGGTCGTTGATGTAGAACCGCCCCTGCGATTCCACCGAGCCGCGGAAGTCGCGCTCGCCGGCGCCCAGCGGGCTCGGCAGGAACGCCGACGGGGTCGTCTGCGAGATGCCCGACAGGCGGATGTTGTAGAAGCCGTTGTCGATCCGCTGGCGGAACTCGGCTTGGCCGAGCACGCCCTGGCGGCTCAGCAGGGTCGGAGTGATGGTCAGGTCGTAGTTCGGCGCGAGGTCGACGAAGTACGGCAGCGACACGCCCCGGCCGAGCGCCGTGGTCGAGATGAAGCGCGGCGTCAGGAAGCCGGTCTTGCGCTTCACGGTCGGGTCCGCCGCCTCAAAATAGGGCAGGTAGGCGACCGGGATCCCGGCGATCTCCAGGGTGGAATCGTCGAAGTAGATCGTGTGGGTCTGGTTGTCGTGGATGATCTTCTTGGCGCGGATCTGCCAGAGCGGCGGCGTCTCCGGGTTGTCCTTGCACGGCTCGCAGGCGGTGTAGCTGCCGGACTCGAAGCTGGTCTGCTCGCCGTTCAGGCGCTCGGCCCGGGGGGCGGAGAAGCGCGTCCGCACCGTCTCGGTCCGCCGCTCCACGGTCTGCTGGCCGCGGAACGCATCGACGAAGCCGGTCTTGAAGTCGTCTGTCAGCTCCATGCGCGCGCCGGTCACGACGCCGCCATCGGCCTCGGTGAGGCGGACGTTGCCCTGGGCGAAGACCCGGCCGGTGCCGCGGTCGTAGCGCACGCTGTCGGCCTGGAGGGTCCGGGGACCGAAATGAAGCTCGGCGTTGCCGCGCGCGGTCACGGTGTTGTGGTCGTTGTCGTAGATCAGCTCGTTGGCCTCGACCAACAGCTTGTCGCCCGGCTTGCCGAGCTTCGGCGTCGCCATCCCCTGGGCATGCGCCAAGACGCCCCCGGCCAGCGGCGCGGCGAGCGCCAGCGCGGCCAGGAGGGCCGTCTTCCGCAGGATGTGGGCGACCTTACGCAACGCGCGACCCAACCCCTGTGACGTGATCCGCCACCAACCTCACACACCCGTCTCCCGTCCCGCGATGGTTCACGGGCGTCAGCCGTCTTCCTGGTACAGAAGCGTAAGCGTACCGAGAAGACTGCCTACCACGGCCGGGAACCACGCCGCCACCGGTGCGGCGACGAGTCCGGACGCGCCGAGCCCCTCCATGACCTGTCGGACCACGTAGAGAGCGAAGCCCGCCGCGACGCCGCCGAGGACGAGTTTACCGACCCCACCAAAGCGGAAGAACCGTAAGGAAACGGTTGCGGCCACGATCACCATAGCGAGGAACAGGACCGGCCTGGCCCACAGGACATCGTACTGAAGACGGTATCGGGTGGCGTCGAGACCGGCCCGCTCGGTCCGCGCGATGGTTGTGGGAAGTTGCCAGAAAGGCACAGATTCCGGGGGGGTGAAGCGCTGCCGGACCTGCCCGGGGTCCAGGTTCGAGGCGATCAGGTAGGTGTCGAACGACTCAGGCGGCGCGTCCGGGGCGAGCACGCGGGCGTCCGACAGCGCCCAGTAGCCGTCGTGGAGGGTGGCCTCGGCGGCCACGATCTGCTCGGCGAACTTGCCGGCCTGGTCGAAGGTGAAGACCGAGACCCCCGCCAGGGTCGTGGTACCCTCGATGGCGGTCTCGGCCCGGATGATCGCCTCGCCGTCGAGGCCGCGCTGGCGGATCCAGAGATCCTTGCCGGACCCCGCCTTGGTCGACTTGGCGAAGATCTTGGCCTCGATCTCGGTGGAGCGCTGCTTCAGCAGGGCGGAGACCGGGTTGTAGATGCCGACTGCCACCGCCCCCAGCGCCAGGGCCACGAAGAAGCCGGGCTGGAGGAACTGCCAGGCCGAGATCCCGGCCGCGCGCGCGACCACCAGTTCGAGCTTTCGCGAGAGCTGCAACAGGGCCGCCATCGAGCCGAACAGCACCGCAAAGGGCAGCACGCCCTCGGCCACCGCCGGGGTGCGGTAGAGCGAGAGCAGCGCCATCAGCCCGGTGGAGGCGCCCTCGGCCTCTCCGGCCCGGCGCAGCAGCTCCACGAAGTCGAGGGTGTAGACCAGCGCGAACACGGTGACGAAGACGCCGAGCACCGTGCGGGCGAACCGGGCGGCGAAGTAGCGCCCGAGGGTCGGACCGATCAGCATCGCAGGCTCAGCGTGCCGGGGCGAGGCGCGGGGCGCGGATCAGGGCGCGCACGGCGCCCGCCACCGCGGCGTTGAAGGCGCGCACCCGCGGGCCGAAGAAGATCAGCAGGCCCGACAGCGCGATCGCCAGGAGCGGGACGCCGTAGATCGCCGCCACCGCCCCGGCGCTTCGTGCAGCCGCGCTCACCGCGGCGAAGCCCGCGATCCGCAAGCCCACCACGGCCAGGATCGCCCCGGCGACCGCGAGGCCGCGGCCCTGCCGGGTGGTGCGGGGATCGCCGAGCGCCGCGAAGGCGATGAACACCAGGGCCAGCGGGTAGAGGCAGGCCGACAGCCGGTCGTGCAGCTCGGCCCGGAACCGGCCCTTCTGCAGCTTGTAGTAGCCCTCGGTCTGGTCGGGGAATAGCAGCTGCGAGGTCGAGCGCTCGCGCGGCTTGTAGATCGTGTCGGCATCCGGGGGCGCGAAGGCCGCGAGGTCGATCGTGTAGCGCTCGAAGGTCAGGATCGAGGAATCGCGCGAGTCCTTCTGCTGCTGGTGGACGCTGCCGTTCTCCAGGACGAGGAAGCTCTGCCCGTCGATGTCGACGGCGTTGCCGCGGTCGGCGAGGTAGACCTTGGTCTTCCCGGCCTCGCGCCGGTCCTGGATGAACAGGCCCTTGAGCACGCCGCCGGGCCCGCGCTCGCGGAAGTGGAAGGTGATGCCGTTGTCGAGCTGGGTGAACTGCCCCTCCTTGACGACGTTCGCGATGAAGTCGCCCCGGACCCGGGTGATCACGTCGCGCAGCTCCTGGAAGCTCGCGGGCATCACCACCACCACTAGGAACCCCACCAGGAAGCTCACGATCAGCGCCAGGGTCAGGAACGGCCGCAGCAGCGCGCGGGGCGGCATGCCGGCGGCCGCCATTACGATCAGCTCGGAATCGCCGTTGAGCTTGTTCAGCGCGTACACGGCGCCGATGAACAGCGCCACGGGCGCGATCACCACCACCAGCGTCGGCAGCGACAGGCCGGTCACGAACAGGAAAACCAGGAGGGTCTGGCCCTTGGCGGTCACCAGATCGAGCTCGCGTAGGGCCTGCGTCAGCCAGATCGTGCCGGTGAGGCCGATCAGGCACGCGAGGCTCGCGCCCAGGGCGATCCGAAAGATGTAGCGCTCGATCTGCCTCATTGGCCCGGCAGTTCCGCCCGTCCTCTCGCGCCCTCATGGGCCAGGGACCCGACAAAAGGGGCGATTCCAGGGCTGCTGCGCCGCGTTGCGTTTGCCGCCTCAGCGGCTACACAAGGCGGATCACGCCCCGCGGCATGGCCCGAGCGTGGGAACGGCTGCGGAACATTGGGCAGGACGACGGGTATGGCGGACGGTATCGAGATCGGTTTCGGACCCCTGGAGCAGAGCGGCCAGGGCCCGGGGGGATCGGGCGATCTCGTGGTGTTCGTCGGCGACGACCTCGCCCTCGGCTCGGCGGCCCGGGCAGCCCTCGGCGCCGCGGGCGCCGACCTCGTGGCGAAGGCTGCGGCCTCGGAAAAATTCAAGGGCCGCTCGCTCAGCGCCCTGAGCCTGCCGACGCCGGCGGGCGTCAACGCCGACCGGCTCGTCGTGGTCGGGCTCGGCTCCGAGAAGGACCGGGCCAAGACCGACTGGCCGGCGCTCGGCGGCTTCACCGCCGGCAAGGTCGCGGGCCGGGCGGCCCGGGTGGTGCTCGACTGGCCGGGCACGAATGTCAGCGCCGCGCAGGCCGGCGAGTTTGCGCTGGGCGCGCGCCTGCGCGTGTACGCGTTCGACCGCTACAAGACCAAGAAGAAGCCCGACGCCGAGGACAAGGGCGGCACCACGCTCACCCTCCTGCTCGCCGAGCACGGCACGGCCTCCCGCGAGGGCGAGGGCGCCCGGACCCTGTCCGAGGGCGTGATCCTGGCGCGCGACCTCGTGAACGAGCCGCCGAACGTGCTCTTCCCGGAGGAGTTCGCCCGGCGCGCCTCGGAATTGTCGAAGCTCGGCGTCGAGATCGAGGTGATCGAGCCGGCGCGTATGCGCGAACTCGGCATGGGTGCGCTGCTCGCGGTGGCGCAGGGCTCGGTCCGCGAGCCGCGCATCGTGATCATGCGCTGGAACGGCGGCCCCGCCGGCGAGGCGCCGGTCGCCTTCATCGGCAAGGGCGTGGTGTTCGATTCCGGCGGCGTCTCGATCAAGCCGGGCGGCGGCATGGAGGACATGAAGGGCGACATGGGCGGCGCGGCCGCCGTGGTCGGCGCGCTCCACGCGCTCGCGTCCCGCAAGGCCCGCTGCAACGTCGTCGGCGCCATCGGCATCGTCGAGAACATGCCCGACGGCGGCGCCTACCGCCCGTCCGACATCCTCACCTCCATGTCCGGCCAGACCATCGAGGTCATCAACACCGACGCGGAAGGCCGCCTCGTGCTCGCCGACGTGATCACTCACGTGGTCCGCAGCGCCAAGCCGAAGGCGATGATCGACCTTGCGACGCTGACGGGCGCGATCATCGTGGCGCTCGGCCAGGACATCGCCGGGATGTTCTCCAACGACGACGCGCTGGCCGCCAACATCAACGCCGCCGGCGAGGCCACGGGGGAGAAGGTCTGGCGGATGCCGCTGATCCCCGCCTACGACAAGGCGATCGATTCCAAGTTCGCCGACATGAAGAACACCGGGGGCCGTCATGGCGGCGCCGCCACCGCGGCCTCGTTCATCAAGCGCTACGTCGAGGAGGTGCCGTGGGCGCATCTCGACATCGCGGGCGTGGCGATGTCGTCGAACGCCAGCGAGATCAACCGCAGCTGGGGCGCCGGCTGGGGCGTGCGCCTGCTCGACCGGCTGGTGCGCGACCATTACGAGGCGCGGTGAGGCGGATCATCGGTCTGAGCCGCCCAGCGTCGGAGATGCCGTCGATTGGTGCATCAACGACAGCAAGACAAACCCCTTTTGTCATTCCGGGGCGCCGCAGGCGAACCCGGAACCCATAACCGCCGACGAGGCCAGGTTTCGATCGGTCGGCGGCTATGGATCCCGGGCTCCGCTGCGCGGCCCCGGGATGACAAGGTGAGTGCTCAGGCGCCAGCGTGATCCGGGAGCCGGTAACGGAACAAATTTTTGATAGGGGCGCGCCCTGTGCAGTCCGTCGCGCGTGACAGGACTCATGTCTCTGTGAAAGCTACAAAAAGAACCCTTTTCGCTGCAGCCCCGATCCTGGCCATGCTCGCGGCGTTGGCGCTGGTGACCATCACCGGCTTCAGCCAGCGCTCCGCCGTGCCGGAGGCTTTCGAGCCCTGGATCTACGGCTACTTCATCGCCCGCTATCCGCTCTTCGCCTTCGCGCTCGTCTACGGGATCGCGCATCTCGCGACGGTCGCGGCGGGGCCGGGGCCGGCCTCCACCTTCCGAAGGATCCTGTTCGCGTCGCTCGGCACGGCGGCCCTCATCGTGGTCGGCCTGTACCCGACCTTCGGGGGCCTAGTCCTGCGCGGCGGCTACGCCACCGGCGGGATGGCGTTCCTGACCCATCAGCCCCTGTGGCTGGCCTACGGGCTCGGCGCCGGCGTCGCGGCGGCGATCTTCGGCGGTACCCTCGGCCTATCCGCCCTGGCCGCCAACCGGCCCCTGCGCCCGCGCCTGCGGCGAATCGGGGCCGGATTGCTGGCGTACCTGGCGCTCTGGTTCGGCGCCTGCGTGATCGGGCTCGCGGTCCCGCTGGGATTCGGATCCTGGCCGCTCCGGGGGATGCGTCTCCCCGAGGCCGGCCTTGCCGCGCTGCTCCTCGTCGTCGCCGCCCTGCCGCACGTCGCCCTCACGACATTGAGCCGGCTACGTCGGGCCGCCTGACGGCGGCGCCTTGCTAGTGGCGGTGGGTTCGCCCACAGTCTGAGGGTTCTGCGTAGGGACGAGACCCGACCGTCGAGAGTCGGGCTCGCGGGAGACGACGCGATGCGCGAGGCCAGCGTAATCGAGCACGGTGCCACGGCACGCACGCACGGGTCCGAGATGGATCCGGCGTTCGCACAGCTTTCGCCCCGCCCCTGGCTCGCCGCCTACCCGCCGGGGGTTCCGGCCGAGATCGACGTCGACAACCTCGGCACCCTGGTCGACCTGTTCGAGACCAGCGTTGCGGCCTTCGCCGACCGTCCGGCGATGCTCTGCTTCGGCTCGACCCTGACCTATGCGGGCCTCGGCAAGCAGGCGCGCGCCCTGGCGGCCTGGCTGCGCGCCCAGGGGCTGGCGAAGGGCGACCGCGTCGCGATCATGCTGCCGAACGTGCCGGCCTACGCGGTGGCCCTGTTCGGCGTGCTCTCGGCCGGCGGGACGGTGGTCAACGTCAACCCGCTCTACACGCCCCGGGAATTTTCCCAGCAGATCAACGATTCGGGCGCGCGCTTCCTGATCGTCCTCGAGAATTTCGGTGCGACCGTCGCGGCAGCTCTGCCTGACGTGACGCTGGAGCGCGTCCTCCTGGTCGGCCCGGGCGATGGGCTCGGGCTCAAGGGTCAGGTCATTAACCTCGCCAGCCGCCACGTGCGCAAGGCCGTGCCGCCGTTCCAGTTGCCCAACGGGCTGGCGCTGCCGTTCACGACCGCCCTGCGCCGGGGCAGCGGCATGCCGCACGCCTCGGTGCCGGTCGGGCCGGAGGACCTGGCGTTCCTGCAATACACCGGCGGTACGACGGGCGTGGCCAAGGCGGCGATGCTCAGTCACCGCAACATCATGGCCAATGTCGAGCAGTCGCAGGTCTGGTTCAACGCGAAGGATCCGAGCATCCTCCGCTGCGCCGTCACGGCCTTGCCGCTCTACCATATCTTCGCGCTGACGGCCTGCTTCTTCCAGTTCATGCGCAACGGCGGATCGTGCCTGCTGATCCCCAATCCGCGCGACTGCGACGGCATGGTGAAGACCCTCAGCCGCCACCGCTTCACGTGCCTGATGGGCGTGAACACGCTGTTCAACGTGCTGATCAACCACCCCAAGATCGGCACGGTCGACTTCTCGAACCTCGACTTCGTCGTCGGGGGCGGGACGGCGGTGCAGCGGCCGGTGGCCGAGCGGTGGAAGGCGCTCACCGGCAACACCATCCTGGAGGGCTACGGCCTGTCGGAGACATCCCCGGTGGTGAGCGCCAACCCGCCCGGCATGACGGAGTTCTCCGGGACGATCGGGTTCCCGTTCCCGTCCACCGAGGTCTCGATCCGCGACACCTCCGGCAAGCCGGTTCCGCCGGGCCAGCCCGGCGAGATCTGCGTGCGCGGGCCCCAGGTGATGCGCGGCTACTGGAACCGCCCGGATGAGACCGCCCGAGCCATGACGCCCGACGGCTTCTTCCGCACCGGCGACATCGCCGTGATGGAGCCGGACGGCCAGATCAAGATCGTCGACCGGATGAAGGACATGATCCTCGTCTCGGGGTTCAACGTCTATCCGAACGAGGTCGAGGAGGTGCTGGCGGCCCATCCGGCGGTCCTCGAATGCGCGGTGGTCGGCGCGCCGAGCGAGGAGACCGGCGAGATGGTGGTCGCCCACGTGGTCATGAAGGATCCGGCGGTCTCCACCGACGCCCTGCGGGCACATGCCCGCACCCAGCTCACCGGCTACAAGGTGCCCCGCCGGGTGGTGCTGCACGACGCCCTGCCCAAGACCAATGTCGGCAAGGTGCTGCGCCGGGTCCTGCGGGACGAGACGCCGCCCGGTTGAGCGGGCCCGCGGCGGATCGTCGTCGGCCGCGCACGTAACCGTCTGTCCCGATCGCCGAATGGTGAGACTGCGGCGGTTGTACCCCTGTCGGTGCCGACCGATCTGTGGGTTGTTCGCGCGGGACAGGCGAGGAGAAGCGATGTTGATCCGGAGCAGGCGCGGGTGGGAGATCCCGGAGACCGAGGCCACGCCCGAGGCCGTCTTCCTGAACCGCCGGGCGCTGCTCGGCGCCGCGGCCGGGTTGGCCGCCGGCTCCGTCCTGGGCGGCCGCTCCGCTCTCGCGGCCGCGGGTGATGCGGCGCTCTACCCGGCACCGCGCAACCCCGCCTACACGCTGGACCGGCCGTTGACGCCGGAGCAGTTCAGCGGTGCGTACAACAACTTCTACGAGTTCGGCACGTCCAAGACGGTGCTGCCGGCCGCCAACGCCCTCAAGACCCAGCCCTGGACGCTGAAGATCGACGGCCTCGTGGAAAAGCCGTTCGAGATCGGCGTCGAAGACCTGATCCGGAAGATCGGCCTGGAGGAGCGGCTGTACCGTCACCGCTGCGTCGAGGCGTGGTCGATGTCGGTGCCGTGGACGGGGTTTCCCCTGTCGAAGCTGGTGGCGCTCGCCAAGCCCGCGTCCGGGGCGAAGTATATCCGCTTCGAGACCTTCATGGACAAGGCGATGGCGCCCGGCCAGCGCGCATTCTTCTACCCCTGGCCCTACACCGAGGGGCTGACCCTGGCCGAGGCCGGCAACGACCTCGCCTTCGTGGTCACCGGAATCTACGGCAAGCCGCTGCCGAACCAGTTCGGCGCGCCGATCCGCATCGCGGTGCCGTGGAAATACGGGTTCAAGTCGGCGAAGTCGCTGGTGAAGATCTCCTTCACCGCCGAGCGGCCCAAGACCTTCTGGGAGGGCCTGCAGGCCTCGGAGTACGGCTTCTGGGCCAACGTGAACCCGGCGGTGCCGCATCCGCGCTGGAGCCAGGCCTCCGAGCGGGTCCTGGGCACCGACGAGCGGGTGCCGACGCTGATCTACAACGGCTACGGCGAGCAGGTCGCCGGGCTGTACAAGGGGCTGGAGGGCGAGCGGCTGTTCCTGTGAGGGACGGGCCGGGACGCTGAAGAGGGGGGGATTGCCAAGGGCGTCCGGTCCTTTGCCTCCGGTCCTTTGGCGGACTCCGTCGGATCCGCGGGGCTCTGCCCCGCACCCGCAAAAGGTCGGGGACCTTATGAAACCGCGCCCTTCAGGGAGGGTGGCCGGTCAGTAGGTCCAGCGCTGCGCCTTCGAGACCAGGAAGTCCCTGAACGCCTGCACCCGGGCGACCGAGCGCATCTCCTCGGCATAGACCAGGTAGCTCTCCAGGCTCGGCATCTCGGTGTCGCGCAGGACCTGGGTGAGCTGCTGGTCGCCGTCCACCGCGTAGTCTGGCAGGATGCCGATGCCGGCGCCGGCTTCCATGGCCCGCTGGAGCGCGCCGATGTTGTTCACCGTCAGGTGGACGCTGCGCCGGTCGCGGCCCTCGCGCCCGGCATCGGCCAGCCAATGGGCCGCCAGCAGATAGGACGGCTCGTTGCCGCCGAACGAGACCAGGCGGTGATTGTCCAGTTCCTCGATGGTCTTGGGCTCGCCGAAGCGCTTGACGTAATCGACGCTGGCGAACGCGTGGTAATGCACCGTGAACAGCCGGCGCTGGATCAGGTCCGGCTGGGCCGGGCGGCGCATGCGGATCGCCACGTCCGCCTCCCGCATGGCGAGGTCGAGTTCCTCGTTGGTCAGGATCAGCTCGATCCGCACATCCGGATAGAGGTCCAGGAACTCGCCGACCCGTTGCGACAGCCACGAGGTGCCCAGCCCCACCGTGGTGGTCACCTTAAGGTCGCCGGTCGGCCGCTCGGATGTCTCCACGAGGCGGGCCCGGGTGTTCTCCAGGCGCAGCTTCATGTCCCGGGCGGCGCGGAACAGCAGGTCGCCCTGCTCGGTGAGGATCAAGCCGCGGGCGTGACGGTGGAACAGCGGCGCCTTCAGCTCGCGCTCCAGGGCGCTGATCTGACGACTGACCGCCGATTGGCTGAGGCCGATATCGTCGCCCGCCTTGGTGAAGCTGCCCGCCTCAGCGACGTTCAGGAAGATCCGGATCTTGTCCCAATCCAAGGCGAGAACCCCCACCACCGCGAATCCGCATTCGATGCGCGGCCCGCGCCGGGCCGGTGCTGCATCAGGCGTATCACCGGGCGATCCGCACGCCGCCGACGCCGCGCGGACGCGGCCGGCGCTGCTGGGGCATGCAACGCTTGCAGCCCTGCCCGGTCAGAACCCCTATGCGCCCGGCGCATGGTCGGACGCAAGGGTTCAGATCGCGAAGTTGTTGACAGGACTTTGGTCCAACAGCGCCGATGGCCCTGCGCTGCGTGGTCTCACTCGGCTGCGGCGGCCTGAACCGGCGTCTCGCCGATCTCCAGGTTGGCGAGGAATTTTTCCGCTTCCAGCGCAGCCATGCAGCCCATGCCGGCGGCCGTGATCGCCTGCCGGTAGACGTCGTCGGTGACGTCGCCCGCGGCGAACACGCCGGGGATCTCGGTCTCGGCGGTGCCCGGCCGCACCGACAGGTAGCCGCCGTGGCGCATCGGCAGCTGGCCCTCGAAGATCGCGGTGGCCGGCTGGTGGCCGATCGCCACGAACACGCCGTCGGCGGGTATCTCGCTGATCTCGCCCGAGCGCGGGTCCGTGAGCCGGACATGGGTGACCGCCGGGGCCGGCTTCTGCACGCCGCAGATCTCCGCGATCTCCCGGTGCCACAGCACGGTGACGTTCGGGTGCTTGAACAGCCGCTCCTGCAGGATCCGCTCGGCCCGGAAGCTGTCCCGGCGGTGCACCACCGTGACCTTCCTGGCGATGTTGGCGAGGTACAGCGCCTCCTCGACCGCGGTGTTGCCGCCGCCGACCACCACGACCTCCTTGCCGCGGAAGAAGAAGCCGTCGCAGGTCGCGCAGGCCGAGACGCCGCCGCCCTGGAACGCCGCCTCGGAGGGCAGGCCGAGCCACTTCGCCTGAGCACCGGTGGCGATGATCAGCGCGTCGCAGGAATAGGTCTCGCCCGAATCGGCCTCCAACCGGAACGGCCGCTGCTTGAGATCGACCGACGTGATGTATTCCGAGACGATCTTGGTCCCGACATGCTCCGCCTGCAGCCGCATCTGCTCCATCAGCCACGGCCCCTGGATCGCCTCGGCGAAGCCCGGGTAGTTCTCGACGTCCGTGGTGATCATCAGCTGGCCGCCGGGCTGGAAGCCGGAGATCAGCAGCGGCTCGACCATCGCGCGGGCGGCGTAGATCGCGGCGGTGTAGCCGGCCGGGCCGGATCCGACGATCACGAGCTTGGCGTGCGTGTGGGCCATCTCTCTCGGTCCCTTCAGGTCAGTCCGGTCGCGCGGTGCGCAGCGTAAGCCTTGGCGAGCGCCTCGGCTATCACCGGGGTCGCGTCGATCGGCTTGTACGGCAGATCGACTAAGCGACCGGTGAACGGCCGCAGCGCCCCGGCGATCGCCAGGCCGGCGAACATCCGCCGATGCCGGATATAGGTACGCGGCAGGTCGAACAGCAGAACGGGCGCGCCGGTCGCCACCGCCTCGCTGACCATGTTGGCCGAATCGGACGTGACCACGATCGCTTCGGCGAGCGCCAGCATGGCGACGTAGGGGTTGTCGCCGGTCCCGTCCCAGAGGAAGCCTCCGGTCTCGGCCGTGAGCGACTTGACCGCGTCGCGCAGCGGGTTGGGCGTGCGCCGGGAGATCGTCACCATCAGCCGGCAGCCCTGGTCGATCAGGCTACGCAACTCGCCCACGAGGCGCTGCATGTCGGTCTTGCGGTAGCTCAGGTGCCGGCTGTCGCCGCCCACCAGCACCGCCACGCGCGGGCCGTCGAGGTTCGCGAGCCGCGGATCCGGGTTGGCCCGGGCCGCCTCCAGCCGGGCGGCGGTGACCAGGTGCGGCGCGGTCAGGGTCGTGAAGACGTTGGGGCCGCGCAGGTCGTCGTAATCCGGCACCCAGATGAAGTCGGCGCTGTCCGCGCCGGTCCGCGGATCCTTGAGGAAGGCCGTGAAGGTCCGCCCGTCGGTGGCGCGCCGCAGCGCCCGGAGATACGGCACCGCCCGGCGGCCCGAGGCGATCAGCAGGTCGGGGTAGGGCCCGGACAGGGCGCCGTTGCGGCGGCGCGGGCTCTCGCGCGGGTCGATCGGCCCCCACGGGGCGACCCATCCGAACGGGCCGGCGGCCGGGACCTGGCGGATCTCGAACGGGACCCCGAGGGTCTCGGCGATGCCGACGCACTGGTTCTCGTCGCCGGCCTTGCCGTCGGTGATGATCCAGGCCCGGGCGTGGGACAGTTCGGGAGGGGGCTCGCGCCGCACGGATGTCTGAGCCGGCGGGGCGGGCGCCGCCTCCGGCACGTCGATGCTTCTCATCGGAAACGCCTTACACCGCAGGCCGGGCCGGGGCTAATTCCGCGGCAGGTCGCGGGCGAGCCACTGGGCGTAGATGTCGGCGATCGCCGCCAGCCGCCGGGCCTCGAAATCCGGGGCGTACCACGCGCCGCCGTAGCTCGACGGGGTCGCGGTCATCTGCGGGTGACGCCCGAGCACCTGCCCGTTGCGGCCGACGAGAAGCGCCTCGCCCTCCAGGTAGTCGGTCTCGAAATTGCCGCCCCGGCCGCGCAGGGCGCCGCCGCCGACATAGGGGCGCAGCGACAGCGCCGTCACCACCACCACCAGACGCGGTCCGCCACCACCGATCCGCCCGGCGAACGTCTTGCGCAGGGCCGCGTTCAGGTCGGCCGCGAGCGCGTCGGCCTGGAGGCCGGCGCCCTTGTCCCGCAGGGGCCGCACGTCGACCCGGACGTCGGAGAAGGTCGCGGTCGGCGGAAAGTCGCCGGCCGCCGAGGCCGGCACCAGCCCGCACAGCAGGAGGAGGCCGGCGAGCCAGCCCCGGACATGCGCACGCATCGCGCTCAGCCGCCGAACTGGACGCCGACGACCTCGTAGGACTTGCCGCCGCCCGGCGTCGTCACCTCGACCGTGTCGCCGACACCCTTGCCGATCAGCGCGCGGGCGATCGGCGACGTGATCGAGACCCGGCCCGCATGCACGTCGGCCTCGGGCTCGCCCACGATCTGGTAGGTCTTCTCCTCCTCCGTGTCCTCGTCGACGAGCTTCACGGTGGCGCCGAACTTGATCTTGTCGCCCGACAGCTTCGAGACGTCGATGATCTCGGCGCGCGCGATCATGCTCTCGAGTTCCATCACGCGCCCCTCGTTGTGGGACTGCGCCTCCTTGGCGGCGTGATACTCGGCGTTCTCGGACAGGTCTCCGTGCGCGCGGGCCTCGGCGATCGCCGCGACGATGCGCTGGCGCTCCACCTGCTGGCGGTGCTTCAGCTCCTCCTCGAGAGCCGCGAAACCGCGCACCGTGATCGGAACCTTGTCTATCGTCATCGTCTCGCGCCACAATGAAGAGGCCCGGCCGAGAGTGAAGCACTCTCCCCGGGCCACGAAGTTAAGTCAGCTAGACCCTGAGGCTCAGGCCGCAAAGTAATCTTGCAGGGCACGAACCTGGAGATCGCCTTCTAGATAGGCCTTGATCCCTTCGGCCGCCGCCATCGCGCCGGCTAGAGTGGTGTAATACGGCACCTTATGCAAGAGGGCCGCGCGCCGGAGCGAGCGCGAGTCGGAAAGCGCGCCCGCGCCCTCCGTCGTGTTCAGCACGAGCTGGATGTCACCGTTCTTGATCGAGTCGACCACGTGCGGCCGGCCCTCCAGGACCTTGTTCACGCGCTCGGCCGGCACGCCGTTCTCGACCAGGTATTTCTGCGTCCCGCCGGTGGCCAGGATCGAGAAGCCGAGCTCGGACAGCAGCTTCACGCTGGGCAGGATCCGGGCCTTGTCGGCGTCGCGCACCGACACGAACACCGTGCCGGAGCGCGGCACCTGCGTCCCCGAGCCGAGCTGGCTCTTGGCGAAGGCCACGCCGAAGCTGGCATCGAGGCCGATCACCTCGCCGGTGGAGCGCATCTCCGGTCCGAGCAGGACGTCGACGCCGGGGAAGCGCGCGAACGGGAACACCGCCTCCTTCACGGCGATGTGGGCCAGCTCCTTGCGCTTGAGGCCGAAGCTCGCGAGCTTCTCGCCGGCCATCACCCGAGCGGCGATCTTGGCGATCGGCTCGCCGATCACCTTGGCGACGAATGGTACGGTGCGGGAGGCCCGCGGGTTCACCTCCAGCACGTAGATGTCGCCGTCCTTGATCGCGTACTGCACGTTCATCAGGCCGCCGACCTTCAGCGCCAGCGCCATCGCGGTGGTCTGGCGCTCCAGCTCGGCGATGGTCTCCGGGGAGAGCGAGCGCGACGGCAGGGAGCAGGCGGAATCGCCGGAATGGATGCCGGCCTCCTCGATGTGCTCCATGATGCCGGCGATGAACACGTCCTGCCCGTCGCAGACCGCGTCCACGTCGATCTCCACCGCGTCCGACAGGTAGCGGTCGAACAGCAGCGGGTTCTTGCCCAGCACCGTGTTGATCTGCCCGGTCTTGTCGTTCGGATAGCGGGCGACGACGTCGGACGGGATCAGGCTCGGGAGCGTGCCGAGCAGGTAGTCGGCGAACTGGCTCTCGTCGCGGATGATCGCCATGGCCCGGCCGCCCAGCACGTAGCTCGGGCGCACCACGAAGGGCAGGCCGAGCTCGGAGGCGATGATCCGGCTCTGCTCCACCGAGTAGGCGATGCCGTTCTTCGGCTGCTTCATCCCGAGCTTGTCGAGGAGGCGCTTGAACTGGTCGCGGTCCTCGGCGAGGTCGATCGCGTCCGGCGACGTGCCGAGGATCGGCACGCCGGCAGCCTCCAGGGCGCGGGCGAGCTTCAGCGGGGTCTGGCCGCCGAACTGCACGATGACGCCGTGCAGTGTGCCGGCCTGCCGCTCGGTCTCGATGATCTCCAGCACGTCCTCGGCGGTCAGCGGCTCGAAGTACAGCCGGTCCGAGGTATCGTAGTCGGTCGAGACCGTCTCCGGGTTGCAGTTGACCATGATGGTCTCGTAGCCGGCCTCCGACAGCGCGTAGCAGGCGTGGCAGCAGCAATAGTCGAACTCGATGCCCTGGCCGATCCGGTTCGGTCCGCCGCCCAGGATGATGATCTTCTTGGCGTCGGTCGGCTGCGCCTCGTCCACCACCGTGCCGGCGAAGGGGGCGACGTAGGTCGAGTACATGTAGGCGGTCGGCGCCTTGAACTCGGCCGCGCAGGTGTCGATGCGCTTGAACACCGGACGGATGCCGAGCGCCCGACGCTTGGCCCGGACCTCGGCCTCCTCCATCTTCGCCAGCACGGCGAGGCGGGAATCCGAGAAGCCGGCGGCCTTGAGCTGGCGGAACGCCCCGGGGGTGCCGGGCAGGCCGTGGGCCTTCACCCGGTTCTCCAGATCGACGATCGCCTGGATCTGCTCCAGGAACCACGGATCGACCTTGCAGGAGGCGTGGACCTCCGCGTGGCTGACGCCCAGCCGCAGGGCCTGGGCGATCTTGAGCAGCCGGTCCGGCGTCGGCACGCCGAGCGCCGCCTTGATGGCGTTGTGGTCGTCGCCGCGGCCCAGGCCCTCGATCTCGATCTCGTCGAGGCCGGTGAGCCCGGTCTCCAGCGAGCGCAGAGCCTTCTGCAGCGATTCCGCGAAGCAGCGGCCGATCGCCATCGCCTCGCCCACCGACTTCATCGCGGTGGTCAGCGTCGGCTCGGCGCCCGGGAATTTCTCGAAGGCGAAGCGCGGGATCTTGGTGACGACATAGTCGATCGTCGGCTCGAACGAGGCCGGGGTCGCGCCGCCGGTGATGTCGTTGGCGATCTCGTCGAGGGTGTAGCCCACCGCCAGCTTGGCCGCGACCTTGGCGATCGGGAAGCCGGTGGCCTTCGAGGCGAGCGCCGAGGAGCGCGAGACGCGCGGGTTCATCTCGATCACGATCATCCGCCCGTTCTCGGGGTTGATCGCGAACTGCACGTTGGAGCCGCCGGTCTCGACGCCGATCTCGCGCAAGACCGCCAGGGATGCGTCGCGCATCACCTGGTATTCCTTGTCGGTCAGCGTCAGGGCCGGGGCGACGGTGATCGAATCGCCGGTATGCACGCCCATCGGGTCGATATTCTCAATGGAGCAGACGATGATGCAATTGTCCGCCTTATCGCGGACGACCTCCATCTCGTACTCCTTCCAGCCGAGCACGCTCTCCTCAATCAGGACCTCGTTGGTCGGCGAGGCGTCGATGCCGCGCTCGACGATGTCGAGGAATTCCTCGCGGTTGTACGCGATACCGCCGCCGGTGCCGCCCATGGTGAAGGACGGGCGGATGATCGCCGGCAGGCCGACCTCGGCCAGCGCGATCAGGGCCTGCCCGAGGGCGTGCTCGCTGTAGCGCTTGCGCCGCTCGGACTCGCCGGACTGCCACTTGCGCTCGAAGGCCGTGATCGCCCCGGCGCGCGCCTCCGGGTCGGCGTTGGCGGCCTCGATCTTAGCGATCTCGGCCAGAAACTTCTCCCGGTCGGCCTTCTTGGCCGCGGAGGCGTTGGCGAGCGCCGACTTCGGGGTGTCGAGCCCGATCTTGGTCATGGCGTCCCGGAACAGGCTCCGGTCCTCGGCCTTGTCGATGGCCTCCGCGGTGGCACCGATCATCTGCACGCCGTACTTGGCGAGCACGCCCATCTTCTGCAGCGACAGGGCGCAGTTCAGCGCCGTCTGGCCGCCCATGGTCGGCAGGATCGCGTCGGGGCGCTCCTTCTCGATGATCTTGGCGACGATCTCCGGGGTGATCGGCTCGACATAGGTCGCGTCCGCCATGTCCGGGTCGGTCATGATCGTCGCGGGGTTCGAATTCACCAGGACGATGCGGTAGCCCTCCTCGCGGAGCGCCTTGCAGGCCTGGGTCCCGGAATAATCGAACTCGCAGGCCTGCCCGATGATGATCGGCCCCGCACCGACGATGAGGATCGAGGAGATGTCGGTGCGCTTGGGCATTGGCGGCCTTTTCAGGCCAAGCGCGCCCGATCGGGCACGGCTCGGATCGGCCCTGCTCCCGGACGCGCGTGGCGGGATTGTCGTTGAGCGCCGCGTTTACACGGCGGATCGGCGCATTGGAAGGCCGTGCGCGTTCGGCGATGGCGGGGGGTGTTGCCGCCGCCCCCGGGTCTCACGCCAGATTCAAATAATTCTGAAGTCTTCGCTGGATGACGAATGGCATTGCCGAGTCGTTTCCGGCTCCATAAAGCTCGTCCGATCGACGGGTCCGTCGATTGAAACGATAACAATTCGAGATTGACGATGATCAGGGAAACGTTCAGCGCGGCGATGCTTCTGCTCGGCGCGGCAGCCGGCGCGCAGGCCGCGGAAGTCTCCGTCAAGACGCTCAACAACGGCCCCGGCGGGATGATGGTCTTCGATCCGGCCTTCGTGAAGATTCAGCCCGGGGACACGGTCCGGTTCGTGCCGGCCGACAAGGGCCACAACGCCGAACTCATCAAGGGCATGGCGCCCGAGGGCGCGCCGACCTTCAAGACCGTGGTCGGCAAGGAGGAGGCCGTGACCTTCGACAAGCCCGGACTCTACGGCTTCAAGTGCTCGCCGCACTACATCATGGGCATGGTCGGCCTGATCGAGGTCGGCGACAAGCCGGACAACCTCGAGGCGGCCAAGGCGGTCCAGCACGGCAAGCTCGCCGCCAAGCGCTTCGAGCCGCTGTTCGAGAAGGTGCAGTAGGGATCCGGCGGGGGCGGTCCGCCGCCCCCCGCTCAGAACCCGGCGTGAAGCGCGGCGAGCGCCCGGTCGATGGACAGATAAAAAATCCCGAAGGCGACCAGGGCGGCGGCGGCGAATTCGAGCGCGACGTTCGAGAGCGTCTGCGCCCGGCGCAGCATCTCGCGGCCGAAATACAAGGACACCCAGGCGAAGGCGAGGACGGCCGGCATCGCGAACAGGTAGGAGACCGTGCTCTCGACCCGGTCGAGGCCGGCGGCCGGATCGATCAGGGCGCGGATGTTGCGCACCCAGGGGGCGTAGAGGGCGGCGTAGAGCGCGGTCGCCCAGGCGAGGCCGGCCGCGACACCGAGATGGAACGTGAACGTCCGGTGCAGGCGGGAGAAGTCGTCGCGCGCCTCGTCGATGGTCATCCGGCAATCCCCCTGACGGAACCGCCATGTGCGGCCCGTCGATGGGTTCTATAGGCCGCCGGAATTCGCGGATTTTGTGACCCCGGCGCGGCCTGAATGGGACCGCGCCGGCGCCGATCGGTCAGGCGTCCTTCGCCGTCTCCGGTGCGCCCGAGCGCATGAGCGCGACGAAGCGCTCGAACAGGTAGTGGCTGTCGCGCGGGCCCGGCGAGGCCTCCGGGTGGTGCTGCACCGAGAAGGCCGGCCGGTCGGTGAGGGTGAGCCCGCAATTCGAGCCGTCGAACAGCGAGACGTGGGTCTCGACCGCGCTGGCCGGCAGGCTCGCGGGATCCACCGCGAAGCCGTGGTTCATCGAGACGATCTCGACGCGGCCGGTGGTCTTGTCCTTGACCGGGTGATTCGCCCCATGATGGCCCTGGCCCATCTTCAGCGTCCGGCCGCCGAGCGCGAGGCCCATGAGCTGGTGGCCCAGGCAGATGCCGAAGGTCGGCACCTTCTCGTCCAGCAGCTTGCGGATCACCGGCACGGCGTAGGCGCCGGTCGCCGCCGGATCGCCGGGGCCGTTGGACAGGAACACACCGTCCGGCTTCAGCGCCAGAATCTCCTCGGCGCTGGTGGTGGCCGGCACCACGGTGACGTCGCAGCCGGCCTGGGCCAGCAGCCGCAGGATGTTGCGCTTCACGCCGTAATCGATCGCCACCACCTTCAGGCCCTCGCCGGGCGCGCGCTTGCCGTAGCCGTCGCCGAGCGCCCAGATGGTCTCCGACCATTCCGAGTTCGCGCGGCTGGTCACCGGCGGCACGAGGTCCAAGCCCTCCATCGGCGCCAGCGCCGCGGCGCGCGCCTTCAGGGCCTCCCGGTCGAACCGGCCTTCGGGATCGTTGGCGATCACGGCGTTGGGCATGCCATGGTCGCGGATGCGGGCGGTGAGCGCCCGGGTGTCGATTCCGGTGATGCCGACGATGCCGCGGGCGTCGAGCCAGCCGTCGAGATGCGACGACGACCGCCAGCTCGACGGCTTGGTCACCGCCGAGGCGATCACGGTGCCGCGCACGCCCGAGGCCGGGGCCGCCTCGAGGCTTTCCAGATCCTCGTCGTTGGTGCCGACATTGCCGATATGCGGGAACGTGAAGGTGACGATCTGCCCGGCATAGGACGGGTCGGTCAGGATCTCCTGGTACCCGGTCATCGCCGTGTTGAAGCAGACCTCGCCGTCGGCGATTCCCGTCCGGCCGATGCCGAAGCCCTCCAGGATGGTCCCGTCCGCCAGCACCAGCAGGGCCGTGGCGACGGGCTCCGCCCAGGGCTCGGGTGCGGCGGGTTTGGAGGCCTGCGCGGCGGCGTCTTGCAGCATCGGGTCGGTCTCGCTTATGTCCGGCCGAAGGCAGGCACCGCGATGCGGTACGCTCGGCTGGCGGCATGATCGTGTGCGGCGCTCTTAGCGAGCGGCCCGCGATGGGGTCAATGTGGCCGTGCGGCCGACGAGGCTCAACACCCGCAAAGTGCAGGCCAGCCCCCCGTTTCTCCCGTCAAAAGGTTCATCGAGATGCTGCGCGCCCGCCTCACCACCGAGATGAAGGAGGCCATGAAGGCCGGCGACAAGGACAAGCTCGCCACCGTGCGGATGATCCAGGCCGCCCTCAAGGACAAGGACATCGAGGCCCGCGGCCTCGGCAAGGAGCCCGCCTCCGACGAGGAGATCCTGTCGCTGCTCCAGAAGATGATCAAGCAGCGCACCGAATCGGCTACGGTCTACGAGCAGGGCGGACGTCCGGAACTCGCCGCCAACGAGCGCTCCGAGATCGCGATCATCGAGGCGTTCCTGCCCAAGCAGATGGACGAGGCCGAGATGAAGGCGGCGGTCGACGCCGCGATCCTCGAGACCGGCGCTGCCGGCCAGAAGGACATGGGTCGGGTCATCGCCGCCCTGAAGGGCACCTTCGCGGGCCGGATGGATTTCGGCAAGGCGAGCGGGCTGGTGAAGGCCGCGCTGGCAGCGAAGGGCTGAGGCTCAGTCGTCGCTCCCTCGGGCGATCCGTGCGGCCATGTAGCTGCGCAGCACCGCGTTGATCCGGCTCTGGTAGCCGGCACCCTCGTGCTTGAAGTAATCGAGCACGTCGGTGTCCAGCCGGATCGAGACGGGAACCTTGCGCGGCGGCATCACGACCTCGGCGCGCGACCAGTCGATGTCGAGAGGCGCAGCATCGGGATCATCCGCCACGGCGGCAGCGATCTCGGCGTCGCCGAGGGTAGCGATTCGGTCCCAGTCCGTCTGGCCGGCCGAGCGATCAGTGTCCGAAGCGCGCCGTTTAGGCTTGTCTCTCATGTCGCCTCGCAGCTCTTGCCGAGATGAACCGCACAACGCCCGCCCGATCGGTCCAAACCACCGCGATGACCGAGTGAGCGACTCGACCCAGGCTCACCTTCCGCGTTTCGCCGTTCCGGATCGTTTCGACCGTCAGATGCGGACCGTCGAAAATGCCGGCGGCATCGCGGAAATCGATGCCGTGCTTTTCGAAGTTCACGACTCGCTTGCGCTCGTCCCGAGCGAACCCGGCGTTCGGCATCATCGTAGCCCAGAATCGAACCGTCGTCGATACGATTGTATATACGTTGCCGCCAGAGGGAAGCGATCCCACTGAGGCAGATCGGTATGATCGAGCGGCGACATTTCTCCCCACAATCCCCGCCCGGCCGAACTGCCGAATGACCGGGCGGGACTCGGACCGCCCCCGCGCGCTATACTCGGCGGTCAGGCAGTCGATCCGCAGGCCCCGTGCGCTATCCGCCCCACATCCTGGAAGAGATCCGCGCCCGGCTGCCGGCCTCCGCCGTTGTCGGGCGGCGGGTGCAGTTGAAGAAGGCCGGCCGCGAGTGGCGCGGCCTGTCGCCGTTCAACGCCGAGAAGACGCCGTCCTTCTACGTCAACGATCAGAAGCAGTTCTATCATTGCTTCTCGTCGTCCAAGCACGGCGACATCTTCACGTTCCTGATGGAAACGGAGGGCTTGAGCTTTCCCGAGGCCGTGGAGCGGCTGGCGAGCGAGGCCGGCGTGAGCCTGCCGGCGCCCACGGAAGATACCCGCGTCGCCGAGAAGCAGCGCGCCGGGGCGATCGAGGTCATGGAGATGGCCGCGCGGTGGTTCGAGGACCGCCTGCGGGCCGGGCCGGGCAGCGAGGCGCGGGCCTATCTCGAACGCCGGGGGCTCAAGGACGAGACGCAGCGAGCCTTCCGGCTCGGCTACGCGCCGAACGAACGCTACGCCCTCCGCGACCACCTGGCCGGGCAGGGGGTCGACAAGGCGCTGATGGTCGAGTTGGGCCTGCTCGCCGGCGGCGAGGATGTCTCGGTCCCGTACGATTATTTCCGCGACCGGGTGATGTTCCCGATCACCGATACCCGCGGCCGGGTGGTCGCCTTCGGGGGGCGGGCACTCTCCAAGGAGGTGCGCGCCAAATACCTGAACTCGCCCGAGACGCCGCTCTTCCACAAGGGCCGGACGCTCTACAACCTCCACGGTGCCCGCAAGGCGGCGCACGAGCGCAGCTCGATCATCGCGGTCGAGGGCTATGTCGACGTCATCGCCATGACGCTGGCCGGCCATCCCGAGACCGTGGCGCCGCTGGGCACCGCGCTCACCGAGGAGCAGCTGGCCCTGCTGTGGCGCCACGCCGACGAGCCGATCCTGTGCTTCGACGGCGACAAGGCCGGGCAGCGGGCGGCGTTCCGGGCGCTCGACATCGCCCTGCCGGCCCTGGAACCCGGCCGTTCGCTGCGGATCGCCCTGCTGCCGGGCGGTCAGGATCCCGACGACCTGCTGCGCTCGGGCGGTCCCGGGGCGATCGACCAGGTGCTGCAGGCCGCGCTGCCGCTGTCCGAGCTGCTCTGGCGCCGCGCGCTCGAATCGGGGCCGGCCGATACGCCCGAGCGCCGGGCCGGGCTGACGCAGACGCTGCGGGCCACCGTCGCCACGATCCGCGACGAGACCGTCAAGCGCTACTACCGCGACGACATCGAGGAGCGGCTGCGCAGCCTGTCGCCCCGGAACGCGCGTTCCGGCGGGCCCGGGCCAGGCCCGAAGGGGCAGGGCCGCCGCTTCGTCCGGCCGGGCGAGCCGGTCTCGCCGCGGATCACCGGCAGCCCCAGCGCCTCGATGACCGCCTCGGCGGGCTTCTCCGGGGCGGCGCCGGTGCGCGAGGCGGTGATCGCCGGCACGCTGCTGGTCCACCCCGAGATGCTCGGCGAGTTCGGCGACGAGGTCTCGGAACTCGACTTCGAGCACCCCGACGCCCGGGCGCTCCTGTCGGTCCTGGTCGCCTGTGCCGCAGAGGATGGACAAACGAACGCGGACCTGTTGCAAAGCCGCATCACACGGGCCGGCCTCGGAGAGGCGGCGGAGCGGATTCTGGCGCTGGCCCGCTCCCGGGACCGGATTACGCTGTCCCCGCACGCCGATCCGCAGCAGCGCGCGGACGCTCTCAGACAGGCGATGATCTTGCACCGGCAGGCTGGCGCGCTACATAGCGAACTTCGCGAAGCACGGCAGGCGTTTGAGGACGATCCGACCGATGCCGGGTGGGCATGGCTCTGCGAAGTCAAGGCGAGGCTGGAGACCGTCATCGCCGCCGAGGCTGAAGCCGACAAGCCGGTGTCGAACGACTCGACCGCCGCATGACGGCCGTGCGATGGCGGTGGCGACGGGCCGAACCCCGCGTTAGTTAACAATCGGTCAAGCCTCGGGCTTGCATACGGAACCCGACGACTCAAGGCGTCCGGAGCAATCCGGGGCCACTCGCAAGTATCGCGGCGCCGACGGCGTGGAGCGGCCTTAGTCAGGCCCCCGCAGCGCACCGCACCCGAAACAATAGGCTGATCATGGCGACGAAGGCAACGGAACGGGACGAGACGGACGCTGCCCCCGAGCAGCAGACCGACGGGCCGCTCCTCGACCTGACGGATGCTTCGGTCAAGCGGATGGTCAAGCTCGCCAAGAAGCGCGGCTACGTGACCTACGAAGAGGTCAACGAGGTCCTGCCCGAGGGCCAGTCCGATCCTGACCAGCTCGAGGACGTGCTCTCGCAGCTGTCCGAGATGGGCATCAACGTGGTCGAGGCCGAGGAGACCGACGAGGCCGCAACCACCGAGAAGACGGCGAACGGTGCCGACGGCGAGGAGGAGGAATCCGAGGGCGGCGAGGTGGCCGAGGTCGCGCCGACGCGCGCCGTCACCGTCGCCACGACCACCAAGGAGCCGACCGACCGCACCGACGATCCGGTGCGGATGTACCTGCGCGAGATGGGCTCGGTGGAGCTCCTGTCCCGCGAGGGCGAGATCGCGATCGCCAAGCGCATCGAGGCCGGCCGCGAGGCGATGATCGCGGGCCTCTGCGAGAGCCCGCTGACCTTCCAGGCGATCATCATCTGGCGGGACGAGCTCGTGGAGGGCAAGGTCCTCCTGCGCGACATCATCGATCTCGAGGCGACCTACGCCGGCCCGGACGGCAAGAACGCGCCGCAGATCGCCGAGGGCGAGAGCGAGGAGAGCGCCGAGGAGGCCGAGCCGCCCGCGCCCCCGGAGGGCGGCGACGACGAGGACGACCTCGAGAACAACGTCTCGCTCGCCGCCATGGAAGCGGAGATCAAGCCGCGGGTCCTCGAGACCTTCGACGCGATCGCCGCGAACTACCGCAAGTTGCGCAAGTTCCAGACCGAGGGCGCCGACCGCAAGGCCGCCGGCGAGAAGAACAGCCCGGCCCAGAACCAGAAGCAGATCGAGCTGAAGGACAGCGTCGTCGCCGACGTGAAGTCGCTGTCGCTCAACAACAACCGCATCGAGGCCCTGGTCGGCCAGCTCTACTCGATCAACAAGCAGCTGATCGGCCACGAGGGCCGGCTGATGCGCTACGCCGAGAGCCACGGCGTCGCCCGGGACGAGTTCCTGCGCCACTACCAGGGCTACGAGCTCGATCCGAACTGGATGGAGCGCGTCGGCACGCTGGGCGGCAAGGGCTGGAAGAACCTGGTCGAGCGCGGCTCGAAGCAGGTGACGGAGCTGCGCGCCCAGATCCTCGACCTCGCCTCCGAGACCGGCCTGGAGATCGGCGAGTACCGCCGCATCGTCAACATGGTCCAGAAGGGCGAGCGCGAGGCCCGGCAGGCCAAGAAGGAGATGATCGAGGCGAACCTGCGCCTCGTGATCTCGATCGCCAAGAAGTACACGAACCGCGGCCTGCAGTTCCTGGACCTGATCCAGGAGGGCAACATCGGCCTGATGAAGGCGGTCGACAAGTTCGAGTACCGCCGCGGCTACAAGTTCTCGACCTACGCCACCTGGTGGATCCGGCAGGCGATCACCCGCTCGATCGCCGACCAGGCCCGCACGATCCGCATCCCGGTGCACATGATCGAGACGATCAACAAGATCGTCCGGACCTCGCGCCAGATGCTGCACGAGATCGGCCGCGAGCCGACTCCGGAGGAGCTGGCCGAGAAGCTGGCGATGCCGCTGGAGAAGGTGCGGAAAGTCCTGAAGATCGCCAAGGAGCCGATCTCCCTCGAGACGCCCATTGGCGACGAGGAGGACAGCCACCTCGGCGACTTCATCGAGGACAAGAACGTCGTCCTGCCGATCGACGCGGCGATCCAGTCGAACCTGCGCGAGACCACGACCCGGGTGCTGGCGTCGTTGACCCCGCGCGAGGAGCGCGTGTTGCGCATGCGCTTCGGCATCGGCATGAACACCGACCACACCCTCGAGGAGGTCGGCCAGCAGTTCTCGGTGACCCGCGAGCGCATCCGGCAGATCGAGGCCAAGGCGCTGCGGAAGCTGAAGCACCCGTCGCGTAGCCGGAAGCTCCGGAGCTTCCTGGACAACTGAGCCCCCGTCGCGGCCTACCGCGGCGCCTCTCCTCCGACCGCGTTGCCAGGCGGCTGCGCGGTCCCCACCTTGGCGCCATGCTCGAACGCCGCCCGCCAACGCCCGGATTGCCGACGGCCTTCGCGGACGGCTCCGAAGCCGACGACGTGCCCTTCGGCGCGCTCCAGCCCTCGGTGGGCATCCGCGACTGGCTGCTGGGCGAGGGCGCGCGGCTGCAGAAGGCCGAGGACATGCTCTCCGGCCTCGCCGAGCGGCTGATCGCCATCGGCGTGCCGGTGGACCGGGCCTCCACGGCGATCGACACCCTGCACTCGGAATATGCCGGCGTCGGCCGGGTCTGGACCCGGGACGGCGGCACCAGCGTGCGGCTGTTCCCGCATGGGGGCCGGTCGCAGGAGGCCTATCTCAACAGCCCGTTCCACACGGTCCACGAGACCGGCGAGTGGCTGATCCTCGACATTGCCGAGACGCCGGACGACGCCTACGCGATCATCCCGGACCTGAAGGCCGGCGGCTACACCCACTACGTCGTGGCGCCGCTGTTCTTCACCAACGGCACCAAGAACGGCATCACCTTTGCCACGAAGGCGCCCGACGGGTTCGGCGAGGACGACATCGCGATCCTCCGCTTCGTCATGCCGGCGCTCGCGGCCGTGGCCGAGATGCGCGTCCTCAACAAGCAGCTCGACCACGTGCTGCGCCTCTATGTCGGCGACGAGCCGCACCGGGCGATCCTGGCCGGCGACATCCGCCGCGGACAGGTGACGCGGATCCGCTCGGCGATCCTGTTCGCCGACATGCGCGACTACACCCGCACCTCGGCCGACATGACCCCCGAGGAGGCGGTCGGGCTGCTCAACGTGTTCTTCGACTGCCTGGTGCCGCCGATCGAGCGCGAAGGCGGCGAGGTCCTGAAGTATCTGGGCGATGGCTTGCTGGCGATCTTCCGGGAATCCGGAGACGACCTGGGCGGCGCCGCCAAGGGGGCGCTCACTGCGGCCCAGAACGCGCTGGCGGCCCTCGACGAGGCCAACGCCCTGCATCAGTTCTCGGTGCCGGTGGCGGCGGGAATCGCGCTCCACCACGGTGAGGCCGCCTACGGCAATGTCGGCTCGGGCTCCCGGCTCGACTTCACGGTCATCGGCCGCGACGTGAACCTCGCCAGCCGGATCGCCCGGCTGAACCGCCAGCTCGGCGAGCCGCTGCTGATGTCGAAGCCGTTCGTGGACTTCCTCTGGGGCGATCCGATCCCGCTCGGCGAGCACGTTCTCGACGGCTTCCGGGAGCCGATGGCGGTGTTCCGCCCGAAGTTCTTGCGGCCGCGCGCGCCGAGCTGAGAGTTTTCGCAAAATTTCACAGGACTGATAAACTCTCCCCATACGTAATAATCACATGATCGCCGTGTAAAACCGCTGTGCTTAACCGTGTGACGCGGATATTTTTCCGACTGCCCCAGCTTTTAGGCTCTCCATAATCGAAAGATCGTGGACCCGTGCTGGAATTACCCCGATCCGGGCACCGACCCGGCCATCTTGACCAGAACTGCGTTCGCCAAGGCTGCGGTCCGGGTGAGAACCTCGTCTGGAACTCCCGGCAGGTCGAGTATTTTCAGGCATGCCGCCGCGCAGGCCTTGTGTTGCGCCGTGTGATACGCGTGAATGGAAAATTCTTCCAGCAATCCAAAATCGTAAATCCAGGGCATTATTGCGATGCCTTCTTTTGGCGCCTTGAGGGACAGTCCAGACTCCGCATACCGGTATCCCGCCGCAAACTTCTCCTTGCGCCTACAGTATTGGCTAGCGCTGTGGCGTGCCTCAGCCCGCGCCGGACAGACGGGAATCATGCGATCGTACAGCTTCAAGACTTTTTCCGCGGGCTCATCCAATTTCTCCATGAGCCAGGCAGCGTTCAATAAACTGATGTATACTTCTTCCTTCCAATACCCAAGGCTGCTTCGCTTCAGATAACAATCCAGCGCCTTGAGATCTTCGCCGACATCGCGATAGGATCGCGCAAGATAGAACGTGTATCGCGCGATCATGAATGGGTCTTTTTCAGCAGCTAAAGCTCTTTCCAGAACCGCCAAATCTCGTCGTTCCGACGACCGATCGCGATGACGTGCTCCATCGTCGCCGCGACGCATGGCAAGGGGCAGCTTGGGTGTTGGCGGGTCCTTTTGACACTCCAGAAATTCATGCACGACGCCTCGATAGCGCCAGTTTTTGTTATTTTTAACCAGTTGTATACGCCAGTATTCTGTATTTTTATCCAAAATCGTCAGCATGTACCCTGCCGCAATGAGCTTCGGCATCGAGAAATCATTGGGAATTATCAATTGATCGTCGGCATCGATGATCAAACTATAGGCGGCGTGCGGGCGCGCTAATTTTAAAGCCTCGGTGCGGTTGAAGGCGAAATCGACCCACGGTCTCTCCACAAGCGTACCGGGCATGTCTGCCATCGCTGCGCGGATGACATCCTGGGTTCCATCCGTCGAGCCGGTATCGACAATGACCCAATGGTCAATAATCGGCCTCACAGAATCAAGACACCTGCGAATAACGTGAGCCTCATTCTTGACGATCATGGAAAGGCAAATTTTTTGACCAAAACTATTCATGCCCATACACTCAAAGAAAATTCCGTTACATCGCCTCTAATCGTGCTGCGCTTTTTGATAGCGCAAACCTCCTCGTCAACCAATCTGACACCCTGCATCAAATTGATGTTTTGATTTTTATTAGGTAAATCGCATCATGAATGACGTAATAATTATGATATATTTTGAGAGATCCGATTATTATCTGTGGGAATTTCGTTGAATATTACTGGTTATAAATCGGAAAAATCAAAAATCTGGGAATCGCTGGCGCGGACATGTCGGCATGCGCGTTCGTGCTGCCGACGCCTTCAATGATCGAGCGTGGCGCATATCGCTCAATCGGCATGCGACGCGATTCAGCGGTAGGCCTTGGACCGGAGATCCGATCGGTTACTGCGCCTCCAGGAATGTTGCATCCCAGACCCCGGCTCACGGTATCGGGCTTGACCCGCGGGGCCCGCGCGACCAGATCTATCGCTGTTCCAGGGAGATCCCCGGCAAGGGGCTGAGAAACCGCTGGCACGTCCACCCGGACCTGCGGCGCGGAAATCCTTTGAACCTGATCCGGCTCATACCGGCGTAGGGATTGGACCGCGGCCGCCTCAATGGCAGGCCACCGCTTCTCACCGAAGCACACGGCCCGATCTTCGCGACGGAAATCCGCGGAGATGACTTTGGCTTTTGACCGCCCCGTTTCACCGATCGGACGCCGCCGCCTCCCGGCCAGCCTCGCCGCGCAGGCCTCGCTGCCGGCGCGTGCCGATGTCGCCATCGTCGGCGGCGGGTTGATCGGCCTGTCGATCGCCTGGCGGCTCGCACGCGCCGGCCGCTCGGTGGTCGTCGTCGAGCGCGACACGATCGGCGCAGGCGCGAGCCTGGCCGCCACCGGCATGCTGGCCCCGGCCGCCGAGCACGAGCCTGGCTCCGATCCGTTGCTGCCGCTCGCCCTCGAATCCCTCCGGCTCTGGCCGGGATTCCGCGACGCCCTCGAAGCCGAGACCGGGCTGCCGATCGATTACCGCGCGGACGGCACCGTGGTGGTCGCCATCGGCCGCGACGAGGTCGAGCGCCTGCGCTTCCGCTACGACCTGCAGCGCCGCTCGGGCCTCGATGCCGCGTGGCTGCCGGGCACCGAGGTGCGGCGGCTGGAGCCGGCCCTGCGCCCCTCCGTCACCGCAGGCGTCCATTGCCCGTCGGATCACCAGGTCGATCCCCGCCTCGTGATGGCGGCGCTGGCCGAGGCCTGCCGGCGTGCCGGCGTGACGCTGGTCGAGGGCACGGCCGTGGCTGGGCTCGACTGGTCCGGCGGCACCGTCACCGGCATCCGGGCCGGCGACGGGTCCGTGACGGCCGATACCGTCGTGCTGGCCTCCGGCGCGTGGAGCGGGGAGGGCGGCCTGCTGCCCGAAACCCTCGCCCTGCCGGTGAGGCCGCTCAAGGGCCAGTCGATGGCGCTGCGCACCACCGCGCGCACCGGTACGCTCAGCCGGATGATCTGGACCGAACAGGTCCACATGGCGCCCAAGAGCGACGGCCAGCTGATCGTCGGCGCCACCGTCGAGGATTGCGGCTTCCGGTCGGGCATCACCGCCGGCGGCCTCTACGCCCTGCTGGAGGGTGCGCGCCGGGTGTTGCCCGGCGTCGAGGAGATGGAGGTCGAGGCCGTGTGGGGCGGCTACCGCCCGACCTCGGACGACGACGCGCCGATCATCGACACGCTGGCGCCGGGCCTCGTCGTCGCCACCGGCCATCACCGCAACGGCTACTTGCTCGCCCCCGTGACCGCCGACGCGGTGGCCGAACTCGTCACACGCGGCGCACTTCCCGAGATCGCCAAGCCGTTCACCCGGGCGCGCTTCCACCGACCCGAACCCAGGAGGGCCTCGGCATGAAGCTTCTGGTGAACGGAGAGATGCGGGATCTCGCGGTCGAAACCATCGCGGCCCTGTTCCAGGCCGAAGCCGACGAGACCGGCATCGAGAGCCCCCAGGGCATCGCCATCGCGCTGAACGGCCGCGTGCTGCGCCGCCGGGACTGGGACGAGACGCCGGTCGCCGAGGGCGACCGGGTCGAGATCGTCCGCGCCATGCAGGGAGGTTGACCATGGACCACACCGTCACGCCACTGCGCCCCGAGACCGAGGCGGACCGCTTCACCATCGCAGGCGTGGAGCTGTCCTCGCGGCTGTTCATCGGCACCGCCGGCTACCCGACGCAGGCGATCATGCGCGACGCGGTCGCGGTGTCGGGGGCCGAGGTCGTCACCGCCTCGATCCGCCGGGTCTCACTCCAGGGCCACGGCTCGGACACCGTGCGGGTCCTCAAGGGCAAGCGCTTCCTGCCCAACACCGCCGGCTGCGAGACCGCCCGCGACGCGATCATGACCGCCGAGCTCGCCCGCGAGGCGCTGGACACCAACTGGATCAAGGTCGAGGTGATCGGCGACCGAGAGACCCTCTATCCCGACGTGGCCGAGCTGATCGAGGCGTGCCGCCACCTGGTGGACGAAGGATTCGTGGTCCTGCCCTATTGCAACGACGATCCGGTCGTCTGCCAGCGCCTCGAGGATCTCGGCTGCGCCGCGATCATGCCGATGGGCTCGCTGATCGGCTCCGGCATGGGGGTCGCCAACCCGGCCAATATCGAGCTGATCTGCCGCCGTGCGCGCGTACCGGTGATCGTCGATGCCGGCATCGGCACCGCCTCGGACGCGGTCATCGCCATGGAACTCGGGGCGGCGGCCTGCCTGATCAACACCGCCATCGCCAAGGCCGACGACCCGGTGCGGATGGCCCGGGCCATGGGCCGCGCGGTCGAGGCCGGGCGCGATGCCTATTGCGCCGGCCGCATCCCCCGCCGCGGCCGGGCCGATCCGTCGAGCCCGCAACTCGGCCTCGTCGGCTCGTGAGACCCCTGCCGTCGCGGCTGCTGGCTGTGACGGACCGGCACGGCCACGCCCGGCCCCTGGCCGACACCGTGCAGGCGGCGCTCGACGGCGGCGTCCGCTGGGTCTGGTTCCGCGACCGCGACCTCGACCCGGAAGCGCGCCGCAGCCTCGGCGCCGGCATCGCCGCGAGGCTCCGCGCGGCGGGCGGGTTCCTGACGGTCGGCGGCGACATCGCCCTGGCCCGGGCGCTCGGGGCGGACGGCGTGCATCTCGGCGGCGGCACCGGGCCGGACTGGGTCTCGGCGGCCCGCGCGGCCCTCGGGCCGGATGCGCTGATCGGGATCTCGGCCCACGCACCCGTGGAGGTCGAGGCGGCCGCCAGGGCCGGCGCCGACTATGTCACCCTGAGCCCCGTCTTCCCCACCGCCAGCAAGCCCGGCTACGGCCCGGCCCTCGGTCCGGAAGGCATCGCAGCGGCCCGTCGCGCCGGCCTGCCGATCGTCGCCCTCGGCGGCGTCACGCCGGAGCGCATCCCCCTCTGCCGGGATGCGGGCGCGGCCGGGGTCGCCGTGATGGGCGCGCTGATGCACGCCGCCGAGCCCGCAGCCGCCGCCCGTCGCATCCTGGCGGCCTGGGAGGGGTGCGAGCCGTAACCCCCGTCGGGCGCAGGCGGACGACACGGCGTCTCCGGGTGGACCGCCGCGGAGCGGTCGCCAGCGCCGCGAATGTATGCCTCACTCCGCGCCCGATTCGGAGCGCGGGGGTGGTGTTGCGGGCAGACCGATCGTCCTTTGGCTGGCGCTGGCTCGGCCGTTCGCTCGCGTTGCGCCGGGGGCAGGTGACCCGGCTTCTGATCGCGATCGCGGCGGGATACGGCGCCGGGCTGGTCTTTCCGGTCGCCACCCAGCGCATCGTCGATGCGATCGTGGCCGGGCAGGCCGACCTGCACCTGCTCGGGCTGGCGTTGCTCGCGCTCCTGTCGATCGCCGCCGAGGTCGGGCTCACCGCGTTCCGGGGGCGCCTGATCATCGCGCTGGCGGTCTTCCTCGACCGCCGGATCTCCCGCCGCGTCTTCGCCCACCTGCTGCGGGTGCGGATCGACGGTGCCGGCTTCAAGTCCGGCGAGGTCCTGAACCACTTCCAGCAGATCACGAAGATCCGGGACTTCGTCCTGCATCAGATCCCGAACACGGTGATCGACGCCGGCGGCGCGCTCGTCGCCTTCGGCTTGGTCCTCTACTACGACGTCGCGGTCGGGGCGGCGCTCGCGGTGGCGGCGCCGCTGATCGTCGTGATCGCCAGCAACCAGATCAGCGGCATCTGGAAATCCGCAAAGGCCTATTACCAGTCGATCAGCGTCCGTGACGGCACCCTGGCGGAGAGCGTCAACGGCCTGGCCACCGTGAAGGCGCTCGCCCTGGAAGCCGGGCGGATGCGGCGCTGGAATACGGTGACGGACAACACGCTTGCCGAACTGAGCGGCGTCATGGACTTGCAGCGGCGCTACGGGCTGCGGTCCCAGGCGGTCTCGCGGGCGATGACGCTGCTGGTCATCGGCGTGGGCTGCTGGCGGATCTATGGCGGCCACCTGACGGTCGGCGAGTTCCTGGCGATCCAGGTGGTCGCGGCCCGCATCACCGGCCCGCTTCTCGGCAGCGCCGACATCCTGCGCATGGCCCAGGAGGTGAACGTCGCGATCCGCGAGATCGGCGGCTTCCTCGGCATGCCCCGCGAGCGGGCCGGCCGCCATCCGCCGCTGCGCCGGATCGGCCCCGGCGGCATCCGCCTCGACGGCGTCTCGTTGACCTATCCGGGGGCGGCGCGGCCGGCGCTGCGGGATCTCACGGCGACCCTACCCGAGCGCGGCATCGTGGCCATCGTCGGACGCAACGGCTCGGGCAAGTCGACCCTGCTGCGCATCCTGCTCGGCCTGCAGCGCGACTATAGCGGCCGGGTCGAGATCGGCGGCGCCGATCTGCGAGACTACGATCCCCGATGGCTGCGCGGCCGGATCGGCACCGTGGATCAGGATACGATGCTGTTCTCCGGCAGCGTGCGCGAAAACCTCGCCGCGCAACGCCCGGATGCGGCGGCCTTCGACGCGGCCCTGGACTTCGCCGGGCTGCGCGGACTCGTCGAGACCCTGCCCGAGGGTCTCGAGACGTCCCTCGGCGAGGGCGGCCGGACCCTGTCGGGCGGCCAGCGCCAGCGCCTGTCGATCGCCCGTGCGGTGATCCGCAACCCGCCGGTGGCGCTCCTCGACGAGCCGACCGCCTTCCTGGACCCGGAAGCCGCCCTCGCGCTGGAGCGCAACCTCACGGCCTGGGGCCGCGAGCGGCTGCTGATCCTCGTCACCCACCATCTCGCCGCGGCGCGCAAGGCCGACCGGATCCTGGTCCTCGACGACGGCCGCCTGCTCGGCGACGGGCGGCACGACGACCTGCTGCGAACCGTGCCGCTCTACGCGGCTTTGTGGGAGGATTACACGCGCGCCGTGGTCAGGAGCGCGGACCGGGCCATCGAGCCGGCCACCTGACCTTTCCGGGCCGGCCCTATTTGGCCGTCGGGCCGTAGGGCGGGCGCGGGATCGCCCGGTGCGCGGCCCGGAGCGCGGCCGACCAGCGCTCGCGCAGGTCGTGGAAATAACCCTCACCGGCCTCGATCCGATGGTTCACCTCGAGGTCGAGGCCGTTGCGGCGGGCGACCGCGATGTCGATCGGCAGGCCGACGCCGAGGTTCGACCGCATGGTCGAATCCATCGAGACGAGGCTCACTTTCAGGGCGTCGTAGAGGTCGCTCTCGAACTTCACCGCCCGGTCGAGGATCGGCTTGCCATATTTGTGCTCGCCGATCTGGAGGAAGGGCGCGTCGGTGCTGCACTCGATGAAGTTGCCGGCCGAGTAGATCAGGAACAGCCGCATGCCCTCGCCGGCGATCTGGCCGCCGAACAGCAGCGAGATCGAGAACCGGATGCTGGCCGCCTCGAACCCGTCCCGCTCGATCGCCCGCACCCGCCGGATGGCGCGCCCGATGAGCTGCGCCGCCTGGAACATCGTGGGCGCCTCGATCAGCTTCTGCGGCGGCTCGCCGTCGTCGCTGGGCACACCCTCCTGAAGCAGGCTCAGGACCGACTGGGTGATCGACAGGTTGCCGGCCGAAGCCAGCATCATCACCCGCTCGCCCGGCACGTTGAAGTGGTGGAGCTTACGGTAGGTCGAGATGTCGTCGAGCCCCGCATTGGTGCGGGTGTCGGCGACCATCACGAGCCCCTCCTCGACGAGGACACCGACGCAATAGGTCATGGATCTCGGGCTCTCGCGGGGTGGGCTTCCGGCTCCCGTCGAGCCGGCGGCCCGTCTTCCAGGGAATCGGGCGCAGAATCAGGATTGTGCGGCGTCCCTGCCTTGCTCGACGCGGAGCTTGACGTCCAGTGTCTCGGTCCCGCCTCCGGTGCGGCTGCCGCGGATCGGCGCCGCGCCCAGGTAGTCCAGCCCGGTGGCGACCCGGATGGTGCCGTCGGACGGGGTGTCCTGGTAGCAGGCGTCGAACGCCACCCAACCCAGATCCGGCACCAACGCCTCGGCCCAGCCGTGCGGCGCCTCGACATCGGCCTGGCCGTCGCCGCGCGCGCGGTACCCCGCGACGTAGCGGGCCGGGATGCCGAGATGGCGGGCGGCGGCGATGAAGACGTGGGTCAAATCCTGGCAGATGCCCTTGCCGGCGGCGAACGCCGTGGCGGCGGGCACGCCGTTGGCGGCCGGCCCCGGCTCGTAGACCACCGTCTGAGGAACGGCGTCGCGCAGGCGGTGCAGGAGCGCGAGCGGCTTGCTGTCGCCGTCGGTGGCGACCCGCTCGGCGAAGACCTGCAGCTCCGCGCTGGTCGTGCAGAGATCCGTGTCCCGCAGGTAGAACTCGTCAGGCAGGCGCTCGACCGTGCCGCGGACCACCCCGTGGGTATCCTCCGTGTCGACCGAGCCGGTGACCCGGATGGTCAGCGCGTCGGCCGGCGCGTCCGGGGTGAACCAGTGGACGATGTTGCCGAATCCATCCTCGCGGGCGGTCAGCCGCCCGTCGATGGAGGTGTCGATCCGCCAGGTGCGGACATATTGCCCGTCATGGTCCCGCGGCGTCAGGCGCATGACCTGGACGAGGCCGCGGGCCGGGTGCTCGTAGGTGTAGATGGTCTCGTGGACCACGCGGATGCGCATGCGCCGGGCCTGTCTGTCTTTCCGATTGCATCAACCCGAACGGGTGGTGCCGGCGTTCGGGCGACGACGATGCTTCGTCATACGCTCGGCGGATCGTCCCGGATCCGACCTCCGGGACGATCCGCTACCCGACCAGATACTGCTTCGCGATGGCTTCGCCCACCTTGTTGTTCTCCGCGATGAACGCCTCGACGAACTCGTGGAGCCCGGAGTTGAACACGCGGTCGATATCCTCGCTGTCGAGCTTGGCCAGCATGTTTCCGGCCAGGCGCTGGCTCGGGCCGCGGCGACCGTAGGCGTCGGCGACGAGATCGAGATACTCGACGATCACGCCGTAGCAATTGGCGAAGGATCGCGGCATCTGCTTGTTCAGCATCAGGAGGTCCGCCACCAGCAGCGGCTTGACGCTCTCGCGATAGACCCAGTGATAGGCGTTGAAGGCCGAGACTTCGCGCAGGATCGTGGTCCACTGGAAGTAGTCGAGGCTGCCGCCGACCGTCTCGTTCTGCGGCAGGAGGATCTGGTACTTCACGTCGAGGATGCGGGCAGTGTTGTCGGCCCGCTCGATCGCCGTGCCGAGGCGGGTGAACCAGAACGCGTCGTTGCGCAGCATGGTGCGGAAGGCCGAGCCGTCGAAGGTCAGCGAGACGGTCTTCACCCAGTCGAGGAAGCGGCTGAACTCGTCGCGGCTGAGTTCCTTGCCGGCGTAGTTGCGCAGCTCCAGCCAGGCGCCGTTGATCGCGTCCCACATCTCGGTGGTGAGCGCGGTGCGCACCGAGCGGGCGTTCTCGCGGGCCGATTCGATGCAGGAGCGGATCGACGAGGGATTGTGCGGGCTGAAGGCCAGGAAGTCGCAGACCGTGTCGGCATTGACGACGCTGTAATGCGGCTTGAACAGGTCCGGGTCGCCCGCCGAGGCGAGGGCGGATTCCCACTCGTTGGTCTCGCCGCCGCCGTAGCTGCTCGGCAGCGAGGCGAGCCGGTGCGCCGCGTCGAGGATGCGCGCGACGAAGTCGGCGCGCTCCACGTAACGCGAGAGCCAGAAGAGGTTGTCGGCAGTCCTGGAGAGCATGGTGTGCGAACTCGGATCGGCTCGGCGGCAGGCGGCGCGTCTGGATGGGTGAGGCGTTGAACCTTTAAGCGTCGAGCACCCAGGTGTCCTTCGTACCACCGCCCTGGCTGGAATTGACGACCAGGGACCCCTCTTTCAGCGCGACGCGGGTCAGCCCCCCGGGCACGATGCGGATCTGGTCCGCGCCGTTGAGCACGAAGGGCCGCAGGTCGACGTGGCGCGGGGCGACTCCGGAGGCCACGAAGGTCGGGCAGGTCGAGAGCGAGAGGGTCGGCTGGGCGATGAAGCCGTCCGGGGCATGCTTGAGCTTCTTGGCGAAATCCTCGATCTCGCGCTTGCTCGCATGCGGCCCGACCAGCATGCCGTAGCCGCCCGAGCCGTTGACCTCCTTCACCACCAGCTCGGACAGGTTGTCCATCACGTAGGCGAAGGACTCCTTCTCGCGGCAGCGATAGGTCGGCACGTTGTGCAGGATCGGCTCCTCGCCGGTGAAGAACTTCACGATCTCCGGCATGTAGCTGTAGACGGCCTTGTCGTCCGAGATGCCGGTGCCGACGGCGTTGGCCAGGGTCACGGAGCCGCGCTCGTACGCGTTCATCAGGCCCGGCACGCCGAGGACCGAATCGGGACGGAACACCAGGGGATCCAGGAAGTCGTCGTCGAGGCGGCGATAGATGACGTCCACCCGGCGCGGCCCCTCGGTGGTGCGCATGTAGACCACGTCGTCCTTGGTGAAGAGGTCGGACGCCTCCACCAGCTCGACGCCGAGCTTGTCGGCCAGGAACGAGTGCTCGTAGAAGGCCGAGTTGTAGCGGCCGGGGGTCAGCAGCACCACCGTCGGGTCGCGCGTGGTGGAGCCCGGTGCGAGGCTGCGCAAGGTCGCCAGCAGGGCGTCCGGGTAGTTCTCGACCGGCGCGACCCGGTGCTTGGAGAACAGGTCTGGGAACAGCCGCAGCATCACCTCCCGGTTCTCCAGCATGTAGGACACGCCGGACGGGATCCGGGCGTTGTCCTCCAGGACGAAGAAGTCCTTCTCGCCGGTGCGGACGATGTCGATGCCGGCCACGTGGACGTACAGGTCGTGCGGTACCCGGAACGAGCGCATCTCCATCCGGTAATGGGCGTTGCGGTAGACGAGGTCGGCCGGGATGATGCCGGCCTTGATGCATTCCTGCGCGCCGTAGACGTCCTTCAGGAACAGGTTGATCGCGGTCACCCGCTGCTTCAGCCCGCGCTCGAGGAAATCCCACTCCGGCTTGGTGATCACCCGCGGGATGATATCGAACGGGATCAGCCGCTCGGTCGATTCGTTGTCGCCGTAGACCGCGAAGGTGATGCCGATCCGGCGGAACAGCAGCTCGGCCTGGCTGCGGCGGGTGTTGAAATGCTCGGGCGGCGTGGTCTCGAGCCAGGTCTTCAGCTTGCCATAGGCGTCGCGGACGGCGGCCGGGTCGGCGGCGCCGTTGCCGATCCCGTTCATCTCGTCGAAGGCCGTCAACGCCATTCCGATTCTCCCTAACGCTCCCGCTCTTGAGGCAAGAGACGCGCCACCCAGCAGGGCTATACGCGCGGGCACCAACGCTCAAGTCGGCCGGAAGATCAGAACAGCTTGAGGCCTTTCAGGCTGGCATGTCCGTTTCGACCCAGGATGATATGGTCGTGCACGACAATCTTCAGTGGTGCCAACACCGACACGATCTCGCGAGTCATCGCCACGTCGGCGTTGGACGGACTGGGATCGCCCGACGGGTGGTTGTGGGCCAGGATGATCGCGGTCGCCGAGAGTTCCAGGGCCCGGCGGGCGACCTCCCGGGGATAGACCGGCGTGTGATCGACCGTGCCGCGGCCCTGGACCTCGTCGGCGATCAAGTGGTTGCGCTTGTCGAGGAACAGGATGCGGAACTCCTCGCGCGCCGCGAACGCCATGGTGGCCCGCAGATACTCGCTCAGCGCGCTCCAGGAATTGAGCAGTTCGCGCTCGCGCAGTGCGCCGCGGGCGAGCCGCCGTCCCGCGGCCTCGATCAGCTTGAGGTCGGCCGCAACCCCGGCGCTCACGCCCTCGACCTCCATCAGACGGGCCGGCTCGGCACTCAGGACCTCGGCGAAGCTGCCGAACCGGGCGACCAGGGCCTTGGCCAGGGGCTTCACGTCCCGCCGGGGGATCGCCCGGAACAAGACAAGCTCCAGCAGCTCGTAGTCCGGCAGCGCCTCGGCCCCGGCCGCCGCGAACTTCTCCCGCAGGCGGTCGCGGTGGCCATGGAAATGCGGCGGTGGCTCCTTAGCATTGGCGACGGGCGCGGCGCTGTCGGGGAACAGCCCGGCCGCTCCGTCGCCCGCCGCCATGGCCGGTCAGGCCGCCGGGTTGACGGGCTGATGCAGCCCCTTCGGCGAGACCGTGAAGATCTCGACGCCGGTCTCGGTCACCGCCACGGTGTGCTCGAACTGGGCCGAGAGCGAGCGGTCCCGGGTCACCGCGGTCCAGCCGTCGCCCAGGACCTTCACGGCCGGGCGGCCGAGATTGATCATCGGCTCGATCGTGAAGAACTGGCCGGGCTTCAGGGGCACGTCGTAGCTGGCCTCGACGTAGTGCAGGATCGTGGGGGCGTCGTGGTAGATCCGCCCCAGCCCGTGGCCGCAGAAGTCGCGCACCACCGAGCAGCGCTCGCTCTCGGCGAACGTCTGGATCGCCCGGCCGATATCGTTGGTCGATCCGCCCGGCTTCACGGCCGCGACGCCGCGCATCAGCGCCTCGTAGGTGATCTCGCACAGACGCTGCGCCTTGCGGGGAACCTCGCCGACATAGGCCATCCGGCTTGAATCGCCGTGCCAGCCATCGAGGATCAGGCAGCAATCCAGGTTGACGATGTCGCCCTCGCGCAGGGGCTTGTCGTTCGGGATGCCGTGGCAGACCACGTGATTGATCGAGGTGCAGATCGACTTCGGATAGCCGCGATAGAGCAGCGAGGCCGGATAGGCGCCGTGATCCATGGCGAAGGTGTAGGCGAGCTTGTCGAGGTCCTCGGTGGTGACGCCGGGCTGGGTCGCCTCCATCAGGACATCCAGGGCCTCGGCCGTCAGGCGCCCGGCCCGGCGCATGCCCTCGAATCCCTCCGGGCCGTGGATCGGCGGCTCCGGCGCCCGACGCGTACCCTGCGCGGTGGCCTGTTCCTGTTGCATCGTCGAGACTTTTTGCGGCGTCGGAGGACGGGTGTCCCTCATATGTACGGCGCGGGGCGCGGCAGGCCAAGCCGCATGCGCGGAACGGCGCGCGGACGCGCGGCGGGGGAGGCTTGCGCGGGCCGCGGGGCTGGCGGCATAAGCGGGATCATGGCGCCCGGGGATGCCCGGGCAGATTCGCCCCGTGGACGGGTCTGAGGCAGGCGAGGGCCGTATGGCAGGCAAGGCGGTACCGCACTTCCACAACGAGCCGGGCGTCCCGGTGGTCGCTGTCGGGGTGAAGGAATTCATGTGCATCGGCGCGCTGCCGCCGTTCGATCACCCGCACGTGTTCCTCGACATGGGCGCCGACACCGAGATCATCTGCCAGTACTGCTCGACGCTCTATCGCTACCGCGCCGGCCTCAAGGCCGAAGAGGCGGATCCGCAGGCCTGCGTCTGGCACGACACGGCCTCGGTCGCCGCGGAGTAGCACACCCCACATTGCCCACGGACAGTCGAACGCCCTTGGAAATCGGGATCGTCGGGGCCGGGATCGGCGGTCTGACCGCCGCCCTGGCGCTGTCGGATGCCGGGCATTCCGTCACGGTGATCGAGCGCCGCACCGGCTTCAGCGAAGTCGGGGCCGGGATACAGATCTCCCCGAACGCCAGCCGGGTGCTGGCCGACCTCGGCCTCTCCGCGGCGCTGCGCAGGGCCGCGAGCGAGCCGCCGGCGGTCGAGGTCCGCGCCCTCGACAGCGGCCGGAGGATCGGCGGCGTCAGCCTCGGCGGGCCGGCGCAGCAGCGCTTCGGTGCGCCCTATTACGTGATCCACCGGGCCGACCTGCAGACGCTGCTGCTCGACGCCCTACGCAGCCGCCCGGCGATCCGCCTGATGATGGGCCGCGCCATCACCGGGCTGGCCGAGACCGATGCCGGCGCAGTCCTGACCGCCGAGAGCAGCAGCGGCGGCACGCAGGCCTTGCCGTTCGACCTCGTCATCGGCGCCGACGGCCTGCGCTCCCGCCTGCGCGGCCATCTCGACGCGGCCCCGATCCGGCCGGGCCGCGCGGCCGCATGGCGCGCCCTGATCCCGAGCGATGCGGTGCCGGAGCCGCTGCAGGGCCCGGCCACCGGCCTGTGGCTCGGCCGCGGCCGGCACGTCGTCCACTATCCGGTGCGGAGCGGACGCTTCCTCAACGTCGTGGCGGTGGTGCCCGAGGCGGTGGGCGACGAGGATTGGGGCCGCCTCGGCGAGCCCGCCGTGCTGCGCGCCCATTTCCGTGGCTGCGCCGGACCGCTGCGCGACCTTCTGGGCCTGCCCGATTCCTGGCTGGTCTGGTCACTCGCCGACCGGACCGTGGCCCGCCCGCTGGCCTCCGGCCGGGTCGCGCTGATCGGGGACGCCGCCCATCCGGTCCTGCCCTACCTGGCGCAGGGCGCGGCCCTCGCGATCGAAGACGCCGCCGTGCTGACGCGCTCGCTCACCGACCACGCGGACGTCCCGGCGGCGCTCGCGGCTTACGCCACGGACCGCACCGCCCGGGTGCGGCGGGTGCAGAAGGCCGCCCGCGCCAACGGCCGGACCTACCACGCCGGCGGCCTCGTGGGCCTCGCCCGCAACGCCGTCATGGCCCGCCTCGGCCCCGACGGCATGCGCGACCGCTACGCCTGGCTGTACAGCTGGACGCCCCCGGCTTGATCGCGTGCCCCGTCGCGGCTACCGAGGGGCCCATGCGGACGTGGCGGAACCGGTAGACGCACGAGACTTAAAATCTTGCGGCCGCAAGGCCGTGCGGGTTCGAGTCCCGCCGTCCGCACCAGATGCTTTTTGCGTCGCAACGCCCCCGACCAGCAGCCTGACAGCGCCCGTCGTCCACACCCATGGTCCCTAGCGCACGTTGCAGCCCTGCGGGCAGCCTCTTGCCGATCCACCGGCTTGCGCCGGTCGCGGGCGCGGCGGAACTCTTCCTCGGCATGCCTCGACCAGTCCAACGTTCTGCGAAGAGCAGTCAGAACGGCGTAAACCGAAAATACCGACATCTAAAATTTCGCAAATTACTTGTTAATCTAAAGCACGATCTTTTAATTAACTGCCAACGTAACCCGTTTCATTCCATAATATCGCGTTTCGGCCGGACTATATCGTCGGACAGTTCTGCGGTAGCCTGAGCGGATGCTCGTACCTGCTCCGGGGCCGCTGCAGACGTGCAGAGCTTCGTTAAAGCTTCGTCGCGAGATTGGAGACCCATCGGATGTGGCTTCGGCACCACGAGCCGGCCCCGAACAGGAACTTGCCAACACCGTTGAGCAGCCACGTACTTTGACGGGCGCTGGAGATCGGTTTAGAGGTGATCGTGCACGAGAAGCAATAACCATGCCGCTGGCAGCGTCGCCCGGCTGGTCGTTCACGCTGAAAGGGCATTGGGGCCGCTGATGAGTTTGGTGCAACGGCTGGAAGTGCGTCAGGGCCAGGCCCTGGTGATGACGCCGCAGCTCCTGCAAGCGATCAAACTCCTGCAACTGTCGCACCTCGATCTCGCCGCCTATGTCGAGACCGAGCTGGAGCGGAACCCCCTGCTGGAACGCGCCGAAGCCGATGGCCCCGCGACCGGTGACGCGGACGCGGCCGGTCCGTCGAGCGAGACCTCGGGCGAGCCGTTCGACGCATCCGACCCCGATTCGTGGCAACCGCCGGAACTCAATCCGAGTCGCGGCGAGATTGACACCGATTTCGACGCACGGCTCGACAACGTCTTCCCCGATGACGCCCCGACGCAGGTCCAGGAATCCTCCGCGGGCGACATGCTCTCGCTGACCCCGCCGCCCTACGGCAGCAGCGGGGGCAGCTTCGATTCCGAGGCGCCGGATTTCGAGGCGGCCCTGACGGCCGAGATTTCCCTGCGCGACCACCTCGTGGGCCAGCTCGAGCTGGCGACCCGGGATCCGGTCGAGCGGCTGATCGGCGGGTTCCTGATCGACGCGGTCGACGAGGCCGGATACCTGCGCGAGACGGTCGAGGGCGTGGCCCAGCGCCTCGGCGCGGACGCCGACACGGTGGCCCGGGTGCTGACCCAGGTCCAGAGCTTCGACCCACCCGGCATCGCCGCCCGGGACCTCGCCGAGTGCCTGGCGATCCAGCTGCGCGAGCGCGACCGGTACGACCCTGCGATGCAGGCCCTGGTCTCCCGCCTCGACCTCGTGGCCAAGCGCGATTTCACCGCCCTGCGCCGCCTGTGCGGCGTGGACGACGAGGATCTCGTCGAGATGCTGGGCGAGATCCGGAGGCTCGATCCGAAGCCCGGCCGCGCCTTCGGCTCCAGCGCCGTCGAGGTGCTGATCCCGGACGTGTTCGTGCGCGCCGCCCCGGACGGGTCCTGGCTGGTCGAGCTCAATGGCGAGGCGCTGCCGCGGGTGCTGGTCAACCAGAGCTACTATGCCCGGGTCGTCCGCGGCGCCTCCGCCGAGGGCGACAAGGCCTTCCTGTCCGAGGCGCTGCAGAACGCCAACTGGCTCACCCGATCGCTGGAACAGCGGGCCCGCACGATCCTGAAGGTCGCCACCGAGATCGTGCGCCAGCAGGACGGGTTCTTCGTCCACGGCGTCACGCATCTGCGCCCGCTGAACCTGAAGACCGTCGCCGAGGCGATCGGCATGCACGAATCGACCGTGTCCCGGGTCACCTCCAACAAGGCGATCGGCACGAGCCGCGGCACCCTGGAGATGAAGTACTTCTTCACCGCGGCGATCCCGGGCGCGGCCGGCATGGCGGCGCATTCCTCGGAAGCGGTGCGCCACCGGATCAAGCAGCTGGTGGACGGCGAGACGCCGGACGACGTGCTCTCCGACGACGCGCTGGTGCAGAAGCTGCGCAGCGAGGGCGTCGACATCGCCCGCCGGACCGTGGCCAAGTACCGGGAATCGCTGCGGATCCCGAGTTCGATCGAGCGCCGCCGCGAGCATTACGCCCACGGCACCGCCCATCACGGGGCGCTGGCGCTGCGCTGAGACTCTGCGGGACGGCCTTGCGCAGCGCCGCCGTCCGGCCCATCGGTCGCGCGCCGAATCACGACGCCCGGACCCGCGATGACTTCGACCGCCCAGCCCCCACGCAGCCTCACCGCCATCGTGCTCGCGGCCGGGAAGGGCACGCGGATGCGCTCGGACCTGCCGAAGGTGCTCCACCGGGTCGCCGGGCGCAGCATGCTGGGCCATGTGCTGGCCGCCGTGCAGGCAGCGGGCGCCGGCCGGATCGCCGTGGTGGCCGAGCCCGGCCGCGATGACGTCGCCGCCGTGATCGCCCGGGAGGCGCCCGGCGCGCAGGTCTTCCCGCAGGCCGAGCGCCTGGGCACCGCTCACGCGGTGCTGGCCGCCCGGGCCGTGCTCGAAGCGCCCGATGACGACGTGGTCATCGCCTTCGGCGACACGCCGCTGATCAGCGCCGAAACCTTTCTGCGCCTTCGCGCGCCCCTGGCGGAGGGTGCAGCGGTCGCCGTGCTCGCGTTCGAGAGCCCGACTCCGACCGGCTACGGCCGGGTGCTCACCGAAGGCAGCCGAGTCCTCGCGATCCGCGAGGAAAAGGATGCGAGCCCGGCCGAGCGGGCCGTGACCCTGTGCAATGCCGGTCTCATGGCCTTGGCAGGACGGCACGCGCTGGCGCTGCTCACGCGCATCGGCAACGACAACGCCGCCGGCGAATACTATCTGCCCGACGCGGTGGCGCTCGCGGCTGCCGAGGGACTCTCGGTGTCGGTCGTCCCCGTGGACGAGGCGGAGGCGCAGGGCGTCAACGACCGCATCCAGCTTGCCGTGGCCGAGGCCGCGATCCAGGTCCGGCTGCGCCGCAGCGCCATGCTGGGCGGCGCTACGCTCGTCGCCCCCGAGACGGTGTTCCTGAGCCACGACACGATCCTCGGACGCGACGTGGTGGTGGAGCCGCACGTGGTGTTCGGGCCGGGCGTCCGGGTCGGGGACGGCTGCACGGTGCGGGCCTTCGCGCACCTCACCGACACCGTCCTCGAAGGTGGCGTTCGCATCGGGCCGTTCGTGCGGCTGCGCGGCCATGCCGTCCTCGAGACGGGCGCGGAACTCGGCAACTTCGTCGAACTCAAGAACGCCCGGATGGGCGCGGGCGCCAAGGCCGCGCACCTCACCTATCTCGGCGACGCGGAGATCGGCGCGAAGGCCAATATCGGCGCCGGCACGATCACCTGCAATTACGACGGCGTTCTCAAGCACCGGACCACGATCGGCGCCGGCGCCTTCATCGGCTCGAATTCGGCGCTCGTCGCCCCGGTCACCATCGGGGAGGGCGCCTACGTGGCCTCCGGCTCGGTGATCACCGACGACGTGCCGGCGGACGCCATGGCGGTCGCCCGCGGCCGACAGACTGTGAAGCCCGGCTGGGCGGCGGAGAAGCGGGCGGCGCTGCTGGCCGAGAAGGCCCGGCGGGGCAAGGCGTGATTAAGCCCCGCTAACTCAGGCCTCGCACAGGACGTACATTTTTGTACGATTTCGGCTGCAGGATGCGTGAGCGCGTGCCATAAGAGGGTACGCAGCAGAGGAATCGCGCGTGACGCGGGATGCTCTCATTCGCGCCCTCCGCCGGTACGCACGTAAACGGGGCCTCACCCTGGAATTGGATCGGGGCAGCGGGAAAGGAAGTCATTATCGAGCTCGGCTGGGCGACGCCGTCACCACAATCCAGAGCGGCGATCTCAGTCCGTTTCACGTCGGCCGGATTTGCCGGCAGCTCGATGTCGATCCGGCCGATCTTTAGTGCCAGCTTGAGGCGCGGGAGCGAGACCGGTGATGGGACGAGGCCGGACATGGGCCGACGCGGCCAGCACGACTTGCCCCCGACGATAAGGAACGCGAACGATGCCGAGCGAGTGGGTCTATCCCGTTGAGCTTCACCGCGAAGGGGGCGAGATCCACGCCTATACGGCGTTTCTACCGGAAGCGATTGCGTCCGGCGCCACGGAATCGGAAGCGCTGACGGAGATGGGCCACGCGCTGACGGCGGCGGTTCGCGGCCGGATCAAAGACGGCATGGACCTGGAGCCTCCCGGCGCGGCGCCATCGGGAGCAGCAAGCCACGCGGTTCCCCTTCCAGCCCGGCTGGCGGCCAAGGCCGCCGTCTACGCGGCCTGGAAGCGCTCCGGCCTCAGCAAGATGGCGTTCGCCGATCGCATCGGCCGCGGGGAGAGCGAGGTACGGCGCATCCTCGATCCCGACCATGGCACGAAGCTCGACCAGATGGAGGAGGCGGCCGTCGCGCTGGGCGGACGGCTCCGCGTCACCTTCGAGGAAGCCTGAGCCACCGAGCCGGCCCAATGTCATCGGGGCTGGCCCTGCGCCATCGCGATCCGGTACAAGGCGCGCTCGGCACCGCGTTGCGCGGGGCGGCCTGGACCTTGCGCGGCGTGCCCGCGCTCAACGGCCGGGCGTTACAGCGAGAGACACGTCCATGTGCGGCATCGTCGGCATCGTCGGGCGCGACGCGGTGGCGGGGCAGGTGATCGAGGCCCTGCGGCGGCTCGAATACCGCGGCTACGATTCCGCCGGCATCGCCACCCTGGAGCACGGGCGCCTGGAGCGGCGCCGCGCCTCGGGCAAGCTGGTCAACCTGGAGGCCCGGCTCGCGCAGGAGCCGCTCACCGGCACGATCGGCATCGGCCACACCCGCTGGGCGACGCACGGCCGGCCCAACGAGACCAACGCCCACCCGCACGCCACCAAGCGTCTCGCCGTCGTCCATAACGGCATCATCGAGAACTTCCGCGAGCTGAAGGCCGAGCTGGAGGCCGACGGCGTCGTGTTCGAGAGCCAGACCGACACCGAGGTCGTGGCCCAGCTGGTCAGTCGCAACATGGACCGGCAGATGAGCCCGGTCGATGCGGTCGCCGCCGCCTTGCCGCGGCTGCGCGGCGCCTTCGCGCTGGCCTTCATCTTCTCCGGCGAAGAGAACCTGCTGATCGGCGCCCGGCACGGCGCGCCGCTCGCGGTCGGCTTCGGCCAGGGCGAGACCTATCTCGGCTCCGACGCCCTGGCGCTCGCCCCGTTCACCGACGCCATCACCTATCTCGACGAGGGCGACTGGGCGATCCTGACTCGGGACAGCGCCGAGATCCGCGACCAGTCCGGCGCCCGCGTCGAGCGCCCGCGCCAGAAGATCGCCACGCAGGCCTACCGGATCGACAAGGGCGAGTACCGCCACTTCATGGCGAAGGAGATCCACGAGCAGCCCGAGGTGGTGGGCCGCACGCTCGCCCACTACGTCGACATGGCCAACGGCCGGGTGATGCTGCCCGAGGCGCTGCCCTTCGACTTCGCCAAGCTCAGCCGCGTCTACATCACCGCCTGCGGCACGGCGTTCTATGCCGGTCTCGTGGCGCGCTACTGGTTCGAGCAGGTGGCGCGCTTACCCGTGGAGATCGACGTCGCCTCCGAGGCCCGCTACCGCGAGGCGCCGCTCGAGAAGGACGGGCTGACGCTCGTCATCTCGCAATCGGGCGAGACTGCCGACACCCTGGCCTCGCTGCGCTACGCCAAGAGCCAGGGCCAGCACACGCTCTGCGTCGTCAACGTGCCGACCTCGACCATCGCGCGGGAATCCTCCGTGGTCATGCCGACGCTCGCCGGCCCCGAGATCGGCGTCGCCTCGACCAAGGCGTTCTCGTGCCAGCTCACCGTGCTGCTGTGCCTGGCCATCGCGGCCGGCCGGGCGCGGGGCACGCTGGACGAGGCCGGGGAGCGCCGGCTGGTGGACGCTCTGATCAAGGCCCCGGGCCTGATGGCCGAGGCGCTGACCCGCGAATCGGAGATCGAGCTTCTGGCCCGGGACGTCGCGAAGGCGCGGGACGTGCTCTATCTCGGCCGCGGCACCAGCTACCCGATGGCGCTGGAGGGCGCGCTGAAGCTGAAGGAGATCAGCTACATCCACGCCGAGGGCTATGCGGCGGGCGAGCTGAAGCACGGGCCGATCGCGCTGATCGACGAGAGCGTGCCGGTGATCGTGATCGCGCCCCACGACGCGGTGTTCGAGAAGACGGTGTCGAACATGCAGGAGGTCGCCGCCCGGGGCGGCCGCATCGTGCTGATCGGCGACGCCAAGGGCGCGGCCGAGCACGGGCTCGACACGATGGCCACCGTGACCATGCCGGACCTCGACGCCACGGTGGCACCGATCGTGTACGCGGTGCCGATCCAGCTGGTGGCCTATCACACCGCGGTGTTCATGGGGAAAGACGTCGACCAGCCCCGGAACCTCGCCAAGTCAGTCACCGTGGAATAGCCGCACCGCCGAGCGAGGACTCCGATGACCGAGAGAGACGCCGCCGCGATCCGCTGGCTCGAAGGGCAGGAGGGCGCCATGCTGGCCCTGCTCGAAGAGCTGGTGAACATCGATTCCGGCTCCTACGACAAGGCCGGGGTCGACGCGGTGGGCGCCCGCATCGCGTTCTTCCTGGCCGAGCACGGCGTCTCGGTCACCACCATCCCAATGGAGGATTACGGCGACGCGCTGAGGGCGCAGGTCGCCGGGTCCGGGGGCGCCAACCGGCCGATCGTGCTGATGGGCCACCGCGACACCGTCTTCCCAAAGGGCGAGGTCGCCCACCGGCCGTTCCGGATCGCGGAGGGCCGCGCCTACGGGCCGGGCGTCGCCGACATGAAGGCCGGGCTGGTGATGAACGCCTTCGTGCTGGCCGCCTTCCACCGGGCCGGCGGCGCACCGGTGCCGCTGGTCGGCCTGTTCACCAGCGACGAGGAGATCGGCTCGCCGGCCTGCCGGCCGATCATCGAGGAAACCGCCCGCGGCGCCCGCGCGGTGCTGAACGCGGAGCCCGGCCGACCGACCGGGAACGTCGTCACCGGCCGCAAGGGCGGCGTGTTCATGCACCTTGAGGTCCACGGCCGGGCTGCCCATTCCGGCGGCAACTACGCCGACGGGCGCAGCGCCATCGGCGAACTCGCCCACAAGATCACCGCGCTCCACGCGATCACCGATCTCGACCGCGGCATCACGGTGAATGTCGGGCTGGTCTCGGGCGGCCAGTCGGTGAACACCGTGGCGCCCCGGGCGACCTGCGAGATCGACCTGCGCTACGTCACCCCGGCGGACCGCGACGCGGCCATGGGCCGGATCGCCGCGATCGTGGCGGGTGCGACCGTGCCGGATACCCGCGCGCAGCTGACCATCAAGGGCGAGTTCCTGCCCCTGGTGCAGGACGAGGCTTCGCGTGCGCTGTTCGAGACCTACGCGCAGGTCAGCGCGCAGCACGGCGTCCGGATCGAGGGCGAGTTCGCCGGCGGCTGCGCCGATTCCGGCTTCACCGCGAGCGTCGGCTGCCCCACGCTGTGTGCGGTCGGGCCAGTCGGCGGCAAGGCGCATTCGCCCGAGGAATATCTGGAGGTGGCGAGCCTCGTCCCGCGGGCGCGGGCCATCGCCGAAACCATCGCGGCGGCTTGAATAGGTATTCGAACGCGTGATCTCGGTCACAGTACGTTGACGAACAACGAGAATCCAAATCTCCTCCTCGTCCTGAGGTGCCGGGCGAGCGCAGATCGCCCGGCCTCGAAAGAGCCCTCCAGCCAGCCAAGCGCCTTCTGGAGGGCTCCTTCGAGGCCCGCTGACGCGGGCTCCTCAGGATGAGGTCGAGGATGGGATTGCCGTCGTCAGTCTCGCTTCGAGCCGTGCCCCTCGTTGTCGGGCTCGGGGCAGCGGTGCGTCATCGCTCTTCCGGCCCGCACTCAGCCCTCGACCAAAGCCAGCGCGGCCTCGGTGTAGCGATTGCCGCTGACCGCCTCCGGGGGCATCGCCGCGTCGATGGCGGCGAGGTCGTCGGCACTGAGCACGATCGCCGCGGCGGCGGCGTTCTCTTCGAGATGGCGGATCTTGCGGGCGCCCGGAATCGGCACGATGCCGTCGCCCCGGTGGAGCACCCAGGCCAGGGCGAGCTGGGCCGGCGTGACGCCCTTGGCGGCCGCCATGGCGGCCAGCGCGTCGATCAGCTTCTCGTTGGCCGCCAGGTTCTCCGCCTCGAAGCGCGGCAGGGTGCGGCGGAAATCGTCGGCTCCGAGGCTGCCCAGGTCCCGGATCGCCCCGGTGAGCAGGCCGCGGCCGAGGGGGCTGTAGGGCACGAAGCCGATGCCCAGCTCGGCGCAGGTCGGCAGCACTGCGGCCTCCGGCTCACGGCTCCACAGGGAATACTCGCTCTGCACTGCGGCGATCGGATGGACCGCGTGGGCGCGCCGGATCGTGGCTGCGCCGGCCTCGGACAGGCCCAGCGCGCGCACCTTACCGGCGCGCACGAGGTCCGCCATCGCGCCGACCGTGTCCTCGATCGGAACGGCGGGATCGACCCGGTGCTGGTAGAACAGGTCGATCACCTCGACGCCGAGGCGCTGCAGCGACGCGTCGCAGACCGCGCGGACATGCTCGGGGCGGCTGTCGACGCCGACGATCCGGTCCCGGCCCTCTCCAGTCTCGGCAATCTTGAAGCCGAACTTGGTGGCGATGACCACCTGGTCGCGCACCGGCGCCAGGGCCTTGCCGACCAGCTTCTCGTTCTCGAACGGCCCGTACATCTCGGCGGTATCGAAGAAGGTGACGCCGAGATCGACCGCCCGGCGCAGCGTGACGACGGCCTCAGCCTCCGGCTGGCCGCCATAGCCGAAGCTCATGCCCATGCAGCCGAGGCCGAGGGCGGAGACGACGAGTTCTGAACCGAGTCGACGCTGTTGCATGGGATTCCCTGTGGGTTCTCTCGTGAGTCGCTTGGCCGAAGCCGTCCCGACTGTGCATCGGTGGCCAAGCCTAGGATAATTCGTGTTCTGCAGCGCAGCCTGTCCTATCCGGCTCAACAGTGAAACGCACCGATCTCCCAGCCCTCGCGATCTTCGCCGCCGTCGCGGCGCGCCGCAGCTTCCGCGGGGCGGCCCGCGACCTCGGGCTCTCCGTCTCGGCGGTGAGCCACGCGATCAACGGGCTCGAGGCCAGCCTTGGGATCCAGATTTTGGCCCGGACCACCCGCAGCGTCGCCCCGACGGAAGCCGGACGACGCCTGCTCGACGGACTCGGACCGGCGCTGGCGGCGATCACCGAGGCGGTCGAGGCCGCCACCGCCTCGCAGCAGCGGCTCTCGGGAACGCTGCGCTTCTCGGTGCCGCACTCGGCCGCCGAGATGCTGCTGCTCCCGCTCGCCGTGGCGTTCACGCGCGCGCATCCCGGCGTGGCGATCGAGGTCTGCGCGCAGGACGACCTGCGCGACATCGTGGCGGAGGGCTTCGATGCCGGCGTCCGGTTCGCGGAGAGCCTGGAGCAGGACATGATCGCAGTCCCGCTCGGCCCCGCTCAGTGCGCGGCGATCGTGGCGGCGCCGTCCTACTTCGCGGACCGGCCGCTTCCGCGCACGCCGCAGGACCTCCACGACCACACCTGCATCAACCGCCGCTTCGCCGGCGGCGCCCTGTTCCGCTGGGACCTCGAGAAGGACGGCGCGGCCGTTGTCGTCTCGGTCTCCGGAAGCCTGATCCTGGACGACATGCGGCTGATCGCGGAGGCGGCGCGGATGGGCGCCGGCCTCGCCTACGTGTTCGAGGCGCAGGTGACGGAGGACCTCGCCTCCGGCCGGCTGGTCCGCGTGCTGGAGGATTGGTGCCCGCGCTTTCCGGGCTTCTTCCTCTACTATCCGAGCCGCCGGCTGATGCGGCCGGTGCTCCGGGCCTTCCTCGATTTCGTCCGGGCCGAGGCCGCGGACGACCGATCACGGGTCCGAACCTTTGCATGAGGTCGAGTTATGAACCAGTTCCGATGATCGAGCTTCATCGGATCGTGCATGCGGCGCGGGTCTACCTCGAATTGCACTGGCCCGGGTGGCATGCGCGATGGGGGCCGCCGCCCCCGGCCTGCGCATCACAGTGGACCTGCGTCCGATCCAGTCTGTTCATTCAAAAAACGCTCGCTCACAACAATATCCCTGCCGTGATCGTCAGCGGTGTTCCGACGTCCAGAGAACGATGCGGCTTCTTTGGCGGGCTGACGTGGAACAGCCATGCTTGGGTGCGTACCAACCAAGCAATCGTCGATGTGACAGCCGATCAATTTGCGGCCGCAGCCGTCATCATCACAGCGATCAGCGACGGTCGCTATCGAGAGGGTATCGGAACGGACGCTCGACTTCCAGTCGGAACATCGCCGATCCGCGCTGTCGATGCTATCTGGCCGACCTGGATCGACGTCATGCGCGGGATCTGACCGTTGCGCCGATACCGTTTAGTCTCGCACCGCTCCGACGAGTCGCGATAGAAAGCCGTCCAGGGCCGCCTTGTCGATCCAGCGCAGCACGGCGACGAGGTCGTGGTCGGGATCGACCCAGATCACGTTGTTGCCGGCCCCGAGCGCGCTGAACGCGGAATCCGGCAGTTCGGGCTTGGCGGACGGGCCGAGATTCAGCCACCACAGGTAGCCGTAATTCGCGAGCGTCGGCGACGGGGTCAGCATCGCGCGGATCCAGCGCTCCGACAGGAGCCGGCGTCCCGCCCAGACGCCGCCGTGAGCGATGAGGAGCCCGAAGCGCGCGTGGTCGTCCGCGCCGATGAACAGGCCGCCGCCCCAGTGGCCGCCTCCGGGCACCGACTGGATCCGGGCGCCGTCGATCTGGGCCCAGGCGTTGTCGTAGCCGTGCCAAGCCCAGTCGTGGGACGCACCGATTGGCTCGAAGATCCGCGTGCGCAGCACCTCCGGCAACGCGCGGCCGAAGCGATGCATCAGGCAGTACGCCAGCAGGTTCACCCGCACGTCGTTGTATTCGTAATGGCTGCCCGGGGCCTGGAGCGCGCGGCGCTCGCCCTTGCGGCTGTTGTCCGCCCCGGGACCGATCTGGCGGAAATGATCGACCTGGTCGGACTTGCCGAACAGCGTGCCCTGCCACTCGCTCGATTGCTGCAGCAGGTGGCGCCAGGTGATCGCGCCGTTCTGCGGACCGTCGAGGAGGGGGTCGGGGACGCTGTCCCGCACGGGCGCATCCACGTCTGGGATCAGCCCGTCATCGTGTGCGAGCCCGGCCAGGACGGCCAGGTAACTCTTCGCGATGGAGAAGGTCATGTCCGGGCGCCGCGTATCGCCCCAGGCGGCCACGCGCCGGCCGCCCTTCAGGATCACGCCGGCCGGGCCGCCCCGCGGCCGCACCCGCCCGACGATGTCGCTCCAAGGCCCGCGCTCGTTCCACTCGACCAAGCCGACATAGCGTCCATCCGGGTAGTAGAGGCTGCGCGGCCAGGGGCTCTCGTTCGCCTCCGCGTAGGCGACCGCCTCGGCCAGGGCGGCGGCATCGAACCCGGCGGCCTCGGGCCTCAGCGTCTCCCAGGTCTGCGTCGGACAATACGGCTCGGTCCTCTGCGTCACGCCCGTTCTCCCGTCGGCACCGGATGGTCATAGCACCGACGGACCGGCACGCATGCGCCGCGCCAGGGCGTTCCCCGGAACGCCCTGGCGATTCACTCCGGATGTCAGTTCGCGGCGCGATAGCGCTCCGCGGGCTGGGTCTGGCCGAGATTCGGGATCATCGCGGTCCGCGCCCGATCGTAGGCGTCCCACTGTTCGGCATCGGGCAGGGGCGGGATCGTCACCGGCTCACGCCGGTCGAAGCCGACCAGGGCGGCGTCGACCAGGGCGCCCGTCTCCATCACGGCCGGCAGGCTGTTCACGTCGATCCCGGCACGATCCCAGATCTCGGTGCGGGTCGCCGCCGGCAGGACCGCCTGGACGTAGACGCCCTTCGGCCCGAGTTCGGCGTGAAGCGCTGCACTGAGATACTGCACGAAGGCTTTCGTGGCGCCGTAGACCGCCATCCCGAATTCCGGGACGAAGCCGACCACCGAACCGATATTGATGATGGCGCCTTCCCCGGCCTCCGCGAAGCGGGGGGCGACCGCGGCCGCGAGGCGCGCCGGGGCGGTGGTATTGAGGGCGATCAGTGCGCCCACTTGCTCGGGATCCTGGCCGACGAAGCTGCCGGTGAGCGCCGCGCCGGCATTGTTCACCAGCACGCCGATCCGGGTATCCGTGCGCAAGCGGGTCTCGACGGCGGCGAGGTCGGCCGGTCGGGTCAGGTCGGCCGCGAGGATATCGATCGCGACGCCGGTTTCCTGGCGCAGGCGCTCGCCGAGCGTCCCCAGGCGGGCGCCGTCCCGCGCGACCAGGACGAGATCGTGGCCGCGGTGGGCGAAGCGGTCGGCGTAGACCGCGCCGATGCCCGACGAGGCACCGGTGATCAGGATGGCAGGCTTGCTGGACATGGGCTCGATCCTCAACTTTTTTACATGACGATCATCATGTATGTCAAACATGACGATGATCATGATTGGGGTCAAGCGAGTCGGGTTCCGCGGGCGTGAGATTGCGCACATGAAGGTCGGCGGTGCGCCGGGGAGCCGGCGCCCTGCTCAGCTTGGCGGACCGAATCGGGGGCCATCCGGCGGGCTACGCTCGGCCGTCGGGCGCCGATGATCCTGGCGCGGTTGCATGCGGACCCGTGCCGCGATCGATCGGGCCGTCCCGCCCGGCCCGACCAAACCGTGCCGGTGAATCCGCACTGCGGTCAGGCCGGATCGGCCGGGGCGGCCTCCTCGACAGCCGCTTGCGCCGGGAGAGCGCATCGATCAGGTTCGCGATGTCCGGTGGGTCCCGCCTGCGGATCTCGCACGAGGAACGGCATCGACCGTGCAACTCCTGATCGTCGACGACCACCCGCTGTTCCGCGACGCCCTGGCGGCCACGATCCGCCTCGTCCATCCGGACGCCGTCCTGCACGAGGCCGACGGGATCGAGGCCGCGTGCGCGGTGCTGGCCGAGAACCGCGGCATCGACCTGACGCTCCTCGACCTATCCATGCGGGGGGTCACCGGCTTCGACGGCCTGATCACGGTCCGAGCCCGCTTCCCGCGCATCCCGATCCTGATCGTGTCGGGCCACGAGGACCCGCGCATCGTCCGCGAGGCCCTGCAGCACGGGGCCGCCGGCTTCGTGCCCAAGGCGATGGACAAGACCACCCTGACCCGGGCGATCACCGAGGTGATGAGCGGCGCGCTGTTCCTGCCCCCCGGCTTCACCGAGGCGAACGGGCCGTCGCCGCATGCCAAGAAGGCCCCCCTGGCCGAGCGCATTGCCCGGCTCACCCCGCAGCAATTGCGGGTGCTGATGATGATCCGGCAGGGCAAGCTGAACAAGCAGATCGCCCACGAGCTTCACGTCGGCGATTCAACCGTGAAGGCCCATGTCTCGGAAATCCTGCGCAAGCTCGAAGTGATCAGCCGGACCCAGATCGTGATCGACACGGCGTCGCTGGATTTCGACCAGATCCACAACACGCATCCGGCCTGACACTGCGCATTCCGCCGTCGGACCAGGCTTCGCGCCGAGGGCCGCCGGGGATGCGCGACGCCGTGAAGCCGCGACGAGCACCTGCGCGTGACGAGACGGCGCCGGGCCCGGAGCATCGTCCTCAGGAGGCGACGCGCTCGACCAGGGCGCGGACATGGGCGCGATCCATCGGCTCCGGATCCACCGAGCGGTGGATCGACAAGCCCTCGATCAGGGCATCCAGCGCCTTGGCCGCGTCGGCCGGGAAATGCTGCCGGAGGGCCGCGCGGCTCTTCTCCATCCAATCCTGCATGACGCGGCGCAGCGGCGGGTTGCGGGCGGCGAAGGCGTAAAGCTCGTAGCTCAGCAGCATGGTCCGCGGGCTCGCCCAGCTGTCGTCCACGATGAGGTCGACCACGGCCTCGCAGGCCTCATGGCGATCCGCGGCCTCGGCAAGCCGCTCGGTGAAGCGCGCCGAGACCGTGTCGGCCAGGAGGGTGAACGCCTCGGTCAACAGTTCGACCAGGCCGGTGAAGTGGTAGGTCATCGAGCCGAGCGGCACGTCGGCCGCCGCCGCGACCCGGCGATGCGTCGTCCCGGCGACGCCGTGCTCGGCGATGACGTCGAGGGTCGCCTGCACGATGCGGGCGCGGCGGTCCGGGTCGTAACGGCGCTGGGACGAGGGCACGCGGGGCTCCTGCACGGGATTCCTGGACGGGTGGCGATTGGCATTCGCGTCCGATGCGTACATATGTACGCATGGCCGAGAGCGCGGGGAAGTGCCCGCTGTTGGGCGCGATGCGGCTGAGCCGGGGAGAATGTCGATGCGGACCGAGCGCGAGAAGATGCTGGCGGGCGAACTCTACGACGCCCTCGATCCCGAACTGGTCGCCGCCCGGGCTCGGGTCCGGGACCTATGCCAACAGCTCAACGCCACGCGCGATGCCGACGAAGATCTGCGCCGGGACCTGTGCAAGCGGATCTTCGGGGTCGGCGGCGAGACGGTATGGATGCAGCCCCCGTTCTTCTGCGACTACGGGTCGAACATCGAACTCGGCGAGCGGGTGTATTTCAACTTCAACTGCGTCGTGCTCGATGTCTGCCGCGTTCGGATCGGCAGCTTCACCCTGTTCGGGCCGGCGGTTCAGATCCTCACGCCCCTGCACCCCACCAACGCAGCCCTGCGCCGGGTCCAGGAATACGGCAGGCCGATCGACATCGGCTCGGATGTCTGGGTCGGCGGCGGCGCCCTGATCCTGCCGGGCGTGACCATAGGCTCCCGCACGGTGATCGGCGCGGGCAGCGTGGTCACCCGCGACGTGCCGGACGGCGTGCTGGCCGCCGGGAATCCATGCCGGGTGATCCGGCCGATCAGCGACGACGAGCGGCACTCCTATGGAACCGCGCCCTGACGGCGGCGCCGGGTCGACCCTGCCCAGCATGTTGTGTTCGATCCCGGGGGCCGGGATCGAACGCGTATCGCGGAGGCCCGCGCCCTCAGGCGCCGAGGCCGCCGACGCAGAGGTACTTGGTGTTCAGGTAATCCTCGATGCCTTGGTAGGAGCCCTCGCGGCCGAGGCCGGATTCCTTCACGCCGCCGAAGGGCGCCACCTCGGTGGTGATGATGCCCTCATTGATCCCGACCATGCCGTATTCCAGCGCCTCGGCGACCCGGAAGGTGCGGCCGAGGTCGCGGGTGTAGAAGTAGCAGGCCAGGCCGAACTCGGTGTCGTTGGCCATGCGGATCGCCTCCGCCTCGTCGCGGAACCGAAACAGCGGCGCCAGCGGCCCGAACGTCTCCTCCCGGGCGACCGCCATGTCGGGGGTCGCGCCGGTGATCACGGTCGGCTCGAAGAACTGACCGCCCAACGCGTGGCGATGCCCGCCCGCGACCACCCGGCCGCCCTTCTCGACGGCGTCGCGGATATGGGCCTCGGTCTTCTCGACCGCGGCCATGTCGATCAGCGGCCCCTGGGCGACGCCCTCCTCGATACCGTTGCCGACCTTCAGGCGGTTGGCGGCCTCGGCCATCTTGTCCGCGAAGGCGTCGTAGATCCCGTCCTGCACCAGGAAGCGGTTGGTGCAGATGCAGGTCTGGCCGGAGTTGCGGTACTTGGCGAGCATCGCGCCGGCCACGGCCCGGTCGAGGTCGGCGTCGTCGAACACGATGAACGGCGCGTTGCCGCCCAACTCCATCGAGACCTTCTTCACCGTGTGGGAAGCCTGCTCCAGCAGCACCTTGCCGACCTCGGTGGAACCGGTGAACGTTATTTTTTTGACGTGTGGGTTGCCGGTCATCTCACCGCCGATGGCCCGGGCCGAGCCGGTGAGGATGCTGACGGTCCCGGCCGGGAAGCCGGCCTTCTCGCACAGCACGCCCCAGGCGAGGCCCGAGAGCGGGGTCTGCGAGGCCGGCTTGATCACGATCGGGCAGCCGGCGGCCAGCGCCGGGGCGATCTTGCGGGCGATCATCGAGGACGGGAAGTTCCACGGGGTGATCGCCGCGACCACGCCCACCGGCTCCTTGGTGACCAGGATCTTGCGGTCGCCCCAGGGGGAGGGGATCACGTCGCCGTAGACGCGCCGCGCCTCCTCGGCGAACCACAGCACGTAGGCCGCCGACATCGCGACCTCGCCGCGGGATTCGGTCAGCGACTTGCCCTGCTCGGCGGTGAGGATCTGCGCCAGATCCTCCTGGTTCTCGGTCACCAGGGCGGCGAGCTTGCGCAGCAGCACGGCGCGCTCGTTGGCGGTCTTGGCGCGCCAGGCCGGATAGACGTCGTGCGCTGCCTGGATCGCCTGGCGGGTCTCCTCGGCGCCGGCATTCGGCACCCGGGCGATCACGGCGCCGGTGGCGGGGTTGGTGACGTCGATGGTGCCGGACCCGGCCTTCGACCATTCCCCGCCGATCAGGCAGGCTTCGACGAGGAGGGTGCGGTCCTTCAGGGTGAGCGTATCGGACTCAGGCATTCAACGGTTCCTTCGGCGGCTGCGGCCTGTCCGGCTGAGACAGGGCCGTCCGCGACTTGAGGGGCACGCTCTGGGCCGTATTCCTCGCCTGCGCCTCGGCTTTTGTCTCGAAGACATGCGGAGCCAGATCGCGGCTCGCCAACGAGGCGCCGAGTTTCAATCGCAAGAACGCGCTGGTCGTGTAGCGCGATGCAGTCTCGTAGTACCGGTTCTCCAGATAAGCGATCGCCGAGAAATAGGCATCGCTCACCGTCGGGTCGATCTCGAACCCATCGTAGTTGGCGATCAGGTGGACCTTGCGACCGATTTCCTGGCAGGCGCGCTCGTATTCGCGGCGCACCAGTTCGACGTCGTCGATAGTCCTGACCTGGAAGCCTTCGAGGTTCGAGAACAGAATGTTGCGTTCCCGGTCGTAGCTGATCCGCTCCGACAGGGAGAGTCCGAGGAGCCATGGCTCCAGCCCCATGACGGCGTCGCGGAACAGCCGCGGATCCATGGGTTTCGGGTCCTGCACGATCGGCGTGAATCCCATCTGCCCGAGGATGTCCCGCGCGATGTCGACCCCGGGGGCGACCTCGGCCAGCTCCATGCCGGCCTTGGTCCGGCGGAACACGCAGCGCTCGGTCACGTAGAGCACCGGCTGGCCACGCTCGGCCGCGTAGGCACCCGAGAAGGTCACCTGCTCCACCGCGGCGATGAATTTTTTCGAGCGTCCCTCGGTGACGATCCGGATGCCGTCGCCCTCGACCACCACCTCCAGCCCGTCGGCCGTGAAGGTGCCGGCGAACACCAGGCTCTTGGCGTTCTGCGAGATGTTGATAAAGCCGCCGGCGCCGGCGAGCCTTTTGCCGAAGCGGCTGACGTTGACGTTGCCCTCGGAATCGCATTGCGCGAGCCCGAGGCAGGCGAGGTCGAGGCCGCCGCCGTCGTAGAAGTCGAATTGCTGGTTCTGGTGCAGCACCGCCGCCGGGTTGAGGGCGGCGCCGAAGTCGAGCCCGCCCTGCGGCAGGCCGCCGATCACCCCGGGCTCGGCGGTGAGCGTCAGGTATTTCAGCACCCGCTCTTCGGCGGCCACCGCCGCGACCCCCTCGGGCATGCCGATGCCGAGATTGACCACGCCGCCCGGGGGCAGCTCGAAGGCGCAGCGCCGGGCGATGACCTTGCGGGCATCGAGCGGGATCGGCGGGATCCGGTCGAGAGGCACCCGTTGGCGGCCCGTGAAGGCGTGGTTGTAAGCGGTGCCGTAGGTCTGGCGGTGGTTCTCCGGCTGGCTCAGCACCACGCAATCGACCAGCACCCCCGGCACCTGCACCTCGCGGGGGGCCAGCGAGCCGGCCTCGGCCAAGCGCTCGACCTGGGCGATGACGAAGCCGCCCGAGTTCTTGGCCGCCATGGCGGCGGCGAGGTTGTCGAGGGTGAGCGCCTCGCGCTCCATGGTGATGTTGCCGGCCGGATCCGCCGTGGTGCCGCGGATCAGCGCGATGTTCACCGGAAAGGCCTTGTAGTGCAGCCAGGACTCGCCGCCGAGCTCGACCACGCTGACCAGATCCTCATGGGTGACGGCGTTGAGCTTGCCGCCTTCGAGCCGCGGATCCACGAAGGTGCGCAGGCCGACCTTGGTGATGTGGCCAGGCGTATGCGCGGCGATCTCCCGGTAGAGATGCGACACGACGCCGAGCGGCAGGTTGTAGGCCTCGATCTCGCCGTCGATCGCCATCTTCGCCAGCTTGGGCACCAGCGCCCAGTGACCGCCGACGACGCGACGCACCAACCCCGGGATCGCCAGCCGGTTGAGGCCGCGCTCCTTGCCGTCGCCGGGCGCGGCGGCGAACATCAGCCCGAGCCCATGCGGGCCCTGGCCGGCCTCGAACCGCCGGGCGAGCGCCAGGATTAGCTCGTCCGGCGTGCCGATGCCGACGAACCCCGAGACCGCGACCATGTCGCCGTCCTGCAGGATGGCGAGCGCCTCGTCGGCGCTGACGATCTTGTTCTTCAGGCTGCCCATGCGGTTATCCTCGGAGCCTGGAATCGGACATCATCGCGATCGGAGCACCGGCCGATCCCACCCATCACCCTCATCCTGAGGTGCCGGGCGATCGCAGATCGCTCGGCCTCGAAGGAGCCCTCCAGAGGCCGCTGCGATCCCTGGAGGGCTCCTTCGAGGGCGACGCTGCGCGCCGCCACCTCAGGATGAGGGAGAGATCCGGATCGGCCGACGGTATTGGCCCGCAATGTGGCGCGGGATCCGCGCGTCCTCCCTCCCCCCTCTGCGGGGGAGGGTGGGCCGGCCGTCAGGCCGGATCGGGAGAGGGGAGCGCCGCTGCCGGAAAAGTCGCAACGGAGTTCATATCCACCACCGTCGCGCTGCCCCTCTTGCGGAACCTCGTCCCGGCTTCCCCTGCTTCGCGGTGTACCCTCCACCACAGAGGCAAAAACGTTCACACATCGGCTCTCATAGGGCGCGACGAGCCCCCTCTCCCGTGCGGGAGAGGGTTGGGGTGAGGGATGCGACCTGTCCGGAAGACCCTGATCCCTCACCCTGTCCCTCTCCCGCACGGGAGAGGGGACCCGCGCTTCATCCGGCGCGCGTATTGCCCCGCCCGACGTGCGAATCCGCGAGCCCGCGGAGGGGGGAGGGGGACAAGCAGCGCGCCTCTCATCCACGAACGTGCACCCGGCAGCTCTCCTGTCGCGGCGCATCACCCTACCCACGCGCACCCAGCCAGTCGGCGATGCCGGAGCCCAGCAACTTCTGCGCCTTGCCGCCGACGAAGACGCCGACATGGCCGCCAGGCAGGCCGAGCTCCGTGTAGTCGTCGGTGCCGATCTTGTCCTTGAGCGCCTGTGACGTCGCCGGCGGGATGATGTGGTCGTCCTGGGCGAAGACGTTCAGCACCGGGCAGGCGATCCGTTTCAGGTCGACCGTGCGGCCGCCGAGCACGAAGGCGCTCTGGACCAGCTTGTTGTCCTGGTAGAGATCCTTGAGCCATTGCTTGGCCGCCTCGCCCGGATGGTCCGGCCGGTCGGCGATCCACTTCTCCATGCGCAGGAAGTTCAGGAACTTCTTCTTGTCGTCGAGGGCGTCGAGCAAGTCGAGATTGTACTTCGTCATGGTCCGCATCGGCGTCATCATCGAGAACACCGAGCCCATGAACGCCCCGGGCAGCGAGCCCTGCGCGTCGATCAGGCGGTCCACGTCTTCCGGCGACAGGGAGCGGGTCCAGACGTTGATGAAGCCGTGGCCGGCCCGGGACTCGCGGGTGTCGGCGTGGAAGTCGATCGGCGTGATGGTCAGCACCATCGCGTTGACGCGCTCCGGGTAGAGCGCCGCGTAGCAGGTCGTGAAGACGCCGCCCTCACAGATCCCGAGCAGGTTGATTCTCTCGCGGCCGGCGGCCTCGCCGATGAAGGCGACACACTCGGCCAGATAGTCGTCGACGTAGTCGTCGATGGTGACGTACCGATCGGCCCGGCCGGGATTGCCCCAATCGACCACGTAGAGGTCGAGGCCGAGATTGAGCAGGTTGCGGACCAGCGAGCGGTCCTCCTGCAGGTCGGCCATCGTGTAGCGGCCGATCAGCCCGTAGACGATCAGCACCGGCGGCAGGCCCTTACTCTCGGCGAGCGGTCGGTAGCGGTAGAGCGAGACCTTGTCCTGGCTCCAGACCAGGTCCTTGGGCGTGGTGGCGATCTGCACGTCGGCGTCGCGCACGTCCGAGAACAGCTTGGCGCCCGCACTGATCCGCCGGCCGAGTTCGGCGACTTCGGCCATCATCTCTGCGGGGTTGAGCGGGAGCGGCGCAGTCGGAGCCTTCGGGGCGGCCCGGTCCGTTCCACCCTTGTCGGCCCTGCCTCCGCCAGCCATGCCCCCGTCACCCATGCCCTCATCAGCCATGCGCGTCCTCCGTTGCCGGCGCGGCGGCGCCGTTGGTCCTGGAGACCCGGGCAGCCTCCCGGCGCTCGCGGCGCAGGGCCCGGACCTCCCGGCGCAGCTCGGTCAGGCTCTTGTGCACGTCGTCGAGCTCGGCCCGGGTCGGCTGCCCGTAGAAATCCGACAGGAAGGCCGAGAGGTCCTGCTGGGCGAGCCGCAGGTCGGTCGAGGCCTTCAGCACCACCCGCTGCGAGGCCAGGAACGCCTCGGAGCGCTGGACCTCCAGCAGAACCGCGTTGGCGGTCTCGGTCCAACGGGTCATCATCTCGCGGGCGGAGCTGAAGCCCTCGCCGCGCTCCGCACGGTCATTGGCCTCCTTGGCGAAGGTGCCGGCCGCCCGGGTCCAGGCATCCAGCATCACCGCCTGGTGTTCGGCCTGCGCCCGCCGCAACGCCGCCCAGGCCGTGAACAACGCGCCGTAGCGCCGCTCGGTCTGCCACAGGTCGGCGAGTTGGGGCCCCTCGGACATCCGCGTCAGAGCCGCGTCGAACTCGGCCGAGCCGCCGAGCCAGGCCTGTGGATCGAAGATCCGCGCCAGCACCGCTCCGGCGGTCGAATCCGGCGCTCCGGCGCCCCCCTGCAGCGATGCGGTCAAAGTCTGCGACAGGGCGGTCGCCGAAGCCCAGGCCTGGGCGAGATGACTCTGCGCCGTGGCGAGGCTGGAGAGATCGGTCTGCGGCGGGGTCGGCCACGAGAAGCCCGGTGCGGCCCCGGGGGCGAAGAAGCCGGCGCCGGCACGGGTCCAGAACTCGCCCATCGCCTTGAACGCGTCGAACTGATCCATGACGGCGCACCTCCTCGCGGTTCTCCGGCCTCCTTGGCGGGCCGGTTGTCGGGCCGTTCAGGCGGCGGGGCGCGCTTCGCCGAGCGCCTCGCTGTAGATCGCGTAGGCGTCGTCGTAGGTGACCTCGCGCGGGTTGTTCACCAGAAGCCGCGTCTGCTTCATCGCGTCGGTAGCCATCCGCTCCAGATCTTTTTGGGCCACGCCGACCTCCGCGAGCGAGGCCGGGACATTGCAGTCGCGGCAGATCGCGTCGAGGCTTTCGACGAAGCGGGCGGCGGCCTCGGCCGGCGGGAGATCGGCCGCCGCCGGATCCAGGATCGGTGCCAGCTCGGCGTAGAGCGCCTCCGCGTGGGACAGGTTGAAGCGCATCACCCCCATCAGCACCAGGGCGTTGGAGAGCCCGTGCGGCACGTGGAAGATCGCGCCGACCGGATAGGCCAGCGCGTGCACCGCCGCCACCGGGGCGTTGGCGAAGGCCATGCCGGCGAGCATCGAACCCAGCAGCATCCCCGAGCGCGCCTCGAGGTTGCGGCCGTCCGAGCAGGCGGTGCGGATGTTGGCCGAGAGCAGGGCCAGGGCCTGCTTGGCGAGCTGATCCGAGATCGGGTTCTTCTTGTTCTTGCTGGTGAACGCCTCGATGGCGTGGACCATGGCGTCGATGCCGGTGGCCGCGGTGACGTGGGCCGGCAGGCCCAGGGTCAACTCGGGATCGAGCACCGCCCAGTCAGGCAGGAGTTTCGGCGCGACGACGCCCTTCTTCTCGGTGGTCGGCGTCGTGACGATCGAGATCGGCGTGACCTCGGAGCCGGTCCCGGCGGTGGTCGGCACCAGGATCAGCGGCAGCCGGTCACCCTTGGCCAAGCCGACGCCGTAGATCGAATCGAGCGGCTCGTCGGACTTCGCCAGGTAGGCCACCAGCTTGGCGGTATCGAGCGCCGAGCCGCCGCCGATCGACAGGACGAGGTCGGTGCCGAGTTCCCGGGCGCGCTTGGCCGCCGCCTCGATCACCGTGGAGGGCGGGTCGGCGACCACGTCCTCGTAGACGTCGATGGCGATGCCGGCCGCCGCCAGCGCAGCCTCGGCGGCCTCGGTCAGGCCGGCCTTGCGCACGCCCTTGTCGGTGACCAGCAGGACGCGCTTGGCCCCGAAGGTGGCGACGATCTCCGGAAGTTTCTTCGAGGCGCCAGCCTCGAACAGCACGTTCGGGGTTGTCTGGAAGGTGAACGGATTCATCGCGCTGTCCTGTTGTCGAGCCGGGATCGAATCGGAGCCTATTCTACTCGGCCGGCTCGAAATCCTTCACCTTTTCGCGCAACTCCTCGACCAGCACGCGGGTGTTCTCCGAATAGTCGATCGGCACCGCGACGAGGTGGACGCCGCCCTCGGCGAAAGCGCGGTCCAGGGTCGGAACGAGGTCGTTGACGGCTTCGACCCGGTGGCCCTTGGCGCCGTAGGCCTGGGCGTAGAGCACGAAATCCGGGTTGCCGAAGGTCATCCCGTAATCGGCGAACTTGTCGACGGCCTGCTTCCAGCGGATCATGCCGTAGGCCGAGTCGTCGAGGATCAGCACGACCAGGTTGAGCTTGAGCCGAACGGCGGTCTCCAACTCCTGGCTGTTCATCATGAAGCCGCCGTCGCCGCACACCGCCATGACGCGGCGGTTCGGGTAGAGCATCGCCGCCATCATGGCGGAGGGCAGCCCCGCGCCCATGGTGGCGAGGGCGTTGTCGAGCAGCAGCGTGTTGGCGACGTAGGTGCGGTAGTTCCGGGCGAACCAGATCTTGTACATGCCGTTGTCGAGGCACACGATCCCGTCCTCCGGGATCACCCGCCGGACGTCGCGCACCAGACGCTGCGGCGTCACCGGGAAGCGGTCCTCGCCCGCCCGGTCGGCGATGTGGTCGAGGATGTGCTCGCGCAGGTGCAGCAGGGCGCCGGCGTTGGGCAGCTTACCCTCCAGCTTGTCGGCGAGCAGCTTCAGGGTCGGCCCGAGGTCGCCGACCACCTCTGCGTCTGGGTAGTAGACCTGCTCGACGTTGGCCGGCATGTAGCCGATGTGCAGCACCTTCTGGTCGGCCTGGCCCATGAAGAAGGGCGGCTTCTCGATCGTGTCGTGGCCGATCGCGATGATCAGGTCGGCCTTGTCGATCGCCTCGTGGACGTAGTCGCGCTCGGACAGCGCCGCGGTGCCCATGTAGAGGCTGGTGCCGCTGGCGACCGTGCCCTTGCCCATCTGAGTGGTGAAGAACGGGATCTGGGTGCGCCGGACGAAGCCGCCGAGGTCGCCGGTGGCGCGCGGGCGGCTGGCGGCGGCGCCCAGCATCACGAGCGGCCGCTTGGCCGCCAGGATCATGGCGGCGGCCCGCTCGATCGCGGTCGGGTGGGCGACCGGGATGTCGATCGGATGCGGCGGCACGACGTAGGCCTCGGCCTGCTCGGCGGCGATGTCCTCGGGCAGTTCCAGCAGCACCGGCCCGGGGCGCTCCTCGGTGGCGACCCGGAAGGCGTCGCGGACGATCGTCGGGATCGAGGAGGCGGAGACGATCTGCCGGGCCATCTTGGTGATCGGCTTCATCGAACTGATCACGTCCACGATCTGGAACTTCGCCTGCCGGGCCGACAGGATGCCCTTCTGACCGGTGATGATGATCATCGGCATCGCGCCGAGATGGGCGTAGGCCGCGCCGGTCGAGAAGTTCAGGGCGCCCGGGCCCAGGGTCGACAGGCACACGCCCGGCCGGCCGGTGAGGCGGCCATGCGTCGCCGCCATGAAGCTCGCCGCCTGCTCGTGGCGGGTCAGCACCAGCTCGATCTTGGAGGTGCGGAGCGACTCGACGACGTCGAGGTTCTCCTCGCCGGGGATGCCGAAGATGCGGTCGACGCCCTCGTTCTCGAGGGCCGCAATGAGTAGATCTGAGCCCTTGGGCATGTGATGTCCCACTGATGCGGCGCCCGACGGCACCGTCCGGCCCGGCCCGATCCGCGCGCCCGATTCACCCTCTGCACGCCGGTGTGATTCGTACGGTTCGGATCGGGACGGACACCCTCCGAATAGGCGACCGGTTAGAGGGCTGGCCTGTAGTGTGGTCAAGGGCCGCCGAGGCTGAAAGGTCACAGAGCGGTGCCAATCCTATCGTGTACGTGGATAAGGCCGTCTGGGACCGACCGAGTACGGTCGAGGTTGTCGCCTACGCGGTTCGGCGGGGGATCATGGACAAGGTGCCAAACGACGAGATGCGCGCCGCGGCGTCGCTTCCGGCCGGCGACGAGCCAGCCGAGGACGTTGTGCTGGCGCCCCTGGCGGACTTCCCGCGGATCGATCTCCGGGCCGGCGTCGAGCCCTGGGACAAGCGCCGGCAGGCCGGCAAGGCGCTGCGCGCGAAGGTCCCGCACCAGGACCACGCGGCCCTGCGCTCGGAGCCGGATCGCCCCGATCCGATCGGCCTGATCGAGGCGGCCCACGAGGGTCGGCAGGCGCATCTGATCCCACTGCGGGTCGCCCGGATGGCGACGAGCCCCTTCGCCTTCCTGCGCGGCGCCGCCCACGTGATGGCCTGGGACCTGTCGCGCGGCCCGCGCAGCGGCATCGACGTGGTCATGAACGGCGACGCCCACATCGACAATTTCGGCCTGTTCGGCACCCCGCAGCGCGACATCGTCCTCGATCTCAACGATTTCGACGAGGTCACGGTCGGCCCGTGGGAATGGGACCTGAAGCGGCTCTGCGCCGGGATCGCGGTCGCCACGGCCGATGCCGGCACACCGGCCGAATCGCGCCGGGCCGCCGTGATGAACGCGGTGTCCGGCTATCAGCGCACGATGCGGCGCCTGGCGCCGCAGGGCTCCCTGGATGTCTGGTATCAGACCACCCGGGCGGACGCGGCTGAACTCGGCGGAATCCGGATGGATCCCGAGGCCCAATCGGTGGTGCGCCGGGCGGTCGAGAAGGCCCGCCGCAAGAACAACCGCAGCCTCCTGGCCCAGATGGCTGAGCGGCGTATCGACGGCGGCTGGCGCTTCCGGACCGACGCGCCGATCCTGACCCCGGTCGACGAGACCACCCGGCAGCAGATCGTCTCGGGGCTGGAGCGCTATGCCGAGACCCTGCCGCGCGAGCGGCGGTTCATGCTCGATCGCTACCAGGTCATCGATGTCGCCCATCGCGTCGTCGGGGTCGGCAGCGTCGGGACGCGGGCCTATGTGGCGCTCCTGTGCGGAAACTCCGACCGCGATGCGCTCTTCCTGCAGGTCAAGGAGGCGGTCCGCCCGGCCCACGGCCCCTACCTGCCGGGGATGCCGGAGCCCTATGCCGGCCACGAGGGCGAGCGGGTCATCTACGGCCAGCGCCTGCTGCAGGCGGTGGGCGATCCGCTGCTCGGCTGGACCACCATCGACGGCCGTCCGTTCTACGTGCGCCAGATGAAGAACCTGAAGGGCGCGATCCCGCTCTCCGACATGTCCGGCCCTTCGCTCATGACCTTCTCGTACGCCTACGGGGCACTCCTCGCCCGGGCCCATGCCCGCACCGGCGACGCCGCGGCGATCGCCGGCTATTGCGGCCGCGGCAAGAACCCGGACCTGCGCGAGGCCTTGGCCGATTGGGCGGCGTCCTATGCCGAGCGCAACGCCGAGGATTTTGACCTGTTTCGCGCGGCGATCGCCGACGGGCGGCTGGAGTCGGCGGACGATCCCTGTTTGTGAGGCGATGTCCGGTCGAGGCGCACGCCTTTCCCGTCATTGCGAGCGCAGCGAAGCAACCCGCGGTAGCACGAGATCCCGAAACCGTGGCGCACCACTGGGCTGCTTCGCTACGCTCGCAATGACGGTGTGGGACGATTGATGAGACCGTGTCCAACGCGTGGGTTGCAGACATCCCCGTCAATCCGACGTCGAGATTGGGAAAGATCTGTCACAGCATCCCGAATTCAGGCGCCTCGTTGGCGAGCCGCACCAATAGGTCGCGCAGCCAGCGATGGGCGGGATCGCGATCGTAGGAGGCGTGCCACAGCATCGACACGGCCACCTCGTCGAGCGCCACCGGCACCGGGCTGACCGCCAGGGAGAGCGCGCTGGCGAAGGAGGTCGCCAGCCTCGCGTGCATGGTGGCGATCACCGGCGCGGCGCGGACCATGAACGGCACCACGAGGAAGCGCGGCGTGGTCACCGCGAGGATGCGCGAGCGCCCCAGCGCCGCCAGCGCGTCGTCCACGACTCCGTGGGCCGTCTCCCGCAACGAGGTCAGGACGTGCGGGAAACGCAGGTAGTCATCGAGCCCGATCGGCGGCTGGATCCCGATCAGGTCGGCGTTGAACAGGACCACGTAGCTGTCGCGATAGAGCAGCCGCTGCTTGTGGTGCAGTTGCCCCTCGGTGAAGAACCCGATGGCGAGATCGACCCGGTCGGCATCCAGCTCGTCCAGGATGCGGGCCCGCTCAACGGAGCGCAGCAGCAGCCGGATCCCCGGCGCGTCCCGGCGCAGCTGCGCGATCAGCCGGGGCCCGAGCAGGACCTCGACGCTGTCGGGCAGGCTCAGCGTGAAGCTGCGCTCGACGGTGGCCGGATCGAACCGCTCCTCCCGGTGGACGAGGGCCTGGACCTGCCGCAGCGTCGCCCGCAGCGGCTCGACGAGCTTCAGCGCCCGCGGCGTCGGCCGCATCCCGTCGGGGGCGCGCGTGAGCAGCTCGTCGTCGAACAGGCGACGCAGCCGGGCGAGGCTCGAACTCATCGCCGACTGGCCGACGCCGATCCGCGCCGCCGCCCGGGTGACGCTGCGCTCGTCGAGCAGCGCGTCGAGGGCGACCAGCAGGTTCAGGTCGATCCGGCTGAGGTCGATATGGTCGATGGCCACGCGCGCTGCGATCGGTTCGAGGTCGGGCGCTCTCCATAGCAGAGCACGGCCGTCACGCCGTCACGGGCTCCCGCGGCTCGGTGTGGTCGAACAGGCGCGGCGGCGCGATCTCGTTCCGGGCGCCCATCCGGTCGACCAGGTGGTCGGCCACCCGCAGGGCGTTGGCGATGATCGTGAGCGTCGGGTTCACCGCGCCGATCGACGGGAAGAAGCTCGCATCGGTGACGTAGAGGTTGTCGAGTTCATGCGCCTTGCAGTTCCGGTCCAGTACGGAGGTAGCGGGGTCGTCCCCGAACCGCAGGGTTCCGGCCTGGTGCGCGGTGCCGCCGATCGGGATGTTCTTGCCCAGGTAGAGCGAGCGGTCGAACAGGTGCGGGTGCATGTCGGTGAAGCTGCAGATCTCCTGCAGCTTGCGCCGCAGCCGCTTGTGCGCCTCCACGTTGGTCTCGGTGAGGTCGAGATGGACCTTGCCATCCTTGTAGTAGACCCGGTTCTGGGCCAGCGGGATGTCCTCCGAGGTCAACCAGAAATCGACGGAGTGCTTCGCGATCCAGTCGAACGGCTTGTTGGGAAACCATTGCAGGAAGCCCGGCAGCCCCTCGCCGTGGATCTGGGCGCCGTCGGACTTGCCGACCATCTGGATGTGGCCCAGCGGGAAGTCCCAGTCGTCCTTCGGGTCCGGGTCGCCGAAATAGAAGTCGTTGAGACCGAGCGTCTTCTGGAAACGGGTCGGGTTCGGCACCTTGGAGATCGCCAGGACCGTCGAGTTGTTGTGGCGCATGTAGTTGCGCCCGACCTGTCCGGAGCCGTTGGCGAGGCCGTCCGGATGTCGGTCGTTGGCAGAACGCAGCAGCAGCAGTGCCGAGGAGAGCGCCCCGCAGGCCACGACGACGAGGTCGGCGGAGGCTTCGAACGGCGCGTCGTCGCGGGTGCCGACAACGCCGGTCACGCTGCGCCCGCTCGGGTCGGTGACGAGCCGCTCGACATAGGTGCGGGTGAGCAGCGTCAGGTTCGGGCAGTCGCGCAAAGCCGGATCGACCACCATGGTCTGCGCGTCGGACTTGCCGTTGGTCGGGCAGGGGAAGCCGTCAAAGGATTCGCACTTGATGCAGGGCGAGGTCGACACCGCGCGCCCGTCCTTCTCCACCAGCCGCACGCCGACCGGCAGGTGGAACGGGTGATGGCCGGCATCCTTCAGGTTGTCGAACAGCTGCTGGATCCGCGGCTCGTGGGACACCGGCGGATGAGCGTAGGGCTTGCGCGACCAGGGCTCGGTCGGATCCTCGCCGCGCTGGCCGTGGACGTGGAACAGCTCCTCGGCGGCCTGGTAATGCGGCTCGAACTCGTCGTAGCCGACGGGCCAGGCGGGGGCGATGCCGTCCTCGTGGCGGATATCCGAAAAGTCCTTTTCCCGGAGCCGGAACAGGACCGAGCCGTAGAATTTCGAATTGCCTCCGACGTAGTAGTGCAGGCCGGGTTGGAAGCTGCCGCCGTCGGATGAGTACCAGGTCTCCTTGGTCTGGTAGTAGCCGTCGACGATCACCGCCTGGCTGTCCCAGTTGCGCGGTTCGCGCAGCAGATAGTCGCCGCGCTCGATCAGGAGAATGCGCTTGCCGGTCTGCGCCAGGCGCCATGCCATCGTCCCGCCGCCGGGGCCGGATCCGACGACGATCACGTCGTAATGCTCACCCGGCATCAATTCTGTCTCCGTCCGGACCGATCGTCCTGGCAGGCAACTCTCGAGCCGGACTTCGGATCGCGCCGCGGCGCGGTTTTGCGGCGCGGCGCTGCGAATGCTGCAACCGGCGGTTAAGCGCTTTTCCCAACGCGACCTTCAGGTTCACCTGCGATCCTGCACCGAGCCGGCCTGAAGCCGGGGAGGCATCCATGGTCGTCAAGGACATCGCGCTCGTGCTGGCGCTGCTCATCGCGGCAGCCCTGGCGCTCGGCCATTGGCGCGCCCGGCGCGCGCGACCGGACGAGACCGAGGCCGAGCGGCTGCACGACCGCATCTGGCGGATCAGCGAGAGCGAGGACCGCTACCGCGCCCTGGTCGCGGCCACCACCGAGGTGATCGTCCAGCGCGACGCCCGCGGCCGCATCACCTACGCCAACGATGCGTACGCCCTGCTCTTCGGCCGCCCCGCCATCGACCTGCTCGGAGCGCAGATCGATCTGGAGATCCTGGAGCGGAACGCCGTCGAGGTCGGGGAGGACGGCGTGCGCCGCATGGAGGCGCAGGTCCGCTCGGTGGACGGGCAGGTGCGCTGGTTCGCCTTCGTGGAGATGCCGGTCGCGCACGGCGACGCGATGCACTGGCTGCGCGCCGGCCGGGACGTGACCGCCCGAGTCGAGGCGCTGCGCAGCCGCGATGCCGCCCTCGAGCGCGCCGAGGCCGCCAGCGTGGCGAAGTCGCGCTTCCTCGCCACCGTCAGCCACGAGATGCGGACGCCCCTGAACGGTATCCTCGGGATGGCCGACCTCGTGCTCGGCACCGCCCTCGACCTGGAGCAGCGGACCTATGTGGAGGCCGTGCGGACCAGCGGACAGGCACTGCTCGGGCTGATCGACGGCGTGCTCGACTTCTCGCGGATCGAGGCCGGGCGCCTCGACCTCGCGGCCGAGCCGTTCGACCTTCCGGCTCTGGCCGAGAGCGTCGTGGAGCTGCTGGCCCCGCGGGCGCAGGACAAGGGCATCGAGATCGCCCTCGACGTCACCGAAGATTTCCCCCGCGCGCTCGTCGGCGATGCGGACCGCGTCCGTCAGATCCTGATCAACCTCGCCGGCAACGCCATCAAGTTCACGGAGCGCGGGGGCGTCGGCGTGAGCCTGACCTTCGTCCGCATGCCGGGCGGGGGAGGGGAGGTGGTCCTGGCCGTTTCCGATACCGGCCCCGGCATCCCGGAGGAACGCTTGCCGGCCCTGTTCGAGGAGTTCGAGCAGGGTGACGGCAGCGCCAGCCGGAGCCACGAGGGCACCGGCCTGGGCCTCGCCATCACCCGCCGCCTGGTCACCGGCATGGACGGACGGATCGAGGCGGATTCGCGGATCGGGCGTGGCTCGACCTTCCAGGTCGTCCTGCCGCTGCCGGAAGCCGAGGCCGAGCGCGCCGACCTGGCCGCGCTGCCGCGGCTCGAAGGACGGCGCTGCCTGATCGTGGCCGACTCGCCCTATCAGGCTCCGTACCTCGCCCGGAGCCTGTCCCGGGCAGGCGCCGCGACGGTGATCGTCGGAACCCTCGAGGATGGCCTCGACGCCCTGTCGGGTGCGGCCTTCGACGCGGTACTAGCCGACCGGGCGCTGGGAGACGCGGCGGTCCGCCAGATCGCCGACGCCGCCCATGCCTGCGGGGTGCGCTGCAGCCTGGTCCTGCTGTCGCCCTTCGACCGCCGCGGCTTCGGGGCGCCGGGCGCCGCGGGCTTCGACGGATACCTGATCAAGCCGGTCCGGGCCCGCTCGCTGTTCGAGCGGCTGCTCGCCCCGCCGCCGACGATCGAATCCACGGCCATTCCGGCCCCGGCCCCGGTGAGGACCGGGACCGGCCAGCGGGTCCTGCTCGCCGAGGACAACCCGATCAACGCCCTGCTGGCGACCCGCGCGCTGGAGCGCCTCGGCGCCGAGGTGGTCCACGCCGTCGACGGCGTCGAGGCGCTCGAGCGGCTGGCAACGGCCGGACCGTTCGATCTCGCGCTGATCGACATCCGTATGCCGCGCCTCGACGGCCACGAGACCGCCCGCTGCATCCGGGCCGCGGAAGCCGCGGGGCAGGGTCCCCGGCTGCACCTCGTCGCCCTCACTGCCAATGCCGGCCGCGAGGACGAGATCGCCGCGCGCGAGGCGGGCTTCGACGGGTTCCTTGCCAAGCCGCTCAATCTGAAGCTGCTTCCGGGCCTGCTGGAGGACCGGACCGCGCGGGCCGCCTGACCGGGCCACGCCCGCGTTGACAGGAGCGCACCGGCCGCGCCAACAGGACGACCATGTCGACAGCGCCCACCACGTCGCCCGCACCGCGTTCCTCGAACGGCGCCCTTGCCGCCTGGGGCGTCGTGATCCTCATGGTCGCCACGGTCCTGCTCGGCGCGCTCTTGCCCACCCGCCACCCGGCGCCGGCACGTTCGGTCGCCGACGACCCCGCCTGCCTGGAATGGACCGACGGCTGCCGGGTCTGCCAGCGGCTGGCGGAGGGGCCGGCTTGCTCGCTTCCGGGTATCGCCTGCCAGACCGGCACCCCGCACTGCCTGCGTCACCGGGACGGGTGAGCACGGGCGCGCCGGTCCTCCGCTTCGCGCCGAGCCCGAACGGACGGCTCCACCTCGGCCACGCCTATTCGGCCCTGCTCAACGCCGACCTCGCCCGGCGGATGGGCGGCCTCTGCCGCCTGCGGATCGAGGACATCGATCCCGTCCGCTCGAAGCCGGAGCTGGTGGAGGCGATCGTCGCCGACCTCGCCTGGCTGGGCCTGACCTTTCCGGAGCCGGTGCGGCACCAATCCCAACACATGGACGCCTACCGGGCGGTGCTCGATGGCCTGATCGACCGGGGCCTGGCCTATCCCTGCTTCTGCTCGCGCGGCCAGATCCGCGCGCAGGCCGCCGCCTTGGAAGGGCACCCGCACGACCCCGACGGCGCACCGCTCTATCCCGGAACCTGCCGCAGACTCGATCCCGCGAGGGTGGCCGGGCGTCTTGCCGGGAACGCGCCGCATACCTGGCGCCTCGACATGGAAGCCGCCCTGCGCATCGCCGGCGACCGGCTGGGCTACACCGCCTTCGACGAAGCCGGCACGCGATGGGTCCAGGCTGCTCCGGCGCGCTGGGGCGATGCCGTGATCGCCCGCCGGGCCGTGCCCACCAGCTATCACCTCGCCGTCGTCCACGACGACGCGCAGGAGGGGATCACCCACGTGGTACGCGGCCAGGACCTGGAAGCGGCCACCGACCTGCACGTCCTGCTGCAGCACCTGCTCGATTTTCCGGTCCCGCGCTACCGCCACCACCGGCTGATCCTGGATCCGGGGGGAGAGAAGCTCGCCAAATCCCGCGCTTCGCAGAGCCTGGCCGACCTCAGGCAGGCGGGGGTGACGCCAGAACAGATCCGGGCGCGGCTCGGGTTCGGATAACGGGCGTCCAGCGCGTTCAGCGCACGGCGGCGTCGCGCTGCGCCAGCGCCGTGGCACTCTTCGATTTCAGCATGGTTGCGTCGATCTGCTCGCGCTGGCGCTTGAACTCGCTCAGCATCCGCCCGTCCAGCTCGCGCCCGCGGGGCACACGGATCTTCATCGGGTCGACGAAGTGGCCGTTGATGATCACCTCGTAATGGAGGTGCGGCCCGGTGGAGAGGCCGGTGGAGCCGAGATAGCCGATGATCTGCCCCTGACGGACCCGGCCCCCTTCCTTCACGCCCCGGCCGAACCGCGACATATGATTGTAGGTCGTGACGTAGCCGTTGACGTGCTGGATCTCGACCCGGTTGCCGTAGCCCGAGGTCATCTCGGCTCGGATCACCACGCCGTTGCCCGCCGCGGCGATCGGAGTCCCGATCGGGTTCGCCCAGTCGACGCCGGTGTGCAGCTTGGCATAGCCGAGGATCGGGTGGCGGCGGTAGCCGAAGCCGGAGCGCATGATCCCGTCCGGGATCGGCTTGCGCAGCAGGAACTTCTTGAGGGATCGCCCCTGGTCGTCGAGGTAATCGATCGTGCCGTCGTCCGGGGATTGGAAGCGGTAGACCTTGCGGGTCTCGCCGCCGAGGGTCAGCGCCGCGTAGAGCAGGTCCGGACGGTCGGCGGACGCGTCGTCGTCGTAGGTGTAGAACACGTCCAGGCCGTCGCCGCTGGCGATGCGGCGCTGGAAGTCGAGGTCGTAGCTGAACACCCGGACGATGTCCTCGACCGTGGCGCGCGGCAGGTCGTGGCGCGCGGCCGTCTCGTAGAGGCTCTGATACAGCCGCGGCCCAGAGCCCGAATCCTCGTCTTCGTCCTCGCCGGCCTCGGCCTGCGGCTGCGACTTGGCGGAGGGGGCGTCCTCGGTCGGGGGTGTCACCGACACGAAGGCGTTGCGGTCGTTGAGGGCGGCGATGCCCTCGATGCCGCTCTCGCCGTACAGCACCACACGGGTGACCTGGCGGGGGTCGCCGGGACGTGGGCCGGGGGCGACCTGCACGCGCATCTGCTGCCCCTCGGTGAGGGCGGCGGTGCGGGTCTTGCCCCCCAGCGCGGCGACGATCGCGCGGATCTGCTCGTCGCCGGCCATGCCGGTGGCCTTCAGGAGGGTCTCGAGGGTGTCGCCCCGCTTGAACGCGACGTCGCGCTCCTCCACGAGCGGCGCCTCGTTCGGTTTGAGCTCGACCTTCGCGACCTTGGTGACGTTCTCGGGGACGACCAGCACCTCGATCGCCTTGAACGGGTTGGCGTCCTTGGCGGCGGCACCCTCGGCGTCGCCGCCGGCGCCCTGCTGGAGCGTACGCGACAGCAGGATCTGCGGGGCGATCGGGATGGCGGCCCGGCGCCCGGCCTCGGCGGCGATGCGGCGCTCCTCCTCGACCTGTGCGGTGACGTCGTCGTCGGTGAGCGCCGGCGCGTTCGGATCGATGGCCGCGTCGGCGAGGTCGCGCTTGACCACCGTCACCTCGGCGCCCGGCGCGTCTGCGGCGGCATCGGGCGCGCGCTCCAGGGGCTCGTCGGAGACGAACTTCATCGGGTCGAACCGCGGCAGGTCGCCGGCATAGACGCCCGTGGTCATCGACAGGGGGGCGGTGATCCGTACGAAGGCCTTGGCCTTGATGATCTCGCGGTCCCCCAGTCGGACGGTCACGGGCGCGCGGAAACTCTGCTTGGCAGAGGCGATCATCAGGTTGCGCACCAGCCGGTCACCCTTGCGGGCGATGTTGGCGCCGCTCTCGCTCGGCTGCGGGCGCGCCATGATGGTGGCCTTCTCGGGGATCGCCGCGAAGGAGACGTCACCCTGGAGGGATACGTGCAGGGCGGCGGCGATCAGGCCGGCACCGGTGAGGCCGGTCAGCGTGCTGGCGCAGAGCCAGCGCAGATTGACCGCGCGCCGGTCGATCTGGGTCGCGTCGGCACCGAGGAGATCGAGGGGGGCCTGGACGCCGCGCCCGACGCCCGGGGCGAGGGCGGCCACGTCGCCGATCTTGAGTCGCTCGCGCTTCACTCGAAGGCCCCGGATAGACGACGGCGCATAGGCCTCCCGCCAGCCTGATGATCCACGGCCGGGCCGATCGCCATGCCGCCCACACCATTCATGTACGGGCCGCTCATTTCGGAGCGTAGCATGTCCAGATTGAGGCGTCGCGCGCTCACAGCGCGGACGGCCAGCCAGCTCCTTCTAAGAGGTTTGGGGCGCCGGGGCAGGGGAGGGGGGTTGGGCCGACGCTCAAAAACTCACGGACCGGTGTTGACGGCCGGGATTGTGCTGCGTATACACCGCTCATCGGCGCCGGCCGCGGAAGTGGCCCGGGCGCTGAGGCATCTTCTGACAGTTCAGCGGGATTGGCCGGCTTAAGAGCCGGGCGATCGCCTGTCTGTCTCTGGTGGGTGGGTCTTCGGGCCTGATCGACCGGTCTTTGACATTGTTGGATTTGAGGAAGGGAGACGCGGACGGCGTTTGTCCTTG
>NZ_BPQU01000025.1 GCF_022179445.1 Methylobacterium mesophilicum | reverse complement strand
GAATCCAGTTCGCGCTTCGCCGAAAGACCCCGCTGCCAAATGCGATTCCCCTGCCACAAGGGGGAGGAGAGCGCGTCGGGCCTGACCGAGGACGATGTGTGAACATCCAAGCCCGTGCGGGAGAGGGACAGGGTGAGGGATGCGACATCTCCGGAAAGACCTGGTCCCTCACCCCAACCCTCTCCCGCACGGGAGAGGGGGCTTGTCGCGCCCTATGAGAGCCGATGCGTGAACGTCGTAGCCCGCACGGGAGAGGGGACCCGCCGCTCGTGCCGGGGGTATACGCCCGTCCGGCGCCGCTAAGGCGTCGGGTGCATGGGAAATAGAAGGGCGATCGATCGAAAGGCTCACAGTTTCTCAGAATGCGGTTGAGGGTGGGTGGTTCGGGGCCGATGGTTCTGTCTTGACGCGATGGGAGAGCGAGCACGACCTGAACATGGCTGCGCTTCGGCCGTCCGGTGCGATCGCATTCAAGACGTGATGTCGAACCTACACCCCGTCATTCCGGGGCTCCGCTTCGCGGCCCCGGAATGACGGGGTAGGCTATCGCGCATCCGCCCGGACCGAACGCATCCCCCGAAAAAATCACCCCTGATACGGCCGGGGCATCCGGAACGGCAGCATCAGCTGCACCAGCGGGTTGCGGAAGCGGTCGAGGGAGAGGCTCTCGTGCACCGCCCGCACGGGCTCGCCGCCGAGCGTGGAGGCCAGCAGGGAGCGGGAATAGAACGGCGTGTCCTCGAAGGTGGTGAGCACCCGGGAGCGGCCGTCGTCGCTACGGGTCTCCCGGGGCATCCGCCAGAACGATGTGGCCGGCAGCGCGGCGGCCAGCGGCGGGCGGATCTCGCGGCGGCTGCCGTCGTGGGCGAAGCGCAGCGACAGGTTCTGGCCGCCGCCGCCGCGGTGGCGCACGTCGTACAGGATCGCGGCCCCGTCCGGCAGGTCGGCCCGGCACCAGGTCCAGCGGGTGAAGGCCGAGGCCAGGGGCTCGTCGCCGTCGTTGGTGTCGAAGTAGCCGCTGCCGGTCCAGCGCAGGTCCGGCCTGTCGAACGCGACCTCGACCCGCGAGGACGGCGCCATCGGCCACCAGCGGTGGCGCCCGCCCGGGTCGAGGTGGAACGGCCCGGGGGTGAAGCCCCGCGGCTCCAGGCGCACCGTGCCGCGGATGCGGTGGGGCAGGGGAGCGCCGCGCTCGTCGATCCGGACCGTCAGGGCGGTGCCGTCCCATTCCATCGCGCTGGGGCCGATGGCGATGTGGTGGCGGCTGCGCGACAGGCTTCCGGCGCCGCGCTCGGTCATGGCGAAGCGGGTGCGGTCGCCGTACAGCACCACGTTCATGGCGCAGTGCGCGAACGGGTTCTTGTCGGCGCTCCACGCGTAGTAGGGCGAGAACACGCTGCCGATGAACGCGATGATCGTCAGCCCCTGGCGACCGTCGTCGCTCACCGCATCGACGTACCACCACGCGTAGCCGTCTTGCGCGACCGGGCCGTCGAATCGCGGTCCTGCAGGATCGCCGCCGCTGCCAGCCGGCCCGATTGCGCCGCCATCGGCACGCCCGGGCCGGGATGGATCGTGCCCCCCGCCAGGTACAGCCCCGGCAACGCCGTCCGGGCGCCCGCCCGCTTGAAGGTCGAGGCCCAGCCCTGCGGCGCCCGGCCGTAGAGCGCCCCCGCGCTCCCGGGAAACCGGCTCTCGAACCCGGCCGGGTCCGTCACCACCGGGGGCAGGGTTTCCGCGAAGGTCAGCCCGCAGGCCTCCAGCCGGCGGTTCAGATTCGTCTCGCATCGGGCGATCTCCGAGGGCGTCAGCGGGCGCTCGCGGCCGTCCGCCGGAGCGTTGACGAGCATCAGCAGGCGTTCCGGCCCGGCGGGCGCGGCGCCCGTCTCGGTCCGGTCCTGCGCGCAGATGTAGATGGTCGGGTCGTCGGGCAGGCGGCGCCGCCGCAGGATCGTGTCGAACTCCGCCCGGTAGTCGTCCGAGAAGAACACGTTGTGGTGGGCCAGCGGAAATCCCCGCGGGACCGCCGCCCGGCACAGGGTGACGGCGGAGAGCGAGCGCTCGGCCGGCGCCAGCCGCTCGCCCATCGGTGCCGCCTCCGGGCCGAACAGCCCGGCGCCGAGCGCCGCCGCGTCGGCGTTGCAGACGATGGTGTCCGCCGGGATCCGCTCGCCATCGGACAGGACTACGCCGGAGACCCGGCCGCCCTCGGTGAGGATCCGGTCCACATGCATCCCGAATCGGAACGTGGCGCCGCGCTGCGTCGCCAGGTCCGCGACCGCCCCGGCGAGCGCGCTCATGCCGCCGGCCACGGTCCAGACCCCCGCCTGCTCGACATGCGCCACCAGCATCAGGGTCGCGGGCGCGGTGAACGGCGAGGCGCCGCAATAGGTGGCGTAGCGCCCGAACAATTGCAGCAGCCGCGGATCGCGGAAGAACGTCCCCAGCGCCGACCACAGCGTCGCGAACGGCTGGATCCGCCAGAGGTCGCCGAGGCCCGAGATCCCGACCCGCTGCGCCAGGCCGGTCGGGCTGGTCCGGCCCTCGCGGATGAACGGACCTTCCAGGGTCCGGTAGACCTCGGCCGACCGGGCACAGAACCGGCGGTAGCCGTCGGCCTCCCGGGGGCCGGCGAACTCGGCGATCGCCGCCGCCGACGCTTCCGGATCAGCGAACAGGTCCAAACGCGCATCTTGCGACCAGGCGTGCCGGGCGAGGAGGCTCGCGGGCGTTAGCTTCGCGTGATCGACGAAGTCTGCGCCGGCTTCGGCGAACAATTCTTCGAAGATCCATCGCATCGTGAACACGGTCGGACCGGTTTCGACGAAGAGTTGGCCGACTGGAACGCTGGCCATCTTGCCGCCGGGCCGTGCGGCGCGCTCAACCACCGTGACCGACAGGCCGGCATGCGCCAACCGTAAGGCGGCGGCCAGACCGCCGATCCCGGCTCCGATCACGACGACGCGGTCCTGCGCCACGCTCAACCTCGCACTTGCGCCACCGATTGGGATTGATCTCCGGTCTGCAAAGTGTCAATAAGAAATGACACTTGTCGCTGACAACCGATGATAACACGGGAGGCGCGCCATGGAGTCGGGCCGGCGGATCGAACAGGCGCTGGATCGCGCCGTGGCTTATGCCGAGGCGCCGGGTGCGCCGCCCCTTTTGGCTGAAGCGTTGCGCTACGCCGTCTTCCCCGGTGGACACCGCATTCGCCCGCGCCTGTGCCTGTCGGTGGCCCATGCCTGCGGCGACGACGATCCGGCCGCCTCGGAAGCCGCCGCCGCCGCGATCGAGCTGCTGCACTGCGCCTCCCTGGTCCACGACGACCTGCCCTGCTTCGACGACGCCCCCCTGCGCCGGCAGAAGCCCACCGTCCACATCGCCTTCGGCGAGCCGGTCGCGGTGCTGGCCGGCGATGCCCTGATCGTGCTCGCCTTCGAAACCCTGGCTCGGGCCGCCGGCCCCTATCCGGTGCGGCTCGCCCGCCTGGTCGGCCTCCTCGGGCGCGCTGCCGGCTCCCCCAACGGCATCGCGGCCGGCCAGGCCTGGGAATCCGAAGCGCATATCAGCCTCAGCGACTACCAGCAGGCCAAGACCGGCGCCCTGTTCGCCGCCGCAACCGTGCTGGGCGCCGCCGCCGCGGGGGCCGATCCGGAACCCTGGCGGCGCCTCGGCGAATGCCTGGGCGAGGCCTACCAGGTCGCCGACGACCTGCGCGACGTCGCCTGCCGCCAGGAGGAGATCGGCAAGCCCGCCGGCCGCGACGCCACCCTCGGCCGCCCCAATGCCGCCGCCCTGCTGGGCACCGATGGCGCCCTGGACCGCCTGTCCCGGCTCACCCGGGAAGCGGTGGCGGCGATCCCGGCCTGCCCGGGCGTGGCCCGACTCACTGCCGAGATCGAGGCGCAGGCGCGGCTGTTCCTGCCCGCGAGCCTGCGCGCGGTGCCGGCCTGACCGCCGGCTCGGTCCCGCGCCCCGGCGCAGCCTCGTCGGCTGCGCCCTCGCTCCGGGACCGCTGGCTCGGCCTGCGCAACCGCCTGGTGGCCAGCCCGCGCTTCCAGCGCTGGGCGGCGGGTTTTCCGCTGACCCGGGGCATCGCCCGGAAGAACACGCGGGCGCTGTTCGATCTCTGCGCCGGCTTCGTCTACGCGCAGGTGCTGACGGCCTGCGTCCGCCTCGACCTGTTCCGGGTCCTGGCCGAAGGGCCGCTGGCCCTCGACGCGCTGGCGCTTCGCCTCGATCTCCCGGTCGAGAACGCGCGCCGCCTGCTGCACGCCGCCGCCTCCCTCGACCTCGTCCGGGCGCTCCCCGGCGACCGGTTCGGCCTCGCCGATCTCGGGGCCGCCCTGAACGGCAATCCCGGCATCGCCGCGATGATCGAGCACCACGCGCTGCTCTACGCCGACCTCGCGGATCCGGTGGCGCTCCTGCGTGGGACGGCGGCGCCGACCCGGCTCGCGCGCTACTGGCCCTACGCCGCCGGCAAAGCCGCCGACGCGGACGCGGTGGCGCCCTATGGCGGCCTGATGGGCTCCTCCCAGGCGCTGATCGCCGACGACGTGCTCGATGCCTGCGACCTGTCGCGAAGCCGGCACCTGATGGATGTCGGCGGCGGCGAGGGTGCTTTCCTGCAGGCCGTGGCGACCCGGCATACCGGCCTGGCCCTGACCTTGTTCGACCTCCCGGCCGTGGCCGGCCGGGCCTCCGAGCGGCTCGCGCAGGCGGGGCTTGCCGACCGGATCGCCTGCCGCGGCGGCAGCTTCCACGACGGCCTACCGGTGGGTGCCGACACGATCTCCCTGGTGCGGATCGTCCACGATCACGACGATGGCCCGGCCCTGGCGCTGCTCGCCGCCGCGCATGCGGCGCTTCCCCCGGGCGGGACCCTGATCCTCGCCGAGCCCATGGCCGGCACGCCCGGCGCCGAGCCGGTCGGCGACGCGTATTTCGGCTTCTACCTCCTCGCCATGGGCTCCGGCCGGCCGCGCCGCGCCGAGGAACTCCAAGCCATGTTGCGCAGGGCCGGTTTCACGATTGCGCGGGAGCATCGGACGCGCCGTCCGCTCCTCACCCGACTGATCGTCGCGCAGAAAGACGCGCGTTAGAGTAAGAATGACTTGACGCAGCAATGTGTCTATCTAGGATGACACATAGCGGTTCCGCACAAGCGAGAGTCGCACAAACAGCGGGCGGAATATTCCAGTCATGGACGCTCTCGCCGTCATCCTCGAACGTCCGGAGCGCTTGGCGGTCTCCCGCCTGCCCTTGACACCTGCCGGAGCGGCGGACGCGGTCATCGCGGTCAGCTGGAGCGGCATCAGCACCGGGACCGAGCGACTTCTCTGGTCGGGCCGCATGCCGCCGTTCCCCGGCATGGGCTACCCGCTGGTTCCGGGCTACGAGTCGGTCGGCACGGTGGTCGAAGCCGCCGCCGACGCGCCGGTCCGGGTCGGCCAAACCGTCTTCGTTCCCGGCGCCCGCTGCTTCGGCGCCGTCCGCGGCCTGTTCGGCGGCGCCGCCTCCCATCTCGTGGCCCCCGCCGCCCGCCTCGTGTCGGTGGATCCGGCACTGGGTGACCGCGCCTGCCTGATCGCACTCGCCGCCACGGCTTACCGGGCGCTCGGCGGCGTCGCCGCCGGTTCCACGCCGTTGATCGTGGGGCACGGCGTGCTCGGGCGTCTGCTGGCTCGCCTCACCGTCGCCGTCGGCGCAGACCCGACGGTCTGGGAGACGGATCCGACCCGGCGGGACGGTGCCACCGGCTACGCGGTTCTGGCGCCGGACGAGGATGCCCGGCGCGACTATGCGGTGATCACCGATGTCAGCGGTGACGCCTCCGGCCTCGACGGGCTGATCGCCCACCTCGCACCCGGCGGCGAGATCGTGCTCGCCGGCTTCTACGAGGCGCCGCTGTCCTTCGCCTTCCCGCCTGCCTTCATGCGGGAGGCCCGGATCCGGATCTCGGCCGAGTTCCGCCCCGACGACCTCGCGGCCGTCACGGCTCTGATCGAAGGCGGCCGGCTCTCTCTCGATGGGCTGATCACCCACCGCGCCCCGGCGGCGCAAGCCCAGGACGCGTACCGCACCGCCTTCGCCGATCCCGCCTGCCTCAAGATGATTCTCGACTGGAGGGACGCCGCGTGAACGTTCAGCTCAACAAGGCCGCCCTCGACCAGGCCACCCAACTCCGCGCCGAGGCGGCGATCGAGCCGGATGCGGTCTCCACCGCGCCGGCGAAGAAGGAGACGCAGATCATCGCGATCTACGGCAAGGGCGGCATCGGCAAGTCGTTCACCCTGGCCAACCTCAGCTACATGATGGCCCAACAGGGCAAGAAGGTCCTGCTGATCGGCTGCGACCCGAAGAGCGACACAACCTCCCTGCTGTTCGGCGGCAAGGCCTGCCCGACCATCATCGAGACCTCGACCAAGAAGAAGCTCGCCGGCGAGGCGGTGGCGATCGGCGATGTCTGCTTCAAGCGCGACGGCGTCTACGCCATGGAACTCGGCGGCCCCGAAGTCGGGCGCGGCTGCGGCGGCCGGGGCATCATCCACGGCTTCGAACTGCTGGAGAAGCTCGGCTTCCACGACTGGGGCTTCGACTTCGTCCTCCTGGACTTCCTGGGCGACGTGGTCTGCGGCGGCTTCGGCCTGCCGATCGCCCGGGACATGTGCCAGAAGGTCATCGTCGTCGGCTCGAACGACCTGCAATCGCTCTACGTCGCCAACAACGTCTGCTCGGCCGTCGAGTATTTCCGCAAGCTCGGCGGCAATGTCGGCGTCGGCGGCCTGGTGATCAACAAGGACGACGGCACCGGCGAAGCCCAGGCCTTCGCGGACGCCGCCGGCATCCCGGTCCTGGCCTCGATCCCGGCCGACGACGACATCCGCCGCAAGAGCGCGAACTACGAGATCATCGGTCGGCCGGAGAGCCGCTGGGGCAGCCTGTTCTCGGACCTGGCCGCCAACGTCGCGACGGCGGCGCCGCACCGGCCGACCCCGCTCACGCAGGACGGGCTGCTCGGCCTGTTCTCGAGCGACGTCACCGGCCGCGACGTGGTCCTGGTCCCGGCGACTCACGAGGACATGTGCGGCGTCGCCCACGTGACCAAGCCGTCCCTCGAAGTCGTCTACGACGAGGTCTAGGGCATGGCCGTCTCCCTCGACATCGCCGATCTGCGCGCCCGCAAAGCCTCCGCGCCCGTCGACCTCGCCGCCACCCAGGGCGACGGGCTCGGCTGCCACGCCGGCAAGGACGCGATGCGGGCGGCCGCCGAGGCGGCCGGCATGTCGGAGACGCTGGCGAAGCTGCGGGAGGATTATCCGCAGGGTCCGCACGACCAGCCGCAGAGCATGTGTCCCGCCTTCGGCTCGCTCCGGGTCGGCCTGCGCATGCGCCGCACCGCCACGATCCTGTCCGGGTCGGCCTGCTGCGTCTACGGACTGACCTTCACGTCGCATTTCTACGGTGCCCGGCGCAGCGTCGGCTACGTGCCGTTCAACTCGGAGACGCTGGTCACCGGCAAGCTGTTCGAGGACATCCGCGATGCGGTCTTCGCCACGGCCAAGCCCGCGGATTACGACGCCGTGGTCGTCATCAACCTCTGTGTCCCCACCGCCTCCGGCGTCCCGCTCCGCCTGTTGCCGAAGGAGATCGACGGCGTCCGGGTGATCGGCATCGACGTCCCGGGATTCGGGGTTCCGACCCATGCCGAGGCCAAGGACGTGCTCGCCGGCGCGATGCTGAAGGTCGCCCGCACCGAGGCCGAGCAGGGGCCGGTCGCGACCCCACGCGGCGGCCGTTCGGAGCGCCCGAGCGTGGCTCTGCTCGGCGAGATCTTCCCGGCCGACCCGGTGGTGATCGCCGCCTTGTTGGAGCCTCTGGGCCTCGCGGCCGGGCCGGTGGTCCCGACCCGCGAATGGCGCGAACTCTACTCTGCCCTCGATTGCACCGCGGTCGCCGCGATCCACCCGTTCTACACGGCCTCGATCCGCGAGTTCGAAGCCGCCGGCCGACCGGTGGTCGGCTCCGCCCCGGTGGGGGTCGACGGCACTGCCGACTGGCTCGACCGGATCGGTGAGGCCTGCGGCGTCGCCCGGGCCACCGTCGAGGCGGCCAAGAACCAGCTCCTGCCCGGCATCCGCGGCGCGCTTGCCGCCATGCCGATCAAGGGCCGGATCACGCTTTCGGGCTACGAGGGTTCGGAACTGCTAGTCGCGCGGCTCCTCGTGGAAAGCGGGGCCGAGGTCCCGTATGTCGGCACCGCTTGTCCGCGTACGCCGTGGTCCGAGGCCGATCGCGACTGGCTGGAAGCCCGCGGTACCGAAGTTCGCTATCGGGCCTCCCTCGAGGACGACCTCTACGCCCTCGACGCGCTGAAGCCGGATCTGGCCATCGGCACGACGCCGGTGGTGCAGAAGGCCAAGGAGCGCGGCACGCCCGCCCTCTACTTCACCAACCTGATCTCGGCGCGCCCGCTCATGGGCGCGGCAGGAGCCGGCTCCCTGGCGCGGGTGATCAACGCCGCCCTGGCCAACAAGCCCCGCTTCGACGCGATGCGCGACTTCTTCGAGGGCGTCGGCACCGGCTTCTCCGCCGGCGTCTGGCAGGACACGCCGCAGCGGCGGCAGGGTCCGAAGATCGAAGGCCCGATGAAGCCGATCGGGGAGATGGTGTAATGCTGATCCTCGATCACGACAGGGCCGGGGGCTACTGGGGCGCCGTCTACGTCTTCACGGCGATCAAGGGCCTGCAGGTCGTCATCGACGGCCCGGTCGGCTGCGAGAACCTGCCGGTCACCTCGGTGCTCCACTACACCGATGCGCTGCCGCCGCACGAGCTGCCGATCGTCGTCACCGGCCTCGCCGAGGAAGAACTTGGCCGCCACGGCACCGAGGGGGCGATGAAGCGCGCCCACGCCACCCTCGATCCGGGCCAGCCCAGCGTGGTGGTCACCGGTTCGATCGCCGAGATGATCGGTGGCGGCGTGACCCCCGAGGGCACCGGCCTCCAGCGCTTCCTGCCGCGCACCATCGACGAGGACCAGTGGCAGGCTGCCGACCGCGCCATACGCTGGCTCTGGCAGGAATACGCCGCCAAGAAGTTCGCCAAGAAGGGCATCCCGGCGCGTCCCGAGAAGAAATCCGGCGAGCGCCCGCGGGTGAACATCATCGGCCCGGCCTACGGCACCTTCAACATGCCCTCCGACCTCGCCGAGATCCGGCGCCTGGTGGAAGGGATCGGGGCCGACGTGAATCTGACCTTTCCGCTGGGTTCGCACCTCGCGGACGTGCCCAAGCTCGTCAACGCCGACGCCAACATCTGTCTCTACCGCGAGTTCGGCCGTCTGCTCTGCGAAGATCTGGAGCGGCCCTACCTGCAGGCGCCGATCGGCATCCTCTCAACCACCAAGTTCCTGCGCTCGCTCGGCGCGATCCTCGGTCTCGACCCGGAGCCGTTCATCGAGCGCGAGCGCCACACCACGATCAAGCCGGTCTGGGACCTCTGGCGCTCGGTCACGCAGGACTTCTTCGGGACCGCCAGCTTCGGGATCGTCGCGACCGAGACCTACGCCCGCGGCGTGCGGCACTTCCTCGAAGACGAGATGGGCTTGCCCTGCAACTTCGCGTTCAGCCGCTCGGCCGGCCAGAAGCCCGACAACGACGCGGTGCGCAAGGCCGTGGCGGAGAAGACTCCGCTGGTGCTGTTCGGCTCGTTCAACGAGCGGATGTACCTCGCGGAATGCGGAGCCCGGGCCACCTACATCCCGGCCTCGTTCCCCGGCGCCATCATCCGGCGGCACACCGGCACGCCGTTCATGGGTTTTGCCGGCGCGACCTACCTGGTCCAGGAAGTCTGCAACGCCCTGTTCGACACGCTCTTCCACATCCTGCCGCTCGCCCGCGACATGGACAAGGTCGAGGCGACCCCGGCGCGCCGCCATCGCGAGCTGCCCTGGGACGAAGCCGCCCGCGCGGCGCTGGACGAGCTGGTCGAGGCGCAGCCGGTTCTGGCCCGCATCTCCGCCGCCAAGCGTCTGCGCGACGCGGCCGAGCGCGCCGCCCGCACGACCGAATCCGCTGCCGTGGCCCCCGCCCATGTGGCGCGCGCCCGAGCCGATCTTGCCGGGGGGATCCCCGCATGAGCCGCCTTTCCGTTCCCCCCAGAGGAGACCTGACGATGCGCACGATGGTCCCGACCGCCCGCCTGCATCATGAAGCCCTTCAGTTCCGGTTGATCCTGGCCGCGACCTATCCGTGCTTCCTGGCCGCCGCCGCGTTCGCCCGCTTCAAGCCGGCCCGGGCCGCGTCCCGCTCCGGCATCGCGCCGGCGCACCGCTCCGTGTTCGGCGAAGCCCGCGCGATGGCGGTCCAGACGATTCCTTTCGCTTTCATGGGCTGAACGCCCTGATCGAGACGCTTCCGTCCGGTGACGCGGGGGAAGTCAAGCCGTGACCGCCTTGAGCACCACGGCAGCACCCGTCGCCCTTCGCAAGGAGTGCGGCCAACACACGGAGGTCTGAACGATGGCCGGTGGACCCGTTGCAACAGAAAGACCGAGCAGCCTGTCCGGGTTGACGGAACCGGAAGCCAAGGAGTTCCACGCGATCTTCCTGACGAGCTTCCTCATCTTCACGGCGATTGCCGTGGTCGCCCACATCCTGGTGTGGATGTGGCGTCCGTGGCTTCCCGGACCGCAGGGCTACGCTTCTCTCGAAGGCGTCACCGATGCGGCCCGCGCCCTCGTCACGATGATCGGCTGAGGAGGATCGAATGCATAAGGTCTGGTTGCTGTTCGATCCGCGGCGCACGCTGGTGGCTCTGTTCACCTTTCTCTTCATCCTTGCGCTGCTGATCCACTTCATCTTGCTCTCGACCGACCGGTTCAACTGGCTGGAAGGTCCGAAGGCGAACAAGGCGGCGAGCAACATCACGCTCGTTCTGCCGAGCATGCCCGCCTGATCCAGGCTGGCCGGGACCGCGACTCCTAGGGGCCGCGGTCCAAAAACCCCAAAAAATTGCGGCCGGGCTGAGGAGTGTCCGCCATGGCGATGCTGAGCTTTGAGCGAAAGTACAGGATCCGCGGCGGTACGCTGCTCGGCGGCGACCTGTTCGACTTCTGGGTCGGGCCGTTCTTCGTCGGATTCTTCGGCGTCACCGGGCTGTTCTTCACGGTGCTGGGCACCGCGCTGGTCATCTACGGCGCCGCGATCGGGCCGACCTGGAACGTCTGGCAGATCAACATCGCGCCGCCCGACATCAGTTACGGGCTGAAGCTCGCACCGCTGAAAGAGGGAGGCCTCTGGCAGATCATCACGTTCTGCGCGCTCGGGTCGTTCGTCTCTTGGATGATGCGCGAGGTCGAGATCTGTCGGAAGCTCGGCATCGGCTACCACGTGCCGGCGGCCTTCGGCATGGCGATCTTCGCCTATTTCACCCTCGTCGTGGTGCGGCCGTTCCTCATGGGCGCCTGGGGCTATGGGTTCCCGTACGGCATCCTCAGTCACCTCGATTGGGTGTCGAACACCGGATATCAGTATCTACACTTCCATTATAATCCTGCGCACATGCTGGCCGTGACGTTCTTCTTCACGACCACCTTGGCGCTCGCCATGCACGGCGGCCTCATCCTCTCGGCGACCAACCCGAAGAAGGGTGAGACCGTGAAGACCCCGGAGCACGAGGACACGTTCTTCCGCGACACGATCGGCTACTCGATCGGCACGCTGGGCATCCACCGCCTCGGCCTGTTCCTGGCGCTGTCGGCGGGCTTCTGGAGCGCGGTCTGCATCGTGATCAGCGGGCCGTTCTGGACGCAGGGCTGGCCGCAATGGTGGGGCTGGTGGCTCAACCTGCCGGTCTGGCGCTGAGATACCCGTCGCCCGCCGAGAATCGGGCGAACCGATACCAATGATCCAGGCCGGCGCCGCATGAACCGTGCGGACGACCGGGGGGAGGGCGGGCGATGGCCTATTACCAGAATATCTTCACCCAGGTTCAGGTGCGCCCGCTGGAGCCGGAGAACGGCGTCCCGGTGAGCTCGAACGAACGGGTCGGCAAGCCGTTCAACAGCTACCTGTTCGGCCTGCTGGGCAACAGCCAGGTCGGTCCGATCTACATCGGCTACGTCGCGGCCTTGTCCATGGTCTGCGGGCTGATCGCCTTCGAGATCATCGGGCTCAACATGTGGGCCTCGGTGAACTGGGATCCGGTGCAGTTCGTGCGGCAATTGCCCTGGCTTGCTCTGGAACCGCCACTGCCGAAATACGGGCTCAAGGTGCTGCCCCCGCTCAACGAGGGCGGCTGGTGGCTGATCGCCGGCTTCTTCCTCACCACTTCGATCCTGCTCTGGTGGGTCCACCTCTACCGCCGGGCCAGGGCGCTCGGGCTGGGCACCCACGTGCCGTGGGCGTTCGCCTCGGCGATCTGGCTCTACCTGGTCCTCGGCTTCATCCGGCCGGTCCTGATGGGTTCCTGGTCCGAGGCGGTGCCGTTCGGGATCTTCCCCCACCTCGATTGGACAGCGGCATTCTCGCTCCGCTACGGCAACCTGTTCTACAACCCGTTCCACATGCTCTCGATCACGTTCCTGTACGGATCGACGCTGCTGTTCGCGATGCACGGGGGCACCATCCTGGCCTGCTCCCGCTACGGCGCCGACCGCGAGATCGACCAGATCGTCGATCGCGGCACAGCCACCGAGCGCGCCGCCCTGTTCTGGCGCTGGACCATGGGCTTCAACGCCACGATGGAATCCATCCACCGCTGGGCGTGGTGGTTCGCGGTGCTGACCACCCTGACTGGCGGCATCGGCATCCTGCTCACCGGTACCGTGGTCGACAACTGGTACCTCTGGGCCGTCAAGCACGGCGTCGCCCCGTCCTATCCGCAGGTCTACGGCCCGATCGTCGACCCCGCCCATCTCGCACCCGGCATGAAGCCGTGAGGAGGCCGTCATGAAGACGATTCTGGCGGTGGTCGGCGGGGCGCTCGCCCTGTTCCTCACCATCGCGATGTTCGGGGGCGCGGGCTGGACCCATCCCCCCATGGCGGCCAAGCAGACCGGCTTCCGCGGCACCGGCATGGACCTGATCCGTACCCGGGCCGGCAACGAGGCGCTCGCGGCGGCCAACGTCGCCCCGGCCCCCGCCGACCCGGCCGATGCCGGCGGCGACAAGGCCTCGGCGGTCTACGAGAACGTGCAGGTCTTGGGCGACCTCTCGGCCGAGCAGTTCAACCGGCTGATGGTGTCGATCACGGAGTGGGTGGCGCCCCAGCAGGGCTGCACCTACTGCCACAGCACCGAGAACATGGCGTCCGACGAGCTGTACCAGAAGCGGGTCGCCCGTCGGATGCTGCAGATGACCCAGACGATCAACACGTCCTGGAAGGAGAAACACGTCCACGAGGCGGGCGTGACCTGCTACACCTGCCACCGGGGCAATCCGGTTCCGGCCAACATCTGGTTCGACCGTCCCGTCCAGGGCGAGGGCCGGTTCAAGCCACGCAACAACAGCCAGAACATGGCCTCCGCGGAGGTCGGCAACACCTCGCTGCCCTACGATGTCTACCAGGCGTTCTACCAGCACAAGGACACGCCCGAGGACGCGGTGCGGGTCAACGGCACCACGGTGCTGCCCGAGACCAAGGGCAAGCCGATCCAGGACGCGGAGAAGACCTTCGCGATCATGATCAGCATGTCGCAATCGCTCGGGGTGAACTGCACGTTCTGCCACAACACCCGGTCGGTCGCACAGTGGGACACCAGCACGCCTAACCGGATCCATGCCTGGTACGGCATCCGCATGGTGCGGGACCTGAACCAGGACTTCATGGAACCGCTGACCTCGACCTTCCCGCGCAACAGGCTCGGTGCGTTGGGCGACGTGCCGAAGATCAACTGCGCAACCTGCCACAATGGCGCGAACAAGCCCCTCAACGGCGCCAACGTGATCGGCCCCTATCCGGAACTCTCGCATCCGACCATCGAGGCGAGCCTACCCACCGGCGAGGCGAAGGATCCGATCCCGGGCACCAATACGCCGGCCCTGAAGCCGTCGAAGCCCTGACGCCACCACACGAAGCGCCGGAGACGATCCGGCGCTTCGTCACGCTCCAGCTACAGGGAACCGCCATGCTGTACGGACGTCGGTTGTGGACGGCCGAGCTCGGCCCCCGGAGGCGCCCGTGACCATCACCATCTCGAACCTACAACCGATCATCGCGATCCTGGCCGGTATCCTGATCCTGATCGCACCGCGCCTCCTCAATTACATCGTGGCGATCTACCTGATCGTGGTCGGCGTGATTGGTCTCGGGCTGCTGCGCGGCTTCTCGTAAGGCCTGTCCGCGCGCGATCCCTGACAGACTTCGCTGCGCGTCAGTCGCGCGCGCACAAGCCCGCAATGCGTTCATCTTGCGTTGCGCTGCGGGATGGTCCAACCCGCGCCCATCAGCTCGGCCTGTGCCGGGCATCAGACACGGACGGGTTCGACATGGCGACCGGCAGCGCGAAGTGGGTCTACGCCTTCGGCGACGGCAAGGCGGAGGGCAAGTCGCAGATGCGCGACCTCCTCGGCGGCAAGGGCGCCAACCTGGCCGAGATGTGCAACCTCGGCCTGCCCGTCCCCCCCGGCTTCACCATCACGACTGAGGTCTGCACCTCCTACTACGACAACGGCAAGGCCTATCCGCCGGAGCTGAAGGGCCAGGTCGCCGCCGCGCTGGACCAGATCGGCACACTGACCGGCCGCAAGTTCGGCGATGCCGCCAACCCCCTCCTGGTCTCCGTGCGCTCGGGTGCCCGTGCGTCGATGCCGGGCATGATGGATACGGTCCTGAACCTCGGCCTCAACGACCAGACCGTGCTGGCGCTGGCCAAGGAGGCCGACGACGAGCGCTTCGCCTACGATTCCTACCGCCGCTTCATCACCATGTATTCGAACGTGGTGCTCGGCGTTGAGCACCACGCCTTCGAGGAGGCGCTGGAGCACTACAAGGAAGGCAAGGGCTACGACCTCGACACGGAGCTCGGCGCCGAGGACTGGAAGACCCTGATCCAGACCTACAAGAAGATCGTCCGAGACGAGCACGGCTCCGACTTCCCGCAGGTCGCCGAGGACCAGCTCTGGGGGGCGATCAGCGCGGTGTTCAACTCCTGGATGATCCCGCGGGCCAAGAAGTACCGCGAGCTGAACAGCATCCCGGAAAGCTGGGGCACGGCCGTCAACGTCCAGGCCATGGTGTTCGGCAACATGGGCGACACCTCCGCCACCGGCGTCGCCTTCACCCGCAATCCCTCCACCGGCGAGAAGGCGCTTTACGGCGAGTTCCTGATCAACGCGCAGGGCGAGGACGTGGTGGCGGGTATCCGCACGCCGCAGAACATCACGGAAAAGGCCCGGATCGAGGCCGAAAGCGACAAGCCTTCCATGGAGAAGGCCATGCCCGAGAGCTACGCGGAGCTGACCCGGATCTACGGGATCCTGGAAGCGCATTACCGCGACATGCAGGACATGGAGTTCACCATCGAGAAGGGTAAGCTCTGGATGCTCCAGACCCGCAACGGCAAGCGCACGGCCAAGGCGGCCCTGCGCATCGCCGTGGATCTGGCAGGCGAGGGGCTGATCTCCCGCGAGGAGGCGATCGGCCGGGTCGAGCCCTCCGCCCTCGATCAGCTGCTGCACCCGACGATCGACCCGAAGGCCGACCGCAAGGTCATCGCCTCCGGCCTGCCGGCTTCCCCCGGGGCGGCCACCGGCGAGATCGTGTTCAACTCCGAGGACGCCGAGGCCCTGCGCAAGGCCGAGCGCAAGTGCATCCTCGTACGCATCGAGACCTCGCCCGAGGACATCCACGGCATGCACGCCGCCGAGGGTATCCTGACCACCCGCGGCGGCATGACCAGCCACGCGGCGGTGGTCGCCCGCGGCATGGGCAAGCCCTGCGTCTCCGGCGTCGGCTCGATCCGGATCGACTACAAGGCCCAGACCATGAAGGTCGGCGACGCCACCCTCAAGGCCGGCGACCGGATCACCATCGATGGCTCCACCGGCCAGGTGATCCAGGGTGAGGTGAAGATGCTGGAGCCCGAGCTGTCGGGCGACTTCGCGACCCTGATGGAATGGGCCGACCAGTTCCGCGGCATGAAGGTGCGGGCCAACGCCGACACGCCGACCGACGCCCGCACCGCGCGGAATTTCGGCGCGGAAGGGATCGGCCTGTGCCGCACCGAGCACATGTTCTTCGAGGGCGACCGCATCATCGCGGTCCGCGAGATGATCCTGGCCGACGACGCCGAGGGCCGCCGGACGGCGCTCGCGAAGATCCTGCCCTATCAGCGCCAGGACTTCGTCGAGCTGTTCACGATCATGTCCGGCCTGCCGGTGACGATCCGCCTGCTCGATCCGCCGCTGCACGAGTTCCTGCCGCATACCGATGCCGAGGTCGCCGAGGTCGTGAAGGCGACCGGCGTATCGGAGGACAAGATCCGCCACCGGATGCGGGAATTGTCCGAGCACAACCCGATGCTCGGCTTCCGCGGCTGCCGCCTGGCGATCGCCTTCCCGGAGATCGCGGAGATGCAGGCCCGTGCGATCTTCGAGGCCGCCGTGCAGGCCGCCGCCGATACCGGCAGCCCCGTCACCCCCGAGGTGATGGTGCCGCTGGTGTTCACCCGCATGGAGTTCGACATCGTGAAGGCGCGGATCGACGCCATGGCCAAGGCGGTGTCCGAGGAGAAGGGCGCCACCCTGGACTACCAGGTCGGCACCATGATCGAGCTGCCGCGGGCGGCGCTCAAGGCCGGTGAGATCGCCCAGACCGCCGAGTTCTTCTCGTTCGGCACCAACGACCTGACCCAGACGGCGCTCGGCATCTCCCGCGACGACGCGGCGACCTTCCTGGGTCCCTACACCCAGAAGGGGATCCTGGCGGCCGACCCGTTCATCACCATCGACCAGGAGGGCGTGGGCGAGCTGGTCCGCATCGGCGTCGAGCGCGGCCGGGCCACACGTCCGGACATCAAGCTCGGGATCTGCGGCGAGCATGGCGGCGACCCGGCGTCGATCGGCTTCTGCCAGGAGGTCGGGCTCGATTACGTCTCCTGCTCGCCCTACCGGGTGCCGATCGCCCGCCTCGCGGCGGCCCAGGCGGCCCTCGGCAAGGTGCAAGGCAAGGAAGGCTGAGCCGGCTATCCGCGGCCGGTATCGGGGGCGGGTCGCCGCCGTCGATACCGGCCGTCAACCAGGACCGATGAAACACTGTTGAAAAAGCGTTTGCGGCTGTTGAACCGGGCCTAGAACGGCACGTTTACTAATTGATCCGGCCGGTCGCGCGAGGTGCACATCGCTCCGTGCCGGGCCCAGTGTCAGGCGCCAGAATCACCAGCCATGATTCCCCGCAGCCCACCTTCGCTCTACGTCGACGCCGGCCAGGCGGCTCCCGTCCCGCGGGCGGCCGTGCGGGCCTACGTCGCGACGGTCGCCGGCCTCGGGGCGATCACCACCGCCGTGATGCTGATGATGTCGGTCGCGGCCAATAGCGGCGGCGAGGCCGAGCGTATCGCCGACACGCAGGACGACGGCTACGCCGCGACCCTGGTCTCCGCCCTGGCGATCAACCTCTCCAAGCCGTTGCGCTGAGCGCAGGCTTTCCCACCCATCCCGGTCTCAGCGCGTTCCGGCCGTCGTGCGCGTAGCCGAGCCGGTGAACCGCGCCGCCGTGAGTTCGTCGCCGGGGCTCTTCGCGCTGAATTTGGTCGCCACCGGTCCCGGCCTTGCCGCCACGACTGCATCCGGCGCGGCCTCGCGTAGACGCGTGGCGGCAACGCGAACCGGGGCGTTGCGGCTTGCCGGCGCGGTGACCGGACCGGTGGACGCCGCCTCGAACAGGGAGCGCAACTGCGCCTTCGCGTCTGCATCGGCCGCCACCAGGGGGCGCCGCGGTGCCGGCTCGACGGCAGTATCCTTGGTCAGAGCCCGCGTTGCGGTCGGAGCCGACAGGTTGGCCATGCCGCCCGCGATCGAGGCGAACTGGACAGGACGCGGCGGCGGCAACGGCATGGTGATGGCGGCCGCCGCCACGACGGCGAACCCGGAGGGCCGGCGCGGCGGCAGGGGTGCGAGAATCCCCGCCACGGCCTCGTCGGCGCCCGTAGACGGCTTCTCCACGGTGAGCAGGGCCCGTGCATCGACCGGCGGATTGACGTCGGTCCTCGTCTGATCCTGGCGGGTCAGCGTGCTGCGAAGCGTGTCGTCCGCCGTCGGCGCGGCGTAGGCCAGGGCGGCGCGGGTGCCGACCGGATCCTGCGGATCGGCGCTGGCGACCGCGACGACGGGCGCCTGGCGGCCTCTCTTCGCGACGGGCGCCGGCGGCGGGGCCGCGGCGGGCTCGGGTGTGGAGGATCCGCCGCCGAACAGGCTTGCCAGGAAGCCGAACAGGCCGGGCCCGTCCTCCTCCTCGCCGCTCGCCATCTGGGTGGTGAGGCCGGCGACGGTGCCGCCGCGCGACAGGATCTCGGCCTTCGCCTCCTCGTAGCGCGGGAACGGGCGGTTGTCGCTCGCAAGGTGGACGGTCTTGCCGTCCGGGAACAGCCGGGCGAGCTGGTCGTGGGTCATGCGCGGCCACATCCGCACGGAGCCGACGTCGAGATGGACGAAGGGCGTGCCGGCATGCGGATACCAGCCGACGCCGCCGCGCTGCATCTGCAGCCCGACTTCGCGGATCCGGTCGATCGAGACTTCGGGCAGGTAGAAGTCCATCGCCTTGCCGAGCATGTGCTGGCTGAACTCGGCGACCATCCGGGAGCGGCGGCGCAGCATCGCGTTGGTGCCGGGCGAGCGATAGGCCGAGACGACGTGGATCGGCTGGGTCGCGCCGACCTGCCGGTAGGCCTCCCAGACCGTGTCGAACAGGCGCGGGTCCATCTTGATCGGCTCGTTGACGCGCCAATCGCGCAGGAGCCAGTTCATCTGCTCCAGGGCCGCGCGGTCGTACCGGCCATCGCGCTTGAACGTGATGGTCGCGCTCTCCTTGGTATGCGTGTGGTAGATCGTGAGCGTGCGGGTATCGCCGTTGGCCACCGCGTTCTCGGTCTCGACCGTTCCGGCGATCAAGCCGAGGGCCGTGCCGCACAGGGCGAGGACGAGGTGTCGGGCGGTTCTGCGAAGGCTCGGCACGGTGGTCCTGATCCTCTCCCGAACCCGCAAAGGGTGCCCGGCGGATGTCCGGTCGCAGCGATCGGCCCATGACGGCCGACAGCGCTCCCCTTCGCCTGAGTCTGCGAGGGAAACGGCTAAGGCTGGACCGTGGCGAAATCGTGCCCGGCTGTGTGGCCGCGCACCTGAGAGTTGAGGTCGAATCCCGGTGGTCGAACTACCACCAACCGCGCGACACCGGCGCCGGTGCCGGCGTCCACAGGCCGGGTTCACCGTATTCCGGCGCCCCGTCGGCGCGGGCCGACCGGCGAACGTGCCGCCGCGGCGAGTCGTACTCGTCGTAACGCGCGCTCGGCTCCGGGTCGGCGTAACGCCGGGGGCGCGCGGCTTCGCGGCGGGGCGCCGGATGGGCCTGGGCCACGGGTGCGGCCTCGGGCTTCCGGCGCGCCTTCTCCTCCGGGAGCTTGGCGATCGCCGGTCCGCCGCCGCCGGGCAAGCCGAGCGCGGCGCGCATCGGCGCGTCGTACCCGTAGAGATCGGGGAGGGTGCGGAACGTGCCGCCGTCGTCCACGTAGGCTGTGAAGTAGGCCAGATGCACCGGCAGCTTCGCGGGCAGCCGGATCGTGCGCTCGCCCTTGCCGATCAGCTTCTTGAGCCGCGCCTCGGACCAGTCCGGCAGCACGGCGTCGGCCAGGCGGAAGGGGTCGTCGACGCGGACGCAGCCATGGCTGAAATCGCGCTTGGCCGCGGAGAACAACGACCGGTTCGGCGTGTCGTGCAGGTAGACCGCGTGCTGGTTCGGGAACATGAACTTGATGAAGCCGAGCGCGTTGCGCTCGCCCGGCGGCTGACGCAGCGAGACGTGGCCGCCGCGGCGGACCACCTCGTAGCCGCCCCATGTCTTGCCGCCGTAGCCGGCGAGCTTGGGCGCCATGGTCTTCAGGATCGAGGGCGGCACGTACCACGACGGATTCACCACCGCGTATTCCATCAATCCGGAGAACAGCGGCGTGCGCGATTCCGGCTTGCCCACGATCACGCGGGCCTCGTCGCGCAGGCTACCGCCGCGATAGGCGCGCAGGCGGTACTCCGGGATGTTGACCAGGATGTAGTCGGGGCCGAGGTCGCCGGGCAGCCAGCGCCAGCGTTCCATGTTGACGATCAGCTCGGCCTCGCTGCCGCTCGCGCGCGCCGGCCGGCCGGCATCGGCGAGTGCCAGGACGGTCTGGACGTTCAGCACGCCGTTGCCTGGCAGGCCGCGGCCGCGCTGGAACTTCGCCACCGCGTCGGCCACCGTCGCGTCGTAATCCTCCGGCTCGCCGGGCGCGCGGTCGAGCGTCCCGGCCGGGCGCGTCTCGAGCCCGAAATGCGCGCGCAGCAGCGGCACCCGCGGATCGCGCATGCCGGTCTTCAGGGCCGGACCCGGGGGCAGGCGCAACGGCGTGACGGCGGTCGGGGCCGGTCCGCGCAGGGTGGCAAGCCGTGTCTTCAGCGCCTGGTAGCCGGTCGTCGAGGGATTGTAGGCCTGGAGGGCCTCGCCAGGGTTGGCGCCTGCCTCGGACAGCTTTGTCAGGACCGCACCGGCATCGGGCAGATCGAGCTGCGGGGTGATGAGGCGGGAGATGGAAGCCAGGTTGATGCGGCCGCCCCGGGCGTCCTTGGCGTATAGCAGAGCCGCCGCCGAGAGCCGGAGATCGGCGTCGGCCACAGCCTTCGCGTCAGGCGTTCCGGCAAGGTTCGGGACCGTGTAGGCCCGGGCGTCGAGCCCGTCCTCGGCAGCCGCGGCAAGGCGCGCAGAGACCGATTTGGCAGCATCGGTCCAGCCGCCGTCGGCAATCCAGAGCGGCTTGTAGGCCCGTGCCTCGTAGAACGCGCGCATCGCGTCACGGTCCTTGCCGGTGAGGCGAAGCAGCAGCGGCGCGGTGTCGGTGAACCGCGCGAAGATCGCGGCGCCGAGCGGATCGGCCGGCGCGACGGGTGCCGTCACGACCGGCGCCGGAGCCGGCTCGGGTTTCGGCGCCTCGGGCTTGTAGTCGGGCAGGGCGGTCGAGACCGGATCGGACCCGGTCGGGGCCGCTTGCGCGGGCTCGGCCGGGTGCGCGGGCGTGCCGAGGACCGCCGGGTCGAGCGTGGCGGTCTCGGCGCCGAGCGCGCCGGCCGAGGCCAGCGATCCGGTCAGTAGGGCGGCCAGCGCGACGAGGCTGGAGCGCGGGACGCGCATCGTGATCTCCCGGGACGCGGCGGCAGGGCCGCACGCTCAGATTGTGATTATCCGCTCAAGCGTGGCGTTGAGCAACTGCAGTCTTCGTCGTCTAGTCTTCAGTTCTTGCGCCGAAACATCTTATCGGAATGGCAAACGATGTGTTGTCGTTTGGTCGGTCCTGTGGGCTCGACAGAGCCGCGAAGTCGTTCGTCAGGCCGGCGCTCTAGGAAACGCCCGGTGCGCTAGCGCACCCCGCCCTGGCTAGGCGGCGTCCTCGGCCTTCTCGTCGCCTTCCAGGCCGAGGTCCTTCAGCTTGCGGTAGAGGGTGGATCGGCCAATTCCGAGGCGGCGGGACACTTCGGACATGCGCTGCCGATAGAATTGCAGCGCGAAGCGGATGATCTCGGCCTCCAGCACATCCATGGTCTTCATCTCGCCGGTCTCCTCGGTGACCAGCGACATGGCATGCGGGTCGCGGACCTCGACCCTGACGATCTCGCGCACCGGCTCGGGGGCGTAGGCCGGCATCTGCGGCTGGGTGGGCGCCGCCGGGATGCGGACGTCGAACCCTTCGACCTGGGCGGCGATCTGCGGGAACTCGGCCACGGTCAGCTCGTCGCAATCGGCGAGCACCACGGCGCGAAACAGGGCGTTCTCCAACTGGCGGACGTTGCCCGGCCAGGGATAGCGGGTGAGCAGCGCCATCGCCTCCGGGGTGATCGCGCGGACCCGCTTGCCCTCTTCCGCCGAGAACCGGGCACAGAACGAGCGCACCAGATCCGGGATGTCCTCGCGGCGGGCGCGCAGGGGCGGCAGCGTCATCGGGAAGACGTTGAGGCGGTAATAGAGGTCCTCGCGGAACTTGCCCTGCTTCACGAGGTCGAGCAGCGAGCGGTTCGTGGCTGAGACCAGGCGGATGTCGACCCGTACGGAGCGCTTGCCGCCGACCGGATCGACCTCGCCTTCCTGAAGCGCGCGCAGCAGCTTGACCTGCGCGTCCAGGGGCAGTTCGCCGATCTCATCGAGGAACAGGGTGCCCCCGGAGGCCTCGACGAACTTGCCGGCATGCTTTTCGGTGGCGCCCGTGAAGGCGCCCTTCTCGTGGCCGAACAAGGTCGACTCGACGAGGTTTTCCGGGATGGCACCGCAATTGACGGTGACGAACGCCTTGCCGCGCCGGTCGCCCGACCCCTGGATCGCCCGGGCGAGCACTTCCTTGCCGACGCCGGACTCGCCCTCGATCAGCACCGGGATGTTGGATTTGGCCGCGCGCTCGGCGAGGCGGATGACCCGCTCCATGTCGGGGCTCTTGGACGTCAGGTCCTTGAAGGTCAGCGCCCCGGAGGCGCGGCGACGCATCCGGCGCACCTCCTCCTCCAGCACGTCCACCCGCAGGGCGTTCTTGATCGAGACCTGAAGCCGCTCGGCCCCGGCGGGCTTGACCACGAAGTCGACGGCGCCCGCCCGCATGGCGTTGACCACGGCGTCGATCGAGCCGTTCGAGGTCTGCACGATGACGGGCGTGTCGAGCCCGCTGCTGCGCATCTCGGCGAGCACGCCGAGCCCGTCGAGACCCGGCATCACCAGGTCGAGGAGGACCACGTCCGCACCTTCGGTCTTCAGCACGGTCAGCGCGTCGGCGCCGGTCTCCACGACGCGTGCGTTGAAACCGAACCGGCGCACCGCCGCCTCGGCGAGGCGCCGCTGAACCGGATCGTCGTCCACGATGAGAACGGTGGTGGACATGGCGGCTCCCTGCGCGGCGCGTCAGGCCCGGAGACGGCTCGGGACAGGCCCGCACCGCACCGCCTGAGTCGGCGACTGTTTCGTTTCGAACCGTAGGGTGCCGGAGAGACGTAAAGTGGCGCTTAACGACGTTTGCATTCGGTCGTCACAGCGTCGGGGCGGCCGGTGCCGTTGAACGCGTGGCCGCGCGCTCGATATCACGGTACGAGGATGAGCCCCCCAACAGGATCGCGAGACATGATGCCGAGCACCACCGCTTCGCCGGTGAACGTCCGTCTGCCCGAGGGCGTGAGCGCCGCACGCGCCGCCGCCAAGGCCGTCGACCTCGGCCATCTTCCGGAATGGGATCTGTCGGACCTCTATTCCGGTCTCGATGCCCCGGAATTCGCAGCCGACATGGCCCGGGCCGAGGAGATGTGCCGCGGATTTTCAGACCGCTATGCCGGCCGGATCGCCGAGCTGGCCGCAGCGGAGAACGCGTCCGAGCGCCTCGCCGAGGCGGTCAAGGCGTACGAGGGCATCGAGGATCTGCTCGGCAAGCTGATGTCGTTCGCCGGCCTGATCTATTCCGGGGACACGACCGACGAGGCGCGGGCCAAGTTCTACGGAGACACCCGCGAGCGCCTGACCGATGCCTCGGCCGACCTGCTGTTCTTCGCCCTCGAGCTGAACCGGGTCGACGATGCGGTGATGGATGCCGCGATGTCCCAGGGACCGCTGGCGCATTACGCGCCCTGGATCGAGGATCTGCGGCGCGAGAAGCCGCACCAGCTCGACGACCGCACCGAGAAGCTGTTCCTGGAGAAGTCGGTCACGGCCAACGCCGCCTGGGACCGGCTCTTCAACGAAACGATCGCGGCCCTGCGCTTCACCGTCCAGGGCGAGCAGATGCCGCTCGAGCCGACGCTCAACAAGCTGCAGGATCCGGACGGCGCCGTGCGCCGCGAGGCTGCGGGTGCGATCAGTGAAGTCCTGCGCGGCAATCTCCGCGTGTTCACGCTGATCACCAACACGCTCGCCAAGGACAAGGAGATCTCCGACCGCTGGCGCGGGTTCAAGGACGTCGCCGACGCGCGCCATCTCGCCAACCGGGTCGAGCCCGAGGTGGTGGCCGCCCTGGTCGATGCCGTGCAGGCGGCCTATCCGCGGCTCTCGCACCGCTACTACCGGCTGAAGGCCAAGTGGTTCGGCCAGGATGCGCTGCCCTACTGGGACCGCAACGCGCCGCTCCCGAGGGTCGAGCAGCGCACGATTCCCTGGACGGAGGCCCGCGACACCGTTCTGTCGGCCTACGACGCGTTCTCGCCGAAGATGGCCGGGATCGCGAAGCGGTTCTTCGACGAGCGCTGGATCGACGCGCCGACGCGGCCCGGCAAGGCGCCGGGCGCCTTCGCGCATCCGACCGTCCCTTCGGTCCACCCCTACGTCCTCGTGAACTATCAGGGGAAACCGCGGGACGTGATGACGCTCGCCCACGAACTCGGCCACGGCGTCCACCAGGTGCTGGCCGGTCCGAACGGCGCCCTGATGGCGCCGACGCCCCTGACGCTCGCCGAGACGGCCAGCGTGTTCGGCGAGATGCTGACCTTCCGCAAGCTGCTGGCGGCGACCACCGACACGACGCAGCGCCGGGCCATGCTCGCCGCGAAGGTCGAGGACATGATCAACACGGTCGTGCGCCAGATCGCGTTCTATTCGTTCGAGCGGAAGGTCCACCTCGCCCGCGCCAAGGGCGAGTTGACCAGCGACCAGATCAACGCCCTCTGGCTCTCGGTCCAGGCGGAATCGCTGGGGCCCGCCATCACCCTGGATGCGGGCTACGAGCCGTTCTGGGCCTACATCCCCCACTTCATCCACTCGCCGTTCTACGTCTACGCCTACGCGTTCGGCGACTGCCTCGTGAACTCGCTCTACGGAGTCTACGCGAAGGCCGAATCCGGTTTCGTGGACCGCTACTTCGCGCTACTCGCGGCCGGCGGCTCGAAGCCTTACGGCGAGTTGCTCGCACCGTTCGGCCTGGACGCCCGGGACCCGGGTTTCTGGCAGATCGGGCTCGGGATGATCGAGGGGATGATCGTCGAGCTGGAAGGTATGGAGGTGGGGGCCTGAACCACTTCCAGGCACGCCGCCGCGGTGTTATACATCGCGTAAAACACCGCGGAGGTTGGTCATGAAGCTCGAGGTGAAGCGCGTCGGCAACTCCACGGGCCTGATCCTGCCCAAGGATTTTCTCGGAAAGCTGAATCTCGCGCAGGGCGATTGGCTCTACGTGACCGAGAATGCAGACGGCTCGGTGCGGCTTTCCCCTTATGACCCGGCGTTCGAGAAGGGCATGAAAATCGCCAAGAAGGCGATGAAGACCTACCGGAATGCACTGGCGGAACTGGCGAAATGAGCACCGATCACGAGATCGTTTGGCTCACGAGCGAACTCGTCAAAGCGTTCCACGCCCTGCAGTTGAAGCAGTTCGGCGGGCCTCCCGGCCTGCGCGACGAGGGAGCCCTCGAATCGGCGCTCGGACGGCCGGTCAATCGAATTGCCTATGCCGCGGATGGCGCTCGGATCGACCTGGCCGAACTCGCAGCAGCCTACGCTTTCGGTATCGCCAAGAACCACCCGTTCATCGACGGCAACAAGCGGGCTGCCCTTCTGGCGCTCATCACGTTCCTCGGCCTCAACGACATCGATTTCATCGCCGACGAGGCTGAGGCTGTGGTGATGATACGCGGCCTCGCGGCGGGCGAGATCGACGAATCCGGCCTGACCCGTTGGATCCGAGACAACTGGCCGGCCGGCTGAGACGCCGCGGCGCAGCGACCCGGCGCTCTGGTGCGCCGCCGGCGAAGGCTTATGTCCAAGTCTGCACCGAGGAAGATCCTGGACAATGGCCGAGACCGACCGCGAAGCCAATCGCTTCTCCGCCCGCGCGGGCCGCTACGCCAGCGTAGGCGCCAATGTCGGCGGCGTCGCCGCGCGGATGGCGATGTCCCGGCTGTTCGGCAAGGAGGGGACGACCAGCGCAGCGGCCCTGGCGCAGGCTCTCGGCGGGTTGAAAGGTCCGATCATGAAGGTGGCGCAGCTTCTGGCCACCATTCCCGACCTGCTGCCGCCCGAATACGCGGCGGAACTCCAAAAGCTCCAGGCCGATGCGCCACCCATGGGCGCCGCATTCGTGAAGCGCCGGATGCAATCCGAGCTGGGGATCGGCTGGCAGTGCCGATTCGGCAGTTTCGACCTGAAGCCCGCGGCCGCGGCCTCGCTGGGACAGGTCCACCGGGCGACCACGACGGATGGCGAATTGCTGGCCTGCAAGCTCCAGTATCCCGACATGCAATCGGCCGTGGAGGCCGACCTGAAGCAGCTCGAGATCGCCTTCGCGCTTCACCGGCGCATGAACAGCTGGCTCGATACCCGCGAGATCGCCAAGGAGATCGGCGCCCGGGTCCGCGAGGAACTGGATTACGAGCACGAGGCGAAGCACGCCAGCCTTTACGGCGAGGTCCTCAAGGATATCGACGCCGTGCGTGTGCCGCGGGTCTATCCGGACCTGTCGACCAAGCGCCTGCTCACCCTGAGCTGGCTCGACGGCGCCAAGATCCTGAGCTTCGCCGAGGAGCCCGTCGAGGTTCGCAACCGCATCGCGCAGTCGATGTTCAAGGCGTGGTGGCACCCGTTCAGCCGTGCGGCCGTCATCCACGGCGACCCGCATCTCGGCAACTACACGGTCTTCTCCGAGGGCGGCGAGGCGGCCGGCATCAACCTGCTGGATTACGGCTGCGTGCGGATCTTCCATCCCCGCTTCGTCGGCGGCGTCGTCGATCTGTATCGGGGCCTGCTGGAGGACGATGGCGCGCGAATCGTCCACGCCTACGAGGTCTGGGGCTTCAAGAACCTCGACAAGGAGAAGATCGAGATCCTGAACATCTGGGCGCGGTTCATTTATGGCCCGCTCCTGGAGGATCGCACCCGCACCGTGGCCGATGGGGTCAAACCGGGCGAGTACGGCCGGAGTCAGGCGTTCCAGGTGCACCAGGCTCTAAAGGAGCGGGGCCCGGTGACGGTGCCGCAGGAGTTCGTGTTCATGGACCGGGCCGCCGTGGGCCTCGGAGCGGTGTTCCTCCATCTCCGGTCGGAGCTGAACTATCACCAGCTGTTCGAGGCCGAGATCGAGCACTTCTCGCTGGAGGAGCTGGCGCAGCGGCAGAGTCAGATCCTGACCCAGGCCGGATTGCCGATGCCGGCCTAGTTGGCCCTTCGGGAGTCCACCGAGGGGGCAATCAACTTGCGTGCGTCCGATTGCGGCAGGAAAACGCTTGAGCTACATCCCAATGCGACCACAAGAAGTCGCATCCAAGGGAAACGAGCGCACGATGGCCGAGAGTGAGACGGTGGGCGGGCACACCTACAGCCCGGCGATGGACGCAAGCACCCACGAGCAGACCTATCGCGGCTTCGTTCGCTTCGTCGAGATCGGCACCGGGGTGGTGATCTGCTGGGTGCTGGCCCTCGCCGTGGGCGGCATCCGCGAAGCCTGGCTGCTGGCGATCCTCAGCGTGATCGTGTCGGGTGCCGCCGGCGCCGTCGGGGCGCTTGCCCCCGCGATCGGCTGGCGCGGCCCCCTCGTGGTGGCGATTCTCCTGTTCCTCTACCTGGCCTTCGCCTGATCGCGCGAAGATAACCGCGCGCCCGATTGGACGAGCGGTTCGATGACGCGTTGAAGCGCGGCTGTCCTGTCGGCAGCCCGCGGGTTACATTCCCACTTATTCCATCAGCGCAATCTTCATTCGCGTCTCGAAAAGCCGTGCCGGTTCGCGCATTCGGGAGGCCAAGCTTATCCAGGGGAAGCCTCGCATGCGCATCGCTGTGCTGTCCGAGACGGACTCTGCGGAGCCGCGGGTGGCCGCGGTCCCGGAGACCGTCAAAAAGTTCAAGGCGCTCGGTGTCGACATCACCGTGCAGGCGGGGGCCGGGCAGAAGGCCGGGGTCCTGGATTCCGAATACGAGGCGGCCGGGGCCGAGATCGCCGGCAGCGCCGCCGACGCGGCACGGGATGCCGACCTCGTCTTGAAGGTCCGGCGGCCGGCCGAAGAGGAGCTGTCGCTGCTCAAGCGCGGCGCCACCGTGGTCGCGATCATGGATCCCTACGGCAACGAGCCCGCGCTGAAGGCGATGGCCGAAGCCGGCGTCTCGGGCTTCGCCATGGAGCTGATGCCCCGCATCACCCGTGCGCAGGTGATGGACGTGCTCTCCTCGCAGGCGAACCTCGCCGGCTATCGCGCGGTCGTCGACGGCGCCGCCGAGTACGGCCGCGCCATGCCGATGATGATGACGGCGGCCGGCACCGTGCCGGCGGCCCGCGTGTTCATCATGGGCGTCGGGGTCGCCGGCCTCCAGGCGATCGCCACCGCCCGGCGCCTGGGCGCGGTGGTGACCGCCACGGACGTGCGCCCCGCCACCAAGGAACAGGTCGAGTCCCTCGGCGCCAAGTTCGTCGCGGTCGAGGACGACGAGTTCAAGCAGGCCGAGACCGCGGGCGGCTACGCCAAGGAGATGTCGGCGGGCTACCAGGCCAAGCAGGCCGAGCTGGTGAAGGGCCACATCGCCAAGCAGGACATCGTCATCACCACGGCGCTGATTCCCGGCCGTCCGGCCCCGAAGCTGGTCTCCGAGGAGATGGTCGCCTCGATGAAGCCTGGCTCGGTCCTGATCGATCTCGCGGTCGAGCGCGGCGGCAACGTCGCGGGCGCCAAGCCGGGTGAGGTGGTGGTGACCGATCGCGGCGTGAAGATCGTCGGCCACACCAACGTGCCGGGGCGCCTCGCCGCCACGGCGTCGAGCCTCTACGCGCGCAACCTCTACGCCTTCGTCGAGACCCTGATCGACAAGGAGTCGAAGGCGCTGGCGATCAACTGGGACGACGAGCTGGTGAAGGCCACCAACCTGACCCGTGACGGTTCCGTGGTCCACGCCTCGTTCCAGGCGAAGACCGACGGGCCGGCTTCGGAAGCTGCCGCCGTGGGTCTGGCCAAGTCGGAGACCGGTAAGGCCGAGCCCGCCCCGGCCCCGTCCGACGCCCGCTGAAGACCGATCGCGAGGAGAAGCAGTATGGCAAACCTTGTCGTCCCTCCCGATCAGGCCGCTGATCAGACCCGCGTCCTGGCCGACGCGGCGCGCGCAGCCGCCGATGTCGCCCGCAACGCGGCCGACCAGGCCCAGGCCATCGCGGCCGGGATGGGCCATGGGATCAGCGCCGCCACCGGCGGGGCCGTCGATCCCTTCATCTTCCAGTTCGCCATCTTCGTGCTGGCGATCTTCGTCGGCTACTACGTCGTCTGGTCCGTGACCCCCGCGCTGCACACCCCGCTGATGTCGGTCACCAACGCGATCTCGTCGGTGATCATCGTCGGCGCACTCCTGGCGGCCGGCGTGCCGCTTCTGGAGAAGGGCACCGGCTGGGCCCGCGCATTCGGCTTCATCGGCATCGTGCTGGCCAGCGTGAATATCTTCGGTGGCTTCCTCGTGACCCAGCGCATGCTCGGCATGTACAAGAAGAAGGCCTGAGACGATGTCCCAGAACGTCTCCGCCCTTCTCTACATCGTCGCCGGCGTCCTGTTCATCATGGCGTTGCGGGGGCTCTCGCACCCGACCACGTCGCGGCAGGGTAACCTCTACGGCATGATCGGCATGGCGCTCGCCGTGCTGACCACGCTGATCGGCCATCCGCCGGCCGGCTTCGGCGCCTGGATCCTCGTGATCCTCGGCATCGGCATCGGCGGCGGCGCGGGCGCGGTCATCGCCAAGCGCGTCCCGATGACGGCGATGCCGCAACTCGTGGCCGCGTTCCACTCGCTGGTCGGCTTGGCTGCCGTGGCTGGCGCCGCGGCGACCCTCTACGCGCCGCAGGCGGTGGGCATCCTCGAGAACGGCCACATCCACAAGCAGTCGCTGTTCGAGATGGCGCTGGGCGCCGCGATCGGTGCGATCACCTTCACCGGCTCGGTCATCGCCTTCGCCAAGCTCGACGGGCGGATGTCCGGCAAGCCGATCATGCTGCCCCAGCGGCACCTGATCAACATCGGCATCGCGGTGGCGCTGGTGGTGCTGATCGCCCTGTTCATCGGCAACGAGAGCAAGGCAGTGTTCTGGCTGATCGTGCTGCTGTCCTTCGCCCTGGGCGGCCTGCTCATCATCCCGATCGGCGGCGCCGACATGCCCGTCGTCGTGTCGATGCTCAATTCGTACTCGGGTTGGGCGGCGGCCGGCATCGGCTTCACCCTCGGCAACCTCGCTCTGATCATCACCGGCTCGCTGGTCGGCTCCTCGGGCGCGATCCTGTCGTACATCATGTGCCACGCGATGAACCGGTCGTTCATCTCGGTCATCCTGGGCGGCTTCGGCGGCGATACGGCGGCCGCCGGCCCGGGTCAGGTCGAGACGCGCCCGGTCAAGCAGGGCTCGGCCGACGACGCGGCCTACATCATGAAGAACGCCGAGCGGGTGATCATCGTCCCGGGCTACGGCATGGCGGTCGCGCAGGCGCAGCACTCCCTGCGCGAGATGGCCGACATGCTGAAGAAGGAGGGCGTCGACGTGAAGTACGCCATCCACCCGGTCGCGGGCCGCATGCCGGGCCACATGAACGTGCTGCTCGCGGAGGCGAACGTGCCCTACGACGAGGTGTTCGAGCTGGAGGACATCAACGGCGAGTTCCCGCAGGCCGACGTGGCCTTCGTGATCGGCGCCAACGACGTCACCAACCCGGCCGCGAAGACCGACAAAGCCTCGCCGATCTACGGCATGCCCATCCTGGACGTGGAGCGGGCCAAGACGGTGCTGTTCATCAAGCGCGGCATGGGCTCGGGCTATGCCGGTGTCGAGAACGAGGTGTTCTTCCGCGACAACACCATGATGCTGTTCGGCGACGCCAAGAAGGTGGTCGACAACATCCTCAAGGCGTTCTGAGACACCCTGGGGTTCGGTTTCGGCGAGGGGCGGGCAGCGATGCGCGCCCCTTTGTCGTGCCGGCTCACGGTCGAGCGCGGCCGCTGTTGCTGTCGCGCCCGCGCGCCCGGGGCCCACACGGTGTAGGGTGCAACCCGTGTCCGCCGCCACCGCCTCGCCGATCACCGAACCGCCGCCGTTCCTGGGCGTCTCAGCATCCGTGACCGGACGGCGCTGGCAGGAGCGCTGTGCCGGCCCGGCGGTGCAGAACCAGATCGCCAAGATGGTCCAGGCCCACGGCCTGCCGGAGCTGCTGGCCCGGGTCCTGGCCGGTCGGCAGGTGGCCCCGGACGAGGCCGCCCGGCATCTGGCGCCGCGCCTGCGCGACCTGATGCCGGATCCGGATACGCTTCTCGACATGGATGTGGCCGTGCGGCGGCTGGTCCGCGCGATCCGGCGCGGGGAGATCGTCGCCGTGTTCGGCGATTACGACGTCGACGGCGCGGCCAGCGCCGCGATGCTCGCCGGCTACCTGCGCCAGCTCGGCCTCCGGGCCCCAATCCACATTCCCGACCGGATCACCGAGGGCTACGGACCCAACGTCGCAGCGATCACCGCGCTCGCAGCCGAGGGGGCGACGCTACTGGTCTGCGTCGATTGCGGCACCAGCGGCCACGGCCCGCTGGAGGAGGCCGAGAAGCTTGGCCTCGACGTGATCGTCCTGGACCATCACGCGGCGGCCGAGGTGCTGCCCCCGGCCCGGGCCGTGGTGAACCCGAACCGCCTCGACGACCTCTCCGGGCTCGGCCATCTCTGCGCCGCCGGTGTGGTGTTCCTGACCCTCGCCGCCCTGAACCGTGCCCTGCGCCGGGACGGCTTCTTCGGGCCACATCGCCCCGAGCCGGCGCTCACCGATGCCCTCGACCTCGTGGCGCTGGCGACCGTCGCCGACGTCGTGCCGCTGGTGGGCCTGAACCGCGCCTTCGTGACCCAGGGGCTGACGGTGATGCGCCACCGGGGCCGGACCGGCCTGGCCGCTCTGCTCGACGCCGCCTCGCTCAGCGAGCCCCCGGAAGCGTGGCATCTCGGCTTCGTGCTCGGGCCGCGGATCAATGCCGGCGGCCGAATTGGGGATTCGGCGCTGGGGGCGCGCCTGCTCACCACCGCGGATCCCGCCGAGGCCGCCCGCATCGCCGCGGACCTCGACCGTCTCAACCGCGAGCGTCAGGCCATCGAGGCCCATGCGGTGGCGGAGGCGGAAGCCGAGATGGACCGCGCCCTGACCCTCGATCCGGCACGCGCCGTCCTGGTGACCGGGGACGCCGCATGGCATCCGGGCATCGTCGGGCTGATCGCGGCGCGGCTGAAGGAGCGCTTCAACCGGCCGGCCTTCGCGTTCGCGATCAGGCCCGACGGCAGCGCCACCGGTTCCGGGCGCTCGATCCCCGGGGCCGATCTCGGCCTGGCCGTCCGGGCCTGCGTCGAGGCCGGGCTGGCGAGCAAGGGCGGCGGCCACGCCATGGCGGCGGGCGTCACCCTGCGGGCCGACGACATCCCGCGCTTCGAGACCCATCTCGCCGCGTTGCTCGGCGCCAGCGTCGCCGTCTCACGGGCCGCCGACGCCCTGCTGATCGACGGCGGGTTGAGCGCCGGCGGCGCAACCGCCGAGACCGTGCGGCTGCTCCAGCGCGCCGGTCCGTTCGGGCAGGGCGCGCCGGAGCCGGTCTTCGCGCTCGGCCGTCACCGTCTGGTCGATGCCGCCGTGGTCGGCACCGGGCATGTCCGCGCGCGCCTGCGCAGCCGCGACGGGCAGGCCGTCGGCGCGATCTGCTTTCGGGCCGGCGAGCGGCCGCTCGGCCAAGCCCTGCTTCGGAGCATCGGCCAGGAGATGCACGTCGCCGGCACCCTGTCCTGCGACCGCTGGCGCGGTGCCGAGCGGGCGCAGCTGCGGATCGTCGATCTGGCTCCGGCCGACGCCTGAGGCATCGTTCCGAAAGTTGGCCGCCGGCTTCCGGAAATCGACGGTGCGCCGAACGCTCAGCTTCCGGCCATCACCAGGGCCCAGAACCGCTTGTAGCGGGTGTTGGGCGCATCGACCCGGGCGATGCCGATCCGGCGGATCTGGGGGAGCAGCATGTTCTTGTTATGCTCGGAACTCGCTTTCCAGCGCGCCAGCACCTGCTCGAAGGTCTCCGAGCCGGCGCTGAGATTCTCCGCCGCGTAGGACTTCGCCAGGCCGGCCGAGGCCATCCGCGACGTGAAGCTGCCGCCGACATCGTGGCTGAGCTGGCCGTTGCGCGCGTTGTTGCCGGCCTGGAACGCGGCCGCCTTCACCAGGCCGCCATCGACGACGACCGGGCTCAATCCGTGCTGGACCCGATAGGCCGAGATTGCGGCCGCCGCCGCGACCTCATCGAGGATCGCGGTATGGGTCACGTTCTCGACACTGGGCTCGGGCGTGAAGGACAGGCCGCCGCAGCCAGCAAGTGCCAGCGCCAGGGCCGCGGCGAGGGGAAGGAGAGCTTTGGACACGGTCGATCGCGGTTCCGGGAGGGATGCGTCTCCCTCGGGACCGGTTGCGGCGAAAGCGCGGCGCTCGAAGGCGCCCGCAGGCGCAATAGGCCGACCGTGTCACCAAGGCCACGGGCCTCAGGCGGCGAGTGCGTCACCCCCGAGCATGACCGGTGCGAACACGCGCAGGAGATCGGGATCCAGATGGCCAATCCCATCGACCATGATCGCCAGCGCCTCGGCGGGGCTGGCCGGCTTCCGGTAGGCGCGGCGCTCCGTCAGCGCCGAGAACACGTCGCAGATCGCCACGATCCGCACCAGATCGGAGATCGCCCGGCCGGAGAGCCTGTCCGGGTAGCCGGCGCCGTCGAGCCGTTCGTGATGGTGCAGGACGACGTCGATCACCTCGTCCTCGAAGCCGCCCTGTGCCCGCAGCAGGTCGGCGCCGATCACGGGATGGCGCTGCATCAGCCGTAACTCTTCCGGATCGAGATGGCCCGGCTTGTTCAGGATTTCCGAAGGGATCCGCGATTTGCCGATGTCGTGGAGGAGGGCGGATCGCACGAGGCGGGCGAGATCGATCCGGCTCAAGCCGATCTGCGCGCCGAAGCTGGCGGCGTGACCCGCGACCCCGAGCGTGTGCTGGTAGACGCCGACATCGTGGCGCCAGACTTCGGCGAGCCAGGCCGTGATGCCGGCTTCCGAGACGGCGGCCAGGACCAGCTCGGTCCCGCGCTCGACATCGGCGCGCTGCAGGCCCGCCCCGAGCGCCGCACTGTCGAACAGCTCGGCCACGATCCCGGTGGCATCCGTGACCCGGCCGACGAGGCGCTGCATGCGGGTTTCCCTCGAGCGCGTCACCGCCTCGATCATGGCGAAGACGTTGGCCAGCACGACCTGGCGCGGTGCGGCGGCGGGCAGTTGCCGAAGATGCGGCGCGGACTTGAGCGGCTCGCCGCGGACCAGGACCAGGCGTGGGACCGGCCGGCCTCGATGGGTCAGCGCCGGCTCGAGCGCCGCGGCCTGTGCGGGATGCAGGTCCAGGATGATAAGGTGCGGGCGCCCCGGCGGAATCGCCGACCCAGCGGCGACCGCCCGGCAATCCATGACCAGCGCGATGGCGCGCTCCAGGGCCGCCCGTTCGGTCGGGCGATCCGAAATCAACAGCACGAACGGGTTGTTCGTGGTCTGCGCTTGTATGCCGAGGGCCAACGCGGTTGCTCCCCGGTCCGCATGGTCAACGATGTGTTGACGCTAACGGAAACCTTTGAGCGAAGTGTTAACCCTACGCAGTCTCCCGGCGTGTAGACGCTGAAAAATCAGTGTTCAGGCGAGGCTGACAGCGCCGTCCTGGCGGGTCTGCTGAGCGGCGGGCTTGCCGGCATCGGAAGTCGGGCTCAGCACGTCCGCGAGCTTGACGGCCAGGAGGGCCTGGCAGGCGGCGAAGGCGGTGAACACGACGAGGAAGTTGGCGATCATCGGACGGCTCCGGTACGGCTCGGCTGGACACTGGATGGTGCGATGCATGAAATGCCATGTCGCAGCGCAAACTGGTATTCCAAATACCGAATGCCAATTATGTCAGGAGCGCATGACGCGATCGCTCGCTGAAAGACACCGCTCAACGTCGATCGCGGCGTCGGCCGCTCCGCGTGCGAGGTACCGAATTGGGCCGGTTGAATAGGCGTATGTTGCACTGCAATCGGATTGCTGTGTGATCCGACGCAATCGGCCCTGCCAGAACGCGCGTTCGATAATCAATGCTCGAAGAGACTGCTCAGAGCCTGTCTGACCGCACGATCGCCGTCGAATGAACGTTCTACCGGCGGAGACCCCAACCTGTCCCCTCATCCTGAGATGCTGCGCAGCAGCCTCGAAGGAGGCCGCCAGGGATCGCGCGGCAGGCTGGACGGTTCCCTTCGAGGCCTCCGCTTCACTCCGTCGCCTTGGGATGAGGGCGAAAACGGGAATGACCGGTCAAGCAGCCTCATGGACGGCGGACACCATTCGACCGCGCTTCATCGCCCGGTCGCGAATCCTCAGTCCAGATAATCACCGTAGGTATCGACGTGCTGAGCGAGCCCCAGACCGTGCTCGCGCACGAGCCGCTCGGCCGTGTCGGCGTTCCGAGCCTCCAGCGCGGCGATGATCGCCACATGCTCGCGGATCGAATGCTGCGCGCGGTCGCCCTGCCGCAGCGCGGTGCTGCGAATCCCCCGCACATGCATCAGCAGATTGCTGGTGAGTTCGGCGATCGGCTCGCAATGTCCGAGTGCGATGATCCGCTGATGGAAGCGGATGTTGGCGTCCGAATACTCGTCGATGTGCTCGGACGGCTGGCCTTCATAGAATTCCGGGAATGACTCGCGCAGCGCACGGAGCTGCGCGTCGGTGGCCCGGGTGCAGGCGAGCCGGGCCGCCATGCTCTCCAGCGCCGTCCAGGCGTGGATCATGCCGACGATCTCACTCTTGTTCTTCTTGATGACGAACACGCCGCGACGGGCCTCGGACCGGACGAAGCCCTCCTGCTCCAGCACGGTGAGCGCCTCGCGCACGGGCGTTCGGCTGACCCCGAGGTCCTGCGACAGTTTCCGCTCATCGAGCCGCACCTCATCGGGCCGCCCGTAGATATCCATGTTGGTTATAGCAGTCTTGAGCGCTTCATAAGCCAAGGTCCGTAGACTGGAGCTGGCGACGATCGGTTTAACGCTCAACGGTTCTGAGTTCGACATGCCTCGTCCAGCCGGTCCATGCCCATATTGTCTCGCACGTGTTCTCTGTCGTGCGCTCGTAAAACGAACTAACCCAAACCTTTTCCCGATCCTAGTCAATTACGAGCCGACCCACAGACCCTTGGTCCCGTATGCGATCCGGCCTCCGCCCCAGCACGGAGCAATATCCGGAAGGGTAATTCCGAATTCGTCCCGCACGAACGAAGCCCCACGTTAATCCAGCGGCATATTCGTGTATTTTTGTGCAGGATCGATTGACAGAATCTCCCGCCGCCAGCACCATCCGTCTGGCATACCGTACACCAGCATGTATTCGGTGACGGGGTGCGACGGTTGGCGACGATGCCGACAGAGTTTTCGTTTGTCTGTCGGTCAAGAATTTTTCAAAGCATGCCGTTCGCTTTGTTCTGACAAGGGCGGCCGTGTCCGGGCATAAACACAGCCGGGATCAGATACAGAATAATAAATCCAGCCAGGAGGGAAGCGTATGTCCGAGATTCGCAAACCGGTTGGGGCGGGCCGATGGCTGCAGCTCGCATTCGGCGTCGTCTGCATGTGCATGATCGCCAACATGCAGTACGGCTGGACCTTCTTCGTGAACCCGATGCAGGAGCGTCACGGCTGGGATCGCGCCGCGATCCAGGTCGCGTTCACGCTGTTCGTCGTCACCGAGACCTGGCTGGTCCCGATCGAAGGCTGGTTCGTGGACAAGTACGGTCCGCGGATCGTCACCCTGTTCGGCGGCCTGCTCTGCGGCATCGCCTGGGTGATGAACTCCTACGCCGAGACGCTGACGATGCTCTACGTGGCGGCCGCGATCGGCGGCACCGGCGCCGGGGCGGTCTACGGCACCTGCGTCGGCAACTCGCTCAAGTGGTTCCCGGACCGTCGCGGTCTCGCCGCGGGCATCACCGCGATGGGTTTCGGCGCCGGGTCGGCACTGACCGTCGTGCCGATCCAGGCGATGATCAAGTCCCAGGGCTACGAGGCCGCGTTCTTCTACTTCGGCATCGGCCAGGGCCTGATCGTGATGCTGGTCGCCCTGTTCCTGCGCTCGCCGGCCAAGGGCCAGGTCCCGGACGTCGCCCGGGTCAGCCAGTCCAAGCGCGACTTCAAGCCGGGCGAGATGGTGCGCACCCCGATCTTCTGGGTGATGTACGCGATGTTCGTCATGATGGCCGCCGGCGGCCTGATGGCCACCGCGCAGCTCGGCCCGATCGCCAAGGACTTCAAGATCGCCGACGTCCCGGTCTCGCTGCTCGGGATCACGCTGCCGGCGCTCACCTTCGCGGCGACGCTGGACCGGGTGCTCAACGGCGTGACACGGCCGTTCTTCGGTTGGATCTCGGACCATATCGGCCGCGAGAACACGATGTTCATCGCCTTCGCCATCGAGGGCCTGGGCATCTACGCGCTGAGCCAGTTCGGCGAGAACCCGATCGCCTTCGTGCTGCTCACCGGCCTGGTGTTCTTCGCCTGGGGTGAGATCTACTCGCTGTTCCCGGCGACCTGCGGCGACACCTTCGGGTCGAAATACGCGGCGACCAATGCCGGCCTGCTCTACACGGCCAAAGGCACCGCGGCCCTGATCGTGCCCTATACCAGCGTGCTGACGACCATGACCGGAAGCTGGTACACGGTGTTCCTGGTGGCGGCCGGTCTCAACATCCTGGCGGCGCTCCTGGCCCTGTTCGTCCTCAAGCCGATGCGCGCCGCCTACACCAAGGCCCCGCAGGCGAACCTGGCACCGGTGCTGGCTCAGTAACGCCAGCGCCCGTCAGCTCGAAGGCCCGGCGCCGCTTTACGGCGCCGGGCCTTCATGCGTACCGGATGCCGGCTGCAACCGGAGACCGGGCATGGACAAGGACGAACGGATCGCGCGCGAGGGTGTCGTCGCGGCGGCGCGGGATCTCGACGCGCAGGGCCTGAACCGAGGCACCTCGGGCAACGTCTCGGTGCGGTTCCGCGACGGCCTGCTGATCACGCCCTCGGGGGTGCCGACGGCGCGCATGGGCCCGGACGACATCGTGCCGATGGCGCTCGACGGGACCCACCCGACGGGGCTCAAGCCGTCCTCGGAATGGCGCTTCCACCGGGATATCCTCGCGGCGCGGCCCGAGATGGGCGCCGTCGTCCACGCGCACCCGATCCACTGCACCGCCTTCGCCCTCTGCGGACGGCAGATCCCGGCGGTCCACTACATGATCGCGGCCTTCGGCGGACCGAACGTGCGCTGCGCCCCCTACGCGCCCTACGGCACCGCGGAGCTGTCGGAACTGGCGCTCGCCGCCCTCGAAGGCCGAAACGTCTGCCTCTTGGCAAACCACGGCATGATCGCCGCCGGCGGAAGCCTGGAGAAGGCCGTGTGGCTGGCCGTCGAGCTGGAGACCCTGTGCTGGCAATACGCCGTGGCGCTCCAGGTCGGGGCTCCGAACGTCCTGTCCGACCACGAGATCGCCGGCACCGTCGAGCGCTTCCGCGGCTACGGGCTGAACGCCGCCGACTGATGTTGGGGTCGCGGCCGGCGGTCAGCGTCCGAGAAACTGGCCGACCGCGATGCTGCCGGATGCGGCGAACTCGGCGGCCGAGACCTTCTTGCCGTCCTCCGGCTTGACCTTCCGGACTTCGATCCGGCCACCCTGCGCGCAGACGCTGAACCCGTCGTCATCCACGGCAATGATCTCGCCCGGCTTGCCCTTCACGTCGCCCAGGCGGCGGACCGGGTGCAGGCGCGCGTCGAAGATCTGCAGCTTCTTGCCCGCGAGGGTGGTCCAGGCGCCCGGGGCCGGGTTCGCGGCGCGGATCAGGTTGTAGATCTGCTCGGCATGGGCGGACCAGCGGATCTCGGCCTCGGCGGTGCGGAACCAACCCTCGTAGCTCGCCGCGTCCTCGTCCTGGTCGATCTCGATATGCTGGCCGGCCGCCACGAGGTCGGCCGCCTCCAGCATGGCGTCCACGCCCATTGGGAACAAGTTGTTGAAGTAGATGTCCCCGAGGGTCGCATCCCCGCCGATCTCGCAGACCTTCTGCAGGACGACCGGGCCCTCATCGAGGCCGTCGGTGGGGCGGAAGATCGTCAGCCCGGTCTGAAGGTCGCCCTTGGCGATCGGCCAGTTGATCGAGGACGGGCCGCGATACCGCGGCAGCAGGCTGGGGTGGTACTGGATGGTGCCGTGCTTCGGGATCGTCACGAAGCTCTGCGGCGCGAATTGCAGCACGTACGCCATGATGCCGATATCGGCCTCGAGGCCGCGCATCGCTTCCTCGGCCTCCGGGCTCTTCAGGCTGGGGAACTGGAACACCGGCAGCCCGTGCTCCTCCGCCGCGGTCTTCAGCACGTCGGGCTTGGCACCGGGTTTCTCCGGCGCGCAGAACACGCCCGCCACGGTATCCCCGCGCTTCAGGAACGCCTCCAGGACGGCTTTGCCGAAGTCCTGCTGACCGATGACGGCGATGCGCATGGGCGATCCCTGGCGTCGTCCGGCCCCGAAGCGAGGCGGGATCTTTTGGGTATGGACTACGACGTTACGCGGTCGGTCGGCGGCGACCCCGGACGCTCGGCCCGGGATCGCCTGGCGGCCTCACTCGGCCGCGATCTTCTGCACGCCCCCGATGGCGCCGGAGCCGGAGATCTCGCCGACCTCTTCCTCCGAGTACTTGAGGACGTCGCGCAGGATCTCCTGGGTGTGCTCACCCAGGAGCGGCGAGCGCACGACCTCGGTCGGGCTCGCCGAGAGCTTGATCGGGTTGCCGACCGAGAGGTAGCGGCCGCGGGTCGGGTGATCGACCTCCACGATGGTGCCGGTCGCCCGCAGCGCCTCGTCCGCTGCGATCTCCTTCATCGACAGGATCGGGCCGCACGGGATGTCGTGCCCGTTCAGGATGTCCATGGCCTCGAACTTGGACATCTTCATCGTCCAGGCTTCGATGCGCGTGAAGATCTCGTTGAGGTGCGGCAGGCGCGCCTTCGGGGAGGCGTAGTTCGGGTCGGTCTTCCAGTCGGGCTCGCCGATGATGTCGCAGATCGGGTCCCAGACCGCCGCCTGGGTGATGACGTAGATGTAGGCGTTCGGGTCCTGCTCCCAGCCCTTGCAGCGCAGGATCCGGCCCGGCTGGCCGCCGCCGGAATCGTTGCCGGCCCGAGGGGTCGCCTCGCCGAACGGGATGCCTTCGCCGAACTGGCTGTATTCCTTGAGCGGGCCGTGCTCGAGGCGCTGCTGGTCGCGCAGCTTGACCCGGCAGAGGTTCAGCACGCCGTCCTGCATGGCGCAGTCGACCTTCTGGCCGAGGCCGGTCTGGGTGCGGTGGTAGAGCGCCGTGACGATGCCCAACGCCAGGTGCAGGCCGGTGCCGGAATCGCCGATCTGGGCGCCGGTCACCATCGGGATGCCGTCCCGGAACCCGGTGGTGGAGGCCGAGCCGCCGGCGCATTGCGCGACGTTCTCGTAGACCTTGCAATCCTCGTAGCGGCCGGGGCCGAAGCCCTTCACGGACGCCAGGATCATGCGCGGGTTCTTCGCGTGGATCTTCTCCCAGGTCAGACCCATCCGGGCCAGCGCGCCGGGGGCGAAGTTCTCGACGAGGACGTCGCATTCCTCGATCAGGCGCCAGAGCACCTCCTTGCCCTTCGGGTTCTTGGAGTCGAGCGTGAGCGAACGCTTGTTGTGGTTCAGCATCGTGAAATACAGGCTGTCCACATCCGGGATGTCCTGCAACTGCTGGCGGGTGGCGTCGCCGACTCCCGGCCGCTCGACCTTGATCACGTCGGCGCCGAACCAGGCCAGAAGCTGGGTGCAGGTCGGGCCGGATTGCACGTGGGTGAAGTCCAGGATGCGGACGCCTTCGAGGGCCTTGGTCATGGTCGGTCTCGGATCTCGGATCGGGTTTCGGGAAGCGGCGGGGGGTGTCTCAGGTCGGGGCCGTGATGGGCCGGGCGCCGACGGACGGTGACGGGCTGCTGCGGTGAGGTCTCGCGCGCCGCGCCGTCGAGACGGCTGCGTAACGATCGTGGAGACCCGCGTCCTCGCGTCTCGGACGGATCATGCTGACACTCCCTCCCGATGCGCGGTCCCGTCGATTCGCGGACCCGTCACGCCGGCCCCGTCGAGAGGGCCGCCACACTTGTATACCACATGCCATCCGCGGGAGGCGAGTAGAAAGAAGCACTCGCGAAGGTTGTAGGCATCACCGTAGCATAGGCCCAAGAGTTCTGCGTCTCAACGCGGCGGGGTACGTGCACTGGGGGAACTGATCCTGTCCCTCTTGGCATACGTCTTAAGGCGGTCCATCATTCCGCCAAAATCGACCGTCCGCAAAAAGGACGGGTTCGCAGCAACGCTGAATGAGGAACGCCCATGCTCGCCAGCACCAGCCTCATCAAGTCGTCTTGGATCGCCGTCGATGTCGACCGCGACAGGGCGGAGCGTGTGCTCGTCGTCGAGACCTACATCGCCGTGAGCCCGCTGGAACCGAATTTCGATGCCGCGCAGTACGACCGCGTGCTCTGCTGCGTGCAGAAGGTGTTGAAGGCGCATCCGGACATCGACCGGGCTTCGATCCTCAGCATGCATCGCGGTTCCGGCTGCACCGCCCTGTTCCGCGAGCCCCCCGGGGAGGTGGCGCGGCCCGCGGCTGCCTGACGACCAATCTTCCAGTTGACGAACTGCGCCCAACCGGCGGGCGCGGCCCGGTTTACGGTGTGCTCGGCTCCGAGCCGGGCTGCGGCTCGTGTGAGTCCAGGGCCACCCGGGCGGCATGAAACCACCATAGCGGGATGTCCCGGTTGGCGTTGGCCAGGTCCGACGCCCAGCCCTCCTTCGGCATGACCTCGGCCCTGTCGGCAAACAAGCGGAGCGCGCTCTCGGCCCGCTCACGCCGGCATCGTTCGCGGATCGCGACGCGCTCGGCTTCCGCCCGGGCGTCGGTCTGCTCGATCAGGCGGCGGGTCGCCAGTTCGTCGGCATCGAAGGCGAAACGCTGCCAGAACGCCTCGGCTTCCCGGGCGACATCCCGTTCCCGCAGTGCCGTCGTGAGTTCGGCCTCGGCGGCCTCCCGCGCGGTTTCCGCCGCGTTGGCCCGCGCGAGCACCCGGTTGTTGGCCTCGAGCAACTCGCGTTCGCGCTCCGGCGCCATGCGCTGACGCCGCAGGACGCGCAACTCCTCGTCGCGCGCGGTGACATCGAACCGATCCGTGATCAGAGCGGCGAGGGGGCCTTCGGTCAGGGCGTCGGCGCGTTCGAGATAGCGCTCGCGCAACCCGGGGTGATGCGTATCGAGGGCGTCATCGTCCCAGGCCGGGTAATCGGCGATCCCGCTGCCGTCATGCTCGTAGAGGGTGCGCGCCAGGGCACGGCGCAGGTCGTCGGGCGGCGAGATCGCGACGTGTTCGTTCATGACGCTACGCTGGCGGCGAGTAACGGGATGGCAGTCAACGCGCTCGTGCAGCCGACGGCCCCATGGGCGCATGACGAACGCACGTCATCGCACGGAAAATCGCGCCCCGCACGCAAAGCCCTCGTCGCCGAAAGGCGTGACAGTGCTGAGATTCTTTCGTCGTCGTCGTTCCGGCAGATCAGGAACGAAGCAGCAGCGCAATCTACAGAGCCGAGGCCCGCGACGTAGCGCGTAGATCTTATCTGGCGTCTCGACCATCGCGGCGCCTTGCGATCTGCATAAGAAGGTCCGTCGCCTGCGCACATGTCCGATTCGCATCGTCTCTGTACCGGAGCCCGGCGGCCAGCTTTCAGGAGGATGCTATCGATATGCATCCGCCAGGAGGGCGGCCATCGTGACAGGCCAGCCACAACCGGAGGCGCGGGTTCGCGGCGCGCCTACGCGTCCGATTTGCGAGCGATGCGTTCCAGGGCGTCGAACATCGGCTTCAACTCGTCCAGGTCGAGCTGATGGAATCCCAGGGTCCGGCCCATGATCACCCCGAGGATCGCGAAGAACAGCATCGAGCCCTCGCCGGGGCACGCGCTGTTCATCCCGCCGAGCCGGTCGAGTTGATCGGCCACGAAGGCCCGATAATCGTTCAGGGCCTCGGGATACTCGATCGACGCCAGCAGCAGAGCCCGAGACGACTCGTCGTCGTCGCAGTAATGCGAGCGGACATGCGCCACCATCGCGATCGGCAATTGCGACGGCCCGGACGGAAGTTCACCCTCGCAGGCGGCGATGCCCTCACGCAGTTCGGTGAGCTTGCGGGCCACCAGGGCCAGGATCAGCGCGTCCTTCGATGCGTAGTGATGAAGGACGCCGCCCTTGCTGAGACCGGCCTCCGCCGCGACCGCGTCGATGGTCAGGGCCCGCGCCCCGCCCTTGCGCAATACGGCATCGGCCGCCTCCAGGATGATTTCCGGCCGTTCCGCCAGCCGCTGCCGTTTCGCGCGCATAGGTCACCATTTTAGAAACCGACTGGACGGTATGTAAGCGATGGAGTAGGACAGCGTCACGCCGTTGGGCGCCCTTCGTCCGCAACGGCCGCCGACAAGATCCGCATGTTCGCTCAACGATACACAGCTCTCGTGCTCGCGACGATCGCGCTGGCACCAGCGGCCCGGGCGGCCGAACCGGCGGCAGCGCCCGACTCGGCGCTGGTGCGGGTCCGGATCGTCGCGGCGCGGCGTACGCCGGTCGCCTCCGAGGTCGTGCTCACCGGCGACATCCAGGCCCAGGCACAGGTCAACGTCTCGTTCCGGACGAACGGCAAGGTCGCCGAACGGCGGGTCGAGGTCGGCGACCACGTCGAGCCCGACCAGGTCCTCGCGGTGCTGGAGCCGCTGACCCAGCGGGCGAACCTCGACAACGCCAAGGCCGCGCTGGCCTCGGCCGAAGCGCTGCTGACCCAGGCCAAGATGGCGTTCGAGCGTCAGAAGCAGCTCCTGGCCGGCGGGTACACGACGCGGCCGAGCTACGACAACGCCGAGCAGGAACTGCGCACCACGCAGGCCGCGGTCGATTCGGCCAAGGCCGCGCTGGGCACCGCGCAAGAACAGTTCTCCTACACCGAGCTGCGCGCCGGCATCTCCGGGATCGTCACGAGCCGCAGCGTCGAGGTCGGCCAGGTGGTCCAGTCCGGCCAGACCGTCCTGGTGCTGGCGCAGGACGGCCCCCGGGATGCGGTGTTCAACGTCTACGAATCGCTGACCGCCCGGCCGCCGGGCGACAAGACCATCACGGTCACGCTTCAGACCAACCCGTCGATCTCGGTGAACGGCACGGTCCGCGAGATCTCGCCGACGGTCGATGCGTCGAGCGGCACGGTACGGGTCAAGATCGGCCTGGAACAGACGCCGCCGGCCATGGGTCTCGGCGCGGTCGTCATCGGCCACGGGCGGTTCGCGCCGCACGATGCGGTGATCCTGCCCTGGTCCGCGCTCTACCGCTACGGCGGTCGCCCGGCGGTCTGGGTCTACGATCCCGGCAAGCGGACCGTGTCGGTCCGCGCGGTGGAGATCGACAAATACGGACCGGATGTCATCGCCCTGAAGGGCGGGATCGAGCCGGGCGAGCGCATCGTGATCGCAGGTATCCAATTTCTGCGTCCCGGGCAGGAGGTTGCTGCCAACCTCGTCGAGAGCAACCCATGAACACGCGTGCGGTTCTGACCCTCACCGCCTGCGCCGTGATTCTCGGCGGATGCGGCGGACACGATGACGAGCACGCGGAGGCTGCGCCTGCGCCCGTGCGGCCGGTCCTCACGCAGGTCGCCGTGCCGAAGGACGCGGTCATGTTCGGCCCGTTCGCGGGGACGGTCGAGCCCCGCTACCAATCCCAGCTCGGCTTCCAGATCCCCGGCCGGATGATCGCGCGCGACGTGACCGTCGGCGACATCGTCACCAAGGGGCAGCGGCTGGCCGCCCTCGACACCGTGGTGACGCGGTTCGACCTGACCCGGGCCGAGGCCGACCTCGCGGACGCCCGGGCGCAGGCCGAGAACGCGGACGCCGCCGAGGCGCGCGCCCGGCGGCTGATGTCGGGCAACAACGTTTCGCAGGCGACCCTCGATCAGGCCGTGGCCAAGCGCGACACCGCGAAGGCGCGGCTCGATCAGGCGGCGGCGAGCCTTCAGAAGGCCCGGGACCAGATGGGCTACACGGAACTCAAGGCCGAGTTCGACGGCGTCGTCACCCAGCGCCTCGCCGAAATCGGTCAGGTGCTGAGCGCCGGTCAGGGCGTCGTCACCGTCGCCCGGCCGGAGATCCGCGAGGCGGTCGTGGACATCCCGGAGCAATATGTCGGCGCGCTGCCGGCGGATGGGGTGTTCACGGTGTCGCTCCAGAGCGCGCCCGAGCTGACGGCCCGGGGCCGCATCCGGGAGATCGCGCCGCTCGCCGAGGCCGGGACGCGGTCCCGGCGCATCCGCATCACGCTCGACGATCCCGGCCCGGCCTTCCGCCTGGGTGCGACGATCGACGTGGCGCTTTCCCGCAAGGTGCCGCGCCACGTCCTCCTACCCGCCGCCGCGCTGCTGGAAGACGGCCCGCGCCGCTCGGTCTGGGTCGTCGACGGGGCCGGACAATCCGTCACGCGCCGGGACGTGACCCTGGCCTCCACCGTCGAGACGGTCGAGGCCGGGCGCATCGCCATCCGTGACGGCGTCGAACCGGGCGAGCGCGTCGTCGTCGCCGGCGTCCACGCCCTGCAGCAAGGCCAGGCCGTGCGCCTGACCGACGACGCCCGTTGAGCCGGTCGGACAAGGGTTTCCCGTGAAGGCTTTCAATCTCTCCGACTGGGCGCTCGGGCACCGCTCGTTCGTCTGGTTCCTGATGGCGGTCTCGCTCGTGGCTGGCGTGATGGCCTACAGCCGCCTGGGCCGCGAGGAGGACCCGCCGTTCACGATCAAGACCATGGTCGTGCAGACGACGTGGCCGGGCGCCACGATCAAGGACACGATCGATCAGGTCACCGACCGGATCGAGAAGGAGCTGCAGCAGCTCAACGCCCTGGATTACGTCCGCAGCTACACGACGCCGGGCTCGTCCACGGTGTTCGTGCAGTTCCGCGACACGCTGAAGAAGTCCGAGGTCCAGCCGGCCTTCTACCAGGTCCGCAAGCGGCTCGGCGACATCAAGGGGCAGTTCCCGGACGGGGTGCAGGGCCCGTTCTTCAACGACGAGTTCGGCGACGTCTACGGCAACATCTACGCCTTCACGGCCGACGGGCTGACCTACCGCCAGTTGCGCGACTACGTCGAGGGCATCCGCACGGAGGTGCTCAGGGTCCCCGACATCGGCAAGACCCAGCTGATCGGGACCCAGGCCGAGACCATCTATCTCGACTTCTCGACCCGCAAGCTCGCCGGCTACGGCATCGACTTCCAGGCGTTGATCAAGGCGCTTCAGGCCCAGAACGCGGTATCGGCCTCCGGCGTGGTGCAGGCCGGGCCGGAGCGCGTGTCGCTGCGGGTCAGCGGGTCGTTCACGTCGGAGGCGTCGCTGCAGGACGTGAACCTGCGGGTCAACGACCGGTTCTTCCGGCTGGCCGACATCGCCGAGATCAGCCGCGGCTACGAGGATCCGCCCGCCCCGATGTTCCGGGTCGACGGCAAGGCCGCCATCGGCCTCGCCATCGCGATGCGGCCGGGCGCCAACCTGCTGCATTTCGGTGAGGCGCTGAAGGCGCAGATGCGCCGGATCGAGGCGACGCTGCCCGTGGGCGTGGGCGTCCACCTCGTCTCGGATCAGCCCAAGCAGGTCGAGCACGCGGTCGGCGGCTTCACCGAGGCGCTGGTCGAGGCCGTGGTGATCGTGCTCGCGGTCAGCTTCGTGAGCCTCGGCGTGCGCGCCGGACTGGTGGTCTCGGTGTCGATCCCGCTGGTGCTGGCGATCGTCTTCGTGGTCATGCAGCTGATGGACGTGACGCTCCAGCGCATCTCGCTCGGCGCGCTGATCATCGCGCTCGGCCTCCTCGTCGACGACGCCATGATCACGGTGGAGATGATGGTCGCCCGGCTGGAGCGGGGCGACACGCTGCGGAAGGCGGCGACCTTCGCCTACACCTCGACGGCGTTCCCGATGCTGACGGGCACGCTCGTGACGGTGGCGGGCTTCCTGCCGATCGGCTTCAACGGTTCGGGAGCCGGCGAGTACACCTACTCGCTGTTCGTGGTGCTGGCCGCCGCGCTGCTGGTCTCCTGGGTGGTGGCCGTTCTCTTCGCTCCGCTGATCGGCGTGACGCTGCTGCCGAAGACCGTGAAGCACCATGCCGAGAAGCGTGGGCTGTTCACCCGCCTGTTCCTGGTGATGCTCAAGCTCGCGATGGCCTGGCGCTGGACCACGGTGGTCCTCTGCCTGGCGCTGATGGCGGCGGCCATCGTCGGGATGGGCCATGTCCAGCAGCAGTTCTTCCCGTCCTCGGATCGCTCCGAGGTGCTCGTCGACCTGACGCTGCCCCAGAACGCCACCATCGCCGAGACCAAGGCGCAGATGGACCGGTTCGAGGCGAAGCTGAAGGACGATCCGGACGTGACGAGCTGGTCGTCTTATGTCGGCCAGGGCGCCGTGCGCTTCTACCTGCCCCTCGACCAGCAGCTCTCCAACGCGTTCTACGGCCAGATCGTGGTCGTGACGAAATCCCTGGAGATCCGCGATCAGGTCATGGCGCGACTGCAGGCGATCGGCCGGCGCGACTTCGTCGGCACCGATGTCCTGATCCAGCCGCTCAGCCTGGGCCCGCCGGTCGGGCGCCCGGTCCAGTACCGCCTCAGCGGCCCGGACATGGAGACGGTGCGCCGCCTCGCCCTCGACCTCGGCAACGTGGTCGCCGCCGACAAGCGCCTCGACGTGCCGACCTTCGATTGGAACGAGCCGGGCAAGGTCCTGCGGGTCGAGATCCTCCAGGACAAGGCACGCCAGCTCGGCGTCACCAGCCAGGACATCGCCGGCATCCTCAACGGGATCGAGGGCGGCCAGGCGATCACCCAGGTGCGCGATTCGATCTACCTCGTGAACGTCGTCGGGCGGGCGCGGGCGGCCGAGCGGTCGTCGCTGGACACCCTGCAATCCCTGCAGGTCGGCCTCGCGAACGGCTCCGTCGTGCCGCTGCTGTCCTTCGCGCGGATCGGCTACGACCTGGAGCAGCCGATCGTCTGGCGTCGGAACCGCCTGGCGACCGTGACGGTGCGGGCCACGATCCGCGACACCACGCAGCCGGCCACCATCGTGACCGCCCTGCAGCCCGGCATCGACGCCTACGCGAAGGCCCTGCCCGAGGGCTACGCGCTGGAGACGGGCGGCGCGGTCGAGGAATCGGCCAAGGGACAGGGCCCGATCGCCGCGGTGGTTCCGGTGATGCTGCTCACCATGGCGCTGCTGCTGATGGTCCAGCTTCAGAGCGTCGGGCGGATGCTGCTGGTCTTCACCGTAGCGCCCCTCGGGCTGATCGGCGTCGTGCCGGCGCTGCTGCTGTTCGACAAGCCGATGGGCTTCGTGGCGATCCTCGGGATCCTGGCGCTGATCGGCATCATCATCCGCAACGCCGTGATCCTGGTGAGCCAGATTGAGGAGTTCCGGGACGAGGGCATGGCGCCCTGGGATGCGGTCTACGAGGCGACCCACCACCGGATGCGGCCGATCCTGCTCACCGCCGCCGCGGCGAGCCTGGGCCTGATCCCGATCGCCCGGGAGGTGTTCTGGGGACCGATGGCGTTCGCCATGATCGGCGGCATCCTGGCCGCGACCTTCCTGACGCTCCTGTTCCTGCCCGCCCTCTATGTCGGTTGCTACCGGATCCGGCCCGAGAGCCGCGACCGGCCCGCGGCGCAGAGCGCCTGAGCGTCCGGCATCACGGATCGCAGCGTGTCCTCACGCTGCGATGAGCGGTCGGCCCGCCCCTCCGCCCCCTCAGGGCGGGCCGACCGTGAATCGTTTCCCCGCGCGCCCGCCGCGCCGCGGGCGGAAACTCCGGGCTGTTCCCGCGCGTAAGCGGGCCTGGAGCCGAGGAGCACCGCCCGCATGAACGCCTTCATCGCCGTCGTCCTGGTCTGCGCGAACGGGATCGCCCAGGAGGCCTGCACCGATGCCGAAGCGCTGGAGGTGCGCAAGGTCCGCGTCGCCAACGAGCTCGGCTGCGCCACCGGCTGGCAGGAGATCATCGCCCGCACCGACCGGCGCGACGAGATCGGCAAGTCCGCCTACCTCAAGACCGAGTGCCGCCGGGTGAAGGAGCCGCAGTGACCGGGACCGGGTCCGCTACTTCTCGTACTTGATGTAGGCGAAGCGCGGATCCGACGGCGTGCCCTCCAGACCCTGCCCCTCCAGCGCCGGCTGCCAGGACACGACCTCCTCGATCTTCCTGGCCAGGGCGAAGTCCTTTTCGGTGATGCCCTTGGCCGCATGGTTCATCAACCGCACCTCCACCCAGGCGTAGGACGCGGTGATGTCGGGGTGGTGCCAGGCGGCCTCGGCGAGGTGACCCACCGTGTTGATCACCATGAGCGTGCCCTTCCACCCCGCCGTCTTGTAGGTGCGGCGGATCCAGCCGTCCTCCAGCCGCCAGTCCGGCAGCTCGGCCTTGAGCCGCGCTTCCACGGCCGCCTCGTCCAGAACGCCTTCGCGCCGCTCGCTCATTCGCCTCGTCCTTTTCATCCCGTCGAAGTTCGAGGGTGCCCGCGCCGTCGGCGGTGCGCAAGCGCGCAGGGGCGCCGGCCCCGGTGGACGGAGCGCCATGCGGGCCCTATGACCATTTTCCAATGGCGTCAGGACAAGTCCGCGCCCAAGTCTGCGATCTTCCAAGACCGCACAATACGATGGGAGAAGGCGTGATGCTGTCACGGCGCGCAATGCTCGCCGGCGGCCTGCTCGGCGGCCTCGGCCTGCGGGCGGCGCGGGCGGACGTGCCGGCGATCCGCCTCGGGAGCCTCCCGTTCGGCACCTCGACCTGGGAGGCGGCGGTGATCAAGGCCCGGGGCCTCGATACCGCCAACGGTTTCCAGCTGGATGCGGTCAAGCTCGCCGGCAACGACGCGGCGCGGATCAGCTTCATCGGCGGACAGGTCGACACGATCATCGGCGACCTGCTCTGGGCAGCCCGCCTCGGCAACGACGGCCAAGCCGTGCGCTTCATCCCGTACTCGACCTCGGAGGGCGCCGTGATGGTGCCACCCGACAGCCCGATCAAGAGCCTCAAGGACCTCGACGGCAAGCGTTTCGGCGTCGCCGGCGGCCCCCTCGACAAGAACTGGCTGCTGCTGAGGGCGCAGGCCCGGGATGCCGCCGGCATCGACCTCGAGCGCGCCACCGAGATCGCGTACGGCGCGCCGCCGCTGATCACGCTGAAGCTGGAGCAGGGCGCCCTCGACGCGGCGCTGACCTACTGGACCTATTGCGCCCGCCTCGAGGCCAAGGGCTTCCGCCGGCTCGTGGGCGCCGAGGACATCATGCACGCGCTCGGTGTGGCCGGCGACGTCTCCCTGATCGGCTACCTGTTCCAGGACGCCACCGTGAAGGAGAAGCCCGAGGCCGTGGCGGGCTTCGCCCGGGCGTCCCGGTCGGCGAAGGACATGCTGGCCGCCGATCCGAGCACCTGGGAGATCGTGCGCCCGCTCATGGCGGCCGAGAACGACGCGACGTTCGAGGCCCTGAAGCGCGACTTCCTGGCCGGCATCCCGCGCCGGACGGTGGCGGCGGAGCGGACCGACGCCGAGAAGCTCTACGCCGTCATGTCCCGGCTCGGCGGCGCACGGCTCGTCGGGAAGGGCGCCGGGCTGCCGCCGGACCTCTATTACGACAACGGCCGCGATGGCTGAGCTGCCCGTCAGGCTGGCTTTCAGGTCGGGGATCCGGATCGCCGGAACCGCATGGGCGCGCTGACCCGTATCGCGTCCCTGGTCGTGCTCATCGCCGCCTGGCAGTTCGCCGCGCTGGAGGCCGGGTCGCGCCTGTTGCCGGCGCCGATGGCTGTGCTGCGCTTCATCGTGCAGGAGGCCGAGCGCGGCGACCTGTTCCACAATGTCGGGATGACGCTGCTGCGGGTGGCGATCTCCTTCGCGGTGGCGATGGTGCTGGGGATCCTGCTGGGGGTGGCGCTCGGTCGCTCGAAGGCCGCCGACCTCACCCTCGACACGCCGCTCCTCGTCCTGCTCAACACCCCGGCGCTGGTGATCACCGTGCTGGCCTATGTCTGGGTCGGGTTGACCGAGACCGCCGCGATCCTGGCCGTGGTGCTCAACAAGCTGCCGAACGTCGCGGTGATCGTGCGCGAGGGCGCCCGCAACCTCGATCCCGGCCTCGACGAGATGGCCCGGGCCTACCGGTTCGACCGGCGCACCTGGGCGCTGGACGTGCTGGTGCCACAGCTCCAGCCCTACGTGGTCACGGCGGCCCGCTCCGGCCTGTCGCTCGCCTGGAAGATCGTCCTGGTGGTCGAGCTGCTGGGGCGCCCCGACGGGGTCGGCTTCGCGATCAACTACTACTTCGTGCAGAGCACCGACGTGGCCGCGATCATCGGTTACAGCCTCGTCTTCATGACCGTGATGATCGGCATCGACGTCCTCCTCCTCCAGCGGCTCGAAGCGCATGTCCGCCGCTGGCGCTGAACCCGTCCTGCAGGTCGAGATCGCCGCGAAGCGCTACCGCGCCAAGGGCGCCGAGCCGGTGGAGGCCGTCCGCGACCTGTCGTTCGGGGTCGGGGCCGGCGAGATCGTCTGCCTGATCGGGCCGTCCGGCGCCGGCAAGACCACGACGCTGCGGATCCTGCTCGGCCTCGACACCGACTTCGAGGGCCGCGTCTCCGGGGCCGGCCAGGCCGGCATGGTGTTTCAGGAGCCGCGCCTGCTCCCCTGGCGCAGCATCGAGCACAATGTCCGGCTGGGCCTGCCGCGGGCGCGGCGCGGACGCGACCTCGACGCGCTGTTCGCCAAGCTCGGCCTGACGCCCTGGCGCGGCAGCTACCCGAAGGCCCTGTCGCTCGGCATGCAGCGGCGGGTCGCGCTGGCGCGGGCGCTCGCCGACGGGCCGCGGGTGCTGGTCCTCGACGAGCCGTTCGTGTCCCTCGACGATGCCGCGGCGGCCGAGCTGCGCGGATTGGTGGTCGACACCGTTGATTCCGCCGGAATGAGCGTCCTCATGGTGACCCACAACGTCGCCGAAGCGATCGGGATCGCCGACCGGCTGCTGCTCGTCTCGAAACGGCCGGCGACGCTCATGGCGAACGTGACGCTCGACCGCCCGCGCAGACAGCGCGACCGCGCCTGGGCCGAAACCACCCGGGCCGCGCTGGCGGCGGCGCATCCGGGGATCATCGCGGAGTAGCCTGTACGGCGTGCGAACCGCCCGCGGACACTTGCCGAGGGGTCAATTCGCCTTGGCGTCCACGTCCATCCGGTCGAGCAGGGCTGCCGGCGAGCGCGCCGCGCCGATATCGATGAAGCCGATGCCGGCGGGCTCCTTCGACTTCGCGTGCAGCACGAGCTTGCCCGGCTTCATGACGAACTGGCCCATCGCGGCGCCGATGCCCTTGGCCGCCGCCGTGTTGCCGAGGATCACCGGCACGCCGAGCAGGCTGGCGGTGACGTATTCCTTGCGCAGCTCGTCCGGTCGCAGGCTGAGATCCTTCGATTGCACGGCGAGGAAGCGCTCGAACAGGCCGGCATTCTCCACCGTGAGGTCGAGGTTCTTGGCGCTGCCCGTGAACATCAGCATCGTGGCCGCGGGCAGGCTTCCGTTGAAGAGCTCCGGCCCGATGCCGCCGAGGGTCCCCGACAGCCGGACGGTCCCGATATCGCGCCCCGAAATCGTGACTTCGCGCAGCGACAGGTCGCGGGCCTTCCCGTCCAGGGACGCGTCGGCCACGAGATCGAGGTCGAGATCCCGATAGCCGTAGGCCGGAAGCGCGCCGATGATCGGCGCCCCGGCGACGTACTCCGCCGGCAGGCTCAGGCCGGAGAGGGTCAGCCGCCCGGCCGTCGGAACCCCATCCTGCGGCGGGCCGAAGGACAGCTTGGCTTCCCGCAGGGCCACCCGCCGTGTCGGCGCCGGCGTGATCGTCACCGCGAGCGGGTCGCCGGGCTGCACGGTCGCGGGCTTGGGCTCCGGGAGCTTTCCGTCCGCGGACCGGCCCGTCGTCGGCTTCCCCGGTGCGGGGACGCGGGGGGTGGCGCGGGGATCCGGCGGGACGGCCTTGGGGAGCTCGGTGTCGAGCGGCAGGTCGATGCTCAGGTCGGTCAGGGTCAGGCCGCCCAGCGCCGGCGTCAGCCGATGCATCTCGGCATCGCTGAACCCGGACCGGCTGGCGGGATCGGCCGCGGCGTTGCGCAAAGCCGCGATGGTCGGCGCGAGCGAGACGTCCGCCAACGCGAGGCGGGCGAGATGCGCGCGCAGGCTGCCGCGCGCCAGCGTGATGTTCTCCAGGACCGTGCCCGCATCCGACCCGGCGGCGTAGGTCGCCCGCGCGATCTCGAACAGGACCGGTCCCTGCGGATCGGTGTTGCTGACGCTCAGGCCCTGCATGTCGAGGCTGCCCAGCGTGGTGGCCTCGATCAGGTCGGCGGCCGAGGCCGCGAAGGTCCGCCGGTCGTTGGGCCCCTGGAAGCCGGCGGCCACGATCTCGAACGCGCCGTTCCAGCCGTCCGGCACCTGCCTGCCGCCGAGGTCGCGCCCGTTCAGACGCGCGATCTTCACGGTGGTGCCGCGCGCGTCCGAATAGGTCACGTCGGAGACCTGGATCGTGCCGTAGACCTTCTGGACCGGGCCCTTGCCGTCGCCCGGGACGGTGTAGAGCCGGCTCAGCGCCGCGAGGTCGAGATCTGTCGCCCGGACCTGGCCGTAGGTGCCGTCGCCGCGGTTGGGGCCCGTGACGGCGCTGACCGTCGCGCCCGCGGCGGTCAGTTCGCCCACGCGTCCGGCCTTCACGTCGCGGGCGACCACGTCGCGATAGGTGACGGTCTGGCGGTCGGTGCCGGGGCCGGCATGCTCCGAGCTGAGAACCGGGATCGTCAGGCTGCCGGCATCGAGCCGTGCCAGCCGCGCCTCCCAGGGCTCGGCCGAATCCGGTTTGAGGATCGCGGCAAGCTCATCCTTGGACAGGCGCGTGCCGCTGGCCGTCAGCTTGGGCGCCCGCAGCATCGTCCCGCCGAGCGGCAGCATGACGTCGGTGATCGTCACGTCCTGGACAGCGGCGGCGCCTTCCTGGGCCGCCAGCGGGGCCGGTGCCGCCGCCCCGGCGAGGCAGGCGAGGGCGCAGGTCGCGGCCAACGCCGACCGGAGGCGGGATCGGACCTTCGGATGGATCATGGGAGGGTCCGGATCACGGCTGAGCGGGGTTGCCGCATGGGTGCCGCGTTTTACCGGCCGAGGCAATCGGACACCGGAGGCGCGGGCCTTGAGCCGGCTCCAGTGTCGTAGCCGCGCAACGGCCGTCCCGAGGGGAGGCCGTCGCGTCGGGTCAGAGCGAGAAGGAGGTGCCGCAGCCGCAGGATGCGGTCGCCAGCGGATTCTCGATCTTGAAGGACTGGCCGATCAGGTCGTTCACGAAGTCGATGGTCGAGCCCGACATGTATTCCAGCGACACGGGATCGACGATCACGGTGGCGCCGTCGCGCTCGATCGCCACGTCCTGCGCCTCCCGGGACCGGGCGATGTCGAACGCGTAGGAGAATCCGGAGCAGCCGCCGCCGTTGACGCTGATGCGCAGAGACGCGCCCGGGGGCTCCGCCCCCATGATTTCGTTGATGCGCTTGGCGGCGCGGGGGGTCAGGGTGATCTCAGCCATCTTTAGCTCTGGCCACGCAGCTGTTCGGTGGACGGCGTCGCCCGGCTGTTGCCGAGCCCGCCTAAGCCCACAAGATATGGGTTCGAGGCCCGCGCCGCAACGCGCCGGGCGGGGAGGGGTCATGATCAGGCTGCGTGAGATCGAGGATGGGCGCCGTGCGGCCGAACGGTGAGCGCTGGCGGGCGGCCTACGCCACGGATCCGGCGCGGACGCGCGGACGGCTGATCGCGGAGGCCTCCTCGCCGACCCGCAGCGACTTCCAGCGCGACCGGGACCGGATCATCCACTCCACGGCGTTCCGCCGCCTGAAGCACAAGACCCAGGTCTTCGTGCACCACGAGGGCGATCATTACCGCACCCGCCTGACCCACACCCTCGAGGTCAGCCAGATCGCGCGGGCGCTCGCCCGGGCGCTGGGCCTCGACGAGGATCTGGCCGAAGCCCTGGCGCTGAGCCACGACCTCGGCCACACCTGCTTCGGCCATACCGGCGAGGATGCGCTGGAGGCCTGCATGGCGGCCCATGGCGGGTTCGATCACAACGCTCAAGCCCTGCGCATCGTCACGCGGCTCGAACGGCGCTACGCCGGTTTCGACGGGCTGAACCTCGCCTGGGAAACCCTGGAGGGGCTGGTGAAGCACAACGGCCCGCTGCTCACCGAGGGCGGCAAGCCGACGGCGCGCTACGCCGCGCGCGGCATCCCGGCCGCCATCCTGGAATATGACGCCCTGAACCCGCTGGACCTGTGGAGCCAGGCCGGCCCGGAGGCGCAGGCGGCGTCGCTCGCCGACGACATCGCCTACGCGGCGCACGACCTCGACGACGGCCTGCGGGCGGGCCTGTTCGAGATCCCGGAGCTGCGCGCCGTGCCGTTCCTGGCCGACATCCTCGACGAGATCGACCGGCTGCATCCGGGCCTGGACCCGTCGCGCGTCATCCACGAGCTGGCCCGGCGCGTCATCACCCGCTTCGTGGAAGACGTGATCCGCGAGGGCGGCCGCCGGATCGCCGCGCTGAGTCCCGCACGCGTCGAGGACATCCGCCACGCGTCCGAGCCGGTCATCGTGTTCTCGCCGGCCATCGCGGAGGCCGACGCCGAGATCATGCGGTTCCTCTGGGCCCGGATGTACCGGCATCCGGGGGTCGTGGCGGTGCGCAAGAAGGCCGACGCGATCGTCAACGACCTGTTCGCGGCGTTCACGGCCGCGCCGGAGCGGATGCCCGAGGAGTGGAGCGCCGGCCTGGCGGACGCACCCGAAGGGCGCATCGCCCGGCGTGTGGCCGACTACATCGCCGGCATGACCGACACCTACGCGGTGCTGGCCCATCGCAAGCTCTATCCGACCACGCCCGACCTCCACTGGGAGTTGCCGAGCCGCGGCCTGCCCCTCGCCGAACCGTGAGGTCCGGCGAGGACGCGCGGGCGATCAGCAGCCGCAGCCGCAGGTGAAGCTGCCGTAGCAGCCACCGGAGCCGTACCCGCCGTAACCGCCATAGGCGGCCGGGTAGGCGTAGTCGTACCCGCCGTAGGCCGCGGGATAGCCGTAGCCATAGCCGCCGCCTCCGCCATAGCCGCCGTACAAACTGCCGGCCGCGAGCCCGAGACCCAGGCCGATGCCCGCGCCGGCCAACCCGTAGCCGAGGCCGCGCCCGTAGCCGCCGCGATACCCGTAGCCGCGGCCATAGCCGAAGCCGCGGCCGTAACCGCCGCGCCCGGCGAAGCCGCCGTGATAGCCGCCGTAACCGCCGTGGAAGCCGCCGCCCCGGAAGCCCCTTGCCTCGGCGCTCGGGGCCGCCAGGGCTACCGCGCAGAGCGCCGCGCCGGCCAACATCAAGGTCTTCATGAAGATCTCCAAGATCGAGAATTTTGCGATCTTGTCGATCACATAGACTCTCGCGACCCAAGACAAGATGGTCCGGTGGGCGTCGGTAGTCATCGCGTGGGGATAAACTGCGCTGTTCCCGCCGAATGCCAGCTCGTTCCGGTGGCGCGGTTAACGCCGGCTTGCTCCGCGGGCCGGCCGGCCCGCGTCGCCGCCGTGACACTCTCCCGCCCCCTTGCTAGACGGCTCCCGGCGGGCGCGGGCCGAGACGGCCCTGCGGCAGCATCCCCGCGCGAGCGAGACCGAGACCGATGAACATCTTCGCCCTGTTCGAGGCGCGTGTGCGCGAGGCCGTGGAGGCGCTGACCCGCGCCGGCCAGCTGCCCCAGGGCCTCGACCTCGGCCGCGTCGTCGTCGAGCCGCCGCGCGACACGACGCATGGCGACCTGGCCACGAACGCCGCGCTGGTCCTGGCCAAGGAGGCACGGACCAACCCGAAGGCCCTGGGGGAGGCCCTGGCCGCGGAACTACGCGCCGACCCGCGCATCCTGGAGGCCGGCGTCGCGGGCCCGGGCTTCATCAACCTTCGGCTCGCGCCCGGGATCTTCCAGGATGTGATCCGCAGCGCGCTCGCGGACCCCGAGCAGTTCGGCCGCGCCCAGCTCCCCGGGGGAGCGATCAACGTCGAGTACGTCTCGGCCAACCCCACCGGACCGATGCATGTCGGCCACGGCCGCGGCGCGGTGTTCGGCGACGCCCTGTGCAACCTCCTGGTCGCGGCCGGCCGCCAGGTGACGCGGGAATATTACATCAACGACGCCGGCGCCCAGGTCGATGTCCTGGCCCGATCCGCCTACCAGCGTTACCGCGAGGCGCTGGGCGAGCCGTTCGCGATCGCCGAAGGGCTCTATCCGGGCGATTACCTCAAGCCCGTCGGCGTCCACCTCGCCGAGACTCACGGCCGCGCGCTCCTCGACCGGCCGGAGTCCGAATGGCTCCCCGCCGTGCGCGAAACGGCCCTCGCCATGATGATGGACATGATCCGGGCCGACCTCGCGGCGATCGGCATCCGGCACGACGTGTTCTTCTCCGAGCGGACGCTGCAGCAGAGCGGCGCCGTGAAGGCCCTGCTCCAGGAGCTGCGCGAGCGCGGGCTCGTCTACGAGGGCCGCCTGCCGCCGCCCAAGGGCCAGTTGCCCGAAGATTGGGAGGACCGCGAGCAGACGCTGTTCCGGACCAAGGATTTCGGCGACGACAACGACCGTCCGCTGCTGAAGTCGGACGGGTCCTACACCTACTTCGCCTCCGACATCGCCTACCACCGCGCGAAGTACCTTGCGGGCGCCACCGAGCTGATCGACGTGCTCGGCGCCGACCACGGCGGCTACGTCAAGCGCATGCAGGCGGCCGTGAAGGCGGTCAGCGACGGCAAGGCGACGCTCGACGTGAAGCTCTGCCAGCTGGTGCGGCTGTTGCGCGCGGGCGAACCCGTGAAGATGTCGAAGCGGGCCGGCGAGTTCGTGACCCTGCGCGACGTGATCGACGAGGTCGGCCGCGACGCGATCCGGTTCATGATGCTCTACCGGAAGAACGACGCGACCCTCGATTTCGACCTCGCCAAGGTAGTCGAGCAGTCGAAGGACAACCCGGTCTTCTACGTCCAGTACGCCCATGCCCGCGTCCGCTCGGTGCAGCGGCAGGCGCGCGAGGCTTTCCCTGGCGCCGACCTTTCGCCGGCAGCGTTGCTGCGCGAGGCCGATTTCGACCTCCTGACCGATCCCGGCGAGATCGAGGTGATGCGGCTGGTCGCCCAGTATCCCCGCGTCCTCGAATCGGCGGCCGTGGCGCACGAGCCGCACCGGATCGCATTCCACCTCTATGAAATGGCGGCCGCGCTTCATACTTTATGGAACAAGGGCAAAGACTTGCCGCAATTACGGTTTGTTAATGCAACCGAACGAAAGTCGACCTGGGCGCGGCTGGCGCTCGTCGAGGCTCTCCGGAGTACCCTCGCGGCCGGCCTCGCAGTGCTCGGTGTGACCGCGCCGGATGAGATGCGATAGGCTCGATATGCATCGGGCCGGTGACCGGCCGTGATGTGAGGATGCTGCCATGACGAACGCTTCGCGCGCTCAGGTCGATTTGGACGCCCTCGCGCGCGATCTGCGTCAGGAGCAGGGGCGCGTCGCCTCGGGTGGCGCCAAGCCCGATCCGCTGGCCGAGCTGGCGCGGATCGTCGGACAGGACGACCCCTTCCGCGCGCTTCTTGCGGCCCGCGACGAGATGCGTGGCGCGGCGCCCGCACAACCGCAGGCCGGCTGGGACGGCCGGGTCGAGCCGAGTTTCGCCGCCGAGCCGGCCAAGCCGAACCCCGCCGACGCCTTCGACCAGTACCTGGCCTCGGTGGAGCGCGACACCCACGAGGAGCCGGTCGCGTACGGCGCGGAAGCCGTGGATCCGCAGGAGCCCGCCGCGTCGGACTACGCGGACGGCCGCACCCTGCGCCGGGTGAACCCGCGCCGCCGCCTGGCCTCCGTCGGCGCCGGCATCGCCATCGTCGCCGTGGCGGTGACGGGGGCGCTCACCTACAGGGGCCTGCAGGGTTCGGGCGGCGCCGGCGGCGTGCCGGTGGTCCAGGCCGATTCGACCCCGCTCAAGGTCGCCCCGAAGGTCGCCGACGGCGTCGAGATCCCGGACCAGAACCGGCAGATCTACGACACCAAGGGCAAGACCAAGGAAGGCCAGATCAAGATCGTCAACCGCGAGGAGCAGCCCATCGACGTCGCCGAGGCGGCCCGCGCGGCGCAGGGGACCGGTCCTGCCGGCGGTGCGCAGAGCGGCACCACGCCTGGTAACGGCCCGTTCGAGGCGTTCGGCGAGCCGCGCCGGGTCCGCACCGTCGCGGTGAAGCCGGAGGCCCCTCCCGCGCCGGTCCAGCGCGAGGCCCAGGCCGACGCCGCGCCGGCCCCGATCCCGACCATGGTGTTGCCCACCGACGAGCCGCCCCAGACCAAGTCCAAGCCCGGCCGCCAGGCCGCCGCCTCCCTGGCGGCGCCGGATCCCGAGCCGGTCCAGGCCGCGCCGAATTCCATGGCGGCCGATGCCGCCCCGCCGAAGTCCGTCGCCGTCAAGCCGGCCCCGAAGGCCGCGCAGCGGGTCGCCACGGTGGCCACGCCGGCCCCGGACGCGCCGGACGCCGTCGACGACACCGTCAAGACCGGTTCGGTCGGCGGGTTCTCGGTCCAGCTCGGCGTCCGCAGCTCCGCCGCCGAGGCGAAGGCGGCGCTCAAGCAGATGCAGGCCAAGTACAGCGGCCTCGCCGGCAAGCCCGAGCTGATCCGCCAGGCCGAGGTCAACGGCAAGACGATCTTCCGCGTCCGCGTCGGGCCGCTGGCCAAGAATGAGGCGACCAGCCTGTGCAGCACCCTGCAGGGCGAAGGCGGGCAGTGCTTCGTGGCCAAGAACTGAGGTCGCGGTAACGCCGGCCACCGGTGGTGCTCGCGATCCAGCGCGAGACGATGTCCACGCATCGTCGCCGGACGTGAGCGACGGCCGGGGCCAGGCGTGTTTCCCTCCCCAGCGGACGGGGAGGGGCCAAGCTGAGGGGACGGTGCACGCGAGTCCCGCCCGCAACACTCGGTCCCCGAGGCGGTCTTCATCGAGGCGGCCCCGCGGTTTCGCCTTGCCGGCTCCCTGTTCCCGTCCGACTCTGCCAGCACCGATTCGCCGAACCCGATCGATCTTCCGCCGCACCCGCGCGGCCACCGAGAACCCCGCATGACCGCCCGTGCCCTGATCCTCGGCTGCGCCGGCAAGACGCTCTCCGTCGAGGAGGCCGCCTTCTTCCGGGACGTGCGGCCCTGGGGCTTCATCCTGTTCAAGCGCAACATCGGCACGCCGGACGAGGTCCGGGCGCTGACGGCGTCGCTGCGGGACTGCCTGGGCTCCGACGCAGCCCCGATCCTGATCGACCAGGAGGGCGGCCGGGTCCAGCGCATGGGCCCGCCGCACTGGCCGGCCTACCCGGCGGGCGGGCGCTACGGTCGCCTGAACGGAAGCGCCACCGCGATCGCGCGGCTCGGGGCCCGGCTGATGGCCCACGATCTCGCCGAGGTCGGCATCAACGTCGATTGCGCCCCCGTGCTGGACGTGCCGGCCTCGGGCTCGCACGACATCATCGGCGACCGGGCCTACGGATCGACCCCGGATCGGGTGGCCGAGATCGGCCGGGCCGTCGCGGAAGGCCTGATGGCCGGCGGCGTCCTGCCGGTGATGAAGCACGTGCCCGGCCATGGCCGCGCCGCCTGCGACAGCCATCATGGGCTGCCGGTGGTGGAAGCCACCCTGGCGGCGCTGGCTGCCCAGGATTTCCGGCCGTTCCAGGCGCTCGCCGACCTGCCGATGGCGATGAGCGCCCACGTCGTCTTCACGGCCATCGATCCCGACCGCCCGGCGACCCAGTCGGCGACCGTCATCCGCGACGTGATCCGCGGCGCCATCGGCTTCGACGGGCTGCTGATGACCGACGACCTGTCGATGCACGCGCTCACCGGCACGTTCCGCGACCGCACCGAGGCCGCCTTCGCGGCGGGGGTCGATGTCGGGCTGCACTGCAACGGCGCGATGGACGAGATGCGGGCGGTCGCCGAGGCGGCACCAATCCTCGACGGCGCAGCCGCCCGGCGGGCCGCAGCCGCGCTCGCCCGCCTGGACCGCGCCGGCGACGGGCTCGACGTGCCCGAAGCCCGGGCCCGGTTCGCCGCCGCGCTCGCCACCGCCGCCTGATCCGCGGCCTTCCACCGCGGGCATCCACCGTCCCTGATGCCGCCTCTGCTTGTGTTCGGGCGGTCCGATCCCTAGGTTCGCCCGGAATTCTTCAACCGGTCGTGGCGTCCCGCTCCCTCAGGGGAGCGCAGGCAAGTGGGCGCGGCCAGGTGGGCGCACGCAGGAGGTTGCCATGGGCAGCATGAGTATCTGGCACTGGGTCATCGTTGCCGTCATCGTCATGCTGCTGTTCGGACGCGGCAAGGTCTCCGACCTGATGGGCGACGTCGCCAAGGGCATCAAGGCGTTCAAGAAGGGCATGGCCGAGGACGAGACGCCGCCGGCCAGCAGCCAGCCGGTCGCTCCACCGAACGAGCCGGTCCGCACCATCCCCCACACCGCCGAGACGAGCCCCGGGACCGCGGTTCCGGCGAGCCATCTGCCCGGCGGCGAGCGCAAGCCGGTCTGAGGACTGTCAGGGCGCGCGCTGTGGTGTAGAGCCTGACGGGGTTCGGATCGAGGTCCGGATCCCAGGGCAGCGGGACCGTCGACGACATGCTGGACATGAGCTGGGGCGAGGTGATGCTGATCGGCGGCGTCGCCCTCATCGTCATCGGGCCGAAGGACCTGCCGAAGGCGCTGCGCACCGTCGGGCAGATCACCACGAAACTGCGCCGCATGGCCGGCGAGTTTCAGATGCAGTTCAACGAGGCGATCCGCGAAGCCGAACTCGACGAAGTCCGCAAGGAGGTCGACGGCATCCGCAACACGGTCCGTACCGCGAGTTCCGGCTTCAATCCGGTCCAGACGATCCGGGACGAATTGAAAGGCGCGGTCGAGGGCCGGGTCGCCGCCCGCCAGGGTTCCGAGCCCCTGGGCCCTGAGAAGCCGGCCGCGGACGCGCGCTCCCTGGCCGACGCCACCGCGCAGCTCAAGGCCGAGCAGGACGCGGTCGCACCGGCCAACGCAGAGCCGGCTGCCGCCGAGGCTGCGCCGCATACCGACGCGGTGCCGCACGCCGCCCCGCCCGAGGCCCCGCTCCCGGTCCCCGGCTCGGTCGACGATCCCTACGGGCCGCCGGCCGAACCTCCGACCCCGCACGACGCTCCCCTGGATCCGAAGAACGGCGCCACTGCCCGATGATGAGCGACGCCGACGAGGCCGAGATCGAAGCGTCCCGGGCGCCGCTGCTCGAACATCTGATCGAATTGCGCGCGCGGCTGATCAAGTCGCTGGCGGCCTTCGTGGTGATGTTCTTCGGCTGCTTTTTCTTTTCCCGGGATATCTACAACATCCTGGTCTATCCCTACGTCTCGATCGTGGGGGTCCAGAACGCCGAGCTGATCGCGACGCACTTCCTCGAGCAGGTGTTCACCAACATCAAGCTCAGCGTGTTCGGCGCCGCGTTCCTGGCCTTTCCGGTGATCGCCACGCAGATCTACGCCTTCGTGGCTCCGGGCCTGTACCGGAACGAGCGCAAGGCGTTCCTGCCCTACCTCGTGGCCACGCCGATCTTCTTCATCCTCGGCGCGCTGGTGGTGTTCTTCCTGGCGATGCCGCTGCTGATCAAGTTCTCGGTGTCGCTGCAGCAGGTCGGCGTGGCCGGCGAGCCGACGATCAAGCTGCTGCCCAAGGTCGACGAGTATCTCTCGCTGATCATGACGCTGATCTTCGCCTTCGGCATCGCGTTCCAGTTGCCGGTGATCCTGACGCTGCTCGGCCAGATCGGCATCATCGACGCAGCCTTCCTGCGCGAGAAGCGCCGCTACGCGATCGTTCTCGTCTTCGTCGTGGCCGCGGTGTTGACCCCGCCGGACGTCATTTCCCAGCTCTCGCTCGCGCTGCCGATGCTGATCCTCTACGAGGCCTCGGTGTTCTCGGTGGCCCGGGTGGAGAAGGTGCGCGCGGCACGTCGGGCCGCGGAAGGGTTGGATCCGTAAGGGTCGGATCGACAAGTCCGGGTTTCAAACGGTTACGGACCCAGCCCTTTCAAGGTGTTTGGCCACGGGCGTGTCGTGGGATCAGCGCTCCTGAGCAGCTCACGCGCGCCCCTTTCCCGGGCAGGTGAAGCGAAGCGGAACCTGATCCGGGACCGAGCACACGAAGCGCCGCGCCAGCGGCACAGGTCGATCGGGCGGACGCTTCGCGCAGTGGTGTGCTGGGTCCCGGGTCGCATTCCGCTGGCGCTGCATGCGCCCGGGAAAGGGGGGCGGTGCAGACCGGCTCGACGCCGTGTCCTGGCCCTCAGCCCAACATCCTGAAAGGGCTGGGCCGGAGGCCCTTTGGAAACCCGATCTTGCCCTACGCCGTCCGCAGCAGCACGTGCCGCTTCTTGCCGAAGGACAGCTTGATCACCCCGTCCTGGGTCAGGTCCGCCGGCGTCAGCACCGCCTTCTCGTCCGTCACGGGGGCATCGTTCACCCGCAGCCCGCCGCCCTTGATCTGGCGGCGCGCCTCGCTGGTCGAGGGCACCAGCTTGGCGATGTCCGGCCCGAACGCGGTGAGCACGCCGAGTCCGGCTTCGAGGGTGGCGGCCGGAACGGTGACGCTGGGGAGATCCGTCGCGAGGGTGCCTTCGACGAACGTCTTCCGGGCGGTCTCGGCGGCGGCTTCCGCCACCTCGCGGCCGTGCATCAGCGCCGTGGCCTCGGTGGCGAGCACCGTCTTGGCCGCGTTGATCTCGGAGCCGGCCAGCGCCGCGAGCCGCGCGATCTCTTCCATCGGCAGCAAGGTGAACAGCTTCAGGAAGCGAACCACGTCCGCATCCTCGGTGTTGCGCCAGAACTGCCAGTAATCGTACGGCTTGAGCATGTCCGGGTTGAGCCAGACCGCGCCGGCGGCGGTCTTGCCCATCTTGGCGCCCGAAGAGGTGGTCAGCAGCGGGCAGGTCAGGGCGTAGAGCTGGGGCGTGCCCATGCGCCGGCCGAGATCGATGCCGTTGACGATGTTGCCCCACTGATCCGAGCCGCCCATCTGCAGGGTGCAGCCGTAGCGGCGGTTCAGCTCCACGAAGTCGTAGGATTGCAGGATCATGTAGTTGAATTCCAGGAACGAGAGTTCCTGGTCGCGCTCCAGGCGCATCCGGACGCTGTCCATCGACAGCATGCGGTTCACCGAGAAATGGCGGCCTATGTCGCGCAGCATCTCGATGTAGTTGAGCTTGGTCAGCCACTCGGCGTTGTCGACCATCACGGCATCGCCGGCGCCCTCGCCGAAGCGCAGGAACCGATCGAAGGTCTTGCGGATCTCGGCCTTGTTGGCGTCGATCTGCTCGACGGTCAGGATCTTGCGGCTCTCGTCGCGACCGGACGGGTCGCCGACCCGGGTGGTGCCGCCGCCCATGAGGGCGATCGGCTTAGCTCCGGTGGCCTGCAGCCAGTGCAGCATCATGATCGACAACAGGTGCCCGACATGGAGCGAGGGCGCCGTGCAATCGTAGCCGACATAAGTCGTCAGCCGACCTTCGAGCGCCGCGGCATCGATCCCGGCGAGGTCCGAGGTCTGGTGGATATAGCCGCGCTCGGTGAGGATCCGCAGGAAGTCGGATTTCGGCGCGAAGCTCTCGGCATTCATGGCTGCGGTCTCGGGTCACGAGCCGGCGCGACAGGCCGAGGCTCTGCGTGCTAGCTCGCGCTGGGGTTCAGGATACGGCGCGCTCTTAGCAGGGCGTTCGCCGAAAGGCACGGGGTCGAGCACAATGGCGATGATGCGCGCGATCGGACTGATGAGCGGCACCTCGCTGGACGGCGTCGACATCGCGCTGATCGAGACCGACGGCGAGCGGGTCCACGTCGTCCGAGGGCACAACAATTTCCTCGAGCCGATGGGGCCGACCGGCTATCGCGGCTATTCCGACGAGGAGAAGGCGCTGCTGCGGGTGGCGACCAAGGATTCGGAATCGGTGCTCCATCCGGGCGACCGGCCCGGGCGGCTGCCCGAGGCGGAGGCCTTCGTCACCCAGGCCCATGCCGAGGCCGTGGAGCGCTTCCTCGCCGAGAACGGCCTGAACGCGCGCGACATCGACGTGATCGGCTTCCACGGCCAGACCGTGATCCACCGGCCGGACCAGCGCATCTCGATCCAGATCGGCGACGGGCAGGCGCTGGCCACCCGGCTCGGCATCCCGGTGGTCTCCGACCTGCGCCGGGCGGACATCGAGGCCGGGGGGCAGGGCGCGCCGCTGGTGCCGGTGTTCCACAAGGCGCTGGCCGAGGCCTCGGGCTTCGACGGACCGTTCGGCATCCTCAACATCGGCGGCGTCGCCAACGCCACGCTGATCGATTCGAAGGGCGGCGTGATCGCCTTCGACACCGGCCCCGGCAACGCCCTGATCGACGAGTGGATGCAGGAGCGCGAGGGCAAGAACCTCGACGACGGCGGCCGTACCGCCGCCCGGGGCCGCGCCGACGAGCCGCTGCTCGCCTGGCTGCTGATGCACCCGTTCTTCTTCCGCCGCCCGCCGAAATCCCTCGACCGGAACTGGTTCTCGCACAAGCTGGCCGGTCAGCTTTCCACGGAGGACGGCGCCGCGACGCTCACGGCCTTCACGGCACGGGCGGTGGCCCGGGCCCTGGACCACGCCCCCGAGATCCCGACCCGCTGGATCGTGGCGGGCGGCGGCGCGCGCAACGGCGAGCTGGTGCGGCTCCTGAATTATCACCTGCGCTCCGAGATCACGACCGCGGACGCCATCGGGTGGTCGTCGGCCTACCTGGAGGCGCAGGCCTTCGCGTATCTGGCGGTGCGCTCCCTGCGGGGCCTGCCGATCACGTTCCCGTCCACCACCGGGGTGCGCGAGCCGATGACCGGCGGGGTGCTGGCGCGACCGATTGCCTGATCGCGAGGCCCGAACCCGACGAACGGCCCGGCGGTTGGACGTCGATAGAGGCGATCGGGATCAGAGACCTTGGCCGAGACCTACCTCCGCTACCACGACGGCATCGAGACGCCCGCGCCCGACGAGTCCGAGACGATCGACGCGATCATCGCGTCGATGACCCGCGAGAGCGAGACGACGGCCGCGCGCTACGGCCATGCGGTGCGGGCGTCGCACGCCAAGGTCAGCGGCGTGGTCGTGGGCGAGCTTCAGGTGGCTGACGACCTCCCGCCCGAGCTGAAGCAGGGCCTGTTCGCCAAAGGTGGCAGCTATTCGGTGATCGTGCGCTTCGCGCAGGGGCCGGGGGAGTTGCTCAAGGACAGCGTCTCGACCCATCGGGGCATGGCGATCAAGGTGCTGGGCGTCCCGGGTGAGACGCTGCCCGGTCACGGCGCCGCCACGCAGGATTTCGTGCTCGCCACCGGCCCGGTCTTCCCGAACCCGGACGCCAAGGGCTTCCTGGGCAGCATGAAGCAGCTGGAGGCCGGCACGAAGGCGCCGGAGGCCGTCAAGTCCGTTGTGTCTCGCATCGCAAGGGCGGCCGACACGGTGGTGAAGGCGGCGACCGGCGAGAGCTCGGCGCTGCTGGACTTCTTCGGACACCAGCCTCTGCACCCGCTGGCCGAGCCGTATTATTCCCAGGCCGCGCTCCGCTACGGCGATCATGTCGCGAAGATCGCGGCCTTCCCGGCCGGCTCGCGGCAGCAGGCCCTGGCGGACGAGGAGCTGCATCCGGGCCAGGACCCGGACGCGTTCCGGCACGCGGTCGGTGCCTTCTTCGCGGGCGATGCGGCCGTCTTCGAACTCCGCGTCCAACTCTGCACCAACCTCGACGACATGCCGGTCGAGGATGCATCGAAGCGCTGGGACGAGGCGGCCAGCCCCTACCGCACCGTGGCGCGGCTCGTCCTGCCGGCCCAGGATGCCCGATCCGAGGCTCGGACGCGCTACGCCGACGACGTGCTGTCCTTCCGGCCGGCCCACAGCCTGGCGGCGCATCGCCCCCTGGGCTCGCTGATGCGGGCACGGCTCAAGACCTATCAGGCGCTCTCCAACTTCCGCCACAGCCGCAACCAGACGCCGGAGACGGAACCGACATCCATAGAACAGGTACCGGCTTGAGGCCGGCGGGCGGGTGAGCCTCGGCCACGCCCTGCGCCGGATCGTCGAGGAATACCCGCTCGCCCGCCTCGACCCCCCGGCCGGGCATCCCCTCGCGGCGGTGATCCGGCGCGGTGCGCCTGATGAGCTGCGGGCGGCCCTCGACCCGATCGATGGACCGTTCCTCGTCAAGGGCAGTCCCGGCCGGGGCACCCGTTGGGCCGCCGTCCCGTGGTTGGCGGTGTTCGACCCGGCCGTCACGACCAGCGCGACGCGGGGCTATTACCTCGTCTACCTGTTCCCGGCGCACCGCCCGGTCGTCCACCTGTCCCTGGCGCAGGGGACCGTCGCCGCGATCCGCGAGCACGGGCCGCGCGCCGAGGCCTACCTGCGCGCCAGCGGGGATGCTCTGCGCGTACGCCTCGCCGACTTCGCCGAGCGCCTGCCGAACCGGTCCATCACCCTCGGGAGCGCCGGCGAGCTGCCGGAGGGCTACGAGGCCGCGCACATCCTCGGCCTGACCTACGCCCTCGACGACCTCGGCGACGAGCGGCGGCTGCGCGCGGACCTGGCGGCGGGCGTGGCGGCTTATCGGGCGCTCAAGGGGCGGGGTGGTCTTGGACGGGGAGAGATGAAAGAAAAATTTTCAATCGTTTGAAGCACCATCCGTATTTAATTTTGAATAAATTTATGAAATAAACATTCGAATGATAGCAAATTGATCGCCATATAATAACCTCTGATCGACAGAGTGCGATCTAACGACGGGCAACGAATTCGTCTGAAATTCACCTTCCCAAAGGGCTCTGGTGAGGTGAAAATACCGAGCAAAAAGCTCGAGTCACGACAGATGGACAGATCGCTCTTCAAAAACAGACCCTCTCTGCGGACCATTCTTATTGTGAATGAGCGAACAAAGCTGACCGCAAATTATGTCAATGCGATCGCTGGTTCGATCTTCGCCGTTGGTGGACTGGCGCCGATCTTTGCAGTCTTGTACACATCGAGTCCGCCGAGCGTTCCGATCCCCGGGGTTGTTTGCATCGCGATTGTTTGCTGGATCGCGAGCGCGAGCCTACATTACGCTGCGCGGCGCTTCCTGAAGGAGTTGGTGTCATGAGCATCGTGAATCTCCTCGTCCTGCTGAGCGTTCCCGCGGCAGCGCTTATCCTCGGGTTTGGGGCGCTTCATTTTGCGAAGCGGGCCGACGAGCCCTGAATGCGGCGAGCTTCCTCAGGCTCGTATCGAATGCCAGCCCGGCGGGTTGATCGCGAACTGAACGATCGCATGCATCACCTGCCGTTTGTGCCACCGGCGCTCCCGCGCTAGACGGGCCGCGTCATGTCTCACAACACCTTCGGCCACCTGTTCCGCGTCACGACCTTCGGCGAGAGCCACGGGGTCGCGCTCGGCTGCGTGGTGGATGGCTGTCCGCCCGGCCTCGCGCTGGAGGCCGACGAGATCCAGGCGGAGCTCGACCGCCGCAAGCCCGGCCAGTCGCGCTTCACCACCCAGCGCCGCGAGCCCGACCAGGTGAAGATCCTGTCCGGCGTGTTCGCCGACGACCGCACCGGCGGGCGCCAGTTCACCACGGGCACGCCGATCGCGCTGATGATCGAGAACACCGATCAGCGCTCGAAGGATTATTCCGAGATCCGCGACAGCTACCGGCCCGGCCACGCCGACTACACCTACGATGCCAAGTACGGCATCCGCGACTATCGCGGCGGCGGCCGCTCCTCGGCCCGGGAGACCGCGGCCCGGGTCGCCGCGGGCGCGGTGGCGCGCAAGGTGATTCCGGGCATCACCATCCGGGCCGCCCTGGTGCAGATGGGACCGCACGCCATCGACCGGTCGCGCTGGGACTGGGAAGAGGTCGGCAACAACCCGTTCTTCTGCCCCGACCCCGAGACGGCCGCCCTCTACGAGACCTACCTGGACGGGATCCGCAAGGACGGCTCCTCGGTCGGCGCGGTGATCGAGGTGGTGGCCGAGGGCGTGCCCCCGGGCCTCGGCGCCCCGGTCTACGGCAAGCTCGACGCGGATCTCGCCGCCGCCATGATGTCGATCAACGCCGTGAAGGGCGTGGAGATCGGCGACGGGTTCGCGGCCGCCGCCCTGCGCGGCGAGGACAACGCCGACGAGATGCGCAGCGGCAACGGCGGGCGCCCGCGGTTCATGGCCAACCATGCGGGCGGCATCCTGGGCGGCATCTCCAACGGCGAGCCGGTGGTGGTGCGTTTCGCCGTGAAGCCGACCTCCTCGATCCTGACGCCGCGCCGCTCGGTGAACCGCGACGGCGGCGAGGTCGACCTGATCACCAAGGGCCGCCACGATCCGTGCGTCGGCATCCGCGCCGTCCCGGTGGCGGAGGCCATGATGGCCTGCGTGCTGGCCGATCACTATCTACGTCACCGCGGACAGGTGGGAGCCGCCTGACGCGCCGCAGCCGAGGCCGATCGCCCCGCGATCGACCGACCGCTTCGGAGCCACGATTTCACAGGCTCGCCCGCGCCGGACCCTTCATCCGGCGCGGCGGCGGGCGATCCGGGCCTTTCCACCCCGCCTGGGGCGGAGAGATGCGAGACGAGAGAGCGATCCGTGCCCCATTGCACCGTTACCGAGGCCATCGCGGCCTTCGCCCGCGGCGAGATCGTGGTCGTCACCGACGATGACGACCGCGAGAACGAGGGCGACCTCGTCGTCGCCGCCTCGCTCTGCACGCCGGAGAAGATGGCGTTCATCATCCGCAACACCTGCGGCATCGTCTGCGCGCCGATCACCCAGGACGAGGCCCGCCGGCTGCATCTCGACCCGATGGTGGCGTCGAACGACGCGCCGCTCGGCACAGCGTTCACGGTCACGGTCGACACCAAGCACGGGCTGACCACCGGCATCTCTGCGGAGCAGCGCTGCAACACGGTGCGGGCGCTCGCCAACGGCAACATGGGCGCCGGCGACTTCGTCCGCCCCGGCCACGTCTTCCCGCTGATCGCCCGCAACGGCGGCGTGCTGATGCGCTCGGGCCATACCGAGGCCGCGGTCGACCTGTGCAAGCTCGCCGAATTGCCCCCGGTCGGGGTGATCTGCGAGCTCGCCAACGACGACGGCACCGTGATGAAGGGCCCGCAGATCGAGGCCTTCTCCGAGACGCACGGCCTCAAGCGCGTCTCCGTCGCCGACCTGATCGCCTACCGGCAGGCGCGGGACCGGCTGGTGGAGCGGGTCGGGCACTTCACGGTCCATTCCAACCACGGCGACGTGACGGCCTACGCGTTCTCCACGCCGTTCGAGGCGATCCAGCAATTCGCCTTCGTGATGGGCGACATCGGCGACGGCCGGGACGTGCTGGTGCGGCTCCATCGCTCCAACGTCGCCGCGGACGTGATCGGAGGCGGCAAGCAGATCGACGCCGTGCTCAAGCGCTTCGCATCGGAGGGCCGCGGGGTGCTGGTCTACCTGCGGGACGGGACCGCCGGTGTTCCCCTGAAGAGCGCCATGGAGGAGGGAACGGAGGCCCTGCGCGCCCGCCAATGGCGGGAAGTCGGCCTCGGCGCCCAGATCCTGCGCGACCTCGGAATCGTGTCGATCCGCAACCTCGCGACCTCGGCGCGCTCCTATGTCGGCCTCTCGGGCTTCGGCATCGAGCTGCTGGGCGACGAGCCGTTGGAGGGGTGATCCGAGGCCGGACGCGCCTCAGGCGCGGCGCGCGATGGTCCAGATTGCGGCGCCCGCCATGATGGCGGCGGCGCCCCTGTTCAGCCGGGCGCGGAAGGCAAGTTCGCTCAAGGAATTCCGCGCCCGTGCCGCGAGGGCGGCATAGGGCGTCATCACCACAGCGAGCACCGATCCGGTCAGGCCGACGAGTGTGGCGTAGTCCCCGGCCGTGATGGTGCGAAGGTCGACCAGCGTCGGCAGCACGGCGAGGTAGAAGACGATCGTCTTGGGGTTGGCCAGGGTGACGGTGAGCCCGGCGACGAAGCTCGCCAGCGGCCGTTCGGCCGGGCCGCCCTCGACCCGGTCGGTCCGGCCGGCCGAACGCCAGAGCCGGACCGCCAGGATGGCGAGATACAGGCCGGCGCAGAGCCGGACGACCACGAACAGTTCGCCCAAAGTCTCCGCGATCAGGGCCAGCCCGAACACCGCCGCGGACAGGAACGTGAGGTCGCCCAGGACCAGCCCCACCGCGAAGGCCATGGCGGCCTTGAAGCCCGAAGAGAGGGCGCGCGCGACCAGGGCGACGACGCCGGGGCCGGGCACCGCGGCCGCGACGCCGAGCGCCAAGGCGTAGGTGAGGAAGCCGGCCGACGTCATCGCGCGGAGCCCGGGTCTGACGGGCTTGCGGCGGCCGGGCGGGCCGCCTCCGGTCTCGCGCCGATCATTCTCTGTGACATCGCGCGATTCGCCTGGCCGTCGGTGGACCCGACTATGGCGTGCCGGATGCCGACGGCAACCGGACACGCGAGGGGTCTACCGGTCAGCCGTTTCGAGGTGTTTGCGGCAGCGGACTACCGCGCCTGCCCTACGACGCCTTGTCTTTGCAGAGGCCGTTCTGAGAACGACACCGTCATCCCGGGGCCGCGAAGCGGAGCCTGGGATCCAGAACCGCTGTCGGATCAGAGGCCTGCACCGTCGGTGGCTCTGGATCCCGGGCTCGCCTGCGGCGCCCCGGGATGACAGGGCGGATGCGGATGCCGATGCCGAAATCTGGGCCTCGTGGAAGGGGGATCTCCGCACGCGGTCTCCCTTCCAGGTCCGTATCGTCCCTGCAGCGATTACCCCTGGCGAGGATCGCGCGCGCGTCATCGGATCTGGGCTGCCATCCAAACACCTTCAAAGGGTTGGGACTAAGCGTTTCGGATGGCGCAGGCCAAGTCCGACTGCATGCGCCCACCTCTCGCCGGCATGACAGCCGAGAAGGCGGCGTGGAGGACAGAGACGGGTCGCAGAGGACTATCCTTACTCCACGGATCCCAGGTTTCCGCGGACATTTCAGCCGCTACCCTGTCATCCCGGGACGCCGTAGGCGAGCCCGGGATCCAGAACCACGTACGGCGCAAGTCACTGATCCGACACTGGTTCTAGATCCCGCGCTCCGCTTCGCGGCCCCGGGATGACGAGGCTGTTTTCAGAACGCCCTCGGCAAAGACCAGGGGTCGCCGGCCCAGCGGGACAGTCCGATGCCGACCTTTGCTCGAACATCTCGATAGGGCTGGGCCTACCGGCCCATGAGCGCGTCCACGTGGGCGGACACGGATTTGGCGAGGCCTTCCAGGCTGTAGCCGCCCTCGAGCACCGAGACGATCCGGCCGCCGGCGGACCGCTCGGCCAGGTCCATCAGCTTGCGGGTCGCCCACCCGAAATCCTCCGCTTCCAGCCGGAGATTGGCCAACGGGTCGAGGCGGTGGGCGTCGAAGCCGGCCGAGATCACGATCACGTCGGGCCGGAAGGTCTCCAGCCGCGAAAGGATGCCGGCCTCGAACGCCTCGCGGAACACGGCACCGTCGTCGTTGGGCCGCAGCGGCACGTTGACGATCGTGTCCTTCTCGCCCCGCTCCGAGGCGGCACCGCTGCCCGGATAGAGCGGCATCTGGTGGGTCGAGCAGTAGAGCACGCTGGCATCGTCCCAGAAAATGTCCTGGCTGCCGTTGCCGTGATGCACGTCCCAATCGACCAGCGCCACGCGCTCGGCGCCGTGCTTCTGCCGGGCGTAGCGGGCCGCGATGGCGGCGTGGTTGAACAGGCAGAAGCCCATCGAGCGCGTCCGCTCGGCATGGTGCCCGGGCGGGCGCATCGCCACGAAGGCGTTGCGGCATTCGCCGGCCATGATCGAATCGAGGGCGTGGTTGGCGCCCCCGATCGCCCGCAGGGTCGCCTCCAGGCTGCCGGCGGACAGGATGGTGTCGGCATCGATCCCGACCATCCCGTGCTCCGGGACGGCCGCCACCAGCGCGTCCACGTATTCGCGCGGATGCGCCAGGGTTGCGACCTCGATCTCGGCCCGGGGCGCGGCGACCCGCACCAGGCCGGCGAAGCGCTCGTCCTCCAGGGCGCGCTCGATCGCACGCATCCGCGCCGGCCGCTCCGGGTGGCCCTCCGGCACCTCGTGGTCGAAACTCGCGGGATGGCTGACGTACAGGGTGGTCACGACGGTCGCTCCCGGATGCGGTCCTGTCGCGCGCCTGCAACAGGAGCCGGCAATGTGCCATGGGCGGAACGCGCGGACTACGGGTGCGTGCCCGCCCTGATTATAGTTGCTCGAATCTTCCGCGGGCGCATTGCGGCCGGGCCGCATGCCCGGCGGCGCGGAGGATGCCCGAGAACAACCGCATGCGTGTCATCCCGGCCATCGCCTGCGTCGTCCTGCTCGCGGGCTGCACGTTCAAGGCCGTGCCCGACCCGAAGGTTTCGGCCCGCGATGCCGAGTTCATGGCGCTCGTGCCCGACGCCGAGTTCGATCCGCACTTCGCGCGATACCAGGTGAGCGACCCGACCGGACAGCCCCCGGGCACGATCGTCGTCGAGACCAGGGAGCGCCAGCTCTACCTCGTGCTGCCGGACGGCAAGGCGATCCGCTACGGCGTCACGGTGGGTGACGAGGCCTATGGCTGGACCGGGACAGCCACGGTCAGCCGCAAAGCCGAGTGGCCGGCCTGGAACCCTCCGGCCGAGATGATCAAGCGCTGGCCGCACGTTCACGCCATGCAGGGCGGACCGATGAACCCACTGGGCGCGCGCGCCCTCTACCTGTCCGATCACGGCAAGGACACGCTCTACCGGATCCACGGCACCAACGAGCCGGAGAAGATCGGACAGGCGGTCTCGTCGGGCTGCATCCGCATGCGCAACATCGACGTGGTGGACCTGTTCGATCGCGCCCCGGTCGGAGCCACGGTCATCGTCCGGTAACGCAACTGGTCAACGTCCCAATAAGCCTGCTTGCTCGGTCCGTGTTTACCTGAACTTCCGTTCAGACCTTGCCGTTAACTTCCGGCAGGGGTGCCGTCCCGTAAGTTCAAATCACACCGGGACAAACACCGACCGCAGCAAAGGTCGGAGGAGCAGGCAGCCATGACCATGATTTCCGTTCAACAGTTCTGCAACCATGCCGTTTCCACTGGCGCGATCAGCGACGAGGACCTGCTGGTCCTCAAGCGCGAGGTTCTGCCGGAGGGGATCATGAGCCGCGACGAGGCCGACATGCTGATCGCCCTGGAGCGGGCCGTGATCGGCTCCGAGGCCTTCGCGGACTTCCTGGTTGCGTCGGTGGTCGACTTCGCCGTGTGGGGCCTGCGCCCGACCGGCTACATCGACCGGGACGTCGCCGCCTGGCTCGCCAGCTCGCTCAGCGGCCGGGACGGCCCGAGCCCCGTCGGCGCCCGGATCGCCATGGAGATCGTCCGCGAGGCGGAAGGCAGCGCCGAGACCCTGATGGCCTTCGCGCTGGACGCCAACCGCTGGACCCGCGAGGCGGCCCAGGCTCCCCGCCTCACCTTCGCGCTCGCCGCCTGACGGACCCTTCGACCGAGGCGCAGCTTCCGTCCGCGGCGCAACTGATCTATCGGGACAGTCAAGCCGGTGTGCAATCCGGCGATCTCGAAAGTGATGCGCCAGCGATGTTCGAAAAGATCCTGATCGCCAACCGGGGCGAAATCGCCTGCCGGGTCATCAAGACCGCCCGGAAGATGGGCATCAGGACGGTGGCAGTCTATTCGGACGCCGACCGCGATGCGGTGCACGTCGCGATGGCCGACGAGGCGGTCCATATCGGCCCCGCCGCCGCGGCGCAGTCCTACCTGGTCATCGAGAAGATCGTCGAGGCCTGCCGGCAGACCGGCGCGCAGGCGGTCCATCCCGGCTACGGCTTCCTGTCCGAGCGCGAGGCCTTCCCGAAGGCCCTCGAGGCCGCCGGCATCGTGTTCATCGGGCCCAATCCCGGCGCCATCGCCGCCATGGGCGACAAGATCGAATCCAAGAAGGCGGCCGCAGCCGCCAACGTCTCCACGGTCCCGGGCTTCCTCGGCGTGATCGAGAGCCCCGAGCACGCCGTCGAGATCGCCGACGGCATCGGCTACCCGGTGATGATCAAGGCGTCGGCGGGCGGCGGCGGCAAGGGCATGCGCATCGCCCATTCGTCGGGCGAGGTCGCCGAGGGCTTCGCCCGCGCCAAGTCCGAGGCGTCCTCGTCCTTCGGCGACGACCGGGTGTTCGTGGAAAAGTTCATCACCGACCCGCGGCACATCGAGATCCAGGTGATCGGCGATAAGCACGGGAACGTGATCTATCTCGGCGAGCGCGAGTGCTCGATCCAGCGCCGCAATCAGAAGGTGATCGAGGAGGCGCCGTCGCCGCTGCTCGACGCCGAGACGCGCCGGAAGATGGGCGAGCAGGCCGTCGCCCTCGCCAAAGCGGTGAACTACGATTCCGCCGGCACGGTCGAGTTCGTCGCCGGCCAGGACAAGTCGTTCTACTTCCTGGAAATGAACACCCGCCTCCAAGTCGAGCATCCCGTGACCGAGATGATCACCGGCCTCGACCTCGTCGAGCTGATGATCCGGGTCGCGGCCGGCGAGACGCTGCCGCTGACGCAGGAGCAGGTGAAGCTGGACGGCTGGGCGGTCGAGAGCCGCGTCTACGCCGAGGATCCGACCCGCAACTTCCTGCCCTCGATCGGACGCCTGACCACCTACCGGCCGCCGGAGGAGGGCCGTCAGGGCACCGCGATCGTGCGCAACGACACCGGCGTGGAGGAGGGCGGCGAGATCGCGATCCACTACGATCCGATGATCGCCAAGCTGGTCACCTGGGCGCCGACCCGGGCCGAGGCGATCGCCGCGCAGGGCGACGCGCTGGACGCCTTCGCGATCGACGGCATCCGCCACAACATCCCGTTCCTCTCCGCGCTGATGGCGCATCCGCGCTGGCAGGAGGGTGAATTGTCCACCGGCTTCATCGCCGAGGAGTTCCCGAACGGCTTCGTCGCCCCGGAGCCCGCCGGCGCGGTGGCGGTCCGCATGATGGCCGCGGCGGCGGCGATCGACCACAAGCTGAACCAGCGCAAGCGCGGCATCTCCGGGCAGATGCGCGCCCCCGGCCTGTTCGCGTTCGAGCGGGACCGCGTCGTGATCCTGGCCGGCCAATCCTACGCCGTGACCCTCGAGCCGGAGGGCGAAGACCTGATCGTCACCCGCGACGACGGCACGGCGCTGTCGGTGGCGAGCGCGTGGCGCCCGGGCGAGCCGGTCTGGATCGGCACGATCGGCTCCGAGCGCGTCGCCATCCAGGTGCGCGGCCTGTTGAACGGCGTGTTCCTGCAGCATGCCGGCGCGGCGGCCGAGGCGCGGGTCTACACCCGCCGCGAGGCCGAACTCGCCGCGCTGATGCCGGTGAAGGAGCAGGCCGGCTCCGGCAAGCAGGTGCTCTGCCCGATGCCGGGCCTCGTGAAGCAGATCCTGGTCACCGAGGGCCAGGAGGTGAAGAACGGCGAGCCGATCGCGGTGGTCGAGGCGATGAAGATGGAGAACATGCTCCGCGCCGAGCGCGACGCCACGGTCGCGAAGATCCACGCCAAGGAAGGCGACAGCCTGGCGGTCGACGCGGTGATCCTCGAATTCGCCTGATCGCAGCGCGCTCGTCGTGAGTGCGGTTCACAACGAGCAGACGAAGCTCCTGGCCACCGCGCTGAACAACATCGCGGTAGCGTACGTCGTCATCGGTTTCGTGACGCCGATGACGGCGGCGAGTTTCGGGGTCGCCACCGCGCCGATTCTGCAGCTCGACAGGGCGCTCTTCACAGTGGTTTGGTTGTGTACCGGTGCCGCACTACATTACGGTGCGAGGCGTTGCCTGCGGAGCCTGAAGCCATGAACTACGATTGGCTTTTCATCACGTTCGGTATCCCGGCTATCACGCTTGCCATGGCGTACGCGGCCGTGCGCGCGAATGAACGTTCGGCGCGCCGCCTCGATCATCCGCCCGGGGAATGATGCCTCCCGCGGCATCCCGGACGCCTTCGACGACACCATGCCCCTCTACTTCGCCTACGGCGCGAACATGGATGCCGCCGCGATGGCCCTGCGCTGCCCGGTCTCGCGGCTGATCGGCGGCGGCTGCCTCAAGCGACATCGCTTCATCATCATGCGCGAGGGCTACGCCTCGGTGGTGCGCGATCCCGCACGGGTGGTGCACGGGGTCCTGTGGGAACTGGCCCTCGACGACATCCCGGCGCTGGACCGCTACGAGGGCGTCGCGGGCGGGCTCTATGCCAAGGCGACGCTGCCCGTGACCACGGCCGCCGGCACCAAGCGCGCCCTGATCTATCTCGGCCGCTCCACCGCGCCGGGGCGGCCGCGGCCCGGCTACCTCGATGCCGTGCTGGCGGCCGCCCGTGCCGCCCAGCTTCCGCCGGCCTATATCCGCGACCTCGGTACCTGGATGCGCGGACCGCCCACCTGAACCGGCGGCACTTGGTACGCAACCTGCTTGCTCGCGATCGACCGGGGCGGCGACACCAGCCTTTCGCCCCGGCCAGCTGTCGTGATTGCGCAGCGTGCCCCTCGGTCAACGGCGATCGGCGGCCGCGTGCGCGGGAGAGGTTCGCATGTCCTATCTGGCGCCCGCCGATTTCGTGAAGAAGGCCGTCGATGCCGGTGAATCGAAGGTCTTCATGGCCACCAAAGACACCTTCATCCGGGCCTACATGGCCGGCGCGATCCTGGCGCTCGCGGCCGCCTTCGCGGTGACGATCAACCAGACCACCGGGCAGCCGCTGGTCGGCGCGCTGCTGTTCCCGGTCGGCTTCTCGATGCTGTACCTGCTCGGCTACGACCTGTTCACGGGCGTCTGCGTGCTCACCCCGCTGGCGCTGATCGACAAGCGCCCGGGCGTCACCGTGGCCGGCATCGCCCGCAACTGGACGCTGGTGTTCTTCGGCAACTTCGCCGGCGCGCTCACCACCGCGCTGATGATGGCGATCGTGTTCACCTTCGGCTTCGCCACCGAGCCGAACGCGGTCGGCAAGGCGATCGCCGGCATCGGCGAGGCGCGCACCCTCGGCTACGAGAAGTACGGCGCCGCCGGCATGCTGACGCTCTTCGTGCGCGCCATGATGTGCAACTGGATGGTCTCCACCGGCGTGATCGGGGCGATGCTGTCCACCTCGGTGCCCGGCAAGGTGATCGCCATGTGGATGCCGATCACGGTGTTCTTCTTCATGACCTTCGAGCACTCGGTCGTGAACATGTTCCTGTTCCCGTCGGCGATCCTGATGGGCGGCCACCTGACCGTCATGGATTATCTGCTGTGGAACGAGATCCCGACCCTGCTCGGCAACATCGTCGGCGGCCTCGCCTTCACCGGCCTGATGCTCTACTCGACCCACGTCCGGACGGGCGAGACGCGTTCGGCCCCGGTCGGCGCCGGCGTGCGTCGCCCGATGGCCGCCGAGTAATCTGTAGGGCGGCCCGCGCCTGTCGCGCGGGCCTGTTTCGAGGCGGTGCCGATCCGATGAGCGCGACGCGCACCGTCTCCGTAATCGTCAAGGGACGCGTCCAGGGCGTGTCCTACCGGGCCTGGACCCAGGCCGAAGCGCGCGCGCTGGATCTGACCGGCTTCGTCCGCAACCGCGCCGACGGCTCGGTCGAGGCCGTGTTCGGCGGTCCGTCGGATGCGGTGGACCGGATGGTCGCCCTGTGCCGCTCCGGCCCGCCGCACGCCAGCGTCAGCGAGGTCATCGTCAAGGAATGCGGCGACCCGCCAGACACGCGCGGCTTCGACATCCTGCGGGGCTGAGCCGGGCGGGTTCTGCGGGGCGGGCCGGACTGGTATGGCCGTGAGGCCGTATCCGATTCCGCTCCTGGCGCTCCGAGATCATGACCGACCCGACCACCGGCAGCGCCGCCTTCTCGCCCCTCGATATCGGGGCCCTGGTCTACTTCATCCTGGCCTGGGTGGCGTACGGCCTGTCGGTCGGGCGCCTGCGCGGCCGGATGGTCTCCCTCAGCCAGATCATGAACGTCCACCGCTCCAACTGGGCGCGGCAGGTCATCGGCCGCGACAACCGGGTGGTCGACACGCAGATCAACGCCTCGCTGCAGAACGGGACCGCCTTTTTCGCCTCGACCTCGCTGATCGCGCTGGGCTCGGTGCTGACCCTGTCGCGCTCCGGCGACGACGTGCTGAACCTGTTCGCGACCCTGCCGTTCGGCACGGTGGCGAACCGGACCACCTGGGAGCTGAAGGTCGCCGGCCTCGCCTTCGTGTTCGTCTACGCGTTCTTCAAGTTCGCCTGGGCCTACCGGCTGTTCAACTACGCGGCGATCCTGCTCGGAGCGGTGCCGTCGAAGGGGTCCGGCGTCAGCGACGGCGAGATGCTGCGGGCCGTCCGCCGGGTGGCGGCGATGAACGTCAGCGCCGGGCGCCATTTCGCCCGGGGGCAGCGCGCGTTCTTCTTCGCGCTGGCCTATCTCGGCTGGTTCATCAGCCCATATGTGTTGCTCGCCTCGACAACCGCCGTGGTCATCATCATGTGGCGTCGACAGTTCGCCTCGGAGATCCGCAAGGCGTTGCTGGAGGCCGGTGAAGGGCCGCACGAGGGTCCGCTCCTGGCCCCCGCCGAGGAGGCACGGATATGACCACGACCAAAGCGGACGAGGCGGCGATCGAGGAAACCCTGCTGGGCCTCGTGGCCGAGCGCGGCGCCGGCAAGACGATCTGCCCGTCGGAGGTGGCCAGGGCCCTGGGCGGTCCACACCCGGACGGATGGGGGCCGCTGATGCAGCCGGTGCGCCGGGTGGCGGTGCGGCTCGCCCATGCGGGTCGCGTCGCGATCCTGCGCAAGGGTAAGCCGGTGGACCCGGACGACTTCCGGGGGATCTACCGGCTGGCGCTGCCGGGTGCGGCGACCGGCTCCGGCCCGGGCAGCCAATCCGGCGTGTAGCCGGCGAGCCGATAGACCACGAGGCCGATCCATTCCTTCACGGCAAGATCGAGTTGGAGGAGCCCCTCCGAAGCGAAGCCGTGGAAATGGGCGACGTCGCCCCAGCCCCGGGTCCGGTAATCCACCGGGAAGGCATCGACGGTGAAGCCGGCCTGTCGGAAGCACCCGATCGCCCGCGGCATGTGCCAGGCCGACGTCACGAGCAACCAGCGCTCGCCGGGCTTCGGTTGAACCAGCGCAGCGGAGAACATCGCGTTCTCGTAGGTGTTGCGCGATCGGTTCTCAAGGATCATGCGCGTCCGCGGCAGCCCGATGACATCCGCCTGGCGACTGACGATGTCGGCCTCCGAAATGCCGCCCCCGATGAAGCCACTGCCGCCGGAGAAGACCAGCCGGGCCCCGGGGAAACGGCGGGCGAGGTCGGCGAAGTAGATCTGCCGCTCGCCGGCATCGTTGACGATGACCTGATCCCGCACCTCGGACGGACCCGCTTCGATGGCACCGCCGAGCACGACGATCCCGGTCGGCGCGGGCCCGTCGTCCGGGTACGGCGCGAAGCGCTGCTCCAGCGGCAACATCGCCATGTCCGACAGCGGTGACAAACCGCCCAGTATCAGGCCCAGCAGGCCGAGACCGGCGAGCCCCAGACCGGAGCGTCGCCGGCGCGTCACCGCCACCAGACCGAGGCCGATCAGGACGGCGAAGAGGCAGAAATTCGATGGGGTGATCAGAAAGTAGACCACCTTCGAAAGCGGGAAGAACATGGCGACGCCCTATAGCATCGTTCCGAAAGGTGGACGCCGGCTTTCGGAAAAAGACGATGCGGATGAATAAGTTAGCGCATCGTGCCGGTTCCGGTATCCGGCACGATGCGCTAAGCCGGCTTTGTCTCGGCCTCGAACCTGGCCAGGGCTGCGGCGTCCGGCGGCAGCAGGCTGGCGAGGTTTTCGCCCTTCTCGACCTCGCGCTGGATCCACAGGTCCAGGCGCTGTTGCTCGACGGCCTCCAGGGCGACCTGCTCGGCGAGGTCGGCCGGCAGCGCGACGATCCCGCCGGACCCGCAGACCACGATGTCGCCGGGATGGATGGCGGCCCCGCCGCACGAGACGGGTTCCTGAGCGCCGACCAGGGCGAGGGTCTCGCTGCCGGCCTCCTGCGCGCACCAGACCGGCAGGCCGGCCGGATCCGGAAGGGCGCCGTCGGTGATCAAGCCGGCGACGCCGCGCTGGGCGAGCCGTGCCGCCACGATCGCTCCGAAGGGGAGGGCGAGTCCGGAACCCGCGGCATCGATCACCAGCAGGGCACCTTCCGGAACGGCGTCGATCGCAGCCGCGAGGTCGCCGGCGGCATCGTTTCGAGCGGGAATCATCCGGAGGGTGTAGGCCGGACCGATGGCGCTACCCCCCCGCCCCGACAGGCCGCGTGGGCTGAACGCCTTGATCCCGGCACGCGCCAGTGCCCGCGCCAAGCTGGCCGGCGTTACGGCGGAGAGCGCATCGCGCAGGGTCGGGTCGATCGCCATCGGGATGTTCCGTGAGGGGCCGCCGGACGGATCGGCGCGGTGCCGTCAAGGTGGATCGCGCGGACGTGCCGACAAGGCCAGAAGGTGCGGGTCGCCTCTCCCGTGCGGGCTACGACGTGCACAACCCTCAGTCTGGTACCGTGCCGGTCCCGGTAGATGCTGGTCCGGAAGGCCAGGTGCGCGCTCCCTCCCCCCTCTGCGGGGGAGGGTGGGCCGGCCGTCAGGCCGGGTCG
>NZ_BPQU01000024.1 GCF_022179445.1 Methylobacterium mesophilicum | reverse complement strand
TGTGAATCACGCAAAAGGCAACACCGAAATCCATTCCTTTCAAGCGATCGCCCTGATCGTCCCGCGCTTGACCCTTGCCAAATCCCCGTGGCCGTCTGTAATGATACTGACCCTTCTCCGGTCCCGCCGGCCGTCGTAACGGCTTGCGGACGCGGCCGAATTCCTTCGAGAAAACGGACGCGACGTCGCGGCGGGCCTGTTTGCCCGCCTGGCGGCGACGGGTGTTTTCCCGATCGGGCAGGTGTCGCACGACGCGGTGGAGCTTTTCCGCCGCATCCAGATTTCACGGCCGGTCCCATCCGGCCGAGATTGTTTCGCGAGGTCGGAACCAGGATGAACGGACGCACGGCTCAGCATGGCGCTGCGCGTGCCCCGGAGGCGCAGGATCTGCGTCGCACCGGCCCGTTCAGCCTACCGGCCAAGTTCAACCCCAGGCGCCCAGGGCGCCGAACGGCGGTTGACGGCAATTTCCCCTCGAACCCAGCCGCCTCGGCGACGAGGCCGGCTCCATGCGCGACCGTTCTGAGGTCGTGCGAGGCGCCGCCGGGACCACGGGCACGGAGAACGACGTCGGCCGCCATGCCGAGAGTCCGACATGGCCAACAAAATGCTGATCGACGCGATGCACCCGGAGGAGACCCGGGTCGTCACGGTCCACGGGTCTAGGGTCGAGGAGTTCGACTTCGAAGCCGCCAACCGGCGCCAGCTGCGCGGCAACATCTACCTCGCCAAGGTCACCCGGGTGGAGCCGTCGCTCCAGGCGGCCTTCGTCGAGTACGGCGGCAACCGCCACGGCTTCCTCGCCTTCAACGAGATCCACCCCGACTACTACCAGATCCCGCTGGCCGACCGGCAGGCGCTGCTGGAGGACGAGGCGCGCGACGCCGAGGAGCATCGCGAGCGCGAGGAGCGCCGTCGCCGTTCGCCCCGCCGCTCCCGCGGACGCCGCGCCGAGGCCCGCTCGCGCACCGACGAGACGGTGAGCGCCGAGGACGCGTCCGAGGCCCCGCTGGGCCTGGAGTCCCAGCAGGATTCGGAGTTCCAGCCGGCCGCCGATGTACCGCACGCGGACGCACCGCAGGGCGGGGATCACGCCGAGGCGCACGAGGCCGGGCCCGCCCCGGACGGGACGCCCGACACCCTCGCCGAGAACCCGGAAGCCGTGCAGGAGGCGATCACCTCCGAGACCGCCGCCGGGGACATTCCCGAGCCTTCCGCCGAAGCCGCGCCGACCGTCGAGGCTCACGCCGAAGCCGGCGAGCGGCAGACGGCCGACCATGACGACACGGTCGAGCCCGAGGCCGTGGTCGCCGTGGCCGAGGCCCTGACCGTCGCCGACGCGCCGGCCGAGACGATCGCCGAGGATGCCGTCGAGGCGTCCGGCCGCGGCGCGTCCGCGACGGGCGAGGCCGACGACGAGGCCGAGCTTGACGCCGACCTGGAGGACGAGGAGTCCGAGGACGACGAAGACGATTCGGACGAGGACGACTCGGACGACGAGGACGAGGACGAGTCCGACGAGGAGTCGGATGAGGATTCCGACGACCCCGATGCCGAGCCCCGGATCGCGCAGGTCGGCGGCAACGGCGACGCGCTCGCGGAGATCCCCGAGCGGCCGCGCCATTACCGGCGCCACTACAAGATCCAGGAGGTGATCAAGCGCCGCCAGATCATCCTGGTGCAGGTGGTCAAGGAGGAGCGCGGCACGAAGGGTGCGGCGCTCACCACCTACCTGTCGCTCGCGGGCCGCTACTCGGTGCTGATGCCCAACACCGGCCGCGGTGGCGGCATCTCCCGGAAGATCACCTCGGCCGCCGACCGCAAGCGCCTTAAGGAGGTCGTGGCCGACCTGGAAGTGCCGGACGGCATGGGCGTGATCCTGCGCACCGCCGGCGCCTCGCGCTCCAAGCCCGAGATCGCCCGCGACTTCGAGTACCTGATGCGGTTGTGGGAGTCGGTCCGCGAATTGACCCTGACCTCGATGGCGCCGGCACTCGTCTACGAGGAGGGATCGCTGATCAAGCGGGCCATCCGCGACCTCTACAACAAGGACCTGGACGAGGTTCTGGTCTCCGGCGAGGAAGCCTACGCCGAGGCCAAGGACTTCATGCGGATGCTGATGCCCGGCCAGTCCAAGGTCGTGAAGCCCTACCGCGACCCGACGCCGATCTTCGCCCGCTACGGCGTCGAGCAGCAGCTCGACGCGATGTTCTCGACCCACGTCTCGCTGAAATCCGGCGGCTACCTGGTCATCAACCCGACCGAGGCGCTGGTCTCGATCGACGTGAACTCGGGCCGCTCGACCCGCGAGCACGACATCGAGGACACCGCGCTGCGGACGAACCTGGAGGCGGCCGAGGAGGTCGCCCGCCAGCTGCGCCTGCGCGACCTCGCGGGCCTGATCGTCATCGACTTCATCGACATGGAGGAGAAGCGCAACAACCGCGCGGTCGAGAAGAAGCTCAACGATTGCCTGAAAAACGACCGCGCCCGCATCCAGGTCGGCCGGATCTCGCCCTTCGGCCTGATGGAGATGAGCCGGCAGCGCATCCGCACCGGCGTGCTCGAATCGTCCTCGATCCCCTGCGTGCATTGCGGCGGCTCGGGCTACGTGCGGGCCACCGCTTCCGTGGCGCTGCACATCCTGCGCTCCATCGAGGAGGCGCTGCTCAAGTCGGCCTCCCACAACCTGATCCTGCGCACCAAGACCGAGGTGGCGCTGTACATCCTCAACCAGAAGCGCGGGCACCTGCGCGAGCTGGAAATCCGCTTCGGCGTCACGCTCACGATCGCGGCCGACGAGCGGCTGCCGGTGACCACCGCGTTCCAGCTCGACCGCGGCGAGCCGGCCCAGCGGGCGGAGGGTCCGGTGACGGGCGTGCGCGCGCAGGCGATCTCGCCCGCCATGGAGTTTGAGGACGAGGACGACGTCGAGGAGGCCGACCTGGCCGAGGCGGAGTCCGAAGGTGACGCGGAAGAGGTGCGGACCGAGGCGCGCGAGGACGGCGCCCGTGAGGATGAGACTCGCGACGAGGGCGACGGCCGCCGCCGCCGCCGTCGGCGCCGTCGGCGCGGCGGTCGCCAGGACGGCCGGTCCGAGGAGGGCCAGGCCGACGGCGAGCGTCAGGACTCCGACGACCCGGACGAGGAGCGCGGCACCGAGGACGCCCCCGAGTCCGACGAGCCCACCGAGACGCCGATCGCGGCGGTGGCCGCCGAGGGGGCCGAAGCCGACGAGACCGTCGCCGTCGCGGAGGAGTCCGCCCGGTCCGAGGAGGACGGCACGCGCCGCCGTCGCCGCGGACGCCGGGGCGGTCGTGGCCGCGCCGAGGGTCGCACCCGCGAGGGCGGCGACGCGGAAGGTTCCGCGGAGGGGGATGCCGATGCGGTCGCCCTGTCGGCCGAGGAGCCGGTGAGCGCCGAGGCGGTGGCCGAGGCGGTCGAGGCCGCGCCGTCCCCCGTCCACGACGAGGTCGCCGTCGAGTTGCCGGTCGCGGCCGCTCCGGAGTCCGCGGAACGGTTCGAGAGGCAGGCTGCGGAGCGGTTCGAGACGCAGGCCGCGGAGGCCCCGCCCGAGGCGGCGCCGACGGAGGCCGCCCCGCCGCCCGAGCCGGTTGCTGTGGTGCTGACCCAGCCCAGCGATCCGGACCGGCCCAAGCGCGCAGGCTGGTGGTCCCGCACCAAGGCCGCCCTGACCGGCGAGTGAGATGCGACGGCACCCCCGGACGGTTGTCGTCCGGGGGTGCCGACAGGGGATCGCGGCTTCGTCCAATTCCAATAAGGGACGGTTATCCTTCACCTTCGGTTGAAGGTTCCATGCGAATATGGCTCCCGAATCGACGTTCGCAGGAGCCCCCGCATGTTGAGTTTGCGCCGCAAGCGCCCGGCCCCGGAGCTGGCCGGGACCGCGGTGACGGCCGACGCCCAGACGTCCGCGCCCGTTGCAACGACCGTCCTGGACATCGTCCCGCAGGCTGCAGCGCCCGACCGCGAATTGATGGCGCTCCTGGCGCGCCTGTCGGCTGCGGCCTCGGATGCCGGCACCTCGATCGGCTGGATGACGCACGACGCCTCCGGCACCGCCGAGCAGGCCCGGCTGATCGCCGCCGCCAGCGAGGAACTGGCCGCCAGCACCAGCGAGATCGCGGCCCGCTCCTCCTCGGCGGCCGAGACCGCCGAGACCGCCCGCGCCGGCATCGCCACCTGCGTCGACGACCTTCAGCGCGCCAGCGACGGCATGCGCGGGATCGAGCAGGGCACCGACGAGATCGGCAGCCGGCTCGACAGCTTCTCGGCCGCCGCCCTGCGGATCGAGGAGATGGCCGGCACCATCGCGGCGATCTCGGCCCAGACCAACCTGCTGGCCCTCAACGCCACCATCGAGGCCGCCCGGGCCGGTGAGGCCGGCCGGGGCTTCGCGGTCGTCGCGGCGGAAGTGAAGATGCTCTCCGCGCAGACCGCGAAGGCGACGGACGAGATCCGCGCCCGGCTCGGCGGTCTCCGCGAGGAGATGGCGGCGATGCAGGCGGCGGTCACGCGCAGCCGCAGCGCCGTCGAGACCGGCGCCGCCGCCATGGTGCGGGCCAACGTCCGGGTCGAGGCGGAGAGCGGCGCCGTCGCCACGGTGGCGGCCCAGATGCGCGAGGCCTCCGAGATCATGGGCCAGCAGATCCAGGCCACCGGCGAGATCGCCCGGAGCGTCGGCCGGATCGCGGAGGGCACCGACAAGGGCCGCCGGGAGATCGGCGACGCGCTGGGCCAGCTCGACCGGATCGAGGATCTCGGCCGCACCCTGCTCGACCGGCAGGCCGGGAGCGACGCGGCGATGCGGCTCGCCCGCATCCCGGCCGATTGCGCGGCCTGGCGCCGGGCCATGGCGGCGACCCTGGTGGGGATGCGCCCGGCCGACACGCCGCCGGTCGGCATCCCGGCCGATCCGGCCCGACCGGCCGCCGTGGAATCGGCCCTCACCCGGGCGCGGGAACTCGCCGCGGCCTTGGGCCGCCACGTGCGGTCCCAGGCCTGGGACCAGGCCACCACGGCCTTCACCGGGTTCGAGGCGGCCCTGGTCGAAGCGAAGACGGCGGCCGAGGCTTGAGCCGGGTCAGGCCGAGACCAGCCCGTCGAGGCGCATGCGGGTGATCAGGGCGACCTCCTCGAGGGCGGTCGCCTCCTCGGCGGCCGGTTCCCGGGACAGGCGCGCCTCGAACGCGGCGAGGATTTCGGCCCGCCCGCGCCCGCGCACCGCGATGATGAACGGGAAGCCGAACCGGGCGCGATAGGCCGCGTTCAGGCGATCGAAGGCCGCGCCTTCCTCCGCGTCGATGCGGTCGAGGCCGGCGCTGCCCTGCTCGCGCGTCGAATCCGCCGTCAGGCTGCGGGCCCGGGCCTCCGGGCCGGCCAGCTCCGGATGGTTGTTGAGGAAGGCGCGGCGGCGCTCCGGTGGCGCGGTGCGCACCGCCTGCATCATCGCGTCGTGCAGGGCGGCGAGGCTCGCGAAGGGCCGGTGCGGCCAGGCGGCCTGCGCCACCCAGGGCGCGTGCTCGAACACGCCGCCGAGCAGCGTCACGAAGGCCTTTTCGTCCAACCGGTTGATCGCCGACAGATCGGGCATGACGCTTCAGCTGCCGCGGTAGGTGGTGAAGCTCGCCGGCGCGCACAGCATCGGCACATGGTAGTGCTGCCCGGCATCGAAGATCGCGAAGCGCACCACCGGGTCGTCGATGAAGACGTCGCCCGGGTCAGTGCCCGGACGGTCCCGGAAGTAATCCGCGACGTGGAACGCCAGCTCGTACTGCCCGGTCCGGGCTTCGCCGGCCGGCAGGATCGGCGCGTCGGTGCGCCCATCCGCGTTGGTGACGACGCTCTTCACCAGCCGCCACGTCCCGTCCTCCAGGACCGAGAAGTCGATCCGGACGCCCGCGGCGGGGCGGCCGCGGTCGGTATCGAGGACATGCGTCGAGATGCCGGCCATGGATGCGGGTCCCGTGAGATTGGGCTCAGCTGCCCCGATAGTAGGAATAGCCCCAGGGCGTGAACAGCACCGGCAGGTGGTAGCGCTGGCGCGCGTCGCGGACCTGGAAGCGGATCGGCACGAGGCTCAGGAAGTTCGGGCTCGGCAGGGTCGCCCCGAGGGCCGCGAAATACGCCCCGACATGCAGCACCAGTTCGTAGCGGCCGGCCTTCAGCGCGTCGTCGACGAGGAGGGGTTCGGCCGGCCTGCCGTTGGCCGCGGTGGTGACCGTCTTGATCGGCCGGTAGACGTCGCCCTCGCGGATCGACAGGTCGCAGACCAGGCCGGCCGCCGGGGTCCCGTGGGCGTTGTCGAGCGCGTGCAGGGTCAGCCGCGGTCCGAGCCCGGCCTGCGAGGTCGGGGCCACGGTCAGCGCCCCGGGCCGCCCCCCGCCGCTCGCGGGGGCCGGCCCAGCCTGGGATCCGCCCGCGGCGGCGGCCATGGCCGCGCCGCCGAGGCCGAGTTCGGCGAAGGCCCGGCGGGTTACGGCGCTCACGCGCAGCTCCGGGCATCGCTCTGGGTCCGACGCCCTGGAACAGCGAGACACTTCGTCCGCGAAGCACGGCAAGGCCGGTCTGGCAGATTACCCGGGTCCATTTCCGTCCCCTCGACATCGCCGGTCGCCGCTGAGGGCCGTCGCGGCGACCTGTCGCAAAGCCTGCGCCATCTGGCAAAGCCACGCCAGCCGTCGAAGGGCTCAGGACGACGGCGGATCGGTCCGCGGAGGCACCGGTGCCGCCTCGGCCTACTTGCGACTGCGTTCCTTGCGCAGTTCCCGCTCCGCCAGCAGCCAGAACTCGATCTCGAAGCCTTCCGGCCGGTGGTTGCGCTCCCACAACTCGTAGGCGCGCTCCCGGATCTGCTCGAACGGGATCGCGTCCGGCGCAGATTTGTCCTCGATCCGTGAGGGGGGTGGCCGCGGCCCGCTCTCCGGGATCGCCGGCTCCGGGGCAGCGGGTTCCGGAATAGACCGTGCGTCGCGACCGGATTCGGACGAGTCGCCCTTCATCACGAGGCCGGCTTGTCGAGATAGGCGGCGACGCTGGTGATCCGGCTCCCCACCATGGTCACGGCTTTGCGCAGCCGCTCCTCGCTGACACCGAAGCGCTGCGCCCATTCTTCGCGCATGACCCGGTCGAAGATGTCGATATGCGTCTTGCCTCTGAATTCGGTGGACATGGTTCGCACGCTCTGGATTGCCGCCCAGCCGCGCAGGGCCGAGCCATCTGGAGAGACAACCGGACTCCGCGGGATCGGTTGCCAGGCCTCGTCCGATCGGCGGCGGCCTGTGGATGGCGGAACGCGCGGTCGTCAGAGGCCGCTGGAACGCCGCGCTCCATCCCGGCCGGCCTCGGCCGGGCGGTCGGGCCCGACCGCCACCGCCTCGCAGGCGAAGGGCGACGGCGGCGCCTCGACGCCGCGCCAGCGGGCATAGGCCCAGGGGCGGTACCAGACGCCCCCGCCCGGCAGCCGCTCCGGCACGAGATCGATGCCGTGGGTACCGAACGGGCCACAGCGGCAGATCCGTGCGAATCCCATCCAGGCGCCCGGCCAGAGGCCGTGCCGGGCGATGGCCTGGTCGGCGTATTCGGAGCAGCTCGGCCAGTGGCGGCACTGGCGGCCGATCAAGCCCGACAGGGTCAGCTGGTAGGTGCGAATCGCCCAATGCGCGGCGCGGCGGACCATCGGGGCCTACGCGGCGGCCGTCGCCGCTGTAGCCGGCTTTCCGGTGGCTTGTTCTCCGCCGGATTGGCGCTTGGCGGCGATCTGGTCGAGGGCGTCGACCACCGCGTCGAAGGTCAGCAGGGTCGAGGCATGGCGCGCCTTGAACTCCCGCACCGGCTCCAGGACCGCGAGGTCCGCCCAGGCCCCGTCGGGCGCGGGACCGTTGGCCTTGAGCATCGCCCGCATGGCCTCGCGGACGCCGCGCAGCTCGTCCTCGGTGGCGCCGACCACGTGGCGGCCCATCAGCGACGAGGAGGCCTGCCCGAGGGCGCAGGCCCGGACCTCCTGAGCGAAGTCGGCCACGCGGCCGTCCGCGCCGAGTACGAGGTCGATCGTCACCGTCGAGCCGCACAAACGGGAATGCGCGGTGGCGCTGGCATCGGGCCGCTCCAGGCGTCCCAGATGCGGGATGTCGGCGGCCAGTTCGAGGATACGGCGGTTGTAGATGTCGTCGAGCATCGGGGCCTCGGGCGGGTGCGTCATCCGATCGGGCTATTGCCCATCGGGATTCTGCCGCGCGACCCGTGCATTGCGTGTTGCCGCGCGAACAATGATATAGGCCCCCGACGGTCGCTTCGCGAGGAGGCGGTTCGTCGACCAGGGTCGCGCCCACGGCCAAGGTAGTTCCCACGGCTCTAGTCCAACCGGGGCGCCGGCTCGAACTTGTTTCGAGCCCGGGATCTCCCTCACAGGCCCGACGCGATCCGACGATGTATGCCAAGCCTGACAGCACCACGATGAAGTCCCGTGTGGCGCGGGCCGGAGATGCCATGGATGCCGCGCTTAAATCATTGTCCTATCGAGGCGAAGGACAGGGTCCGGACCGGGGCGGCATCGATGGGCGGGATCTGGGACAGAGTCTGACCGGCATGCGCAACGACAACCGACCGGTCGATGACGGCCGCCCCGCAGCGGTCGAGGTCGCGCCGGAGCCCGCCTCCGCCACCCGCGTGCCCGAGGGGATCGAGACCGGCCGCCCGAGCCGTGCCGAGGCCGAGGCCGCGGTGCGCACGCTCCTGCGATGGGCCGGCGACGATCCGACCCGCGAGGGTCTGCGCGACACGCCGGCCCGGGTCACCAAGGCCTTCGGGCAGCTGTTCGGCGGCTACGAGATGGATGCCGAGGCCCTGCTGGCCCGCGTCTTCGAGGAGGTCGAGGGCTATTCGGACATCGTGCTGGTGCGCGACATCCCGTTCTACTCCCATTGCGAGCACCACATGGTGCCGTTCATGGGGCTCGCCCACATCGCCTATTACCCGACCCGCGGGGTCGTCGGGCTCTCGAAGCTCGCCCGCGTGGTCGACACCTTCGCGCGCCGCCTGCAGACGCAGGAGACCATGACCGCGCAGGTCGCCGACGTGATCGAGAGCATCCTCAAGCCCCGGGGCGTCGCCGTGATGGTGGAGGCCGAGCACCTCTGCATGGCGATGCGCGGCGTGCAGAAGGCCGGCGTCTCGACGATCACCAGCCAGTTCCGCGGCGTCTTCAAGGACGACGCCAGCGAGCAGGTGCGCTTCCTCACCCTGGTGCGCGGCGGCACCAAGTAACCGCAGGCCGGATGCCCCGATCGGGCGGCCATCGTCACGCGGCCTTCATCGATCGGGCTACACCCCATAGCGTCGATTCAAGCTCCACCGGACTCGCTTCTGCCGCCATGACCGCAAGCGATAGCGCTTTCGATCCCCCCGGCACCCGGGCCGAGGTCGAGGAAGGCACGGGCCTGACCCCGCGCTTCGACCGGGACGGCCTGGTCGCCTGCATCGCGGTCGACGCCCATGACGGGCGCGTGCTGATGCTCGCCCACATGAACGCCGAATCCCTGGCCCGGACCATCGCCACCGGGGAAGCCTGGTACTGGTCGCGGTCCCGGCAGGAACTCTGGCACAAGGGCGCGACCAGCGGGCAGATCCAGCGCGTCGTCGAGATGCGGGTCGATTGCGACCAGGACGCGCTGCTGATCCGCGTGGAGGTCGGCGGCGACGGCGGCTGCTGCCACACCGGCCGCCGGGCCTGCTTCTACCGCCGCGTCGTGCGCGGGCCGGACGGCGCCGTCACCCTGGAGGCCGCCGGGACATGAGCGCGTCCCTTGCCTTGCAGTGGCAAGAATGTCCGGCCGTCCCCTATTTCCTTCCCGGCACCGTCGAGCCGATCCGGCCCCTGCCGAGCGCCGGCCCCCGCATCGGCCTGGCGCTGGGCGGCGGCTCGGCCCGGGGCTGGGCCCATATCGGGGTGATCCGCGCCCTCGAGGAAGGCGGCATCCATCCCACCGTGGTGGCCGGCTGCTCGATCGGGGCGGTGGTCGGCGCCTGCTACGCCGCGGGGCGCCTCGACCGGCTGGAGACCTTCGCGCGGGAACTGACCCGGCACCGGGTGGTCCGGCTGATCGACCCGCGCTTTCCCGGTTCCGGGCTGATCGCCGGCAACCGCCTGCGTCGGCGCCTGTTCGCCGATCTCGGCACGCGCCGGATCGAGAGCCTGCCGATCCGCTTCGGCTGCGTCGCCACCGAGTTCGGCAGCGGCCTGGAGGTGAGCCTGACCGAGGGCCCGACCGTGGAGGCGGTGCGCGCCTCCTACGCGATCCCCGGCCTGTTCCCGCCCGTGACCCACGAGGGGCGCGTGCTGATGGACGGGACCCTGGTCAACCCTGTGCCGGTGGCGCTCGCCCGCACGCTCGGGGCCGACCTCGTCATCTGCGTGAACCTCAACGGCGATACCGGCGGCCCGGTGGTGCACGAGGTGCCGACGCCGGCCGCGCGCCGCAGCTTCCTCCAGGTGATCCGCGCGTGCCTGCCGGGCTTCGAGCCCCAGGAACCCGAGATCCCGGTCCCGGGCATCGCCCGGGTGGTGCTGGGCGCCTTCAACATCACCCAGGACCGGATCTCCCGGGCGCGGCTGGAACGCGACCCGCCGGACGTGGCGATCGGCCCGGATGTCGCCGGCTTCGGCCTGTTCGACTTTCACAAGGCCGCCGAGGGGATCGATATCGGCTACCGGGCGGCCCGGGCGGCCCTGCCCCGGATCCGCGCCGTCGTGAACGGCGCCGCCGCGCGGGCCTAGAGCGCTCGCCGCAGGCGGCGTCGCGCCCGAGGATCGTCACGCGGTTGTAACGAGCGGTTGCGATGGGCCCTCATCGACCTAGAGGGCTTCCAATGTATACGAGCCGCCGCCAGATCCTTCTGTCCGGAGGCGCGAGCCTCGTCGGGATCGCCACCGGCCTGGCCCGCCCCGGCCTGAGCCGGGCCGCCGACCGGCCGCTCCTCAGCCACGGCCTCCAGTCCGGCGATGTCGGCACCGATTCGGCGGTGGTCTGGGCCCGCTCCGACCGTCCGGCCCGGGCGATGATCGAGTGGGCCACCACCGAGAGCCTCTCCGAGATCCGCGGCGGGGTCTTCGCGGACGCGCTGCCCGAGAGCGACGGCACCGTGAAGGTGGCGCTGACCGGGCTGCCGCCGGGGCAGGACGTGTTCTACCGGGTCCGGCTGCAGGATGTCGCCGCGCCGACCATCGTCGGACCCGCGCAGGTCGGGCGGTTCCGCACCGCGCCGGCGGACAAGCGCTCGGTCTCGTTCTGCTGGTCGGGCGACACGGTAGGCCAGGGCTGGGGCATCGACGAGGCCCGCGGCGGCATGACGATCTACTCCGCGATCCTCAAGAACCGCCCGGACTTCTTCATCCATTCCGGCGACACGATCTATGCCGACGGGCCGATCCAGGCCGAGGTGAAGCTCCCGGACGGCAGCCTCTGGCGCAACCGCGTCACCGAGGAGGTCTCGAAGCCCGCCGAGACGCTCACCGAGTTCCGCGGCCGCCACAAGTACAACCTCACCGACCGGAACGTGCTCGCGATGAACGCCGCCGTGCCGATCCTGGCGCAGTGGGACGACCACGAGGTCACCAACAACTGGTGGCCGGGCGAGCCGCTCACCCGGGCCGAGCACCTCAAGAAGAAGTACACCGACCCGAACGTGCTCGCGATGCAGCTGCGCGCGGCGCGCGCCTTCCACGAATACATGCCGATGCGCTTCGAGCCGGCCGAGCCCGGCCGGGTCTACCGCAAGATCGCCTACGGCCCGCTGGTGGACGTGTTCATGCTCGACATGCGCTCCTACCGGGGCCCGAACGGCGAGAACCGGCAGACAGAATACGGCCCGGACGCGCACTTCCTCGGGCCGCAGCAGATCGCGTGGCTGAAGCGCGCTCTCACGGAGTCCCGCGCGACCTGGAAGGTGATCGCCGCCGACATGCCGCTCGGCCTCGTGGTGACCTACGATGTCGACCGCAATTTCGGCTCGGAGGCGGTGGCGCAGGGCGACGGGCCGCCGCTCGGGCGCGAGCTGGAGATCGCCGACCTGCTGCGCTTCATCAAGCAGGCCAAGATCCGCAACACCGTCTGGCTGACCGCGGACGTGCACTACACGGCCGCCCACTATTACGACCCCAACAAAGCGCAGTTCCAGGATTTCGACCCGTTCTGGGAGTTCGTCTCCGGCCCGCTCCACGCCGGCACGTTCGGCCCCAACGCACTGGACAACACGTTCGGCCCGCAGCTGCGCTACGTGAAGGCGCCCGACAAGGGCCAGGTGAATCTGTCACCGGCCGCCGGCTACCAGTTCTTCGGCCACGTCGCGGTGGACGGCGACACCGAGCAGATGACCGTGACCCTCAAGGACGCGGCCGACGCCGACCTCTGGCACGTCACCCTCGACCCCGCGAAGGCATAGGCGACCCCGGCCGGACTCCGCGTCCGGCCGGCGCGCGATCTCACGCCATGGTGATGTAGTCGCGCAGGGCCTGGTGCTCGGCCTCGACCGTGGCGATGCGGCGCGCCACCACGTCGCCGATCGAGATCAGGCCGACGAGGCGGCCGTCCTCGCAGACGGGGACGTGGCGGAACCGCCCTTGCGTCATCAGGCCCATCACCTCCTCGAGGGTGGTGCTCCGGCCGCAGGTGGTGACGTCGGCGGTCATGTGGTCCGAGACAGGCGCATCGAAGGTCGCGCCGCCGTGGCGGGCGAGCGCCCGCATGATGTCCCGCTCCGAGATGATCCCGGCCACCGCCCCGTCGGCGTGGGCGACCACCAGCGCGCCGATCCGCTTGTCGGCGAGGATCTGGATCACGTCCTCGAGGGTCTTGTCGGGGCTCACGGTGACGACGGAGCTGCCCTTCTCGGCGAGGATGCGTGCGACGGTCATGGCTCTCTCCCTGTGACGCGGTGCGTGCGCCGTCAGCCGCGGCGCCTCCGTTACGCTGTCGTCCGGGTTGGCCCCGGCTCGTTCACATTATGGCGAGTGTGTGACCGATCCGCCGCGTTGGCAAGATGCCGGGACTTCGTTTCAGGGCCGGGCCGCCTCGCGTCGATCGAGCAGCGGGAACAGCAGGAAGCCCGCGATGAAGCCGCCGAGATGCGCGTCCCACGCGATCGCGGCGTTCTCGCCCACGAGCGGCACGCTGACGAGCCCGAACAGCAGGTTGGTGACGAGCCAGATCGCCAGGAAGGCCACCGCGGTCCGGTTGCGCAGGAGTTCGGGAATCGTCTCGGCCGGCCGGTGCGGCGGCAATTGCCAGGGCGGCCCCGCATACCCGGAGGCGGGCGGCTGGAACACGAAGCGGGCGGCCGCCGCCATCAGGGCCGAGATCCCCGCCGAGGCGCCGACCAGCGGTCCCGCGCTCAGGGGGTCGATCAGCACATGCAGCAGGCCGCCGGCCACGGTTCCGGCCAGCGCGATCAGAAAGTAGCGCCCGGCGCCGCACCGCCGGGCCACCGGCGACCCGAAGGCGGCCAGCCAGACGCTGTTGAAGATCACGTGCATCCAGGAGCCGTGCAGAAGCGCGTAGGTCGCCAGCGTCCAGGGCAGCAGCGCGTGCTCGGAGGTGATGTAGCGGGCGAACGCCTCGCGGGCGGCCTCCATGTCGGGGTCGCCGAGGCCGGCGGCCGCCTGGATCACGTCGGCGGCCTTCCCGGGATCGAACCACACCGTCCAGCGCGCGGGGACCAGGGCGAGGTCGAGGACGACTCGGATGTCGAGCGTGTCCGGCAGCACGAACTCGCGCAGGCCCTGGATCGCCATCAGCAATCCGATCGAGAGCGTCACCACTCCCGGCATGTTGAACACGGGCACGCGGCTCTGGCGCGGGAATTCGGGGGAGGCATCCATCCTGGCACCATGTCGGGGCTCAGGGGGATCGGGCAAGTCCCGGCGACGTATTGAAGCCTTTTCGGGTGATGTTCCGGTGCAGTGGCGCTGTCGAGAGCGGATATGGAATTGCGGGCGCCGCACTCATGAACGCGGCCCCAAAACCGATCTTGGAGCCCGTAAAAGCCTTTTCTCGATCGGCGCGGCCAGGGCAGCCATATGAAACGCCTTGTCATTCCGGGGCGCCGCAGGCGAGCCCGGAATGACAGGGTGGATGCCGAAATGTTCGTGTCAGTTCCCAGCCGTGGGACAGGGCGTATCTCTATCGACTGCTGATCGATGAGGAGACGAAGATGACGGATGTCTTCCTGCATGTCGGATACGACCCCGTCGCCACGAAGGCCCGCTTTCTGGAAGCGATCCGCCGTGCCGAGGCCGGCGCTTCCACCGGCGAGCATCACATCACGTTCGAGACGTGGGACGGGTTGGCCAAGGTTCTGAGCGGCAAGCGCCTGGAACTGCTGCGCCATGTCTACCAGCACCCTGCGGCGTCCGTCGCCGAATTCGGGCAGGCGCTGGGCCGGGATTACAAGCGGGTCCGTCAGGAGGTGGATATCCTGGCGGACGCCGGCTTGCTCGATCGAACCGATGGCGGCGGCGTGCGCACCGCCTATGACGAGATCCAGACCGTGATCAACCTCAAGCCGGCAGGCTGAATCTGAGCCCGTCTCAATCCCAAAAAAATCCCGCGCCGGGCGGCACGGCGCATGCGCCCGGAGCCCGAGATCGCCCCGGATCACCGGCTCGTCCCGCGCGGATGTGCCAAGTTGATCCAGGGACGGACACCAGGCGTATCGATCCGGGACTCCGATGAAACATCCCACGAGCCGCATGCTCCATGCCTATTGGGAGCGCCTGCGCGGTGAGCGCGCCGCGCCCGAGCGCGCCGAGATCGAGCCGGGCGAGATCCGGCATCTGCTGGCCGACAGCCTGATCCTGGAACTCGACATGGCGACGCGGGCGGCCACAATTCGGCTCGCCGGCACGCGGGTCTGCGCCCTCTACGGCCGCGAGTTGAAGGGCGAGACCTTCGCGGGCCTGTGGGGCGCGGAGGCGCCCGACCCCTGGCGCATCGTGGAGATCGTCGCCAGCGATACCCTGGGCGTGGTCGCGGGCCTGCGCGGCCTGAACACGGCCGGCGAGGCGGTGGATCTGGAACTCCTGCTCCTGCCGCTGCGCCATCGCGGCCGGATGCAGGTCCGGGCGCTCGGCACCCTCAGCGTCGAGAGCACGCCCCACTGGATCGGCCTGCGCCCGCTGGTCCAGGCCGAGACCACCTCCCTGCGCATCCTCCCCGGCCGCAGGATGGAGGCCGCGCCGCCGACGCGACCGGCCTTGCGCGGTCCTGCCGGCTTTCCCGGCCCGGTGCGCCGGGGGCATCTCCTCGTTCATGCCGGCGGACGGGCGTAAAACCGCGCGCCGAGAACTGCATTTGGAATATTAGACATCGATTTTTCGACCGAAGATCGCGTCCGATCGGGACGAACTGGCAACTGTACAGGCCAGACCGGCCCTGACGCCCGGTCAGGACAGAAAAATCTACGGCACGGCGGATATTGTCGAATCGGAAAAAAGGCTTTCGTAACAGTCCCGGTCTAGCTTGCGATGACGATTGTCGCGGCGTGGAGCCCATCTCGGTATGATCGCGGTCGACGCCACCGCCGGGACGGACGTGAGCCGCGCGGCCAGCCGGGGGCGCGACGCGGCCGACCAGCGACGCCACCAGCGCGTCCGGGTCGCCGTGCTGGGCCGCTACATGCTGGCCGACCGCCGGGAATATCCCTGCCAGACCGTGGACATGTCGCCGGGCGGCGTCCGGCTGACCTGCGCGGTGGTGGGCGAGGTCGGCGAGCGCGTGGTGCTCTACCTCGAGCATATCGGCCGGATCGAGGGCGTCATCGCCCGCCACAGCGAGGGCGGCTTCGCGGTCCAGCTCAACGCCACGCCACGCAAGCGGGACAAGATCGCATCTCAGCTGACCTGGCTCGCCAACCGGGAGATCCTGGGCCTGCCCGAGGGGCGCTCCCACGAGCGGCTCGTGCCGACCCACACGGCGGTGACCCTGCGCGTCGAGAGTGGCCGGGAGATCAAGGCCCGGCTGATCGACATCTCGATTTCCGGCGTGGCGATCTCCAGCACGGCCACGCTGCCCCTCGGGGCGGCCGTCACGGTGGGCAGCACGCCCGGGCGGCTGGTGCGCTACTTCGAGGGGGGCTTCGGCGTGCAGTTCCTGCTGCCGCTCTCCCCCGACCGCTTCCACGCCGGGATGACGCTTTAGAGCCGTCGCGACCGCGTTGGGATCGTCTCGTCAGATCTTCTCGTCAGATCTTCTTGGACAGCTGCGCCGCGGTCTCCTCGGCCGGGCGGGAGAGGTCGAGGGCGCCGAGGAAGCGGTTCTGCGCGTCCATCACGTAGACGATCGCCGTGTGCTCCATCGTGTAGTCCCCGTCCTTGCCGGGCACCTTGCGGGCATAGGCCCGGTACGCCTTCTCGGTGGCCACGATCTGCTCGGGGCTGCCGGTGAGGCCGGTGATGCGCGGATCGAAGCTCGACAGGTAGGTCTTCAGGCTCGCCGGGTCGTCGCGCTCGGGATCGACGGTGACGAAGGCGACGCGCATCCGCTCGGCTTTCGGCCCGAGGGCGGCGAGCACGTCCGAGACCTGCTGCAGCGTCGTCGGGCACACGTCCGGGCAATGGGTGAAGCCGAAGAACACGAGGTGCGGCGCGCCGGAGAAGTCGCGCTCGGTGACCGTGCGCCCGTTCTGGTCGATCAGCGTGAACGGGCCGCCGACCCCGGGTACGCCCACAGGCGCCCGGTCCGGCATGAAGGCGAACACCGCCGCCCCGGTCAGGCCGACGAGACCCAGGCAGAAGGCCAGAAGGGGGATCAGGGCGCGGCGCATCTTCATCGGACTCCGACCTCCGTGCTGCGGCTGGCACAGCACGGAACGGCGCGCGAAGGCAAGCCAGCGTTATGCCGCCGGCTCGGCTCGGATCCGATGTCAGGGCTTGGCGGCGGGCTCTCCGGCGGGCGGGGCGGCGGCCGCGCCCTTCGGCGGCTCCTTGCCGAGGTAGATGTATTCCGGCGCGGCCTTCAGCTGATCCTTGGTCGTGTCGATGCGGGCCTGGAGCGTCTTGTCGTCGGTCCGGTCGAGCTTCATCACCGACGGGTCGACGGCCACGTACTTGGAGCCGATCCCCAGGAAGCCGCCGACGCCGATGACCCAGGACTTCACGCTGCCCTTCTGGTCGAGGACGAAGTCGGCGATCTGCCCGATCGTGTCGTTGGCCGCGTTGGTGACGTTGGCCCCGATCAGCTTGCTGGCGACCATGTCGTCCGGGGACTGGGCCACGAAGGTCGGACGCAGGTTGTCGGCCATGGTGGCCGGCTGACCGGGCACCGGCGCGGCCGGAGCGGCGGCATTCGGGGTCGGGCTGGCATTCTGCGCCGCAGCGGTTGCGAGACCGGCCAGCAGAAGGGCCGAGGCAAGGAGCGGAGTGCGCATCGGGTCAGGACTTTCGGACAGGGTTCGCAAACGAAGGTGGCGCCGCCTTAAGCCTTTGGCGCAGCGTAAGTTCCGCCGATTTTCGTCGGGCGCCCCGGATTGCGCGCCCCTTTGCCGGCTGTGGGTCCGACGCCCGGCGCTTTGACGGCACGGCGCCGGCCCATCACAAGCCTGGCCCCATGCTGCGCCTCGTCCTCTACCAACCCGACATCCCCCAGAACACCGGCACGATGCTGCGGATGGCCGCCTGCCTCGGGCTCGCGGTCGAGATCGTGGAGCCTGCGGGCTTCGACGTCTCGGACCGGCACCTGCGCCGCTCGGGCCTCGATTACCTCGACCACGTGGCGATCACCCGGCACCGCTCGTTCTCGGCCTTCGAGGCGTGGCGGGCCGAGGCCGGCCTGCGGCTCGTCCTCGCCACGACGGCGGGCGCCCGGCCCCATACGGATTTCGCGTTCGGCCCGGACGATTGCATCATGGTCGGGCGCGAATCGGCCGGCGTACCCGATTCCGTCCATGCGGCCGCCGACGCCCGGGTCGTGGTGCCGATCCGGCCGGGCCTGCGCTCGCTCAACGTCGCGGTCGCGGCCGCGATGATCGCCGGCGAGGCCCTGCGCCGGACCGGCGGGTTCGAACCGGATCGCGGCACGCCGGCTTGATAGGGCGGGGCATCATGGGGGCGGGTCCTCGGCAGCACCCGCGCCGCCAGCCCGGGAGACGCGCCGCGTGACCGAACCCAGACCCTACCGCCCGTCCCGGCGCCACGCCGATCTCGGATCCGCCTTCTACGATCCCGTGGCGGCCGCGCGCTTCCCGGCCGCGATCCTGCGCTACCGCAACCAGGCCTGGGCGGCGCGCGTCGGCCTCTCCGGCTTGTCCGATGATGACTGGATCGCCCATTTCGGCCGGTTCGCGCCGCTGCCCGGAAGCTTCGAGACGCCCCTGGCGCTGCGCTACCACGGCCACCAGTTCCGCTCGTACAACCCGGAGCTCGGCGACGGCCGCGGCTTCCTGTTCGCGCAACTGCACGACCTGAAGGACGGGCGGCTGCTCGATCTCGGCACCAAGGGCAGCGGCACGACGCCGTGGTCCCGCGGGGCCGACGGGCGGCTCACCCTCAAGGGCGGCGTGCGCGAGGTGCTGGCCACGGCCCTGCTGGAGGCGCAGGGCGTCTACACGTCGAAGAGCTTCAGCCTGATCGAGACCGGCGAGGATCTGGTGCGCGGCGACGAGCCCTCCCCGGCCCGCTCCGGCGTGCTGGTGCGGCTCTCGCACGGGCATATCCGCATCGGCAGCTTCCAGCGCTTCCTGGCGCTGGGCGAGCCGGACAACATCGCCCGGCTGCTCGACCACACCATCGAGACCCACCGGCCGGAACTCTGGCGCGAGAGCCTGGAGGACCGGGGCGTCGCCTTCCTGGAGGACGTGGTCGGCCGGGTCGCCCGTCTCGGCGCGCAATGGGCGGCGGCGGGCTTCGTCCACGGGGTGCTCAACTCCGACAACATCAACGTCACCGGCGAGAGCTTCGATTACGGCCCCTGGCGCTTCCTGCCGCATTACGACCCGGACTTCACCGCCGCCTATTTCGACGAGACCGGCCTCTACAGCTTCGGTCGCCAGCCCGAGGCGTTGTTCTGGAACCTCGCCCGGCTGGCCGATTGCCTCCTGACGCTCGCCCCGCAAGCCCGCCTGGAAGCGGCCCTGTCCGGCTTCGGCCCCGCCCTGCAGGACGGGTTTGCGCAGGCGCTGTTCGGCCGGCTCGGGTTGGCTGAGGCGCCGCGGCCCGAGACCGACCGGCTGGTCTCGGCGGTCTGGCGGTTCCTGGCCGAGACCCGCGCGCCGTTCGAGCGCTTCTTCTTCGACTGGTACGGCGGCCCTGCGAGCGCCGGCCGGGCTGAGGCCGGCCCGAGCGCCGGGCATTACCGGTCGGAGGCCTTCGCGCCGGTGCGGGCGGCGCTCGACGCGCTCACCCCGGCCCCGGGCGCGCGGCTCGACCATCCCTATTTCGCGGGGGAGCCCTGTACGATGCTGATCGAGGAGGTCGAGGCGCTCTGGGCCCCGATCGCCGCGGCCGACGACTGGTCGCCGTTCGCGGCCAAGCTCGCCGCGGTGGCGCAGATGGCCGAGGCCTGCGGCACCGCGCCCTCGGCCGCCTGAGCCTCCTCTTCGGCCAGCCGCCGTTGCTCCTCGGCGTAGCCGCCCGCGATCGCCATGTCGACGAGGCGCCGGGTCAGCCGGAAGGCCAGCCAGAACAGGACGAGGCAGACGGCAGTCGCGGCGGCAGCCTTGAGCGGGTCCACGGGACTCCTCGAACAATCTCCCCTATGTCGGGGCGGGCCCCTCTTAGAGCCGCCGCCGATCGCGTTGCAATCGGACTTGGCTCCGAGGCCGTCTCCCGGGACGGGTTTCACCCCGCGCCGAACCGGGCCCGCTCCGGCGGCAGGCGCTCACGATCAGGCAGGTGCCGTTGCGCGAGACCTTCCATATCGAAGTCCTCGGTCCGGAGTCGGGCGAGGTCCAGACGCGGATCTCGGTGCGCGTCGGCAGCCTGGAGACCGCCCAGGAGCGGGCGCTGCGCCTGTTCGCCCGCGCCCGGGTGCCGCAGCGATCCGGCGAGCCGGCGGAGGCCGTGCGGGTGATCGACGGCGCCGGCCGCGAGGTCTTCTTCCGCAGCCGCTTCGACGCGGCGGATTGAGGGGCCGATGCGCGCTGCCCTGATCCTGCCCGGGCTTGTGCTGCTGAGCTGCGGCCTGTTCCTGCGCAGCTACACCCTGGCGCCCGCCCCCGACCGGCGCGGCGGCACGACGGTGCAGTTGACCTGGCCCACCCGTCCGGTGTTCGGAAGCCCGCGGGCCGACTGCCTCGGGACGCCCGCGGAGGAGCCGGTCGTCCCCTGCCTCATCGCCTCGGTCGGCCGGGCGCGGAACGAAGGCATCCCGGTGATCCAGCTGCCGTTCTGCGCGACCTGCTACGGTCTGTCCGAGCGGATCGCACGCATCGGCCACGACGACGCGGCGGTGCAGGCCCGGCTCACGCAGATCGCCCGCTTCGGCTGGTGAGGCGCGCCCGCGCCACGCGCTCGCGGGCGCGCTCCAGAGTGCGGGCCAGGGGGAACAGCGGGTCGCGGCCGGCCTCAACCAGCAGGTGGGCGATCGGGCGCCGTTCCGTCCAGAAGGTCGAGCCGAGGGCGAAATCCGGCGGGGCGCAGGAGTCGATCCGATCGATCCGGTCGATGCCCTCGCGGGCCAGCACCGTCTCGGTCAGGCGGTGGACGAGTTGCACCCCGGGGGCGGCCTCCGAATCCGCCTCGTCGTGGGCGATCTTGAGCACCCAGGCCTCGGTGCCGGTGATCGGCAGGATCGCGGAGGCCAGGACCCGGCCGTCCCGGCGCAACCGCGCCACGCGTAACCGCCCCTCGGATCCGAGATCGGCCAGCACGGCGCGCAGGAACGCGACCTCGTCGGGCCGCTCCCCCAGGCCGGTGCCGGCCCGGCCCTTCCAGCCCGCGGCCTCCAGGGCGACGTGGTCGTCCAGGGCGCGGTCGAGCGCCGCGGGGGCGTCCAGGATCTCGAGCGCGACCGGTCCCACGGCCTCCAGGCGCTGGCGGGCGAGGCGCAGCTTGCGCCGCCGCTTGCCGGACAGGTGGTCGAGATACGTCGCCCGTGCCTGCATCGACCGGCCGGTCACGTCGAGCAACCCGCGTTCGTGCGGCCAGTAGGCGGCCCGCCGCACCCCGCACGCGGACAGCAGGTCCGCCAGGGGACCGGTTGCGGGCGCGTTCGGCAGCAGCAGCCGCGGCGGCAGGCCGAGCGCCCGCGGCGCGGCGAGCAGTCCGGCGAGCGCGGCCTCCGGGTCGGCGGCGTCGAGCAGCGGCGCGCCGAACGGGCCGTAGCCGTGGGTCCAGCCCATCAGCACGGGCAGCGGCACGCCCCAGCGGCGCCACAGCCGGCGGAACGGCCAGGCCGCCAGGATCCGCACGCCCGGCGCTTCGGGGGGGCGGTCGGCCACGATCAGGAGCCGCACGCCGTCGCCGAAGGGGTCTCGGGCCGCCAGCGCGTAGCCGGCCTCGTAGAACGGGTTGCGGACCACGGCGCCCGCACCGAGCGCCCGCCAGGCCGGGATCCAGGCGGCGGCCGGATCGAGGGGACGGACCGCTGCCACAAGGCCGCCGGCAAGGGTCGCGGTGTCCGGCATGGCGCGCCCGTCAGGCCGCGAGCCGGTGGCGGATCGCCCCGGCGAACCCGAGCACGTCGTAGCGCCACGCGGTCGCCCCGGCCACGGTGAGGAGCAGGACCAGCCGCAGGGCCTGGCCGGGCGGCATCAGGCCGCCCGGGATCAGGCCGATCCCGGCCATCACCGCGCCGCAGACCAGGGCCGCGCCGGCGATCCCCGTCATGTCGGCGAGCGGCAGCGGCATCGTGGTGCCGGCCCGGTAGGCGCCGAGCACCAGCACGAGGCAGGCCGCCGCCTGCCCGCCCGCGAAGGCCAAGGCCGCCCCGGCGGCGCCGAGCGTCGGGATCAGCAGCAGCGAGAGTGCCGCCACCGCCGCCAGGGTTGCGAAGGCCGCCCCCGCCTCCAGCCGGCTGGTGCGGGTGAAGTAGATCACCTGCCCGAAATAATAGGCGCGGAACATCATCAGGATGCTGGCCAGGATCAGCACCGGGGCGAGCGCGCGCGCCTCCGCCCGGTAGGCCGGCCCGAGCAGCACCGCGACCACGAGGTCGTCGAAGCAGAGGAAGAACACCGCCCCGAAGGCGGCGATCAGGGTCATCGCCCGGGCGGCGTCGCTCAGCACCCCGGAGGCCGCCGCGATGCCGCCGACCCGCGCCTCGCGCTTGGCGATGGAGATCAGCGACAGGGCGATCGCCTCGCCGAACACGATGAAGCTCTGCTTCAGGAAGTCGGCCAGAGCCCCGTAGGCGCCCAGCCCCGCGGGCCCCACGGTCTTGGCGATGATCAGCCGGTCGAGGCTCTGGGCCAGGGCCGCCGTGCCGAAGGACAGCACCAGCGGCCAGCCATAGGCGAACAGCCGCAGCGCCTCGGCGCGGCTGCCGCGGCCGGGCATCATCGGGGCGATGGTGATCGCGGCCGGCAGCGCCGCCAGGGCGTTCGCGGCGGCCACCGCAAAAGCGAGGTGCAGCGGATCGCTCGACAGGTGCAGCGCCAGGCTGCCGAGCCCGAGCATCAGCACGGCGCGGCTCATCACCGAGGCCGCCACCGCACCGGCCTTCAGGCGCGTGCGGGCGATCTCGGTGGACCCCTCGAACAGGGTGGTGCCGAAGGCGAGCGCCAGGATCGCGGCCGCCATATCGGCCGGGACCAGCCCGAGCCCGGCCGCGAGCGCGCTGCCGAGGCCGGCGAGCAGCAGCGTGCCGGCGAGGATCCGCACCACGGTGCCAACCTGCGCCGGCTCGCGCGCCTCGTCGTAGAGGGCGAAGAACGCGAATTTCGGCCACTGGCAGGTCGCCCCGTAGAGCACCAGCGCCCAGGACAGGACGTACAGGTAGATGCCGTAGCTCTCCACCGGGGCGAGCCGGGTGAACACCGCCACGGAGGCCATGTTCAGGGCGGCGGCGAAGCCGCGCGAGCCGACATAGATCAGGCTGTGCCGGGCAATCATGTCCTACGCATCATGCGCCATAACGGTTGCCGCTTCGGCGATGCCCCTTATGCGGGCGCAAGCGTTAGGGCATCGTTCCGGATACCGGATCCACAGCGATGCTCGACGTCACCGTTCTCGCATCGTCCTGTCCGAAAGCCGGAAACTACCTTTCGGGACGATGCTTTAAGGGCCTGAGTCGACGGGACGGTCGCACGCCGAAACAGGATGATGGTAAATCGCTAACCGCTTGGCCTTACGGTCATGGACGAAGCTTGGGTTTTCCCGAGGGATTTCCGGCGATGTCCGAGCCAAGGCGACAACCGTAGGGGGCTGGCGAGCTTCACCCATGACGGCGTTTCTGAAGCAGGAGAACGGTTACATATTCCGCATCGTGCATCGGGAGAATCTGCCGCTTGTGCTGGCGCGTGGGCTCTACGCGAGGAACGCCGACGGCTCTGACCCTGGCTACGTCAACATCGGCAATCTCGATCTTATCGGCCGCCGTGGCAGCCGGTCTGTTCCAGTTCGGCCGGGGGGCGTCCTGAACGACTACGTGCCTTTCTATTTCACGCCCCTCTCCCCGATGGCGTTCAACATCAAATCGGGCTGGAACGGCATAACTCGACGGGCGAACGACGACATACTTATATTTGTATCAAGTATATACCATGCCATTGATCAAAGTTTGGAATTAATATTTACAGATAGACACGCTTATCTGATGACGGCCAACTTCTATCGTGATGTGGAGCGCCTCGACCAGATAGATTGGGTAGCGCTAAGGTCCAAGGACTTCAAAAAGGATCCTACGAACCCTGAGCGTGTGGAGCGATATCAAGCCGAGGCATTAGTCCACAGGCATGTGCCTCTGGACGGCTTGAAGGGGGTTGCGGTTCACAGCGAGAGCGTCCGCGCAGACGTTCAAAAATTTGTGGACAAAGCAGGAACACCGTTGCTAGTGCGCACTAAGCAGAGTTGGTATTTCTGATGATCACCTTCACACAGGGCGACCTTCTTGACGCGCCTGCGGAGGCGCTGGTCAACACCGTGAACACGGTAGGCGTGATGGGCAAAGGCATCGCGCTGATGTTCAAGGAGAATTTTCCGGACAACTTCCGGGCGTACGCAGCTGCCTGCAAAGCGGGTGAGGTAAAGACGGGTCGCATGTTCGTAACCGAGCGCGGCCATCTCACGGGGCCTCGCTGGATCATCAACTTTCCGACCAAGGCCAACTGGCGCTTCCCGTCCAAGATGATTTGGATCGAGGAGGGCTTGGCCGATCTCCGCCGCGTGATCGAGCAGAACGGTATACGTTCGATCGCGGTACCACCCCTCGGCAGCGGCAATGGCGGCCTCAACTGGGCCGATGTTCGCCCACGTATCGAGGCCGCTCTCGGGGACATCCCCGGGGTCGAGGTGATCGTGTACGAGCCGACAGCCACGTACCAGAATGTCCTGAAACGAGAGGGTCGAAAGTCACTCACACCAGCGAGCGCGCTCGTTGCGGAGCTCGTACGTCGGTACGCCGTGCTTGGCTTCGAGTGCTCATTGCTTGAAGTGCAGAAGCTAGCTTATCTTCTAGAGTGTGCAGTCGAGGCCACAGCTCCTCAAAATCCTCTGACGCTCGCATACAAGGCCAATCGGTACGGCCCCTATGCTGATCGGCTCAGGCATCTGCTTAACGGCATGGATGGAACTTATCTGCACTGCGATAAGCGACTCGCCGATGCTCTTCCGCTGGACCTTATCAGGTTCGAGGACAATCAGCGGGACCGGATCGCCGCCTACCTGAAGGCGGACGGCAAGGATTACCTCGTTGCCCTGGAGCGGACGACCGATCTGATCGACGGCTTCGAATCTCCGTTCGGGATGGAGCTTCTTGCCACCATCCACTGGCTCCTGCATCGAGCGGGCGTCGAGCCCACCGTCGAAGCTATGATGCGGGGCATCAAGCAATGGCCTGGTGGTCCCGGCTCAGCCGCGCGCAAGGCTCGGATCTTCGATGCGCGTGTCGTTGGGCTCGCGTTAGAGCGCCTCATCGGTCGCGCGGCGGCCCCAACCCACTGAAAGCCGTCTTCGACCAGGTCAGACGGTTCTGTTCGGCATTTTAAGACGCCGTCGCCACGATCCCGCCCGCCGAGCGCCCTGCGCCCGGCCCGCTCAGCGCCGGATCAGCGACCGCCCGGTCATCTCGGCGGGCTGCTCGAGGCCCATCAGGTCGAGGAGGGTCGGCGCGACGTCGGCCAGGCGGCCGTCGGCGAGCGTCACGCCATCGACGCCGACCAGCATCGCCGGCACCGGGTTGAGGGTGTGGGCGGTGTGCGGCTCGCCGGTCTCCGGATCGCGCATCATCTCGCAATTGCCGTGGTCGGCGGTGACGAGCAGCGCCCCCCCGCCGGCCCGGATCGCGTCGACCACCCGGCCGAGGCAGGCATCCACCGTCTCCACCGCCTTCACGGCGGCGGCGAGGCTGCCGGTATGGCCGACCATGTCGGGATTGGCGAAGTTCAGCAGGATCATGTCGTAGCGGCCGGAGCCGATCGCCTCCACGGCGCGGTCGGTCAACTCCGCGGCCGACATCTCCGGCTGCAGGTCGTAGGTCGCCACCTTCGGGGACGGCACCAGGATCGCGTCCTGGCCCTCGAACGGTGCCTCGCGGCCGCCGTTCATGAAGTAGGTGACGTGCGGATACTTTTCGGTCTCGGCCATGCGCAGCTGTGTGCGCCCGGCCCGGGCCACCGTCTCGCCGAGGCCGTTCGGCAGGTCGAGGGGGCCGAACAGCGTGTCGGCGAAGGCATCGATCTCGATGCTGTACTGAACGATGCCGAGGGCTGCGGCGAACCGGACCGTCCGGGCCCGGGGGAAGCCCGCGAAGTCCGGATCGAGCAGGGCCTCGAGGATCTGCCGGGTCCGGTCGGCGCGGAAATTGAAGCTCAGCACGCCGTCGCCGTCCTGCATGCCGGCATAGTCGCCGATGATGGCCGGCCGCAGGAACTCGTCCGACAGGTCGAGCACATAGGAGGCGGCGATCGCCTCCAGGGCACTCGCGAACCGGGCGCCGCGCGCCGCACTCATCGCGTCGTAGGCGATCGAGACCCGCTCCCAGCGCCGGTCGCGATCCATCGCGTAGTAGCGGCCGCACAAGGTGGCGATGCGGGCGCCCTCGGGGAGCGCGGCCTCGACGGCCTCCAGGCAGCCGGCCGCGGAGCGCGGCGGCATGTCCCGCCCGTCCGTGAAGGCGTGGAGGCGGACCGGCACGCCGGCCTCGACCAGCACCCGCGCCAGCGCCACCGCGTGGTCCTGGTGCGCGTGGACGCCCCCGGGCGACAGCAGGCCGACGAGGTGGCAGGTCCCGCCGCTCGCCCGCAGCGCGTCGATGAACCGGGTCAGGGCCGGGTTGGTGGCGAGCGAGCCGTCCGCGACGGCGGTATCGATGCGCGGCAGGTCCTGCATGACCACCCGGCCCGCGCCGATGTTCAGGTGCCCGACCTCGGAATTGCCCATCTGCCCCTCGGGCAGGCCGACATCGGCCCCGAAGGTCTGCAGCCGCGCCCGGGGCCCCTCTCGCATCAGGCCGTCGAAGACGGGCGTGCGGGCCTGGTGGACGGCATTGTCGGCGACCGCGTCCCGGAGTCCCCAGCCGTCGAGGATCACGAGCATCACGGGGCGCGGGGTCCTGTCGGGCACGGTCACAACACTCCAAGGCCTGCACGGCACGGCGCGGGTACTCCGGACCCCTGAGGTCCGGAAAGATGCGCGTGTCGATAATCGGCTTGGCCGCGCGAGACTACAGCCCAGGGTAGGAATTGGCGACGGAAGGGGAACGGCGTCCGGCTTCTGACACCGGATTCGCATGGCCCGTTCGCGGAATCCCGGTCAGTTGACGCTCGCCGGGTCCGATCCGGGTGCGACGCCGAGCAGGGGCGGCTTCCGGCGCAAGGCGGTCCGCAGCAGGGTCCGGCGATAGCCCCGATGCGACAGGAAGCCGGCGGCCCAGGCCAGGTGCATCGCGATCGCCGCCGGGCCGCTCATGACCAGGCCCGGCTCCCGCGCCTTCAGTGCCAGCGCGAGACCGCTGAGGCCGCAGCCCCCCGCATAGACCGCCAGCAGGATCAGCAGCATCGGGGCGACCGTGACGAGGGCCAGGGCGGCGACGCCGTAGAGCAGGACCAGGGGGGGCAGCATCTGGCGCAGCCGCGGCAGGCTGGCGTGCTTCTCCAGGGTCCGGGCGCAGCCGCGGCCGTACAGGAAATATTGGCGGGTCAGGCTGAACAGGGTCGCGCGGGGGTAGTAGGTCACGACGAGGTCGGCCGCGAGATAGATCTTGCCGCCGGCCGCGCAGAGCCGACGGTCGAGCTCGGCGTCCTCGTTGTGCGAAAAACTCTCGTCGTAACCGCCGACCCGCAGGAACTCGCGCCGGTCGAAGATGGCGTGGTGGCCGTGGGCGACGTAGCCCGAGATCCCGCCCAGGCGGTGCGCCGAGCCGCCGTTGCCGAGGCGGCTGTTCTGGGCGGCCGCGATGGCACGCTGCAGCGGCGTCACCCCGATGGTCCGAAGGGGCACGACCACCGAGACGGCGTCCCACTGGCGAATCGTCCGCACCAGGTCCTGCACCCAGTTCTCGGGGTAGGCCGCGTGGCAATCGGCGCGCACGAGATAGGTCGAGCCCGGATGCGCGAGGCGGGCCGCGAGGTTGAGCGCCGAGGCCTGGATGCGGCGGGCGTTGTGGATCAGCTGGATCCGTGGATCCTTATCGCTGAGCGCCTGGACGATGGCGCAGGTCGCGTCGCTGCTGCCGCCATCCATCACCAGTAATTCACACGCGAGCGACCCTGAGGCCGGCATCACCGAGCGGATCGCCTCGGCGATGTGCTGGGCCTCGTTCAGGGCCGGCATGGCGATCGTCACCAACGGGATGCTCGCGCCGTCCGAGCCATCGACCGAAGCGTCCTTCATGGCGGTTCTCCTGAGACCCGAGCCCGATCTTGCGCCGGACCCGCGGTGGCCCCGTTCCGGAGGAAGCCCAGCGCCTCGGTGAGGACGGCTCGTTCGCCCGGCACGCGTGTCCGGGCCGGCCGAGCCGGCATCGACAGAGACGACGTCCCGCGCCCGGGGTCTCTTCTGTCCTCATAAGCAATCAATACGGTGGTCAACGACAACCACCTCTTCAGTCGGGAGGCTCGGTACGACGAAAGATGTAATTCGTGCCGGATGACCGCGGTGATAGCCCGGCTCAGTGGGATCGCCGATCCGGCAGCTGATGCCGCGAACGGATCCAGCAAGCACCGATCGTCGTGCGGGATCGCTTCGAATGATGGACTCTTTGGACGCGCTTGCGCTCGATGCGCCGAAACATGGCCTGGCCGGGCCCAGATCGGAACCGGCCGCGATGCCGGTCACCGAAATCGGGCCCGACAATCAACTCGTCGCCTTCGATGCCGCCGGGGTCTGGCAGTATCGCGGGTTGCTGTGGGTCCTGATCCTGCGCGACCTGAAGGTGCTCTATCGCCAGACCGCCCTGGGCGCCTGCTGGGCCATCGCGCAGCCGCTTTTCACGGTGGCGATCTTCACGGTCATCTTCGGCCATTTCGCCAAGATCCCCACCGACGGGGCGCCCTATGCACTGTTCGCCGGCAGCGCCATCATCCTGTGGACCTACTTCGCCGAGTCGGTGCGCCGGAGCGCCACCGGCCTCGTCACCGAGGCGGAACTCATCCGCAAGATCTACTTCCCGCGCCTGGTGATCCCGCTCGCCACCGTGGTGTCGCCGATGGTGGACTTCGCCATCGCCCTCGCGGTGATGCTGGTGCTGATGCTCTGCTACGGGGTGATGCCGAGCTGGCACATCGTCCTCGCGGTGCCGACGCTCGCGGTCACCGCGATGCTGGCGCTCGGGGTGAGCCTGTGGCTCGGGCCGGTCAACGTCCGCTTCCGGGACGTGAAGCACACGCTGCCGTTCCTCATCCAGATCTGGATGTACGCCTCGCCGATCGTCTACGCGGCGAGCATCGTCCCCGACTCGGTGCGCTGGCTCTACGCGCTCAACCCGATGGTCGGGCTGATCGAGGCGTTCCGGTTCGCGATCCTCGGCGGAACCACGCCCGACCTGTTCGCCCTCGCGGTCTCGGTCACGGTGTCGTCGCTGCTGCTGTTCACCGGACTGATCTTCTTCCAGCGCATGGAGCGCTCTTTCGCGGATATAATCTGATGTCGATGGCGATCAGCGTACAGGATATCGGCAAGCAATACTGGCGTGCCCCGCGGGCCACGCACGACAATTCCCTGCGCGAGGCGCTCATCGACGGCGCGCGGGGCCTGATGACGCGCCGGTCCGAGGCGCGCCCGACCAAGGAGGGGTTCTGGGCGCTCAAGGATGTCAGCTTCGGCATCAAGCACGGCGAGAACGTCGGCATCATCGGGATGAACGGGGCCGGCAAGAGCACCCTGCTCAAGCTGATCTCGCGGATCGCCGCCCCGACCACCGGCAGCATCCGGCTGGTCGGCCGGGTCGGCGCCCTGCTCGAAGTCGGCACCGGCTTCCACCGGGAGCTCACCGGCCGCGAGAACATCTTCCTCTACGGCTCGATCCTGGGCATGCACCGCCACGAGATCGCTGAAAAGTTCGACGCGATCGTCGAGTTCTCGGAGATCGGCGACTTCATCGACATGCCGGTGAAGCGCTATTCCAGCGGCATGTATGTCCGGCTGGCCTTCTCGGTCGCCGCCCATCTCGAGCCCGACATCCTGCTCCTCGACGAGGTCCTGGCGGTCGGCGACTACACCTTCCAGAAGAAGTGCATCGACTTCGCCCGCCGCCTCCAGAGCAAGGGCTCGACGATCCTGCTCGTCTCGCACAACATGTTCAGCGTGAAGACCATGTGCGAGCGGGTGATCTACATCAAGAACGGCCGCGTCGCCTTCGACGGCCCCACCGACGAGGGGCTGCACCACTACGAGCGGGACAGCTACCTGGCCGACGCGCCCTGGTTCCGGCCGGAGGGCGGCCACCACCCGGTGGAGATCCAGGACGTCACGGTCGCCGACGAATCCGGCGCTCCGAAGACGCTGTTCCGGCACGGCGAGCGGATGCGGATCACGGCGCGCTACACCGCCTCGGAGCCGATCACCGACCCACATGTCCTATTCTCGATCACGCGATCGGACGAGCTGCTCTGCTGCAACTTCAGCACGATGACGGACCGCGCCAAGCTGCAGACCCTGTCGGGCGACGGCACGATCGAGCTGCTGACGCCGCCGCTGACCCTTACCGCGGACACCTACAAGGTCTCGGTGGTGGTCCGGCAGCGGGGCTTCGAGCGCCTGCTCGCCGCGCGGATCGGCGCCCGCTTCCACGTGGAGCACCCGGTCTTCGCCCCCGACGTGTTCGGTGTCTTCCACACTCCCGGCACCTGGACGGCGGATTCCGCACCGCATCGCTGAAGCCCGGAGGGCACGATGGCCATTGTTGCGTCAGAGTTCCGCCATGACGGACGCCGAGACATCGACGACGAGACCGCCCGGCGCGCCGGGCGGATCCGGGCGAATTTCTCGGCCTTCGATGCCCGGGTGCGGGAGGCCGAGCGCCGGGGGGCTGCGGGCGACCTCGAAGGCGCCGCCGTCGAAGCCGCCATCGCGGCGACGATGGCGGCCCATCGCCATTGCGGGGTCTTCGCGAGCCCGCGCCTGGAGCGCCTGACCGCCGAGATCGGCCGGCGGCTCGAGCCGGAGGCCGGCCATCGCACGGCCCCGGAGCCGGCCCCGTTCCGGCGCGTCCTCCACGTCTGCACGCAGCTCGCCCCGGTGGGCGGCCTCACCAAGATGCTGGCGTTGTGGATCGGCGCCGACGCCCACCGGACCAACGGGCTCGCCCTGACCCAACATCGCGGCCCGGTCGATGGGCGGATCGCCGAGGCGGTCCGCGCCAGCGGCGGCGCGATCCACCACCTGAACCACCGCCAGGGCGGCAAGCTCGCCTGGGCGCGGGAGCTGCGCCGGGTCGCGCGGGATTACGACGTCGTCGTCCTCCACATCCATTGCGAGGACGTGGTCCCGCTGATCGCCTTCGCGGATCCGGGCAAGCACCCGCCGGTCCTCCTCCTCAACCACGCGGATCACCTGTTCTGGATCGGGACCCGGATCAGCCACGCGGTGATCAACCTGCGCGAGGCCGCCCGCCGGCTCGCGATCACGCGGCGCGGCGTCGATCCGGCCCGGAGCTTCCTGCTCCCGACCCTGATCACGCTGCCCGAGCGCCAGCGCAGCCGTGCGGCCGCCAAGCGTGCCCTCGGGATCCCGGACGACGAGGTCCTGCTGGTCTCCGTGGCGCGCGGCGCCAAGTACCGCAACGTCGGCGACGTCACCTACGCCGACCGCCACGTCGATCTCCTGGCCGCGCATCCGAAGGCCCGCCTGATCGTGGTCGGCGCGGGCGAGCGCGCGGACTGGGCCCGGGCGCAGGCCGCCACGGGCGGGCGGATCGTGGCCCATGCCGAGCAGTCGGATCCGCGGGTCTTCTTCGAGGCGGCGGACATCTACGTCGATTCCTACCCGTTCGTCTCGTCGACCTCGATGCTCGAAGCCGCCGCCTACGGGCTGCCGCTGGTGACGCGGTTCGAGGCGCCCGCGGCGGCCGAGATCGTCGCGATCAACCATCCCGGGCTCGACGCCACGGCCCGGGTCGCCCGCGACCAAGCGGAATACGAGGCCCACCTCACCGCGCTGATCACCGACGCGGAGGACCGCCGGACCACGGGGGCCGCGATCAGCGCCGCCATCGCGCGCCTCTACGCGCCGGCGAGCTGGGCCGCCGGGCTCGACGCGGTCTACGCGCAGGCCCGGGCGCTGCCCCGGCTCGCGCCGGATGCCGGGCCGGTGACGGCCGAGGCGCCCCATCTGGGCGAGCCGGACCTGCGCCACCAGGACATGTTCGGCTCGGATTTCCCGATCTCCGGGATGACCAAGAACTACATCGGCATGCTGCCGCTCCGGCAGCGCGTCGCCTCCTGGGCGGCCCTGCGCCGCGCCGGCGACTTGTCCGGCCCCTGGGAGCGGGTGCGCCTGCTGCTGCCGGAATGGCTGGTGCGCAACGTGAAGGACCGGCCGGGGCTTCTGCGGGCCGGTTGAGACGGCGTATCCGTCGCATCACCCAAAGACAGGCCCGGGAAACCTTGTGGTTCCCGGGCCTGTCTTCTTGTCCGTTCCAACGCCCTCGTCAGGTCAGGAAGCCGCAGCGGCGCCCGGAATCACGGGTTGGATGCCTGGACGTCCCTGCGACGGGAAAGGCCCGACCGGTCAGCGCGTCCCCGGCCCGGCCGCCGCGAGGGGGCGGCTTGCCTGGGCGACGGCCACCAGGGCCGCGCGCAGATGGGTCGGCCGGATCGCGTCCTTGACCGCCCGGTGCGGCATCAACCTGAAGGCGGAGAGCAGCGCGCCGGCGGCGGCGCGCCGGTCGCCCCGGGCCGCATGGGCCTGGGCGCCGTCCAGGAAGGCGTCGTAATACCCCTGCACGGTCGCGAAATAGAGGCGCAGGGCCTGGAGGCGCGAAACGCCGAGGGCCGGCGCGTGCCGCCGGAAGACCAGCCGCGTGAAGCGGATCCGGCGGGCGATCAGGCTGTCGAAGGTCCCGGCCGGCCGCTGCCGGAAATGGACGCCGGGCACGGCCACGAAGGCGGCCCCGTGCCGGCGCACCGCCCGGATCTGCCAATCCCAATCCTGGTCGCCGAGCAGCGCCTCGTCGAACAGGCCGACGCTGTCGACGAGGCTCCGGCGCACCACGGTCGCGCCGACCTGCGGGAAGTAGCCGCTCAACATCCGGCGCAGCAGCGCGGCCCCGTCGGCCGGGAGCTCCGCCGGCCAGGGGCCGTAGACCGGCTCCAGTTCCGGGGAGGTGGTGATCACCTGGCCGAAGACGATGCCGAGACCGGGCTCCGCTTCGAGCCGTCGGAGATGGGGGCGGATGTGGCCCGGCAGCCAGACATCGTCGTCGTCGAGGAACGCCACGTAGGGTGCGCTCGCCCGCAGCAGGGCCGCGTTGCGGGCGGCCCCCGCGCCGGCGCGCGCGACCGGCACGTGGAGGGCGCCGAACGCGGCGGCGACCTCGGCGGCCGGACCCGGCTGACCGTTGTCGCCCACGATGATCTCGAAGGCGAGATCGGGCGCCTCCAGGGCGCGGATGCTCGCCAGGGCCTCGCGCAGCAGGGCGGGCCGGTTGCAGGTGGGGACCACCACGGAAACCGTGGCGCGGGGCGCGGGCTGCATCATGTCCATTCTTCCCAGGCGTCGTAGACGCCGTTCAGGAGGGCCCCGAAGACCAGGTCGTTGTCGAAATGCGTGACGAAGCTGCGCCCGATGGTCCCGAGCGGCCGCGTCTCCACGGCCTGCGCGTAGACGATCCGGTAGCCGGCCTGCTCGGCGGCGCGGGCGGCCGCCGGCGTCCAGTTCGCCGACTGCCCCAGCGGGATCGCGAAGCTGTCGGGCCGGATGCCGAGCCGGGCCGCGATCGCCCGGCGCGAGCCGTCGAGCTCCTCGGCCGCCCGCTCGGCGCCGAGGCCCCCGAAATTCGGATGGGTGACGGAATGGCTGCCGATCTCGACGCCGGCCGAGGCCAGGGCCTCGACCTCGCGCCAGCCCAGGATTCCGCGCGGGCCGGTCCCCGGCCGGTCGAGCCAGCCGGAGACGACGAACAGCGTCCACGGAATCCCGTGATCCCGCAGGATCGGCTCCGCGGCGTCGAGCACGCTGCGCCAGCCGTCGTCGAAGGTGATCGCGAGGTCACAGGGTTCGCCGCTTCCCTCGGCGATGGCGGCGGCCGGCACGAAGCGGTAGCCGAGGCGCAGGGCCAGCTCGATCTGGTGCCGGAAGCGCTCGGGTGTGACGTCGTTGACGCCGCATTCGGGCTGCCCGATCGAATGATAGCAGAGGATGCGCCCGCCCGGCCGCTCACGGCGCGTCCCGGCGACCGCCAGGGTGGTGCGTTCGTAGGCCATCCGGGCGGCCGCGAACCGCGGACGGGTGAGCCCCACGGTGCGGGCGAGGCTCTTGACCGGCCCGGGGATCATCGCAGGGCGGCGCGCAGGCCGGCGACGACCTGGTCCTGCATCGCGTCGTCCATGCCGGCGTAGAGCGGCAGGAGGATCGCGTGGTCGCGCGCCCGCTCCGATTCCGGCAAGGCGAAGCGCCGGGGCGCCTCGGCGTAGGGCGGCTCCAGGTGGGCGCACATGATGCCCCGGCGGGTGGCGATGCCCTGATCGAGCATCGCCTGCATCACGGCGCCCTGGTCGGCCGTCTCCGGCAGGCGGATGCAGAAGCTCTGCCAGTTGCTGCGCGAGCCCATCGGCTCGGGGGGCGGCGTCACCTCCGGCAGGTCCGCGAGCCGCGCCCGGTAGCCGTCCGCGAGGGCGCGCCGGCGGGCGATCAGGCCGGGCAGCCGGGTGAGCTGCGCACGGCCGATGGCCGCCTGCACGTCCGTCATCCGGTAATTGAAGCCCGCGACCGTGTACGCCTCGGCCACCACCCGGGCGCTGCCGTGACGCGCCACGTCGGACACGCTCATCCCGTGCTGGCGCCACAGCCTGAACTTGCGGTCCCAGTCGGGATTGGCCGTCGTGATCATGCCGCCGTCGCCGGTGGTCAGGACCTTGCGCGGATGGAACGAGAAGCAGGCGACGTCGCCTGCGGGTCCGCCGATCGGCCGCCAGACGTCGCCCTGGAGCCGCTCGGAGCCGATCGCGCAGGCCGCGTCCTCGATCACCGGGATGCCGGACCGGCGCCCGAGCGCCACGATGGCCTCGAGGTCGCAGGGCATGCCCATCTGGTGGACGCAGACGATCGCCCTGGTCCGCTCGGTCACCGCCGCGGCGGCGGCCTCCGGGGCCATGTTGAAGGTCGCCGGGTCGACGTCCACGAAGATCGGCGTCGCCCCGCACTGGGCGATGGCGTTGGCGGTGGCGATGAAGCTGTGGCTCACCGTCACCACCTCGTCGCCGGGTCCGACCCCGGCGGCGAGAAGCGCGAGATGCAGCGCGGTGGTGCAGTTCGAGACCGCGCAGGCATGGGGCGCGCCGACGATCGCGGCGAACTCCGCCTCGAAGGCCGCGACCTGCGGCCCCTGGGTCAGCCAGCCGGAGCGGACGACGGCGGCGGCGGCCTCCGCTTCCGGCTCGCCGACATCGGGTTTCGCGATCGGGATCATGCCAGCGCCCGCCTCAGGTGATCCGAACCGGCCTCGTCGCTCCACCAGGACACCAGGTCGGCCAGCCCCTCGGCCGGCCCGATCTTCGCCTCGAAGCCGATCAGATCCCGGGCGAGGCTGGTGTCGCACAGGCGCCGGGGCACCGGGTTCACGGCGCGCTCGGCCTCGTGGATCAGCGGGGTGCCGTCACGGCCCATGATCCGGGTGAGATGGCCGGCGAGATCGACCAGGGAGGTCTCCAGGCCGGTGCCGACGTTCAGCACCACGTCGGTGGCCGGTGCGGTCGCCGACAGGATGTTGGCCCGGGCGATGTCGCGGACATGGACGAGGTCCATGGTCTGCAGGCCGTCGCCGAACACGATCGGGGACTGGCCCTCGGCCAGGCGCTGCATCCAGCGCACCATCACCTCGGTGTAGCGGCCGGTCAGGTCCATGCGCGGCCCGTACGCGTTGAAGTAGCGGAGCGCCACGTAATCCAGGCCGTACATGTCGTTGAACGAGCGCAGCAGGCCCTCGCCGAACGACTTGGCCGCCCCGTAGAGGGTGCGGTTGTCGTAAGGGTGGTGCTTCTCCGTGGTCGGGAAGCTCTCGGCCATGCCGTAGACCGACGCGGACGAGGCCATCACCACCTTGGCGACGCCGGCCTCGACGCAGCGCTCCAGCAGGTCGAAGGTCGCGGTCGCCATCACCTCGAAGGCCTGGCGCGGCTCGGCGGCGCATTGGGTGATCCGCAGGGCCGCCTGGTGGAACACCACGTCGGTGCCCTTGACCAGGCCGTCCATCAGGGCCCGGTCGCGGATGTCGCCCTGCACCAGCCGGACACGGCCCGAGCCGAGGGCGTCCTTCAGGTTCTCGGGCCGCCCGCGGACCATGTTGTCGACGGCCACGATCTCGTCGCAGCCGGCCTCGACCAGCAGGTCGATGATGTGGGATCCGATGAAGCCGGATCCGCCGGTGACGAGGATCCGGGTCCCGCGCAGGTCGCCGGCGAAGCGGCTTCCCTTGCTGACATCACGCAGCTTTTGCATCGGCGACCTCGCAGTAGCTCGAGACGGCCCGGCAGACGCTGTCGATCTGGCTAGACGTCAGTTCCGGGAACATCGGCAGGGACAGGGTCCGGGCGGCCAGGCGCTCGGTGACCGGCAGGCGGCCGGTCCCGTCGTCCAGATGGCGGTAGGCGGGCTGCCTGTGGACCGGGACGGGGTAGTGGATGCCGGTACTGATCCCGGCCTCGGTCAGGTGCTGGCGCAGGCCTTCGCGGTCGGGGGTGCTGACCGCGTAGACGTGGAAGGCGTGGTCGCGTCCGGCCGCGCCGGGCAGATCGAGCCCGAGACCCGCGAGCCGCGCCCCGTACTCGGCCGCCACCGCCTGACGGGCCCGGGTCCAGCCCTCCAGGTAGGGAAGCTTGGTACCCAGGACCGCGCCCTGGACCCCGTCCATGCGCAGGTTGAAGCCGTGCCGGACGTGGTTGTACTTGCCCTGCTGGCCCCAGTCGCGCAGGCACCGCGCCGCCTCGGCGAGGTCGTCCCGGTCGGTGACGATGGCACCGCCCTCGCCGTACGCGCCCAGGTTCTTGCCGGGATAGAAGCTGAAGCAGCCGATATCCCCGATCGTGCCGGCCTTCCGGCCGCCGCGCTCCGCGAGATGCGCCTGCGCGGCGTCCTCCACCAGGGCGAGGCCGTGGCGCCGGGCGATGGCCCCGAGTGCGTCCAGATCGGCCATGCGGCCGTGGAGGTGCACCGGCAGGATCGCCTTGGTGCGGGGCGTGATCGCCGCCTCGACCAGGGCCGGATCCATGGTCCAGTTCACCGGGTCGATGTCGACGAGGACCGGCGTCGCGCCGGCATAGAGCACCGCCGCGACGGTGGCCACGAAGGTGGCCGAGACCGTGATCACCTCGTCGCCCGGGCCGATATCCAGGGCCAGCAGCGCGAGATGGAGCGCCGCGGTGCCGCTGCTGACGGCCACCGCGTGCTTGGCGCCGCAGGCCTCGGCGAAGGCCGCCTCGAACGCGGTGACCGCCGGTCCGAGGACGAAGTCGCCGCTGCGCAGGACGTTGAGGACGGCGGTCTCGACGTCGCCGCCGATGGCCGCGTATTGCGCCTTGAGGTCGAGAAACGGGATCACGAGGCCCTCGCAAGTGGCATGAGGTCGATGGGGTGGCCGTTCTGGCGCAGGGAGCGCATCGCGGCCTCGAGGAGTTCGACCACGCGCAAGCCGCTGTGGCCGTCGGTCTTCGGCGCCTTGCCGGTCTCGATGCAGTCGACGAAGTGCTCGATCTCGACGACGAGCGCCTCGCGGAAGGAGAGGTGCGGCGACCACATGTCCCCGGTCCGGTAGGAGACCATCAGTTCGGTGATGTCCCCGGAGCCGTCGCCGACGGTGACGCCGCGGTCGTAGACCTTGACCTTCTCGATCGGGTCCAAGTCGTTGTAGACGATCATCTTCTTGCTGCCGCCGATCAGCGTCTGCCGGACCTTCACGGGGGCCAGCCAGTTGACGTTGATCTGCGCGACGACGCCGCGCGGGTAGAAGATCGTCAGGTGGGCCATGTTCTCGGGGCGGCCGCTGAAATGGCCGGTGCCGCTCGCCGAGATCGCCACCGGGGCGAGGTCCAGGACATGGTCGAGGATCGCGAGATCATGGACCGCGAGATCCCAGATCACGTTCACGTCGCGCTGGAACAGGCCGAGGTTCACCCGGGTCGAGTCGTAGTAGAAGACCTCGCCGAGCGCGCCGTCCTTGATCAGATCGTTGATCTTCTCGACCGCGCCCGTGTAGACGAAGGTGTGATCGACCATCAGGGTCAGGTTGCGCTTGGCCGCCTCCTCGATCAGCAGCCGCGCCTCGAAGGCCGAGGACGTGATCGGCTTCTCGATGAAGACATGCTTGCCGGCCCGGAGCGCGTTGATGGCGATCTCGAAATGCGAGCTCACCGGCGTCGCCACCATGACGGCGTCGATCTCGGGATCCGCGATGAGGTCGCGCCAATCCTGGTGGAGTTCGGCCGCGGGATGGCGCTTGCCCGCCCGGGCGAGCGCAGCGGGCGACTGGTCGGCGATGGCGGCGAGCCGGCACTGCTCGGTCTCCGAGGTGCAGCGGGCCAGGTTCGGCCCCCAGTAGCCGTAGCCGACGATTCCGATGGCGATCATGTGCGTGTGTCCCCTCAAGCGATCTGCAGAGGCTCGGCCGCCGCCGGCCGGGACGGCCGTTGGGACCGGGCGCGCTTCTGGCGCGTGTCGCCGATGACCCGGGCGGGGCATCCGGCGACGATGGCGTAGGGCGGGACGTCGCGGGTCACGACCGCGCCTGCGCCGACCAGGGCGCCCTCCCCGATGGTGATGCCGGCCACGATGGTGGCGTTGGAGCCGATCGAGGCGCGATCCCCGACCAGGGTCTCGACGAGTTCCCAGTCGCCGTCGCGCTTCAGGCTGCCGTCGTCGTTCGTGGCTTCCGGATAGCGCTCGTTGGTGAAGACCACCCCGTGCCCGACGAAGACTTCCGCGCCGATCGACACGCCTTCGCAGATGAAGGTGTGCGAGGAGATCTTGCAGCGGGGGCCGATGGTGCTGTTGCGCTGGATCTCGACGAAGGGTCCGATGCGCGACCCGGTCTTTATTTCACATCCATAAATATTAACGAGATCTGGGTAAAAGATACCCACGTCTCGCTCAATATCCGCATCGGTAATCGGCATCCCCGCAGCTCCTTTTGCCGAACTTCTGTGCGGCAAAACTGCGCGGACCTGCGGACGATCGGGAACCCAGGCTTTCGATACCGGTCCTCCCCCGAAAGGCGCACCGCGCTTCCCCGGGGCGGCGCGGCCCCCGGGGGCCTACCTCGAAAGGCGCAAGGCGCCGCGCCGAAGCGGAACGCCGGCCTCCTTTTGGACGAGTCCCGGCGAACTGCGCCGCTGCGCATCATGCAGGCTGAGCTGTGCCCGAGCATGAAGGGACGACGCGTTGAACACCTGGTCCCATCCGGCCTGTCCCGAGGTCTTCGCAGGTAAGCCCGTCCGCAGCGGCGCGTCGCTGCGAAGAGTCTTCGCAGCGAGCGCCGCGATCCTGCTGACGCTGGCCGCGCAGCCGGCCTTCGCCGAATACCGGATCGCGGCGGGCGATTCCCTCGAGGTGACGGCGCTCAGCATTCCCGGGTTCAAGCAGGAGGCCACGGTCGGGATCGACGGCACCGTCATGGTGCCGCTTCTCGGCGAGGTGCCGGCGGTCGGGCTGACGGTCTCGGAGTTCCGCAAGACCCTGCAGAAGGCGCTGCCGGCCAAGGCGGTGCGGCAGCGCAACGCGGAGGGCAAGGAATCGATCGCCGTGATCGAGCCCGACGAGATCGGGGTGCGGATCGCGAAGTACCAGCCGGTCTACCTGAGCGGCGACGTGACCAAGCAGGGCGAGCACCCGTTCCATCCGGGCATGACCGTCCGGCAGGCGGTGGCGCTGGCGGGCGGCTACAACCTGCTGCGCTTCCGGATGGAGAACCCGGTCGTCGAGAGCGCCAACCTGCGCGCCGAGTACGACAGCGTCTGGGCGAGCATCGCCCGCGAGAGCGCCAACGTCTGGCGGCTCAAGGCGGTCATCGCGGCGGCACGGGCCGACAAGGCGGCGCCGGCCGGGGCGGACCCGAACGTCCCGCCGGTCCGGGCGAGCGTCGCGCAGAAGCTCGCCGAGCAGCAGCTGCGCGTGCAGATGTCCGACGTCGCCAAGGAGAAGGAGCACCTGCAGCGCGCGCTGACCCGCTCCCAGAACCAGCTCGTCAGCCTGACCGAGCAGCAGGCCAAGGAGAAGGAGGGCGTCACCGCCGACGCCGACGACTACGACGCGGTGCGGGCGCTGTTCCAGCGCGGCGCCGTCGTGACGACGCGGCTGACGGATGCCCGCCGGGCGGTGCTGCTGTCCTCGACCCGGGCGCTCCAGACCACCGTCCAGGTGGCGCAGCTGGAGCGCGACAAGGGCGAGCTGACCCGCAAGCTCGAACGGGTCGACGACCAGCAGGCCCTGGACGCCATGGAGAAGCTGCAGGTCTCGGAAGACAACCTGACCGCGCTCCGCTCGCGCCTGAACAGCATCAACGACAAGCTGGTCTATACCGGCGCCCTGCGCAGCCAGCTCCTGTCCGGCAGCCGCGCCCGGGCTTCGATCGCCGTCTTCCGCCCCAACAGCACCACCCCGAGCGCGGTCGACGCCGCCGAGGACATGGAGCTCCAGCCGGGCGACGTCGTGGAGGTGGTGCTCAAGCCGGACCCCGCCATGCGGGGGATCGGCGACGGCGCCGGCCAGAACTGACGCCACCGGATGCCCATCGCGCCGGACGGCGACCGCGGGCCTTCGGGAAAAATCATTCCAGAACAAACGCTTAGCCCGTCGTTCAGGATCCGGGATCCGAGACGATGCGCAAACCCCGCCCCGGTGAGGGACACGCCATGAACAGACACTCGACCAGCGCGGCCTTCCTGCGGGCCGACCCCGTGGGCACCGGCGCCGGCAGGCCGTGGCGGGACGCGCCGCGGACGCCCGATCCCGATTCCCAGGTCGCGATCCTGACGATCATGCGGCGGAACTGGCGGTCGATCCTGGCGCTTAGCGGCGTCGGGCTGATCGCCGCGATCATCTACGTCGCCACCGCACCGTCGATCTACACCGCCAGGGCGCGGGTCTACATCGAGAGCCGGTCGAGCCCGGTCACGGCCCGCGACACGCCCGGCGCCGCGACCCCCCTGGAGATCCCCGAGGTCGAGAGCCAGGTCGAGTACATCCGCTCCGAGAAGATCGCCCTGGCCGCGGTGCACCGGCTCGGCCTGGCGCCGACGCAGGACCTGTCGGTGCCGCCGCACCCGCTGGTGGCGCGGGTCCGGGAGGGCATCGGCGCGGTCAAGCTGTTCGTCGCCGGCCTGATCGGCCTCTCCCCCGCTCCCAAGCCGGGCGTCGCGGTGGGTCCGGACGAGCGCCAGGCCGCGACCGTGCGGGAGAACCTGGAAGCCGCCCGCATCGGCGCGGCCTACGTCATCGAGGTCGGCTACAGCCTCGACAACCCCACGACCGCGGCCGCCGTCGCCAACGCGGTGGCGGACGCCTACGTGGCCACGCAGTTGGAGAACCGGTCGCAGATCTGGAAGGTCGCCGGCGAGTGGATCCTGCCGCGGCTGAAGGAGATGCAGCAGCGCGCCAGCGCGGCCTCCCGCGAGGCCCAGACCTACAAGGCCGAGCACGCCATCATCGATCTCGGCAAGCGCGGCCTCGTGGGCGAGCAGCAGCTGGAGGAACTCAACACCGCGGTCGCCTCCGCCCGGTCCAGGACCGTGGACGCCCGCTCGACCCGCGACCAGATCCGCGCGCTGCTGGCCTCCGATATCGCCGATCCCGGCATCACCGAGGCCTTCAAGGACACGGTGATCATCCAGCTGCGCAAGCAGTATGTCGACCTGGTGCAGCGCGCCGACGACCTGAAGCGCCGCCTCGGCCCCGACCACGACGCGGTCACGGCGATCCAGAAGGACGTGCTGGCGGCCAAGCAATCCCTGCGGGCCGAACTGGAGCGCCTCGCCGCCTCCCTGGACCGGGACTACGAGGTCGCCAAGGCCCGCGAGGACAGCATGTCGGCGTCCTTCGACGCGCTGATCTCGAAGACGCTGGTGACCAGCGAGGCGCGGGTGAAGGCGAAGGAGCTCGACCGGGCGGCCGAGACCTACGACCAGATCTACACGAACCTGCTCAGCCGCTACATCGACGCGGTCAACCAGCAATCCTACCCGCAGCCCTCCGCGCACGTGATCACCCCGGCCACCGTCCCGGAGCGCCCGAGCGCGCCGCGCGGCGGCCTGATCGTGATGCTCGGCATGCTGGTCGGGGCCGGCCTCGGCGTCAGCGCCGCCTTCGCGCGGCACTGGTTCGACCGGACCCTGCGGTCGCCCGGGCAGATCACCGGCCAGGGCCTGTCCTGCCTGGCCGCCCTCCCCGAGCTGCGGCGCGAGCCGGGCTACCGGGCCGCCCTGGCGCTGGCGCAGAGCCACGCCGACGAGGCCCTGCGGCCGGCCAGCGTCGAGGCGTTCAAGGCCGGCGCGGTGCGGTACATGCCGCAATCGATCTTCGTCGAGCGGCTGCACAGCCTGAAGTCGCACCTGATCGGCAACGACCGCCGCGGCCCGGTCTTCGCCATCGGGGTGACCTCGGTCGGGGCCGGCACCGGCAAGACCACCTTCGCGAGCAACTTCAGCCAGCTGCTCGCCCGGTCGCGCGCGGCCTCCGCGAGCCGGATCCTGCTGATCGACGCCGACGTGCGGCAGGCGACCCTGTCGCGGCTCAGCCAGGCCTCCGACCAGCGCGGGCTCCTCGACGTCCTCGCCGGCCGCTGCTGCGCCGAGGAGGCCGTCCGGCCCCAGCCCGGGGACGTCCGCCTGCTCGCCTGCGGCAGCCTCCACCCGGGCGACCCGCATTTCAGCGACCTGATGACCCCGGAGGCGATCGCCAGCCTGGTCCGCGACGAGCGCACCAACCTCGACCGCATCGTGGTGGACCTGCCCTCGGCCGACGATCTGCCGACCCTGCGGCCGCTCCTCGACATGCTGGACGGGGTGATCCTCGTGGCCGAGGCGGGCAAGACCAACATCGACGACGTGATCGCGGCCGTCCAGGACCTGGAATCGAGCGGCTGCACCGTCCTGGGCGTCGTGCTCAACAAGACCAACGCCACGCCGGCGGTCCGGCGCGGCACCCTGGTGGACGCCCTGGTCCGCCGCGCCGCCGCGATGCGGCCGTCCGCCCAGCCCCGGGCCGCCCGGTCCTGGCGCCGCCGCCCGGGCGCCGAGGCGACGGATGCAGGAGCCTCCGCGTGACGGTGTTCCGCGCGGCGTCGGGTTCGCCGGCGCAGGGAAGGCTGAACGGGTGCGGCGCGCAAGCCCGTCCGCGGCCGCTCCGGCGTTCGTCGCATCGCAACGCGTGGGGCAAGCGACCGACGGGCTCACACCCGTGCCCGATCAGGGGGATCGCTGGGAGGCCAAGGGGCCAGCGTCCGTCCTGTGTCCATGAAGCCGGGTGCGGCACGCCATGATGCAGCCCCAGCCTGAAACCGCAGTGCTCGGCCGGGTCGCCTTCTTCGGCCACGACCGGATCGAGCCGACGATCCGGAAGCGGGTCGGCGCCATCCGGGAGACCGGCTGGTCGGTGGTCGAGTACATGTTCGTGCGGGCGCGGGTCGGCCTCGCCGATCCCGGGATCGCCGGCGACGTGGTGCCGCTCGGGCAGACCGTGGACCGGCATTACGGACGGCGTCTCCCGATGCTCGCTCTCGGGATCGTCCGGGCGCTCGCCCGGTGGCGGGACCTGCGCGCCGCGGACGTGGTCTACGTGCGCAACCTCGACATGGCGCTGGTGGCCTGGGCCTCGACCCGGCTCGCGGGCGGCCGGGCGCCGCTGGTCTACGAGGTGCTCGACATCCAGCGCCTGATGGTGCGGCCGGACCGGGTCGGGCGGGTCGCCCGGGCGGTGGAACGCTGGATCCTGGGCCGCAGCGCGCTCCTGGTGGTCAGCGCGCCGGACTTCGTGGGGCGCTACTTCGGGCCGGTCCAGGGCTTTTCGGGCCCGTGGCACCTCCTCGAGAACAAGGTCATGGCGCACCGCCTCGCCGAGGTGGCGCACCGGATCGACCGCGACCGCAGGGCCGGGCCGCCCTGGGTCATCGGCTGGTTCGGCACCCTGCGCTGCCGCCGGAGCCTGACCATCCTGGCGGCGGTGGCGCGGGCGCTGGGCGACGCGGTGCGGATCGTGATCGCCGGCCGGCTCTCGGAGGAGGATATCGACCCGCAGACCTTCGCGGAGACGCTGCGCCGGCATCCGAACATGTCGTTCCGCGGCCCCTACGCCAATCCGGGCGAGTTGCCCGACATCTACGGCGGCGTGCACTTCAGCTGGGCGGTCGATTACTTGGATGACGGCCTGAACTCGGACTGGCTGCTGCCGAACCGGCTCTATGAGGGCGGCCTGTGCGGGGCGCTGACGCTGGCGCGCGCCGAGACCGCCACGGGCCGCTACGCGGTGGCCGAGCAGCTCGGCTGGGCCTTCCCGGAACCGCTCGAGGACGCCGTCATCGCGTTCCTGCGCGGCCTCGACGGCGCGACCTACGCGGCGATGCACGGCCGGCTCGCCACCCGGGCGATCTCGGACTTCGTCGACGTCCACGGCATGCGCGACCTGCTCGCCCGGGTCGCCTGACTGGCTTTTTCGCGGGGCGCGCGGCTCAACGGGCCGGGCCGCGCCGCCTGACGCGGGCCAAGCCCGAATTCGGGCGCATCGTCCACCCCGCGACGGGATGCTGACGGACTCACACATCCGGCGGGCCGACACGGGCGCAGGAGGTCGTGCGGGTTGCCTCCCGCTGCGGGACAAGGGGCCTGTCGCGCTATGGACGTGAGACTGCCTCGAACTTGCGGAGCCCTCAGCGGACCCGGTGCGCCCGGATCGGGCGGCCCGGGTTACGTAGTTCCGACGGGCACGCCCGCGGGCACGCGAATCGATCGGCTCAGGATGCGGCTTGCCGGCCTCCGAAAGCCCTGATTCGGGGGTGATTCGCCGCCGGACGAGCGGTTCGAGCCCCCAAACCGTCATCATGTCTACAAAATCAGTCCCTCAACACAGTTTCAGCGACGAAAACTGGATTCGCCACCGCGCTGGAGCGCGAGATAGGCGGGGCAATTAGACATCGGTCGAATAGGCTAAACAATTTGGCCAAGGCCGCATCCGGCGCCGGAATCCGATCCCCGAGCCGGCGGGCCGCCGCGGCGGAAATAGCCACCGCGGCGTTTCGGTCTTTTGGTTGCTAAAAACTTCCGATCGACCACCCAGATACGGTCGATCGGTCGCAATGAACCGAAACAGACACCAGAAGACCGCACGAATGCGGGACGCGATCTACGATCCGCACCGGCCGCCACTGCGTCAGTAGCTACGTACGTAGTTTGTGACTGTTTTGATATGCGTAGAAATTTAATCAAACCGGAGCAGATAGGGTATTTACAGCTGATTTTACGAAAGTTAGCATTATATCCACGGTCATCGAGAGCCATCCAATAAGGCGCCGAACAGATCGCAATCCGCCAGTGTCATGTCGACGGCGAGTTCGTGGGTTTCCGCGCCCTCGCCTGACAACGGGCTTCCTGCGAAAGGAGGTAACTTCCTATGGCCAGTCTTGGTACTCGAGACGAGCGCGTCATCGTTGAGCGGGATAGTCCCAGGAGCCGCAGCGGCTTTCCGGGAGCGCAGGGCGGTGACGGTTCCGCCGTCATCGAGCAGCGGGACCCCACCCTGGTCCGCACGAACCGCATCGTGATCATCGATCGCCGGCAACTCGTCGGTCGATGCCTGGCCGCGTCCCTCCGGGAGGCCGACAAGGACACCGTGTTCGAGGTGTTCCCGGACATCGAGTCCTGGAAGCGCCAGACCCCGTTCGCGGCCGCCAACGTGGTCGTGCTGTGCCGGCCGGACGGCAACCTGTCCGAGACCGAGTGGGCCGAGGTCACCCGCGAGCTGGCCCTGCTGCAGGGCGAGGTCGACGCGCCCCCGGTCGCGGTCATCTCGGACGGGGAGAACCTCGACCAGATCGTGCGGACCATCAAGCTCGGGGTGAAGGGCTACATCCCGACCACGACGTCGGTCGACATCGCCCTGCAGGCGCTCCAGCTCGTCCAGGCGGGCGGCGTCTACATCCCGGCGGAGTGCCTGTTCCCGCTTCTCGCCAGCATCAAGGTCGAGGAGCCGGTCGAGCCCGGCGAGGACGAGATCTTCTCCCCGCGCCAGCTCTGCGTCGCCCGGGCCCTGCGCAAGGGCACGCCGAACAAGATCATCGCCTACGAGTTGAACATGTGCGAGAGCACGGTGAAGGTTCACGTCCGCAACATCATGAAGAAGTTGAAGGCGAAGAACCGCACCGAGGTCGCGTACCTGACCAACAAGTACTTCCTGCGCGAGGATTCGAGCCTGGCCGCCATGAAGGCCCCCGCGGCCTGACCGCCGCCCGGCCGCGACGGCCCCGACAGAGCGCCGTGCCCGATCCATCCGCGATCGGGCACGGCGCTCTGTTTTGAGCCGGCCGCCCCGCGGGGCGGCCGGTTCCAGACGGTGGCCGCCTCAGCCGACGGCCAGCAGCGGCCGGGCCGCGGGCTCGGCCCGGGACGCGGCAGGCTCATCGGCGCGGCCGACGCTGGTATAGGCGAACCCGTGGAGCCGGGCCTCCTCGGGCCGGTAGACGTTGCGCAGATCGACCAGGACCGGGGTGCGCATCGTGGCGTGCAGCCGCGGCAGGTCCAGCGCCCGGAACGCGTTCCACTCGGTGACGATCACCAGGGCGTCCGCCCCCTCCGCGCACGCGTAGGCATCCTGCGCGAAGTCCACCCCCGGGAGGAGCGGCCGGGCCTGCTCCATCCCCTCCGGGTCGTAGGCGCGGACATGGGCGCCGGCATCCTGCAGGCCGGCCACGATCGCGAGCGCGGGCGCATCGCGCATGTCGTCGGTGTTCGGCTTGAAGGTCAGCCCCAGCACCGCGACCGTCTTGCCGCGGACCCCGCCGCAGGCCTTGATCACCTTGCGGGCCATGCCGCGCTTCCTCTGGTCGTTGACCGCCACCACGGTCTCGACCAGCCGCAGCGGCGTGCCGGCATCCTGGGCGGTCTTGACCAGCGCCAGCGTGTCCTTCGGGAAGCACGAGCCGCCGTAGCCCGGCCCCGCGTGCAGGAACTTGCCGCCGATCCGGTTGTCCAGCCCCATGCCGCGGGCGACCTGCTGGACGTCGGCGCCGACCTGCTCGCAGAGGTCGGCGATCTCGTTGATGAAGGTGATCTTGGCGGCCAGGAACGCGTTGGCGGCGTATTTCGTCAGCTCGGCGGTGCGCCGCGAGGTCACCAGGATCGGCGCCTCGTTGAGGTAGAGCGGCCGGTAGACCTCGCGCATCACCGCCTCGGCGCGGGGATCCTCGGTGCCGACCACGATCCGGTCCGGGCGCTTGAAGTCGGAGATCGCCGCGCCCTCGCGCAGGAATTCCGGGTTCGACACCACGGCGAAGTCGGCGTCCGGCCGCAGCTCGCGGATGATCCGCTCGACCTCGTCGCCGGTGCCCACCGGGACCGTCGACTTCGTCACCACCACGGTGAAGCGGGTCAGCGCCCGGGCGATGCTGCGGGCCGCCTGATACACGAAGGACAGGTCGGCGAAGCCGTCGCCGCGCCGCGAGGGTGTCCCCACCGCGATGAACACCGCGTCTGCCTCCGCGACGGCGAGTTCCAGGTCGGCGACGAAGGACAGCCGGCCCTGGCGGACGTTCTCCGCCACGAGGGCACCGAGCTCGGGCTCGTAGATCGGGATCCGCCCGGCATTCAGCGCGTCGATCCGGTCGCGATTGGTGTCGACGCACACGACGCTGTGGCCGAAATCGGCCAGGCACGCCCCGGAGACCAGCCCGACATAGCCCGACCCGACCATCGTGATGTTCATGCTCGCCTCGTCGCACCGCGCGTCCTGTGAGTCCGGTCTACGGCGGCGGCGGCGGGGCGGCACCTCATGACTTAGGCGTAGGGCCGGTCGGCGGGACGGGGTACGGGCGCGGTCCGCGGGGCTGCCGGGCCCCAAGGGCGGCCGGATACCTCGCTAGGCTTAGGTCCGGCCGCCTCCGCGGTGTTCTCCGGCCAGGCAAGAGACCAGGCAGCCTAAAAGCTAAGTCTTTTTCTCTTCTATTAGGCCGGATCTTACGGGGTTTAGACGGAGACGATCGCAGGGACGAACTCTCTCGAGGATTTTCGTAGGGGAGAGCCCGTTTGGCCGCACGCTTCTACTTCGAGCTTGCCAACGCCGAGATCACGCTCCACGACCCGACGGGCGTCGAGGCCGCCGACCTCGAGGAAGCCCTGTTCGAAGCGCGCAGCGTCATCGCCGAGATGGCCGACGAGATCGCCGAGGCGCATCCGGGGCCGCCCTGGACCCTGCTGGTGCGGGACGAGGCCGGATGGCTGGTCGGGCGCTTTCCGATCCGCAAATGAACCGGCGCGCGGCCTTTACCGGTTGTTAACCCTTCGTTCGGAGGATCGGGACGCCTTCGATCAGGGACAACCATGGCCAGACCGACGTCCTCGCCCGATCCGCGCGTCGCCGCGCTGGCCGACGCCACCGCCGCCGGCTTGGCGCAAGCCGCGCAGGCCCTGGCGGAGAGCGGCGATCCCGAGACCGCCGAGGCCCTGCGCGCGATGGCGCGGCACAACCGGGTCGCGGCGCTCAAGCTCCGGACGATGCCGGGCGTCATGCAGGACCGGATGGGCCTGGCGCGTACCGCCTGAACCCGGGCGATCCTGCGGCCCGGACCACACTCTTACCGCACGACGGATCGAGCAGGCGGCTCACCCCGCCCGGCGAATCCCCCGGCAGACCGCGCGCCGTCTGGTCGGTCGCGGCTCGACCCGCCGAAGGACGCACGCCCACCGTCTCCCACGCTGGGCCAGGGCGGCCCTGAAGGGGGGCGGATGAGGGACAGCATGGCGGGTTGGAGCGCCCGAACCGCCCGGCGCCGTCACGCCGCCCGCATGGTGGCCAGGAAGCGGTCGACCTCGGCGGCGAGCCGCTCCGATTGGCGGGACAGGCCGGTCGCGGCCGAGAGGACCTGGCCGGCGGCTTCCCCGGTCTGCTCGGAGGCGCCCGCGACACCGACGATGTTGCTGGTCACCTCCTTGGTCCCGGCGGTCGCCTGGGCGATGTTGCGGACGATCTCCCGCGTCGCCGCCCCCTGTTGCTCGACCGCGGCGGCGATCGAGTTCGCCACCCCGTTCAGTTCGCGGATCCGGCCGGTGATCGTGCCGATCGCCCCGACCGCCTCGCCGGTGACGCCCTGGATCCGGCCGATCTGGCTGGCGATCTCCTCGGTCGCCTTGGCGGTCTGGCCGGCCAGCTCCTTCACCTCGGAGGCCACGACGGCGAAGCCCCGGCCCGCCTCGCCGGCGCGGGCCGCCTCGATCGTGGCGTTGAGCGCCAGCAGGTTGGTCTGGCTGGCGATCGCCGAGATCATCTGCACCACGTCGCCGATCCGGGTGGCCGCCGCGCTCAGCTCGGCGACCAGGGCGGCGGTCTGGTCGGCCTCGCCGACGGCCCTCTGGGCCAGATCGGTGGACCCCTGCACCTGCCGGCCGATCTCCTGGATGGAGCTGCCGAGTTCCTCGGTGGCGGCCGCGACCGTGGTGACGTTGGCTGCCGCCTCCTCGGCCGCCGTCGCCACCGCGCCGGATTGGGTGCCGGCCTCCTGGGCGATGTCCGTCATCGCCCGGGCTGTGGCCTGCAGCTCCGTGGCCGAGGACGCGACCTGCTCGACGATGCCGGCGACCGCCTGCTCGAAGCCCTCGGCCAGGTCCAGCCGGGCGCGCCTGCGCTCGGCGGAGGCGGCGGCATCGGCGGCCCGCTTGTGCTCGGCCTCCTCGGCCGCCCTGCGGGCGACGCTCTCCTTGATGCGCTCGACCGCGCGACCGACCGCGCCGATCTCGTCGCCGCGCCGCGCCTCCGCGATGGTGGCGTCGATCTCGCCCTTCGCCATACGCTGCAGGACGGCCACGAGGCTGCCGAGGGGCCGCGTCACGCCGAACACGATGATGGCGCCCGAGAGGGCCAGGGCGGCGAGCAGGCCCGCAGCCACCGAACCGATCAGGACGAGACGCGCCTGCTTGGCCGCGGCCTCGGTGGCGTTCTTTCCGTCGGCGAGCCGGGCATCGACCCGCCCCTCGTAGACCCGCGCGGTCTGGTCGAACCGCTTCGCGACCGGCTGGCTCGTCACCATGGCCAGCTGCGTGGCGGCAGCCCGATCGTTCTTCAACGCGAGCGCGTTGGATCTGTCGAGGACGTCGTAATACTCCCGCGCGATCGTGCCGATCTCGAGCAGCAGGTCCCGCACCTCCTTCTTCAGCGCGCCCGCGGCGAGCGTCGCGATGTCGTCCGCCGTGCCCTTCACCGCGTCGCGATACGCCTTCTCGAAGTCGGACATCTCGTTGTCCGGCTGACCGATGATGATCGCGCGGTTCATCAGGCCGGCGGTCTGCACGTTCTGCCGAACCCGCGAGAACGCCTCCAACCGCGCGACGTAATAATCCACCAGCACGTGGTTACGCTCGGTGATATCCCCCAACATACTGAGCGTATAATAGGTTGTCCCGACGCTCATGAACGCCATGATAAAGATCGGCACGCACATTTTGTACGCAATCTTAAATTTCTCGAATATTTTCATATGGAAAGATTCTCGGATTTCTCGTTGTGTCGAGTTTAAAATCCGAAACCAGGATCAATCAAGCGGCTTGACAGGGTAATTTTTTGCGTATCACTATGAAACTAAATGAAAAGTCGCCTTGCGATTTAAGTGAAAAACACAAGAATGGAATTTCGACGAATAAATTTCCATCAAGAGCACGGATTTTATGACCAGGCATTTCTAAACAACAAAATACTGGGCGAAATGTCGTGATGACGGCCCGAATAATTTGGTACGCATGCCCAATGCGATGCCATCTCCTCATCCCCGGGCGCGACATCCTCCATCGGCAGCGACCGAATCAGTATCCGCCGTGCGGACATGCGATCAACAGCCATAAATTCAATAAAAATGCCCGCACAAGTATTTTTGTTGATTGTTCACACCCGAACAGCCTGGTAGATTTGCAAGATAGAACTTGACAGGGAACTCACGCGCCGTGCCCCCGACAGACAGCGAGATGAGCGAGATGAGCGCCGGCCTCGCGCTCGATATGGTCGGTCGCGCCTATCTCGCCCTGGCCCTCCTCTACGAGACCGCACATCCGGGCGAGTTCGACGGCGTCCAGCAGAAGATTCGCGCGTTCGTCGAAGACAATTTCCGCATCATCCAGGAGACCAGCGGCCGCGAGACCCTGGCAGCCGGGACGGTCGAGGGCGCGGCCCACTTGGTGAACGGCATCTTGGTCGAGGTCGAGAGCAAGATCGCGACGATGATCCGGCCGACCCGCTCCATGCGCGGCTGAGCCGCGCATGGAGCGCACGCGACACGACCGGCCGTGCCGGCTGAGGCCCGTATCAGGGCCTACCCCCCGATCCCGACGATGATCACACCGCGGCTTTGATAGGGGGCCATGCACGCGCGCTCCGGTGCGGGAGAGGGGGCCCGCGCGTGATCCGCGTCCGTGCCGCCAGGCCCGATCCGGGCATCCGGTAGCCCTCGTCATGGAACGCAAGCGGAGCGGACGTCGCCCAGAGGCCCTCCGGCCGGCCGCGCGAGCCCCTGTCGCCGATCGCGCGCGGGGCGTCCGGCCGACGAATACCGGACTGTTGCAGTTGAGCCATGAGGCCGTGATAAATCTCGCGCTGCGCTTGGGCGGCGACATTGGCCCTAGTCCGAAGCATCGACAGTGTTAATAGAGCATGTTAGTCCCCGACTAGGGACGGAAACAAGATTATCGACGCGATGAAGATCAGCGATGATTGTGACCAGGGCTCACGTAGTGCGGATGTAGCACTCGAGGTTTTGGCGCGGGCCTATCATGCCCTGGCAGTCGTCTATGAACTCTCGAGCCCCGGCGCCTACCTGGCACTGCATGGAAAGATGATGCCGTACCTGCTGGACAGTTTCCGGAACGCCGAGGCGGCGCGGACCGGCGATCCGCACACCGCCGCGTTGTTCAGCGCCGCGCTGGAGCGGGTCCGCTGCGCGCTGGACGACGTCCAGTGCGACGTCTCGGCCGTCCGGTCCCGGACCGGCGAGCGCGATCGCTGACGACGCCGGCGACGGCGGCGCGATCTCAGGGCGCCGGCGTCAGGCGCTCGCCCGGCCCGAACAGCAGGCGCGGGGCCGTATCCCCGGCCACGGCCCGGTTCGGGATCAGCCGAGCCAGCTTGGCCTCCAGGGTCTGGGACGCTATGTGCCGCCAGGCCCGGGGGGCGTGCAGCAGCTCGCGCAGGGCCGCCGCGTAGCCGTGCGAGCGCCGGCGGTCGAGGACGCGCCGGTGCTGCCATTTCCGCATCGTGGCGTCGCGATGGGCCCGCAGGGCCTTGCGGGCGTCCGGCATCAGGTCCGGACGGGCCAGCATCGTCTCGTCGAACGCAATGATCGCCGCGAGATCCTCGGTCCGGTGCTGCGCACTCAGCGAATCCGCGCGCTCGATCGCCACGTAGCCGCACGGCGCGGTGACGGAGAACACGGCGCCCGCCGCCAGGGCCTCGACGTAGAGGGCGTAATCCTCCCCGAGGCGCAGTCGCGCGTCGTAGCGCAGGCCGTGGCGCTGCAGGAACGACCGGCGCATGATCGGCTTGAGGAACCCGAGTTCCCGCCGGTGCTCGCCCGCGCGTCCGATGTTGCCGGAGACGAACCCCGCGAGCGACAGCGCTTTCGGCTGGCCGGGCCCGGTCACGAGGCTCCCGGCCGCGGCCGCCGCGCTCCCCCGGACCAGGATGATGTCGTCGGCGATCAAGTCCCAGCTGCGGGGGGCCGACAGCAGGCGGCCCAGGCGCCCGTCGAGGAAAGTGTCGTCGGCATCGAGGACGCAGAGCAGCCGCGCGGTCGCGACCGCCAGCGCCGCGTTGCGGGCGGCGGCCGGTCCGGCGTTGCGGGTCAGCCGGAGCAGCTTCAGCCGGCCGGTCCCGTCGCCGGCGGCCTCGGCGGCGGCGCTGGTCCGGTCCGTCGAGGCGTCGTCGACGACGATGACCTCGGCGACCTCCGGCTGGCGCAACGCCGAGGCGACCGCGGTGGCGATGGTGGCCTCGGCGTTGTGCGCCGCGATGACGACGCAGACATCCGCTCCGTCGCTCTGGGCCTGGACGCTTCGCACCGGACGACTCCGAAGACTCTCCCCGCCCGGCGGGGGCCGGGCGGCCATCCCGCACGCTAGGCGGCCTGCGCGCGGGACGCGACATCGTCCAAAAGGAGGGCGCGGGCGCCGGATCCGCTCGTCCGAAAGATTACCGCCGCCGCGGCCGGGCGCGCCGATACTGCGCCGGATTCCGTGAACCGCCCAAGGCGAGACGATGAGCATGACGAGACCGCGCCGCCCGATCCGCACCGGCTGCCTGGCCGCGGCCCTGCTGCTGCCGGTCCTGCCGGTCGCGGCCGGGGACGATCCCGCCCCGGCCACCGGCGACGCGCCGGCCTTCCGGGGCGGCGGCTCCTTCGTGGAGACCTTCGCGTCCCTCGGCGATCGCCGCTGGTACGTGGCCGACGGCTGGGTCAACGGCGACTTCCAGAAGTGCACGTGGTCGCGCCAGCGCGTGCAGATCCCCAGCCCCGGGGCGCTGACCCTCACCCTGGCCGACAGCCCCTACAAGGAGCGCGCCTTCAGCTGCGCCGAGATCCAGACCCAGGAGCGCTACGGCTACGGCACCTACGAGGTCCGGATGCGGCCGGGCGCGGCCTCCGGCCTGGTCTCGGCGTTCTTCACCTATAACGGCCCGAACGACGGCGACCGCCGGACGAACGACGAGATCGATTTCGAATTCCTGGGCAAGGACACGAAGGGCGTCCAGCTCAACTATTTCACCGGGGGCGCCGGGCAGCACGAGAGCGTCGAGGCGCTGGGCTTCGACGCCGCGACGACCATGGCCGACTACGCGCTCGAATGGCTGCCCGACCGGATCCGCTGGTCGGTCAACGGCCGGCTGCTGCGCGAGGTGCGGGCCGCGCCCGACCGGCCGATCCCGTCGCACCCCGGCAAGATCATGCTCAGCATCTGGACGGGCCAGGGCCGCGACTTCGAATCCTGGCTCGGGCCGGCCACCTATCCGGGACAGCCGGTCTCCGCCGCCTTCGAGCGCGTCGCCTTCACCAAGCTGGGCGACCCGTGCGGCTTCAAGGGCTCGATCGTCTGCCGGTAGGGCGGCACCACGCCGCCGGCATATTTCGGAACCTGAACGAAACATTAACCTTGTCCCCCGCAGGCTCATGATTGCGGTCACTGCGGGGCCAAGTTCGATGTCCGGGTTCAGCCTTCTCATCGCTGTGTATGCGGTCGGCTTCGTGGAGTTCTGGCGCCTCTGCGTCGTGGCGCCCATGGACCAGGACGACCCGGCCTGAGGGCCTCCCCGACGCAGCGCACATCCCCCCTCACCGGCGCCTGAACTGCGTCCCGCCGGATCGCGGCGCTACTTGCTGCCGCGCTGGGCCAGCACCGCCGGAATGGTGCGCAGCATGATCGCGATGTCCCGGCGCAGGCTCCAGCGGCTGGCATAATCCAGGTCGAGGGCGACGCGCTCGGCGTAGCTGGTGTCGGAGCGGCCCGAGACCTGCCACAGCCCGGTGACCCCGGGCGGCACGGAGAAGCAGAGCGTGAACGCCGTCCCGTAGCGGACGACCTCCCCCTGCACGATCGGGCGCGGCCCGACCAGGCTCATCTCGCCGCGCAGCACGTTCCAGAGTTGCGGCAGCTCGTCGAGGGAGGTCTTGCGCAGCACCTGGCCCAGGGTGGTCACGCGGGGATCCCGGGTGAGCTTGTGCGTCGCCTCCCACTCGGCCCGGGCCTCGGGATGCGCCGCCAGGTGCGCGGCCAGGACCGCGTCGCCGTTGGCGATCATGGACCGGAACTTCAGGCACCCGAACGGGCGCCCGTGCCGGCCGAGCCGCCGGTGCCGGAAGATCGGCGCGTGGCCGTCGCTCGCCCAGATCAGCAGGGCGATGAACAGCAGCAGCGGCAGCAGCAGACACAGGGCCGTCACCGCCACCCCGGTATCGAGCATGCGCTTGGTCGCCCAACCGAGCCGGGGCCCGAAGCGCGCCGGAGAGGCCGTCGGCAGCGTCTTGACCAACGCTTCGTTGATCGTCTCGACCATATGGTGCGGCGACGACGGTGTGATGGAGGTCGGGGTCCCAACCGGGCGCAGCATGGCGGCGGCTCCTCACTCGGTGCGAAAGGTGGATGCGACAGTGCGAGATGCGAGCGGAACCCGCGGGCCGGTGCGGCCGGGACGGGAACAATATTTGACACGCGAAAGTCTTGAGCCGTTGGCACAGTCGAAAACTTGCGGGATAAAGCCAGAGCAGCACGACCGAATCACCAGTGGAGATAAGTAATTGCTGGTCCTTCTGGTCTTCGCTGCGCTGATCGGGGGCGCGATCGGTTTCGCGGTGGGCCTGCTGCAGGGCTGGCTGGTCGCGTTGCTGGCGGCCCAGGCCGGAGCCGCGATCGGCGTGGGCCTCGTGGTCCTGCTCGGGATGCGGCGGTGAGCACCCCGGCCCGGCGGAGCCCCGAATCCGCGCCGCGTGCGGCGGGCTCTCGGAACGGTCTGTGGCATGGCGTGCCGCAAGACATCGCGCTGCACGGCATCGCGTCGTCTGCAAACCGGTGTGTGTGAGCGATGACCGTTCACATCAGTGTTCCACCCGGAATCGGACGGGCCATCGCGACCATACCCCACTTCGATATTGTTAAACAACCCTAAACACGAAGGGTCTAAGGCCGAATACAGCAATGCGGCAGATGTTCAGGCCACCCGGCCTACGCCGATCGAGGTAGGCCGCCCCCACGCCCGGCCGGCCTAGACCGGTCGCTCGATCCGCTCCGACCGCGCCCGCGCGGCGGGACGGGCTCCGGCATCGGACGAGGCGTGCATGGTCCCGGCAGAGCGCCGCATCATCGGGTTCGACGGCCTGCGGGCCGTGGCCTTCCTGATGGTCTTCGTCAGCCACAAGGCGCCGAGCCCGCGCACCGAGGCGCTGGGCAGCGCCGGGGTCTGGCTGTTCTTCGTGCTGAGCGGCTTCCTGATCGTCCGCATCCTGGCGGCCGCCCGCGGGCGCATCGAGGCCGGCGCGGCGACGCCGATGGACAGCCTGCTTGCGTTCTACCGGAACCGGTTCGCCCGCATCGTGCCCGTGTATTACGCCTTCCTGTTCGTGCTCTATACCACCCGGCTGGGCAGCCCGCTGAACCTCGGCGACGACGCGTTCAAGCTTTCGACCTGGCTATACCTGACCAACGTCTATATCGAGCGGAACGGCTGGGGGACGGAGCTCGGCCATCTCTGGAGCCTGGCCGTCGAGCAGCAATTCTACCTCCTGTTCGCGCCGGCGGCCCTGTTCCTGCCCCGGCGCCGTCTCGGGGCGCTGTGCGGCGCGCTCGTGGGCGCCAGCGTGCTGATGCATGTCGCCCTGTGGTCGGCCGGCGCCTGGCCGGTCAGCTTCGACGTCGACACGGTGGCCAATCTCGGGCTGATCGCCCTGGGGGGTCTGGCCGGCCTGCGCACGCAGCCCCTGCCGGGCTGGCTCCGGAGCGACGCCGCCCTGCTCGGCGCGCTCGCCCTGTTCCTGGCCCTGCCGCTGCTCGCCGGGGAGACCGGCCGGTGGCTGATCCTCGGGCGGCTCAGCGGGATCCTGGCGGCGCTCGCCCTGCTCCAGATCGTTCAATCTCCGGGCCACCGCATCGTCGCACTGCTGGACGGCGCCTGGCTGCGCCGGATCGGCGTCATCAGCTACGCCGCCTACCTGTTCCACGTGCCCCTGCATGCGGAGCAGGTGCTGGCGGCCGTCGGCCTGCACCTCGCCGGGCCGCGCTCGGTCACCCTGGCGCTCGACCTGGCGCTGACCCTGCTCCTGGCGGAGGCGTCGTGGCGGCTCCTCGAATCCCCGGCCCGCCGGATCCTGCGGGCCCCGCCCCGGGCGGCCCGGCGCTCCGCGCTGATCACTCCATTGTAGACGTCAGGGATTCAAAAGGTCTTCGACCTTTTGCGGGTGCGGGGCGGAGCCCTGCGAACGGGCGACGCCCAACTCCATCGGGACGCCGTCCCGAACCCTGCCAACGGGCTCGCCCTTTGGGATCCCGTACCTCTCCGCGAGACGGCCGAGACCAGGGCCGCAGCCAGCGGGCCGAGGCGCTTTCGCGCGCGCAGGGCCGGGCTTTCGATGCCGTGCCACGACGCGGCGGCGGCGAGGAGCGTCGGGCCGATGGCCAGCAGGACCAGCGGGGCCGTCGAATCGAGCCCGGGGAACAACACATACACCGCGTTCAGGATCGGGCAGTGAGACAGGTACAGTCCGTACGAGTAGTCGACCTTGTACGGCCCGAGCCGCCCTCCGAAATCGCTGACGCCGATCGCGACGGCGATGTAGGCCAGGCCGAGTCCCGACAGGGCCGGATCGGCCAGGTGCCACCGGTCCGGGCCGAGCCCGTAGACGAGGCCGCACCCGGCCACCGCCGCCGCGAACAGCCGGCCATCGAGCGGCACGGCGTGTCGCCAGACATACAGCAGGCAGCCGCTGAGGAAGGTCGAGAACAGGATCGCGCCGCGGCCGAGGAAGAACAGGCGGAACAGCCCGTTCCGCTCGAACAGGGGCAGCACCCCGCAGGCGGCCAGCAGGGCGGGCGTGACCGCCAAGGCGACGAGTACGGCCAGGAGCACCCGGGGCCGCCGCAACAGCCCCGCCACGATCAGGGCCGCCGCCAGCCCGTAGCAGGCGAGTTCGTACGCGAGGGTCCAGAGCGCGGCGTTGACGATGCCGGGCTGCCCGTTCTGGGTGAACACCCCGGGCAGCTGCGCGCGGAACAGGCCGATGCTGTTCGCGCAATACTGCCAGACCCCCGGCTGCGCGAAGTAGGCCGCCGGGGCGTCGGTGGAAAACACCGGCCCGATGACGAAGGCCGTGACCAGGGTCACGGCGGTGAGGGCAGGCAGGATCCGCACGGCGCGGTTGACCAGGAACGGTCCGGCCGGGAGCCGCGACGCGCTTCCCGCGACCAGGAAACCGCTGACGCCGAAGAACAGCGGCACGAGGCTGCCGGTCAGCGGCGACAGCGTATCGGTCCAGAGCGTGCTGCCCACCGTGGCGCCGGCATGGAACAGCATGACCAGCAGCGCGAGCACCAGGCGCAGGGTATCGAAGCCGGCGCCGTAGCCGCCGCCGGCCGCGAGCGCGCCTCCGATCGTCCGCCCGCGACGGGTCACCTGTTGACGCATGAGAGAGCCTCGCACGGACACGCGCCGGGGCGCGGCGCCTCCGATCCATGCCACCGGTTCGCCCGGGGCGAGGGACGGCCGCAGCCGCGCAAAAGGAGGGATCCCGCGCCGGATCCGCCGCCTGGGGTGCGGCTGCCGTCCACCCTTGGCGGGGCGGGCCTCCTCCGAAGGGCGTAGCCGGGCGGGATTTTGCCCGGACAAGCGACCGCGTGGCGCAATCGGCTTGCAGGCGCCCCTGTTCCAATGGGGGCCACACGCGATGGCGGCGTGCATCGACCCTGCATATGAATAGAAAATACGCAGCCGTGACACAGGCATGAGGCGGCACAAGCCTCAGCAACGCCCAAGATCTGTCAGAAAGCACAGCCGAAAAATCCAAATCTCGATCCGGGCGACATCTTTTTCTTGACTCGTGAAAGCTTCGCGCTCCCTATGGACGTCAGCGAGGCACGGAGCCGCGAGCCGGCTCGTCCTGGATCATGATGATCCTGAGCGCGGCGTTGACGCGGGATCTCCCCTCCCCGACCGTGGTCCTGACCTGTCGCGCCCAGTCGCGGCGGTTTGGCCGCCAAAGCGGGCGTATGGGCATGCGGGAGGGATCGATAGATCCGTCGATCTGACGCGTCGTCGATCGAGAACGCACCATCGCGCGGTCTCGGAGACGGGAACGTCCCCGCCTCTGCGTCGCGGGTCGATGGACCGATGATGGCGTCCGAGAACCGCCTGCATGTCTTTCACGACGCGGAGGGCACGGTCTCCGTGCCCGAGCGGAACCGTTCGGAGGCGGGGCAATGACAGCGGTCGGGTCTGTGACGTCCTCTCCATCCACCGCGCTGACGCTGTTGCAGGTCGACACCTCCGTGAAGCCTCGCTCGGCACAGGAGGAGGCTGAGACCGATCCGGTATCGTTGTCAGCCGTGACGGCGCTCCAGGTGCTGGATCCGCGCTCCGCCCTGACCCTGTCGACGCAGGCCAGCGATGCGATCCTGTCGGTGCTGCACAAGCATCCGCGGCACGCCGGCAACGTCCACCTGGTCGGCGGGATCGACGAGAGCGCGATGCTCACGGACGAGGTTTTCGCCCAGACGATCGCGGACACACCTGCGCACTACACAGAGGTCATGAAAGGCTTGGGGGCGACGCGCTGGGTCTGGCGCCCCGAAAGCCACCTCACGGGCATCGACTTCTTCAAGGGCCTGTCCAGGGCCATTCCGCGCGAATACAAGAATCCCGATTCGATGTCGTATGCCCTGTTCGTGGAGAAGACCGCCAAAATTCTGGATGCGATCGACACGCCGAGCGCCAAGATCGTGTCGGGGTATTACGACATGTACAATGACAAGAACGAATACATCGGAACGGTCAGGCGGACCGAGTGCGATCCCGCCTATCTCGAAGCCTTCAAAGCCGAGAACCCCGCCTTGCACATCGCGCCCGTCTTTTTCGGCAACGATGCCGTTCTCGTCATCTGGCCCGAAGCGTCCGCCGGAGCGATCGGCCTCGAGTCGCTCAGGCGTCTGAGGCAGCGCTCCGGCTGATCGGCAACCGCGCCACCACTATCCCGGCGGCGTCCCGCACCACGAGCGTCCAGCCGCCACCGAGGTTGTGGGCGCAGACGTCGTCCGCCATCTCCCGGATGACGCTGCGCGCCTCGGCCAGGGCCTCGGTCAGATCGGTGGCGTCCACGCCCTCGTGGTCGCGGATCGTCTCCCTGCCGTTCTCGACGTCGAAGTAGAACCGGATGGGCAAAGACGATCCCCCGTGATTGATGCCCTCGGAGGGCCGTCCCGTCCTGGATGCGCGGCCCGACGCGCCCGACAGAAATCATCTGGAGACATAAAGTTTAATAAATATCAAAGCTGATTTCGCCTGGTCCGTTGCAATAATGTCTGAATTTTCTCGCACTCGTACAATATAGGTATCGATCATTGCCCATTTGATCATGGCGGCGTGGCGAAAGGCGGTACCGCGCTGCGCCTGCCCTGGCCCCCGGGTCACCGTCGGGGATCCCGGCCGGCGCGAATAAATCCGCCGCCCAGGGACGGTGCGACGCGCGCCTACGTCCTTTGAGTGTCGTGCGCCGGGCGCGCTTCACGCCATGGTCGGCCAGGGCCCGGGAGACCGCGAACCCCGGGGCGGCGGCAGGACGAGCGATGGCGAAGCAGATCGAGGCCGATGCGCGGACCGCGCCCGTGGACATCTCGTTCCTCATGGCCGCCCACAATGCCGCCCCGTGGATCGAGACCGCGATCCGCTCGGCCCTCGACCAGGCCGGCGTCGCGGTCGAGGTCCTGGTGGTGGACGACGGGTCGACGGACGGGACCGCTTCCGTGCTGGCGCGGCTGGCGGCGGCCGACCCGCGCATCCGCCCGATCCCCCTCGACGCCGCAGGAACGCACGCGCCGCGAGGTCCCTCGGCCGCCCGGAACGCCGCCCTGGCCGCCGCACGGGGACGCTGGGTGGCGATCCTCGACGCGGACGACCTGATCGTCCCGGACCGGAGCCGCACGCTCCTGGATCTCGCCGCCGCCACGGATGCCGACCTCATCGCCGACAACCCGATCCCCTTCACCGGGGCCTTCGATCCGGGCGGGGCCGGCATGCTGGATCGCGGCCGCGAGCCCTACCTGTTCACGGTCGAACTCGCGCAGTACCTGACCTGCAACCGGATGCTCACCCCGGGGGTGAAGCTCGGCTATCTCAAGCCGATGCTGCGGGCCGACTTCGTGCGCCGGCACGGCCTGCGCTACGTGGATACGGTCCGGGTCGGCGAGGACTTCCTGTTCTGCGTGGCGGCCCTCGCGGAAGGCGCCCGCTTCGTGGTGAGTTCCTACGCGGGCTACGGGTATCGGCGGGGGCCGGCCTCGCTGTCCCATCGGCTGCGGCTCGCCGACATCGAACACCTCGACGCGGCCTTCGCGGCCTATGCCGAGGGCGGCGCCCTGGCCGGGCACCGGGCGCGCTCCGCCGGGATCCGGCAGGCCAGCCGCGCCTATCGCGACAGCCTCGCCACCGCGCAGGTCATCGCCCGGGTGGTCGAGGCCGCGCAGGGCGGCCGATGGCTCCGGGGCGCCGCCCTGGCGCTGGCCCGGCCCCGGGCCTGGCGGTTCCTGACCGGCTCGCTGATGGCGGCGGCCGGCAAGCGCGCCGGCAGGCGCCTGCGCCCCGCGATGCCGGACGCCCTTCCGGCCGGACCACGGTGAACCCCATGCGCCTGTGCCTCTGCATCTGCACCTGCGAGCGTCCGGCGGGCCTGGCGCTGCTGCTCAAGGCCATCGACCGGCAGCGGCTCGGCGACCTCGCCGAATCCGCCCTGCGGATCCTGGTGGTCGACAACGGCCGCAGCGACGCCGCCATCCCGGTGGTGGAGGCCTACCGCACCGCGGGCCGCTTCCCGATCACCTACGCCCGGGAGGCGGTCCGGGGCCTGGCGGCGGTGCGCAACCGCAGCCTCACGGCGGCCGCCACGCTCGGCGCCGACTGGATCGCCCTGATCGACGACGACGAGGTGCCGGACCGGGACTGGCTGCGCAGCCTGCGCGACACGGCGCAGCGGACCGGCGCCCCGGCCTGCGTCGGCCCGGTGGTGCCGCTGTTCGACCGGGTCCCCCCGGCCTGGGCGACGACCGGCGGATTCTTCGCCAAGACCCTGCCGGTCCGCGACGGGATGGTGGCGGACGCCTACACGGCCAACGCGCTGCTGGACCTCCGGGTGGTGACGGCTTTGGGCCTGTCCTTCGACATGCGCTTCAACACCCTGGGCGGCGAGGACACCATCTTCTTCCGGTCGCTTCTGCTTGCCGGGCACAGGATCGCCTGGGCGCCCGACGCGATCGTGTACGACAGCATCCCGGCGCACCGGATGCGGGTGCGCTGGCTGCTGGCGCGCTGGTACCGCAGCGGCAGCGTCGAGGCCTATCTCGGCCGCCTCCGGCCGGAGACGGTGAGCGGGCGGCTCAGCAACGCGGCCCGGGGCCTGGCCCGCCTCGGCGGGGGCGCACTCCGGCTCGGGATCGCCGGGCTGTCGCTCCGGCCCGCCACCCTGGTCGGCGGCTTCTACACCCTGTGCCGGGGCGCCGGGCTGCTCGCCGCGGTGCTCGGCCTGAGCTACCGGGAATATCACCCCTCCCGGCACCGGTAAGCCCGGGCGTCCAAGGGGCTCAAGCCTCCGGCGGGGTCACGGGCTGGCGCACCGATGGTGCCGGGCTGGGCGGTCGAACGCCGGCGTGGCCATTCCGGCCCGCGTCATGCCCGCTCGCATCGTGCCCGCGCGAAATCGTTCCGCATTGCAGCGTGTTTCATCGCACCGCACGCACCCGGCCGAACCGGCATCATCATTGCAGTTGGTTTTCAGGGCCTCACCCGAGGCCCGCCGCACGATGAAAGGGGTGCACGCTATGGTCCTCAAGGGTTTCTCTTACGCGATGATCGGCGCCTTCGCGGGCGGTCTCGCCATGACGGTGGCCGGTTCGGCTGGAGTCCTGTTCGGCCTGTAAGCCCGCACGGGCGCCGACGCCCGCACGGGCGGCCGGTCACGAAGCAACGGATCCGCGGCGGGGTGAGAGCCCCGCCGTTTCCGTGAGCGGAGGCAGGATGCGGCGCGCCTGCCGGGGCCTGAGGCGAGCGGCGCACGGGGGGATTGGGAAGGACGGTCAAACAGGCTTTTGGGAGCTGACCGACTCACATCCACTCCGGGCGGACGCCCCCAAGCACCAGAGGCCGCCACCCTCCGCGTTATCGCGTCGCGAACTTGAGGCTGAGCGCCGCCTTGGCGACCAGGCCCGGGCTCGCCAGGGCGTCGAGATATTGCCGGTAGCGCTTGTCGAAGGCGTTCTGGACGATGAACTCGGCCTTCACGCGATCGTCGAGATCGTAGGACGCGAAGACATCCACCAGCCCGTAGGCTTCTTGTGACCGGGTCCTTCGTGCGCGGGCAGGTTCGTCCGCGCAGCGACGAGGCTCAGCTGCGTGCCGAGTTCCAAGCGGTTACCGAGGAACCGGAGGCCCAGCGTCGTGCTGATCCGGACCGGCAACATTCCGGTGCGGCAGGATGAACGGCTGGTCCGGGCCGGGGATTTTTCCGACCGGCCAGCGCACCCCGAACACCCGGGCGATCAGGTCGTCGCGGAGCACGTTCGCGGGCCGCCCGGTGGCGACCAGCCGGCCGGCCTCGATCACCAGCAGCGTGTCGGCGTAGGCGGCCGCCAGGTTGAGGTCGTGCAGGATCGCCACCACGGCGACGCCCGAGGCCGCCAGCGCCGCGGCGGCGTCGAGGAGCGCGCCCTGGTGGTTCAGGTCGAGGCTCGCGGTGGGCTCGTCGAGGAACAGCACTTGGGCGTCCGCGACCGTGCGGCCGGCCTCCATCTGGCACAGCACCCGGGCGAACTGCACCCGGGCCTGCTCGCCGCCCGACAGGGTCGGGTAGGCCCGGGTCGCGAGATGGGCGACGTCGGCCCGGTCGAGGGCCCGGGCCAGGATCGCGTCCCGGTCGCGGGCCCTGAGGCCCCGCCCGATGCCGTCGAGGCCGATCCGGGCCACGTCGGCGGCGGCGAACGGGAAGGCGAGGCGCGCGGCCTGCGGCAGCACCGCCCGCATCGCGGCGAGCCGCCAGGCCGGGATCCGCTCCACCGCCTCGCCCCCGTAGGCGACCTGCCCGCGTGTCGGGCGCAGCTCGCCGCAGAGCAGGCGCAGCAGGGTCGACTTGCCGGCGCCGTTCGGGCCGACGATCACCTGCAGGGAGCCGGCCGCCACGGACAGGGACACGTCGCGCACGAGGTCGCGGCCGGCCACCGTGACGGTGAGGTCGCGGGCGGAGAGCAGGGCCGGCTCAGGCATCGGCGGCGACCCGCGCCCGGCCGAGCAGCAGCCACAGGAACACCGGTGCGCCGACCAGGGCGGTGACGATCCCGATCGGGAGCTCGGCCGGGGCCGCCACCAGCCGGGCGACGACGTCGGCCAGCACCAGGAACGCGCCGCCGAGCAGCGCCGAGGCCGGGAGCAGCAGGCGGTGCTCGGGGCCGATCGCCAACCGCAGGGCGTGCGGCACCACCAAGCCCACGAAGCCGATCACTCCGGCGCCCGCCACGCTGGCGCCGACCGCGACGGCGACCAGAACGATGCAGGCGCGCTTCAACCGCTCCACCGGGATCCCGAGATGGAACGCCTCCGCCTCCCCGAGCACCAGCGCGTTGAGGCCGCGGCCCAGGAACGGCACGGCGAGCAGCACCGGCAGGATCAGCGGCGCCGAGGCCGCGACCTTGCCCCAGGTGGCGCCACCGAGGCTTCCCAACGACCAGAAGGTGAGGTCGCGGAGCTGCCGGTCGTCGCTGGCATAGGTCAGCAGGCCGGTGAGCGCGCCGCTCAGCGCCCCCAGGGCGATGCCGGCGAGCAGCATCGTCGCCACCGCGGTGCGCCCGGAGCGCGTCGCCAGCCCGTACAGGATCAGGGTCGCGCCCAGGCCCCCCACGAAGGCGCCTGCCGGCAGGACCAGATAGGGCAGCGGCCCCGGCAGGCCGAAATGGGCGAGCAGCCGGTCGCCCAGCACGATGATGCAGGCGGCGGCCAAGCCCGCCCCCGACGAGACCCCGACCAGCGCTGGGTCGGCCAGCGGGTTGCGGAACAGCCCCTGCATCAGCGCCCCCGAGACCGCGAGCCCCGCGCCGATCATCAGCCCCAGCAGGGTCCGGGGCAGCCGGATGTTGAGCACCACCAGGGCATCGCGCGCCAGCGCCGGATCCCTCCCGCCCCCGGCCAGCACCGCCAGGACCCGCTCCGGCGGGATCCGGATCGCCCCGAGGCTCACCGACAGCAGCGCGACCGCGAGCATCAGCCCGGCGAGCGCCGCCAGCACCCACGGCAGGGCGGCGCGGCGGTTCAGCATCATGGCGGCCCGCTTACGACTTGGGACGCCTTACGCGACATCCTCTCCGCCCTCTGCGGACCACCGGATACCCACCTCTCCGGCTGAGGCGCGGGTCCCCTCTCCCGTGCGGGAGAGGGACAGGGTGAGGGATCAAATCTTTCCGGAGAGGTCGCATCCCTCACCCCAACCCTCTCCCGCACGGGAGAGGGAGCGCGTTGCGGCCAGTGGAGACCGGCATGCGGCTCCCGCAGCCTCCGCGCAGGAAAGACAGGCGTGCCCCCCTCACTCACCCGGCAGGCCCGGGTAGATCGCGCGCATCAGCTCGGCGGCCGCCTGGGGGGTGCGCGGGCCGAAGCCGAGTAGATAGAGGCCGTCCATGGCGATCAGCCGGCCCTGCGCGCCGGCCGGGGTCCGGCCCAGGGCCGAATCGGGGGCGAACACGGTCTCGGGCTTGGGCGGCTCCGGGCCGTTCTGCATCATCACCACGGCGTCGGGGGCGGCGGCCACGATGGCCTCGTCGGTCATCGGCTTGAACCCGGCGACGCCCGCGGCCGCGTTGGTGATGCCGGCGAGCGCCAGCATGCCGTCGGCCGTGGACCCCGTGCCGCCCACCACCGTGCGGCCGCCCTGGAGGGAGAGGACGACGATCGCCCGGGCGGGCGTCTCGATCCGCGCGCGTCGTGCCGCGACCTCCGCGAAGCGGGCGCGGACCTCGGCGGCGAGGGATCCGGCCTCCTGGTCCAGGCCGGCCAGGCGTCCGATGACGGCGATCTTGTCGAGGACGCCCTCGGGGTTCGGCGGCTCGGTCACGGTCTCGACGCGCAGGCCGGCCTCGCGCAGCTGCGCCAGCACCGCGGGCGGGCCGGCGCCGTCGGCGGCGATCACCAGATCGGGTCCGCAGGCGAGCAGTCCCTCGGCCGAGAGCGCCCGCAGGTAGCCGACATTCGGCTTCTCGCGCAGGGCCTCGGGCGGATACAGGCTGGTGGTGTCGACCGCGACGATCCGCGGGCCGGCACCGAGGCGATACAGGATCTCGGTGACGGCGCCCCCGAGGGCGGCGATGCGGCCGGCCGGCGCCGGGTCGGCCTTGGCGACGCCACCGTGCGGGGCGAGCGCAGCCGCGGCGGCGGCGGCCAGGAGGGAGCGGCGCGACCAGGCGGGGGATGGCGTCATTTGGTCAGGATCAGCTTGTCGTTGGCGGTGATGCGGAGCCGGTACCGCTGGCCGGCATGGCGGATGACGATCTCGCGGCGCCCCTGCAGGAGGCTCGCCGAGACGATCTCGCCGTCCCGGTCCAAGCCCGACGCTCCCAAGCCCGACGCTCCCAAGGCCAACCCTCCGTTGGCCAACCCTCCCTTGGCCAACGCACCCGTGGGCAACGCCCGAACCCCGGTCCGCGGATCCCCGCGGCCCGCGACCCGCGCGCCCGGATCGTCATCCCCGTCCAGACCGGACATCTTTGGAAAGCCTCAGCTTCGTTCTTTGTAACACTTCAAAATACAAAGACACATGGAAGAGATCGAACCATAGGGGCGATCAGCGGCAAATACCAGAGCCCTCCGGTCCAGGATAAGCTTGCGCGGACATCAGTCTCATCTGTCCGGTTTTCGCCGCGATCATCGCGGCACGTCCGGGCGGGAACGGCGCAAGACTGGAACACGCGCCGTGAAGCGCGTCCCGTGGTCGGTCGATACGGCGATGCCGACGTCGAGGACCGCCGCGGTTTTTCCGATGCTCGCGGACCATCATGGCGCTGCGCGAGCCGGCTCGACAGAGCCGTCGCGGTCGCAGGTATCGGGACGCTGCCGGGACGTGCGGCGGCGCCGCTTCAGCCGAACAGGGGCAGGCCCGCGCCGATGATCACGAGCCCGAGCACGATCAGGCTGCCGCCCGCGCTCTCCAGGGCCGCCTGCTGGACGGAGCGCTTCGGGGCGATGCCCGCGAGGGTCGCACCGGTCACCAGGCAGATGACGCTCAGGATGGTCATGACAGCTGCCCCGGCGGCCGAATCGGACACGCGCAACGGTTTCGGTGCCGATATGGATGCAGACCCGGCGTTAACGAATGGCCTACACCGGCTCCCGGGGGCGGGGCGACGGCCCGGTCCGAGAGGCCCCGCATCGCGCGTCGGCCCGGCGGGCGGCTTTGCGGCCGGATGCCGCGAGAGCCGGCATCCACTGCGGCGGCGAGCGCTCTAAGCTGGCGGGAAGCGCGCGAGATCGACCTCGATGGCGACCCGGTCGGCGCCGATCGTGGAGAACCGGATCCCGGCGCTCTCGAAGGCCTGGCGGACGGCCTGGCGGATCTTGGGACGCGGGCCCTCGCCGAACTCCTCCATCCGCCGGACGCTGGAGCCCGAGACCCCCGAGGCCGCGGCGAGGTCCTGGATCGACCAGCCGATGACCGCCCGGGCCCCCCGGATCAGCGGCCCGATCGCGGCATCCGGCACCGCGTCCCGCGCGTCGTCCGGCACGGCGAGCACGAGGCCGAACCATTCGCGCACCGCCCCGTCGGGCTCGGCCTGCGCCGCGCCCCGGCTGCTGAACCGGCGGTACGCCCCGTCCGCACCGCGGATGCGGTACTCCGCGCGGTAGGGCGCGCCGGTGGTCCGGGCGGCCTCCCAGGCGGCCTGGGCGGCCCGGCGGTCGTCGGGGTGCAGCGCGTCGAGCCAGCCGAGCCCGGCCATCTCGGTGGCCGTCTGCCCGGTCAGGCGGTCCCAGCCGGCCGCCATCTCGATCTCCCCGGCGGGATGGGCCGACCAGGTCGCGGCGGTGATCGCGCGCAGGACGCCGGTCTGGCGACCCTGCATCCAGGCCGCGATCTGCCGGGCCTCGTGCGTCGCCGTCGTGTCGAGCAGGACGCCGTCCGTGCGCGCGGGCCGCGCATCGGGCCCGAGCACCACGTCCGTCTTCAGGGCGACCCACCGGACCGTCTGGTCGGGCCGGATGATCCGGAATTCCCGTTCGACCGCATGGCCGAGCTGGATCAGGTCCCAAAGGTCAGCCTGGGCGGCCTGGTCGTCGGGATGGATCAGCCGGCGGCACAGGCTGCGCAGGTCGTCCGCGGGCGGAAGCCCGGTCACCCGGTGGAATCCCTGGGAGCCCCAAAGCCGGCGGGTCGCGATCTCGATCGACCAGAAGCCGACCCCGCCGCGCTCCTCGACCAGCTTCAGCATCTGGTAAGACGAGAGCGGAATTTCCTCTGCAAGATTATCATTATCGAACGCCGAAACAGGATCATGCTTCATCTAAAATGACTCAAAATTAGCATCTAACGATCAGATCAGGCCCTATAAAGATCTATATTTAGTGCGCGGCGATGCCCGCCGAACAGTATTCCATTCCCGGATCTTGTAACGCAGCCGCGACCTTCTCCGCTAGCTCAAGCTGAGCATTGCTTCGCTGCGGTGCCGGCATGACCCCGGGCGCCCCATCCCGTGAGGTCCGGGCGGTCGGCTCGGGCGCCAGCGGCCGACGGGCCGTCTACTTAAAGTTCTTGATCGCGTCCAGGCCATCGCAGTCTCCGCGAGTGATCCGGAGCGGCCCAGGGACCCGTTGGCTAAATGAACCGATTCTGATCAAGACCAGTGCGTCGAGGAAAATTTAAGTAATTCGCTGAGCAGATTTCATTCAGAAAAAACCTTGTGGCTCGACGCATTTTGGATAAGAATTATGATCTCATTAGTTTATGTATGTCACATTCTATTCACATGATCAGGCACTAAATCAAATTGTAGTTTATACCAGCAAACAACATCTCGGTTCGACCCGAAAACCAGCACACCCGTCACATGCCGATCTGAATACCAACACACCGGCTCCTCCCGAGGACCGGGAAACCCTTTGACCCCGATACCAAGGCGTCGACACATGGCTCTCGCGAAGAAATCCGCCATCCACTCCATCCCGGCCGCGACCGCCCCCCGGGAGAGCGTGTCGGCCTCCCCGGGTCGATCGCACCTCGTCGCCGAGGCGGAGAAGCGCAAGGCCCGGACCTTCGCGCGCCAGCAGAAGGCCGCCGAGCGGATCGCCTCGGCCACCGCCGAGCTGTCCAGCGGGATCGCCGAGGCGGCGGCCGCGGCCGAGGAGCTGCGCAAGGCCTCCGAGCAGATCGGCGTCGGCGCCGAGGAGGCCGCGGGCGCCGCCCAGGAGACCATGAAGGCGGTGAACCAGGGCGGGGTCCTGATCCAGGCCGCCAAGGAGAACGCCACCAACTCGCTGCGCAAGACCGAGGCCCTGTCCGGTCTCGTGGTCGAGACCGCCGCGCAGATCGGCGCGTCGGTCGCGGCCATCGTCAAGGCCTCCGAGCGCCAGGAGGCCTCGGTGAAGCTGGTCGAGGAGCTCGACCGGCAGGCCAGCGCCATCGGCGAGATCGTGAAGGCGGTCGCCCGGATCGCCGACCAGACCAACCTGCTGGCGCTGAACGCCGCCATCGAGGCGGCCCGGGCCGGCCAGCACGGCAAGGGCTTCGCGGTGGTCGCCGACGAGGTGCGCACCCTGGCCGAGACCAGCGAAAAATCCGCCCGCGACATCCAGGCGCTCGTGGCGCAGATCCAGGCCGACGTGAAGGTCGCGGCCGACGGGATCAGCCAGTCGGCGACCTCGGCCCGCTCCCAGGTCGAGACCGGCCGGGCGGTCAGCGGCCAGCTCGCGCGGGTCCGCACCGACATGGCCGAGATCATCGAGAGCTGCAACGAGCTGGCCAGCGCCGCCGAGGAATCGGCCACCGCGGCCACGGAGGCGCAGAAGGGCGCGGAGATCATCGCGGCCGCGGCCGAGGAGCAGAGCGCGGCCTGTCAGGAGGCCAGCAAGATGGTCGAGCAGCAGACCACGGCCCTGTCGCAGAGCGAGGACGCCGCCCAGGAGCTGTCCGGCCTGGCCGAGGAGCTGAAGAACAGCACCAACATCGGCAAGAGCGCCGAGGAGGTCGCCTCCGCGGCGGAAGAGCTGTCCAGCGCCGTCGAGGAGATCAACCGCGCCGCCGGACAGGTCACGATCGCCCTCGACGAGATCACCAAGGGGGCGCAGCAGCAATCGGCCGCGACCCAGCAATCCTCGGCGGCGATCGCGCAGATCGAGCGGCGCGCCCAGGTGACCCAGACCCTGGCGGCCGCCGCCGTGGAGAAGGCGCAGGTGATCTCGGAGTCGCTGGCCGAGAACAAGACCCTGGTCGACGCGATGATGGAGGGCCTGCAGCAATCCGTCGAGGCGGGCCGCGTCAGCCGCGATCAGGTCGCCGCCCTGGAGCAGGTCAGCCGGCGCATCGACAAGATCGTGGACGCGATCACCACGGTCTCGATCCAGACCAACATGCTGGCGGTCAACGGCTCGGTCGAGGCGGCCCGCGCCGGCGAGTTCGGCAAGGGGTTCGCCGTCGTCTCGACGGACATCCGCAACCTCGCCCGGGATTCCGCCGAGAACGCCGAGCGGATCAAGGACACGGTCAAGGCCATCCAGGACACGATCGTGTTCGTGCGCGGCGATATCCAGGAGATCGCCGACGGAGCCGCCAGCGAGGTCGAGAAGAGCGGCGCCATCTCCCGCAACTTCGACACCGTGATCAAGGACATGGCCGAGGTGCTGGGCGGCAACCGGGAGATCCTGACCGGCGCCGACGGCATCACCCGCATGGTCCGTGAGGTCCAGACCGCGATCGAGCAGGTCGCCGCCGCGGCCCAGCAGGCGGCGCGGACCTCCGCGGAGGCCGGGATCGCCGCCAGCGAGCAGGGCAAGGGCGCCGAGCAGCTCGCCGCCGCGATCGAGGAGATCGCCTCGCTCGCCGACGAGCTTCAGGCCGCCTGAGCCGAACCGCCCGGGGAGCGAGAGACCGACCATGGCAAACGCAGCAGCTCAGGCGGTGCAGGCGCTGGATTCTGGGTTCACGCCCGATCTGGCCGACGCCGCCGCGCGGCCCGAACTGGCGGAGGGCCGCAGCGAGGCCCGTCAGTTCGTGATCTTCCACGTCGAGACGGAGATGTTCGCCGTCGCGCTGGCCGACGTGCAGGAGATCATCCGGATCCCCGAGGTGGTGCGGGTGCCATTCAGCCCCCCCTCGCTGCTGGGGCTGGCCAACCTGCGCGGCACGGTCCTGCCGGTCCTCAACCTCCGGGACGTGTTCGCCTTCCCGCCGGTGCTGAACGACGACGCCACCCGGGTGGTGGTGCTCGACCAGGGCAATCCGATCGGCCTCGTGGTCGACCGGATGGCCAACGTCGTGACCGTCGATCCCGACCGGATCGAGCCGACCTCGGCGATCGAGGGCAGCGTCGACACCAGCCTCCTGACCGGGATGATCAAGGGCGAGGACGGCCGGTCCATGGTGATGATCCTGGACGCGGCCCAGCTGGTGAGCCGCGAGTTCAGCCAGATCGCCACAAAGGTCCGCCGGGCCGCCGGCCAGGTGCAGGCCGCCGACGCGGCTTCGTCCGCCCGGGCCGAGGTCGAGGCCGACGAGGACCAGCTCGTGAGCTTCGAGGTGGCGGGGCAGGAATACGCCTTCCCGATCGAGCGGGTGCAGGAGATCGTGCAGCTGCCCGAGCGCCTCACCCACGTCCCGAACGCGCCCGCCCACGTGCTCGGGGTGATCACCCTGCGCAACCGCCTGCTGCCGCTCGTGTCGTTACGCGAGATGTTCGGCCTGCAGGCCAAGGAATTCAGCGAGACCAACAAGGTCGTGGTGGTGTCGCTGGGCGAGGGCGGCACCCTGTCGGTCGGCGTCGTGATGGACAGCGTCCAGGAGGTGCTGCGGGTCAGCCGCAACCTCGTCGAGGCGATGCCGGCCCTGCTGTCCCAGGACGGCGGCATGGACGAGATCCAGGCGATCTGCCGGCTGCAGGAGGGACGGCGGCTGGTCTCCGTCCTGTCGGTCGAGAAGATGTTCGACACCACCGAGCTGCGCAAGCTCGCCGCCACGGAGAACGAGGGCATGAGCGCCGACGGACGACAGGACGGGGACGAGCGCCAGGACGCCGCCGACGAGGAGCAGTTCGTGGTGTTCCGCCTGATGGGCGAGGAATACGGCGTGCCGATCGAGGCCGTGCAGGAGATCGTCCGGGTGCCGGACGAGCTGACCCGGATCCCGAAGGCGCCGTCCTTCGTGGAGGGGGTGATCAACCTGCGCGGCATCGTGCTGCCGGTGGTGGACCAGCGCCGCCGCTTCAACCTCGCCGAGGCGGAGCGCAACGACCGCCAGCGGATCATGGTCTTCACCGTCCGCGGCGTCCAGACCGGCTTCATCGTCGATTCGGTCTCGGAGGTGATGCGGATCTCGGCCAAGGCGATCGGCGAGGCGCCCAACCTGTCGGACGCGCAGACGCGCCTGATCCGCCGGGTCGCCAACCTGGAGAGCCAGAAGCGCATGGTGCTGCTGCTCGACACGATGCAGCTCCTGGACACCCAGGAAGCCGCCGCCGTCCGGCTCAGCACCCATTGAGCGCGGGTCCGGGCCCCGGCCCGGCCCGACGCCCCCTCATTCCGTCACCCTGGCGAGACCCCGCATGATCCGAGCCCTCGTGGCCGATGATTCCGCGTTGATGCGCAGGCACCTCACGCAGCTCCTCGAGTCGGCGGGCGGCTTCACGGTCCAGACGGCCCGCAACGGCGTCGAGGTCCTGGAGGCGCTGCGGACCTTCGATCCGCACGTGATCACCCTCGACGTCAACATGCCCGAGATGGACGGGATCACCTGCCTGTCGCGGATCATGAGCGAGGATCCGCGGCCGGTGGTGATGGTCTCGTCGCTGACCGAGCAAGGTGCCGAGACGACCCTGCAGGCGCTGAGCCTCGGGGCGGTGGACTTCGTGCAGAAGCCCGGCGGCACGATCTCCCTGTCGATCGACCGGATCCACCGCGAACTCCTGATGAAGATCCGCAGCGCCGCGACCACCCGGGTCCGCCGCAGCACCGGCCTGCGCGGGCGCCTGGCCGCCCAGCGCCAACGCGCCACGCCGGAGCCGCCGCCCCGGGTCTTCTTCGCGCGCGGGGGGCCGCCCGGGCTGGTGCTGGTGGGCGTGTCCACGGGGGGGCCCGGCGTGCTGGAGGAGATCCTGCCCCGCCTGCCGAAGGACTTCCCCTGGCCGGTCCTGGTCGCGCAGCACATGCCGAGCAGCTTCACCGGCGTCTTCGCCCGCCGGCTGAACGACCTCTGCGCCGTCTCGGTGGTGGAGGTCGCCCGGCAGATGCCGATCGAGCCCGGCACGGTCTACATCGCCAAGGGGGATGCCGACCTCGTCGTCACCCGCCGGGGCACGGGCTACTCCGCGACGCCGCTGCCGCAGAGCAACGAGCATATCTGGCATCCCAGCGTCACCCGCATGGTCGAGAGCGCCCTGGCGCATCTCCCGGCCAACCGGCTGATCGCCGTGCAGCTTACCGGGATGGGCGACGACGGCGCCGAGGCGATGGCCCGGGTGCGGGCCGGCGGCGGCATGACCATCGCGCAGGACGAGGACACCAGCATCGTCTTCGGCATGCCGCACGAACTCATCAAGCGCGGCGGGGCCAGCCTGGTCCTGCCGTGCGACGCGATCGCAGAGCAGCTCGTCGGGTGGCTCCGTGCCCCGGAAGCCGGCGCTCGAGCCGGGGAACGCCGCCGTGGCCCTTAAGAAACCGACCCTGCCCCCGACGGCCGACGCCGGGGCGCCGCCGCACGCGGATCTCGCCGCGCTCACGGCCGCCCTCGCCTCGCCCGAAGGCGGCGAGCGGCGCCGGGCCGCCCGCGAACTCGGCGCCTTCCCGGAGGCCGGGCCGCTCCTGTGCGCGCATCTCGGCCGCGAGCCCGCCGCCAGCGTCCGCGCCGTGATCCTGACGACGCTGATCCGCCTCAAGTCCCCCGCGGTGGTCGAGGGCCTGCTGCCCCTGCTCCGCAGCGAGGATAGCGGGCTGCGCAACGCCGCGATCGAGGCGCTTCAGGAGATGCCGGACGAGGTCGAGCCGCATGTCGCCGACCTGCTGGCCGATCCCGACAGCGACGTCCGCATCCTGACGGTCAACATGCTGAGCCTGCTGCCGCACCCGAAGGCGCCGGACTGGCTGGCCGAGGTCGTGGCGCACGATCCCCACATCAACGTCTGCGCGGCGGCGGTGGACGGCCTCGCGGAGATCGGCAACGAGCGCGCCGTCGCGCCGCTCCAGGCCCTGGCCGCGCGCTTCCCGGAGGTGCCGTTCATCCGCTTCGCGGCCGCCGCGGCGATCCGCCGGATCGGAGGCGCATGATGCAGCAGCCCTCCCGTTCCCTCGGGCAGACCGCCTCGGCGATCCAGATCAGCGAGGACGAGTACGAGAAGTTCTACGAGTATTTCTATCGCCGCACGGGCATCTCGTTCAGCGGCAAGAAGGAGTATTTCGTCGAGAAGCGTCTCCTGGAGCGGATCGCCAAGACCGGGAGCGACAGCTTCAAGGCCTACTTCACCCTGCTGCGCTTCCAGGCGTCGGGGGAGGAGCTGCAGCATCTCGTCAACCTGATGACGGTCAACGAGACCTACTTCTTCCGCGAGGACTACCAGTTCGATGCCCTGGTTCGGGGCATCCTGCCCGAGATCACCCGGACGCGCCGGCCCGGCGCGACGCTGCGGATCTGGTCGATGCCCTGCTCGACCGGGGAGGAGCCCTACTCGATCGCGATCCAGATCCTCGAAAACTGGTCGCGGGCGGACGACTTCGCCATCGAGATCACCGGGTCGGACATCGATTCCCGTGTGCTGGCCGATGCCCGCAAGGGGATCTACGGCAACCGCTCCCTGCAGCGGCTGTCGCCGGAGCTGCGCAAGAAGTATTTCCGCCGGCTCGGCGACGACCAGTTCGAGATCCACGAGGAGCTGCGCAGCTCCATCGAGTTCTCGATCGCCAACCTGTCCGACCCGATCCACATGCACCGCTACCGCGCGATGGACGTGATCTTCTGTCGGAACCTGCTGATCTACTTCGATGACACGTCCCGACGCGCCGCGGTCGAGGCGCTCTACGAATGCCTGATCCCGGGCGGGTTCATCTGCCTGGGTCATTCGGAGAGCATGAGCCGCATGTCGTCGATGTTCCTGCCGCGCAAGTTCGGCGACACGATCGTCTACCAAAGACCGATCGAACAGGATTGAGACGGGCATGTCCGGGAAACGAATTCTTGTCGTCGAAGACGGCATCACCATGCGGATGTTCTACCAGGACGTGCTCGGCCGGGCCGGGTTCGTGGTCGAGGAGGCCGCCAACGGGGTCGAGGGCCTGGAGAAGGCCCTGCTCGGCGGCTACGACCTGATGATCGTCGACATCAACATGCCCAAGATGGACGGCTACGAGCTGATGTCCCGGATCCGGCGCGAGCCCGCGCTCCAGGCGATCCCGGTGGTCACGATCAGCACCGAGGCCGCGGACTCGGATGCGAACCGGGCCTACGCGGTCGGCGCCAACTTCTACATCGTCAAGCCGGCCGATCCCGTGCTGCTGGTCGAGACCGCGCGCCTGCTGACGGGCGCGCAGGCATGACCAACCCCCTGCTGGCCCGGTTCATCCCGGAGGCGCGCGAGCTGCTGCAGGTCTCGGCCAGCGGCCTGCTGAAGCTGGAGCGGAACCCGACGGACGAGACCGCGATCAACGAGGTGTTCCGGGCGGTCCACACGATCAAGGGCTCGTCCGGCCTGTTCGACGCGATGGCCCTGACCCGGCTGGTCCACGCCGCCGAGGACCTCCTCGGGGAGGTTCGGTCCGACGCGCTGCAGATCGACTCCGCGCTGGTGGACATGCTGCTCGACAGCCTGGACCAGGTCGGCCAGTGGATCGACGAGCTCGAGCGGCGCGCGGCCTTGCCGGCGGATGCCGACGGGGTCGCGCACCGGATGGCCGCGCAGCTGCGCCAGCGCCTGGGATCACAGGACGACGCGGGGGCGCCGGTCGCGGACGCGTGGCAGGAGGCCGATCCGGCGCCCGCGGCGCAGGTCGCGACGGTGCCGCCGGCTTTTCTCGCCCGCCTGCCGGCCGCCGCCTGCCTGGAGGCGTTCCGCCGCGCCTGCGGCGGCCGGGCCGTGCATCTGGTCCGCTACGCGCCGGAGCCGGGCTGCTTCTTCAACGGCACCGATCCCCTGCTGACGATCCAGCAGGTGCCCGACGCGCTCGCCCTCGACATCGCGGCGGCCGAGCCCTGGGGTCCGCTGGAGGATCTCGACCCCTACCAGTGCAACCTGCACTTCGCCCTGCTGAGTACGGCCCCCCGGCCCGAGATCGAGCAGGCGATGCGCTACGAGCTGGACCAGGTCACCATCGCGGCCGTGCGGCCCCGGGACCTGGTGCGGATCGACGGCGCGGCCAGCGACGGTCCGATCTGGGACGATTTCCGCGAGGCGGCGTCGGCGTTCCTCGCCGCCGGGCGCCACGACGACCTGCGCAAGGCCGTGGGGGCGCTGCGCAGCGTCGCCGGGCCGACGCTGTGGCGCCGGCAGGCGCTGGACTGGCTCGACGTCGCCCTGTCGGCGGGAGAGCCCGATGCGGATCTCGTGGCGGCGCTGGTGGCGGCCGCCGGCTCGGGCCGGCTCGATCCGGCTCCGGCCGTTCCCTCGCCGGCCGCGCCGGCGCCCGAGCCGACGCCGGCCGCGCAAGCCGCAGATCCCCGGCGAGACCTCGCCCGCTCGGTCCTGATGAGCCAGCACCGGGCCCTGGAGCGCACCGGCTACGACGCGGATCGCCTCGCCTCGGTCGGCACCGTGGTGGGGAACGTGCTCCTCAGCCTCGGCCGCGACGCCGACCGCGCCGCGATCCAGGCGGCCCTGGAGGCGGCCCGGGAGGCCCGCTCGGTGGCGCCCGTGCTGGACGCCCTCACGGCCGTGCTGGCCGGCGCCCCGCTCCAGCGCACCGAGGCCGCGCCGGACCCTGCCGGGACGCTGCCGCAGACCTTCGCCGAGGAGGCCGCGCCGGTCGCAGCTGCCGCCGGCAAGGAGCCCGAGGGCCGCATCGCCCCAAAATCCCTGAAGGTCGACCAGGCCAAGATCGACCTGCTGATGAACCTGATCGGCGAACTCGTCGTCTCGAAGAACGCCCTGCCGTTCCTCGCCAAGCGGGCGGAGGAGACCTACGCCTCGCGGGAGATGTCCCGCGAGATCAAGGAGCAATACGCGGTCATCGACCGGCTCGCCCAGGAGATGCAGGGCGCGATCATGCAGGTCCGCATGCTGCCGGTGGCCGAGATCTTCGACCGGTTCCCCCGGCTGGTGCGCGACCTCGCGCGCAAGCTCGGCAAGCGGATCGACCTCGCCCTCGAAGGCGAGGACACGGCGGCCGACAAGACCATCATCGAGGCGCTGGGCGACCCCCTGCTGCACATCGTCCGCAACTCCCTCGATCACGGCATCGAATCGCCGGACGAGCGCCGGGCGGCGGGCAAGTCGGCGACGGCCCGGATCCTGCTCAAGGCCCGCCAGGAGGCCGACAGCGTCGTCATCGAGGTCCAGGACAACGGCCGCGGCATCGACCCGGCCCGGATCCGCGCCGCCGCCATCGCCAAGGGCGTGATCGGCCAGGAGGAGGCGGACCGCCTGTCCGACCAGGAGGCGATCAACCTGATCTACCGCCCGGGCTTCTCGACGGCGGCGGAGATCTCGGACCTGTCCGGCCGCGGGGTCGGCATGGACGTGGTGCTGACCACCGTGGAGAAGCTCGGCGGCCAGGTCTCGGTGAGCTCCCGCCTCGGCGAGGGGACGACGACGCGTCTGGCCCTGCCGCTCAGCATGGCGGTCACCCGGATCATGATCGTGGAGGCCGCCGGCAGCCTCTACGGCGTGCCGATGGACATGATCGTCGAGACCGTGCGGGTGCCGCGCGCACACATCCGCAGGATCAAGAAGGCCGAGACCTTCGTGCTGCGCGAGACGATCATCCCGCTGCTGCGCCTGTCGCGCCTGCTGCACCTGCCCGAGCAACAGCAGCAGCAGACCCAGGACGAGGCCGACGCCGCCGTCCTGGTCTGCCACGTCAACGGCCGGCGGGTCGGGCTGATCATCGACAACTTCCGGGAGGGAATGGACGTGATCCTGAAGCCCCTGGAGGGCGTCCTGGCCGGCATCGGCGGCTATGCCGGCACCACGCTGCTGGGGGACGGCCGGGTCCTCCTGGTCCTCGATCTCAGGGAGCTGCTGTGATGGCCATCCGGATCGCCCGCAAGACCGTCCACCTCGAAGGGCACTGCACCGTCGAGGAGGCGCTGCCGCTGCTGGAGGCCCTGCGCAAGCCGGGCCCCCACAAGGTCGTGCTGACCAAGTGCCTCGGGCTCCACGCCGCGATCTTGCAGGTCCTGGCCGCCGCGCGGCCGGCCGCCCTCACGCCGCCCGCCGACCCGGCGCTGGCCGCGCTCGTGATGCCGTTCCTGCAAGGAGCCGCGGAGGCCGCCCCGCCGGCGCACGGGGCGGCCGCTTGACCACGATCCTGGCCATCTCGAACCGGAAGGGCGGCAGCGGCAAGTCGACGACCTCGGTCAACCTGGCCGCGGAATGCGGCGCCCGCGGCCGGCGCACGCTGCTGATCGACCTCGATACGCAGGGCCATGCCGGGCTGGGCTTCGGCATCGTGCCGGAGCGCGACGCGCCGACCGCCCACCACATCTTCACGGATCCGGCTTTCGACCTGCAGGATGCCATCCGGCCCACCGCCTTCGCGGGCGTGTCGGTCGCCCCCGCCGACCAGCTGTTCGACGGCACCACGGCCGTGGACCGCAGCGTCTCGGCCCTGCAGCGCTGCCTGCGCGCGCCGGAGATCGCGGCGCGCTTCGACCTCGTGATCGTCGACACGCCGCCCTCGCTGGACATGATCCTGGTCAACGCCCTGGCGGCGGCCGACGGCGTGCTCGTCCCGATGATCCCGCACGCCCTGTCGGCCGAGGGGGTGCGGCAGCTGGCGCGGCTGTTCTTCCGCATCGCCACCACGGTGAACAGCGACCTGACGGTGGTCGGCCTGCTGCCGGTGATGCTGAACGTGCACACCACCCACCACCGCGAGACGATGCAGGAGATCGCCCGGGAATTCGGGATCGAGCGCGTGCTCACCGGGATCCGGACCGACATCCGACTGGCGGAGGCGTTCGCCGTCCGCAAACCGATCCAGGCCTACGCCCCGTCCAGCCGCGGCGCGGCCGATTACGGCCTGCTGGCCGACGAGCTGGCCGCCTTCTGGCGGCCCGGCGCGGCGCCCGCATCCCACGCAGCACCCTAGGAGACCATGTTGGCCACGACGATCATGATTGTTGACGACTCACCCACGATGCTGATGAGCATCGAGGGCATCCTGAGCAAGGCCGGCCTCGGCGTCGTGAAGGCCGCCAGCGGCGAGCAGGCCCTGGCGACCCTGCAGGCGGGCACCAAGCCGAACCTGCTGATCACCGACCTGAACATGGGGGCGATGAACGGCATCGACCTCATCCGCCGGGTCCGCAAGCTCCCGGGCCTGCAGTTCATCCCGATCCTGATGCTGACCACCGAGTCCCAGCAGGACAAGCGCAACGAGGCCAAGTCGGCGGGCGCCACGGGCTGGATCGTCAAGCCGGTGGATCCCGAAGCCCTGCTCAAGGTGATCCGCCAACTCGTTCCCGGAGCCTGACCATGGCCTGGGCGATGCCGCCGCACGCGATCCGATGGCTCGGCCCGCTCTGCGCCGTGCTGGCCGCCGTGGCGCTCGCCGCCGTCGGCACGGCCGCGTTCGGCCCCGTGCCGGGCGTCGCCGCCATCGCGGCGGTCGGCTTCGCGGCGACCTGGGGAACCAGCTGGGCCGCCGGTCGGGCCGCCGCAGCGGCGGCACGCCCGCCGGCCGGCCCGGAGGCGCCCGGATCCCCGGAGACCATGCCGGCGGAGGCGGTGCCATCCCCGGAGGGTCGGCGGGATGGGCCCGCCGGGCCGGCCGGGGCGGAACCCGCGGAGATCCAGGCCGCCCTGGCCGAGCATCTCGCGGTCTACGACCGGCTGTTCGAACGCGCCGCCACCGACACCGCCTCGGTCACCGTCGAGACCGAGGCCGCCGCCTACGACATCATGACCAGCCTGCGCGAGGTCGACGGCGCGATGACCGAGCTGCTGTCCTTCCTCGACCTGTCCGGCTCCAACGCCCGGGTGATCGAGATCGTCGACCAGACCGACCAGCAGCTCACCGCGAACCGCCAGCTGATCGGCGACTTCCTGGTCCGGCGCGACCAGGACGTGGTGGAGTGCCGGCAGCGGCTCGACGAGCTCGACGTCGCCACCGCGCAGCTGACCCGGGCCACCGACGGCGTGCAGACCATCGCCCGCCAGACCAACCTGCTCGCCCTGAACGCCACGATCGAGGCGGCCCGGGCCGAGAAGGCCGGCGCGGGCTTCGCCGTGGTCGCCAAGGAGGTCAAGGAACTCTCCAACGCCTCGGCCGACACCGCGACCCGGATCGCCCGGGACCTCGCCGCCTTACGCGAATCCATCCGGGAGAACTTCTCCACCCTGGTGACGAACCGGGTCGAAGATGAGCGCGGGGAATTGATGAAGATCGCCGCGGCGATCGCCAGCCTGACCGAGAACATGGAGCGCCTGGTCGCCCATCAGCGCGACACGCTGGTGAAGGTCCAGGACGAGAGCGCCCGCATCGCGCAGCCGATCGTCCGGCTGATCGGCTCGATCCAGTTTCAGGACGTCACGCGGCAGCGTCTTCAGCATCTCGAAGGTATTTTCGCGGCGGCGCGCACGCATCTCCACGCGCTGGATCTATCGAATCCCTTGACGAAATCTTGGCCCGACGTTAAGTCTTTCGCAGATATCGCGCTCTCGGAAGGTCCTTCACCTCCGAAAAGCAACGCGCATGTCACGAACGATATCGAATTGTTTTAGGAATTGGTGACATACGAATATTACTAACGCGCATGCGTCCTTTAATCAGGTCTTCCGATGCGCAACTCCAGCAGACACGTCGGGAGGATTGATCGATGGCATCGATCCTCCTGACGGATGACGTGCCGGTCGTCAGGATGACGGTCCGGCGGTTTCTCGAGCGCGGTCAGCACCGGGTCGAGGAATGCGGCTCCGCCGCCGAGGCGGAGACGCTGCTGAGCGGCCGGCCGTTCGACCTCCTCGTCACCGACCTGTGGATGCCCGGCCGGGACGGCCTGACGCTGATCGGCTGGGTCAAGGCGAACAGGCCCGGCCTGCCGATCATCGCGATCACCGGCGGCGCCCCGCGGGCGCCGCAGCTCTTCTCGATGGAGGAGGCCGCGCGCGTCGGCGCCGACCGCGTGCTCATGAAGCCGGTCGGCATGCAGGAGCTCCTGGCCGCCGTCTCCGCCCTCGCCCCATCGGCCGCCAAGGAATGACCGAACTCATGCACGGCGTCGGACAAATCCTTCTCCAGAACCGGGCGGGCGTGCTGGACGCCTGGCTCGCGCACCTGCGCGACGCCGCCCCGGCGGCCCGGCCGGCCTCGCTGCAGCTGCTCAAGCTCGAACTGGGCACGCTGGTCGAGAAGCTCACGGCCTACTTCCTCGCCAGCGACGGCGAGGGCGCCGGAGCGGCCTTCAGAACCCTCGAGGAACAGGCCGCCACGATCAGCGCGGCCTGCGCCCGGGACGGCCTGACGCCGATGGAGACCGCCACGCTGATCCTGGCGCTGAAGGCGATCGCGGGGGGGCTGCTCAACCGCGAGGCCGGCAACGGGATCACCGAGCCGGACCAGGCGCGCGCCGCCCTGGACGCGGCGGTGGACAAGCTGGCGCTCATCACCTTCGCGACCTTCGTCGAGACCCGCGAGGAGATCATCAAGCGCCAGGGCCGGGCCCTCCTCGACCTGGCGACCCCGGCCCTGCCGATCTGGCGCCACATCATCCTGATGCCGCTCGTCGGCATCATCGACACGCAGCGGGCCCGGCAGGTGATGGAGTGGCTGCTGGAGGCGCTCGCCCGCGAGGAGGCGCATATCGCGATCCTCGACGTGACCGGCGTGCCGCTGATCGACAGCCGCGTCGCCCTGCACCTGACCAAGACCGTCGAGGCCGCGCGCCTGCTCGGCTCCCGGGTGATCGTCACCGGCATCAGTCCGGACGCGGCGCAGACCCTCGTGAAGCTCGACGTGGACCTGTCGAGCATGATCACCCGGGGGACCCTGCGGGCCGGCCTGGCCGAAGCCTTCTGGCTCCTCGGCGAGAACGCCAGGGGCCCGGCCGGGACGATGCTCTGATGCGCGTCCCCATCCTCCGGCTCGGCCGCGTCCTCCTGACCTCCCTGCCGGCCGACCTGACGGACCAGCAGGTGATGGACCTCCAGATCGACGCCCTCGCGCTGATCCAGGCCGGGAAGGCCGACGGTCTCGTCATCGACATCACGGCCGCGGACGTCGTGGATTCCTACATGGCCCGGATCCTGTCGGAGACGGCCAAGATGGTGAAGATCATGGGCGGGGTCGCGGTCCTGGCCGGGATGCAGCCCGCCGTGGCCCTGACCCTGGTGGAGATGGGCCGGGGCATGATCGACATGGAGACCGCCTTCGATCTCGAGGGCGGCGTGGCCAAGGTCGGTCGGTTGATGGCGTCCCGCGGAGGTCGCCATTACGAAGTCCCGGCCGCCTGATCGCGACTGACAGGAGCCGGAGGTGTCCGGCACCGCGACGCGCGCGGTCGTCGACATCCGGGTCCAGGACGACATCCTGCGGGCCCGCCAGGCGAGCCGCGCCGCAGCGGCGGCGATCGGGTTCGGCACCGTCGACCAGACCCGCCTGGCCACGGTCGTCTCCGAACTCACCCGCAACGCCCTGATCTATGCCGGCGGCGGCGCGTGCCGCGTCCTGACCGGCCTCACCGCCCAGGAGCGGAGCATCGTGATCGAGGTCGAGGACCAGGGCCCCGGGATCGCCGACGTCACCGGCGCGATGACGCGCGGATATTCCACCGGGGGCGGCCTCGGGCTCGGCCTCGCCGCCGTGCACAAGCTGATGGACGACATGACGATCGAGACCCGGCCGGGCCACACCCTGGTCCGGACCTGGATGACGAGGCGCCGATGAGTCCGGAGCCGGACGTGGTGACCGTCAGGGTGACCAGCGAGATCGACGCCGCCGAAGCCCGGCAGGAGGCCCGCCGGCTCGCGCTGCGGCACGGCTTCACCACCGTGCGGGCGCACGGCCTGGCGACGGCGGTCTCCGAACTCGCCATGAACCTGGTCCTCCACACGGACCGCGGCGGCCTGATCCGCCTCACCGCGCAGGATGCGACCGGGGCGGCCGTGATCGAGCTGGTCGCCGAGGATGACGGCCCGGGGATCCGCGACCTGGCGCTGGCCATGGAGGACGGCTACTCGACCCGCGGCGGCCTGGGCTGCGGCCTGCCGGGGACGCGCCGCCTGGTCGACGCCTTCGCGATCACGTCGCAGGTCGGGGAAGGGACCCGGATCGTCTGCCTGGTGCGGCGGCCATGAGCGCGCGTCCGCAGCTCCCGACCCCCGTGATCGCCGCGGTGACCCGGACCTATCCCGGCGAGACCGCGTGCGGCGACATGGTCGCCTGGTGGCAGGAGGGGGACGCCACGCTGGCCTGCATCGTCGACGGCCTCGGCCACGGGCCGGACGCCCACCATGCCGCCCGGAGCCTGCTCGCCCTGGTCGAGGGACAGGTGGGCGTCGAGCCGACGCAGCGGCTCGCCACCGCCGACCGGGCCATGCGCCACACCCGCGGCGCCGCGGCGGCCTTGGTGCGGATCGACCCCGCCGCCGGGACCATCACGACGGCGGCGGTCGGCAACATCCAGGGCGCGCTGTTCGCCGAGCGGACGCTCCGGTTCGACGGCATGCCGGGGATCGTCGGGGCTGGCCTGCGCCCGCTCAAGCCCCTCGTCGTGCCGTTCGTCCCCGCCGACATCCTGGTCCTGTGGACCGACGGCCTCCGGCCGGTGGACCTGGAGGCCGATCCGCCGTCCCTGCGCGGCGATCCCGAGCGGCTCGCCGCCGACCTGATGGCCAGCCACGGACGCGCGAGCGACGATTGCGCCGTCCTGTGCGTCGCCTTCCGCGGGTGAGGCCACATGGAAAGCCTGCTGCCGCGCTACACCGAGGGCGTGGCCCGCTACGTCGCCACGGCCGACGAGGCCCCACTCCTCGACATCGAGGAACTCGGCCGCCTGGCGATCACCGACGACATCTCCCTCGACGAGATCGCCGGCCTGCATGAGGGCGCGGCGCTGGCGCTGTCCGACCGGGGCGTGCCGATCAACCGGCCGGAGATCATCCGGCGCATGTCGGCCTGCCTGAGCGCCCTGATGGTCTCGGCGGCGGTGGCCTACCGGACCAAGATCGACCTGCTCGAGCAGCATCGGCAGCAGGAGCGCGACCGGACCGAGCGGGACCGGCAGCGGCTGGAGACGCTCGGCCAGTTCGTCGGCTCGGTGGCGCACGAACTCAACAACCTGCTCCAGCCCGTGCGCGGGATGACCGAGATCATGCTGGCCGACCTGACCGAGGGGCGGCCGCCCGAGCGCGCCGACCTCGAGACCGTCGAGGCCTGCGCGATCCAGGCGGTCGGCGTCATCCAGGGCATCCTGGGCTATGTCCGGCGGGAGACGATCGCACCCCAGAGCCTCGCCTTCGGGGCCGCCGTGGCGACGTCCTGCACCTTCATCCGGCCGATGCTGCGCGAGCCGTTCGCGGTGGTGATCCGGGATCAAGACACCAAGGTCCTGGCCCTCCAGGGCGAGCTGACCCAGATCCTGCTGAACCTGCTCCAGAACGCCGTGCAGGCCGGGGCGAAGGACATGCGGATCGAGGTCGACCGGGTCGGCGGCGACTGGGCCGGCGCCGGAGCGCGGATGCGGCTCCGGGTGACAGACGACGGCCACGGGATGTCGGCCGACGTCGCGGCACGCGCGCTGGACCCGTATTTCACCACCAAGGCGAGCGGCCAGGGCACCGGCCTCGGGCTCGCGATCGTCCGCAGCATGGTGCTCGGCTGGTCGGGCGACCTTCAGCTCCAGTCCGAGCCCGGGCGCGGCACCACCGTCACCCTGCTGCTGCCGGTCGCGGCCGGCTGAGCCGCCCGGGGCGGACGCCGTAAGGCCGCGCCGCGGCTGGACTTTCCGGCATCGATCAACAGCCCTCCACCGCAATCGCAGCCCGGGCCCGCGAAAGAGTTGAACCGCGGCGGTTTCCACGCTTTGTTCGCTATATGTTCTCAACAGGACGGATTGGCGATGCACACGAACCCGCACGAACCGCCCGTGGAGATTCGGCTCAGCGAGGCCGAGGCGATCGCGCTGGCCTATCATCGTGCCGCGCGGGGTGACGCCTGGACCGCCCTGGTCGCCGCGATCACGGACGCCCTGACCGATCTCGGCGAGGCCGAGCGACGGGCGGTTCTCCAGAGCCGGCTGATCTCCCGGGGCTATGCCCGCTGCCGGACGGGGGCCGCCTGAGCGCGCGGTGGTCGGGCCCGGAGGAGACGGCTGACCAAGCCGCAACGGCATCGACGCCTTGCGGCCGAATGCAATTTCTGGTAATATTTCCTTTGTTATGAATATAAACACGGATTCGCCCGTACGGGAGCCGGCCATGGGCGACATCAACGATGAACGGCGCCGCCTGTCGGCGACGTGGCTCAACACCATCGCGTCCGGCGTCGTCTCGGCCGGCTCCTGCGGCTCGCTGCTGGCCTACAGCTTCGGCCCGCGTCCCGGCATCAGCGGGCTTCAGGTGCTCGTGGTCTCGACCTGCGCGCTCGGCCTCGGGGCGACCCTGCACCTCCTGGCCCGCGCGCTCCTGAACAACCGGTGACGGGAGCGCACGGGACAGAGCCGCCGGCAGGTTCTAAGACACCGACGAATCTGTCGATCCGGGACCCATCATGACGCCGGCCGAGCGCGACCGCTTCGAGAAGTGCCTCGCCCTGGCGGGCCGCGGCGCGACCGCGGGCGAGCGGGAGGCGGCGCGGGCCGCCGCCGAGCGGATCGCGGCCGGCGCCGGCCTGACGCTGGCCGAGGCGGCCGCGGCCCTGCGCGGGTCCCAGCCCTCGGCGCCCCGGGAGGCGCCGCACCGGCCGCCGCCCTCTCCGCGGCGGCCCTTCGCGTGGGCGCAGCCGAAGGAGCCGGTCAAGCCGATCACGGTCGAGGAGTTGCGGCGCCAGAAGGCCGAGACGGAAGCATGGAAGAAGCGGGCGGCCGCCTCGGCCGAACTCAAGCGGAAACGGGAACGGGCCGAGCAGGAGGCCTACGCCGACCTTCAGCGCGCCGAGCAGGCCGAGCGCGACCGGGAATGGGCCGCCGCGCGGGCCCGCCGGACCGCGCCCTGAAGCCCGCAATCCCCCGGGGGATCAGGACGTCCCGGGGCCCGAGGCCAAGGTCTGGCAAATGAGGGTTTGGCCTGCGAGGTCGGAGGCGTCGTCCGATTGGCGGCCGGCCGCGAGGGCGCGCTTGACCGTGGAGCGGGCCGCGTCGATCGCGATGGCGGCCGCCGACAGGGTCCTGGCCTCGGTCGGCCGCTCCAGGGCGTGCTTGGCGATGTCGCCGGCGAGGTCGTCGATCTCGCGGGCCAGAGCGGCGAGGCGCTCGGGCTCGGTACGGCCGCTCCCCTCCGTGTCCTGGACCTCCTGCCGGATCGCCAGGAGCCGGTCGGTCGCCTCCTCGATCCGCTCGCGCCGCAGGCGGGACAGGCGCTGCCCGACCCACGCGAAGGCCGATCCGATGCCGCCGCCCAGGAAGGCGACGAGGTAGATCCAGGTCTCGTAGCGCTCGATGAAACTCTGCTGCTCGCGCTCGAAATAGTCGACCGCGCCCGGATGGATCGGCAGCCGCGCGCTGGTGGCCCCGGCCGTGCTCTCGTAGGCGGGAGCCTGGACGTAGTCGGCGGCGGGCGCGACGTTCGCCATGCCGCTGCGCAACTCGAACAGATGCTGGGTCACGTCCGCCGCCACGGAGCGGGGCAGGCTGGAGCGCGCCATCAGCCGGTAGGACGCCCCGACCGTGTGGACGTCCGCCTCGGGCACCTTGGGGCTGCCCCCGAAGGTCTCGGCCGGCATGCTGACCATCTGGAGGCGCGGCATCCGGGCCACGATGGCGTCGGCATTCTCCACGTCCACGAACGCGACCTTGCGGCTGCGGCTCGCCGCCTGGACGCGCTCCACGATGCGCTGCGCCGTCGGGGCCGTGGGGGCGATCACCGAGACGACGGCGTCGACCTGCTTGCCGGTCAGGGCATTGGTGAGGTCGGCCTCGCCGACTTCCACGAGGGCGACCTGCCGAGGCGGCGGCGGTCCCGTGATGTCCCGGCCGGCCAGCGTCAGGCCGTAATGGGCCAGCATCGACCGGATCAGCGTCTCGTCGGCATCCCGGTGGGCGAGGATCGCGAGGCGCTTGCGGTCGAGATCGGGGAACTTGGTGATGCCGGACGCCTCGGGCGAGGCGATGATCATCGCCTGATCGCGCAGGATGGCGAGGGTCAGGCCGTTATCCGGCAGCGCGACGTCGGGGCGGACCACCGCCAGGTCGGCGCGGCCGTCGCGGAGCGCCTCGGCGCTGTCGCGCACGTCGTCGAAGGGCAGGATCTTGAGGCGGATCTCCTTGTGCCGCTTCGCAAGGGCGTCGGCATAGGCCTGGATCACCGCCGGCTCGGTGCCGTCGCTCGGGGCGACCGCGACCGTCAGCACCGTGGCGCGCGAGGCCCAGTAGGCCACCGCGGCGGCGAGCCCGAGCCCGATGGCGAGCGCCAGGAAGACGACCTCCGGGCGCAGGAGAAGCTTTCCGAACCGCCTCATCGGCCGCGCCCTCCCGGGGCCTCAACAGGACGGCGCCCGGCCCCTCGGGGAGGCCGGGCGATGTCAGGGGCCGAGTCTCTCCGAACGCCCAACGGGTGCGGAAGGACGCGTCCCACGTGTCCGGATCGGGCGCGCCGTCAGCGGCCGCGGCGGGTGAGCCAGCCGGCCGCGAAGGCCAGGGCTGCGAGGCCGAGCAGCGTGCTGGTGCGGTTGCCGTCGGCGTAGCGGACCGCCTGGCGGCCGTAGACTTCCCCGCGGCGGCGGGCTTCGCGGGCGAGGTGGCGGCCGTCGTCGATCAGGCCGTCGGCCCGCTCGTAGGCGGCATGCGCCAGGTCGCGGCCGTCCTCGGCGAGATCCTCGGCCCGGTCGCGGGCGCGGCCGTAGGCGTATTGCGCCCCGCCGGCCACCTGGTTCACGGCGCCGCGCACCTGGCGGGCCGGATCGCCGGTGATGCCGCCGAGGGTGGACTGGGCCCGGCCCTTGACGTGGCGGGAGGCGCCACGGATCTGGTCGCGGTTCATGCTGCTCTCCTGGTTTCGCGGTTGATCGGGGCGGGACCGGGCTGGCCGGCCCCGCCGCCCGGGCTCAGTGCTTGCCGGTGATCTTGTCGGCGAGGGTCTCGGCGCCGTCCTTGGCGTCGCCGACGGTCTTCTGCGCTTCGCCCTTGAGCTCCTGG
>NZ_BPQU01000023.1 GCF_022179445.1 Methylobacterium mesophilicum | reverse complement strand
CAGTCGCGCCAGCGGCAGCCGGAGGTGAGCACGTGCAGGATGCCGGAGATGATCTGCCGGTCGTCCTTGCGCGCCGGTCCGGGTTGATCCTTCGGCATGAACGGTTCGATCACCGCCCACTGCGCATCCGAGAGCCAGAACAGCTCCGCCATCGCCGCCTCCGTGCTGCACGCGGCGGCCCTGAATCACAAAATCACAGAGCTCGCAAGAGCTTGGTGCGGTTCACACCCTAGGCCAATACGAGGGGCGAAGCTGGCGCGGCTTCCATCATCACGCCAGCCTATGCATCGCGGCCTACGGGTTACTGGTCTCCGAGCGGGGCCGCTTTCCCCCCTGGGAACCAGAGTTCACCGAGTGGCAAGCGCTTGCCCTACCCGCCAGTTATAGACCCCGCGGAGCCCCCGATCCGGCCCGAGCGACACGTGCCTGACTCCATCGCAACCTTGCGCCTGAGGCTAACACGGGCGCTCGTTCGTCCCCTGCACCAATGTCCCTGTTGCCAACAAAGATTTATGACACAGTAGTACTAGGAGCCCGTCCGAGTAACGAGTTCACGAGGTGGGATGAGCGTCGAAGTCTGGGCAGACGTGTGCGTCGGCTTTGGGCTCAGTGCCCGGCCTTCGCCAGTTTGAAGAGGTTGTAGGCGGTGCAGATCATCGCCCATTCGCCCCGGACCTGATCGAGGCCGCGGAGCAGGAACTGTCGGAAGCCCCGGGCCTGCTTGATCTGCCCGAACACGGGCTCGACCACTTGCTTCCTGAGGAGATAGCGGCTGCGGCGGCCAGCCCGCTTCAGGCGCACAGCCATCGCGCTCATCAACGGCATCTTCGTCAGCCTCCGGCGGCCGGCCGCGTCCACCTAGCCATGACGCGCCCGACCCGGAGCCAGGTAGGCGGTGATCCGCCGCTCCTGCAGCGCGACGAGGTTCGCCTCGTTGGCAAAGCCGGCATCGCCGGAGAGCTCTCGCGGTTTGCGCCCGAGATAGGCGTGGACGTCGTCCACGAGCGGCACGAGGGCGCGGGAGTCGGCTGAGTTGGACACGAGGCGGTGCGCGACGATCACCTGATGCGTGGCATCGACGGCGATCTGCCCGTTGTAGCCCTGCACGAACCCGTCGCGGGTAGGCAGGATGCGGCTGTCCGGGTCGGTGAAGTTGCGCTGTGTGATCCTCCCCCGACGTCACGGACAGGCGGTTTAGCTCGCGTTCCGTTCGGCTTGCTCGAGCGTGATGTAGCCGAGTGCCGAGTGGATGCGCTTCCTACTCTAGTAGCCTTAGATGTAAGCAAACAAGTCGCGCCGGGCCTCGTCCCGGGTCGCCCATCGTCGCTGGTGGACAAGTTCGACTTAAGCCCAGCGGCCGGTCGCTGCCGTTGGGCGGCCATCATCAGGGCGGCCGACGTCAACTCGGTCCGCATGTGATCACGCATGGACCAGGCGACGATCTTGCGAGTGGCGAGATCGAGCACGGCGGCCAGGTAGAGCCAGCCCTCGCCGGTGGGCAGGTACGTGATGTCGGCGAGCCAGACCGTGTTGGGCAGCGCGGCGGAGAACTGTTGCTTCGGGAGGTTGGGGGCGTTCGGCAGATCGTGGTGGCTGTCGTCGTGCAGGGCCGGAATCGGCGCCCTGCCAGGGCCCGGATGCCATGACGGCGCATCAGGCGCTCCACCCGCCCGCGACTGGCCGTTCGTCCCTCCGCACAAAGGGTGGCATGCACCCGAGGCGAGCCGTAGCGCCTGTGATGCCCGGCATGAATACGCCGGGCGTTGTCGAGAAGGCGACGGTTGGACGCCGACCGAGCACTCTCGGGACGGGATCGCCAGTCGTAGTAGCCGCTGTGAGAGACTTAGAGCACGTGGCACATGAGACGCACCGACCAGGTGCTCGGATGCTGCTCGATGAAAGCGAACGTCACTTGGGCATCTCCGCAAAGATGCCGATCGCCTTTTATAGGACGTCGCGCTCCATGCGCGTCCGATCGAGTTCTCGCCGCAGACGAGAGATCTCGGCGGCTTGGTCGGAGGGGGAAGCCATCGGGCTCGCAGCCGCGGCTCCTGGCGATGCTGCTGCCCGTGGTGGTGGTGAAGAGCCTCCCATCAGGGTCGCGCGCCACTGCCTCAGCATGAAGGGTTGGATCCCAAGTTCGGCCGCTATCTGCATCTGTTGTCGCCCGCTGCTGTCCAGCAGGGCTACCGCCTCGCGTTTGAACTCGGGCGTGAACTCCCGTTTCGTCTTCGCCATCAAACACCTTCCCAGGCCACAAGGAGCGTATCAGAGGTGTTCGTAAAGCCGGAGGAGGATCACTACGAGGCTCCATCATCTCGTCGGTCAGCGGAGGGCTCTCGGGTTCGGGGTTGGTCGTCGCAACCCCGAACCCGACCCGGCAATCGCCGATGACCACCTCGCGAGAAAGCAAGTCTGCTACAGCGCTGTGGGAAGCGCGCGAATGGGCTTCCTCGCTACCGTCGAGCTAAACCACTGCCTGGAACACGACAAAGTGCCGGCCTGCTTATCGACCACCACGGCGCATTTGCCTTGAGTCTATCCGTCGACAGGCGAAGCCAGGGTACAATGCCAAGAGGGCCAGCCTCGCGGGATCGCGCCGCGCATCGTCCTTAAAGGTGTCGAGAGTAACGAAAAACTCGGGCGTCACCGCTGAATCGTCGAGCGTACCCATGCCTCGTTCAATCGCTTCCGCCGCCTGTCCATCTGCAACCCGCGCCGCAGCAACATATACGAGGCTTCACTACCCTTGCCGCGAGCCTCACCACAATCAACCAGATCAAGTGGTTCTGTTAAACGCTCTTATGCTCCAGTACTAAATATTAGCCACGTGAATCCAGAAATGTCGAAGCATAAATATTTATAATATATTATTAATGAAATATTTCAGAGCTTACAACCGGCATCTATGCCCATACTTAACATTGAGAGGCACGATCGAACGATGTGCAGGATATGAAGCAGCTACCGCTGCGTAGATGTAAAAAATCAATCCTTGATCGACCAAGGCACCAGAGATGCTATGTGCTATAAGCAGTCCAATGCAAGCATTTCGGGCAGCTTGCCGAACTGCGTCGCCGAGCTTATCCTTCTCACAAGCAATGCCCCACGGCCGATCAAATAATTTTACAATAAAAAGTATGTAAAAGACTAGACCTGGAAAGCCGAGATTTGAGAGTAAAGCGAGTATGAAACTCGATGCACGTGCTGTACCAAGCCCAACTCCGATTCCCCAGGTTTCGCGAAAGTTCGCAATAGCCGCAACGTTCCAGGAGCTCCTTTCAATGCCGGACTCAGTCGATGCCTTATTTATAATTAGTTGATCAATATAATTAATTATAACGGAGGAGGCATTATCATTCAGGGCAACGAATGTGATAAGAATAATAATTAAGATTGGCGCTACTAGAACTACCGCAGCGCTCGCGCGACCGCCGGAATTTAAACTACACCGACGAATGGCAGTAAAATATAATATAATAAGGAGAGGGAAGAGGCCCGCCAAACCTGTCGAGGATGTGGATAAAATCAAGAGGATCAATGAGACAAATGCTAACTGCCCGGTATATAAAGGGCGGTAGCCAGATAGACTTAAAGTCCCAGTAAAACCGAGTGCGCCTAAAGTTGCTTGAGCAAACGCAGAGGACTCAGTGAACGATCCTGCGATACGCTTGATATCGCCAACCTGTTCGTCCAGATGCAACGCATATTGTGCGTTCCTGATGAAATCAAGAAATCCCTGAGTACCCGTTGAGTACGTTAGAACATCTAACGCAGCAAAAAATATATTAAAAAGTGCGTAAAGAATCAGCGCTTTTAATAACGTGAAGAAACCCCGATGCGTCGCGGCAACAGAAGATATTAACGCGTAGCACACTAGATCTGCAGTTAAGTAGATACTCTGTGTGGTGTTCCCGGATGTCGGACCCAACGGAACAGTTGAGTTATTGGGAGCATACTGCGTCGTTCCAACTGGGAAAATAGATGTAGCCCCGGCGAATAAACGTGGGAAAAATAGACCACCAATGACCCCATAGGCCACCATACATAGTAGCCAAAAGCCAGGTGCCGGCGGCGTTAAGGCATGAATAGCGGCATTGGCTTCTCTGGTTCGAGTTAATGCGGTGATCGCAACAAAACCAAGGAAGAAGTGCGCTGGCTGTATTGTCGCTGCGCCAACAAGTAGTGCTGCCGCCGAACCAAGCAGCGTAGAAGTGACAAGAACTACACTAGCTGCGCGATGCCCAATCGATAGACAAACAATACCGGCAAAAAGTGTTATGAAACCAATTGGCTCAAGCATTTCAGCTCCTATTAAAGAAGTAATATCCGTTCAGACCTATACATATATCAAATTTATCCTAATACGTATCCACAACATTCACGGCGACATTCCCTAACGATTTGTGCCCAATTTAACGCAACGGGGTAACGGATGATAGCCAAGGACTTACTTGCGCCTTAACGATTTATTCGCATATCGTGGTTTGATTTCCAATACCGAATGCGAAAGATGCAAGCTATGGTTGATTGTCAAGCACTCAAACGCCCTCAAACTCAACATCTCCCTCACTCCTCCCGTCTCGGATCGCCTTCGGCTCGAAGCCCTTGTGGCGAACTGGAATACGCCGCAGAAGCATGTCTGGCGCGCTCGCATCGTGCTGCTGAGCACGAATGGGCACGGGATGCACGCGAACATGCGTTAGGCTGGCGTGTCCAAGACCGCGGTCTGGCGCTGGCAGGAGCGCTTCCGCGCGAGAGGGCCTCGCTGGGCTCCTTTGCGACAAGAAACGGCCAGCGCGGATCCCGCCGCTCTGCCCAAAGGTGGCGGCGCGCGTCGTGGCCCTGATGCAGAGAGAGCCGCCCCACGAGACCACGCATTGGACAGCAGCTACCATGGCTGAGGCCGCATCCCTCAGCGTCTCGTCGGTCTAGCGGATCTGGCGCGGGCACGGCCTGCAGCCACATTGGGTTCGGCAGTTCAAGCTCTCCCCCGACCCGGCCTTCGCCGCCAGACTGCGCAACGAGCACCCATCGAACCTGTTCGATGGGACCCAAGGTGGTCGGACTTTACGTCGATCCACCAGCTCATTCCATGGTGCTCTCCGTCAACGAGAAGTCGCAGATCCAGGCGCTCACCCGAACGCAGGACCCGTTGCCGATGAAGCCGGGTCAGCCCACGACGCGCACCCACAACTACAAGCGCCACAGGACCACGACCTTGTTTGCCGCTCTGGACGTTCCGGAGGGCAAGGTGACCGGCCGGTGAATGCAGCGCCACCGGCATCAAGCGTTCATCCGCTTGTCGAGGCGCCGTTGAGGCGGCGGTCCCGGCTGGAAAGGTCGTCCACGCGATCTTTGGCAACTATGCCGTCCACAAGCACCCGAAGGTCCGCGCCTGACTCGACCGCCACTCACGCTGGACCTTCCACTTCACCCCCACCTTCGCCTCCTGGCTCAATGCCGTCGAGGGCTTCTTCGCCAAACTCGCAAAACGACGGCTGCGACGGGGTGTATTTGGCTCTGTCGTCGAGTTTCAGGCCGCCATCAAACGCTTCAATGCCGAGAGCAACGGCAGTCCGAAACCTTTCGCCTAGACCGTGGACCCTGATTGCATGATCCAAGGCAGCAAACGCGGCATCAAGTGTTAGGCTCGAACCAGACACCTAGAGCGTGTTATGCACCTGTCATCAGTCGCTCGGCCTGTTTCAGCATGAGGCAGACGAAGGCGACCATATGAAGTCCTGCCAGCGTGCTGGCATAACGCTCGTAATCCTTGACCAGGCGCCGACAGCGCGTCGCCCAGGCGAAGGACCGCTCCACCACCCAGCGACGCGGCAGCAGGACAAACCCGCGTTTGGCCTCGGGCGCCTTGACCACCGCCAGAGCGATACCGTGCGCCTGGGCCGCGTCCGCCGCCCGCGCGCCGGTGTAGCCCTGATCGACGAAGCCCGTCTCGACGCTTCCGTCCGTCTCCGCTTGCACCGCGCCGGTCAAGCGATCGACCTCGCCGCGATCGTCGGCATCGGCCGGGGTGACATGCAGCGCCACCACGTGGCCGGGTGTGTCCACCGCCAGATGCACCTTCGAACCGCGCTTGCGCTTGGCCCCGTCGTAGCCCGCCCGCTCGCCGCTCTCGGGCGAGGACCGCAGCGTCCGGCTGTCCAGGATCACCGCAGACGGCTCCGGCTTGCGATCCCCTGCCATCCGTGGAACCGCCCGTAGGTCCCCGGCCACATCGGTGAAGCACTCCGCAGCCAGCCAGCGCTGCGTCTTGCTGGTACACCGCCGCCCACGGCGGCAGGTCGTGCGGCATGAACCGCCACGGCGCCCCCGTCTTCACGATGAACCGCAAGCCGTTGAACACCTCGCGCAGGTCGTGGTCACGCTGGCCCGAACTCTCCCGCAGCAGCGCCAGATACGGCGCAACCAGCGCCCATTCCTCATCGGACACGTCAGAGGGATAGCCGGCACGACCTGCGCTCATGCCCAAAAACGCAAACCTCACCCATTCAGTTCATAACAGCCTCTAGGCTCCGGCGCTTTACGGCACGGGGCGAGGCAGCCAGATCGGAGATACGCTCGGCCAGAGCGAACACAGATCGGAGCTAGAGCGTTTTCGGTTTGCGCTGAGTCGATACGGCGGGGTTCACGCGGAGGCGGCGGGCTGATTCACTGATCGCTCTGGAGGAGGAGTGACCGATGGGACGGCCCTACAGTCAGGATCTACGCGAGCGGGTGGTAGATGCCGCCGCTGTCCGACGTCATCACCTGTGGGACAGAATGAGGGTCTTCACGAACGGAGGATGGCTGGTTCATCGTAGCCCCTGAGGAGCGAAGATGAAGCAGACATCCGGACCGGCCAAGAAGCCGGGAGAAGCGGTGATCAAGGACATTCGCCGGGCCACACGTCGGCAGTTCTCGTCCGAGGAGAAGATCCGCGTGGTGCTGGAAGGCTTGCGTGGCGAGGACAGCATCGCCGAGTTGTGCCGACGTGAGGGGATCGCCGCCTCGATGTACTACGGCTGGTCCAAGGAGTTCCTGGAGGCTGGCAAGAGGCGCCTGTCCGGCGACACGGCTCGTGCGGCCACCACGGATGAGGTGCGGGATCTGCGCCGCGAGACGGGGGCGCTGAAGGAGGTCGTGGCTGATCTCGTCCTGGAGAACCGTCTGCCTAACGTATGGCCCGCCCCGTCTGCAAGGTCGTCGATGAAGATGCCTGTGACCGGTCTGCACAAACGTATCCGGCATGTCGGCATGGTGGCCGCCGCCAAGATGGAGAGCCGCACGTCCCGGGCCTCATAAGCAATTCGGCCTCGGGGGCCGCTTTTTTTGCCAGGCTTCCGGAACGCCGCTCGACCGTCAGGCCATCTTCACTGTCCTCCCGCAGACCTCGTGGACCTGCGCCGAGCGATCGTGCTCCGCCTCAGGTCAACCTCTTTTGATGCCCTATGCGAGGGCCGGCTCCGGCCGCCGCTCGAAGCTCACTCCTTTGCGCAGCGTCGCCCAGGCGATCCGCGCGAGCTTGGCGGCGAGCGCGACGACCACGACGTTGTAGTGCGCCCGCGCCAGCAGACCGCGCAGCCATCGGCCGGTCGCATCCTCGACCTTGGACAGCGAGGCTAGCGCTGCGCGCGCCCCATGGATGAAGAGCCCACGCAGATAGGCGTTGCCCCTCTTGCTGATGCCGAGCAGCTTCGGCTTGCCACCGGTCGTATGCTGTCGGGGCACGAGGCCAAGCCAAGCCGGCAGGTCGCGCGCGGACGCGAAGGCGCTTCCGTCGTCGATGGCCGCGCGCAAGGCCGTGGCCGTCATCGGCCCGACGCCCGGGATCGACACCAGGCGATGTGCCGCCTCGTCGGCGCGGGCATGCGCCGCGAACTCTCGGTCGAGCGCTTCGATACGGCCGTCGAGGCTCGCCCACTCCTCACGGACCTCGGCGACGAGAGCTTGGATACGCGCGCCAATCTGCGCCTGGGGATCCGTCACGAGAATGCCGACCGCCGTCTCGAACTTGCGGCGGCCTTGCGGGAAAACGAGACCGCGCTCCAGCAGGATCGCGCGGAGCTGGTTCATGAGCATGGTGCGCATGCCGACCAGCCGAGACCGGACCCGGTGCAGGCTCTGCATGTCGAGTTGCTCCTGCGCCTTGAGGGGCACGAAGCGCATCGTCGGACGTGTGGCGGCCTCGGCGATCGCTTCGGCATCGCGGTCGTCGTTCTTCTGCGCCTTGACGTAGGGGCGGACATACTCGGGCGACATCAGTCGGATGGTATGTCCCTGCGCGGCCAGCAGCCGCCCGAGGTGATGGGCGCCACAGCAGGCCTCCATCGCGACGACACAAGCGGGCAGCTTGGCCGTGAGGCCGACGATCGTCTCACGCCGTGCGCGACGACGCAGAACCACCGTACCGGCTGGGTCGAAGCCAACCAGGCTACAGCTGTTTTTGCCGAGATCGATACCCAGCACGGCGACCGAACTCTTTGCCATTCCCGATCCCTCCATTTCTCCAAGGCAGCAGCATGCCACCAACGGTTCGGTGAGGGGCGGGCCATCCCATAAGCATGAGCGGGGCTGGGGGCGACGAGGCATGAGGTACCCGGCCCCCGAGAAGCTGGAGATCATCCGGCTGGTCGAGCAATCCCACCTGCCGGTGCGTGCCACCCTGGACAAGCTCGGCATCACCCGCTCGACGTTCTACCGCTGGTACGACGCCTACCAGCGCGGCGGCCCCGAGGCGTTGAATGACCATCCTTCGCAGCCGAGCCGGGTCTGGAACCGTCTACCTGCGGAGATCCGCGAGCAGATCGTTGCTCTGGCCTTGGAGCAGCCTGAACTCAGTCCGCGTGAGCTGGCAGTGCGCTTCACCGACGAGCGCCGCTACTTCGTCTCGGAAGCGACCGTCTACCGGTTGGTCAAGTCTCAGGACCTGATCACCAGCCCGGCCTATATCGTTATCAAGGCCGCCGACGAGTTCCGCGATAAGACCACCGCGCCCAACCAGCTTTGGCAGACGGACTTCACCTACCTGAAGGTCGTTGGCTGGGGCTGGTACTACCTGTCGACGGTCCTGGACGACTTCTCACGCTACATCGTCGCCTGGAAGCTGTGCACGACGATGCAGGCCAGCGACGTCACCGCCACGCTCGACCTGGCGCTGGGTGCGGCTGGGCTCAATCAGGCGCGGGTGATGCCGCGGCCACGCCTGCTCTCCGACAACGGGCCGAGCTACGTCGCCAGCGACCTAGCTGACTGGCTCGGCATTCGGGGCATGACCCACATCCGCGGCGCGCCATGCCATCCTCAAACGCAGGGCAAGATCGAGCGTTGGCACCAGACGCTCAAGAACCGCATCCTGCTCAAACACGCCTACTTGCCCGGCGAGTTGGAGACGCAGGTTGCCGACTTCGTCGAACACTACAACCATGCCCGTGCCCATGAGAGCCTGAGCAACCTCACGCCCGCTGACGTCTACTTCGGACGCGGCGAAGGGATCCTGGCCGAGCGGGAACGCATCAAGCGCCAGACCCTGATGGATCGCCGCTTGCGCCATCACGCGCAGGCCGCCTAACCTCCTACCCCAGATGGACCAGAGCCTCTGTCCCTGAACACCGCTGAATGTCCCAAATCATCTGACGACGGACAACTCGTGCCCAATAGATCGGAAACTGCACGGCCAATCGCTGATGCTGCGTCACCTCCGGCAACTCGATACGCTCGGAGACGCTGATAATTTCGGCGAAAAGATCCCCGTGAAGGGCGCCGCCGCAGACGAGCGGAAAACCGAACAATGATCAATCGCCGCATCGAGATCGTCGCTGATTCTCTGGCTATGGCCTGCGTGACCGGGTTTGGCCCTTCCGGGCTTGGATTGATCCCGCCGCTCATTGTGATCGGTCGCCGGCGACCTAAAAGAGGTGCGCGACGTCTTCGCCGGACGATGCAGCCGCAGCATCACCTCATTCTAAACCTATTAAAAAATCGATCAGCTCTTCGCGGCTTAACCGCTTCAGACCGCTCCGTCCCATCTCACGAAGGACTCGACGAAATCTCATTCATGCCGGGGGGGGGGGAAGGCCAGCTCAAAGCGAGCCGCCGCGACAGCAGACAACTCATAATCAGACATTCCCTCCGCAATTATTTTGCGTATGCCGAGATCATAAATTAACCCGAAAATAGCTACTATACTATCTTTTTATTGTTGAATATCAACGCAATGCTGATTGTTCGGTTGATTTAAGCAGAACAGTAAAAGTGATTAAACTTCCAGATTACGTGAGTTTATTTGCCTTTTACTTGATGAGTTTTAAATTCAATTTCGATTGATTGGATAAAAAATAATCGCAAAGAATGCCCTCACTAAATCGAGTCAGAAATTACTTATTGCCGCACCGTTAACTTAATTAAGAATATATTTTTCTGGTATTTTTTTCGCGGATCGAGTCTTTTGCTTAGTTTGTTTACAGCGGCTCCCTTGCCGGCCGGTTTGACTTACAGCAACGTTCTGTCCACAATGATACGGGCTGAAGTGGCGAAAATATGACAAATATTTTAAGGTAAAATTAGATTATTTGTTGTAAGCATAATCAAGGCTCCTTTTGCCATATCATAGAACTGACTAAGTGAACGGCAATCTCATTTGTCTTATGGTTATTTATTTTAATTCTTTACAATCACATGGGTACGAGGCAATTCTCAAAGGCAACCAAAAAAATGACTCAAAACGAAGCCAATATGAGTTCGGCGCGGCCAAACCCTCTTAATCATGAAAAATACGATGGACCAGAAATTCCCTCCAAAGATGGACCTTTGGCTGTGTTTACTGCAGCTATTTCCGCGGCCCGCAAACATTGGCTAAGATTATGTACTTGGATCGTCGTTTGCTGTGCCGCCGCAGCCATATATGCCAATTCTATTCCCCTATCTTATACATCAACCGGTACGCTACTTTTAGAACCTAAGCGTGAAGGGTCTGGAACAGGTCGAGATGTCACGGCAATGCCCCAGTTAGATGTGGCTCGCGCCGAAAGCGAGTTGCAGGTGATGAAATCTGAACGACTATTGACTAAAGTTTTCAATGGATTGAAGCTTTATGATACTTTAGATTTTGAGGTAAAACCTATTGGTATTCTCGGTGAGGCTCGAGTGAATTTAAACCGAGCTTTGGGTTTTCTGAAGAAACCTATAGCTCCATCTGATCAAGCGCAGCAGGTTGCTTTTACGAATTTTGTAGATCGCGTTGGAGTAAGACGTGTTGGTCAGTCGTATGTTGTGGAAGTTTCATACTCCTCCTATGACCCGACACTTGCGCGCCGTGTGACAAATGCGACTCTATCAGCATACCTTTGGCAATCTGTCGCTTCAAAAGCCGACGCTGCACGGAACGGCGGCGAATTCATTCAGGGACGCGTCAATGCGCTAGCTGGCCAAGCAGATGCCGCAGCAGCTGCCATATTGAATGGTTCGCTGCCAATGTCGCCAACGCCTGATGCTGACGCCCGTGTTATTGGAGCTGCATTACAACCGTTGCGCCCATCGGCACCGCGTACAGGCCTAATTATTGCATTAGGCGGGATGCTTGGTGTTCTAAGCGGGGCATCTTTCGTTGCATTTAGAGCTGCAATCGATCGCCGGATTTGGACTATTGATGATTTGAGTTCTTCAAGCGGACTGGCATGTTTTGCTGTTATTCCTGAGGTAAAACGTCGACCAGGTACTGTGCGACGTTCGATAGAGGAAATTTGTGAGCTTGCAACTTCCCCTTTTAATAAAGATTTTTCATCGGCCATTGGGGATTTAAGAACATCATTGATTTTATCCTTTAACGGTCAGTTTTTCCTAGAAAATCGTTCAGTTGCTTTCATTTCTTGGGACTCCGGAGCTGGGTCTACAACGATGAGCTTAAGTTTAGCGGCTGTCATGGACCAATCTGGATATAAAATTACTTTGATCGATGGGGATTTAGATAGGAAATCTGGCGGCCTGACATCTATAGCTCAATTAGCTAAATATTCTCTCGCAGACATTCTCAGTGGCGCGAATGTAGATCAATCTTCGGTCTTATCGACAATCGATAAAATAGATTTAATTGCGGCGAAAACATCTGATGGGCCCGAAATCAATCGGGCTTATCTGGGTTCACCGTTGCTTACAAAGTTTATTTCTCACCTGCGCCTCAAGTCAAACGTTCTACTTGATCTGCCGGCTCTTTCTCGTTGTGGAGATGCACGTGCCGCCGCTGTACAGGCGGACTGCGTAGTACTTGTTGTATCGTCGGGGCGTACATCGCGAGAAGATGTTGCTTCCGCTCTTCGGGTTTTAAATGAAGCTGGAGCGAATGTGATTGGTGCGGTGTTAAATCGCGTGTAATTAGGCAATAAAGAATCGCAAGTTCCATTCAAAGTGTGATTATTTTCGCCAGCTGTTTCCGATTTTTTGACTAAAATCTGACTCTCGGGCGGAATTTCGCTGGATTTCACAGTTCTGGCCGCCTTATAAAGAATAGGCGTGGCAAATTTTTAATTTTTTTTACCTTCGGCTTGATAACGCGAATATAATTGAAGTTGTTTGATCCCCGGATGCGGGTTGGCGATTATTAACCTGTTTTTACTAAGAAATTGCCTCTGACGGATTTGCGGGGATTGACTGATCATCTTTGGTTTTGTGGTCTCACCAATCACTGATTGCTCCATTCACAACTATGTGCGATGTTTTGCTCGGAAACCTCTGTCTATGATTTGTTGTATGGATACTCGCGGTATGGATTTCGAAAAGGCCATGCTTGCGTCGTTGATCAGAATGTATGGTGAGATGAAACGACGGGTATGGACAGCACTGACTCAGGGTAATAGTTTCCATTGCTTTGGTTCAGCCCGAGTCCGAATCTGCAGGTTTATGGGATACAGCTGGAAAGATCGGGGCGGTAAAAAAACAGGCTCACCGAGGACAGATGACTTTTGCCCTCAAACCGGCTGCGATGGGAACGCCGTTTGCCGCTGGTACAATATTTACGTTGGCATGGGGACGGGCGAGGTGGGTCTTCGGGAGCTGGAGTAGGGGTACAGCAAGCTCCTCCAGCCCGTGGCCAATCTCAGGCTTGACAAGCACAGCTCATAGAATGTTCGCGCAAAAAAGCTCTTACCTCTGGTTTGCGACGCGACCACGAGCGCTCGGTTTAGAAGTCGCACGCGGTGAGCTGGCGGCGCATTTGCTTCGCGCTCGACGTGCGCCTATCGAACGTCCGCTACATTTCGACCAAGCCCGATCGGGCAGCGCTGAGGAAGCGTAGGAATTCGTCGTGGTGAAGGCGCTGTATGCAGCGGCCGAACACGGTCCCCTCCACCACGTTGAGGGTCGCAAACAACGTCGTCGTGCCATGCCGGACGCGGTCGTGCGTATGGATTTTAGGACAGCCTGGCTTGACACGTCGCCTCCAGCGCCTGGATCTGGGTCTTCTCGTAGAAAGACAGCATGATCGTGTGACCCAGCGGGTCCATGCACACGCCCACAATATTCTCCGCCTTCGCCGCGAAGGTAGGTTTAGAGGAACGCTTAAAACTGCGTATCCGGCGCGGCTGCAGGTGGTGCGCTTCCTAGATGCGCTTGATAGAGCGCAACGAGATACCAACCGCTTCAGCCAAGTACTGCCAATCTTATGTGTAACCTCCTTATGCGGCTCGAAGCAGATTGGGGCCAACACCACGGTTACGGCCACGGTCTCGGTGGAGTGGGGCGGCTTGCCAGGCGGGTAGGTTTCGTCGCGAGGGAGCCCCTCGACGGTGCTGACCGCTTCAGCTTAAGAGGCGCAGGAACGCTCGTGATGCTAAACCTGCTAAAAATTGTGACGATAAGGCCATTCAGCACTGAGTAAATATTTCGGTCGGAATGCCGTTGCCCGGCCGATAATAAGAACGCTATATAACAATATTATTCATCTCATCATTGTGTCGATTTTTCTATGGTCCCGGCGCAAATGCGGCTTACACTAACAACTGCTCGTCGGACCTTTTCGAAACTGTGGCTCGATCTGTGACCACACGAGCAGGTCCTAGCTCATTCCTGGTATCAATCGCGGTTCTCCCACTACTTCGCTCGCGCGTCAAACTGGCGGAACTATCGTCATAAACAAGTGGTTCACCATCTCTGTCAAGAATGAATAATTAACTAATTTTATATTGGCGGTAGCGTTGGTCATCGGCAACGGTGGCGCCGTTTTGAATTTCTGTCCCAGCTGTTGACGGGCTATAATATGACTCGCGACATGGTAGCCTTCATGTGGCCGCACTTCATAATCAGTATAGTCATAATTGACGGAAACGCCGCCGGCATTAGCAAGGCTTCGTTTAGACGGGCGTGCTGAACGCAGACCATCTCTGTCAGTTGCACAAGGCGCACGTGCTGCTGGCTTTTGCCACGACCATGGTCGAGTAGTTGGTGATGAAGGCCATGTAATGCGTCTATTCGTGGGATTCTAGTAAGAAGCCATGATCGAAAAAACTGCTTATCATAGTTAATTTTCATCGTAATAACGAGTTTATACGAAACTATGCTACAAAAACGACCTGAGTAGCAGAAATTGTTTTCCCACTGCCCGGATCTGCAATGACGATGGCACGTATTTTGCGGCAACTGTTGCCTCGATTATTAACTCGTTCATCCTGACAGTCGCCTACACTCAATAACAAAGCGAGAAAATCACGATCATGGCAGAAATTGCAGCCATTCTCGACACTTACAAGGTCGCTATCGACGCGCAGTTCTCCGACCGGCGCGTCAGGTTAGTTCCGGCGGCGGCGACCACGCCGACATCGACTGGCGCAACGACGACCTCTCCCAGCACCGCCGCGATCAGGGGAGTTCTGTTCGAGGTGGACAGCATCACGTTCGGCGCCGGCCTGCAGGATGGCCAGCAGTATCCGAAGCTGATCGGCGCTTCAGCCGGCATCCCGGTCATGAATGACGCCTACGTCGGCGACACGCTGGCCAACGCCTTCGCCAAGTACGATCAGCAGGATGCTCCGAAGTTCAACGGCTCAAGCCTCAACACGATCTCGATCCTCGGCGGCATCAACGATATCCTGTCGAACGGCTCGACCGATGTCGTGCTGCGCGATGTAATCACGCAGTTCGTCGCGAAGGCCAAGGCGACCGGCTTCGTCGTCGTCCTCTGCACCCTGACACCGGTCGGCACCAAGTTCGCCGCTTCGGTCACTGCCGCGCAGCAGGGTTACGTCACCGCCTACAACGCATGGCTGCGAGCAAACTACCTATCCATCGGCGCTGACTATCTCGTGGACTTCGCGGCGATCCCGGAGGCGCAGGATCCGGCGAGCACGACCTACTACCAGGACCAGCTTCACCCCATGGCACCGCTCGCCGCCCTGATGGCAGCCAAGTGGCGGTCGACCCTTGCGGCCGCCCTGCCGGCGCAGTCGATCACCGCTGCTCCCGCGGACGATGCCTTCTCGGTTCAGGCCAAGGCGGGCTCAACAGCCGGTCAGGTCACGCTCTTCGGCTCAGTCGGATCGCAGTGGTACAACGTCGGGTTCCACAATACGACTGATGGCCGACACGTCAGTCCAGAGATCGTTCTGAACGGAGCCTCGACGTTCTCCGCGAACATTGACGTCTCGGCCCTACCGAACGGCCCATTCCCGATCGACGTGTCCGTTTGGAGCGGTCCGACAGCCCAGATCCGGAAGACGACCCGAGTCACGATCAATGTCAGCAACGGAGCGGCCATTAGCCCTTTCTAGGTACGCTGAAGCTCGTCTTTGAAGATGACTTCAGCGGCAACACGCTCGATCAATTGAAATGGTTCATCGGCCCGAAGCCAGACGGAGGCCAGTACGGTGGCGCCCACTTCGTCACGAAGGATGAGCCGCAGTTCTCGCGGATCTACACGGTCGCAAACGGCGTGTTATCGATCCGCGCGTATTACGACGGCGCATACAAGGATCCGGAGGGATGGGGCCGCCAATGGTACTCAGGGCAAATCTCGAGTTGCTTCCCTGACGACCGCGTAACTGGAGCTGTCCGAACGGGTTACTTCGTGATGCGAGCCAAGCTGCCGGCGGTGCGCGGAGCCTGGCCGGCATTCTGGCTCGGGAACGTAGCCGGGAACAGAAACCCGAACGGCGGTCTCGAGGTCGATATTCTGGAAGGCTACGGCCGGTTCCCGCTTGGTTATGTCGGGACGATCCACGATTGGCCGGGGCAGTCTGGAAAAGATCATCTTTTCCAGCAGAAGCATTTCGACAACATGCTCGGTGGTGCTAACACGCAAACCGATTTCCATACCTACGGTCTGAGGATCACGGACACAGAATCGATTTGGTACTTCGACGAGAAAGAATTGGTGCGCTTCCCGCTCTACCGCGCGAACGATACGAATCTCGGCGCCTTCTTCGCAATGATCGACCTTTCTGTTGGCGGTGGATGGCCCGTCGATCAGCCTAAGAGCGGCTACATGGAAATGCTGGTGGATTACGTCCGCATCTACTCGGCCGATTGAGCCACTTGAGTCGTGCCCTTAGAGGTTGGCCCAGAGGCCCTACCAGCGGCCAGCAGCCGCATCGGGTGCGGCGGTTCAAGCTGCAAGCCGCCATCAAACGCTTAATCACCGAGAGCAACGGGGATCCGAAGCCCCCCGTCTGGACCGCAGACCCGGACCGCATCATCCAGGTCGCCAAACGCGCGTACGGAGCGATATACACTCACCACCAAAACAGGTCTGACCTCAGCACGAATACCAACCGGTCAGCGTCGATCGGCTCTCGATTGGACGGCTCCAGCCCTTCAAAGGGCGAGGCGGCGGCGGCAGAAGCGGGGCGACCGTGTTCTAAAGAAAAACGACTGATGCGAGCACGCCAGTGCTATGCCAACCAATACCCGCCCGTCCAAACGATGCGTGCCCGTTCTGTTACGCGCCTTTAGTCTAGGGAAATTTGCCCACATTTAGCTGAGTTATAATAATAAAATAAATTAAATCAGTTTTTTTAGAAAGGATCTAGTGCATTGATGCGTACAAATGGTGCAAAGCGCACACCGGATTATCAAAGTAACGCAGTGGGTCAGCTCTGCGCTCTTGGTGCGTTCGTCTGCATCAGTGCACTAGCGTAGGCGACACAAGAATTATCGAATTTTTCTATTTTGATATTCTCCACCCGCTGTTGCAGGATCGTAACCCCCTCGACGTGTATAAATCGATTCTGCCGACGCCAAACTGCCTTCATGGAAATTGAATTTGCGCGGATAAATTCCGTTCTTTGAATTCGAGGTTGTATTAAGACAGTGAATGCAAAGCGATCGTATCGCTTTATGGCCCAGCATCGTGATTCGGATGTCAAATTTATCCTGTCGCATTTTAGCTACTAGATTTCGAGAATGTTCTAGCAAATGATCTCCAGGTTCTGGCTGTGGAGCCGCAATCTCAGATGATCCACTGCACGAAATAAGAGGCGCAACGCTTTCAAACGCTTCGGCGTGTTGACTTATGCATAATGAAAATAAAACCGCGAGGACAAGATAACGCATTTAAGCCTCCTGCAGTTACAAGCTAAATATGAAATGGTTAAAGAACCCTTACCGCCATTGCATAAAGTAGCTCAGCTTATCTGTTAAAATGGCCTAAAAAAACATTATATCTTGCTATAATACAAACTCACCTTTACAAATGATCGCGGCCTCAGGTTGCTCAGCACCAAGCTGTCAATACAATACATCCTCTACCTGGTCCCGTTTCGAATCCCGACCTACCTCTCTCACCGGCTCAACCGTTGGTGAGATCCGACGCTCCATAGCTCCGCAGGATATGCATGGCGCAGCTTAAGCTTTCAGTTCTTCTCTTCCAATTTAAGCAGTGTTTGGAGCCGCTTCTTTCAATGTGCTGTTGAACGTGGAGTCTAGATTGTCTCTGTTTCAAATCGTTTTGTGTCTATGCTTGAGGATATGGTCGAGCTGACGCGGTTGGTTCGCCGGCTAGAAGTCATCACGGGCGTGAGTGATCGTCGGCGCTGGTCTGATGCCGAGCGTGGACGCATCCTTGATGAAGAGACTGCCCCCGGTGTGGTGGTCTCGGTGGTCGCGCGCTGACACGGCCTGAGTCAGCAACACTTGTTTACTTGACTTCGTGCGGCCCGACGCACGGGGGCTTCGCTTCCCGTTGCACCACCACTGTCGTTCGTACCTGTCCTGGTCGAGCATAGCGGAACCGATCCGGTACCTCCACGATCCCGGGCTCCGCGTCTAAACGGCTCGCTATAGTCGCTGAGATCGCGCTGGATATGGCCGGCGTGACCGTTCGGATCGGTGAGAATGCGTGTGAGGAGACCATTGCGGCAGTGATCCTGGTACTGAAGGCCACGGCATGGTGGGACTATCGGAAATTCCGTGTGTGAGCGGCGGGTTGAACATCAGGCCGCCATGGCCCGGGTGAAGCGCTCGCCGAACATGACGGCGAACTGCGCCTTGGCCATGACCCACTCACGTGAGCCCATCTTCCACACCTTCTCGGAGCGGTTTAAGACCAGGTAGAGCAGCTTCAGGGCGGCCTCGTCGGTCGGGAAGTGGCCGTGGGCGCGCACGGCCCGGCGCAGCGTGGCGTTCAGGACCTCGATGGCGTTCGTGGTGTACAGGATTCGCTGGACCTCGCCCGGGAACGCGTAGAACGGGATGACTTCGCCCCAGGCCCGTCGCCAACTCTGAGCGATGGCCGGGTACTTCCGGCCCCACGCGCCCGCCTCGAAGGCAGTTAAGGCCGCCTCGCCGGCGGCGGCATCGAGCGCACGGTAGATCTCCTTCAGCGCCGCCGCCACGAGCTTGCGGTCCTTGTAGGAGACGAAGTCGAGGCTGTGGCGCAGGAGGTGGACGATCCAGGTCTGGACCAGCGCCTCGGGGAACATCGCCCGGATCGCATCGGGGAAGCCCTTCAGGCCATCGACCACGGCCAGGAGCACGTCCTCGACGTCGCGGTTCCTGAGCTCGTTCATGACCCGCAACCAGAACTTAGCGCCCTCGTTCTGCTCCAGCCACAGGCCGAGGATCTCCTTGGATCCGGCGGCGCGCACGCCGAGCGCGATATGGACCGCCTTGTTCCGGACCACACCTTCGTCGCGCACCTTTGATCCGCTGGGCGTCGAAGAACACGATCGGATAGACCGGCTCCAGCGGCCGGGCCTGCCAGGCGGCGACCTCCTCCAGCACCGCGTCGATCACTGCGCTGATCAGGTCGGGCGAGACCTCTATCCCGTAGAGCTCGCGCAGGTGCCCGACGATCTCTCGGGTGCTCATGCCGGGGGCGTACATCAACACGATCTTGTCGTCGAAGCCGGGAAAGCGGCGCTGATAGCGAGCGATCAGCTGCGGATCGAATGTCGCCTGTCGGTCACGAGGGATCGCAAGCTCGATCCGACCGGTCTCGGTCGTGACCGTCTTGCGACCATAGCCGTTGCGCGTGGTGCCGGCCTCCTCGCCCGCCAGATGGTGATCCATCTCGGCGTTGAGCGCACGCTCGGCTAGGGCCTTCTTCAGTGCGTCCAGTAAGCCGTCGGACTCGAACGCCGCCTTCGGATCGGCCCTGGCCAGGAGCTGATCCAGGATCGCGTCAGGGATGTGGGGTGCTTTGCGTCGTGCCATCGGGAACCTCCATCGGATCCACTATGGCCGCCTCCACACGAAATTTCTGACAGTCCCGGCCAGCCGAATACCGTCTGCAACCAGAGCTGCAATCGCCAGGGCACGGGATCGTCGCTGACCTCGACGACGTAGGCGACGTCGCGGGCGAGATGGGCGAGGCAGGTCTGGTGCGCGGCGGCACGACCCTGTTGGGCGGTGTAGCGGTCCGAGATCCATACGGGCCCGCGGCATGTAACCCGCCGCATTAGAGGCCGGACACATGGCAGCACCCGATCACGCACCGCGCCCGTCCAGAGATTTTGCTTGCACCTGAAGGGGCGTCCACACATGCCCGTGCGGAGCGGAGATGCGGCAGCGCTCGCCCCTTAGGGATCGGCCTTAGAGCTGTTGCCGTTTAGGTTGGGTCATAAGCGTCGTATCCGGCGGCAGTGATGTAGTTGCGGCATTCAGCTGGGGTGAAGGCTGCGAAGGCCCGGGCGATGGCTGCCCAAAGGTCTGGGACGGTTCGGGCAGCGGCTGTGCGCAGCAGCGCCTTGAGCTTTGAGAAGGCCTCCTCATCCTGAGCCTGTCGAAGGATCGATCGGGTTGAAGTCGGGCGAGTAGGCCGGGAGGTAGAGGAGCCGCGCGCCGGCCGCCTCGATGGCTTCGCGCACGCCGACGACCTTATGGGATTGCAGGTTGTCGAGGATGACGTTGTCACCCGGCTTCAGCACCGGGACCAGGGTGTCGGTGACGTAGGCGCGGAAGCGCGCGCCGTTGGTGGCCCCGTCGAACAGGGTGGTGGCGACCAAGCCGTTGGTGCGCAGGGCGGCGGTGACGGTGATGGTCTTGTAATGGCCCTGGGGCACGAGGAGCCGGCAGCGCTCGCCGCGTGGAGCCCGACGGTAGGTGCGGGCAATGTTCGTGGCGGTCGCCGTCTCGTCGATGAAGACGACGGCATCGGGGTCGAGGTCGAGTTGACCCTCGAACCACGCCTCCCGTGCGGCTCTCACGTCCGGACGCTCCTGCTCGGCCGCGTAGACAGCCCCTTTTTACGGGTGACCCGATGCCGGGCGAAGAACCGCCACAGCCCGCTGACGCTCGTGCGGACACCCTGCTCGGCCAGGATATCACGCACCTCGTGCAGGAAGGCCTGCGGCTGCTCCCGATCGACCTGAAGGATCCGCTCAGCGTGCGCTTCGATGGCCGGTGCGGGTCGCTGCCCGCACGAGGGCCGGGGTGCGATCGCGCCCTCCGCCTGGAAGCGTTCATGCCAGCGGATCGCGCTGAATGGGCCGCCCCCGAAGCGCTTGGCCGCCTGTCGGCGCGAAGCTCCCGCCTCGATCGCCGCGATCACGCGTTCTCGCAAATCCATCGATAGCGCTGACGGCATCCCGACCTCCTCGGAAAGCCCAACATCGAATCAGATCCGCAGACTGCCCGCTACCCCCAACGATTCAACCCAGCCGGACATGGCTCTAGGGCCGCACCATGTTGGTGGCGGCCGCCGTCTCGTCGAGGAAAACCAGGCGATCTGGATCAAGGTCGGGTTGCCCATCGAACCAGTCCTCGCGCGCGGCCCTCACATCCGACCGCTCCTGCTCAGCCGCGTGAACAGCCCCTTTTTACGGGTGATCACATGCCGGGCGAAGAAGCGTGACAGGCTGCTCGTGCTTGCCCGGACGCCGCGTTCCGAGAGCCTGTCGCGCAGTCTCCGCAGGAAGGAGAGCGGGTGTTCTTCGTTGAGCCGAAGGATCAGGGCCGCCTGCGCTTCCACACGCTGCGAGTTGCGGTCGCCACCCATGGGCTTGGGCGCGATCTGCCCGTCCTGCCGGAACCGCTCGTGCCAACGGACCGCGCTGGCCGCCCCGACCCCGAAGCGTTTGGCCGCCTGACGCCGCGATGCACCCGCTTCAATTGCAGCGACCACACGCTCGCGCAGATCCACCGACAGGGCTGAAGGCATGGCAATCCTCCATCGCAAGCCCAGCCAGTGAATCACACGCCAGCCAGATCGCCTACCCCAAGCGATTCAACCTGCCAGGGCACGGCTTTAGCGTTATACCCAGGACTATCGACGGAGCGGAACGACCAACCTGTTCGCGCCACTGACATACGAGCCGGGCGCGTAATCAGCCACGGCTATCGACGTCATTTCTCCATCAAGCTCCGGACCTGTATTGATGAAGTCAAAGCCAATCAATTGAACGCCCTCGATGAACATCTAGTTCTCGACAAGGCGGCCACGCACAAGACCTAGCTTTTCTAAAAACAGCCGCTGAAGCACCCACGCTGGAATCTACCCTTAACCAAGTGCATCAACGATGCCTTCAACATCCAATCAAAAGAGCAGCCGATCAAAAATTACTTACCCTCTTTATCACTTTTTCGAACACATTAAATCATTGCTGAGAACAACATGACTCCTTATATACGATTCTGCACCGAGATCGCGTAAATTGAACCGAGATTGGGCCCTTAACACTTTTTCGAAGTGGTGCTGGTAATTTTCAGATACGGATATTATTGCAGCGCTAAGAGCCACTACATTACCTTCGGGAACATAAGTAATCTCATCGTCAGTAAAATATGATCGCAAGCCGCCTGTATCCGTCGCAATGACCGGTAATCCGGCTAAAATCGCTTCCTGTATTGCTGTGATTCCGCTCGCATGCAAGTTGCTGCGCAAAGGTACAACGGCTAACATTGCACGACCATAAGCCGCTACAAGCTCGTCATTGCTCTGCGCCGGTTTGATCGTTATATTATCCCATTTTCTAGAACGACGCCTCGAAGCAGTACCGGAAAAGATTTCTAATAATATGCCTTTGTTTCCCCCAACCGCTTCAATAAGTGTCGGCCAATCGCGGTGGCGATCATTTCCGACAGAGATAACGCTTGTTGGTTCGGCATTCCGCATTGTTGGAGGTGTCGGATTTTCAGCCGGAATACCAAACCGAACTAATTCAACTCGTTGCTTTGGAAAAATAGATTTTGCCACGTCGAGATTCAACTGAGAATGCGTAGTAATAACGTCGACTTTCGCTATTAATGCCCGATACAAATACTTATGAACGACCGAAATATTGGGCCACTGGTCTATCAGCCAAACAACTTGTCCGATGATCTTTGGCCGGTAAGGAGCTCGAATTAAAAGGGCCGAAACGGCTAAAAACTGCGACTCAGTGTGCGTCCATACTACATCCGCATCTCGGATTTCTTGACTATTGTTTATAGCGTGGATTAGGTCAAACCCTAATATAAACCGCACACCAAGTCGAAGAACTTTCTTTATAAATCCCTCCCCCCGAGATTGAGAAAAACTTACATTACAACCCATCTCTGAAGCGCGTTTGTAGCCATAAGGAGTTTCGTCATTACGCCCAACGAGATTGCCATCTGCCCAAGCCCTCCTCCAAACCTCTGGATCTTTATCAAACGCCAAATGGACGAATACATTTAGGCCGCCGTCTTTCGCACGGTTATTAAGCTTCGATCCATCCATAGGAAAACCTCAACGGAAAAAGCCAGCGCGATTGTCTATTACTTAGGGTAATTATAACGCATAAATCTTGATACCCTATCTGCGAAAAAAGTTGTTACGTATGAAAGGAGCAGCATGAGAACGTATCTCCTTGTGTAAAAAGCCAAACACCGTTAGAAACCAGGAAACGACACCACCCAAAATAGCAATTCCTAGAAAGGCTGGCCCGTCACCGATATCTAGAAGGGCCGAACAGACAATATAAACGACAACTGCACAGAATGAAGCTGAAGCCCATGTTCTAAACAAAACATGCAATCCAAAAGCAAGGCTTCTCGGCGTGCCTAAAATCAACCATATAGCTTGCGCAATAAAAAGGAAACACACGAGCCAAGCTACGATAACGGGAGAGAACCAAAACCCTGCTGAGACGGCAAAAATACGGCCTATCGCGGCTGAAAGGGCAGGAATGGTCGCCCGCCAAGTCTTGTTACCACTCATCAAGACTGCGTCATTTAGGCCGGACAGAGCAGTAAATGCATAACCCAAGGCTAGAGGCTGAAAAATAAGCGCAGCTAGTGACCAATTATCTGAAAGGACCAACGAAAATAAACTTGGAGCTATTGCAACGGCAAGAGCTACACCAGGAATGAGAACAAATGATAGATAGCGAAATATCTTAAAATGAAGTGCTCGGACGTTGCGCTCCTCATTTCTAATGGCAAAGGCATACAGCGATCCGATTGGCGGATTCATAAACAAGTCGCATCCAAATCGCGTCACTTGTGTCGCAACAGAGTATGAACCGAGGGATGCTGCGCCAAATATACGTTCATAGAGCGCATTTTCGAATGATTTGGCAATCAGTTCTCCGGAGCGCCGAGCTAAAAGCGCGCCGCTCATATTCAAATGCCCCGCTAGCGCGGAAAACTGAAATTCAAAGGATGGCCGCTTAAAGGCGATGAAATTAAGCATCACCGCCCTGATCACATATATAGATAAATACTGAAAAGCTAAGCTCCAGACCGACCAGCCTGAAAATGCTGCCGCAATCGCAACAAATGACGAAACTATTGTACTTACCATTTCAGTCATTGAATGAAAGCTCAAGTCTCCCCTTCTTAAGATGCGCGCATCCGGTGCAATCGAAACTGCCATCAACGGAAGCGCTGCGGATAAAATGAGCATAACAGATATAAGCTCAGCATGGCCGGTCAGCGCCGAAAGTATATAGCCCGATGCAGCTACACATACCGCCATTATAGAAAAACTGAATAGCAAAAGCCAATACGCCGTTGACCATATAAGTGTATTTGCTTCATCCTCCCGCGCTAAAGACAGCCCAATCCCGCTTTCAGCTAAAGTAACAAAAAAACTTACAGTTGGCTGCGCTAAAGCGTAAATTCCGAAGGCAGAGGGCCCGAGTAAATGCGCCATCACAGGAAGCATAATTAGCTGCGAAACGCCTTTCACTAAACTGGAAAGCCACGACATTGCGGTATTGCGCGCAAACCGGCGACTGTCCACCTCTTCTTGCTCAATCGAAGGTTTTGACAGCGTCATTTTATCTCACCCGAAATTCTGGGCTTATTTGATATCATATCAGGAGGATTTTGTTCTTTTGTTTTTTTAGATAAGATATTATTTTGTTGTCTAGCAGTCAGCTCCTGAGATACTCGAAGAACATCGCCAGGCGCAATCTGTTCATCTTCATTTGCAAAACGCGTTTCGGGACCTTTTTCTGAGATATGTGTCAGCTCAAGCACTAGTTTATCTTCAGTGCTATTATAACCCGGCGAGTGATCAAGCGCGATTTCAAGTAAATTAGATGAGGTACGCTGTTTGATTTCGTTCAGATCGATTTTTGATCTCGTTACGACGGATTCGTCGAGCGCTTCTTTCCTGAAGCGTGATTTTAGTTCTATCACATCTCTATCAGTTCGAGATAAATTTTGCTGGGTTCGAAGAGTAGCCAACTGTATATCCAACCCGCTGCTTTCAAAGGAAGCCTGTACTTGTTCTGCTGCAAGCTGACGAGAGTTAATCGACAGACCTTTTGTCATTAAGTCGTTTATTTGAGCAAGTTCCTTGCGACTGATTTCGAGCTGCCGTTCGAGCGTGCCACTTTTCGCCTTCAGTGAAACGAGTTCTTGTTTATATATTTGCCTTGATTGCTCAATTGCATTTATCTCGGACAGCCGTGCTTCTTTTCTAGTATTAAACAAAAGAGTTTCATCTCGCATTGCCTTAACGACATGCGGGTCGGTCGCAATTGCCGTAAGATAATCGGTCATTTGAATAGATGAGGCTTCAGAAACCTCAGCAGACAATCTCGATAATTTTGCTTCTGATGAAATTCGTTCTGCTCGCAACGATTCTAATTCACCCCCTGAATCGAGCACACCACGCTTTTTATTATACAAATCCGACTCCCGCACAATACCTTGAGCCGTGCTTATTGCTTGTAGGATGGTCATTCCCGGCTGAAACTCATATTTCCCGGGCTGTTGAACCGCGCCGATTACGTAGAATGGCCTATATCGGATCACTTCTACAGATGCTGCGGGGAGTTCTGCAAGATCAGCTTTTTGCTTTAAAGTATTACCGATCGCAGCCGCAAGGTTCGCAGTAGTGCCATCCGCGGCTTTAACCTCACCAAGAATTGGCATCGAGACGAAACCGTCTGCGCCAACGGAGAATTCCCCATTCAATGCAGTCCATGGGTATGCCTCTCCAGCGTTTTTTCGCAGGTCATAAACTCGAATCGATAACCGGTCTCCTGGCCCCAACAGATATTTTTGCGCCGGATTTTCTGCTGCCGTGGCCTTGTTTACAAAAACAAAGAATAATAAAATAACATAAAGACACTTACTGACCTTCACTTGGAAGCCTCCAAACCGCATGGAACAGGTATTTAAAGTTGACATCTTATCCTGCATCCGCACTCAAAAATTTTTAACGTTAGCTTTCATCAATGGAAGCTACCTAGTCTTAGGAAAATAGGTAGATCGTGATTGACATATCTGTATTTCCCTTTTTCATGTTGGGATATTGCTATTTATTTTTAATTTTATCACTTGCGTTTTTCGTCTCGTCTTATTTGCATCGCCTCAAATTTCATTCAATCAATTTAGCAACCCATTAGTCTTCTAGCAACTTTATTTTACCGGTTAATTTCCTCTTCCTATTTTAAAAGAATTTGATTGTTTGGGTCACTCACACCTGATACCTTCAAAGTGTGTCCTTGATCGGGCGTCGGTGTTTGCCAATATCTCATCACCGGTTCTAGTGCACTGACGCGGTCAGAGGATTCACACAGGAGATGATGCATGCGAGTCTGGGCGATGGCTCAGACCGTCTGCGTGCTCCTCGACGATGCCACCGCGTCAGCGCTGTCCGCGATCGCCGGCGATCGATCCCGCCCGCTCAAGCACATCCTGCGGGCGCGCATCGTCCTGCTCTCGTTCGAACGCTTGAGCGTGCAGGACCTGGCTCGGCGGGCCGGCGTCAGCCGGCCCGCAGTCTGGCGCTGGCAGCAGCGCTTTGCCTAGGGGGGCGTTGAGGGCCTGCTGCGGGACAAGACCCGCCCACCCGGCGCCCCGCCGCATTCCACCCGCACCGTGGCGAAGGTGCTGGCGCTGACCTGCTCCGAATCGCCGGACGAGGTCACGCACTGGACTGGCCGCGTCGTCGCTGGGCGGACCGGCATCTCACTCCGCTCCGCGCAGCGGATCTGGCAGGAGCACCGCTTGCAACCGCATCGGGTGCGGCCGTACATGGCGCGCTTCAAGAGCTTGAGACGCGTGATCTGGCCTTCGGCTTGTCCACTGCTCCAAGGCAGTGTCAGTGCGGACCGAACAGCATCTCTATCCTGGCCGAGGCTAGCAGCGAAGCTCTCGACGATGCGGACGCCGCAGTTTTGCGCTTCGCCCAGCCATTGATCGAACGCCGGGACATCTGATTTTCCTGACGGCTGCTGGCCACAGTGGCTCCGGACGATCCGGCAGAACCGGCGGCCGAGATCGACCACCTTGGCCGCCTCGGTATCCTGCAGGACACGCGAGACGACCGCAGCCGCCTCAGGGCCGAGGTCTTCGGGCTCCCGCAGGAGATACCAGGACAGCTGCTTGGATGAGGCCAGGGGTGATGCGGTGGAGGTCAGAACACGGGTGTCGGTCGGTGCTGGCGACGACCGGATAGTCGTTCCGGCCAAGCCTGCGCGCCGCTCGGACAACCAGCGATGCACCTGCTTCGAGGTGCCGGCAAAGCCGATCCCCTGAAGTTCGCGCCAGAGCTGCGTCGCGTTCTCGCACCCCTCATCCAGGCGGACATGCAGGTGCCCGAGATAAGGATCGAGCATGCTCGGCTGCGGCTCGCGCATGCCGTTCCGGGGGAAGCTCGCGGCGAAGGCGTACTTGCGCACCGTGGCCCGGGCCAAGCCGGTCTCGCGATTGATGCGCCGAAGCGACTGTCCCTCCGCATGGCGGCGACGCACGTCATCGTAGGCCGCTTCCCATCGGCCGCGGGCCGCAGCTCGCGCGAGCATCTCGGACGGTGCGCGTGGGAAGGTCGTGACGCGCCGGATCGAGGGCGATGACGGCGCCACGGCCGGCAACAGCTTCAGACGCGGATGGACGCGGGCGAGCCAGCGCTCGACCATTTGCCGGGTATTGAGCAGGAGATGCCATCGGTCTGCGACCTGAACGGCATCGGGCGCACCCATGGTGGTCCCACGCGCATATTCGTCGAGCGGTCCCGTGCCACGACCTGGATCTGCGGGTCTCGCCGGAGCCGAGCCGCCAGCGTCGCGGCCGAACGATCCGGCAGCAGGTCGATGGCATGGCGGCGTTCGAGGTCGACCAGGATGGTGCCGTAGGTTCGGCCTTTGCGCAGGGCCTAGTCGTCTACCCCGACGATGATCGGTTTGGATCGGGTCGGCAGCGGCCATTTGCGGATGCCCCTCAGCAGTTTCGTGGCACTGGTCGGCATCGCCAGGTGCGGCAGCAGCCGGGCGGCGGGCGTGGCACCGAGCGCCAGCGCGGTCCGAACCTGGGCATCGGCCAGCCGGCGGGTCCTCTGAGCGTAGCGGTCGAGGAGGCGAGCAGACGCTCGGCGAAGGTCCGACGCGCGCAAGCAGGATCGTGGCAGTAGAAGCGCCGGATCGTCAGGTTCAGGCGCACCTCCTGACCGCTCGTCGGTAGGTCGGCGGGACGCCGGTGATAGCGACTATGCACTGACCGGCTGACCGTACGACAACCTGAGCAACGGGCATGATCGCGCTTCGCTTGAGCGGCAGTGCGAAGGGCAGTGCTCTCCGCACGCGTGACGTGGAGAACGCGACAACCGGGGATGTAACAGAGAAGGGTCATGCCCTGATCTGAGAATCCCTGCCCGGTTCAGCCAGGAGCTACCTCCCAGCACCCCCAGCCGACCCAATCCACCAAACTTGGCGAAGAGCCGGAAAGAGGTCCTCCCTGAGGTATGGCTTCGAGCCATGTGGAGGATGTCGTCATGGGACGGAAGAAGCATACGGCTGAAGAGATTGTCTCCAAGCTGCGCCAGGTCGATGTCCTGGTCTCGCAGGGTCGCAAGGTCGCCGAAGCAATCCGCTCCATCGAGGTGACGGAAGTCACTTATTATCGCTGGCGTTCCGAGTACGGCGGTCTGAAGGGTGACCAGGTCAAGCGGCTGAAGTCTCTGGAGACAGAGAACCAGCGCCTCCGTCGAGCGATCTACGACCTGACCTTGGAGAAGCTGATTCTAAAGGAGGCCGCCTCGGGAAACTTCTGAGCCCGGCACGCCGCCGGGCATGTGTCGACTTCGTCGTTGCCGAGCACGGCGTGTCGGAACGCTTCGCTTGCCGTGTCCTGGGCCAACATCGTTCGACCCAGCGCAAGGTCGCCGTCGTGGTTGAGGATGAGGTCGCTGTGACGGCCGCCATCGTCGCTCTGGCTCTGCAGTATGGGCGCTACGGCTATCGTCGAATCACGGCCTTGCTCCGGCGTGACGGCTGGACGGTGAACGTGAAGCGCGTCGAGCGGATCTGGCGCCGCGAGGGCCTCAAGGTTCCCGCTCGTCAGCCGAAGCGGTCGCGCCTCTGGCTCAACGACGGCTCCTGCCTGCGGCTGCGGCCGGAGCGGCCTGACCACGTCTGGTCCTACGACTTCGTCGAGAACCGCACGCACAACGGGCGCAAGTACCAGATGCTGAACGTCATCGATGAGTTCACCCGCGAGTGTCTGGCCATCCGCGTATCCCGCAAACTGAAGGCGCTGGACGTGATCGACGTGCTCTCGGATCTGTTCAGCTTACGCGGTGTGCCAGGCCATGTCCGCTCGGACAATGGACCGGAGTTCATCGCCAAGGCCGTTCAGGACTGGATCGCGGCGGTGGGATCGACGACCGCCTACATTGAGCCGGGCAGTCCATGGGAGAACGGTGATTTACGAGAGCTTCAACGCGAAGCTGCGGGATGAACTCCTCAACGGCGAGGTGTTTTACACCCTCAAGGAGGCCAACGTTGTGATCGAGCGATGGCGGAAGCACGACAACGGCATCTGGCCGCACTCGTCGCTCGGCTACCAGCCGCCTGCGCCAGAGGTCGTCATCTGGCCAACCGAACCGAGCGGATCAGTGCCGTCCGCTCGTTCTGCGCCATCGTCACGCGACCGACGATGCACTAACTTCGAACCTGGGCCACCGAACGGGGGCAGGTCAAGCCACCCTGGCAGACCGACGGCGCTACTCCGTCTAACTGCCGAGCGTAGGCTCGATCGCTTAAAATGCCGCATCCCAACGAAGTTCTATAGCCGAACAGCTAGCGCATCTTCAGGCTGCGCCTCAAAATAAAAATAACTTTTGTTTATATATTTGTATGATTATAAATTGTCAGCACGAAAATATTTTTGTTTGAAATTCAAGATAGATCCAGTTCCATGACAGTTCATGCATCTACATGTCTATCACCGTTCCCGCCATGCTTTAACAATTTGATCGGAAAGTGGCTTAACGAGGTAGCTGAAAACTGAGCGATCGCCGGTTTGCATGAAGCTCTCAACCGGCATACCAGGAACCAGACGCACGTCGCCGAGCTGTTGCCTGCCTTTTTCAGGGATTTGGATGCGAACGGTATAGTAATTGAGCCCTGTTTTCAAGTCAATTATTACATCGGCCGAAATACGACTAACATTGCCCTCAATTTCCGGGGTAACACGTTGATTGAACGCGGAGAAGCGAAGAACCGCCGCTTGTCCAATATGAACGCTATCGATGTCTTGTGGTTGGATTTTTACTTCCACCGCGAGCTGATCTGCCTCTGGCACGATGAGCATTGCCGGCTCGGAGGGTGTTATTAACCCTCCAATAGTATGAACCGTCAACTGGTGTACCGTCCCCGACTGCGGCGCTCTTAAGTCGCTACGTTTAAGTTGATCTTCGGCAGCCGCTCTTTTTTCCACGTATTCGGACCATTTTCCCCGGATCTCAGCTAAGTCCTTGCTGGTCTCCGTACGCATGTCGCTGTCAATCTGTAGGATTTGCAACTCCGTTTCAACGATCTTGCCGCGCGCCGATGCTATCGAGGCTATCAGTTGGCTCCGCTCACCATCAAGGCGTGCCGCGTCACGCTCAAGAGCATTTACACGAGAAAGTGGCACCAAATTTTTTGCATGGAGTTCGCGTACTCCTCTGAGCTCTCCGGTTATGAAATTGAACTCACGTACTTTAGCGGCCGTCTGCTCAACCCGACCGTTGATCTCTTCCCGCAATTGCTGAATACGCTCGTTCAATTGAGCTTTTTGCCCTACGCGACCGGCTACGCGCGAATTAAATAATCGGGTCTCACCTTCTATCAAGTTTGAGACAGCTGGATCAATTTTTTCGCGAGCCAACAATTCACCCGGAAATAGCACATGACCGACATTGTCGCGCTCGGCTTCGTTGCGAGCGCGACGCGCCGTTAGTTCATCGAGCGCTTTCAAGACAATATCGAGATTTGCACGGGTCTGAGTGTCATCTAGCCTGATAAGGATATCACCTACTTTGACTTTAGAGCCTTCGCTGACCCGCAATTCGCCGATCACTCCTCCGGAGGCGTGTTGAACCTTCTTGACGTCGGACTGAACTACGAGCTGACCAGACGCAATCACCGCGCCAGAAATTTGTGTAAAAGCCGCCCATCCTCCAATTATTACTACTAAAAACGAAACGAGCCACGAGCATATTGTGAGATGCTTCCGGATCGATTGTATGGCCGTAGAATTCGAATACGCCATATTATTGTTATGGAATCCAGCGCCGAAAATGGCATTCATGTCGCGCTTTCGTGAAAACAATGGTTTATTTGAATGGTATCGAGATCACTGCCTTAAAATCTGTTGTTAACAGAAACTGCAGCTGGTTTCAACACATGGTTGAGAACCTGATCTTTGGGTCCGATAGCATGAATCCGACCGTCACTCAACATTAGTATAAGATCGATAGCGACGAGCGCAGATGGACGATGGGCAATTACAATACAGATACCGCCACGCGAGCGAACGCCAAGGATTGCGTCAGTTAGGGCGTTTTCGCCCTCGGCGTCGAGGTTTGCGTTAGGTTCGTCGAGAATGACAAGAAAAGGGTCTCCATAGAGTGCTCGCGCTAGTCCAACTCGCTGACGCTGGCCAGCTGAAAGACCAGAACCCCGCTCGCTAATACGTGTGTCGTAGCCTTGAGGTAAGCGCAAAATCATTTCGTGGACACCTGCCGCTCGCGCAGCCGTAACCGTTGCCTCCGGAGGGGCGGATGGATGGAAACGAGCGATGTTTTCAGCAATCGTCCCGGCGAATAGTTCGATTTCTTGAGGTAGGAAACCGACATGTTCACCGAGATCGTCGGCGGTCCATTGGGCTAACTCCGCGCCGTCAAGACGGACTTCTCCATGCACCGCTGCCCAAACACCTACCAAGGCCCGCGCCAAACTCGTCTTGCCCGAAGCTGAAGGGCCGATAATGCCCAGCCCCTGCCCCGCCTTGAGACTAAAGCTTACATTTTGAACTGTTAAGCGCCGGCTACCGGGAGGCGCAATGCTTAAATTCATTACGTCAAGTGTTTGACGGGGTGCTGGAATTGCATGGGGGGGCGTTTCGACTGGAAACTGGTTGAATAGGCCCGATAGTCGCATCCATGACTGTCGGGCCTGAACGAAACTCTTCCAATTGGCAATAGCGAGTTCTGCTGGAGCTAAGGCACGGGCGACTAGTATAGTGGAAGCGATGATGATACCGGCGCTCGCCTGTCCATTAATTACGAGATAAGCGCCCAATGCCAATACAGCCGATTGCAAAGCGATACGAAAAATTTTTGATGTCGCGCCGAAACTTCCAGCGACATCGGAGATTTTTTGTTGATCTTGCATGTAATCATAATTAATTCTTCCCCAGCGAGCCGCAAAGCGCTCCTGCATGCCTAATGCAGCGATTACCTCGGCGTTGCGGCCTCCAGCCTCCGCCAAACTGTTACGCTGGGATCCCTTCGTTGTCGCGGTCAGCGCTGGAGTACGAGTGGCGCGATCCGTGAGCAACGCAAAGATGGCCAGTACTGCAACGCCGATTATAGCAGCTATGCCGATCAATGGATGAAATAAGATACAAATTACCAGGTAAATTGGCATCCAAGGCAGATCAAAAAAAGCGGACGGTCCAGATCCTCCAAAGAACGCGCGTATTGTTTCAAGGTCGCGCAGAGGCAAAAGACCGTCGCCATGGGTTGCCTCCTTTTTAAGGGGCGCTCGCACCATAATATTGAAGACACGTGCACTGAGAGCTTCATCGAGGGCCATACCAACCCGGGTTAGTATCCGAGTACGCAGGATCTCGATAGCGCCCTGAAAGCTGTAGAGGACAAACGCAAGTGTACACAGACCTAATAAGGTAGGCATGGAACGGCTGGGAATAACGCGATCATAGACCTCGAGCATAAAAAATGAGCCAGTCAGATAAAGTAAGTTCAGTAGGCAGCTCATCACCGCCACACCAATGAACGCTGATCGACAGCGTGTCAGAGCTGCCCGTATTTCAATGGACCCTTTATACGCCATCACGATTTTATCTGCTCTCATCGCTCAATCGACGCCGTTTTTAACAGATTTTTCGTTAAAATTTTAATGAACATATTCTGGATCTTGGTCCGAATTATTCCGTGCATACCGCGCTTTTGGCTTGATTTTCATGCAAAAGTCTTAACTGCAAGTAAATCAGCTTGGATGTCGCAGCAGCGTCGGTTTCATTACCACTTTGGCTTATTATACAATGGGTATCATAAGGCGTATTTTAGGTCTCGTGGCCGAATTTGCGTTTGTGAAGAAAGCTTGCTTGGACTCACCTCAATTTCACTTTTGACGGCATGAGAAGCCCCCTCCCCCAGTAAAATTGAAAGCCGTAAGATCTAATTTCGCGGTCCATTTGTAATATAATTCTCATAACATATCGATCAAAGCTTGAGATTCTTTCGTAGCAGGCGCCATAGGTAAATCGGAAGTAAAATACCGAAAGGAAATAGCGCTGGTTAGTCGTCGCTTAGAAGGGTCGTCGAGCGTTGTACGGCGCCTGACGTGGGCATCGATAAGGGCTTGCGGGTACACGCCCGCCAAAGGTCTTTAGCATCCATAAGTGGATCGTAGCGTTCGTGCTAATCAAAATCGTGATCCTTCTCCGTCGAATCGCAGTGCATTTCTCAAGATGCAAGACATGAGTTTTGTTGTCTGTACGAGACAGGTGCCCGATACGGGCCTCAAGTTCAGGGTTGAACAATGTGGCGTCGAATCTCGGTCTTGCTAACTACAGACAGTAGCGTACAAGCTGTTGTTTCTTGTCAAGTTGCCGCCGCGTGAGCCGACGGATGAGTTTGTTCCTCGGCGCATAAGGGTGCTTCTATAGTCGTTTCAACGAACCGTCTTATTTCTTTGCAAAGCCGCAGTTAATGCCGAGCACGAGTCGTGGTGCTCGCCGAGGCTCAAACGCCGACCTAAACATACCCTTTCTGCGGACTCGGGCTGCAAACTTGTCTGACGACTTGCAGTCCTGCCGTGTCACGAGGTTCGCCAATTACAATATTCGGTTCGCGTCGCCTATTGTTTTCTCGGATCGTCCCGAACTTACAGACAGCATGGGGAATCCAAAATTCACGTGTGACCCATTGACAGAATTGGGCATTTGGATCGATAGACCGTCATAGAAGCCTGGTTTTACAAAAAATTTGTGACTTTATCCGGTTTTGGAATTCCGATCGACGGTGAGTGAGGCAGCTTTCCTTTATTTCAGATCTGACGTCGCATGGATTACTCGGCCGGAATTGTCTGGTTCTTGTTTTCACACGCTCGCTCAACGCCATTTTCTTTATTAGAACAATCCGCCCCAAAAGTGTATTTTACTTAGCGTCCGTAAATGTCCTCAACGCGAATGATATCATCCTCGCCTGTATAGGATCCAACCTGCACCTCGATCAGCTCAAGCGGGATTTTCCCAGGGTTGTTCAGCCGGTGCATCGAGCCGATCGGCAGATAGACTGCCTCGTTCTCGTGGACCAGCACAACCCGGTCGTCCACCGTCACCTCGGCGGTGCCGCGCACCACCACCCAGTGCTCGGCCCGGTGGTAGTGCTTCTGTAGCGACAGCCGCCCGCCCGGAACCACCTGGATCCGTTTCACCTGGAAGCGCTCGCCGATATCGATCCGCTGGTACCAGCCCCACGGCCGGTACATCCGCAAATGCGCGTCCGCCTCCGGCTCGTTCGAGGCCCGCAGGGCGTTGACCAGCTGCTTAACCTCGCCCGAGCGGGCTTTGGACGCCACCAGCACCGCGTCCGGGGTCGACACGACCACCACGTCCTCGAGCCCGACCACCGCGGTCAGGCCGCCGCCTTGGCTGTGGACCAGGCTATTCTTCGTCCCGATCAGCGACACCCGCCCCCGCACCGCGTTTCCCTCGGCGTCGTGGTCCAGCACCTGCCAAACCGCGTCCCAGGTCCCGACATCCGACCACGGGAACGACACCGGCAGCACGCCGGCGCGCGCCGTCTGCTCCATCACCGCGTAGTCGATCGAGATTTTCGGCGCCCGCGCGAAGGCCTCGGCATCCAGGCGCACGAAATCGAGGTCGGTCACGGCCGCGTCGAGCGCGGCGCGGGCGGCCTCGAGCACGTCCGGCACGAAGGCTTCGAGCTCGGCCAGCATCAAGTCGGCGCGGAACAGGAAGTAGCCCGAGTTCCACAGGGCGCCGTCCTCGATCAGCGCCTCGGCGCCGGCGCGGTCCGGCTTCTCGACGAACTTCTCCACCCGGGCGGCCCCGGGCGCTTCCGCGATCGGCGCGCCCCGGCGGATGTAGCCGTAATCGGAGGCCGGCCGGGTCGGCTCGATGCCGAGCGTCATGGTGTAGCCTGCCCGCGCGCCGACGGCTGCCGCCCGGGCGGCGTCGACGAAGGCCTGCGTGTCCGGCACGACGTGGTCGGCGGCCATGATCAGGACCACGGCCTGCGGGTCGATCGCTGCGGCGTGGAGGGCCGCCACCGCCACGGCGGCGGCGGAGTCGCGCCCCTGTGGCTCCAGCAGGATGTCGGCGCCGATCCCGAGTTGGCTGCACTGCTCGGCCACGATGAACCGGGCCTCGGCCGAGGCGATCACCGTGGGCTTGGCGAACACGGCCGTATCCGACACCCGCGCGAGGGTCGCCTGAAAGGTCGAGCGTTCCGCGTCCACCAGCCGGGCGAACTGCTTGGGCATGCTCTCGCGCGAAGCCGGCCACAGGCGCGTCCCCGTGCCGCCGCACAGGATCATGGGGTAGACTGCACCGACAGACTCAGACATCAAAATTAATCTTTCGCGCCAAGTTATAGGGTGGGCTTAAAACAAGACGGTCGACGCAACCTCAATTCAGAAGGTCGAGCTGTCCACCGGCCAGCGGGGGGCGATGACCCTGGTAACCCCTTGCGAGCACGCCGTCGATGAACTCACCCATCGCCGTGGAGAAGCGCTCGACGCTGAACTCTGAGGCCCGCTCGACGAGGGCCTCGGACCTCGGCGCGATGGCTTTGCAACGCTCGATCGCGGCGATCAAGGCGTCCACCGATTGTTCGTGGAAGAAGGTCCCGGTCACCCCCTCCTGGACGGTCTCCGTCGCGCCGCCCTTTCCGTATGCGATCACCGGCCGTCCGCTCGCCATGGCCTCCACGGGCACGATCCCGAAATCCTCCTCGCCGGGGAAGATCAGGGCCTGGCACCGGGCATAATGATGCTTCAACACCGCGAAGGGTTGCGGGCCGAGCATCGTGACGTGCGGGCCGGCCAGGCTCCGCAACTCGCGCAGCATCTCGCCGCCACCGATCACCACGAGGGGCTTCTGCAGGCGGTTGAACGCTTCGATGGCCAGTTCTGGGCGCTTGTAGCGGACCAGCTCGCCGACCATCAGGTGGTAATCGCCGCGTTCCTGCTCGGGAACGGGACCGAACGCATCAGTGTCGACCGGGGGATAGATGACGGTGGCGCTGCGCCGGTAATAGGTCTCGATCCGGCGCGCCACGGTCGCCGAATTCGCCACGAACTCGTGGACCCGGCTCGCCGAGATCGCATCCCAGTTCCGGATGTAATGCGCGGCCGGCGGCATCAGCAGGCGGTTCAGGAACCCCGTCCGCTCGCGGTAATCGTGGAACATGTTCCAGACGTAGCGCATCGGGGAATGGCAGTAACAGATATGGGTCGCGTTCGAGGGCGGGATGATGCCCTTGGCCGGCCCGGATTCGCTGCTGATCACGAGATCGTACCCGCGCAGGTCGAGCTGCTCGAGGGCCATCGGCATCAGCGGCAGATAGGATTTATAGCGCGTCGCGGAGAACGGGAGCCGGCCGATGAACGAGGTCTGGATACGGTGGGCCTTGATGACGGGCGAGATCGAATCCGGGGCGTAGGCGTGGGTGAAGATATCGGCCTGGGGATACATCTTGCACAGGGCTTCGACGACTTTCTCACCGCCGCGCATGCCCACGAGCCAATAATGTACGATTGCAACTCTCATTCACGCATCCTCTGCCAGGATTCATATCTTGAGTCCTGTATTACCACGCTTTAGCGTCGATTAGATCCGATTGCGCGTACTGAGTTTGTCCTCCCAGGCCAGCGCCTGGGCCACGATGGCGTCGAGGTCGTCGTGGCGGGGCTGCCAGCCGAGCCGCGACCGGATCCGGCCCGCCTCGGCCACGATCCGGGCCGGGTCGCCGGGCCGGCGCGGGCACAGCCGCACGTCGAAGTCCCGCCCCGAGATCCGCTTGACCACCTCGATCACCTCCAGCACCGAGTAGCCGCGCCCGTAGCCGCAATTCAGCGTCAGGCTTTCGCCGCCCCCGCGCAGGTGATCCAGCGCCACCCGGTGCGCCTCGGCCAGGTCCGAGACCTGGATGTAGTCGCGCAGGCACGAGCCGTCCGGGGTCGGGTAGTCCGTCCCGTACACGTCGAGCCGTTCGCGCCGGCCGAGCGCGGCCTGGGTCGCCACCTTGATCAGGTGCGTGGCGTCCGGGGTCGATTGCCCGGAACGCCCGGCCGGGTCGGCGCCCGCGACGTTGAAGTAGCGCAGCACCACGTAGGTGAAGCCGTGCGCCGCCGCCGCGTCGGCGATCATCCACTCGCTCATCAGCTTGGAGCGGCCGTAGGGGTTGATCGGGTTGAGCGGCAGGTCCTCGGGCACCGGCACCACCTCGGGCTCGCCGTAGACGGCCGCGGTGGAGGAGAAGATCACGTGGCGCACGCCCGCGCGGGTGGCGGCCTCGATCAGGGCACGGGTCTTGACGGTGTTGGCCAGGTAGTAGCCCAGCGGGTCGGCCACCGAGTCCGGCACGACGATCCGGGCGGCGAAGTGGGCGAGCGCGTCGATCCGGTGCTGCAGGATGGTCTGGGTCACCAGCGCCTGGTCGGCGACGTCGCCGACCACGAGCTTGACGCCCTCCGGCACGGCCCAGTCGAAGCCGGTGGACAGGTCGTCCAGCACCACGATCTCCTCGTGGCCGGCATCCAGCAAAGCCAGAACCATGTGGCTGCCGATATACCCGGCCCCCCCCGTCACCAGAACCGCCATGTCGTCCGCTCCCCTACGGCTTCACGCTCAGATGTCCGACTGCCTATACAGAGCAATGAAGCGACTCCACCATCAGCATTTCTGCGAGGCGAGCGGCATGACGCTCTAAACCTGACCACCGCGACACTCGGCTGGGCTCCAAGCGTCCCACATCTGAGCGATCAGATCCCGCCTTCCGTTGCGCGGATGGGACGCCGTGAAGTGGCCTCATGCATGCAGGGACGAGGCCAACAAACTGCACGAGATGCAGGTTTAGACGTCGCCGTCAGGATGCAGCTCCGAACCTTCGAGTACGTAGTTTTTGTCAATTTGACCCTAGTGTTGGTCCCCTGGGGCCCTCGATGCCCCCACAAGCTGAACGTCGCCCGGGCTGGAGGTCTGGGCATCTGGGAGGCGGTAAACGGGACTGGAGATGTCGACCTCGCGTGCGTCGCACCAAAGAAACGGCGCCCTAACACCGGTCATCTCTATACCGACACTGTACCGATTTACGCCGAGACCTGATGGATGCCACCACCGCCCTCTCTCTCGCTTCGCCAATTCCGGACCTAATTTGCATGGATACATTACATATCTTCTCAATATAAACACACGCTAGACTGCGATTGGCCACATAGCCGAGCTTGTAACGGGGCTAATAGTTCGTTAGAAATGGCCACTAACAAGTCGTTAACTATCTCGTCGCCATCTCAATCCAGAAAGCCAATCCATGCTGCGCGAGGCCGGCTCTCCAGTTTCACACCTTGCCTCTGCGCCGCACCATAGGGTTGAGATGTCGAACGTGGCCGGTCAGGTGAGCGAGGCAGCCGAGGCTGTGGCGGAAGCGGTGCTGCCGGAGACGCCGTTCGTGGCCCGTGGGCTTCGGCTGGATTGGGCGGCCAAGCGCGGGCTGGACATCGGGGTGGCGGCGACCGCGCTGTTCCTGCTGCTGCCGCTGATGCTGCTGATCGCCGTGCTGGTCTGGGCCGGCGACCGCAAGGCGCCGATCTTCCGGCACATGCGGCTCGGCCGGGACGGGCGCAGCTTCGGCTGCCTCAAGTTCCGCTCGATGGTCACGGACGGCGAGGTGGTGTTGGCTGCACACCTGGCCGCCAGCGCTGGGGCGCGGGCCGAGTGGGCGGCCACGCACAAGCTCTCCGACGACCCGCGCATCACAACCATCGGCCAGGTCCTGCGCAAGACCTCGCTCGACGAGCTGCCGCAGCTGTGGAACGTCCTGCGCGGCGAGATGAGCCTGGTCGGCCCGCGCCCGATCGTGCAGGCCGAGGTCGCCCGCTACGGCCGGGCGTTCGCGACCTGCTTTGCCGTGCCGCCCGGCGTCACCGGCCTGTGGCAGGTCTCGGGCCGTTCCGACACCAGCTACGCCGAGCGCGTGGCGCTCGACTTGGACTACGCCAGCCGCTGGAGCCTGCGCCGGGACATCGCCATCATGCTGCGCACCGTCCCGGCCGTGCTCGCCCAGCGCGGAAGCAAATAGCCCAGGCGTGCCCCGGCCTGCGCGTGCGCGCGGTGGTGCTGTCCGGAACGCGCATCCCGGGAACCGGGGTGCGGCGACCGGATTGCCGACGGGATCACGATGAAGGGCCTGCTGCTGAACGCGCTGCTCGGGGTGGGTCTCGGGCGGTTCGGCTCGGTTTGGGGCCTACCGGTGTTCCTGAGGTGGTGGCGGCTGAACTCGCCTATGGGTTACACATTCACAACCTGAGCGCGGGCGACAGCCTGCGGCGTGGCGCGGCGCTGCTGGTCTGCGGGCAACTCGGCTTTCTGCTCGGCGCCCTTCTGCGGCCGCTCCCGGGCGAGCGGTGAGGTGCCGGAGCTCGGCTTGGTCAACGAATTGCTAACCGAGGGGGCCGCGCCTGTGCCTGCGGTGGAGGGGGGTTCAGTCTTGGACGACAACGATCCGCACTGGGACGCCGACCCGATCTGGTACGACCGGGCCGAGCCGGAGGTTCTGCCGGGCCTGCTACTGAACGGTCTGGCGTATCTGGTCCTGCTGGTGCTGGCCGGGATGGCGGGCGTGATGCGGCTGTATCGGCTCCCGGACGCCCTGTGGTGCAGCACTGCCGACCAAATTAGACGCAGAACAACCCAGCCGCGTCTTTTCTGAAACAAATTTTTTTCCTTAAAGGCTTCGTACTTAGGTCATAGGATCACGTCACCAGGCTCCCAAGTGGCTGGAACTGAAATGAGGCGCGGCCGTTTTGATCCATCATCTGGGCTGTCCACAGCAAGATTTGCTGAAGAATTAGATCGAAGCTTCGGACGTAACCCCCGAATGCTTTCGCGGGTCCGCCTAACCCTTGGTTCAACCCGAGGCTGGCTCCCAGTCAAGTAATGCAGGGCATACGTGGTGGCATCTACCTGATCGTCGTGGCGACCATTCGGAAAAGCCAGCAATTCGCCGAGGTATTCGCCCAGCCACGGCGCATCAGTCGGGAGATGCACCTGACCTGCCTCAAACCGAGCTGATTGTGCCAACAGCCGCGTTTCCTTGTCGTGGCGCGGCTCGACCAAGATTGGTGCCAAGAGCTTTGTCCGACGCAGATCCTGCAGCAGCGCGTGCCCGAGTTGGGTTTTTTCGATCAACGTCACATTCGCATCCCAGCGCTTGCTCAGCGCCACAACCTCCCGACGCAACTCCCAAAACTCCCATCGCCCTCGGACCACGTCGAGGAGATAGTAATCCAGCCCCGCCGCACCCCAGACCGTGCCCACCGACCAATCGCTCGACTCGGACAGCGTCGAGGCGGTATCCCAGGAGGCCACGATCCGATCGAAGCGGCTAGGGGGCATGTCGTACCTGCGCAGCCACGAGCGCTGGATCACATTACCACCAATAGGCGCAGGGTCCTGCTGGTACTGTGCCTGGAAGGTCAGCGAGCCCTGGGCGCGCCGCATCTGCTCTAAAACCGCCATCGGCTCGCGCTCGGCATGCAACAACTCACCGACCCGACGCCGGTACACGTCCCCGGGCACATCACTGAGTCGATGACAGGTATCCTCCGTCGCGATCGCGGGCAGTGACACCATCTCCCAGTCATCTCGTTCACGGACATGGCCGACGAGGTCGTCGACATGAAGTCGCTGCATCACGATGACAATGGCACCGCGGCGCTTGTCGTTCAGGCGCGTGAGCAAGGTGTTGTCGAACGCCTCGTTGACCCGCCGACGCTCGGCCTTTGAGAACGCGTCCACCGCTTTGATCGGATCGTCGATCACGATGAGATCGGCGCCGCGCCCGAGCACCGCCCCACCCATACCAGCCGCGAACACCGAGCCGCGCAACGTCGTCGTTAATTCGAGGTCGCGGGGCCTGGAGCCCGTCAGCCGGAAACCCGGGAACGCCTGGCCAAACCACGGACTCTGCGCCACTAGGCGTCGATCAAGGCTGAACTTTCGGGCCAGATCCTCGGTATGCGAGATGCAGATCACGCGCCGACCCGGGTCGTGACCCAGCGCGAACATCGGGAAGGCGACGCTGGCGATGATCGACTTGCCCGAGCGCGGCGGTACGTTGATGATCAACCGGCTCACCTCACCGCAAAGCACCCGCTCGAGGGCCCAGCACAAGTGTTCGTAGTGCCAGTTCGACGCGAACGGTGTTCCCGGCTCGAGCGTCGCGAAGGCCTGCTCGACGAAGGTGACTAAGTCCGTGCGTAGCGCGACCGACATCATGGCGGCGGACATGATCACGGCGTTTGCTCCGAATCGGACCCGGGCCCCGGATTGTCGTTGTCGCTCGCGTCTGTGTTTGCTGCATCTGCCAGCGAGAGTTCGGCGAGTATCTGACGTCGAATCCGGATGTAGTAATTCTGGTACATAGCCTCACTTTGCGCTGGGTCTACGTTCGTCTGGTCAGCAACGGCCACCGCCTCGTGCTCCGCCACCAGCTTAAAGACCTCCTTGCCAACACGCGGATTAGTCATCGCCTCGCGGCACATTGAACGAAACACCACCTCGCTGCATGACATCTCAGTCTGCCTCCCTCCACGATTGAGCGGGACAGGCTCGTTCAAGACGCGCTTCATCATCGCGACGAAAGGCTCAGGCTGCTTGCGGGGCCGCCCCCTCGGGTTACCGGACTGCCCCCGCGAAAAGCGGCCTCCGCCGGTACGGGCGGGCTTTGGCCGTGCAACACCTTCAGCATCCGCGCAGTAACTCTGGGGCGCGAGATCTTCATCGCGTGCGACGACATTGTCATTCGACTCGATCGGCTCATCGGACATTGCGACCTCCTCACGCGTCCGACGCGACGGCCGCGGCCGGCTGCTGGGCCGATGGCTCGTGTGCCCGCTGCTGAGCCTCCTCCGCGAAGGTGAGTCCCGTGCCTGCATGGCGCGCGGGCGCCCCCGTCAGAGCTTCCATCCGCCGGACGGCAACGTCGACGTAGATCGGGTCGAGCTCTATACCGTACCCGATCCGGCCGGTGCGATGGGCTGCGAGCAGGGTCGTACCCGACCCGCAGAACGGGTCGAGGATCAGGCCGCCGCGGTTCGAGGTGTCGAGCAATGCGTCTGCGATCAGCCCGACCGGTTTCACAGTCGGGTGGAGGGCCAACGCCTCCTCCCGCCCGCGCCCGAACCCGTTCAGCCCTGGCGCTGACCAGATCGTAGTGCGGTTGCGCCCATGCCGACCCAACGCGATGTTGTTGATGTGCCGAGCCCGCCCGTGCTTCATCACCAGCACGAATTCAGTTTGCTGCCGATAGAGCGAGCCCATTCCACCTACGCCTTTATCCCAGACGCAGGTCGTGAGCTGGGTCAGACCAGCGCCCCGCGCGGCGGTCAACAGTGGGAGCATCCCGCGCGCATCGATGAACATCTCGGCGATCGCACCGTCCTCGAGATGTGGGACCATTGCACCGAGGAAGCCCTCGAAGAACACGGTCGCCTCAGCATCACCCATACCGGAGCCTTCGACGAATTCCCCGTGCCTGCCGCTGGCGTAACCGCGAATGGCACACCCATAGGGCGGATCCGTCGCTAACTTCTGGACGCGCTGGCTGGCGAGCACGGCGTCGTAGCTCTCACCGGCACGGGCGTTTCCACACAACAGCCGGTGACTGCCGGTAAACTCCCAGATATCCCCGAGGCGCGAGACTGCGGTCGCCGGTACCTCTGGAAGGGCGTCGGTTGAGTCGGTGCCGTCGATGCAGGACGACGTCAGGGCTAAATCAATCTCCGGCAAATTGAACCCGGTGAACGCGACGAGATCGGGTTCAACAGCGAGCAGGTGCGCGAACTCGCTCGCAAGGGCTTCGGAGTCCCAGGTAGTACTTACGGCGACCCGATTAAGCGAGAGGCGGAGAACTTTGACCTCGTTGTCTGACAGATGATCGATGATAATCGTGGGCAATGTCGGGTGTCCAAGCCTCCGACAAGCTTCATAGATAGCGTGGCCGTCGATGATCGTACCATCAGAAGTCACGAGAACAGGCACGACGCAGCCAAACCGCTCGATGTTGGCGGCGAGGCGTTCGACCTGTCCCTTGCCGCGCCTGCGCAGTGGGCGATCAAGTGGCCGAAGTGCCGTGATCGGCTGGTAAATGATGGCAATGGCCGGCGCCGCCCCGGACGGCCCGGTGTCGAGCACCGCGCGAGCGGTGTTAACGTGCGCGCCACGTTGACGGACTGGGATTGGTTTTTGGGTAGACATTGAGCTCTAGACCTGCATCAGACGAGTGAGTGACCGCAGGAACGCGAGCAACGACAAAACGCTGGGGTTGGACCCAACGAGCCGAAACCGTTCCCCGCTGCCACATCGCTCGCCGAACACGGACGGAGCTGGGCTGCCGCCTCCTGCACCTAAGGAGGAGTTAAACCGAAAGGCTTACGCTGCAGCACTTCCCAAAGCGGACGGCTGGCGAATGCTTTCCAATCCCCGCCGAAGCGGGGCAACACCATTAGTAATCAAATCCGCGCCTTGGCGTCAATGGCGCTTTCCGGAAAGCCTTCCCGCTTATCTATCGAACGCGTTAGCCCTCAGACGCGGATCGACGATAAAACAGAACGGCCGTTGAGGTACGAATTGCTCGAAGCTGAGATGGGCTCAAATTCGGGGACTTGCTTCAAAAGATGCCCTGCTCCCCAAGCGCAGACAGACGCGATCGAGCCAGCCCTACTCCATATACTAATCGGCCGGCACCGGGAACAATTCAATCGAATTTTACCGAAGATACCCATCCGCATCCTACATATCAGATAAATAGTGGTGATGGTAGCCTAGACCTCGAACCTAGTCCTCGGCTATGGCCAGGCACGTTCAGGGCAAGTATAGCTCGGCTTCAATAGCCCAGACTGACTCGGCGGATCGACGGCGAGACGGGGCAAAAATTTTTTTGACCTCGGACACCAGAGCTGCGATCAAAAGTTAAATTCTGGAAGCAGGTATTACGTTGACAGGCGTCACTCGTACGGGCGACCCCGCGCACTTTCTCGACCAGAATGAAACGTTTTATACCGCCCCTCGTTAAGCGCGACTCACGGGGTAGCATCAGCGGCTGAGGGGTGATTCTATCTTCGGGTTTGGAGCCCGAGGAGGATGTCATGGCTGCTCCGGTACCGCTGCGGTCAGGCTTTGACGCTGACGGCCTGCGCACCTTGGCCAGGTGCGCGCGTGATCCCGCCCAAACACGGCGCCTGCTGGCTTTGTCGGCGATCTATGCGGGCGGCTCGCGCTCGGCCGCTGCCGCTTTCGGCGGGGTTGGGCTTTAGACGGTGCGGGACTGGGTCGTGGCGTTCAACGCGCACGGTCCGAGCGGGCTGATCGGCGGCAAGGCGCCTGGAACTCGCCCGCGCTTGAACGTCAAGCAGCGGGAGGCGCTGCGCGCGTTGATTGAGCAGGGGCCGATGCCGGCCGCCCACGGGGTGGTGCGCTGGCGGCTGGTCGATCTCGTCCAGATCCTGTTCGAGGATCACGGCATGTCGGTGTCCGAGCAGACGCTGAGCCGGGTCCTGCGAGCCTTGGGCTACCGCAAGCTCTCCGCCCGCCCGGCGCCATCACGCCCAGGGCACGGACGCCACCCCGGCTTTTTAAAAGCCTCCCCCGCCCGCATGGCGGAGATCGCGCAGGCCGTCGGCGGCAAGCCGATAGAGATCTGGTTCGCCGACGAGGCTCGGGTCGGCCAGAAGAACACCATCACCCGCCGCTGGGCCAAGCGCGGCACGCGACCTGCGGCGCCGAAGGACCAACGCACCGCCTCCGCCTACATCCCTCATCCTGAGCCTGTCGAAGGATGGCGCGATTTGCCCCGCCCGCGGCAAAGGGGCCGGCCTCGTCATGCCCCGCTGCACCACCGAGGCGATGGCGTTGCATCTCGAAGAGATCGCCCAGGTCGTCGCCACCGGTGCGCACCCCGTCCTGCTGCTCGGTCGAGCGGTCTGGCACACAACCAAGAAACTCGTCGTGCCCGCCAACATCACCCTATTGCCCCTGTCGGCTCGCTCCCCCGAACTGAACCCCGTGGAGAACCTCTGACAATTCATGCGCGACAACTGGCTCGGCAACCGCGTCTTCAAATTCTACGCTGACATCCTCGACCACTGCTGCCACGCCTGGAATACCCTCATCGACCGACCCCGGCGCATCATCTCTATAGGACTGCGCGCCTGGCTCATGGGTTCTGATCAATGAAAATCGGTATTACTCGACCAGAATGAAAGGTCTCTACGGGTCCCTCGATCGGTCTCGTCTGTCAAGACGCTTCCCCGTATAGCGACAGATGACGCCACCACCGATCAGACGCTTGAACGGGCTGGCTTTGCTGCCAGGCAAGGAACGCCGTCTCGGGTCGGCAATGCCCAGATGCCGATCGCGCATCCGGTGCACCCGCGCGATCACGCCGACATCCAGCACCGTCTTGGCGGCGTGACACGGCCGGCACAGCACCTGGCAATTCTCGAGGGACGCATCGTCGACCAACGCGGCCGGCACGATATGGTCGTAGTCGAACCACCCAGTCTGCAAGGTGCAGGGGCAACGGCCGCCGTTCACGAGCACGCCTTCGCATCGCCCGTCCGCACGTGCGAGGGCGGCACGAAGCACCGCCTTGCTGAACTCGCGCCGGGGCATCACGCCACCCCCATGGCCGCGGACAAGGCGGGCCCACCGAGGTCAGCCGCGATCGCATGACGTTCAGCCTTGTTTCCTGCCAACCGGTAAGCGTGCAGTTCGCGCGCTCCAAGCGTGGCGCAGGCGGCCAGCCAGCCCAGAAAACCTGGATCCCCAGGGTCGCAGGCCCGGACAGCGACGATTGAAGCCTGCGCTTGGGCATCACGGGCAACGGCGAGGACGACTGCGGGGTCGTCTGCGACCAAATCGACGGTATCGAGCGGCTGGATCACGACGACATAACGCCGGCTCGAGGATCCGCGCCAAGCGCTCATCGGCAGGAGGCACGCGCCGCGCAGGCCCGCGCTGGTGCGCAGACGTTCTTCGCGAACCGCCGAACGGACGGTGCGATCAGATTTCAAGTCGCGCAGAGCGGCGGCCCAGGAGATGCTGCGGTTCGACATGCTCGCACTCACGTCCGCGGGGCGGCAAACGATGCGGCAGGTAGGCTCGCTGTCGAGCCTGGGCACGGAAGCTGCGCCGAATGTCCGACATGGGCGGCGGGGGAAAAGATAATCTGAATGAAAAATGGAGTTTGCATAGCGCGCCTCGGGCTCGTGACGGGACTAGCCCCGCCACTGCCTTGGCCCCGCACATGCCCAATGGGCTTGCGGGGTAACGCGATCGGTCGGATGCCCTTGCCCGCTCCCGGGAAGCTCGCTTCGACTCACGGCAGCCGGCTGCTTCGTGACGTGACTATTCACGCTCCAATCGCTCAAGCAGTCCAGTGGAATATGCTATTTGCCGACATGAAATCAGTCGGCGATTGTCCAGATACCCTCTCCGAGCATACGGAATCACCGGTTCGCGAACAAAATTTGCGGACGAAGTGCTGAGAGAAGCCCGTTAAGACGACAGACATAACGAGCATCATTACACATAACTCACAAATATCGATTATAATCAAAATCAGAATATCCATGCGCACAAAACATCGCGGATGATTTTTAAAATTTGACAGAAAGGACAATTTAAAATTTGCGGCACCGGTCGATGATAAAGAGGCATGCCACGACGATACAATCGTAGAAGCGGTTATTGCATCTGAATTTCCACAGGTCTCTACAATAAGTTTTCTAAAAACACCGGTATGAGTAGAGGCGCTAGGCAGCAGTTTGGGCAAGATGATGTTGTCTAGCACGACGATCTCGTGAGCCCTGTGTCAGCCCGCATCAGTATGGCGTAGGCCCGGGGCAAGACACTTTGGATAATCTGGGCCCTATGCAGGCTTATCGCCTACCTGTTCCACCGGGGTAGAACGGATTCGGCGGCCTTTCCCTTCTGAGGTTAGATCGCTTCAAAGATACAGGCATACGCCGTGTGCCAATCCTGGGGCGCCGAGGGCCGTGTCCCGCTGCATGTCTCACGTTGCGACTGGGTGCTCTTTTGACCGGCGCGAGCATCATCCTGCCATGACACCTTAATAGCCGTGCCCGGCGGCAGGCATACGCGAGCAGGCAAGTATGGATTGCATTCACGGCGGCGGACAGGTTTTTTGAACACGGACAGCGCAGCCAGTTCCTGCTCGTGGTGGCGAGGGCGGACCGTCAGCTTACGGAAGCCCATCTGCTTGATCGTGCAGCCAAGCGTGCTTTCGTCCAGCCTGCCCCCGAAGCTCGCGTAAATTCAGGCGGCGAGAGCTGTCTCGACGTGCGTACTACGTCGTATCGGTCAACGTTTGACCCACCCTCGATAACCCGTGTCAGCGCCTTTCGCTGTGCGGCGTCAAGCTTGGGCGCCTAGCGGCTGACCAGACCCGCCGTACCATCAGCGGTAAAGGCCAGCGCTCAGTAGCCCGTCGTCGGCAGGTCCACCGCGCTGGCTCCACGCTGCTTCCGCCGATGTAGACCGCAGCCAACGCCAAAAGCCGGAAGCTGTGGCCGACGCCCCAGCTTGCCCTGCCAGTCGCCTGAAAATATCAGAAGCAAAATTCTCGAGGCATGATACAGGACTAGATACGACAAACCATCCCGGCTCAAATAACCGAATCACAGCAGACGCGCCGAAAAATCATATTCTTCGTTACCTCTATTGACCAATCTGAGCCTTTAAACAACACTAAAAACTGCCGCGCAACGCGCACTATTCACGATGCGTCAATGTGTAATCCGAACCAACCGCCAGACGAAAGAAAACTCAGTGCTTTTTGCAATGCGACATCCGCGTCAACGCCGCGCGCAGATCGCCCGGGCCTTCATGGCGGTCGGTACCGAACCCAGGGCAAAGCAGTAGATGCTACTTTCGTCCATAGCGGGGCGCTCGCCGCCGCTACAGGTGCCGTTCACTGCGAACTCGTCGGAGGTGCAGGCGGCCACGCACCGCCCTCCCGCCGTGCACTCCTCGACCTGAACCCGTAAAGCAACGTTGGCAACAGCCGCCTTGCCCTCGGGCCCAGCCGGTCCTGCCGGGCCACGTTCGCCTCTTTCGCCCCCCTGCCCTTTCGCGCCCGCCTGTCCGGCGGGGCCGGGTGGTCCTGCGGGGCCGGCCGGCCCCGGCTCGCCCTTAGCGCCGCGCTCGCCTTGAGGTCCTTCCGGACCCTGTTGACCGGCCGCGCCCTGAGGACCGCGAGGGCCGACCTCGCTCTTGGGCGTGTTCGCCGCAAGCATCACGGGTGCGGGGTACGTTGCGGCCTGCTTCACGGCCGGTGGCCGGGCGCAATAGCCGACGACGGCCTGTCGGCTGAGGGACTCGGACTTCAGCGTCACCACGCAGGTCTCCGGATGGTAGGGAATCCGGAACGCGAAGCGCCCGTCCTGATCGGCCCGTGTGTTAAACTTGTCGTCCAGGACGACGCTGGCCGCGCGAGGCGGCGCCAAAGTCCCGAAGACCCTGAGATCGCCGTTGGAGATCATCGCCATGTCGACGGCGATGTCGCCGGCGGCCCCCGCACCCGAGGACGCGAGGCAGAGCGCCAAGACCAGAAGCGATCGCCGAGCCATCCTGCAAACTCCAAAATTTATGGACAGAGTAGGACTCGGCATAGCTCAGCTCTATCGGGCCGCGGCGTACATATTTCGGCGCATCTGCAGGCAGACGAGACCTGTTCATAAGGCGAAAGATGCGTGAGCACTGCGCCGAACGGCGAGGCCGGTCCTCGCCGATGGCGAGACGATCCGATGTCGTCGGCACCGTGAGGCAGCTGCTGTGCGGGTGTGCGACTACGTAGGTTCTACTGAGCCTAGACCAGAGTGGGACACTCAAGCAGAGCCCTCATCGCAGATGCGTCAGCTTGCGAGAGATCACGCCAGGATATTGAGATAGCGGGCTGCGATATAGGCGGCCAGCACCAGGCCGACGATGCCCGCACCGCTGAACAGAATGGCGAGCCAACGATCGAAGACGGCGGCGTCGCTATCGGCCTGACGGGTCGCGCACGCGACGCAATAGGTGGTGTCCGCGCGGATCGTCTCACCGCAGGATCGACAGATGGGGCGTGCCAGCGGCATCGATTTTTCGTTCGGCATCGCGCAGGTGAATACCAGTTTGGTGTCGCCGATCGCAAATCTCGGGACGCACACAGTCTGGATCAGCGACACAATCACGCGCGAATCGACCATGGGGCATTCCGGGCATAACGCCCCCACGGTTTCATGCCTTCCAAACGGCGTGTCGCGCGCTCCCGATGATCACTCGGTGACCGTTCTGCCGCGGCAAGCGAAGCGAGGTCCTTGCGTCGGCGGCGCCCTACGCGTCTCGTGCCGCCCTGTATCATGTTGCTTCGCGCGTGAGGACGGTGGAGCTCAGGAGAGCCGCGGCGTTACTCCGGAGCCCCTATAATCAGCCCGACTTCTTCCGGCGTTGGACCTTGGACTGCGCACGACTCGGCTCATCGCCGGCGGAGGCCCCTCCGCTTAACCACCCGAGGCCGATCGCCTTCGCCAGAGCGGATCGCCCTTCGGCAAATCCGGCGCAACCATCGGATGATTCCGCTGTAGCCCTAACTTCTCGCGATAACGCTCCGGCGGGAGGCCGCGGCCGGTGAAATGCCTTCCTAAGGTCTTGTAGGGCTTGCCATCCTCGAAGCTGATCAAGGCATCGCGGCCGACCGATCGCCGGATCTCGGCTGCGAACGGTTTCTCGGCCAGGCCCTCTGCAACCGCAGGCGCCGAAGCATGCCCCTGCGCGGCCGCCTCCACAGCATGGTAAACGTTTGCGGGAGGCTTGAGCTAATCTGAGACTTAGATATGATTATTAGAAACATAGACGGTCACGATATTTGCCGTCAGATGCTTGACATCGAGAGGCCGCGCTTTGAGATCGTTGTCCATTTCTAAGTCCTGACGGCACAACCTTCGCCACAGTTCGACGCATTTACGAGGGATGCGTTGATCCGTTCCAGTTTCTTGCCGGGAATTCTTAATTCGTTAACGACGCGTGCCCGGTGAAGCAATTGGCGCGGCGTTCGCTAACGAATAAAATTTTTAGTTCGATCAACAGAATTACGATGGCGCAGATATTTTGAAAAACGCGAGTTGCTGGGTATTTCTAGAGTTAGTACAACGTCAATACAAAACTCAGGATCAAACCACGTATTCGAACGTCGATAATGTTTAGGCGGTGGTCGTTTCCAAAACGAAGGAATGCAATCTTTGTTTCTTTCGAACAGACTGAAATTCGAATTTATTATGCTGCTTGACAGTATGTGACTGTACGGCAGACGGACGTCCCGTCCAGGCATGACCTGCCAACGGATGTTAAAGCTGGCAATAGCGCTACGTTCTGACCGCCGCGGCCAAGGAGCGCTCAACGCGGCAGCAGATCAGTCACTCATCACCAGGGCGTCGGTCACCAGTCGGTTGACCAGAGCATCGCGCTTGGCTTGGCGTATGACGATGCGGGCCGCAGCCCGGGCATTGGCAGCGCGTATGTCGCCCCTAGGAGACCCGTCGCGCAGGGCCCGCCACGCCATGGCGCGAAACCAGTGGGCGTTGGCCAGGGCGATGGCGCGACGATCAGTGACCGCCCCGAAAGCGGGCAGCGCGAGGAAAGAGACGGCGGGCATGGGATCAATCCTGGGCAGTAAAGATACGCCTGCCCGCGAACTGACGGTCTAATTGCATACCGGAACTCGCAGATCAATACTTTTTTCGTCAAACAAAGGAATTTACGATCGAATTTTGGCTCCACACCTGCAATCGCGCGTCGGCCGCCGGCAAAGATTGTATCTGTCTTGTGATTATCTATACAAGACTCAATGTAAGTCGGCAGCAAACATATGCCCGGGCGAGTCCAAAGCTCGATATAAGGCATGAGAATTGATCTGAGTTCGGATACTATAGTCCGCCGCGATTGTCATGGCGGCCCGAGGTCGAGGGTGCGGAACGCGAAGCTTTTGACCCGTTCGAAGCGTTCGCTCTTCCTTCGCATACTTCGATTACTCCACTGACCGCTCATATCGCGATGCCGGCCGGCGGTTCGTGGGTCACCGACCGAAACCCCGACCCCGCGGGTTCGCCGCAGCGGAAAAGTCATCCGGCATCGGCAGCCGTTCCCCCAACCCCGTGCCGCACCAGTGGCCAACCCGTGGTACGGGCCCGCCACGTCCAGCCGAGCCGATGACCGATGCTGACACGCCGCGCGCTCCTGTCCCGACCGACCCTGGCCGCCGCCTGCGCGGCTGCCGGGAGCCTGGTGACGGCGGGCTACGCGACGGCCTTCGAGCCGCATCGGGTCCAGATCCGGCGCTATCGGGTCTGCTCGCCGCCCTGGCCGGCCGGCCTACGCCTGCGGATTGCGGTGCTCACGGATTTCCACGCCCATCCCCGCTGCATGGGCGCGGACGCGATCACCGAGGTGGTGGCGCGCACCAATGCTCTGGAGCCGGACCTCACGGTGCTGCTCGGCGATTACGGCTCCCAAAGCCGGGGGGCGGTCCCGTTCGAGACGGTGGCCGAACGCCTGAGCGGTTTGCGGGCGAAGCGGGGAATCTACGCCATCCAGGGCAATCACGATTGGGGCGACGACCGTGCCGCACTTCGGCGCGGACACGGCCCGACCCGGGCCGAACGCGCCCTGCGGGCGGCCGGCATCGTCTTCCTGGAGAACGCGGCCGTGCGGCTCGATGTGCCGGCCCCGCTCTGGCTGGTGGGGATCGAGAGCGAGGCGACGCCCAGCCGCCCCCTGGCGCCGGACCCGCTCGACCGGCAGAGGTCGCGGATCCTCGCGCAAGCCCTCCGGGACGTCCCCGCCGACGGCGCCGCGATCCTGCTCGCGCACGAGCCCGACCTGTTCGCCACCGGCCTCGACCGGCGGGTCGCGCTCACCCTCTCCGGCCATACCCATGGCGGCCAGGTGCGGATCCTGGGCTGGTCCCCATGGATCCCGTCGCGCTACGGATCGCGCTACGCCCACGGCCATATCGTCGAGGGCGACCGTGACCTGATCGTCTCGGCCGGGCTCGGCTCGCACTTCGTGGCGGGCCGTCCGTTGCGGCTGGGTATCCCGCCCGAGATCGTGGTGGTGGATCTCGGGCGGGATGAAACCGGGGCTGCCCTCGCGGCCGACAGCCCGGGATGACGGGCGCCTCAGCGCGGTGAGACCGGTGCCGGCCTCCCCGAATCCTGCGATCATTCCGGATTGCGCAAAATAAATGCACCGCCCCCGGTGTAGTCCCACGCTATTGTCGTTATATTGCCATATCTAGACCGGTGGATAAGTCCGAAGAGAAAACGTCAAGCTTTCGCGTGCATACCGGTGCGGCGAAGGCGCTCGAGAGGACACGATCATGCATTGGACGGCCGTGATCCTCGCCACCTATTCGCTCGGTCTGGTCGAGTTCTGGCGTCTGTGCCGCGACGCCCCGATCATGCCGGACGAGGCTGCTTGAGCGATCGCTCTCGAAAGGGAGACCGGTTCGCCGTAAGCGGGCGCATCGAATCAGGGGGTGAGGGCCGTCCCGAGCGATCGGGGCTCAGCTGAGAAGCCGCGTCATCGCCCAGCCCAGGATTCCGATCCAGCCGACGACCACCAGCAAAACCACGACCAGGATCGCAGTGGAGCCGTAGCGGGCAAACAGGCGCTGAACCAGGCTGCGCTCCGGATCGGTCGGCCGCGTCTCGCTCTCCAACATCGTTCCTAGCCCAGCCTTCGCGTTGTGCTGAGAAGCGAAGGCTTCCCGAGCAAGTTCCGTGACGTCCTCTGAGCGTGCTCCCCGGGGGCAGGATCCAGGAGGTCGCAACCCGGTCGGCGGCGGGCCGCACGTGGTCGCGCCGTCATGCGCGATGGTTCAGGACCGCCGCGGACGGGCGGCACGGCGCGCGTGCCAGGCGGCGGCGCGGCACCACAGCGCGTCGGGAAGCCGGTACAGCCGCGCCACGCCCGCCATCCCGGCCAGCAGCAGCAGGACCAGATACGCCAGGCCGTTCAGAACCCGGCCCGGCAGCGCCTCCGGCTCGGCCCGGTCGTACCAGAGCGGGTCGGCGTCCCAGTGCGGATCGTTCTCGTCCAAGACTGACCCCCCTCCGCCGCGGACACGGGCGCGGCTCCCTCGGTTAGCAATCGGTTGACCACGGCGAGCCCCGGCGCCTCACCGCTCGCCCGGCAGCGGCCGCAGCAGGGCGCCGAGCAGGAAGCCGAGCTGGCCGCAGACCAGCAGCGCCGCGCCCCGCCGCAGGCTGCCGCCCGCGCTCAGGTGGTGGAGGTGGAACCCGTAGGCGAGTTCACCCGCCACCACCGGCAGGAACACCGGCAGGCCCCAGACCGAGCCGAACCGCCCGAGACCCACCCCGAGCAGCGCGTTCAGCAGCAGACCCTTCATGACGATCCCGCCGCACCACCCCGGACCCCGGGCTGCGCGCTCCGGAGGGCGCGACCGAACGTCGGCGCCGGCCGGGGCACGCCCGCGCTACTTGCTGCCGCGCTGGGCGAGCACGGCCGGGACGGTGCGCAGCATGATCGCGATGTCCCGGCGCAGGCTCCAGCGGCTGGCGTAGTCCAGGTCCAGCGCCACGCGCTCGGCATAGCTGGTGTCGGAGCGGCCCGAGACCTGCCACAGGCCGGTGACGCCGGGCGGCACGGCAAAGCAGGTCGCGAACGCCCGGCCGTAGCGGGCGACCTCGGCCTGCACGATCGGGCGCGGCCCGACCAGGCTCATCTCGCCGCGCAGGACGTTCCACAGCTGCGGCAGCTCGTCGAGCGAGGTCTTGCGCAGCACCTGGCCGATGGCGGTGATGCGCGGGTCGTCGGAGAGCTTGTGCGTGGCGGCCCACTCGGCCCGGGCGCGCGGGCTGGCGGCCAGGTGCGCGGCCAGCACGCCCTCGCCGTCCGTGACCATCGAGCGGAACTTCAGGCAGCCGAAGCTGTGCCCGTCCCGGCCGAGCCGCATGTGCCGGAAGATCGGCGCCTTGCGGTCGCCGGCCCAGACCAGCACGGCGATCAGCAGCATCAGCGGCAGAAGCAGGAACAGCGCGGTCGCCGCCACCCCGATGTCCAGCCCGCGCTTGGCCGCCCAATCGAGCCGAAGCCCCCGCGCCACGAACGGCGTCTCCGGCAGCACAGCCTCCGCAACAGCCTCGGCCGCCTCGCTCACCTGACCGGCAATCTGATCGGCCACGTTCGACATCTCAACCCTATGGTGCGGCGCAGAGGCGCCCTCGGACATCTGGGATTCGGTACGACCCTGCATGGTCTCAGCTCCTCGGTTGAGGCCAATGGCGGGTGGTTAATGATTAGTTACTTCGGGCCTTATAGACGGGGCAAATTGGGCTGACAAGCTGTCAGATATTTTAATTAGCCCCCTTAAACAGGTTATCTTTGTAAAAAAAACGCATATGTGGCGGGGATTAAGCCGTCGCGCGCCGGGTTGTCGGGCGAACCTGACGTTCAGTAGTTGCTACGGAATCCCCCAGGGGGTTCGACCGAAACAACGGCTCGAACAACAACTTACGCAATGTTTGATTGTGCGCCGCACAATCGGGCTCGGCATACCTGGCGGGTACCGGCCAAGTGTCGAATCGGACGGCCTGGCGCTCATGCTGCAATGCCGCGACACCCCAAACGAACAAGGGGCCGAAACCGTTGCATCGGAAAAAACAGCAGTCCCGACGACCCGCCCCCGGTCGTCCACCGTGAAGCGCGCAGGACCGACGCGACCGCGAGCCCGGCGCGGGCAACGGTGTCAGAACAAGGACTTAGGGCGACGCCTCCGTTCGCGCCCCGGTCGCTCCACCCTGTCCCGGCGCCCTGACCATGGGAACCGGAACCGCTCTCGCGATGCGGCACGGCCGCGCTCGGACCACGCGGGCAGTGCCGCGAACCCGGATACCGGACTGTGCGCGATCACACCTGCTCGATGGCATAGACCGCCGACGGACGCGGCCATTCATCGGCCATATTGCGGATGCCTGGCATGCGAATACCGAATTCGGCCGGATACGCCGCTAAAACGGAGCTTTTCACATCAAAATTCTCGCGCGTTATTGCGAATTCAGAAACGAGTGGCATCCTGCCGCCATGAAGCTCGCGAGACCCGACATGAGTCTATCGCGCCGGCGATGCGCCATGGTTCCAATATTCGTAGGGTCTTTGCTCTGGATCGCTCCGGCGAAAGCCGACATGCGTATCGAAGCCGCGAAAATCACTGCCGGCGACCTCTGGGTGCTGGGCAATGCCGGCGAACCCGACGCCGAGATCACCCTGGACGGCAAGTTCTCGCAGCGCACCGATACCCGCGGTTATTTCGAGTTTCACGTCGTCTATCATCCGGCCACTTGCATCGCGACGCTGCGGACGTCCAAGCAGGCGCGCAGCATTGTGGTCGGGGAATGCGGCCAGCAGGCGCCGGGCCTCCCAGGTCCGCCCGGTCCGCGCGGCGAGGCGGGAATCAGGGGTGAGCCCGGCCCGCCGGGCGCGATGGGACCGCCCGGAACGCCGGGGGCCGAGGGCCCCATGGGTGCGCAGGGCGAGCGGGGCCAACAGGGGCAGGAAGGTCCGGTGGGCAGCGCGGGGCCCGCAGGCCCGCCGGGCCCGCGCGGTCCGCAAGGGGTGCCGGGACCGATCGGGAAAGCCGCACCGTCGAGTGCCGCCTTCAAGGCCAAGCCGTCGCCGACCCTCACGGGCTCGGTGGTTAGGCCCCGCGCGACGCGACCACAGCAGGAGCCGGGCCAGGGCTCCGGCGACGCCGTGCCTTCCGAGCCGGGCGCAGGCGTCGCCGCCGACGATCGCTATTGATGCGTCTCCGGCGGCCGCGTCCAAGAGGAGGCAGCGGCGATCCATCGGCGTCCCATCGCGGCGCCGCGGATGTTCGGGGGACGGCCGGGGGAGCCGACGGACGGCTTGCCGGGCGTCCCGCGACGGAGAACGAGCTCTTGGAGCCGCGCACGCACGTCAAACCGGTTGCGTCGGCGCACCCGCGGCTCGGATCGGGCGCCCGGGCCGGGGGCCGATGCGTGCCCGGCTCGGTTCGACCGTCCCGGAGGTTCGCCCCACCATGCGGTTGCACGGAGTTCCCGCGCCGACCGCGCGGCAAACGCGCATCTCCTTCTGAACACGGACGAATTCGCGTTTTCGGCACCGCGTTTACGGCCGGCGTGGCCACCTGCCGAGGCGGCCTGCCATGTGTCACCTTAATGCCCCAACGCACCACATTCCGACGCCGACGCCGGGCAAGCCCGAGCCAAACCGGCGGATTTGCGCTAAGCGTGACGGTGGGGCGGGCTTGATCGGATCCCTGCGTAACGCCGTACCTTGGCCGTTTTCGCGGCGGACATCCGGACCGTTATAAAGACCGCAAGGGCTTGTTATCGTGACAATACGTCCACCAGCGAGTTGCCCCGCGCTCCGAGTGATCGGAATGGCGTCCGGACTCGCGATCCTGGCCACGAATCCGTCCCTCGCCGAGACCTTGGAGAGCGCTCTCGCCAAGGCTTACCAGGGCAATCCGTCTCTCAATGCCAGCCGCGCCGGCGTCCGCGCCATCGACGAGAACGTCGCCATCGCACAGGCGGGCTACCGACCGCAGGTCAATGTCGGCGCCTCGATCGGCGTGCAGTATCTGCAGACCCGCAGCGGCAGCGCGGTCGCTTCCGTCGGCGGAACCGCAGCCGGTTCGGGAACCTCGGCGGCAAGCAGCGGCTCGTCGCTCGGGGGTTCGTCACTGGGCGGCTCGTCACTGGGCGGGACATCGCTCGGCGGCACGACCGGCTCGGCCGTCACCGGGGGCTCCGCCGTCGGAACTTCGACGGGCATCGGCACCAGCGCCGGCGCCGGCTTGGGATCGTCGTCGTCGGGTTTGGCAGCCGGCCAGTCGGCCGGCAGCAGCGGCACGTCCACCGATGTGACCTCTCAGGTGCTGACGTCGTCGAACCGGACCACGCGCACGACCTATCTGCCGAGCAGCGCGAGCCTGACCGTCTCGCAGACGATCTTCAACGGCTTCCAGACCGACAACTCCGTCCGGCGGGCCGAGTCGACCGTCTACAGCCAGCGCGAGACCCTGCGGTTCACCGAACTCACGGTCCTCTACAACGCCGTCCAGGCGTACATGAACGTGCTCAGCAACACTGCGACGCTGGAGCTCAACCGGAACAACGTCGAGGTTCTGGAGGAGCAGCTGCGCCAGACCCGCGACCGCTTCAACGTCGGCGAGGTGACCCGCACCGACGTGGCCCAGGCCGAGGCCCGGCTCGCCGGCGCCCGGTCGCAGGTGAGCGCCGCCGAGTCGACCCTGCGCACCAGCATCGGCGTCTACCGCCAGAATATCGGCGTCGAGCCGCGCCAGCTGGCGCCGGGCCGGCCGCTGGATCGCTATGTCCCGATCAACCTCGATGCGGCCATCGCGATCGGGCTGCGCGAGCATCCGCAGGTCGTGTCGGCCATCCACGCCGTCGATGCCGCGGAAGCCCAGGTCAAGATCCTGGAGGGTCAGCTCGCGCCGACGCTCAGCCTGCAGGGCTCGCTGAGCCAGCTCTACGATCAGAACGGCCCGAACACGAGCTTCTTCGTCGGGTTCGTGGGCGGCCGGCTCAACATCCCGATCTACGAGGGCGGCCAGACCTACGCACAGATCCGGCAGGCCAAGGAGACGGTCGGCCAGACCCGCATCCAGGTCGATCAGGTCCGCGACCAGGTCCGGGCCCAGATCGTCGATTTCTGGGGTCGCCTGGAGGCCGCCAAGGCCCAGGTCATCGCCGCGCAGGCACAGGTCCAGGCCAACGAGGTCGCGCTCAACGGCGTGCGCGAGGAGGCCCGCGTCGGCCAGCGCACCACCCTGGACGTGCTCAACGCCCAGCAGGAACTGCTGAACTCGCGGGTGAACCTGATCCTGGCCCAGCGCGACCGGGTGATCTTCTCCTACGGCGTGGTCCAGTCGATCGGGCAGCTCACCGCCCGCTTCACCGCCCTGCCGGTGGAGTACTACAGTGCCAAGATCCACTACGATCAGGTCAAGGATCTGTGGTTCGGCCTGCGCACCCCGGACGGACGCTGAGGTCTTTTCCCCGGGGAGTGTGGTGCAGGCGCGCTTGCCGCGACGAATTGGCATGGAATACTGTTTGACGACCGGCCCGATCGGGTCATCCTCCGAACATCCCATGCCTGAGCGCGCCTGTTGATGAGTGCAGCGAGCCCCAAGATCCCGGACTCGAAATTCCAGGACAAGGCTGCCGATAAGGCGCATGAGCCTTCGATGGAGGAGATCCTCGCCTCGATCCGGAGGATCATCGCGGACGATCAGGCGGCCAAGCCCGCCGAGATCGCGCCGTCGCCCGAGCCCGAGCCCGACGACGTGCTCGACCTCGCCGAGGTCGCCGAGCCGGTCATCCGGCCCCGCGCCGTGGCCCCGCCGGAGCCGCCCCCGGCCCCCCTCGACTTCGACGCGATCGACTTCGAGGACGAGGCGTTCTCCGAGCCGGAGCCCGAGCCCGAGCCGCCGCCCGCGCGGCCGACCCCGCAGCCGCAGCCGGTGTTCCAGGCGCCGCCACGGCCGGAGCCGGAGGCCGAGACCCTGGTCTCGGCGGCGACCGACGCCAGCGTCAACGGCGCCTTCAACCTGCTGGCCCACACGGTCCTGACCCAGAACGCCCGCACGCTTGAGGATCTGGTCAAGGACATGCTCCGGCCGATGCTCAAGTCCTGGCTGGACGACAACCTGCCGGCCGTGGTCGAGCGGCTGGTCCGGGCCGAGATCGAGCGGGTCTCGCGCGGCCGCTGAGCGCCCTGCCCTCCGGCATCGGGCCTGCCCGGTGCCGGGCGCGTGTTGACGGACGCGGCCTGACGGTCGAAAGCGGGTCCAACCCTGTTGGACGAGCGCCGGCCCATACCTGCGATGATGGACAAGACCTTCGAGCCCGCCTCCGTCGAGGCGCGGATCTCCGCCGCCTGGGCGGACGCGGACGCCTTCCGCGCCGGCCGGCCCGAGCGCGCCGGAGCCCCCCCCTACTGCATCGTGATCCCGCCGCCGAACGTGACGGGCTCGCTGCATATGGGCCACGCCCTCAACAACACGCTCCAGGACGTGCTCTGCCGGTTCGAGCGGATGCGCGGCAAGGACGTGCTCTGGCAGCCCGGCACCGACCACGCCGGCATCGCCACCCAGATGGTGGTGGAGCGCCGGATGATGGAGCGCCAGGAGCCGGGCCGCCGGGAGATCGGCCGGGCCGCCTTCGTGGAGAAGGTCTGGGCCTGGAAGGCCGAATCCGGCGGCGCCATCGTCAACCAGCTCAAGCGGCTCGGCGCGTCCTGCGACTGGTCGCGCGAGCGCTTCACCATGGACGAGGGCCTGAGCCGCGCCGTGCTCAAGACCTTCGTGGACCTGCACCGCCAGGGCCTGATCTACCGCGACAAGCGGCTGGTGAACTGGGACCCGAAGTTCCAGACCGCGATTTCGGACCTCGAGGTCCAGCAGATCGAGACGAAGGGCCATCTCTGGCACTTCGACTATCCGATCGTCGACGCGAGCGGGGCCGAGACCGGCGAGGTCATCACGGTCGCGACCACCCGGCCCGAGACGATGCTGGGCGATACCGGCATCGCGGTCCACCCGGAGGATGCGCGCTACACGGCGCTGGTCGGCAAGCAGGTCCGCCTGCCGCTGGTCGGCCGCCTGATCCCGATCGTCGCCGACACCTATTCCGACCCCGAGAAGGGCACCGGCGCGGTCAAGATCACGCCCGCCCACGACTTCAACGACTTCGACGTCGGCCGGCGCTGCAACCTCGGGGTGATCAACATCCTCGACCCCGAGGGCCGGATGCTGCTCGACGGCAACGCCGCGTTCCTGGCCGACGCCTCGCCCGAGCCCGAGGCCCTGGCGCTGCACGGCCTCGACCGGGCGCAGGCCCGCAAGGAGGTCGTCGCCCTGATGGAGGCGCGCGGCCGTCTGCGCGCCGTCGAGCCCAACACCCACGCGGTGCCGCACGGCGACCGCTCGGGCGTGGTGATCGAGCCCTATCTCACCGATCAGTGGTACGTGAACGTGAAGCCGCTGGCCGAGCGCGCGCTCCAGGCGGTGCGCGACGGCCAGACCAAGTTCGTCCCCGAGACCTACGAGAAGACCTTCTTCCAGTGGCTCACCAACATCGAGCCCTGGTGCATCTCGCGCCAGCTCTGGTGGGGCCACCAGATCCCGGTCTGGTACGATGACGACGGCGGGATCTTCGTGGCCGAGAGCGAGAAAGGGGCCCTCGCGCAGGCCGAGGCCAAGCACGGCCGTCCGGTCGCGCTGACCCGCGACGCGGACGTCCTCGACACGTGGTTCTCCTCCGCGCTCTGGCCGTTCTCGACGCTGGGCTGGCCGGATTCGACCCCGGAATTCGCCCGCTATTACCCGACCAACGCCCTGGTGACCGGCAAGGACATCCTGTTCTTCTGGGTCGCCCGGATGATGATGATGGGCCTGCACCTCACCGACCGGGCGCCGTTCGAGACGGTCTACCTGCACACGCTGGTGCGCGACGCCTCCGGCGCCAAGATGTCGAAGTCGAAGGGCAACGTCGTCGATCCCCTCGAGCTGATCGATCAGGTCGGGGCCGACGCCCTGCGCTTCACCCTGTGCGCGCTCGCGGTCCAGGGTCGCGACATCAAGCTCTCGGCCGACCGGGTCCAGAGCTACCGCAACTTCGCGACCAAGCTCTGGAACGCCGCCCGCTTCGCCGAGCTGAACGGCTGCCAGCTCGACCCGGCCTACGACCCACGGGCGATCACCGGGGCGATCAACCGCTGGGCGCTCACCGAGGCCGCCCGCGCCGTGGGCGAGGTGACGGCGGCCCTCGAAGCCTACCGGTTCAACGACGCGGCCGGCACCGCCTACCGCTTCGTCTGGAACATTTTTTGTGATTGGTACCTCGAACTCGCCAAGCCGGTGCTGCAGGGCGAAGGCGTCGATCCGGCCGTCCGGGCCGAGACCCAGGCGACGGTGGCGTTCCTGATCGATCAGGTCGCCAAGCTGCTGCATCCGTTCATGCCGTTCCTCACGGAGGAACTCTGGGCGATCAAGGGCGCCGCGATCCCCGAGCGCGGCCTCCTGGCGCTCGCCGCCTGGCCGGATCTTGCCGGGCTCGCGGATGCCGACGCCGAGGCCGAGGTCGGCTTCGTGGTCGACCTCGTAACCCAGGTTCGCTCGGCCCGCTCCGAGACCAGCGTCCCGGCCGCGGCGCAGATCCCCCTGGTGATGGTCGGGGCGTCCCCGGAGGTGCGGACCCGGGTCGAGGCCTGGCGGGACACGCTGCTGCGCCTGGCCCGGCTCTCGGAAATCACCTTTTCGGATACGCCGCCGAAGAACTCGGTGCAGCTCCTCGTGCGCGGCAGCGTCGCGGCCCTGCCCCTCGAAGGCATCGTCGACCTCGCCGGCGAGGTCGCGCGCCTGAAGAAGGAGCAGGGCAAGGCGCAGGGCGAGATCAAGAAGGTCGACGCCAAGCTCGGCAACGCCGACTTCGTCGCCCGCGCCCCCGAGGACATCATCGAGGAGAACCGCGAGCGCCGGGAGGCCGAGGCCGCGCGGCTCGTGAAGATCGAGGAGGCGCTGGCGCGGTTGAGCGGGGATTGATCGCTTCGCTCACCACATGCGCGTAATCTGCGTCCCTCTCGTGCGGGCATCCGCGGCATCGCAACGATGAACGGCTGAACGGCTGTCGAGCGCGGCTAGGCATGAAAATGGCGTCATATGATGCCATCATCGATGCCGCGCGGGGGAGAGCGTGATGCGGACGACGATCAACCTGGACGATGATTTGCTGGCCAAGGCGCAGCACTACACAGGCATCACTGAGAAATCGGAACTGGTCCGCGAAGCCCTGCGCGCGCTGGTCCAGCGTGAGGCGTCCCGGCGCATGATCCTGCTGGGGGGGAGCGATTCGAACGCCCAGGCCGGGACGCGCCGACGATCCGAACCGTGATCATCATCGATACGAACATCTGGATCGATCACCTCGCGGCGGCGGATCCATCCGTCACCGCAATCCTGACCGAGATGAGCCAGCGTGTTCATCCCTTCGTCATCGGCGAACTGGCGCTGGGCAGCGTCCGGGATCGCGAACGCATTATCGCGACCCTGGAAGACATGCCGTCGGCCGACGTCGCGGCCCACGACGGAGTCATGCCTTTGATCGCGGAGCACGCCTTGCACGGCCTCGGCATCGGCTATGTCGACGCGCATCTCCTGGCATCGGCGAAGCTGATGCCAGGCTCCCGAATTTGGACACGCGACAGACGCTTGGCTGCAGTGAGCGACCGGCTCGGGGTGTCGTACCGAGCGGTCCAGTAGGGCCGCAGCCCGGCGAGGCGTTTTCAGCGACGGGTGCCGAGGGGACCCACGAACGGGTTGGGCGCGCTCACGCTGCCATACGAATCGCTGTTCGAGCTGCCGAAACCGTCGCCCGTCGGGCCGCGCGGGTGGGTGGAATAGTCGGGCGGCACGTAGATCCCGGCCCGGCTCCGATAGCCGGGCTTCAGGTTGGCCGGGTTCCCGGGGGCAGCGCCGTCCTCGTAACGCCGCGTATCGACCTCCTCGATGGAATGGGACTTGGTCTTCGGAGGCTTCAGCTTGGTCCGATCGCCGACAGCCGGCTTTTCGTCGAAATAGTTTCGATAATCCGAGTACCGATCGGCTGCCAAAGCGCCGGTGACCGAACCCAAGAGCAGGACCACCGCAAACACCGTCTTCATCGCCCGATCCTCACGCATCTCACGCGACGCCAGCCGGCAGAGCCAAACGTTATGGCCGCCTGCCGTTCGATCGGAGTGTAGCGCCATCGCCCGAGCGCGCCGGTGACAGGTGGCACAAGCGAGGGACTTTTCGCGAATCGCCCTCCCGGCTCGGCGCTGCCGGGTCGCCGGCCGGGGGCCGGCCATGGCCGCCCCGCCCCCGGATCGGCGCACATGTCCAAACCGTAATTTGACCGCCACGCCGGGGTCAGGCGCCGCCCGTTAGACCGATCCCATCGACCGCCGCGTCCACCGGCGTCGCCCCGATCCGTTCGAAGAGGTTGCGATCCCCATGACCGAGACCCGTCCCCAAAGCTCGCTGTCCGGCCGGACCTCGCGCCGTGCCCTCGCCTCGGTGGCTGCCGCCGCGCTGATCGCCGGCGGTGCCCTCGGCACCACCCTGCCTTCCGTGACCCCCGCCTACGCCCAGGCCCTGCCAAAGACCCCGATCGAGGCTCCGGAGCATCCGCCGGGTTCGTTCGCCGGCATCGTCAACAAGGTGAAGCCGGGCGTCGTCTCGGTGAAGGTCAAGCTCGACGACTCGGCAAGCAGCGACGACGAGGACGGTCCCGGCCAGGGCTCCGGCCAGGGCCAGAACCTCCAGAACGTGCCGCCGCAGCTGCGTGAGTTCTTCCGCCGGTTCGGCCAGAACGGTCCGGGCGGCGGCCAGCCCCAGCCGCAGCAGCGCCAGGGCTCGCGCGGCGCGGTCGGCTCCGGCTTCATCATCTCGGCGGACGGCTACGTCGTGACCAACAACCACGTGGTCGATCACGCCAAGACCGTGCAGGTGACCCTCGACGACGGCCGTACCCTGGACGCGAAGGTGATCGGCAAGGATGCCAAGACCGACGTCGCGCTCCTGAAGATCAACGAGGGCTCGAACTTCCCCTACGTCCAGTTCGGCAAGACCGCCCCGCAGGTCGGCGACTGGGTGGTGGCGATCGGCAACCCGTTCGGCCTCGGCGGCACCGTCACGGCCGGCATCGTCTCGGCCCGCGGCCGCGACATCGGTGCGGGGCCCTATGACGACTTCCTGCAGATCGATGCCCCGATCAACAAGGGCAATTCCGGCGGCCCGACCTTCAACGTCAACGGCGAGGTGGTCGGCGTGAACACCGCCATCGCGTCCCCGTCGGGCGGCAGCGTCGGCTTGGCCTTCGCGATCCCGGCCGAGACCGTGCAGGCGGTGGTCGAGCAGCTCCGCACCGACGGCAAGGTCGCCCGCGGCTACCTCGGCGTGCAGATCCAGCCGGTGACGCAGGACATCGCCGACGGGCTCGGCCTCGACAAGGCGAAGGGCGCCCTCGTGGACCATGCCGAGAACGGCACCCCGGCGGCCCAGGCCGGGCTGAAGGCCGGCGACGTGATCGAGAAGGTCAACGGCGACACGGTGGACAGCGCCCGGGAGCTCTCGCGCCGGATCGCCGGCATGAAGCCCGGCGCCAAGGTCGAGCTGAGCTACCTCCGGGGCGGCAAGACCGACACCGCGACGGTGACGCTCGGCGCCATGCCCACCGACGGCACCAAGGTCGCCGCCCGCGAGGACGATTCGGGCAACGGCCAGCCGCGGCTCGGCCTCAACCTCGCGCCGGCCGCCGATGTCGGCCTATCCGAGCAGGGCGTCGCCGTCGTGCAGGTCGATCCCGACGGTCCCGCCGCCGCCAAGGGCATCGAGGCCGGCGACGTGATCCTGGACGTGGGTGGCCAGAGCGTGACCCGCCCCTCCGACGTCGCCGCGCAGATCCGCACGGCGGAGTCGAGCGGCCGCAAGGCGGTGCTGATGCGGGTGAAGAGCAGCAAGGGCCAGACCCGCTTCGTGGCGGTGTCCCTGAGCAAGAAGGCCGGCTGACGCCGGTTCAGACTCGGCGCGGGGTATCTTCTACCCCCGCGCCGCTTCATGGGTTTTCCACACTGATGCCGGCCTCACAGGTCGGCATTTTTTGTTTCGCCCGCTTTGAGAAGACGGCTGAATTCGCAACCCTGCAACTCAATTTATCCTGAGAGATCAAAGCGACGGGGCCACCGCCAAACCTCGCTCACAAGGTTATTTAAATATTTTTTACAGTAGTTGTTTAGAGAAAAGGTCGCGTACATGCAAATTCATTTATGTTGTCTTTCACCGTGAGAATCGCAATCAAGATCATCGGAAAATACGTTGATTTATATTCTGAAAATAGCTGGAACCGATTTATACACCACCGATAGTCGTAGAAAATTAGCTATACTGCATTTTGACGAGCATACAAATCCCAGCTTGAATCAATAGATTGAAGTATCGAAACGCATTTTTGAGGCGTCCTACGACAAAAAAATTTCGAACTTCTATTATATATTATTATAAGAGCTGCCAATACGGCGTCAGTTGAAATACATGTTTTGTTGACTCCAGCATAAAATCTTGCGATCGATGTTTACGTCCGCGCATGACACCAGCATCGTTCGCAATAAGCGCGTTATTAGCTGGATTTAATAAACAATTTATTTGGCGCTATACTGCTCGCCGCCAATACGCAGCCTCGAGAGTCTAGACCGTTATGGGAAAAACTACCCAGGATCAGAGGTATGTGCTGTGCAGGCCGGACGCTGGATTGAACGACATTTTGTGTCAGATTGAACTCATGCATCGGTATGCAGATAGATCTGGCCGGACCCTTATTGTCGATACCGCGTACGCCAATTCTATAACATTCAAAGACGAGATGTCTAATTACTTTACAAGCAAGGAATCAAATCTGGTCTTGAGCGCACGGAATTTGATCGAGTCGTTCGACTCGATGGTTGTGTTTCCGCCCGCCCTTCAAGGACGTGTCAATGGTTATTACCCTTGGGTAAGAGACGAACGCGACGAGATTGTTGATTGGGAGACCGGGATTCCTGTCTCGTTTGATATGAGCATGGATTATCCGCATCAGCTACTTGTCCATCACGCCTATGGCGGAGGCGCGATATCCTTATTTGCTTTAACGAAACTCACCATCAACGATAATATCATCGACCAACTTGTGGAACGAATGGACACGATTGGATCGCCGTACAGCGCCATACACATACGGAATACGGATTATAAAACCAACTACAAACCGACTATTGAAAGGCTCAGGAATTCTGTACTCACTCCAGTTTTTATATCAACCGATAGTCTCGAATGCCGAAATTACTGCGAACAGGCTTTCGGCGCCCAAAATGTTTTCTATTTCTCGAACCTTCCGCATGATGGTAAGGCAATCCATTACAACCAAGGATTTTCAGATATATTCCAAAGAAATGCAGACGCGATACTGGATCTGTTAATGCTTGCCCTTTCATCACGATTTCATCGGGTGAGCCGCGATGGCAGTCCCGATGGCGCGGTTCGAGGTTACTCGATGCTTGCGGAAAATCTTTTCACCTACGATGGCATACTGCTTTCGCTCTTCGGAACCAACAGCCGGGCGCTGACGATCCTGAAGCGTGCTATCGAATGGCGAAAACAAGCGATAGACGGTTTTCTGTCCGTGATGACGGGAACAGCCCGCACGGATCCCAAGAGGTGCCACTCCTGGGGAACCCTCAGGCTTGGGTGATCGGTACCGGAATCCCGAGCCCCGGTCCCAACCGCGTGCGGCACTTGCCCAAGGCCGCGAACGCCGCGTTCGAATCACGGGCCAACCGCATCAGGTCGCCGAGCCGCGCCCTACCCCGGGCAAAAGCGAAAAACACCGCGGCGATGTCGGGCTCGCCGTCCGGGGTGAGCGCCTCTGCGGCAAAGGCCGGAAGCGCCTGGTTGGCGGGGTCGCAGACCACCCGGAGGGCCGCGAAGGGCAGGCCGTGGCGGCCCGCGAAGGCGGCGGCGACGTGGGATTCCATGTCGACGGCGGCGGCGCCGGTCAGGGCGCGCAGGTCCGCCTTGCCGTCGACCCCGAGAACGGCGGTGTCGACCCCCGCGAGGTCGGCCGGGATGACCCGGGGACCGATGCCCGCCAGGGCGTTGAGCAGCGTGGCGGAGAGATCGAGGTCGGCGGCGCGCCGGCCTTCCTCGCCGATGACCCCGGTACCCACCACCACGTCGCCGGGCTTCAGGGACGGGTCGAGGCCGCCCGCGATGCCGAAGCTGATCACCGCCCGGCAGCCGGGCTGCGGGCGCGCGTCGAGGAGCTGGCGCAGGCGGTGCGGGTTGCCGCCGGCACCGACCGCCTCGACCCCCTCCCCGGCCGCGAGGCGGCGCTCGCGGGCGAGACCGGTGACGGCGAGGACGGGCGCGGCAGGATCGATCATCGCGCGCTGGTGGACCAGTCCGGCGAGCTCCGCAAGGAGCCGCGAGCGCCGGGGTGCCGGCGCCGCGGGATCGTCGTCGGAGGAAGCCACGTTCGCAATACCGGGGTTCGCGGGCGGAAGGACTCTTGCGATCCGCTCCGGCGTCGTCCCGAACGGTGGCGCCGGCCCGAAGGTCGGCGCCGGGCGCGTCACATGCCGAACTGGACGCGCCGGCTGTTGGTGCGCTTCAGGTTGCGGAACCGCGCCATCGCCCAGAGCGGGAAGAACTTCGGGTAGCCATGGTACCGCAGGTAGAACACCCGCGGGAAGCCCGTGGCGGTGTAGCGCTCCTCGTTCCAGAATCCGTCCGCGCCCTGCGTGCGGGTCAGGAAGTTGATGCCGCGGGTCACGGCCGGGTCGTCGACCGCGCCGGCCGCCATCAGGGCCAGCAGCGCCCAGGCGGTCTGCGAGGCCGTGGACGAGCCCGCCTCGAAGGCCGGATCGATCTTGTAGGACGAGGCGTCCTCGCCCCAGCCGCCATCCGGGTTCTGGATCCGGATCAGCCAGGACACCGAGCGCTGGATCCGCGGATCGGCGGAATCGACCCCCGCGGCGTTGAGAGCGCACAGCACCGACCAGGTGCCGTAGATGAAGTTCATGCCCCAGCGGCCGTACCAGGAGCCGTCCTCCTCTTGGTCGTTGAGCAGGTAGTTCACGCCGCGGTCGAGCGCCCGGGAGGTCTCCCGGGTCTCGCCGAGCTGCGCCAGCATCCCGACCACGCGGGCGGTGACGTCCGCGGTCGGCGGGTCGAGCAGCGCGCCGTGGTCGGAGAACGGGATGTGGTTGAGGTACATGTGGTTGTTGTCGGCGTCGAACGCCGCCCAGCCGCCGTCCTGCGACTGCAGGCCCTCGACCCATTCCCGGGCGCGGGCGATCGAGGCCTTGTAGTCCGGCATGCCGGCGACCAGCCCGTGCTGGTGCATGGCCCGGTCCATGGCCATCACCACCACGGCGGTGTCGTCGAGATCGGGGTAGTGCGCGTTGGCGTACTGGAAGGCCCAGCCGCCGGGGCGGACCTTCGGCTTGCGCGCCGCCCAGTCGCCGACGATGTCGAGCACCTGGCGGGGCTTCAGCCAGTCGAGCCCGGCGCGGGCCTGGGCCTCGGCCTCGGGGCTGCCGGCCTCCAGGAGGGCGTGCGCGGCCAGCGCCGTATCCCAGACCGGGGAGACGCAGGGCTGGACGTAGGCCTCGTCGGCCTTCTCGACCACCAGCTTCTCGATGGCGTCGCAGGCGACGCGGACCTGCGGGTGATCGGGGCGGTAGCCCATCACCTCGTACATCAGCACCGAGTTGACCATGGCGGGGAAGATCGCCCCCAGGCCATCCTCGCCGTTCAGGCGCTCGCTGACCCAGGCGCGGGCCTTCTCCATGGCGCGCTGGCGGCTCTTGCGCGGCAGGCGGTCCTCGACCAGCTGCAGCATCCGGTCGATGAAGCCGAAGATCGGCGTCCACGGCCAAGTCGCGTGCGGGGAGCCCGGCCAGGTGCGGACGCTCTCGGGCGGCGTGATGAACAGCTCCTGGACGCTGATCCCGCGCGGGTTGCGGGCGCGCGGCTTGGTCGCCTGGAGCACGAACAGCGGCACCACGGTGGTGCGAGCCCAGTAGCTGATCTTGTCGAGGTGGAACGGGAACCACTTCGGCAGGAACATCACCTCCACGGGCATCACCGGCACGGCGCGCCAGGGCACCTCACCGTAGAGCGCCAGCATGAAGCGGGTGAAGACGTTGGCGTTGGCCGCGCCGCCGCGGGACAGGATCGCCTCCCGGGCCCGGCGCATGTACGGCGCCTCGATGTCCTCGCCGATCATCTTGAGGGCGAAATACGCCTTGACCGTGCAGCTCATGTCGAACGGCCCCTCGTGGACGAGGGCCCAGCCGCCGTGCCGGCCTTGGGTGCGGCGCAGGTAGTTGCCGATCTTGGCCTCGAGGCCTTCGGGCACGGGCGTGCCGCGGAAGTGGTGGAACAGGACGTATTCGGACGGAATCGTGGCATCGGCCTCGAGTTCGAAGCAGATATGCCCGTCGTCGTGCGCCAGGTTGATCAGCGCGCGCGTCGCCTGCGCCACGCCGCGCTCGACGTCGTCGAGCGAGATCCCCTGGGTCTTCGAGCGCTGAAGCGGCTCGACCTTGCTTACGGCCTCTCTCATGGTCCTCGCCTCGAACGGCCGCTGCGTTGCGGCCGCCATGCCTCAAGCGGCGCCCAATGCGCCCGATACCGGCGCGCGTAACCCGCCGCGCACGGACGATCCGTGACGCAGCGCACGCGCGGCCGTCTTGCCCGAACGGATCGCTCCCTCGATCGTCGATGGCAGACCGGTGGCGGTCCAATCGCCTGCCAGGACGAGATTCTCGTAGGCGGTTTCGGCCCCCGAGCGACGCGCGGCCTCGGCCGGCGTCGCCGCGAAGGTCGCACGCTTCTCCTTTACGATCTGCCAGCTGGGCAGTTCCGGGGCAAGACTGCACAACTGTGCGATCTCACCCCAGATCTGGCGGGCGAGGTCTTCCCGGGGCACGTCGAGGAGCCGGTCGGCACCGCTAATCGTCACCGAGTACCGGTCCGGATAGGCGAAAAGCCACTCCGTCAGGGCGTTTACGACGCCGAGGACCAGCGGGCCGCCGGGCTTCGGTGCAAGGGCGAAATGCGCGTTCACGATAGATCGGAATTCCACCGGGGCGAGGAGACCCGGCAACACCTCCCGGGCGACCCAGGGCGGCAGGGCGAGCACGATTCCGTCGTCGGGGCCGATCGCCTCCGGGCCGTCGGAGAACAGCAGCTGCCCGATTCGGCCGTCGGCGCCGTCGAGGCCGCGCAGGCGCCGGCCGACGCGGATCTCGCAGCCGCGGGCGCTCAGGTAGCGCAGGGCCGGGTCCACGAAGGCGTAGGACAGGCCCTCCACCGCCACCAGCGGGCGGCAGGCCTTGCCGCCGGCGCCGAGGCTCTCGCGCAGGATCCGGGCGGCCAGCCCGACATCGCTGTCCCGCGGCTCGGTGTTGAGCGCGGCCAGGAGGACCGGGTGCCAGAGCCGGGCGTAGAGGTCGCCCTCGCAGGCCATGCTGTCGCCGATCGTGCCCCCGGCGCCCTCGGGCTTGCCGGAGGCCGCGCGCAGGATTCCGAGCGGGGCGAGATAATCGCGGGCGCGGGTGCCGGGGACGCGGCGCGACGGGCTCATCACCCACCAGGGCAGCCGCCCGGCATTGGGGCGCAGGCACCAGCGTTCGCCGGTCTTCAGGTCGGCGAAGTCGAACGCCGCCTCGTCGGGTCCGGCGAGGGCGTCGGCGGGGGCGCCGACGGTCTTGAGGAAGCCCAGGGCGTCGGCGTTGCCCGACAGCAGCAGGTGGTTGCCGTTGTCGATCGTCAGGCCCAGCGACGGGTCGTAATAGGAACGGCAGCGCCCGCCGGCCTGCTTGGCGGCCTCGTGCAGCACCACCCGGGCACCGGTCTCGGCCAGCGCGACGGCGGCGGAGAGGCCGGCCAGCCCGGCCCCGACGACGTGGACGGTTCCCATCAGACCAGTCCGTGCCGGAGGACGACGGCGAGCAGCGCCAGCTTGCCGGGCTTGACCCGGGCGCGGGGCATCGCCCAGCCGCGCTCGAGCACCGCCTTCAGGTAGAGGTGATAGGCGGCGGCCATCAGCCGGGCGGCCTTGGTCGCCTTGCGGGGGCTGCGCCGGATGATCTCCCAGGTCGCCTGGTAATGATCCTCCGCCTCCCGCGCGAGCGAGATGCAGACCTCCCCGATGCGCGGGTGGCCGACCGCCTGCGCCGGGGTGGGATCGGCCAGCCCGATGGCGGCCAGCTTCTCGCGGGGCAGGTAGAGGCGGCCGCGCTCGGCATCCTCGTCGATGTCCCGGAGGATGTTGGTGAGCTGGAGCGCCCGGCCCTGGTGCCAGGCGAGCCGGATCCCGTCCGCCTCCGGCATGCCGAAGATCCGCACCGACAGGCGGCCGACCGCGCTCGCCACCCGGTCGCAATAGAGGTCGAGGGTCTCGGCATCCGGAGCGACGATGTCCGCGACGGCATCCATGGCCATGCCGTCGATCACCGCCTGGAAATCCTCGCGCTTCAGGTCGTAGCGGCGCACCGGCTCGACGAGGTCGCGCACCCGCGCGGCCGGACGGCCGGCATAGAGGGCGTCGATGTCGGCGCGCCAGCGATCGAGCTCGACCTGCCGCACCGCCCGCGCCCCGCCATCGTCGGCCACGTCGTCGACGGAGCGGCAGAAGGCGTAGACGGCATACATCGCCTCGCGCCGCTCCTTCGGGAGCAGGCGCATGGCGGTGTAGAACGACGAGCCGGCGGCCGGCAGGGCCGGGGCGGCCGCGTCCTGATCGGTGATGGGGGTCGCGGTGGCGCTCACGAGCGGATTCCCTGAGCCGCGCCCCGCACGATCCGGCCCCGGAAGGGCCGGCGCGCCAGGGTGGCGGCGACGCCGCCGAGCGCGGTGAGGGCGAAGGCGGCCTTGCCGTGATGGACTTTGTCCGAGAGCGGATCGCGCGTGGTCAGACCCTTGGCGAGCACCACGGCGAGCCGGTGGATCGCGGCGATCTCCAGGGAGAGCCGCAGGTCGTCGATCAGGTCCGGCAGGGCCGAGCCCTCGTCGAGGAGGTCGAGGCAGCGTTGCGCCAGCTCGGCGATCACCGCCCGGAGCTGCGGGGTCGCCTTGGGGGCACCCAGCATCGCGATGCTCGCACCGTGCCGGTCGAGCGTGTCCTGCGGGATGTAGACCCGGTCGAGCCCCGAAAAATCCTTGCCGCAATCTTGGAGGTGATTGATGATCTGGAGCGCCGCGCAGATCGCGTCGGAGGCCTTATAGACCCGGGCCGGATCCTCGCCGTGGACGTCGAGGACGAAGCGCCCGACCGGCATCGCCGAATAGCGGCAATAGTGGATCAGCTCGTCCCAGTTCGCCGTACGGTTCTTGCGCGCGTCCATCCGGAACGCGTCGAGGAGTTCGAGCGCGTGGCGGGGCGGCAGGCCGCGGGCGGCGAGCTCGCGCTTGAGCGGCTCGGCCTCCGGGTCGGAAGGGCCGGCGCCGGTGAGCGCGTCGGCCAGCTGGTCGAGCAGCGCGAGCTTGCGCTCGGACGCGAGTTCCGTGTGGTCGGCTACGTCGTCGCCGGCGCGGACGAAGTTGTAGAACGCCAGGATCGCCCCGCGGTGGCGCGGATGGATCAGGTGCGAGGCGACCGGAAAGTTCTCGTCGCGGTGCCCCTTGCCGGAGCGTGCCGCGGTCGCGGTGTCGAGCTTGCTCATCCGAGATACCCGGCCTGGCGGAACCACGCGATCGCGTCGGACAGGCCCTCGCGATAGGGCCGCGCCGTATAGCCCAGCTCCGCCCGGGCCTTCTTGTCGGAAAAAAACATCCGGTAGCGGGACATGCGGATGCCGTCGATCGTGGCGAACGGCTGGCGGCCGGTGACCCGGGCGGCGAGCTGGGCGAAGAACGCCACCGGGTAGACCGCGGCCCGCGGCAGGTTCACGGTCGGGGGCTTGCGACCGACCATGCCGGCGATGTCGGCGAGCATCTGCGACAGGAACACGTCCTCGCCGCCCAGGATGTAGCGCTCGCCGATCCGCCCCTTGCGGAGCGCCAGCAGGTGGCCGTGGGCCACGTCGTCGACATGGGCGAGGTTCAGCCCGGTATCCACGAAGGCCGGCATCTTGCCCAGCGCCGCCTCCTGGATGATCCGGCCGGTGGGCGTCGGCTTCACGTCCCGGGGGCCGATCGGGGTCGACGGGTTGACGATCACCGCCTGCAACCCGTCCCGGGCGATCATCTCCTCGACCACGCGCTCGGCCACGACCTTGCTGCGCTTGTAGGCGCCGATGGCCGTCTCGGGCGTCAGCGGCATGGTCTCATCGGAGGGCGTGACCCCGTCGGCCGGCGGCTTGATGGTGGCGACGCTCGACGTGTAGACCACCCGCTCGACGCCCGCATCGAGGGCCGCGCGCATCATCAGGCGGGTGCCGTCGCGGTTGGTGCAGACGATCTCCTCCATATCCGGCGCCCAGAGCCGGTAATCGGCCGCGGCGTGGATCAGGTAGCGCTGGCCGCGCAGGGCGGCGGCCACGGCCGCAGGGTCGCGCATGTCCCCTTCGGCGATCTCGACATCGGTCCAGGTCAGGTTCCGGCGCGGGCTCGTGGCGCGCACGAGGATGCGCACCGGGAAGCCGGCCCGGCGGAACACGTCGACCAGGGCTGAACCGAGGAACCCGCTCGCGCCGGTGATCAGCACGGGGCCGACCTCGGACGGGCCGGAGGAAGTGGCCTCTACCATCGCGTGTCTAAAGCGTTGCGGAATGCCGGCGCGGGCGGGGGACCCCGCCGCGCCGCGCTTGTGTCATCGAACCGCCTGAGCGGCAAGCGAGGGGTAGAATCGGTTTGCTCGGAGCCGCTGCGCGGCACTCATCATGCTGGATCCCGGGTCGCATTCCGCTGACGCTCCATGCGCCCGGGAAAAGGCGTCGCGTTCGACCCTGCACCACCCCTTTCCCGGACAGGTGGAGCGCAGCGGAACCTGATCCGGGACCCAGCACAGGAATCGCCGCGATGCGGCACTGCCACGTCTCGCTAATCCGCAGACAACGCGCCCCGGAAAGCTGCCTTGTCACGTCGCACCCGGCCTGGATCAGGCCAGGCGCAGGCGCGAGCGGCCTTCCTTGCGCTCCGGCAGGGTGGCCAGCGCGGTCTTGACGATGGTTGCGGCGTCGAGGCCGGCCTCGGCGTACATCTTCTCCGGGCTGTCGTGGTCCTGGTACAGGTCCGGCAGCGTCAGGGTCCGCACCCGGACGCGCCCGGCATCCAGCGCACCCTTCTCGGACAAGAGGTGCAGCACCATCGCCCCGAACCCGCCGCGCGAGCCCTCCTCGATGGTGATCAGAACCTCGTGGCTCTGCGCCAGGTCCAGGATCAGCGCCTCGTCCAGCGGCTTGGCAAAGCGCGCATCCGCCACGCTCACCGCCACGCCCTGCTCCGAGAGTGTATCCGCCGCCTTCAAGGCCTCCGACAGCCGCGTGCCCAGCGACAGGATCGCCACCCGCGCCTCCGGGTCCTGGCGGACCATCCGGCCCTTGCCGATCGCCAGGACGTCGCCCCGCTCCGGCAATTCGACGCCGACGCCCTCGCCGCGCGGGTAGCGCAGAGCGATCGGGCCGCTGTCATGGGCGTGCGCCGTCGCCACCATGTGCACCAGCTCGGCCTCGTCGGAGGCCGCCATCACGGTCATGTTCGGCAGGCAGCACAGGTACGCCAGGTCGAACGCGCCGGCATGCGTCGCCCCGTCCGCGCCGACCAGCCCGGCCCGGTCCAGGCAGAACCGCACCGGCAGGTTCTGCAGCGCCACGTCGTGCACGACCTGGTCGTAGGCCCGCTGCAGGAAGGTCGAGTAGATCGCCACGAACGGCCGGTAGCCCTCGGTGGCCAAGCCGCCGGCAAACGTCACCGCGTGCTGCTCGGCGATGCCGACGTCGAAGGTTTTTTCGGGGTGGGCTTTCCCAAAGAGATCGATGCCGGTGCCGCCCGGCATCGCCGCGGTGATCGCCACGACCTTGTCGTCGGCGTCGGCCGCCTTGATCAGGCTCTCGCCGAACACCCTTGTGTAGGCCGGCGCGTTGGGCTTGGCCTTCGCCTGGACCCCCGAGACCACGTCGAACTTGACCACGCCGTGGTAGCGGTCGGCCGAGGCCTCGGCCGGGGCGTAGCCCTTGCCCTTGCGGGTGACGACGTGGAGCAGGATCGGGCCGTGCTCGGCGTCGCGGACGTTCTTCAGGACGGGCAGCAGCTGGTCGAGGTTGTGCCCGTCGACCGGGCCGACATAGTGAAAACCCATCTCCTCGAACATCGTGCCGCCGCCCACCACCAGGGAGCGGGCGTACTCTTCGGCGGCCGCCGCGCGCTGGTAGAGCGCCTTGGGTAGAAGCTTGCCGAGCTGCTTGGCGGTCTCGCGCAGGGACTGGTAGGTGCCGCCCGAGGCCAGGCGAGCGAGATAGCCCGACATCGCGCCGACCGGCGGGGCGATCGACATGTCGTTGTCGTTGAGGATGACGATCAGGCGCGAATGCAGGGCGCCGGCGTTGTTCATGGCCTCGTAGGCCATGCCGGCCGACATCGAGCCGTCGCCGATCACCGCGATGGCGTTGCGGCGCTTAGGTGTCCGGCCCTTGGCCTTGGCGGCGTCGGCGTCGAGGTCGCGGGCGACCGCCATGCCGAGCGCGGCCGAGATCGAGGTCGAGGAATGGGCGGCGCCGAACGGGTCGTAGGCGCTCTCGGAGCGCTTGGTGAAGCCGGACAGGCCGCCCCCCTGGCGCAGCGTCCGGATGCGGTCGCGGCGCCCGGTCAGGATCTTGTGCGGGTAGCACTGGTGGCCGACGTCCCAGACGATGCGGTCGTCGGGGGTGTCGAACACGTGGTGCAGGGCGACCGTGAGCTCGACCACGCCGAGCCCGGAGCCGAGATGGCCGCCGGTGATCGACACCGCGTCGATCATCTCGGCCCGCACCGCGTCCGCCACCGCCTGCAACTCGGATTCGGGAAGCTGCCGAAGCGCCGCAGGCTCCGGGATACGGTCGAGCAACGCCGCGTGGTCAGAGGATATCGCCAAGGGAAGCATCCGCTCGTTCGAGTGTGGTAACGGCCCCGTCACGCGGGCTTCCGAAAAAGGGGTCTCGCCGTCACGACGCCAGCGCCCGGGGGTCACGCGTTCATGCTAGAACCGACCCGACCGTCGCTGTCATGATAGTGCCACGTACGAACGATCGGCGGCGCGATCAATGTCCGATCGACGTTTTTTCCAGTCACGTGCCCTTACCGCCACATGAGGTCCGCTCTTGAGCCCGGCTCGTCTGTGCATCATTTCGCTCATGCTGGCGATTACCCCCGCCGGCCAAGCTTTTGCCGGCCAAGCTTACGCCAGTCCTCGGCCGCCGGACGGCAACCTCGATTTCCCGTGCAACTTCCTGGGCGCCTGCCCGCCGCGGGTCCAGCCCGGCGGTCCGGACCGCGACGCCCGGCCCTTCACGGGGAGCCTCGGCCGCCCCTGCGCGTGGCGCGACCGTCCGACCCCGGAGGGTCCCCGGCGGGTGCGGGTATGCTGGTAGCGCTGCCCCGGGGGGCGTGTGCCGCGGCGCTCGCCGTCCTCGCCCTGTCGGCGCCGGCCCGATCCCAGGAGACCTGCCCGGCGCTGTTCGCCGGCGGGCTCGCGCCGGTCCTGACGAACGCAAAGCTCGCCGCCCGCACGGTGCCACTCTGCTTCGAAGCCTTCGCGGTCCTGCATTCGGGGGTGACGCGCACGCCGCTCTATTCCGCCGAGCACCTCACCCGGGCCAGCGTCGCCGACGCCCGCACGGTCGCCCGCGACGACGCGTTCCACGAGGAGGCGCGGCTGCCGGATGCCGAGCGCGCATCCCTGGAGGATTACGTCCGCAGCGGCTTCGACCGCGGACACCTCGCCCCGGCGGGCGACATGCCGACCCTGACCGCCCAGGCCGAATCGTTCAGCCTGGCCAACATCGTGCCGCAGAACCGGGCGCTCAACCGCGGGCTCTGGGCCGACATCGAGGAGGGCACCCGGCGGCTGGCGAGCCGGCGCGGCGCACTCTTCGTCGTCACCGGGGTGATCTTCTCCGGGGACGCGGTCCAGCAGATCAAGGGCGGGGTTCTGGTGCCCACCCAATTGTTCAAGGCGCTCTACGACCCGGCCAGCGGCGAGGCCGGCGCCTACCTGGCCCGCAACGACGACGCCCGGGACTGGCGCGCGGTCTCGATCGACGACCTCACCCGCGAGGCCGGGATCGACGTGTTCCCGGCCCTGCCGCCCGCCGCCCGGGCCGGCGCGATGACCCTGCCGGACCCCCGTGCCGGGGCGCGCTCGGAGGGGCACCGCCCCCGGCCCGAGCAGAGCTGGCAGGACTGGCTCGGCCACGAGCTTCACCGCGCCGCGCGCAAGCTTCTGCGCGACCTGCTGCGATCGATCTTCTGAGAGGGACCATGCCAGAGGACAAGCCGAGCCGCCGGAAGCCCAAGGCGGACGCCTTCGAACCCTTCGCCGACGACGCGTCGGTCCGCACCATCGGCGCCCTGAGCTTCGAGAACGGCACCGACCGAATCGCCCTGCACGGCACCCTCGACCTCACCAAGGACAAGGCCGGCCTGGCGCAGGCGCGCCTGCTCCAGGCCACCGCTGAGGCCATCGTGAAGGCCCTGGAGGCCGGCGACCTGCCCGACGCGGTGGCGGAGGCGGCCGACGAGGCGCCCAAATCCGTGGCCAATCCCTTCGCCTGAGCCGCGGACCGCCGGCGGGCGTCCTTGCCGGTGCCGGGCGGGCCTGATACTCGGTCGGCGACATTCTTATATCGTGGGGAACGCGCGTACAGGACGGGTCCAAGGCCCCGGGCCTGACCCGTGCCGCTGGCACGCACCGCGCAGCCCCGAACAACGCGCCGAGGACGATCCGCGATGGCTCGCGAATTCATCTACCACATGCGGGGACTCACGAAGTCCTACCTGGGCGGCAAGAAGGTCCTGGAGGACGTCAACCTGTCGTTCTACCCGGACGCCAAGATCGGCGTGCTCGGCATCAACGGCTCGGGCAAGTCGACCCTGCTCAAGATCATGGCCGGCATCGACACGGAGTGGACCGGCGAGGGCTTCGTCGCCCAGGGCGCCCGGGTCGGCTACCTGCCGCAGGAGCCGCAGCTCGATCCGAACAAGTCGGTCCGCCAGAACATCATGGAGGGCGTGGCCGAGAAGCAGGCGCTGCTCGACCGCTACAACGAACTCGCCATGAACTATTCCGAGGAGACCGCCGACGAGATGACGGCGCTCCAGGACAAGATCGAGGCGGCCAATCTCTGGGAGCTCGATTCCAAGGTCGATCAGGCCATGGAGGCCCTGGGCTGCCCGAGCGACGAGCAGCCGGTCGCGACCCTGTCGGGCGGCGAGCGCCGCCGCGTGGCCCTGTGCAAGCTGCTGCTGTGGGAGCCGGAGCTTCTCCTGCTCGACGAGCCGACCAACCACCTCGACGCCGAGACGGTGAACTGGCTCGAAGGCCACCTGAAGTCCTATCCGGGCGCGATCCTGATCGTGACCCACGATCGCTACTTCCTCGACAACGTCACCAGCTGGATCCTCGAGCTCGATCGCGGCCGGGGCTACCCGTACGAGGGCAACTACTCGGCCTGGCTGGTGCAGAAGCAGAAGCGCCTCCAGCAGGAGGGCCGCGAGGACATGGCCCGCCAGCGCTCGATCACGCGCGAGCAGGAGTGGATCGCCGCCTCGCCCAAGGCCCGGCAGTCGAAGTCGAAGGCCCGCATCACCCGCTACGAGGAGCTGGTCGCCAAGCAGAACAACAAGGTCGACGCCGCCGCGCAGATCGTGATCCCGATCGACGAGCGGCTGGGCAACAACGTCATCGAGTTCGAGCACCTCAACAAGGCGTTCGGCGACCGCCTGCTGATCGAAGACCTGTCGTTCAAGCTGCCGCCCGGCGGCATCGTCGGGGTGATCGGTCCGAACGGGGCCGGCAAGACCACCCTGTTCAAGATGATCACGGGCCAGGAGACGCCGGACGGCGGCAAGATCGCGGTCGGCGAGACGGTGAAGCTCGGCTACGTCGATCAGTCGCGCGACGCCCTCGATCCCAGCGCCACAGTCTGGCAGGAGGTCTCGGGCGGCAACGACATCATCTATTTCAACAAGCGCGAGATCAATTCCCGCGCCTATTGCGCGGCCTTCGCGTTCAAGGGCGGCGACCAGCAGAAGAAGGTCGGCACCCTGTCGGGCGGCGAGCGCAACCGCGTCCACCTCGCCCGGACCCTGAAGGGCGGCGCCAACGTGCTGCTGCTCGACGAGCCGACCAACGACCTCGACATGGAGACCCTGCGCGCCCTCGAGGACGCGCTGGAGGATTACGCAGGCTGCGCGGTGATCATCAGCCACGATCGCTGGTTCCTGAACCGCATCGCGACGCACATCCTGGCCTTCGAGGGCGACAGCCACGTGGAATGGTTCGAGGGCAACTTCTCCGACTACGAAGCGGACAAGATGCGCCGGCTCGGGGCTGATTCGCTGATGCCGAAGAAGATCAAGTACAAGAAGTTTTCGCGATAGGATTCGGTCCCGGCCTTCGAGCCGGGACCATTTCGGCCGATCCCAGGCCCTCGTCCCGATAGGCTGGGCCACGATCCGATTCTTCGCTCGCGACCGGCGCTGCGGCGCGTCTTGGAAGGTCGGTGCCGGTTCGCGGATGAGGGGAATGCTGTGTTTCTCCTCCCCCCGGGGTTACGGGTTACACGGGCCGGACGACCCATCGTCCGAGGGTTGATCCCCCCGACGCGACGACCGTGGCCGTCGTTCCGGGGCGCCGCAGGCGAGCCCGGAACCCAGAACCGCTTTCGGCGCAAGAGCTTGACACGTCGGCGTCTCTGGTTCCCGGGGCTCCGCTGCGCGGCCCCGGGATGACGGCGCTCGGCCGCATCGATCCAGCCGCCGCTTGACGTCCAGGACCGAGCTGTCCGCCGGTTGAAAAGATGATGAGTCCCACCTGCGCAACCCGTCGCCGAATGGGATGAGCGCGCGTCGCGCCTTCAATGGCCGATGCGTGAACCCTGTAGCCCGTGCGGGAGACGTGTGATCTGGCGGCCCTCTCGAGAAGCGTCGCGTCGTCTTCCGCGTGCGCCGGATCAGGCGGCTCGCCCTCTCACGCTGAGAGGCCCCCTCATCCCAGACGCGCCCGCGCCGCGTCCAGCATAGCCTGAAGGCTCTGTGCCAGGGGGATCGCGGGCTGCCAGCCCGTGGCCGCCGTGAAGGCCGAGGGATCGCAGCCCTGGCTGCGGGCGCCCGTCGGCCGGGTGCGGTCGGGCGCGACCTGCACGGTGAACGCCGCCTCGGTCAGGTCGCGGAACAGGTCGAGGATCGCCGAGACCGGCGTGACGATCCCGGTGCCGACGTTGAAGGTGCCGCCGTCGGGCAGGTCGTCGGCCCGGTCCAGGGCCCGCAGGCAGGCCGCGGTCACGTCCGACACGTCGAGGAAGTCGCGCGCCGCGGCGAGGTCCCCGGCCTCCAGAATCGGGGGGGCGAGGCCGCGCTCGATCCGCGCGATCTGTCCCGCGAAGGAGGCGGCCACGAAGGTCTCGCTCTGGCCGGGGCCGATATAGTTCGAGGGCCGCAGCACGAGGTGCCGCACCCCGGCATTGGCGAGCACGTCGCGCAGGATGTACTCGCAGGCGCTCTTGGTGCGGCCCGAGATCGTGTCGGGCCGGGGCGTCACGGATTCGTCCGGCCGGGGCCTGTCGCGGAACGCCTCCCCGTACACCACCGTCGAGCTCAGGAAGATCAGGGTCGCCCGGGTCCGCGCCACGGCCTCGGCGAGGTTGAGGCTGCCCAGCAGGTCCGCCCGCCAGGCATAGGCCGGCGTCTCGCTCGACCGGGCGACCGACGCCAGGGCGGCCAGGTGGAACACGACGGTCGGCTCGAACGCCGCCACCGCCGCGTCGAGCCTGTCGGCATCGAACGGGTCGACATCCAGGGCGGCGACGCCGTCGAGGGGTGGAAGCGGGCGGCGGTCGATGCCCAGGATTTGGCTGCCAGTGGGCAGCCCCTCCCGCAGCGCCTCGAGCAGGCGGCGGCCGAGGAAATCGCCGGCTCCGGTGACGAGGACGCGCATGAACCCTGCCCTTCCCCGGCACCCACCGGGATCGATCCGGCGCCTCTATAACAGCGATCGTCGGCGATGTGCGGGGGTGCGATGCGACCGCGATGCGACGCCGATCCGGATCGGCCCGGCGTCAGCGTTGCCGATGTCGGGCGGCCATGCACCGCATCACCCCGAAAACGGGGCGTGACGCACGGTTCCGATCGACCGGAGGCCGAACGACGGGCGGTCCGGAACACAGGCGCGTGATCGACGCGATCCGTCGCGGCATTGGTGTTCGAGTCGGTTATATTGCATTGCGGTGCACGCCCCGCGCCGAGCTTGGCGAAAGAGCGTCCCGGTGATGGTTGCGTGAAGAGCCTCGACGACCTTGAGCGGGCACCCATCGGCGGCATGGCCCCGGCGCCGGGGCCCGCGCCCGATCCGCCTCGGAAAAAGCCCGTCCGGGATGCCCGGGTCGACGTGCTGCGCGGCTTCGCGCTCCTGACGATCTTCATCGACCACATCCCGCGCAACGCGCCGGCGCTCTTGACCCTGCACAATTTCGGCTTCTCGGACGCGGCCGAGATCTTCGTGCTGCTGGCGGGCTATTCGTCGATGGTCGCCTATGGCGGCCTGTTCGGCCGGGCCGGGACGTGGCCGACCCTGGCGCGCATCGCCCGGCGCTGCCTGCGGATCTACCTGTTCCAGGCCGGGCTGCTGCTCGCCACGCTGATCATCGTCCGCATCTGGATGGACCTCACCGGGCTGACCCCGCGCTTCGGCGTCGCGCCGCTGCTGCAGATGGGGCTGCTGCCGGGGCTGCTGCGCGGGCTCGCCCTCAACGCGCTGCCGAACTACCTCGACATCCTGCCCCTCTACATCCTGCTGTTGGCCGTGTTCCCGGTCATCTATTTCGGGCTGCAACGCGGGGTCTGGGGCGTGCTGGCGCTGTCGGGAACGCTGTGGCTGGCCGCCAACGTCGATTCCCACCTGAACCTGCCCAACGCCGCCGCGGTAGACGACGGCTGGTACTTCAACCCGTTCGCCTGGCAGTTCCTGTTCGTGATCGGGGCGGTCCTGGCGATGGCGGTCCGGGCCGGAGACGGCCTGCTCCCCTGGCGCAACTGGGCCGCCGCCCTCGCCTTCGCCTACCTGGCCTTCGGCCTGCTGCAGGGCGGCTCCTGGGCGGAATGGGGCCTGCCGGACCTCCGAGTGCTGCCGATCGGCTCGCCCGACAAGGGCCATGTCGCGCCGCTGCGCCTGCTGCACATCCTGGCGCTGACCTACCTGATCTTCAGCGCCCCGGCCGTCCGGCGTCTCTCCGGTTGGCGCCGGCTGCGGCTGATCGATGCCTGCGGCCGGCATTCCCTGGAGATCTTCGCCGCCGGCTGCCTGGCGGCCCTGATCGGGCGGATCCTCTACCGCACCTTCGACACCGCTTGGCCGCTCCAGATGGCGGTCAACCTCACCGGGCTCGCGGTGATGCTCGGGCTGGCCAAGGTGCTGGACGCCCGGGCCGACCCGAGGCGCGTCACACGCTCAGGGCGCTGAGCGCACGCAGCCCGCTGGCCTGGTCGTCGTAGCGGTGCGCGTCGCCGATCATCGCACCGTTGGCATCGGTGATGTACCAGCCGCTCAAGGGCCGGTCCGTCGAGCGATCGTGGACGTCGATATAGGTGACTTTCAGCATGGCGCGCTCCCGAATCGTTCAACGCCTTCTCGTGAAGACGGAACGGGCCGGGCCCAACCCGGTTCCGCCCCGGGTCATGCACGGTGACAGGGGTGGAAACGATGCCGCGGATGCGCCGAAAGGGCGACCTCCCGGAGAAGGTGTGCGCCCAATGCGGCCGCCCATTCGCCTGGCGCAAGAAGTGGGAGCGGGTCTGGGACGAGGTGCGCTACTGCTCCGACCGCTGCCGGAGCGACGCCAAGGCCGGACGCACCCCGAGCGCGACCGGGCGCTGAGCGTCAGGCCCCCTCGGCGGCCCGCAACGCGGCCGGCGTGTCGATATCGAGGGCGATCGCCGCATCGCCCGGGATCTCCAGGACATCGGACCGGTCCCGGAGCAGCGGCCCGGCGCCGCGATCGCCGGTGAGCCGGGCGATGTCGGGGGCGAGGCGGCGCAGATTGAGCAGCACCGGGTTTCCGCGAAGGCTGGCCAGAACCGGGACGACGGCCGCCACAGAACGCGAAGTCTCTTCGAAGGCTGCGGCCAATCGGTCGATGTGAACCGCGAAGATCCGCGGCATATCGCCGAGCACGATGACGGCCGCTTCGCAATCCTGCGGGAGCGCCGCCACGCCTGCAAGCAGCGACGTCGCCAGTCCGGCGCGGAAATCCGGGTTCTCGACCAGCACCACATCGAGCCCTGAGAGCGCCCTCCGCACGGCGTCGGCATGGGCGCCGAGCACCACCACCACCGGGCGCGGACCGGCCGCCAGGGCGGCCTCGGCGGCGTGGCGGACCAGCGGGCGGCCGTCGAGCAGCGCCAGCATCTTGGGCTCCGGGCCGAACCGGGTTCCAAGGCCCGCCGCCAGCAGGACGGTGCCGATCTCAGGCGTCGGCATCGGCCGCCTCCCCGCCGGCCCGAGGCTGCGGCCGCGAGACGATCTCCATCAGCAGGCCGCCCACCCCCAGGGCGACGATGTCGGCCCGCGTGACGGGCAGGTCCGCCAGCAGCCGGTGCAGGATCCAGTCGAAGCCGTTCTCCTTGGGCGAGCGGGCGCAACCCGGCGCCCCGACCACCGGCACGCCGGCCCGGCTGCCGACCAAGAGCAGGTTCCCGGGATCGACCGGCATGCCCAGATGCTCGACCCGCCCCCCCGCCGCCGCGATGCCCGCCGGGATCACGTCGCGCCGGTCGGCGATGGCCGAGGCCCCGAACACGACCACCAGATCCGCCCCGGCGCCGTCGATCGCCTCGATCAGCGCCGCCGCCACGGCCTCGGCCGCGTGCGCCACGCGATCCTCGAAGACGATCGCGGCGCCGGCCGGCGCGAGGCGCTCGGCCAGGACCCGGAGCGTCCGATCGATGGTGGTCTCCTTGAGGCTCGGCAGGCGGGTCGAGACCACGCCCACGCGCAGGCGGCGGTAGGGTGCCACAGCCAGCGCGCAGCCGTTTTCGGCCGCGCAGGCTTGCGCGAGGACCGCGCCCGCCACGGCGTACGGAATGATCTTCACGGTGGCGACCATCTCGCCCTCGACCACCGGCTTGAACGGCGGCAGGGTCGCCACCGTCACCGCCTCGTCGATGGCGTTGACCGCATCGATCCGGGCCGGCGCCAGGGTCAGGACCCCGGCGGTCTCGGCGAACAGGTTGCAGCGCCCGGTGAAGGGGGCCTCCGCGCGCAGGTTCGGCCCGCGCAGATGCGCGGCAAGCCGGGCGGCGGCAGCGTCCTCGCCGACGTCGCCGGGTTCGAGGGCGGCAGCGACAATCTCCGAGAGGCCCACCCGGGCCAAGCCTGCAGCGGCGTCCTCGGGGATCACCGCGCCCTTGCGCAGGGTGATGCCGTCGCGTCGCACGGTGTGGGCGCTGATCAGGCCGGCCGCCTCGGCGACCGGCACGGGGCCGAACCTCACGCGGCCTCCGGTCGAGGGACCCGGCGGAGCGTCGCCACGACCTCGGCTAGCACCGCCAACGCGATCTCGGCCGGGCTCACCGCCCCGATGGCGAGCCCGATCGGCGCCCGGATCCGGCCGATCAGCTCGGACGAGAAGCCGGCCTCAGCGAGCCGGGCGGCGCGGGCCGCATGGGTCTTCCGCGAGCCCAGCGCCCCGACATAGAAGCACCCGGCGGACAGGGCCGCCTTCAGCGCCGGATCGTCGATCTTGGGATCGTGGGTCAGCGCGGCGAGCGCGCAATAGCGATCGAGGGGCGGCACGCGGCTCCCGAGGGCGGCATCGGGCCACTCGGCTACGAGGTCGATACCCGGGAAGCGCTCCGGGCTCGCGAAGGCGGTACGCGGGTCGATCACGGTGACGGCGAGATCGAGGCCGGCGGCCATGGGCGCCATCGCCTGCGAGATGTGGACGGCGCCGATCACCACAAGACGAACCGGCGGAACCTGCACGGTCAAGAAAACCTGCCGGCCGTCGATCTCGACGAGACCGCTCTTGCCCGAGGCCATATGCCGGCCCAGCACCTCCGCCGCCGGATCGGCGGCCATCTCGGCCTCGCGAACGAGGCGCTGCGTCCCGTCGACCAGATCGGTGACCAGGATCGCGGCCCGGCGCGCGGCGCGCTCGGCGTTGAGGCTGTCCAGAATCTCGGTGCGCATCAGTCGACCCGCTCGACGAAGACCCGGATCCGGCCGCCGCAGGACAGCCCGGCCCGCCATGCGGTCTCGTCCGCGACGCCGAATTCAAGGATGCGCGGCGCCCCGGCCTCGATCACCTCGATCGCCTCGGTAATCACGGATCCCTCGACGCAGCCGCCCGAGACGGAGCCGAGGAAATTGCCGTCCCCATCGACCACGAGGTGGCTCCCGACGGGTCGCGGCGCCGAGCCCCAGGTCTCGATCACGGTGGCGAGTGCCACGGCGCGCCCGTCCCGCCGCCAGGATGCGGCGGCGGCGAGGATGTCTGTATCGGTGCTGAGCATGGCCCTCGAGACCTTCGGCCGGCGGGTGCCCCCCGCCACCAACAGGTATGGCCCGGGCGGCGCCGTGCAAGGCGCCGCACCGCCCACGATCGTGATGGCTCCATCAGCGGCCACAAAGCGTGGAGATCAGACCGCCCTCGGGGCAGCCTGGGATGCCCGCACCGCCGTCAGCGCGCCGGCTACGATCAGCAGGCAGGCCAGCGCCAGGGCCGGGCCGGGGCTGGCATAGCCGGTCGCCACGAGGATCAGTGTCGACAGCACCGGCGCCGCATAGGCGGTGACGCCGAGCAGGCGGACGTCGCCCCGCTTGCAGCCGATGTCCCAGAGATAGAAGGCGGCCCCCACCGGCCCGATCCCGAGAAGCAGCACCGCCCCCCATTGCGTGGCGTCCGCCGGCCAGACCGTGGTCTCGAAGGCGAGATGACAGGCCAGACTCAGCGCCGCCGTGACGAGGCAGAAGCCCGCGACCGCGTCGGTCGGCACCTGGCCGACCCGGGCCGACAGCACCGAGTAGCCGGCCCACACGAAGGCCGCCGCCAGGGAGGCGGCGTAACCGGGCAGCGCGCCCGCGGCGAAATCGAGGTTGCCCCGGCCGACGAACAGGGCGGCGACGCCGGCCAGACCGAGCACCGCCCCGGCGAGATGTCCGGCGCGCAGGCCGCCCGAGCCCGGCAGCCGGGCCGAGAACAGGACGATCAGCAGCGGCCAGAGGTAGTTGATCAGCCCGGCCTCGGCCGGCGGCGCCAAGCGCAGGGCGCTGAAATAGAGGGCGTGGTAGCCGAACAATCCGCCGACCCCGAGCAGCCAGACCGGCCAGGGCTGGAGCAGCGCGCGGGCCCCGGCCGGACGACCGATCCAGGCGGCGCAGCCGCACAGGCCGCCGATCGAAAAGGTCATGGCGGCGAGCTGGAACGGCGGCACCGTCCCGGAGGCGGCGGTGAACAAAGCGAGCAGCGACCACAACAGGATCGCCCCGAAACCCGCGAGGGTGGCGGCGGAGCGCGATATGTCGCGGCCCGCGGATGACGCTGTTCGGCTCATGGATCGCAGCTACCATGCGGGCTCGTGAGTCGGCGAGAGAGGGTCACGGCCCTGTCACCGTCCCGCCTTACGGGCAGCGAGAACCGGGAGATCTGTCGATGCGCGCGATCCTAGCCGTCCTCGGGCTGCTGCTGGCGGGTGGGTCGGCGCTCGCCGGCGAGGGGGTGCAGCTTGGGCCGCGTCCGTTCTACCTCGTCGACCAGCTGAAGCCCGGGCCGCTCAAGGAGCACCTGGCCGCCTGCGGTGTCGACCGGCCCTACACCCCGCGAAGCTTCTCGATCTCGCACCGGGGGGCGCCGCTGATGTTCCCCGAGCATACCCGCGAGGGGCTGCTCGCCGCCTACCGGATGGGGGCCGGAATCATCGAGTGCGACGTCGCCTTCACCAAGGACCGCCAGCTGGTCTGCCGACACAGCCAGTGCGACCTGCACACGACCACGGACATCCTGGCCCGGCCGAACCTCGCGGCGAAGTGCACGAAGGGTTTCGAGCCGGCCGACCCGGCCACCGGCCGCAAGGCATCGGCCAAGTGCTGCACCAGCGACCTGACCCTCGACGAGTTCAAGTCGCTGAACGGCAAGATGGACGCGGCCGACCCGGACGCGACTACGCTGGCCGCCTACATGAACGCGACGCCGCACTGGCGCACCGACCTCTACGCCACCACCGGCACGCTGATGTCCCACAAGGAGTACATCGCCCTGGTGAAGGGGATGGGGCGCAAGTTCACGCCGGAGCTGAAGGCGCCCCAGGTCCCGATGCCGTTCGAGGGCACCTATACCCAGGATCAATACGCCCAGCAGCTGATCGACGAGTACAAGCAGGCCGGCATCCCGGCCTCCGACGTCTATCCGCAGAGCTTCCAGCTCCGGGATATCCTGTACTGGCTCGAGAAGGACCCGGATTTCGGCCGCCAGGCGATCTTCCTCGACGACCGGGACGAGACCACCAAGGGCTTCGACCCGGAGAAGCCGGACACCTGGAAGCCGGGCATGGCCGAGCTTTCCGGCAAGGGCGTGAAGATCCTGGCGCCTCCCCTGTGGATGCTGGTCCGTCCCGGGCCTGAGGGCGCCATCGAGCCCTCGACCTATGCACGGGAGGCCAAGAAGGCCGGCCTCGGCCTGATCGCCTGGTCGCTGGAGCGGTCGGGTCCGCTCAAGGAGGGCGGCGGCTACTACTACCAGTCGATAAAACCGGTGGTGACCGGGGATGGCGACATCCTGCGGTTGTTGGACGTGCTGCACGGCCAGGTCGGCGTGCTCGGCGTGTTCTCGGACTGGCCGGCGACCACGACGTTCTACGCCAATTGCGTCGGCGCACCGTAGCTCAGTCGGCCCAGAGGGCGACCAGGGAGAACAGACCGGCCATCAGAACGTTGACCAGGAGGAGGCTGGCGAGGATCAGGGCGAGCGTCATGGCGGTCTCGGGACTGTCGATTCGGCGAAGTTACGGGGGGCGTGATCGGCCAGACTTCGCGGAATCGAGCCGGTCGTCTCGGTTTCCCTTCGCGTAGCCCGCGAAGGGAAGCGGGTCAGTGCAGCACCAGCTGAAACACCGTGTCGAACAACTCGCCGACCTTCAGCGGCTGCCAACCGAGGCGCCGCGCGACCAGCGCGTAGCTCACGCTGAGCAGCGACGCGCAGCCGAGAACGGCCAGGGCGAACCGCACGATGTCGCCGGTGATGAATGCGGTCGCGATGCCGACCACGGCGGTGGCGATGAAGATGAGCCGGCCAGGCTTCTGCGGGCCGCGGGTGATGACATCGGACATGGGGGTCTCTCCGGATCGGGATCAGCGGGCGCGGCAGTTCGGGCCGAACCAGGTCATGGTCCGGCGGTCCATGCCGCCGTCCGAGGCGGCGCCGCAGACGGGAAAGCGGGGGTCGCCGCTGCGCTGCAGGCTGATCTGCTTGTAGAGATCCTGCTGCGCCTCCCGGCGGCGGGTCTGCGCGGCGAACTGGGACTGCCAGTACAGGTCCCGGTTCGCCTGGGTCAGCGCGCGCTGCTGGTGCAGGTCCATCGTGCACTGGGCAAACGCATCGGTGCCGGGCTCGAAGCCGAATTCGTAGCACTGGCCCTGATCCATCGCGTGCCGTTCCTGCGGGGTGACGCAGGCGGCGAGGCCGAGGGCGCAAGCCGCGGCGAGACCGAGCTTGGCCAGCATCGCGACGCCGCGTGCATCGACCGTCCGGTCGGCGGCAAGAGTTTCACCGGCATCGCGCTTGGTGAATGGGGTGTTCATCGTATCGGGGCCTTCGTTCCTGCTGGCGCGAACAACCACGCGGGGCCGAAACGAGACCTATCCGGGACAGCTCGAATTGTTCGTGTTCCGGAGCACCTGTGCGATTCCGCGCGTCCGACCCCGCAATGCACAGATCCACGCGCAGTCTGATGGGATCTACGGTGGGAAAAGAAATTCGTGAGGATCGCGTGGATTTCGTTCCGCCCACCGGCGCGCGTTTGACAAAGATCCTGCGAGGATCAGTTCAAACCGGTGTTTGTGCGGATAAGACGTGCTGTGCTCGCTCTGAAGTCCGAGCGTCTTACGCGCAGCCACCCGGTCATTCCGGGACCGCGACGCGGAGCCCGGAATCCAGAAACTCAGGTCCACGATGACCTTGCACCGGCGGCGGCTCTGGGTTCCGGGCTCGCCTGCGGTGCCCCGGAATGACAAGGCGGCTTATCCTGCCGGCCGTGTGTCGCCGATCGAAGATGAGATCTGACCGGAAGCACGAACACAAAGAAACGCCGCGCGGCCCGGCAGGGCGGCGCGGCGTCCGAGATCGATGTGGCGGCCCGGCAGAGCCGGACACGCCCGTCGTACCGAAAAAAATCAGACGAAGTGCTGGCCGCCGTTCACGGTGAGCGTCGAGCCGTTGATGAAGCCGGCCTCGTCGCTCGCCAGGTATTCCACCGCGTGGGCGATCTCTTCCGACTTGCCGAGGCGGCCGGTGGGGATCGTCGCGATGATCTTGTTGCGGATCTCCTCCGGCACCGCCATCACCATGTCGGTGGCGATGTAGCCCGGCGCGATCACGTTGACGGTGATGCCCTTGGAGGCGCTCTCCTGGGCGAGTGCCTTGGCGAAGCCGATCACGCCGGCCTTGGCGGCCGAGTAGTTGGTCTGGCCGGCCTGGCCCTTCTGGCCGTTGATCGACGAGATGATGATGATCCGGCCGAAGCCGCGGCTGCGCATGCCCTCGATCACCGGCCGGGTGCAGGTGAACACCGAGTCCAGGTTGGTCTTGATGACCGCCTGCCACTTGGCGAAATCCATCTTGTGGAAGGCGCCGTCGCGGGTGATGCCGGCGTTGTTGACCAGCACCTCGACCGGACCCAGCTCGGCCTCGACCGACGCGATGCCGGCCTGGCAGCTCTCGTAGTCGCCGACGTCGAACTTGAAGACCGGGATGCCGGTCTCGGCCTTGAAGGCCTGGGCCGCCTCGTCGTTGCCGGCGTAATTGGCCGCGACCTTGTAGCCCTTGGCCTGCAAGCCCTTCGAGATCGCGGCGCCGATTCCGCGGGTGCCGCCCGTAACGAGCGCGACGCGTCCTTGAGACATTGTTGTTTCCTCCTGTTCGCATCACGTGATGCCGCGTGCGGATGGCGTCCGCACGCGATTTTTTCTGAGTTAGGACTCAAGTCTATATTGGTGGACAGCCGATCGTTACAAACCGATCACGGCCGCTCGAGGCACATGGCGACGCCCATGCCGCCGCCGATGCACAGGGTGGCGAGGCCCTTCTTGGCGTCGCGCCGCTTCATCTCGTGCAGCAGGGTGACGAGGACGCGGGCACCGGAGGCGCCGATCGGGTGGCCGATGGCGATGGCGCCGCCGTTGACGTTCACCTTCGAATCGTCCCAGCCCATGTCCTTGTTCACCGCGAGCGCCTGAGCCGCGAAGGCCTCGTTGGCCTCGATCAGGTCGAGGTCGGAGGGCTTCCAGCCGGCCTTCTCCAGGGCCTTGCGCGAGGCCGGGATCGGGCCGGTGCCCATCACCTTGGGATCGACGCCCGCGGTCGCCCAGGACTTGATCTTGGCGAGCGGCGTCAGCCCGCGCCGCTCCGCCTCGGAGGCCGACATCAGCACCAGCGCGGCGGCGCCGTCGTTCAGGCCGGACGCGTTGGCGGCCGTCACCGTGCCCTCCTTCGCGAAGGCCGGCTTGAGCTTGGCCATCGCTTCCACGGTGGCGCCGTCGCGGATGTACTCGTCGGTGTCGACGATCGTGTCGCCCTTCTTGCCGGGGATCGTGACGGGCACGATCTCGTCCTTGAACCGGCCCTCCTTGCGGGCGGCCTCGGCCTTGTTCTGCGAGCGGGTCGCGAACTGGTCCTGCTGCTCGCGGGTGAGCTGGAACGCCTGGGCGACGTTCTCGGCGGTCTGGCCCATGTGGTAGCCGTTGAAGGCGTCCCAGAGCCCGTCCTTGATCATCGTGTCGATGAGCTTGAGGTCGCCCATCTTCTGGCCGCCGCGCAGGTACTGGGCGTGGGGCGAGAGCGACATCGATTCCTGGCCGCCGGCCACGATCACGGTGGCGTCGCCGTTGGCGATCTGCTGCATGCCGATGGCGACGGTGCGCAGGCCGGAGCCGCAGACCTGGTTGAGGCCCCACGCGGTGGCCTTCTCGGGGATGCCGGCCTTGATCGCGGCCTGCCGGGCGGGGTTCTGGCCGGCGCCGGCCGTGAGCACCTGGCCGAAGATCACCTCGTCCACGTCGTCGGGGGAGACCTTGGCGCGCTCCAGGGCGGCCTTGATCGCGGTGGCGCCGAGCTCGTGGGCCGGGACAGCCCCGAAGGCGCCGCCGAACGAGCCGACCGCGGTGCGCGCGGCCCCGACGATGACGATCTCTTCGCTGCCTGCCATGTGAACGTTCTCCTCTTACAAGCCGGCGCGCCTTCCTCAGTTCGGGCGCGCTCTAAAAGCCGGTCCCGCGATGAAGGGCTTGGAGTCGGCGAAGTCAAGGATCGACCTTTGGGGGTGAAAACGCCCCGATGACGCGCCTGCGAGACTGAAATGGCCTGTGCGAAGGCCGGCACCCGGCATTATTCTGCGTTGAAGAGGTGCAGTTTGCTGTTTTCTGCGCCTGTGGAAGGCTTTAAGGTCCGTGCTGCGGGCGCGAAGACGATCCCGCCGGGACGCGTCGCGCGTGCCTGCAGCGCCCCCGAGTCCCGAGTTCAGAAAGGCCGTTCCCGATGGCGGATACCGTCAAGGCCACCCAGACCGTCATCAAGAAATACGCGAACCGGCGCCTGTATCACACCGGCACCTCGACCTACGTGACGCTGGAGGACCTCGCCACGATGGTCCAGAACGGCGAGGACTTCGTCGTCTACGATGCGCGGGCGGGCGACGACATCACCCGGTCGGTGCTGACGCAGATCATCTTCGAGCAGGAGAACAAGGCCGGCGCCGAGAACCTGCTGCCGGTGGCGTTCCTGCGCCAGCTGATCCGCTTCTACGGCGACAGCATGCGCACGATGGTGCCGAGCTTCCTGGAATTCTCGATGGCGAACTTCGCCAAGGACCAGGACGGCCTGCGCGAGAAATTCGCCCACAGCTTCGGCCCGGCCGCGTTCCAGAACGCGATCGAGCAGTCGGTGCGCACCAACATGAACTTCTTCGGCGACGCCATGAAGATGTTCACCGGCTTCACGCCGCCCGCCGGCGGGGCGCAGCCCCAGGCTCCGCAGGCGGCCGCGCAGGGGGCCCAGGGGGGCTATGCCGGCGGTGAGCTGGACGACCTCAAACGGCAGATGCTGGAGATGCAGCAGCGCCTCGAGGACCTGGCCAAGAAGTAATCTTGGCCGTGCCAAAACCAATCACTCCGGCCGATCCTAGAGCCGTGCCCGGCCGCGTTGCGACGGGTTAGCCGTTTGCAGCGTTGAGTGGT
>NZ_BPQU01000022.1 GCF_022179445.1 Methylobacterium mesophilicum | reverse complement strand
TGCCCCTCTCCCGACCCCCTTCGGGGGCCACCCTCCCCCGCAGAGGGGGGAGGGAAAAGCGGCGCGGCGCCCGAAGACGGCCTGGGCTGGCCCCAGATCGTCCGCCTCGGCCTGGTCCAGACCGCCCTGGGCAGCGTCGTCGTGCTGATGACCGCGACGCTGAACCGGGTGATGGTGGTGGAGCTGGCGCTCCCCGCCCTGGTGCCGGGGTTCCTGGTCACCCTGCATTACGGCGCACAGGTCCTGCGCCCGCGCTGGGGCTACGGCTCCGACCGGAGCGGGACCCGGACCCCCTGGATCGTCGGCGGCATGGCCGCGCTCTGCCTCGGCGGGTTCGGGGCGGCCTGCGGCACGGCGCTCGCCGCCACCGACCTCGTGCTCGGCCTCGCCCTGGCCGCCCTGTCGTTCCTGTGCGTCGGGATCGGGGCCGGGGCGGCCGGGACGTCCCTGCTGGTGCTGCTGTCGGGGGGCGTGGCGCCGGCCCGGCGCGGGGCGGCGGCCACCATCGTGTGGGTGATGATGATACTGGGCTTCGCCCTGACGGCGCCGCTCGCCGGGCACTTTTTGGATCCGTTCTCCGGCCTCAGGCTGGTCGCCGTGTCGGGCACGGTTTCGGCGATCGCGTTCTGCGTCGCCGTGCTGGCGCTGGCCGGAGTCGAGCGGCGCCTGCCCGCCCGGGCGCCCGAGCCCGAAGTGGCCAAAAAACCGTTCTTCACGGTGCTGGCCCATGTGCTCGCCGATCCGCTGGCGCGGACCTTCACGATCTTCGTGTTCGTCTCGATGCTGGCCTACAGCGCCCAGGAACTGATCCTGGAGCCCTATGCCGGGCTGGTCTTCGCCATGAGCCCGGGAGCCACCACCAAGCTCGCCGGGCTCCAGCACGGCGGCGTGCTCGCCGGGATGCTGCTGGTGGCGGGCGTGACGCTGGCGGCGCGCGGCACCGCGCTGGCCTCCCTGCGGCTCTGGATCGCGCTGGGCTGCGCCGGCTCGGCCGCCGCCCTGTTCGCGCTCGCCGCCGGCGGCGACGTCCTGCCCCTGCGCCTGGTGGTGTTCGCGCTGGGGGTCGCCAACGGCGCCTACGCGGTCGCCGCGATCGGCTCGATGATGGCGCTGGCCGGCCGCGGCGACGCAAGGGAGCGCGGCACCCGCATGGGCGTCTGGGGCGCGGCCCAGGGCGTCGCCTTCGGGGCCGGCGGTTTCCTGGGGGCCGCCGCCGTGGATCTGGTGCGGCTCTTCACGGCCGAGCCGGTCCAGGCCTACGCCGCCGTCTTCGCCGCCGAGGGGGTGCTGTTCCTCGTCGCGGTGGTGCTGGCCCTGCGGCTCGAGCCCGTCCGGGCTCCCGCTCGGGGCGCGATCCCGCTCAATCCCATCCTCGGCGCGAGGTGACGCGATGGCTCGGTTGAATGATGACGCCCCCTACGACGTCGTCGTGGTCGGCGGGGGCCCCGCGGGGGCGACGGCGGCCACCGAGCTGGCCCGGGCCGGGCACGCGGTGCTGCTGCTCGACAAGCCCGGGCGGATCAAGCCCTGCGGCGGCGCGATCCCGCCCCGGCTGATCCGCGACTTCGCGATCCCCGATTCGCTGCTGGTGGCCAAGATCCGCTCCGCCCGGATGGTGGCGCCGAGCGGCAAGGCCGTGGACATGCCGGTGGGCGAGGGCTTCGTCGGCATGGTCGACCGCCAGCATTTCGATCCCTGGCTGCGCAGCCGCGCCGAGGAGGCCGGCGCCGACCTGCGCGAGGCGGCCTACGACAAGATGACCCGGCCGGACGACGGCCCGCCGCTGGTGCATTTCACCACCGGCAAGGGCGAGGCCCAGGCCCGCCACGCGGTCCGGGCGCGGCTGGTGATCGGCGCCGACGGGGCCTGCTCGCCGGTGGGCAAGGCCGAGGTGCCCGGCCACGACAAGATGAAGCAGGTCTTCGCCTATCACGAGATCGTCCGGGTGCCGGCCCCCGATGCGCCGGGGGGTGGCGCCGTCGATGCCGCCCGCTGCGACGTCTACTATCAGGGCCGGCACTCGCCGGACTTCTACAGCTGGATCTTTCCGCACGGGGAGACCGCCAGCATTGGCACCGGCAGCGCGAAGAAGGGCTTTTCCCTGCGCTCCTCGATCCGGGCCCTGCGCGTCGCCACCGGCCTCGACGGCGCCGAGACGATCCGCCGGGAGGGCGCGCCGCTGCCGCTGAAGCCGCTCAAGCGCTGGGACAACGGCCGCGACGTGCTGCTGGCGGGCGATGCCGCCGGGGTCGTCGCCCCGGCCTCCGGCGAGGGCATCTACTACGCGATGCTGGGCGGCCAGCTCTCGGCCGAGGCGGCGAAAGCCTTCCTAGCCACCGGCGACGTCCGGGCGCTCGCGGGCGCGCGCAAACAGTTCATGAAGCTGCACGGCCGCGTGTTCTGGATCCTCGGGATGATGCAGTGGGTCTGGTACCGCAGCGACGGCCTGCGCGAGCGGTTCGTGTCGATCTGCCGGGACAAGGACGTCCAGCAGCTCACCTGGGACAGCTACATGAACAAGGAGCTGGTCCGGGCCAAGCCCGCCGCCCACGCGCGGATCTTCTTCAAGGACCTCGCCCACCTGTTCCGCTGGGTCTCCCCGTGACTTTTCTGGGGCTCGATCCGAGCTGGGGCCCGCCCGTGGTGGCGGCCGTGGTGGCGATCCTGGTCGCGGTCGCCGGCGGGGTCGCAACCAAGACGGATGGCTGGTACCGGCACCTGCGGTTCCCGTCCTGGAAGCCGCCGGACTGGGCGTTCGGGCCGGTCTGGACCACCATCTTCCTGCTCACCACCATCGCCGCCGTGATGGTCTGGAACCGCGATCCCGATCCCACCGCCCGGCTGCTGCTGGTCGCCGCCTACGCGGTGAACGGCGTGCTCAACATCGCCTGGAGCGTGCTGTTCTTCCGGTTCCGCCGGCCCGACTGGGCGCTGGCCGAGGTCGCGGCCCTGTGGCTGTCGATCGCCGTGCTGGTGCTGGTCACCGGCCGGGTCTCGATCGCGGCCGGGCTGATGAACCTGCCCTATCTCGCCTGGGTCAGCGTCGCCGCCTGCCTGAACCTGCGGATCGTGCGGCTCAACGCGCCGTTCCGGGGGCTGGCCTGATGGAGGCGCTGTTCGCCTCGGGGCGGATCGTCGATATCATCCTGGGGCTGGTCGCCGCCGAGGCGCTGCTGCTCGCCTGGTTCGCGCGGCGCCGCGGGATGGCCCCGGGGCCGCTGCTCGCCAACCTCGGCTCCGGTGCGGCGCTGATGCTGGCGCTCCGGGCTGCGCTTACCGGATCCGGCTGGCCGACGGTCGCCGGCTGGATGCTGGCGGGCCTCCTGGCCCACCTCGCCGATCTCGGTTTCCGGTTCCGGCGGGGCGGCACGGCGCATCGCCGCACCCGGCCGCAGCCAGGAACAACGCCGCAGAGCGCCGCGTTCACGCGCAGCACCCTGGAAAACCTATAAAGACGGCTCGGGAGAGGTCGCCATGCAGCGCAGGAACGCCCTCTCGCCGGCCCGTGGCGCGGCCCCCATCCTTGCGGGCCTGCTGCTCGCCGCGCCGGCCCTGGCGCAGGACGGGTCCGACCCGGTCGAGCGGGGCAAGTACCTCGTCACCATGGGCGACTGCGCCGCCTGCCACACCGCCCCGGGCGGCAAGTTCCTGGCCGGCAACTACGCGCTCAACATGCCGTTCGGGGTGATCATGACCCCCAACCTGACCCCCGACAAGGAGACCGGGCTCGGCGACTACTCCTACGCCGACTTCGAGAAGTCGTTCCGCCAGGGCTACAGCAAGCATGTCGGCTACCTGTATCCGGCCTTCCCGTTCGGCTGGTACACCAAGGTCACCGACGCGGACACGCAGGCCATCTGGGCCTACCTGCAATCGCTCCCGCCGGTGAGCGAGAAGCGTAAAGAGAACCAGATCCCGTTCCCGTTCAACGTCCGCACCGCGCTGGTGACGTGGCGGACCGCGTTCTTCACGGAGGAGCGGTTCAAGCCCGACCCGAGCGCCAGCGCCGAGGTGAACCGCGGCGCCTACCTGGTGGAGGGGCTCGGCCACTGCGCCATGTGCCACAACGAGAACAAGCTCGTGGGCAATTCGAGCTTCGCCGGCCGCTTCGGCGGCGGCGTCATCGACGGCTGGTACGCCCCCAACATCACCCCGGACGGCCACCAGGGCATCGGCGCCTGGACCGACGAGCAGGTGGTGACCTACCTCAAGACCGGCACCGCCCCGGGCGACCGCCCCGGCGTCGCCGCCGGCCCGATGCGCCAGACCATCATGGAATCTCTCTCCAAGGTGAAGGAGGAGGACCTGAAGGCGATGGTCGCCTACCTGCGCACGGTCCCGGCCAAGCAGACCTACAAGCCCAAGGACCTCACCGCCTTCGACACCGCCGACGCCCCCGGCGCCTCCACCTACCTGACCTACTGCTCCTCCTGCCACCAGCCCAACGGCAAGGGCATCGAGGGCGCGGTGCCGGCGCTGGCCGGCAACACCTCCGTCCAGTCCGAAGGCCCCGAGACGGTGCTGCGGGTGATCTACGGCGGTCTTGCCGCCCAGAGCGGGCTCGCCCCGATGGTGGCGATCGGCCAGCAGATGACCGACGTCGAGGTCCGGAACGTCACCGACTACATCCGCAACTCCTGGGGCAACAAGGCGCCGCCGGTGACCGGCGACAAGGCCTCCGAGGCCCGGGCCGCCACCAAGACCATGCTGGCCGGCACCGCCCCCTGCGCCGAGATCGAGCAGGACACGCTGAAGGCCGCCTTCGACAAGGTCGGCGTCGCGGCGACGCTCACCGGCCTCAAGCAGCAGGACTTCGTGCCGACGCTGGTCCGGGTGGTGCCGCAGATCAAGGCGGCCGACACCGGCGCCTCCGACGACGACGTGGTCAACGCCCTCACCACGGCCTTCTGCAAGGTCGGCCGCGACGATCCGCAATACGCCAGCCCGAGTTGGCCCGCGGTGATCGGCACCTTCGCCAACGTCGCCTACAGCCAGGTGAAGAACCCGGAGAAGCAGGCGGCGGCCGTCCCCGGCGCGACCACGCCGCCGGCGAAGAACTGAGGTTTTTTGGGGGGGCGGGACGTGCCCTCCCCGTCCGTGCAGCGACGGGCCTCAGGGGTTCGGATTTTCGGTTCCCCCGGCAGGAAAAGCCTGATCTCGTTCTTCGGGCGAAGGCTCGACGCATACCGTCACGCACCCTCATCCCGGGGCCGCGCAGCGGAGCCCGGGATCCAGACCCGCTGATGTGCCAAGCCTTGCAGGGGCAGCGTTTCTGGTTTCCGGGCTCCGCTGCGCGGCCCCGGAATGACGGCACGGGTGGCGGAAGTCCGTTGTGGCTCATGTCCCTGACGGGTCGGAGGGCGAACGCCGCCGCCTCGGCCACCTTCAGCCGGTGGTTCCCGTCCGTCCCATCGCGCCAAGCGTGAAAGAGGCGCTCAGGCCGGTTCGTAGGGCCGCACCTTCGAAAGGTCGGTCTCGGCCTCCGCGTGCGAGAGGTCGTGCGCGGTCTGAAGGTTGAGCCAGAACTGGGGTGTCGTCCCGAACCGGATGCTCAGGCGCAGCGCGGTATCGGCGGTCACGCCGCGGCGTTCGCGGACGATCTCGCTGAGCCTGTTGGGCGGGACATCGAGTTCGGCGGCGAGGCGATTGGCGCTCAGTCCGTGCGGCGCCATGAACTCCTCGCGGAGAACCTCACCGGGATGCGTGCGCAGGCGGGGCATGGGGTTATCCTCTATGGTAATCCACGATCTCGACGGTCTCGGGTCCGGCGTCGCCCCATGTGAAGCAGATGCGCCACTGGTCGTTGATGCGGATGCTCCATTGTCCGTCGCGGTTACCGCTCAGCTTCTCGAGCTGGTTGCCGGGCGGGGAACGCAGGTCGCCCAACGCGGCGGCCGCGTCGATCATGTCCAGCTTGCGGACGGCGACGGCCTTGAAGGCGCGCCACTGCCGGTGACAGACGTCGCGGAGGTGGAGCGCCTCCGTATCCTTGTCCGCGAAACTCTGAATCATCGCCGCGCGCTACGTTGTACGTAAAACGTATCAGAGCCGGCGGAGTCGCGCAACGGTTCCGGTTCGACCGCTCGCGATGACGAAGGGCGGCCTGAGCCGCACGGTGGTACCCGCAACGGGAACGGACACGGCCGCGCGTCGTTTGTGCCGCGACCTCACAACTCGGAGTTCCCGTGTCCAGCCTCGTCCGAATCCTGCTCGCGATCTTCATCCCGCCGGTGGCGGTGCTCGTCACCACGGGCTTCGGCCTGCAGTTCCTGCTGAACATCCTGCTGTGGCTGATCTTCTGGCTGCCCGGCACGGTCCACGCCCTGTGGCTGATGAACCGCGACCGGCCGCTGCTCTGATCGCTACGGCGGGGCCGTGACCGCTACGGCTTGGCCGTAGCCGCTACGGCTTGGCCTTGGCCTCCGGCTCGCCCTTGCGCAGGACGAGCTTCGGATCGGCCTTCGGCTCCACCTTCGCGGTCTTCACCGCGTGCGGCTTGGCCGCCGCCTTGGGGGCGAGCGGCTCGGCCGCGTGCGCGAGCTTGACCGGCTCGGGCACGACCGTCGCGTCCACCGCCGGGGTGGCGGGGGTCGGCTTCTCCTTGTCGAACAGCGAGCCCATCAGCTTCTGGTAGCTGCTCGGATCGCCATCCGCGTCGGCCACGGCGATCCGGGCGGGCTTCTGGCCGACCGACGCGGTGGTCTCGACTCGGAGATCCGGATCGGTGCGGTTGGCCATCAGCGTGGTGGCGGCGGGCTTCTGTCCCCGTCCGGCCTTCGCAGTCGCCTTCGCCGGCACGGCCGCGGCCATCATCGTCGGCTGCACCTTCGGGTCGATCTCGATCTCCTGCGGCCCGGCCGCCAGGGTCTCGGGGCGGCTGACGTCGCCGAGATTGTGCCGGCCGAACTCCTTGGCGTCGTAGGGCAGCACCGTCTCGGTGCCGCCGAGGCTCGCGAAGGCGCTGGTGTTGGCCGGCGGCCGGAACACCGGGTTCTGGCCGCCGTCCTGGTAGACCACGCGCACGGCCGGCGTGCCCTTGGCGACCAGCTCGGCCACCTCGCGCTCGTCGTGCTCGCGCTTCTCGGCCACGACGGGGTCGACCCGCGGCTTGCACGCGCCGGCCGCCGCGTCCGAGCCGCCGAACACGTATTTGGTCCCGCACTGGCCGACCTTCGGCTCCTCGCGCAGGGCCTCGAAGTAATCCGAGCCCTCCTTGAGGTTCTGCCAGAACGGCATGTTCGGGTCGTTGCGGAACTTGGCCATGTTCTGGGCCGTCATCCGGAACGGGTAGGACTGGAACTGGAAGCTGCGCTGGCCGCCGATGAACGCCTCCCGGGCCACCGCGTAGATCTCCGCGATGGTCGCGTCGGTCATGGCGAAGCAGCCCGCCGACGAGCAGGTGCCGTGGACCATCAGGTACTTGCCGGTGCGCCCGTTGGCCCGGTCGACGGCATTCGGGAAGCCGGTGTCGAACGAGAGGTAGTACGACGAGTTCGGGTTCATCAGGCCCGGGGTGATCGTGTAGAACCCCTCCGGGGCCTGCCGGTCGCCCTCGCGGACCTTCGGCCCGAGCTGGCCGGACCAGCGGCAGATCGGGTAGGTCTTCAGCAGCGCGTAGCGGCCGTCGCCGCCGCGCTTCCACACCTCCATCTCCGCTTCCTTCTTGTAGGCGCGGATCAGGATCGGGTCGGATTGCTGCATGCCCTTGGTCTGCATCAGGGCGAGCGTCTGGGGGGCGATCGGCGCGATGCTGCGCGCGCTCGGGCCGTTGATCCCGGAGCCGTCCTGGCAGCCGGCCAGCGCGAGGGCCAGCAGGGACGCCGCCGCCAGCAGTCGCGCAGTCGCGAGACGCGCCGTCATGGGGAACCTCGTCGTCTTCAGTCTGCGCCCGGCGGCCTTTTGATAGCCGACATCGGGCGCCACTCCCCAACCCAATAGGCTCGTTAAGCTTGCACCTTCGTTACCGCAAGGACCGGGGTGCAACACTGCACGGCTGTGAGCGGTGGATACGATAGCTGTGCACACGTCTTCGCGGGATGGGGATGAGGGCTGCGACGAACATGCGCGCGCCCCTCCCCCCTCTGCGGGGGAGGGTGGGCCGGCCGTCAGGCCGGGTCGGGAGAGGGGCAGCGCGACGGTTCAGGATCTCGCGCCCGTCGCGCCCTTTCCGGAAACGGCGCTCCCCTCTCCCGACCCCCTTCGGGGGCCACCCTCCCCCGCAAAGGGGGGAGGGAAAGCGCGGTGGTTCAAGCTCTTGCAGCCAAGGCCGACTGACCGAATCCTTTATCCGCAGCGCGCCGCCGCGGCGGCCCGCACCCGTCCGTCCCGGCGCAGCCACAGCAGGAAGGCGAGGCCCAGCGCCGCCATGGCGGCGCCGGCGAGCGGCACGGCCCCGTAGCCGAGCCCGGCATCGATCACGCCGCCGCCGACCGCCGCCCCGATGGCGTTGCCGAGGTTGAACGCACCGATATTCATCGCCGCCGCGAGGTTGGGCGCGGCGCCGGCCTCATCCATGACCCGCATCTGCAGCGGGGGCACGATGGCGAAGCTCGCGATCCCCCACACGACGATCAGCAGCGCCGCCGATGCTTCTCCCCGCATGCCCCAGGCGAACAGCGCGAGGACGACGATCTGGGCGGCCAGGGATCCGAGGATGGTCCCGTCCACCGAGCGATCGGCGAGGCGACCGCCCAGCCAGTTGCCGGCCGTGAGGCCGATCCCGAACAGCACCAGCATCGCGGTGACGAACAGGCTCGTTGCGCCGGTCTCGATCCGCAGGATCGGCACGATGTAAGTGAACAGCGTGAACATCGCGCTGAACCCCACCATGGTGAGCGCCAGCGCGGCGAGCACCGGGCCGCGGCCGAGGGCACGCAACTCGGCCCGCAGGTCATCCCGGCTCTCGACCCGCAGCTCCGGCAGCGCCAGGCGCAGCGCCAGCATGGCGACCGCGCCGATCATGGCGATGCCCCAGAACGCCGCCCGCCAGCCGAGCACCTTGCCGACCCAGGCGGCGAGCGGCACGCCGCCGATCGTCGCGACGGTCAGCCCCGAGAACATCGACGCCACCGCGGCGGCCCGGCGCTCCGGCGGCACCAGCCCGGCGGCCACCACCGAGCCGATCCCGAAGAACGCGCCGTGGTTCAGCGCGGTGACCAGCCGGGCGACCACCAGCATGGCATAGCTGTCGGCGATGGCCGCGAGCAGGTTGCCGAGCGTGAAGATCGCCATCAGCCCGACCAGCAGCCGGCGCCGGGGCACCCGGGCCGCGGCCAGCGTCATCAGCGGCGCCCCGACCTGGACGCCGAGCGCGTAGGCGCTGACCACCAGGCCGGCGGCGGGAATCGAGACGCCGAGATCCCCGGCCATGAGCGGCAGCATGCCCATCGGGGTGAACTCCATGACGCCGATGCCGAAGGCGCCGACCGCCAGGGCCAGCAGGGGAGGATTGATCGCCATGAGGAGGCTCCGGTTGTTCCGGAGACGCACGTGGCGGATTCGGCGTGAGGGGAGTAGCCCAGTGGCGGGACCGAGATCTGTGCGTTTCAGTCATAAATCCCAGTGGGAGGGACGATCAGCGGGTCCGTCACCCGCTTGCGCGGCCGGGCATGCGACCGACCCACAGGATTGCGGATTGTTGCACTCAGTGGTACAGATACCAGTCATCGCGGTCCGGGCCGGTGCGATGATTCTGGGCTTTCACGATGCGCTCACACAGGCTGTTTTCGCCGGGCGTTGCCCCAAAGGTTTTCCGGCCGACCTATTCAAAGCGACACGCCGCAAGCTCATCGCATTGAATGCCGCAACGTCGCTCGACGACCTCAACGATCGACCGGGGACCAGGCTTCATCCGTTGAGCAGGGATCGCGTGGGTCAGCACGCTATCGCGGTCAACGACCAATTCCGCATCTGTTTCATCTGGACCGCCTCCGGTCCCGACCGGGTCGAGTTCACCGACTATCACTGAGGCATTCGGCCTTGCCCGAGGGTGTCATGACGACCACCGACGACAAGATTCATCCCATGGCACACAGCGCCGAAACCATCGCCGATCTGCGCCGGATCTTCGACCGGGCGGAGGCGTTCGATGCGCATCCGCCGGTCCACCCCGGCGAGATCCTGCGCGAGGAATTCATGGCCCCCTTCGGCCTCTCGGCCGGCGCCGTCGCGCGCGCACTGGGGCTGCCGCGCTCGCGGATCGAGCGGATCGTGAAGGAGGAGATCGGCATCAGCACCGATACGGCGCTCCGGCTGGCCCGGCTGTTCCGGACCTCGCACCAGTTCTGGCTCAATCTGCACATGCAGTTCGAGAGCGAGACGCTGCTCTCGGCCATCGGCGACGAGCTCGCCCGCATCACGCCCGTCCCGGACGCCGCCTGAGTGCCTCGCCGGAGGTCGTCCGGTCCGCGCCTGCACATGGCCGAATCGCCGGCCGATCGTTAGGCCGGCGCGGCGGATCGGGATCCGTGCAGGGGTGTCACGCATGCAGCGCGACGGGGTCGACCGCGCCGGGGACATGGCCGTGTTCGTGGCGGTGGCGGAGGCCGGCAGCCTGTCGGCGGCGGCGCGCCGGCTCGGGCTGACCCCTTCGGCCGTGAGCCGGGTCGTCGCCCGGATCGAGGCGCGGCTCGGCGTGCAACTCCTGGTCCGGACCACCCGAACCCTGCGCCTGACCCAGGAGGGCGAGACCTACGGGCGCGCGGCACGGCGCATCCTGGCCGACCTCGACGAGACCGAGACGGCCTTGTCCGACCGGGGCTCTCCGCGCGGACGGGTCCGGGTCAGCGCCGCCACCGCCCACGGCCGCCTGGTGATCGTGCCGCTGCTCGGGGCCTTCGTGGCGGAGCATCCCGGCATCGTGGTCGAGATCGACCTGAGCGACGAGATCGCCGACGTGCTCGGCGGCCGGGCCGATATCGGCATCCGGTTCGGGCCCCTGGCCGACAGCCCGCTCACCGCCCGGCGGCTCGGCGAGACCGGCCGGACCGTGGTGGCCGCCCCCGCCTACCTCGCCCGGGCCGGGACGCCGCGCCGGCCCGCCGACCTCGCCGGCCACAACTGCCTGGATTTCACCTTCCGCCGCAGCGAGCCCGGCTGGCCGTTCCGCGAGGACGGACGCGATTTCGTCCTGCCGGTGCACGGCACCATCGCGGCCAACAACGGCGAGACCCTGGTGCAGCTGGCGCTCGGCGGCGTCGGCATCACCCGGGTCGGGACCTTCCACATCGCCGACGACCTCGCGGCCGGCCGGCTGGTGCCCTTGCTGGAGCCGTTCAATCCGCAGGACCGCGAGGCGATCCACGCGGTGTTCGTGGGCGGCGTGGGCCTGCCGGCCCGGGTGCGGGTGCTGGTGGATTTTCTGGCGGCGCGGATGCGCGGGGGGTGAGCCGGAGCAATGAGACAGCTCACCCGAACACCTCCGGCGGCCGGGCCGCCTCGGTGCGGATGATCTCCACGAGCTCGGCGTCCTCGGCCGGGTCGGCCAGCCGCAGGCCGACCGGGGTCGAGCGGGTCTGGACCGTCAGCCAGCGCAAGGTCGGGCGCAGGTCGGCCGCCTCCACCACCGCGACGCCCGGATGGTCCGGCCGGAGCTGCAGGAAGGTCAGGTGGTTGCGGCTCGCCCGGCGCGCGAGAAGGTCGTCGATCGCCTCCACCGTCTCCCGGGGCGTGTGGAGGTGGGTCATCATCCACAGCCGGTTCTGGGTGCCGGGGGTGTCGAGGGCGACGCGCAGGCGGCGCACGCCCTCGGCCAGGAAGGCGTAATCGGCCGCGTTCGCCGCCGGGTCGTGGTGGTTGAACACGCATTCGAGCCCGTGCCGCTCCCGGTAGAGCCGGTGCCGGCCGCGCCAGATGTCGGGGCCGCGGCGCTCCGCCTCCGGGATGCTCTCGAGCTGGTCCCGGTCGGTGAGCGCGGCAAAGTCGTCGTCCAGGCAATCCCGGATCATGCCGGGCATGGAGAAGATCCAGTCCAGCGGGCCGGACCAGTGGCGCAGGTCCAGGGTCTTGAGCACGTGCGCCATCTGGCAATTGCAGCCGAGCGAGACGTGGTTGTGCCCGCCCGGCTCGCGCGCGTCGCGCCGCCCCAGGAGCCGCCCGAGGGCGCCCAGCAGGCCGCCCGTCGCGCCTGGGCTGCTCACAGCGTCCGGCCGATGGCGAGGAACTTTTCCGCCCGGCGGTCGCGGATCTCCACGGGGCTCAGGCCGTCGAACTGGGCGAGCGCGTCCGCGACGGCGTCGCCAGCGCCGCGGATCGCCGCCTCGCGGTCGCGGTGGGCGCCGCCGGTGGCCTCCGGGATGATGCCGTCGATGACGCCGAGGCGCAGCAGGTCCTGCGCGGTGATCTTCATGGCGGTGGCGGCCTCGTGGGCGCGGCCCTGGTCGCGCCACAGGATCGAGGCGGCGCCCTCGGGGGAGATCACCCCGTAGATCGCGTGCTCCAGCATCAGCACCCGGTTGGCGGTGGCGAGCGCGATGGCGCCGCCCGAGCCGCCCTCCCCGATCACCACGGCGACGTTGGGCACGCCGAGCGCCAGGCACGCCTCGGTGGAGCGGGCGATGGCCTCGGCCTGGCCCCGCTCCTCGGCCTCGATGCCCGGATAGGCGCCGGCGGTGTCGACGAAGGCGATCACCGGCAGGCCGAACCGGTCGGCGGTCTCCATCAGGCGCACCGCCTTGCGGTAGCCCTCGGGCCGGGCCATCCCGAAATTGTGGCGCAGCCGCGCCTCCGTGGTGGCGCCCTTCTCCTGGCCGAGCACCAAGACCGGGCGCCCGCGGAACCGGCCGAAGCCGCCCAGGATCGCCTCGTCCTCGCCGAAGGTGCGGTCGCCGGCGAGCGGCGTGAACTCGCTGATCAGCCCGGCGCAGTAATCCACGAAATGCGGGCGCTGCGGATGGCGGGCGACCTGGGTCTTCTGCCAGGGCGTGAGGCTCGCGTAGATCTCGGCCAGGGCCTGGCCGGCCTTGGCCTCCAGCCGGCCGACCTCTTCGGAGATCGAGACCGCGCCGTCGCGCTCGCCGACCGCGCGCAATTCCTCGAGCTTGGCCTCCAGCTCGGCAACCGGCTTCTCGAAGTCGAGGTAGGTGCGCGTCACCGCCATCGTGTCACAGGTCTTCCCGGGTTCGCCGCTCCGGAAGCGGCGGGCGCGAGGTGTTGGCGATGGCGGGGGTGGTGTCAACCGGCCCCGGGTTCGAGCTGCCGTGCACGAAGGCCGTGGGGGTGGGATTTTTGGGCGACGCGGTCGTGGTGGCGGGGCCGGCCGGTGCGTCGGGTAGAGGCGCCTGCGGTTACGTTTTCGGGGCCGGACGATGCGGAGGATTGCCGCCCGTGCGGGCCCGCGGTCGTCGCGCCCGCACGGGCGTCGGCCTCACGCCGGCGGCTGGTTCACCAGCGCCGGCTGCGGCGCCGTCCGCTCCGGGAACAGCTGCTTCAGCGCGTCGAGCTTCGGCGCGTCGTTGGCTGCGATGTAGGGGTGGCCGGGGTGCAGGGCCATGAAGTCCTGGTGGTAGGCTTCCGCCGGGTAGAAGGCCGCGCCGGGCTCGATCCGGGTGGCGATGGGCTTGGCGTAGGCGTTCGCCGCGCCGAGCTGGGCGATGTAGGCCCGCGCCACCCGCGCCTGCTCGGCATCCTGCGGGAACAGCGCCGAGCGGTACTGCCGCCCGGCATCGGGCCCCTGCCGGTCCACCTGCGTCGGGTCGAGCGCCACCGAGAAGAAGATCCGCAGGAGCTCGTCGTAGCGGATCACGGCCGGGTCGTAGGTCACCGCCACCGCCTCGGCGTGGTCGGTGCCGCCGCGGCTGACGGCCTTGTAGTCGGCGTCGGCGGCCGCGCCGCCGGCATAGCCCGAGACCGCCCCGCGCACCCCGCGCACGTGCTGGAACACCCCCTGCACGCCCCAGAAGCAGCCGCCCGCGAACACCGCCACCTGGGCGCCGGGCGTTTCGGTCGAGCGGGTCGCGGCCTCCGGCAGGCGGCGCGGCGCCTCCTCGGCGAAGGCCGGAAGCCGGGGCAGGAGCAGCGCCCCGGCCAGCCCGAGCCCGAGGGCCGCCCCGAGGAGCGGGCGAAGCGTACTGCGAAGAGCCATGCTGTCCTCCGGCAAGATGCGCGGCTTGCTGTGCCAGACCTTTCGCTGCCCGGATCGAACGGGTTACGCTGACCGCGATCCGCCGCCGCGCACGGCTGGAGACGAATCGACGATGACCGAACCGAAGACGACCGAACCGAAGACGACCTACCGCAGTGACGCGCTCCGGTCGGCCCACCTGGTGGCCCGGGACCTCCATGCCGCCGGGGCCATCGACAAGGCCACGATGCGCCGGTTCGACGTGTCGTGCCTGACGCCGGTCGAGGACCTCGCGCCGGAGGCGATCCGGGCCATCCGCGAGACCGCGCAAATGAGCCAGGCGATCTTCGCCAGGGCGCTCAACGTGACCACCGCGCTGGTGAGCAAATGGGAGCGGGGCGAGAAGAAGCCCGGCGGGCCGTCGCTGAAGCTGCTCGCCCTGGCTGACCGGAAGGGCATCGACGCCATCCTGTGAGGCGGGCGTGTGGGCGGCAGGCCGCATTGCGGCGGCGCCCGCATGGGTCTAGGCACCCGGCAACAGATCGCTCTCCGCGTCCGGAAGAACCGCCCCGTCGAAGGACCCGCCCCGTGACCATCGCCCCCGAACCGAACTCCTTCCGCACCGGCCCCGACGAGCGCGGCCGCTTCGGCATCTTCGGCGGCCGGTTCGTCGCCGAGACGCTGATGCCGCTGATCCTCGAATTGGAGGCGGCCTACGAGGCGGCGAAGGTCGATCCCGCCTTCGCGGCCGACATGGCGAGCTACGGCACCCACTATATCGGCCGGCCGAGCCCGCTCTACTACGCCGAGCGCCTGACCGAGCACATGCGCGCCACGGCGCCGGCCGGGCACGGCGCCAAGGTCTACTTCAAGCGCGAGGAGCTGAACCATACCGGCTCCCACAAGGTGAACAACGTGCTCGGCCAGATCCTGCTCGCCCGCCGCATGGGCAAGCCGCGGATCATCGCCGAGACCGGCGCCGGCCAGCACGGCGTCGCCACCGCGACCCTCTGCGCCCGGTTCGGGCTGAAATGCGTGGTCTACATGGGCGCGGTCGACGTCGCCCGGCAGGCGCCCAACGTCTTCCGGATGAAGATGCTCGGGGCCGAGGTGATCCCGGTGGAATCCGGCACCAAGACCCTCAAGGACGCGATGAACGAGGCCCTGCGCGACTGGGTCACCAACGTCGCCGACACGTTCTACTGCATCGGCACCGTGGCCGGCCCGCACCCGTACCCCGCCATGGTCCGCGACTTCCAGTCGGTGATCGGCCGCGAGACCCGGGAGCAGATGCTCGCGCAGGAGGGCCGCCTGCCGGATTCGCTGATCGCCTGCATCGGCGGCGGCTCCAACGCCATGGGGCTGTTCCACCCGTTCCTCGACGACCGCGAGGTCGAGATTTTCGGGGTCGAGGCCGCCGGGCACGGGGTCCAGTCCGGGCTGCACGCCGCCTCGCTCACCGGCGGCAAGCCCGGGGTGCTGCACGGCAACCGCACCTACCTGCTGATGGACGCGGACGGGCAGATCTCCGACGCGCACTCGATCTCGGCGGGCCTCGACTATCCGGGCATCGGCCCCGAGCACGCCTGGCTGCACGAGATGGGCCGCGTCCAGTACCTCTCGGCCACCGATTCCGAGACCCTGGAGGCGTTCAAGCTCTGCTCGATGCTGGAGGGGATCATCCCGGCCCTGGAGCCGGCCCACGCCCTGGCCCGGGTGCTGGACATCGCCCCCCAGCGCCCGGCCGAGCACCTGATGGTGCTCAACATGTCCGGCCGGGGCGACAAGGACATCCCGCAGGTCGCGGAGATCTTTGGGACGAAGCTCTGAGCGCGGAGCGGCCCGGATCCCGTCCCGCGGCCGCGCCTCACCCGGCCTCGATGTCGGTGAGCGGGAAATCGTTGCCCTTGTAGAGCAGCGGAACCCGGTGCGTTCGGGCACAGGCGTAGGCGAAGCAGTCGCCGAAATTGAGACCAGCGGGATGCCGGCCCTTGCCGAAGCGGTCGTAGGCGTCGAGGGCAACTTCGGCAGCCTCCAGGGCTACGGCGAGGACCTCGATGCCGGCAAGGTCGAGATAGGCGCGCACCGCATCGCGCGCCTCCGGGATCGGGAGGTCGAGGCGGCGCGCCACGGCCACGACGGTCTCCCAGACGGCCAGGGGCGACGTCATGCGGCGGCGCGCCCGCTGCAGCCGGGCGACCAGCGCGCGCGCGTCGGCCTCGTCGGTCAGGATCGCCGTGAGGGCCGAAGCATCCACGAACATCGCAGATCCGCCTCAATCGCGCTCGTAGAGGCTATCGATGAATGCCTTGTCGGCAGGCTTCGGGTGTGGCCCGGCCCGCTCGTGAAGCGTTCGGACGAAGTCGACCGTTTGCTCGACCAGATCGACCTTGCCAGTCTGACGGGCGATCTCGTTCTGAAGCGCTCGGCGCACCGCGTCGACCTTGGTCGTGCGCAACAGCGTCATGAGATGGACGACAAGGTCATCGACCTGCGGATCCTTGACGTAGAGCGGCATGTATATGCTTTCCAGATATCCATAATATCCCTAGGCCTTATACGTACGTGCCGCAAGGAGGGCGGGTCTCGGGTGAGCAGGGTGTCGCCGGCACGATCGGTTCGCGCACGCTCCACCCATTCGAGGATCCGCGGTCCTCGGCACGATCTGTCGGGACTGGTGCGCCGAACGTGGATCGGTTCAGCCCTCGGCCCGGATCTTGTCCCGCGCAGCGGAGACCAGGAAGGCCGAGCGGGTGAGGCCCCGCGCCCGGGCGGCGGTATCGATCTGTGCCAGCACCGCGGCATCCAGCGAGACGTTGACGCGCACGGGCCGGCCGGAATCGAGCAGCAGCGGAACCACGCCGAGCGTGGCCTCGGTCAGGGCCTCGGTCAGGGTCGGGTCGGCCCTCAGAACCTCCGGCGCCCGGGGCGCCGGCGGCGCCAAACCGGCGGCGATCCGATCGCTCATCCACTCGTTGAGGGCCGCCGTCGCGTTGACCATCGCCTCATCGATGGTCGCGCCCATGGCGGTGCAACCGGGGCAATCGGGAAACGCGACCCCGTAGGCGCCGGCCTCGCCATCGATCAGCACGGTGTAGCGGGACATGCGCGTCCTCCTCAGATCTAGCCTGCGGCGCTGGCGATGCTGCGGGCGACGCCCGGCGTCAGTACCCTGTGTCGCGGCACCATGATCTTGATGCCTGGCCGGCTCGGGTGAGAGAATTTCTCATGCTTGGTTCCGCCTTCGCGGACCCAGCCCGCGGCGATCAACCGATCCACGATGGTCCTGCGATCCGTCTCGACCCTGGGCATGGGAGGTTCCGCCGCAATGTGTATTTATTTGCACATCGCGGCGGGTGCCGCCAGGGTGTTCGCCGGTGGCTGGCCCCGAGGCGATCACCGCACCGTCACCTGATCCTTGATCTTCTCGTAGACCGCCCGGCTGAGGACGCGCTTCGACAGGAGCTGGTCCACGGACGCGTAGGGGCGCTTGGCGGTGATCGCCCGGCCGATCGCGCCGCCGCCCCGGAGCTTGTTGAGGTCGGCCACCGAGGCGGTGTTCAGGTCGAGGATCGCGAGGGCCCGGGGGCCGGCATCGTCCTCGGCCCGGTCGATCTCGGCCGCGCCCTGATCGAGGCCGGGCTGGGCCGGGACGGGCTCGGCCGGGAACGCGAGGGCGTCGGACGGCATCTGCTGCTGCTGCTGCGCCGGCGGCGGCGACGGGGTCGGTGAAGGGACCGGTGCCGGTGCCGGCGCGGGCGCGACGGGCCGGGGCGCCGGGTCCGGTGGCGGCGGCTCGGCCGGGACGCTGGCGGCGGGCGCCTCGGCCACGGGGGCCGGAGACGGCGCCGGGGTCGGCAGCATGGACTGCACCAACGCCGCCAGGATGCCGGCCAGGATCAGCAGGATGGAAATGCGCAGGATTGCGGGGCCGCTCAACACGCGTCACTCGACGATGACATTGAATTTCAGGCTCCAGATAATGCTCTTGCGACCTGCCGGCCAATCGAACGCCCGGATCCCGGGCCGAACGGCCCCCGCCGTCAACAGGCGATCCGCCCCGGCGCAGGCCCGGACCGGCCGGCGATGACCGACCCGATCGCGCGCCTCGGCGAGCGCCTGGGGGCGCTGCGCTACCTGCCGGCCCTGTTCCGCGAGATCGCGGCGGCGAGCCCGCGCCTGCTGGCGGCGAGCCTCGCCCTGCGCCTGGTGGCGGCGTTCCTGCCGATCCTGTCGCTCTACCTCGCCAAGCTGATCCTCGACGGGATCGTGGCCGAGCATGCCCGCCCGGCCGCGGAGGCCGGCCTCGCGGACTGGCTGGCCGATCCGGCCCGGGCGCGCCTCGCCATCCTGGTCGCCGCCGAACTCGGCCTCGCCCTGCTGTCCGACCTCACCGGCCGGCTCGCGAGCCTGACCGAGACGCTGATCGGCGACCTCTACGCCAACGCCGCCTCGGTGCGGCTGATGGCGCATGCCGCCTCGCTCGATCTCGCGCAGTTCGAGGACAGCGCCCAGCAGGACCGGCTGGAGCGGGCGCGCCGCCAGGTCAGCGGCCGCACCGGCTTGATCGGCACGGTGTTCGGCCAGTTCCAGGCGCTGGTGACGCTCGCCTCGCTCACCGCCGGGGTGGCGGCCTTCACGCCCTGGCTGGTGGTGCTGATCGCCGCCGCCCTCGTGCCGGCTTTGCTCAACGAGTGGCACTTCACGAAGGCCGGCTATCGGCTGGCCTGGATCCGCAGCCCGGAGCGGCGGCGGATCGACTACCTGCGCTACCTCGGCGCCAGCGTCGAGACCGCCAAGGAGGTGAAGCTGTTCGGCCTCTCGGGTTACATCACGGCGCTGTACGCCGGCCTCGCGAAAGACCTGCTCGCCGAGAACCGGGCGCTGGCCACCGCCCGGGCGCGCTGGGGCTTCGCCTTCGCGAGCCTCGGGACGCTGGCCTACTACGCCGCCTACGCGGTGATCGTCTGGCGGACCGTGGCGGGGGCGTTTTCGATCGGCGACCTCGCCTTCCTGGCCGGGGCCTTCCAGCGCCTGCGCGGCGGCATCGAGGGGCTGCTGCTCGGCCTCACCCAGATCAGCGGCCAGGCGCAGTATCTCGACGACTTCTTCTCGTTCTTCGCGATCCGGCCGGAGATCCGCTCGCCCGCACGGCCCGCGCCGGTGCCGAGCCCGATCCGCGACGGGCTGGTGTTCGAGGATGTCGGCTACCGCTATCCCGGCACCGACACCTGGGCCCTGCGCGGCCTGTCCTTCGCGGTGCGGGCCGGGGAGACCGTGGCGCTGGTCGGCGGCAACGGCGCCGGCAAGACCACGATCGTCAAGCTGATGACCCGGCTGTACGACCCGCACGAGGGCCGCGTGCTGCTCGACGGACTGCCGCTCGGCGCCTACGACCTCGACGCCCTGCGGGCGCGGGTCGCGGCGATCTTCCAGGACTTCGTCCGGTTCGATCTCACGGCGGGCGAGAACGTCGCGGTCGGCCGGATCGAGGCCGCCGGCGACCAGGACCGCATCGCGGCGGCCGCCGTCCGGGGGCTCGCCGCCCCGGTGATCGCGCGCCTGCCGCAGGGCTACGCGCAGCCGCTCGGCAAGCGCTTCGCCGGCGGCCTCGACCTGTCGGGGGGCGAGTGGCAGAAGGTCGCGCTGTCCCGGGCCTACATGCGCGAGGCCGAGATCCTGATCCTCGACGAGCCGACCGCGGCGCTCGACGCCCGGGCCGAGCACGACGTGTTCGCCCGGTTCCGCGAATTGTCGGCGGGCCGCACCGCGGTGCTGATCTCGCACCGGTTCTCGACGGTGCGGATGGCCGACCGGATCCTGGTCCTGGAGGGCGGCCGGCTGCTCGAGGAGGGCAGCCACGCCGCCCTGATGGCGCGGGGCGGCCGCTACGCCGAGCTGTTCACCCTGCAGGCCCAAGGCTACCGGTGAACGTCAAGGTTTCGAAAGGTCCGGGACCTTTCGCGGGTCCAGGGCGGCGCCCTGGTCCATCGGGGCTTTACCCCGATACTCCGCTCAGCCCCAGCTCTTTCACGGTGTTGGGCCGAGAGCCGGGACAGGGCGTCGAGCCGGTCTGCAGGGCCCTTTCCCGGGCGCATGCAGCGCCAGCGGAATGCGACCCGGGACCCAGCACATGACGGCGCGCAGCGTCCGTCCGATCGACCTGTGCCGCTGGCGCGGCGCTTCGTGTGCTGGGTCCCGGATCAGGTTCCGCTTCGCTTCACCTGTCCGGGAAAGGGGGGCGCGTGATCTGCGCTTTGGGAGCCCCGTATCGGGGACCGCCCCGATGCCCGACGATTGCCCCTTTCGCGTCGCCTGCTATCTGGCGGACCTTGAACCGGGATCATCCATGCGCCTCTCGCACCTCCTGACGGCCGGCCTTCTCGTCTCCGCCTGGGGGGCGCAGGCCGCGCCGGCCGTCTCCGAGCCGCCGCCTCCGCCCGAGGCCAAGGCCGAGGCCCCCGCGCCCGCGGGGGAGATCGTGCTCGCCAACCACCGGGCGGTCTACGACCTGTCGCTGGCCGAGGGCGGGGGCACCCGCTCGGTGGAGAGCGCCCGGGGCCGCATCGTCATCGACTTCCGGGGCGATGCCTGCCGCGGCTACACCATGCTGACCCGGCAGGTGACGGAGCTCTCCTCCGGCGAGAGCGGGCCGCGCCTGTCGGACATGCGCAGCACCACCTTCGAGGGTGGCAAGGGCCGGGAGTTCCGGTTCAAGACCACGACCCTGACCAACAACCAGCCCGCCGCCCCGGTGGACGGCACCGCCTCGGAGCAGGGCGACGGCGTGACCGTGAAGCTGAAGGGCGCCAAGTCCTTCGCCGTGGAGGGGCCGGTGCTGTTCCCGAGCGAGCACATGCGCCACCTGATCGCGGCGGCGCGGGGCGGCCAGGCGACCCTCTCGGCCAAGGTGTTCGACGGCTCCGACGACGGCAAGAAGATCTACGACACCTTCGCGGTGATCGGCCATGCCGGGGCCGGCCCGGCCGCCGACGCCGCCCGCGACAAGCCTCTGCGGACGGGGCCGCTCTCCGGCATGCCGCACTGGCCGGTGCGGCTGAGCTACTACACCCCGGGGGCGGGGGAGCGGACGCCGATCTACACCCTCGGCTTCGACCTCTACGAGAACGGGGTCAGCGGCGCGCTCAAGCTCGATTACGGCGAGTTCGCCATCCTGGGCGACATGACCACCCTCGACATCGACGATCAGGCCGGCCGGGCGGCAGCCAAGGAGGGCGAGAAGGGCTGCACGCCGTGAGGCTGGGGCCGAGGGTCATTCTGGATCGAGGATGAGGCGGAAGGCCGTGCGCGCATCTCCCTCCCCCCTCTGCGGGGGAGGGTGGGCCGGCCGTCAGGCCGGGTCGGGAGAGGGGAACCCGGCGTCCGAATGAGGCAGAGCCGATGTGCGGGTCAGCGCTCTTTCCTGCACCGGCGCTCCCCTCTCCCGACCCCCTTCGGGGGCCACCCTCCCCCGCAGAGGGGGGAGGGAAGCCGCGCCTCCCGCGCCTGACAACCTGGCCGCTTCCCCGCCAAAAGCCCGTCCGCTGCTCGACCCCCGACGCGTCAAGCCGTCCCCTTACGCCCAATCATCCTCCGGCTGCGGCGACAGCGTGCGCCAGGCTGCGGCGATCCGCTCCGGCTTGATCTCCAGTGCGCCGGCACAGGCCACCAGCACGCCCTCGTCGCCCATCACGTGGTCGAGCACGCCGGCCAGGAAGGCCGGTTCCTGGGCGCTCTCCCGCAGGGTGTCGGCGCTCAGGCCGCTCGCGGCGAGGAACGGCAGGAGCCGGTCGTCCTCCGCGACGATCCACAGCAGAACGTCGAGGGCGAGCCGTTCCGCAGATTCGGCCCCTTGAAGAGGTTTGCCATTCATCAACATGTGATCGCTACAAAGGTCATCAAGGGGCTTCACCGCCCGCTAATCATGATCGGCGCGCACCGGGACATCGGATCATGAAAAAGACGGTGCTGATCGTCGAGGACAACGAACTGAACATGAAGCTGTTCAACGACCTCTTGGAGGCGAACGGCTACGCGACCCTGAAGACCGCCCACGGCATCGAGGCGATCGAGCTGGCCCGCGCGCACCACCCCGACCTGATCCTCATGGACATCCAGCTCCCCGAGGTCTCCGGCCTCGAGGTGACCAAATGGCTCAAGGAGGACGACGACCTCAAGAGCATTCCGGTCATCGCGATCACGGCCTTCGCCATGAAGGGCGACGAGGAGCGGATCCGCGAGGGCGGCTGCGAGGCCTATCTGTCGAAGCCGATCTCCGTCGCGAAGTTTTTGGCAACGGTTCGCGCGTATCTTGAGCCCCGGTGACGCCGGAGCGGCGCACCGGTAACGGCGAACGGCCGACCGCCCCGGGCGGAACCGCGCAACCGCGCGTCAGCGAGGAACCATGTCGGCCCGCGTCCTGATCGTCGACGACCTGTTCCCGAACGTGAAGCTTCTCGAGACGAAGCTCGGGCTGGAGTATTTCGACACGATCGCCGCCATGAACGGGCCGGACGCGATCGCGATCTGCGAGAAGGGCCTCTGCGACATCGTCCTGCTCGACGTGATGATGCCCGGCATGGACGGGTTCGAGGTCTGCCGCTACCTCAAGAACAACCCGGTCACCGCCCACATCCCGGTGGTGATGGTGACGGCCCTCGACCAGCCCTCGGACCGCCTGCGCGGGCTCGATGCCGGGGCCGACGACTTCCTGACCAAGCCGGTGGACGACACCGCCCTGTTCAGCCGGGTGCGCAGCCTCGTGCGCCTCAAGGCGGTCACCGATGAATTGCGCCAGCGGGCGCTGGCGTCCCGCGCGTTCGGCATCGGCGATCCCCTGGCGCTCGCCACCGCGGAGACCGGCCTCGACGCCCGGATCCTGCTGGTCGAGGACCGGCCCGGCTCGGCCGAACGCATGGCCGGGGCCCTGCGCCAGCACCACGCGGTCACGATCGAGCCCGATCCGCAGGCGGCGATGCGGCTCGCCGCCGAGGGCGTGTTCGACCTCGCCCTGGTCAGCCTCGACCTCGACGGGTCGGACGGCCTGCGCCTGTGCAGCCAGCTCCGCTCGCTCGACAGCACCCGGGCGATGCCCCTGATCATGCTGGCCGAGGAGCACGACCGCGCCCGAGTGGTGCGCGGCCTCGATTTCGGCGTCCACGACTTCCTGATGCGGCCGGTGGACCGCAACGAGCTGATGGCCCGGGTCCGCACCCAGGTGAAGCGCAAGCGCTTCACGGACGCCCTCCGGGGCGCCATGCAGGCCTCCCTGCAGCTGGCCATCACCGACGCGCTCACCGGCCTGCACAACCGGCGCTACCTCGACAACCACCTCGGCGCGCTGTTCTCCGACGAGACCACCCGGCGCCCGGGTCTGGCGGCGCTGATCCTCGACATCGACCGGTTCAAGGCGATCAACGACAGCTACGGCCACGAGGCCGGCGACGAGGTGCTGCGCACCTTCGCCGAGCGCGTCCGCCAGCACACCCGGCCGGTGGACACCGTCGCCCGCTACGGCGGCGAGGAGATCGTCGTGGTCCTGCCGGAGGCGGGCCTGGCCGAGGCCCGGGCCATCGCCGAGCGCATCCGCGAGAAGGTCGAGGCGATGCCGTTCTCGGTCCACCGCGCCACCCGGACGATCCCGGTGACGGTCTCGATCGGGGTCGCGGTCCGGCACCCGGACGACACCGGCCCCGGCGACATGCTCAAGCGCGCCGACATCGCCCTGTACCGGGCCAAGGCCGCGGGGCGGAACCGGGTCGAGCAGCAGGCGGCCTGAGGGGCGGGCGGACCCGCGCGCTTCCTCATCCCTCTTTGGGCTACGATGCCACTCGGCCGCGTTAGGCAAACCGCGACGCGCCCCCTCTCCCGTGCGGGAGAGGGTTGGGGTGAGGGACCAGGACTTTCCGGAGAGGTCGCATCCCTCACCCTGTCCCTCTCCCGCACGGGAGAGGGGACCCGAGCTACATCCAGAGCTGTGTGGATGCCGTAGCCGTTGCGGGCGAAAGAGGGCGCGGTGCCCGATACGTACGAAGATGGCGCGCACCTTCGCGCTGCGTCAAAACGCTCACCCGCGCCTAAGGATGACATTCTAACCGCGCACCCGACATCGTTTCGCGCACCTCTCGGACAGGGCGCGGCAGGGGAACGGACGACGGATGGATATGCAGGTGCCGGCCCGGTCGGGGCGTGAGGCGAGCGTGCTGGAGAAGCGCCGCCTGTGCAAGATCGCCTCCTCGCCCCACGCCTACGTCCGGGGCAGCACCGCGCATTTCTACGACCTGATCGCCGCCATGCCGGCCGGCACCCTGCCGGAGGGGCCGCCGGTCTGGATCTGCGGCGACGCGCATCTCGGCAATCTCGGCGCGGTGGCCGGCCCCGACGGGCGGATCGACATCCAGATCCGCGACCTCGACCAGACCCTGGTGTCGAACCCGGCCTTCGACCTGGTCCGGCTGGCCCTGTCTCTGGTGACCGCCGCCCTCAACGCGACCCTGCCGGGCCTCGTCACCGCCCGGATGATGGACGCGATGGCTTTGGGCTACGCGGACGGCATCCTCGACCCCGAGGGGGCCGAGCGGGGCATCGCCCAATCCGACATCGTCGCCACCACGCGCCGGCGCGCGCTCGGCCGGCGCTGGCGCCACCTGTCCCGGGAGCGGCTCAAGGGCAAGGACGCGCGGCTGCCCCGCGGCGACCGGTTCTTCGACCTCGACGGTGCCGAGCAGGAGGCGTTCGAGGCGTTGAGCCGCGACGCGGAGGTGCACCGGCTGGTCCTGGCGCTCGGCGGCGCCGAGGCCGGGGCGGAGATCCGGCTGCGCGACGCCGCCTACTGGATCAAGGGCTGCAGCTCGCTCGGCCGGCTGCGCTACGCCGGCCTCGTGGAGATCGTGGGCGGCGCCCGCCCGCACCTCGCGCTCCTCGACGTCAAGGAGGCGGTGCCGTACCTGGCCCCGCCCGCCCCGGGGGCCGACATGCCGGCCGACGCCGCCGCCCGGGTCGTGGCCGGCGCCCGCGCCCTCTCGCCCAATCTCGGCGACCGGATGGTCGCGGCGACGTTCCGGGGAACCCCGGTCACGGTCCGCGAGCTGATGCCGCAGGATCTCAAGATCGACGCCGAGCAATTCTCCCGCGGCGAGGCGGTGCGGGTCTCGGGCCACCTCGCCGCGATCCTGGGCCGCGCCCACGGCCGCCAGATGGGCGACGCCGACCGGCAGGCCTGGAGCGCGACGGTGCGCGCCCCTGGCCAGGGCGCCGACACCCCCGGCTGGCTCTGGTCCGCGGTCACCGACCTGATGGGCGCCCACCAGCGCGGCTACCTGGAACATTGCCGCCGGATCGCCCGGGAGGATCTGGCGGCCTGATCGTTTCGTGTCTTCGACCGATCGGCCCCCCTCCCCGTACGGGCTTGCGGATCCGGGGTCCTTCGTCGCCGGGCCGCCCTATTCCTCCGGCGGCCGCGGGCGGCCGAAATCCGGGGCTGCGGTTTCCTGGCCCTGGGCCACGATGCTGCGCCGGATCGCCCGGGTGCGGGTGAACATCGCGTGGAGCGCGTCGCCGTCGCCCCAGCGCACCGCCTTGGCCAGCGCCGACAGGTCCTCGTTGAACCGGCCGAGCATCTCCAGCACCGCCTCGCGGTTGTTGAGGAAGATGTCGCGCCACATGGTCGGGTCGGAGGCGGCGATGCGGGTGAAATCGCGAAACCCGCTGGCCGAGAACTTGATCACCTCGGACTGGGTCGCGGATTCGAGGTCCGCGGCGGTGCCGACGATGTTGTAGGCGATCAGGTGCGGCAGGTGGCTGGTGATCGCCAGCACGTGGTCGTGGTGCTCGGCGCTCATGGTCTCGACGTCGGCGCCCATGCCCTCCCACAGGGCCCGGACCCGCGCCACCGCCGCCGGGTCGGTGCCCTCGGGGGGCGTGAGGATGCACCAGCGGCCCTGGAACAGGGTCGCGAAGCCCGCATCCGGCCCCGAGAACTCGGTTCCGGCGATCGGGTGGCCGGGCACCAGCGCGACTCCTTCGGGCAGGTGCGGCTGGACCGCCGCCACCACGGCGCCCTTGACCGAGCCGACATCCGACACGATCGCGCCGGGCTTCAGGTGCGGCGCCAACTCGGCCGCCGCCGCCCCGATGGCGCCCACCGGCACGCACAGGATCACCAGGTCGGCCTCCGTGGCGCCCTCACGCGGGTCGCCGGTGACCAGGTCGGCGATGCCGAGTTCGGTGAGCCGGGCGCGCACGGACTCGTCGCGGTCCAGGGCCACGATCGTCCGGGCGAGGCCGTAGCGCCGGGCGGCGCGGGCGATCGAGGAACCGATCAGCCCGAGCCCGACGATGGTGAGGCGCCCGATGGGCGGGGTTGCCGTCTCAGGCATGCGCGCCCCGCACGAAGTCTCCGAGCGCCGCCAGGAAGGCCGCGTTGGCCTCCGCCCCCGCCACCGTCACCCGCAGGGCGTTGGGCAGGCCGTAGGCGCTGACCCGGCGGGTGATCAGCCCGCGCTCGGTGAGGAACGCGTCGGCGTCGGCGGCCGAGCGGCCGGGGGCGTCGGGGAAGTGGATCAGCACGAAGTTCGCGACGCTCGGCGTCACCGTCAGGCCGAGCGCCCGGGCGCCCGCGGTGAGTTTTGGCAGCCACTCGGCGTTGTGGGCGGCGGCGGCCGCCATGTGGGCCTCGTCGGCGATCGCCGCCGCGCCCGCCGCGATGGCCGGCCCGGAGACGTTGAACGGGCCGCGGATGCGGTTGACCGCGTCGGCCACGTGGGCCGGCGCCAGCATCCAGCCGATCCGCAGGGCGGCGAGCCCGTGGATCTTCGAGAAGGTCCGGGTCATCACGACGTTCTCGGATTCGAGCGCGAGTTCGAGCCCGGCCGAGTAGTCGTTCGCCCGCACGTATTCCGCGTAGGCGCCGTCGATCACCAGCAGCACGTTGGCCGGCAGGGCGGCGTGCAGGCGGCGGATCTCGTCGAACGGCAGGTAGGTGCCGGTCGGGTTGCTCGGGTTGGTGACGTAGACGATCCGGGTCCGCTCGGTGACCCGGGCCAGGATCGCGTCGACGTCGGTGGTGAAGTCGCGCTCGGGCGCCACCACCGGCTCTCCGCCGGCCGCCAGGATCGCGATCCGGTAGACCAGGAATCCGTGCTCCGAGTAGATCCCCTCGGTGCCGGGGCCGCCATACGCGTAGGCCAGCAGCGACAGCAACTCGTCCGAGCCCGCGCCGCAGACGATCCGCTCCGGATCGAGCCCGTAGCGCTTGGCGATGGCCGTGCGCAGCACCGTGGCTCGGCCGTCCGGGTAGGTCTCCAGCTTGGCGGCGGCCTCGTGGAGCGCCGCGAGCGCCACCGGGCTCGGCCCCAGCGGCGTCTCGTTGGACGAGAGCTTGTGGACCTTGCCGCCGCCGGGCCGCCCGCTCTTGCCGGGCACGTAGGTGTCGATCGCCAGAACGCCGGGGCGCGGTTCCGGGCGGGCGAGAAGGGGGGCGGACATGGCTCTGGCGACTCGGATGCGCGGGCTGGGTTGGGCTGTCCCGGTCCGTCTACAGCATTTCCTTTGCCGAAGAACCCGGGCCGTCACGACGCGGCGGCGGCTGCAGAAAGGATCTTGCCGGAACCGCGTGCGCTGCCGCGGCGCGTTCCGCTGCGACAGGCCTGATACGGTCCGCTCGCGAGCCGACACGGCCACGCCCAATACCTTTTAGGCCTCCCGGAAGCGGCCATCCGTTGGTTTTTCGACCGCTTCGCCTCGGAATGGTTATGCGGCGCTCCTGAAGCTACCGTCGGGCTTCCGAGCAGGTCCTACGCGTATGAACGACATTCCGTGGATCGACGCAGCCGGCGCAGCGATGTGGGCGCTCGTCGAACGATACACCGGACGGGTGGGCTACAAGGGAGGCGTCAAGGCCAGCGGTCTGAACGACGATCCCGCTGTCATCGACTGCTCGGGATGGACCGCTCGGCTCCTGTCGGCTGGTATGGCTGCGGCGAACCGTGAAGCTGGACGTCCCGTCTTCAGCAGCGAGGAACAAGCGGCGGTTCACACGTGGTCGGACCGCCTGATCGAGAACCTGGAGCGGCGCTCCGGCGTCATCCTGACGGGCGGCCATATCACCGTCGCGGGACTGCCGCCTTATGCGACCATCGGCTTGCAGCAGGGCGGAGGTGCATGGGCGAAGAACCACCCTCGCCCCCGTGGCATCACGCACGTTGTCCAAGTCGTCCATCGCCCCGGCGATCATGCCCCGTATGTGTCGGAGGCGCAGGGGATGACCAAGCCGTATGGTCTTCGGCTGACGCCTTTGGCTGAGTGGATCGAGCAGACGCGCGACGACCTGAAGCCTGACAAGGCATGGGCAGTAACCCCGTTCGCGGGATCAGGCTTCGACTGCCGCTGAGGACCATGAGCGGACGGGGCGGAGCGTCCGCTTCAATGCCTGTCGCTCGGAAGCGGACCCTCCCAAATCCGCCCCTCTCGGACGTTCGGGGACGGCTAACAACGCCCGACTTCGCCCATCGGGGATGCCGCGAACGGCCCGGTCGATCATCCTGACATCCCGGGCTCCGCCGCGCGGCTCCGGGAGGGCGGGCGGGGGGGCGCGTGTTCGTCCGACGCCTGGACCCCAGGGCGATAGGCCTTGCGGCGCGCCGGCTCAGGCGGCCTGGGTCGCCACGACGATCTCGCGCCCGCAGGCGGTCAGCGCCGCCTCGATCTGGCTCAGGCGGGATTCGTGGTCGAGATCGAGAAGCCGGTCGACCTGCGGCGGGTGCACGCGCAGCCGGCCGACGAGATCGGCCTTGCGGATGCCGGTCTCCAGCATCGCCCGATAGAGTTCGAGCTTGAGGGCCGTGAGCGCCGACAGGGCGACGGCGTGGCCGTTGATCGGGCCGGGCGGCGGGACCGGCTGTCGTGCAGTGATGCGCCCCTTGAGGGCTGTCGCCACCGCATCCGCGCCGTGGACGAGCGCGTCGGCCGAGCCCTCGCCGAAGCTCGTGACCTCCGGGAGGTCCGGGCAGGTCACCAGCAGGGTTCCGTCGGCGTCCGGGGTCAGCGTCACGGGATACCTGAGCATCGCTCCTAATCCTTGATATCCAGATCCTTCAGGATCTTCTTCCAGAGCCCGGTGCCGAGTTCCTTCGCGCCGCCATGCTGCGGAAGCACCGACATCCGGCCCTCGCGGCGGACGATCAGGTGGCCGCCCTTGCCGGGCTCGAAGCTGCATCCATGGCGGGCGAGGAAGCGCCTGGCCTGGCTGCTGTTCACGCGGAGCGACGCATCCGTTGCATCCTCCCGGGGCACACGCGATGCAACATATATGTTGTTTCGTGCGCCGAGTCCAGGAAGGCCCGGACCCCGCCGGTCGGGCGATCCGGGTCCATTCACGCGGGAGCGCGGCGCCCTACCTCATTGGTCCGCGACTGGACCGTGAAAGGACCGCTCCCATGCCCCTCACCCGCTACCTGGACGGCGGCGCCCACATCCTGGCCGCCGACGACAACCTGATCCGGTTCGCCATGACCAACGGCGAGCGGGTGATCGGGATCGACGTTCCGATCCCGGTTCTGCGCCAGACGTTCGCCGGCGGGGCCGACCTCGCACCCCTCGACCTGTTCGCCCGGAACCAGGCGGCGATCGAGGCCGCGGCCAGTGCCGCCTACGACAAGACCGCGACCCCGAACGACCTGCTCGACATGGGCCCCGAGGACTTTTCGGGTCCGCCGGCCGCGGCCAAGCTCTGAGCCCGACCGTCCGGGAGCGCGCGCGGCAGCCGAAAGGCTCCGCGGCGCGGCCGGGAGCCTCCGCCCCGCGGAACAGCGGCGACGCGCAAATGCCGCGGGGCACCCGCCACGTTTCGGCCTGTTGATCCCAGAGAAGGGGCCGCGTCGGACGCGTCGCGTCCCGCGTTCCTCTGGACGGATCCCTATGCCCGGTGACCTGATCCCCTGCAGCCTGTTCCTGATCGGGATCCTCACCTCGGTGGCCGCCGACTGTCGGCTGCGCCGGGCGGAGGCCGCCCCGTGGGCGAACGGCTGCATCGCGGTGGTCGGGGCCGCGATGGTGTTCGCCGCCTGCGCGACCGCGATCCGCTGAGGCCGGGGGCAGGCGCGGGGCGACCGGAGGGGGGCCAAAGGTATGACCGCCCCGGCGGCGATTCGGAGGAACCTGCGGCCCCCCCGCGCACTTCCCCAGCCGTGATCCTGGGCCGCGTTCCGTCGCGCGGCCGGCGCGATGAGGTTTCCATGGTTTCGATCCAGGCGATCGTCGGGTGCGCGCTCGTCCTGTCCGGGCTCTGCGTCGAGAACGTCGCGAGCCGGAGCTGGCGCGGCGGCGTGCGCGCCGACCGGCTCGACGCGAGGGCCGTCCTGGCGCTCGGCCTTCCCGCCCTCGGGCTGGCGCTGATGGCGGCGCCGCTCGCCTGAACCAGTCCCGCTCCGCGATGGGCGCGCGTTGACGCTCGCGGCCGCGCGCATTACCTCCCGGTCTCGCTGGCCGCGTCGGGCGAGTGGGGCGGGTCTCGCGACACCGCGCCCCCTGCCGCGGACCGGGATCGCCGACACACGGTCGTCAAGTCCCGCATGGATACCCAACCGGACACGGCCCTGCGGCCGGACCCGATCGACGAGACGACCGGGCGCCTGTCGGAGCCTTCGCAGGCGCTCGACCCGAAAAGCCTGGTCATGCGGTTCGGCGCGGACGCGCCGCTGCTGACCGACGCCGGCGTCGAGCTCGCGCCCTTCCAGATCGCCTACCAGACCGCCGGCACCCTGAACGAAGCGGGCACGAACGCGGTGCTGATCTGCCACGCGCTCACCGGCGACCAGTATTTCGCCCATCCGCATCCGCTCACCGGCAAGCCCGGCTGGTGGGAGACCCTGGTCGGCCCCGGCAAGCCGGTGGACACCGACCGCTACTTCGTCGTCTGCTCGAACGTGATCGGGTCGTGCATGGGCTCCACCGGCCCCGCCTCGATCGATCCCGCCACCGGGCGGCCCTACGGGCTGAACTTCCCGCTGGTGACGATCCGCGACATGGTCCGCGCCCAGATGATGCTGCTGGAGCGGCTCGGCGTGCGCGACCTGTTCTTGTGCATCGGCGGCTCGATGGGCGGGATGCAGGTGCTGCAATGGGCGGCGCTCTATCCCGACCGGGTCTTCGCCGCGATGCCGATCGCCACGGGCCCGCGCCACTCGGCGCAGAACATCGCGTTCCACGAGGTCGGCCGGCAGGCGATCATGGCCGACCCGGCCTGGGCGGACGGGCGCTACCTCGAGGAGGGCACACGGCCGTCCAAGGGGCTCGGCGTCGCCCGGATGGGCGCGCACATCACTTACCTGTCCGAGCCGGCCTTGCACCGGAAGTTCGGACGGCGGTTCCAGGGCGGCTCGGCCCCGACCTTCTCGTTCAACGCCGACTTCCAGATCGAGAGCTACCTGCGCCACCAGGGCCTGAGCTTCGTCGAGCGGTTCGACGCCAACGCCTACCTCTACCTCACCCGGGCGATGGACTATTTCGACCTCGCCGAGGACCATGGCGGCGCGCTGGCCAACGCGTTCCGGGGGATCAAGACCCGGTTCTGCCTGATCTCGTTCACCTCCGACTGGCTGTTCCCGACCTCCGAGTCCCGGGTGATCGTGCACGCCCTGAACGCCGCCGCAGCCCCGGTCGCCTTCGTCGAGGTCGAGACCGACAAGGGCCACGACGCCTTCCTGCTCGACGAGCCGGCGATGTTCTCGGCCGCCCGGGGCTTCATCGACGCCGCCGCCCGGGCCCGCGGCCTATGAGCGGCTCGATGCTGTTCAAGGGTTCCTCGGGCAAGGCCGCCCCCGGCGCGCCGTGGCAATCCACCGACACCCTCCCCCGCACCGCCGAGGGCGGCGGCGCCCGCGTCGACCACATCGTCGTGCTCGGGTTGATGCCGGCGGGCGCCCGCGTCCTCGATATCGGCTGCGGCGACGGCTCCCTGCTGGCGCTGCTGCGCGACCGGCGCGGCATCGACGGCCGCGGGATCGAATTGTCCCGGGACGGGGTCAACGCCTGCCTGGCCCGGGGCCTGTCGGTGATCCAGGGCGACGCCGACACCGACCTGGAGAACTATCCGGACGACGCCTTCGACGTGGTCGTGCTGTCCCAGACCATCCAGGCGACCCGCAATCCCCGGATCGTGCTGGAGCACCTGCTGCGCATCGGCCGGCAGGTGATCATCTCGTTCCCGAATTTCGGGCATTGGCGGGTGCGCTCGGAGCTGGCCCTGCGCGGCCGGATGCCGGTCACCGAGATCATGCCGGATGCCTGGTGGGAGACGCCCAACATCCACCATTGCACGATCCGCGACTTCGTCGGCCTGTGCCGGCTCATCGGCGCCGAGATCGAGACCGCCACCGCCCTGGACGGCCGGGGCCGGCCGATGCGCTTCTCCATGCCCTGGTGGGTTTGGAACCTGTTCGGCGCCCAGGGGGTGTTCCTGCTCCGGCGCGGGCAGCGCTAGCGTCCCGCCCCCGCAGCGGCCACCGGATGCCCGCATCGGTGTGGGCGGCGCGGGCGCAGGATGGAGCGCGGGGCCCCTACCCCGCACGAGCTACCGGATTCACAGATCGCAGTCCGGATGGTTCGCGGCCGCAAAATACATCTGTCCGAGGCCAACACGCGCGTTCCCTCCCCCGCAGAGGGGGAGGGTGGCCCGCGAAGGCGGTCGGGCCGGGACGAAGTCCCGCAAAAGGGGAGCGACGGCGCAGAAACAAGCTTTGCCCGTCATGCCGGCCGCGCCATGTCCTGAGCCCGGGCTCCCCTCTCCCGACCCGGCCTGACGGCCGGCCCACCCTCCCCCGCAGAGGGGGGAGGGAGCGCGCCTGTCAGCTGCGATGCGACGGGTTTTGCTGCCGAGACGGATGCGGCGTGTCGCGTTTCGTCACCGGCTTCGCCCGCAACGACCGGTCCGGCACCCGGCGGTTGTGCCCTGTCGTGGACCGTGAACGATGGGGACCCGTCAGTTGTAGGCGTTCGGCGTTTCCGTGCTCCGGCGGGCGATGGCGCGCCCGACCTCGAACAGGGCGGCGCGCAGGCCCGGCAGGGCGCTCTTGGCGCCGTCGCCCTCGATCAGCGAGTGGGCGATGATCAGGTGGTCGGCGATCCGGTCCAGGTGATCCTGCGGCGCGGTCGCATGATGCGTCGGCGGCGGCAGGTAGCGGCCGACATGGCCGTAGGCTTGCATCCCGTCCGTGGCGCTCGGGGTCATCTCGATCATCGAGCCGAGATAGCCCAGGAAGGTCGAATCCGGGGGGCCGAACGAGGGCAGGCCCCCGGCGCCGAGCCACCGCACGCTTCCGTCGGCGCAGTGCAGCCGGAAGCGCAGGCTGAATTCGCTGACGGCGGCCGCGGCCCGGCTGAACACGTCCTGGATGGTCGCCCGGTCGGTCTCGGGGACGCGGTCGAGCCAGCCGAGACCCAGCGCGGCCGACCGGTCCTGCCCCGTGATCTCGGACCACTCACCACTGAGATAGACGAACCGACCAGACGCATCGGTCGAAAAAATCATTGCAGCGTTCCGGGCCGGCTCGGTTCGTATGAAATGTAACCCTGAGAATTAAATAAAGATAGCAGCCTTGATCTTTATACATTATTTTATACTATGCCGGTGATGGATTTATACCGGCTCATGCGCGCCGCAGACAGGAATATCGGTTCGGCCTCAGCGCGCATGGAATCGAGGACCCAGGGTCGAGCCCGATTGCGCCGCGATCGCGACCGACTTGGTGGCAGAGGATCGTCCGTCATGAGCGGCTCGGACAAGCCAGGGACCAAGGCCTTGCTAACGCTCGCCGGAATCCTGGGCATCCCGGTCGAGCGGTTCTTCGACGACGAAGGCACGACCGACGGCCAGGCCGGGGCGCAGGAATGCCTGCGGCTCTGGTCGGCGATCCGGACCAGCGAGGGCCGCGCGCGCGCGCTCACCGTCATCCGCGGCATCATCGAGGACGAGCGGCGGTAAGGGAGGCGGGCGGACCCACGCGCGTCCGCCTCCCCCCCTCTGCGGGGGAAGGGAATGCGCGTATCCGGTTCGAAGGGACTTTTCGCCCCGCCCGCCCCGAACCGCGCCGTCGTGTGCGGGCCCCTACCGCGCCCCGCGGTGCAGATCCCCGTCGATCAGCAGGGCGCTGCGGTTGTCCAGGCGGGAGCGGTAGACCTGCAGGTTCTCCATCACCCGCTGCACGTAGTTGCGGGTCTCGGTGAACGGGATGCGCTCGACCCAGTCGATCACGTCGACCTCGCCCTTGCGCGGGTCGCCGTAGGCGTCGATCCACTTCTTCACGTTGCCGCCGCCGGCATTGTAGGACGCGAAGGCGAGGACGTAGGAGCCGCGCCAATCCTCCATCAGCTCGCCGAGATGGGCCTGGCCGAGCTTGGCGCAGTAGGCGGGGTCGCTGGTCAGGCGGTCGACGTCGAAGGATGTGGCGACCCGGCGGGCGGTGCGCTGGGCGGTGGCCGGCATCATCTGCATCAGGCCGCGGGCGCCGACGCCGGACTGGGCCCGGGGATCGAACTGGCTCTCCTGCCGGGCGATGGCGTAGACCATGGCCCGCTCCACCTGCGGCACCGCCGTGAAGGTCTCGTAGGTCGGGATCCCGATGGTCGGATAGGCGTGGGCGTCGAGCGGCAGGCCGCGCTGCACCGCGAGCTTGCCGACCGCCACCAGGGCGCGGGCGTCCTTCATCTCGGTGGCGAGGTCGCCGAGCGCCTGGATCTCGCGCGGGTCGGTGAGGTCCCGGGCGGCGTCGATGTAGAGCGGCAGCGCCAGGTCCTTGAGGCCGGCCTCGCCGAGCAGGCGCAGGGCCCGGATCGACAGCCGGTCCTCGAACGCCTGCCGCTCCACGCCTTCGAGGTCGGCCGGCGCGCGCAGCGGCAGGCTGGTCTGGCCGAGCCGGGCCCGGGCGACCTGGCCGTAATAGGCGATCGGCTGCAGGGCGGCGCGCTCGTAGAACGCCTTTGCCACGTCGTGCTGGCCGAGGGACTCGGCCGCCCTGCCCTGCCAGTAGGCGGCCCGCGCCAGCGAGACCGGGCTCTCCGCGATGGTCGCCATCCGGGCGAAGTGCTGCGCGGCGCTCGCCGGGTCGCCGGCAAACCGCAGGGCGATCCAGCCGGCGTGGAACTCCGCCTCCAGGCGCTTCTCGGGGGTGCGGGCCGCGTGGCCGCTCGCCACCGTGAAGGCGGTCCTGGAATCGCCGAGGTCGAGGAGCTTGCGGGCCACGATCCGGCGCTCGACCCACCACTCGTCGCCGTCGACCAGCACGTCCGGGTTGCTGGGCGCCGTGGCCAGGATCGCGGCGGCCTCCTCGGGCTTGTCGGCGCGGCGGAAGAACTGCGCCCGGGAGAAGATGTAGGAGGCGTCCCCGCGCAGGGAGGGCGGCACCGCGGCGAGCGCGGCCGGCCCGCCGGCCTTGTCCTCGACGGCCCGGCGGGCGCGCACGAGGCTGGCATAGCCGCCGCCCGCGTAGCCGGCGGCCCGGCCGGCGCTCTCCCAATCGTCCTTCAGGAGCGCCCGCTCCATCCGGTAGCGGTGGTCGATCCGGGTGAGCACGCCCGGGAACGCATCCTGGACCTTGGCCTCCAGGCTCTTGCCGAAGCTCTCGGTCCGCCACAGGTCGTGGACGATCTCGGCGGCGTCGCCGTCGAAGCCGTCGGCCCGCAGGGCCAGCGCCAGGGCGAACTTGCCCGGCGCACTCACCGGCTTGGCGGTGGCGAAGAAGGCGCGGACCAGGGCCGGGGGCTTGCGCTCGGACAGCAGCGCCTCCTCGGCCCGGCGGCGCAGCAGCGGCCCGGCCGGCCAGGTCGGGTTGGCCCGGGTGAAGGCGACGGTGCGGGCGAAGCCGATGCCGGCGCCGGCGCGGATCGCCACCCATTCGAGCAGCGCCTTCGCGGCGGGATCGGTGAAGCCGTCGCGCATCCGGTCGCCGTCGGCGACCCGGCCCTTGCGGTAGAGGTCGATGGCGCCGCGCAGCAGCGTCGGATCGGTGTCGCCCGCGATCTTCGGCTTGCCCGGGTCGGGGACCTCGGGCACCGGGGCGGCCGGCGTCACCGCGGCGTCGGGCAGCGGGAACGCCACGGGGGCGTCGGGATCGGCGGAGGCGTACGCGGTGGCGGCGGCCGGGATCTTGCCGGCGGCCTCCTCGCCCCGGTCCGAGCCCTTCTCGCCTCCCTTGGCGGTCTGGGCCGGATCGAGCTTGAGGGCGTCGGCCGCGACCGGGTCGGCGACAAGCTCGGCCTCGGTGCTTCGGGTCTGGGCGGGCGACAGGGCGGCGTCGCTCGAGGGCGGCGTCGGCTGCGAGGCGGGCGCGTCGGTGCCGGTCTGGCCGACTTGGCCGGCGAGGGCGACCCCGAGGGTCGTGACGACCCCGAGGGTCGTGACCAGCGCGACCGCCGCCAGCGGCGTGCGCGTCGAGGCCAGCGCTCGGATCAGTGGACCGCGGATCGACTGGGCTCGGATCACGTTTCCCCCCTTCTCGCGACCGGAGTGGAAAGAAATGAAGATCGGCGCGGGGGCATTAAGAACCCGTAAACCCTCGCCACGATCTGTTTGCGCACCGTGGCGCGACCTTCTATGTCTGCCCGTCCGCCGCCGAACGGCGTGCCGGACGCGCGGCCCCGAGAACGCCGGGACACGCCATTCCGCCGAGACCCCAGCTGAGCCTCTTTGGGACGCCTGAGATGACCGAGATGACCGGGAGCCGCCTGCGGGGCTCGCTCACCGCGCTTGTGACGCCGTTCCGCGACGGCGCCTTCGACGAGGCCGCGTTCCGGAACTTCGTGCGCTGGCAGATCGAGCAGGGCAGCCACGGCCTCGTGCCGACCGGCACCACCGGCGAGAGCCCGACCCTCACCCATGCCGAGCACGACCGGGTGGTCGAGTCCTGCATCGACGAGGCCGGCGGGCGCGTCCCCGTGGTGGCGGGCGCGGGCTCCAACTCCACCGCCGAGGCGGTGGCCCGGGCGCGCCACGCCGAGCGCGCCGGCGCCGACGCCGTCCTGGTGGTCACGCCCTACTACAACAAGCCGACGCAAGAGGGTCTCTACGCCCACTTCAAGGCCGTCAACGACGCGGTCGGCATTCCGATCATCATCTACAACATCCCGCCGCGCTCCGTCGTCGACATGAGCGTCGAGACGATGACCCGCCTGTTCGAATTGAAGAACATCGCCGGCGTGAAGGACGCGACCGCCAAGATCGACCGCGTCAGCCAGCAGCGTCAGGCCATGGGGGCGAACTTCCTCCAGCTTTCGGGCGAAGATGCGACGGCGCTCGGCTACAACGCCCAGGGCGGACACGGCTGCATCTCGGTGGTGGCCAACGTCGCGCCGCGCCTCTGCGCCGAACTGCAGGACGCCTCGCTGGCGGGGGACTACGCCAAGGCGCTGGCGCTCCAGGACCGGCTGTTCCCGCTCCAGAGCGGGCTGTTCGCCGAGGCCAACCCGGGCCCGACCAAGTACGCGCTGGCCAAGCTCGGCCACATGACCGAGGACCTGCGCCTGCCGCTGGTGCCGGTCTCGGAGGCGACGCGCCGCATCGTGGACGACGCCCTGCGCCACGCCGGCCTTCTGGAAGGCTGAGGAGAGTCACGAAACATGGCCCCGAAACCGGAGCCCAGTCGGCGCGTCGTCGCCGACAACCGCGCGGCGCGCTTCCACTACACGATCGAGGACACGCTCGAGGCCGGCATCGCCTTGACCGGCACCGAGGTGAAGTCCCTGCGCGGCGGCAAGGCGACCATCGGCGAGGCCTATGCGGGCCCCTCCGGCGGCGACCTGATGCTGTTCAACTGCTACATCCCGGAATACCTGGAGGCGAACCGCTTCAACCACGAGCCCAAGCGTCCGCGCCGGCTGCTGCTGCACCGCCGCCAGATCAACAAGCTGATCGGCGCGACCCAGCGCCAGGGCTACACGGTGGTGCCGCTGAAGATCTACTTCAACGACAAGGGCCGGGCGAAGATCGAGCTGGGGCTGGGCAAGGGCAAGCAGGCCCACGACAAGCGCGAGGCCTCCAAGGAGCGCGACTGGCAGCGCGACCGGGCGCGGCTGCTCCGGGACCGGGGGTAGGGTTTCGGGACGGCGGCCGTTTCAGGTTCGGGGGCGGACGCGTTCGCGGCGGCTCCGCGCCGTCGCGTCGCGCGCTTCCGACAACAGGGTGTTCCAGTCGTCGGGAGGTTTGCCGGAGCGCAGCATCTTCCGGAACACCGCATAGGCATCCGATCGGCTTCCGTAGGCCCGCAGCATCCGATCGTCGTTCACCCAGGCCAGCACGATCACTCTGAGCCCATCCGCGTCCCTGTAGCGAAAGAAGAGCCGGTATTGCTGGAGGAATTTCGCGCGGAACCAGTGCCTGTGCCTGGCGCCAAGCGTGTCGCCCTGGCGGTGCTCGGTTCGGGTCGGATCCTCGGGAATGACCGCGAAAGCGACCTTCAGCACTGCGGCCAGCAGCTTCGCGCTGCGCGTCTTCCGATAGCCGTCGGGATCTTTCGCCTTCGCGTCTTCGACCTGCAAGATCAGGTCCTCCAACTGATCGAGAAACAACGGATGCGCATAGATCGCCCATCCGCTGACGATCAGCGGCGCGCCGCTCACGCCTCATCATCCGGGAGCGCGCTATCGAGATCGACCTCGATCCCATCGACCAGGGCCGCTGCGCGCGCATACAGATCCTGAGAGACCGGCTCGATGGCCTGCGGGCGTGTCTCGATGTCCCGCTCAAGCAGGGCGAGGAACGGGCGGAGCGCAGGATCCTCCGCGGCCTGCGGATCCGCGCCCTTCGCGACGGTAATCGTGCCGTCGGCGAGGGTTCGGAACACGATGGGTCCCGCATTCTTCAGTCCCAGCATCCGCCGAATCGCCGCAGGCACGGTCGTCTGGCCCCGTGCGGTGACCGTGGCTGGAATCTCCAGAATCTCGGCTGCCTTCGCCATCGCACGCACCCCGATTCCCATCCTGGAAATGTAATGCATTTGCATTGCGGATCAATCAATCCCAGCGGTTCACAGTCGCCGGTTTCGGAGATCGTCGCGTGGGATGAGCGATTCGCCTTTGGCCGCCGGCGATCTACTCTGGCGGCAGCAGAGGAGCCGCCCATGACCGATCGTCCCGACAGCCTGCCCGCCGACCTCCCCGCCCCCGTGGATGACGGCGCGGCCGATCACCTGCGCGGGATGAAGCTGCCCGACGTGGCGCTGACCGCCACGGACGGCCGGACCGTCTCGCTGGCGAAGCTCTCCGGCCGCACGGTGGCCTATGCCTATCCCCGCACCGGCACGCCGGGGAAGCCGGCCCTGACGCCGGACTGGGACGCGATTCCCGGCGCCCGGGGCTGCACCCCGCAGGCCTGCGACTTCCGCGACCACCACGCCGCGTTGAGGGAGCGCGGCGTCGCGCAGGTCTTCGGCCTTTCGACCCAGACCGGTGCCGACCAGCGCGAGGCCGCCGAGCGGTTGCGGCTGCCGTTCCCGCTGCTGGCCGACCCGCACCGCGCCTTCGCGATGGCCGCGCGCCTGCCGGTGTTCGAGGCGGGCGGGCAGGTGCTCCTGCGCCGCCTCACCCTGGTGATCGACGACGGCGTGGTCGCGCGGGTGTTCTACCCGGTGTTCCCGCCCGACCGCAGCGCCCGGCAGGTGATCGACTGGCTCGACGGCGGCAGCGCCTGAAGATCAGCCTTCCTCGGCGTCCGGCTGGCGGATGCCGTAGCGGTTCTCGAGGGCCGGGCTCGGGCGGGCTTCGCCGCGGTAGCGGCTGGCGGTCTCGCCGGGGGGCCGGACCGGGCGCTCGCTCGGCTCCCGGCCGATGCGGTTCGACAGGCTCGCCAGATCCACGAACTCGTCGGCCTGCCGGCGCAGCTCGTCCGAGATCATCGCCGGCTGGGTCTGGATGGTGGAGATCACCGTCACCTTGACGCCGCGCCGCTGCATCGCCTCGACCAGCGAGCGGAAGTCGCCGTCGCCGGAGAACAGCACCATGTGGTCGATATGCGGGCTGAGTTCGAGGGCGTCGATCGCCAGCTCGATATCCATGTTGCCCTTGTACTTGCGGCGGCCCATCGAGTCCGTGAACTCCTTCACGGGCTTGGTCACGACGCGGTAGCCGTTGTAGTCGAGCCAATCGATCAGCGGCCGGATCGAGGAATATTCCTGATCCTCGATCATCGCGGTGTAGTAGAACGCGCGCAGCAGGTTGTCGCGAGCCTGAAATTCCTTGAGCAGTTTTTTGTAGTCGATATCGAAGCCGAGGGCCTTGGTGGTCGCGTAGAGGTTCGCGCCGTCGATGAAGAGGGCGCTGCGCTGCGGTGCTGCCATGGATGGGTCGAATCCTGAAGAATACGGGTTGTCGGAAATCGTGTGCTGAAACGGCTGGTCGAGGTCCGGGGCTGAAAACCCGGGGCCGCATCGTCGCGATCGAATACCGAGACGGATTGAAATCCGGGACGCGTAAGCACGGTCCCCTTCCGGGCGACCGTCACCCGGGCGGGCCAACCATTCGGTTGAAACGCAGCTGTGTCAAGTCAATCGCAGGGGATGTGCCTCTTGCGGCGCCGATCGCGCGCGCGCGCGAAGGCGTTCATCGTATCCCGGTGTATACGCCCGCGCCACGACGGCCCTTTACCGAGGTTGGACTGGAAAACCTGAGATCTGCCCCGCGCCGGGGCGTCGGCTGGTCTCAGCCGTTCACCCGTTCGACGCTGTTGACCGGTCGCTTGCCGCGCAGCTCCGCGATGATCGCCGTGAGGTGCTGGAGGTCCCAGACCGACAGGTCGATGGTGATGTCGGTGAAGTCCTGGGTGCGGCGCTTCATCGAGATGTTGTCGATGTTGCCGTCGTGGTCGGCGATCACCTGGGCGATCTGGGCGAACACCCCCGGCTCGTTGATCGACTTCAGCGCCAGGCGGGCCGGGAATCGCTCGCTGCCCGAGGCCTCGGTGTCCCAGCGGACGTCGAGCCAGCGCTCGGGCTCGTTGTCGAAGGCGGCGAGCGCCGCCGACTGGATCGGGTAGACGGTCACGCCGACCCCGGGGGTCAGGATGCCGACGATCCGGTCGCCCGGGACCGCGCCGCCGTTCGGCGCGAAGGTCACCGGCAGGTCGCCGGCCAGGCCCCGGATCGGGATGGCGTCGCTGCGGCCTTCGCTACCCGGGAAGGTCAGCCGCATGGTCTGGTCGGCCGAGCGCACGAGCCGGCCGGCCCCGTTCAGCGCCCCCTGCGAGGAGGGCCGGCGCTCGTCGCGGTGGTCGGGATAGACCGCCCGGACCACGTCGCCGGAAAACATCTCGCCGCGCCCGACGGCGGCGAACACGTCCTCGGTGGTGGCGCGGGCCAGCCGCGGCAGCGCCCCGCGCAGCTTGTCCTCCGAGAAGGTCTTGGCCGCGCGTTCGAACGCCCGGTCGAGGATCTGGCGGCCGAGCCCGGCATATTGCCGGCGCACCGCCGTCCGGGTCGCCCGCCGGATCGCCGCCCGGGCCTTGCCGGTCACCACCAGGGATTCCCAGGCGGCCGGCGGCGAGGCGCCGTCCGACCGGCTGATCTCGACCTCGTCGCCGTTGGCGAGCTCGTGCAGCAGCGGCGCCATGCGGCCGTTGATCTTGGCGCCCACCGCCGAGTTGCCGACGTCGGTGTGCACCGCGTAGGCGAAGTCGATCGGCGTCGCGCCCCGCGGCAGGGCGATCAGCCGGCCCTTCGGGGTGAAGCAGAACACCTGGTCCTGGAACAGCTCCAGCTTCGTGTGCTCCAGGAACTCTTCCGGGCTGTCGCCCTCGGCCAGCAGCTCGATGGTCCGGCGCAGCCACTGGTAGGCGCCGCTCTCGGCGGCCAGCTTCGGGTGGACGCTGCCCGGCTCCCTGGGCACGTCCTTGCCGAGTTCCTTGTAATGGGCGTGCGCCGCGATGCCGTATTCGGCGATGTCGTCCATGGCGCGGCTGCGGATCTGCAGCTCGACGCGCTGGCTCTTGGGCCCGATCACCGTGGTGTGGATCGACCGGTAATCGTTCTGCTTCGGGGTCGAGATGTAGTCCTTGTACCGGCCCGGCACCATCGGCCAGCTGGTATGGACGATCCCGAGCGCCGCGTAGCAATCCTGGACCGTGTCCACGATCACCCGGAAGCCGAAGATGTCGGAGAGCTGCTCGAAGGCGACCGACTTGCGCTCCATCTTCGACCAGATCGAGAACGGCCGCTTCTGCCGGCCGCTGACCTCGGCGGTGATGCCCTGGGCCGACAGCTTCTCGGTCAGCACCTGCGCGATGGTCTCGACCACCCGCTCGGACTTGGCGGTGAGGCGGGCGAGCCGCTGCGTGATGGTGGCGTAGACCTCCGGCTCGATGTTGCGGAAGGCCAGGTCCTCCAACTCCTCGCGCAGCTCCTGCATCCCCATCCGGCCGGCGAGCGGCGCGTAGATGTCCAGGGTCTCCTGGGCGATGCGGTGGCGCTTGTCCTCCCGCATGTGGTGGAGGGTACGCATGTTGTGCAGGCGGTCGGCGAGCTTGACCAGCAGCACGCGCACGTCCGCGGCGACCGCCAGGAGCAGCTTGCGGAAGTTCTCGCCCTGGGCGGCCTGCTTGGAGACCAGGTCGAGCCGCTTGAGCTTGGTCAGCCCGTCGACCAGCGCGCCGATCTCCGGCCCGAACAGCCGGCGGATCTCCTCCAGGGTCGCCTCGGTGTCCTCCACGGTGTCGTGCAGGACCGCGGCCACGATGGTGGCGTCGTCGAGGTGGAGGTCGGTGAGGATCCCGGCGACTTCGAGGGGATGCGCGAAGAACGGGTCGCCGGACGCGCGCTTCTGCGTGCCGTGCGCCTGCATGGCGTACACGTAGGCGCGGTTGAGCAGCGCCTCGTCGGCGGCCGGGTTGTAGCGCTTCACCCGCTCGACGAGTTCGTACTGGCGCATCATCCGCCGGGACGTCGTCGGTTCCTGGGTGGCACGCGGGGTCGGGATCACGGCCGACTCTCCCGCAACGGGCGTGCCGGCGCCAGCCCCCGGCGGGGGAAAAGCGCCGGTTGCGACGGTTTCGCCGTCCGAACGCAAGAACCCGGCGTCTCCGCCGGGTCCGGTCGCGGTCAGGTCGTGATCATCCAGACCCACGTGGTGCGGCTCGCTTTCCGAGGCTTACACGCCCCTACTCGATGCTCGGGCTCACTCGCCCTCGTCGTCGGTCTCGACCGGCGGGGCGAGGTTCTCGAGGCCGCGCAGCAGGTCCTCCTCGCTCATGCGGTCGAACTGGACCGCCCCATCGTCGCTGGAGGATTGCGGGGCCACGGCGGCGGCGGCCGGCGAACTCGACAGCAGCGGCACGGTCTCGGCCTCCGGCTCGTCGACCTCGACGTATTTCTGCATCGAGTGGATCAGCTGTTCCTTGAGGTCGTCGGCCGTGATCGTCTCGTCGCCGATCTCGCGCAGAGCCACGACGGGGTTCTTGTCGCGGTCGCGGTCGATGGTGAGCGGGGCGCCGGCGGCCAGGAGGCGCGCCCGGTGGCTCGCCAGGAGCACCAGCTCGAACCGGTTCTCGACCTTCTCGATGCAGTCTTCGACGGTGACGCGCGCCATGCGGGGCGGCTCCTCAGCTTAAGCGACGGGTGATGTCGGGTGTGGCCGCACTCTACACGGAATGCCGTTGTGCAACAAGCACAGCGGGTTGCGCCCGGCGCGCGTCTGGCGGGCGCGGGGACGGGGGCGTGGCACGGGGGGCGGGACGGGGGCGGCTGCGGGGCTTCGCGGCGGGCAGGGTCCGGGCGGGTGGCGGATTGTGCGACGCATTGTTGACACCCGCTGCCCCGGGTGCGAGTGCGCGCCCCATTCGAGAGTTTCGGCCGACACGGGCGGCGTTCGCGCGCCGCCCGGCGAGAGCGATCAAGACAAGCCATGCGCGCACTCATCTTTCCCGGCCAGGGCAGCCAGGCGGTCGGCATGGCGAAGGCGCTGGCCGACGCGTTCCCGCAGGCGCGGGCCGTGCTCGACGAAGTCGACGACGCCCTGTCCCAGCCGCTCTCCCGGCTGATGTTCGACGGGCCCGTCGAGGACCTGACCCTCACCACCAACGCCCAGCCGGCCCTGATGGCGGCGAGCCTCGCGGTCCTGCGCGTGCTGGAGGCCGAGCGCGGCCTCGACCTCGCCCGGGACGTCGCCTGCGTGGCCGGGCATTCGCTCGGCGAGTACGCGGCGCTCGCGGCCGCCGGCAGCCTGTCGATCGCGGATGCGGCCCGGCTGCTGCGCCTGCGCGGCGAGGCCATGCAGGCGGCGGTGGCGCCGGGCGTGGGCGCGATGGCGGCCCTGATCGGCACCGATGTCGAGGCGGCCCGCGGCATCGCCGAGGCGGCCTCGCTCGAATCGGACGGCGCGGCCTGCGACGTCGCCAACGACAACGGCGGCGGCCAGGTGGTGCTGTCGGGCGACCGGGCGGCCGTGGAGCGCGCCGTCGGCATCGCCACGGAGCGCGGGGTCAAGCGCGCCGTGATGCTCAACGTCTCCGCCCCGTTCCACTGCCGCCTGATGGCGCCCGCCGCCGCCGCGATGGCGCAGGCGCTGTCCGCCGTGACCCTGAACGCCCCCCGGGTGCCGCTCTACGCCAACGTGACCGCGGCCCCGGTCGCGGAGCCGGACGCGATCCGGGCCGCCCTGGTCGAGCAGGTCACCGGCACGGTGCGCTGGCGCGAGAGCGTCGCCGCCATGGCGGCCGCGGGGGCCGACCAGTTCTACGAGCTCGGCGCCGGCAAGGTGCTCACCGGCCTGGTCAAGCGCATCGCGCCCCAGGCCCGCGCCGCGGCCGTCGGCACGCCCGCGGACGTGGCGGCGTTCACGCTCTAGGACAAAGGGAGTCCCGCATGTTCGATCTCACCGGCCGGAAAGCCCTCGTGACCGGCGCCACCGGCGGCCTCGGCCAGGCGATCGCCCGGGGGCTGCACGCCCAGGGCGCCACCGTGGCGCTGTCCGGCACGAGGCCCGCGGCGCTGGAGGCCCTGGCCGCGGAACTCGGCGAGCGGGCGAGTCCGGTGGCGGCCGACCTCTCCGACAAGGACTCGGTGGAGGGCCTGGTGCCGGCGGCCGAGGCGGCGATCGGGCCCCTCGACATCCTGGTCAACAATGCCGGCATCACCCGGGACAACCTGTTCATGCGGATGAAGGACGACGAGTGGGAGCAGGTGCTCGCCGTCAACCTCACCGCGGCCTTCCGGCTCTCGCGCGCGGCGGTGAAGGGCATGATGCGCCGCCGCTCCGGACGGATCGTCAACATCGGCTCGGTGGTGGGCTCGACCGGCAATCCCGGCCAGGGCAACTACGCCGCCGCCAAGGCCGGCCTGGTCGGCATGACCAAGGCGCTCGCCGCCGAGGTCGCCTCGCGCGGGATCACGGTCAACTGCATCGCGCCGGGCTTCATCAGCTCGCCGATGACCGACGCGCTCAACGAGAAGCAGCGCGAGGGCATCCTCGCCCGGGTGCCGGCCGGGCGGCTGGGCGAGGGCGCGGAGGTCGCCGCCGCCTGCATCTACCTGTCGTCCGCGGAAGCGGCCTACGTCACCGGCCACACCCTGCACGTGAACGGCGGCATGGCGATGTTCTAGGCCCGAAGCGATGTCTTAGACACGCGCGGGCCACACCGATGAAGGGATTCTGAACGGCTCTCGCCAGGGCGGGAACCCTGTGCTACCACGCCCCGCAGCCGTACAGGGGGTTGACGGTTCAGCGGGTTTTCAGTCCAAGGCCCCCCGGCGGGGCCCTCCCAGTTCACCTCGAAACACGCGCGATCGACACCGGCTCGCCAACAAGCCCGAAGGGGCGCGGCGCGGCCACGGCACCCCGAGAAGACTGACAGACCAAAAGGACGAGGACGGAAGACCGATGAGCGATATCGCTGAGCGCGTGAAGAAGATCGTCGTCGAGCATCTGGGCGTCGAGCCCGAGAAGGTGGTCGAGAGCGCCAACTTCATCGACGACCTCGGTGCCGACAGCCTCGACACCGTCGAGCTGGTCATGGCCTTCGAGGAAGAATTCAACGTCGAGATCCCGGACGACGCCGCTGAGACCATCCAGACGGTCGGCGACGCGGTGAAGTTCCTGGAAAAGAACTCGGCCGCCTGAGGCGCCGGATTCGGTTTCACGCGGCGCGGGTGAGGCGAAGCAGCCCCCGCGCCGTTCTGCGTTTCGCGGTTCGGTGGCACCGATCCGGCCGCGATCGGTTGTTCGAGATGCGCTCCGGCACCGGGCCGGCGTCGATGGCGGCGGGGGGAGCGCGTCCCAAGACGGTTCTTGAGACGGGACAGGTAGCATGCGGCGGGTGGTGGTCACGGGTCTGGGGATGGTCACGCCGCTCGGCAGCGGGGTGCAGCACACCTGGAGCCGGCTGATCGCGGGCGACAGCGGCGCCGGCCCGATCCGCGGCTTCGAATCCGCCGACCTGCCCTGCCGGGTCGCCGCGCAGGTCCCGTTCGGCGACGGCACCGACGGCACCTTCAACCCCGACGCGGTGATGGAGCCCAAGGAGCAGCGCAAGGTCGATCCGTTCATCGTCTACGCGATGGCGGCGGCCGACGAGGCCCTGAAGGACGCCAACTGGCACCCCAAGAGCCACGAGGACCAGTGCGCCACCGGCGTGCTGATCGGCTCCGGCATCGGCGGCATCGGCGGCATCTACGACGCCGCGATCACCCTCCACGAGAAGGGCCCGCGCCGGATCTCGCCGTTCTTCATCCCGGGCCGGATCATCAACCTCGCCTCCGGCCAGGTCTCGATCGCCTACGGGCTCAAGGGCCCGAACAACGCCGTGGTCACGGCCTGCTCCACCGGCGCCCACGCCATCGGCGACGCGAGCCGCCTGGTGGCGCTCGGCGACGCCGACGTGATGGTGGCGGGCGGGGCCGAATCGCCGGTCAACCGCCTGTCGATCGCCGGCTTCTCGGCCTGCCGGGCGCTGACCACCGGCTTCAACGACACCCCGGAGAAGGCCTCCCGCCCCTACGACCGCGACCGGGACGGCTTCCTCATGGGCGAGGGCGCCGGCATCGTCGTGCTCGAGGAGTACGAGCACGCCAAGGCCCGGGGCGCCAAGATCTACGCCGAGGTGGTCGGCTACGGCCTCTCGGGCGACGCCTACCACATCACCTCCCCGTCCCCGGACGGCGACGGCGCCTTCCGCTGCATGACCGCGGCCGTGAAGCGCGCCGGCATCTCGCCCGCCGAGATCGGCTACATCAATGCCCACGGCACCTCGACGCCCATGGGCGACGAGCTGGAGCTGAAGGCCGTGGAGCGTCTTTTGGGGGATGCCGCCGCCAACGCGACGATGTCCTCCACCAAGAGCTCGGTCGGCCACCTGCTCGGCGCCGCCGGCTCGGTCGAGGCGATCTTTTCGATCCTCGTCCTGCGCGACGGCGTGATCCCGCCGACGCTCAACCTCGACAACCCCTCCGTCCAGACCAAGATCGACCTCGTGCCGTTCGAGGCGAAGCGCAAGCAGGTGGACGTGGTGCTGTCGAACTCGTTTGGGTTTGGTGGGACGAATGCGAGTTTGGTGATGCGGCGGGTCGCCTGACGGCCGAAGCTACTTAGTCTTGCGCGATTAAAAGCAGGGTCGCGGGTCTCAGCTGCGTTTCTGACTGTGCGATCCCAAACCTCAACCTCATCCTGAGGTGCTGCGCAGCAGACTTGAAGGAGGCCTCCAGGGATTGCGTTGCTGGCTGGAGGCCTCCTTCGAGGCCTCTGCTTCGCTTCGGCGCCTCAGGATGAGGCTGCGGGGGGGAAAGACTAGTGACACCGGCTCTCGGGAGACCGATAGTCTTCAGCTTGGTCTTCGGAAACGGTGCTTGCGCAATCCCGGCGCGCGCCTATCATGCTGCCATGACGCTGGAATTCGCCTACCAGTTTCGGCAGGACGCATCGCGGTCGGATCTTCGGGATCTCGACCGGGTTGCATTGATGACGGCTGCGACCAGCGACGATGGCGATGTGCTGGCACCGGGCACGGAGGGAACCATCGTCGGCGTCTATCGCGACGGTGAGGCCTACGTGGTCGAGTTTCCGACACCCGTCGGCGCGCTTGCGACGGTTCGGCCCGGGGACATCAGACTCGTCGAGCGCGCCCCGGTGTGACCGCCGACGTCGAAGCGATCGTCTGGACCGTCGAATGGCCCAAGATCGTCAGCTACCTGCTCAACCCTCTGCATACCGATGGCGCCTCCAAAGCCAAGTATCTGCTGGCCTTCGGCTATGCCGCGGAGGAGCCCGAACGGCTCGCCGGTGATCTGGTGAAACATGCGGTCGATCATTGGCCGGGGCGTGCCGTGGTGCTTCCCCTCGGCTTGCCGCGCCACGTGTTCGAAGGCCCTCTGGAAGCGCCGGATGGACGTGTCATGTCGCTCCGCAGCGTTTGGGAAGTCACCAGCGCTACGCAGGGGCGGTTCCTCACCGCTTACCCTTGGAAGTCCTGACGGGCGATTCGGTCTCCGCTGGAGGAGGACGTCGGCGACGCGCCGAATATGTTTGCTGATCGTCCCAACCTCCCCCTCATCCTGCGGTGCCACAGAGTAGGCCTCGAAGGAGATCTCCAGAGGTCACGGTGATCCCTGGCGGGCTCTTTCTAGGCTGCTGCGCAGCACCGCAGGATGAGGGAGAGATCGGAAAATCCGCTTGTGGCAGTCGGTGATCACTTAAGTTCTTATGCTTCAGGAGATCGAAGCTTTGGGTTGCTTACGACCCACCAAGTCATTCCGGCTTTCCTGCACGCGGGTGACCGCAACCCTCACCACCCCCGACGCTCCTCCGCCCCCGGCACTCGCCCCTGGGGCGTGAGCGCGTGCACCACCTCCGGCAGCGCCTGGGCCAGTTGCGAGAGCAGCGCCTCGCGGTCCATCCCGGTCTGGCTCTGGAGGGTGTCGAGGGTGTCGGGGCCGAGCGCCTGGGCGAGCTGGGCCGGGGCCACCGGGCGGTTGCTGCCGTGGCCGATCCAGGATTCGATCACGTCGCCGAGGCCGCCCTGGCGGAAGCGGTCGACCAGGCCGTCGAGGCCGCCCAGGTCGCCCTGTCCGTCATCCTGTCCGAAACCGCCGCGTGGGGCCGGGGCGGCGCCGGTCCGGGCCGGGCCGGACTCGCCCGGGCCGTCGAGCATGCCGGACAGGTCGGAAAAATCGCCGGGCGGCAGGGACGGGTCGGCGGGGCCGGCCTCCCGGCGCTGGCCGGACTGGTCCCAGCCGCCGATATCGCCCGGGTCGCCGCGTCCGCCGGCATCGGCGGGGTGCTGGCCCGGATCGCGCCCGTAGGGGCCGGCGCCGCCGGACCGGTCGGCCTCGGGCCCCGGCTCACCTTGATGGCCGCGCCCGAAGATGTCGCCGAAGCCGCCGCTGGCGCCCTTGGCGAGCAGCAGCATCAGCAGGGCCTTCACCAGGGGCGACATCCCCCCGGCCCCCTGCTTCTGGCCGCCGAACACCTGACCGAGCACGCCGCCGATCGCCGATTCGAGCAAACCCATAAGCGTCCCTCCGGGGCGGGGTCCGCCCGGGCTGACAACGGCGTCGGAGGGGTGGGGGTTGCAGGCCGGAGCGGATGTTGCGCCGGCCCACCCTCCCCCCTCTGCGGGGGGAGGGAGCGCGCGCGTCGTCGGCGGGGCGAACCTTCTTTGGAACGCCGCCCCTCGTCGAGCCTCAGCGGGCCAGCGAGGCCTGGGCGGTGCTGGCGTTCGTCGGCTCGACCAGCGGGACCGTGGCGGCCGAGAGCGCCAGGGCGGCCAGGAACAGGCCGGTGGCGGCGGCGCCGGCCCGGGGGCGCGGCAGACGGAGGGCGTAGCGTCGGGCGGAGCGCGTCAGGTTCGGCATCGGATCGCCTCTTCCGGTTGTAGGCCCTCAGGGCCATTCTCGCAGAAGCAACGTCGTCGGGGGGCGGACCGGTTCCCGTGCCGTTCGACGCCGCGGCCTCAGGACCGCGCGGCCAGGCGGCGGCCGAGGGCGCCGAGCGCGCAGCCGGCGAGGTAGGGCGGCAGCATCAGGGCGGCGCCCTCCAGCCACAGGCCGGGCAGGCCCGGCACGATCCCGGCGAGCGCGATCCCCGCCAGCAGCACGGCCAGCCCGCACAGGGCGAGCGGCACGCCCGGCCGGGCCGGCCAGCCCGCGAGCGCTCCGACCAGCAGGCCGAGCGCGGCCGCCCCGGCGAGTCCGGGCCAGAAGCCGGCGATCAGCAGCGTCACGGCCGTCCGGCCTTCCCGGCGCTCCGGCAGGGCCGCCCGCCCCGCTCCCTCATCCGGAGAGGCCCTGAGGCCCTCGATCGATCGCCCTTCGGTCTCCCGGGCGCCGAACGCGCTTGCGCCTCGGGACAGGGCGCCCGTCGCGTTCCGTCATCGACCTCGGCCCCAAACCTGCGGGAGACGTCCCACCGCGGCTCGCGCGGCGGGATGGCCCTTCCGAGAAACGCGGCCTCGTCATCGCCTGCCCCGCGCGATGAATCGAGCAGCTCACAGCCCCCCACGGGCCGCCGCGCCGCGGCCGCCTCGCAGGAGGCCCCCGAATGCCGCGGCGATCCCCGGCGCCCGCCTTCGAGGCCGCCTCGCGGCATCTCAGAATGACGGATCGGGTCGGGATATGGGTCGGTCACGAACGTCATGCGGCGGCGATCATAGGCGCAAACCGGGGCGGGCGCGCGGTCCTTCCCTCACGGCAGCAGCGCGAGGATGACGGGGCCGGCCGGCGCATCCGGCCCGGCGCCGACCTGGTCCGGCCGGACCCCGGCCTGGAGCAGATACTCGATCACGGCCTGGGCGCGCAGGCGCGGCAGGTCGAGGGGCGGGTCGTCCGTAGCCTCCTTGGGCGGTTGTTTTGCTGTTTTCTGAGACGATGCGGGCTTGGACGCGGCCGACTTGCCATCCGAAGTCTTGCCATCCGAACTCTTGGCATCCGAACTCTTGGCATCCGTCTTCTTGCCATCCGTCTTCTTGGCGGCCTCGGGGTTCTTCGGGGCCGCGTGGGTCTCGGCCTGCGCCTTCGGGGCGGGCTTCGCCGGCTCCTTCGGCGCATCCTTGACCGCACCGGTCGCCGCCGGCTGGGCGGCCATCGGGGTCGGCGGGGTCTCGGTGGGTGCGGCGCCCTCCCCGGCGCCCTCCCCCGCCCCAGCCCCCTGGGCCGGTTTCGCCTTGGCCGGGTCGGCCGGCGCCGAGACCGCGATGCGCAGGGCCGGGCAGGCCTTGGCCAGGACCGCCAGGGCGTCGAGCACCGGGTAGAAGGTCGGCCCGAGGGTCGCGCCGCCGGCCGGGAAGCGCAGGGACGCCCCGGCGATCGTCGCGCCCGCCTCCGCCCGGCAGGCGGCCGGGTCGCGGGTCTCGGCGGGCTGGCGGGCCGTGACGGCGGCCTGCCCGGTCCAGCCGGGGGGCAGCGCCTCGGCCAGGCGCTCCGGCGTCCGAGACGCGGCTTCGCGGTAGAGGCTCTCGCCGGTGAGCGTCAGCGCCCGGTCCGAGACGGCCACCTCCCCGGCCGCGAGGTTGGCCACCAGGGGGGCGGCCGCCGCCAGCGCGGCGCCGAGGTCCGGCGGGGCGCCGTCGGCGAGCCGCGTCCGGTCGATCACCGGCTCGCGGAACAGGCGCGGGCGCAGGGCCGCCAGCACCCGCTCCCGGGTGGCGTCGTCGGGCAGGTGGCCGGTGAGCGTGACCGCCTCCGGGGTCCGGCGGATCGCGACCCGGTAGGGCGAGAGCGGCCGCGCCGCCAGCGTCACCGGGCCGGGCTTCACGCCGGCCGGCCGGGCCTCGCGCATCAGCGCGGCGGCGTCGGGGATCGCCTGGGCGTCGATCGCGTCGCCGGTGACCGAGATGGAATCCTCCGCGAAGGCGACGGTGCCGGACTGGATCAGCTCGGCCAGCCGGAACGCGAAGCCGATCAGGGTCTTCGGGTCGATCGCCGGGTCGAGCCCCCGGGCGGTGAGCAGCCGGTCCTGCACGCTGCCCCCCGGCACCGCCTCGGCGGCCGCCCGCAGGGCCGCCGCCCGGTCCGCCGCGGAGGGCGCGAACCCGTCGAGCACGATCCCCCGGGCCGACTTCGCCACCGAGAACCGGAACTGCGCCACCGCGGGCGGCACGATCTCGATCCGCCCGACGCTGAAACCCGCCGGCGGGTTCGCCAGGGCCGTCCGCAGCGCCTCGTAGGCCGGCACGTCCAGGGCCTCGCCGGACAGGCTGAGCACCGTGTCGCTGAGCGCGGCCCGGCCACCCTTGGCGAGCCCGGACAGCCGCGCCGCCAGGAACGCCGCCGCGCCGGCGAAGTCCGGGGGCGCCCCCCGCGCCGCCCGGGCGGTGTCGTCGAGATAGGTGCCGGGCGCCAGCGCCCCGGTGATCCGCGCCTCCAGGGCCCGCCGTCCGATCTCCGCCGGGCGGCTGCCCTCCAGCGCGACCCGGGCCGAGCCGGTGCGGATCGCCGCCCACAGGAACGGCGCGGCGGTCTCCACCAGCCCGACCTCCGAGACGATCCGCCGGGGCCCGTCCAGGGCGGCGAGCCGGGCCAGCACGGTCTCGCGCTCGCCGACATCCGGCGCCTCGCCCTCCGCCGCCAGGTCGCGTCCGCGCGCCTCCAGCCGCAGCCAGGGCTCGCCGGTGGCCGTGGCGGTGCCGGACGCGACCTGCGCCCCCGCCGCCTCGAGGGCGTCGGCGATCTGCGGGGTCGCGAACAGCGTCGCGCCGGCCCAGATCAGCGCGAGCGCGGGCAGGCCGGCGAGCCAGCCGGCGCGGCGCAAGCCTTGAGCGAACTCTTCGGGCAACGGCACAATCGTGGGTTAAAGCGGATCCGGGCTGCGAGACCATACCGGCAATCCGGCAGGATGAAGGCCGTTCCTGCGAAGGACCGGGCCGGATTCTTCGACGGACGGCGGGGAAGCCGCGGGGACGGATCGCAGACTGCGCGTGGCCTTCGCGTGCGGCCGCCTCAAAAAAGCACGGCGCTTGCATCATCCCGGCCATCACCGCGAGACACCACCACGGAGTGCGTCGCTTGGCCCGGACCGTCTGCCCGCACGATTGCCCTTCGGCCTGCAGCCTGGACGTGCAGGTGGCGGAGGGCCGCGTCGTCTCGGTGAAGGGGGGCGACAACCCCTACACCGCCGGGGTGATCTGCGCGAAGGTCAGCCGCTACGGCGAGCGGGTCCACCACCCGGACCGGATCCTCCAGCCGCTGGAACGGGTCGGCGCCAAGGGCGGCGGCCGGTGGCGGCCGATCTCCTGGGACGCGGCCCTCGACCGGCTGGCCGCGGCCTTCCGCGAGACCGCCGGGCGCCACGGCCCGGAGGCGGTCTGGCCGTACAATTCCGGCGGCACGATGGGCCTCGTCCAGCGCGACGGCATCCACCGGTTGACCCACGTGATGGGCTATTCCCGGCGCAAACGCACCATCTGCACCGCCATCGCCATCGCCGGCTGGAGCGCCGGTGTCGGCCGCATCGCGGGTCCGGACCCGCGGGAGATGGCGCTCTCCGACCTGATCGTGGTCTGGGGCGGCAACCCGGTGAGCACCCAGGTCAACGCGATGAGCCACATCAGCCGGGCCCGCAAGACGCGCGGCGCCAAGCTGGTGGTGATCGACCCCTACCGCACCGGCACCGCCGCGGCGGCCGACCTCCACCTCGCCCCCCGGCCCGGTACCGACGGGGCGCTGGCCTGCGCGGTGCTCCACGTGCTGTTCCGCGATGGCCACGCCGACCGGGCCTACCTGGCGGCCCATGCCGAGGATACGGCGGCGCTGGAGGCGCATCTCGCCACGCGCGACCCGGCCTGGGCGGCCGCGATCACCGGCCTCACGGTCGCCGAGATCGAGGCCTTCGCGGCGCTCTACGGTTCGACGCCGCGCAGCTACATCCGCTGCGGCTTCGGCTTCACCCGGACGCATAACGGCGCGGTCAACCTGCACGCGGTGACCTGCCTGCCCACCGTGACCGGCGCCTGGCAGCACGAGGGCGGCGGCGCGCTCTGGCAGAACGCCGCGATCTTCAACTGGGACAAGACCCTGACCGAGGGCCTCGACGCCAAGGCCCCGGGGGTGCGCGACCTCGACATGAGCCGGATCGGCGCGATCCTGGCCGACGATGCGGACGCCCTGCAGGGCGGCCCGCCGGTGCGCGCGATGCTGATCCAGTCGGCGAACCCTGCGGCCTCGGCCCCCGACAGCAACCGGGTGCGCGCCGGGCTGCTGCGCCCGGACGTGTTCGTGGCCGTGCACGAGCAGTTCATGACCGAGACGGCGGCGCTCGCCGACCTCGTGCTGCCGGCCACCACCTTCCTGGAGCACGACGACATCTACGGGGCCGGCGGGCACAGCCACATCCAATCCGGGCCGGCGCTCCTGCCGCCGCCGGGGGAATGCCGCTCCAACCACGACCTGATCGCCGCCCTCGCCGGCCGGCTGGGGGCCGAACACCCGGGCTTCGACCTGAACGCCCGGGATCTCGCCGACGCGACCCTGGCCCGCTCCGGCTGGGGCGGCCTCGACCGGCTGGAGCGGGAGCGCTGGATCGACGCGCAGCCGGACTTCACCGAGAGCCACTTCCTCACCGGCTTCGGCCACCCGGACGGGCGCTTCCGGTTCGGGCCGGACTGGTCGGCGCTCGGTCCGCGCGCCGCCGGCATGCCGGCCCTGCCCGACCATTGGGCGGTGTCGGAGCCGGCCGACGCCGAGCGCCCGTTCCGGATGGTGGCGCCGCCGGCCCGCCAGTTCCTCAACACGACCTTCTCCAACAGCCCCGAATCGATCCGGCGCGAGGGCCGCCCGACCTGCCTGCTCCATCCGGCGGACGGCGCCCGCCTCGGGATCGCCACCGGGGACGCGGTGGAGATCGGCAACACCCGCGGCCAAGTGCGGCTGCACGCCCGCCTCGCGGAGGGGCAGCCGCCCGGGATCGTGGTGGTCGAGAGCCTGTGGCCGGCGGCCTCGTTCTCGGGCGGGCGCGGCATCAACGCGCTGATCGGCGACACGCCGGCCGCCCCCAACGACGGCGCCACGTTCCACGACACCGCGGTGTGGGTGCGGGCGGCCTGATCACGGACCCGGCGCGGGGCGTTCGATCCGGGACGTGCGAGGAGACCGTCGGAACCCGTCCGAATCGGTTGTGTTGGCCCCGGACACACCGTCTCGTGGAATCCGACAGCCATGCGGGTCATCCTCGCCGCCGCCCTGCTGGTCCCGTTCGCCGCTCCGGCCTGGGCCCAGAACCTGTCCGCCACCGCGACGGTCCCCGCGGCGGCCTCCCTGGAGCCGCTGACGGCGATCGCCAACCCGGGGCAGCTCAGCCTCGGCGGCGGCTCCACCTCCGGTCCGTTCCCGACCCTCTCGGCGCAGGGCGGCGGCCTCGTGAATGCCGGACAGCTGAGCTTCGGCGGCGGCGGTTCCGGGGGCGGCAGCATCGCGCCGCCGACCGGCGCCACCAGCGCCGGCACGGCCCGGCTCAGCCTCTCGGGATCCGGATCGACCGGTGGCGCCGGCGTCACCGGAACGCCGTCCCGGTCGAGCGGAACCGGGAGCACGATCGGCGCGACCGGCACGCGCAACGGCTTCAACACGTCGACGCGTTCGGCGATCGGGTCGATCTCGGGCAACGCGCTCTCGAATTTCGGGACGGGGGGATTCGGCGGCGGCTCCGCCGTCGGCACGAGCCTGAACACCGACGCGACCTCGGCCTCGGCGGTGGCCTCCGGGGCCGGCGGATTCGGGGCCGGAGCCGGGATCGGCGCCAGCTCGACGGGGCTGGCCGTCGTCGACCCGGCCGCGACCGCGGCGTCCACCACCGCCACCGGGGGCGGCGCGTTCGGTGGCGCCGGCATCGCGGGCGCTGCGAACGCGGCGCCGGTCCAGGGCCTCGACGGGACCGACACCGTGGCCCGTGGCGGCGGCGGAGCGGTCGGCGGCGCCGGCATCGCGGCCGGGACCGGCCAGACCGATACGGCCTGCAACGGACCGCTCGCGGTGGCCTGCCTCGGCGGCGCGAACGCGTTCTGACGCCGCGGCGCGGACGGGCGGAACCCCCGCGGAAGCGCTGCCGTTGCTTGAAGTCCGGCACCTCGGCCGGGAAGGGAGGCGACGATGCAAGAGGTCAGGAGAGCCGTTATGCGGGGCCGCGTTTCGTGTGCGGCCATTCTCGTCGTGGGGCTGTCGAGCGCGGCGCTGGCACGCGATGCCGCGTCCGCGACCCCGGGTGCCAAGGGCCGGACCGGCGCCCTCCACGGCATCGGGTTCAACGCCTCTAAATTCGGCTCCGATATCCGTACCTCTAAAGACCAGCCCTATACGTGGCCGGTGAGTGACCGATATCATCCGGTCTCCAAGCCGTTCTACGGCCGGGCTTACTGAGATTCACCCGACCGGCGCGCCCTGGCGTGCCGGTCATCGTCCTGCGGGAGAAGCGGAGAGAGCGTCATGCCGGTGCGGTCTCGGCTGATCCTGATCGCCCTGGTCTGCGCGCCCGTCGCCGCGCGGGCGGGCGAATTCGCGCCGACGGCGCCCGCGCAGGGGATGATGATGCCCCTTCCGGATCCCGGCATGGCAAACAGCGCGCCGAGCCAGGCTCCACCGGCCGATGCGGGCACCCCGGCGCCGGCGCAACCCGCGACCGCCGACCCGGCCGGCGGCCGCAGACGGTTTCAGGCGCTCGGCAGCGGCTTTCCCGCGACGGATGGACCGTTGCCGAACCAGCGGACCGGTCCCCGCCGGGCCCATGTGGTGCACGACATCTGCATCGGGTGCTGAGCGGGTCCGCTCACCGTCCGCCAGCTGACGCCCGGCATCATTGCAGGGCGCTTGATCGGGTGTTGGCGCGGATCCAGCCCGGTGAGAGCACGTCGCCCTCCTCGGTGATGATCCAGGGCTGTGCGTCCCCCACGGCGATCGCCTCGGCCGCCGCCGCAAGCGCCTCACGCAGGGTCGCGTAGGGGCGCCCTTCGGCGGACCGCCCGAGCGAGCGGTTCGGCCACACGGTCAACTCGGCACGCTTGTCGAGGTCTGCGGGCGTCATGGGCGCGCTCCGGATGACGTCAGAATTGAACCCTGTCTAACCGGCTCATGTGACGTGAGCCTGGCGTTCGTGTTGCCGATTCGTGTCGCGAACGCTGCGCGGTCCGCCCGCCGCCGCGATCCGAGCGACGCGGCGCCCTGGCCGGCCCATCATGGTCCGGAGCATCCGGCTCCGAACCGACGCAGCGTCAGGAGATGTCGCGCGTCTCCGACCGCGCACAAGGGGGAGACTCCAAAGAGTGGGAGAACTTTTTTCTACGCCGCCGGGCGGAGCTTCAAGTTTCTTCGTCCCACTCCCGGCCGGCGCGGTGCCGGCGCGCGCCAGCGCACGCGTCCCAGGTTGGGCGATCGAGGCCCGCGAACGGTCGAGGACGACAGGGCTGCCCGAAGGATCTGCAGGCTTCCCCCGCCGGGACCCGCGCGGTGAAATAAAATTTCGCGCGTGATCAATTTATATTTTCGAGTTTATGGATGGCAATTTAGTTCAATTGTCCCGAATGCATGGCGCGTTCTGCGCCGGAACACGGATATCGCTCGGGCGGCGGTGCGAAAACTGCAAAACCATGCCGGCCCTGCGTTATGTTGCAATGCGGAATGAGCATACCGCAACGCACAAATCCGTGGTCTCATGCACTCAACGATTGCATCCCGCGATCGAACCGGAGTCGCACCATGCGCACGATCCTCATCCTCGCGTCGGCGGCGCTCACCTCTGCCGCCCTCTTCACCGTCCCGGCCTTCGCGCAGGACGACCTTCACCTGACGCCGCCGCTGTATCGCGACCAGGCCCGCGCGACCACGCAGGTGCGCTCGGCTCACGATCTGACCACCACGCCCCAGCCCGTGTCGGCCATGCAGACCGGCCGCAGCCCGGTGGCGGCCGTCGTCCGGCCGATGGTCCAGGCCTCGGCCGAAACGGCCCGCTGAGCACGTCTCGGTCGTCGCGCCGCGATCCGCCGGTCCGGGATCCGGTTCGGCGGATCGGCTATCAGACGAGGTGCAGGTCCTGCGCGGCGAGACTCGGTGAGACGCCGCGCTCGATCAGGCGACGGGTCCGGGCGCGCTGCTCCGGTCCTGTATTCAGTGCAGCGCCCGTCGCACGGTAGCTGTCGAGCCACAGGTCGAGCCAGGCATAGTGTATCGCGACCGCGAGAAGGGCCGCGTTCTCCGCCTGGCGGATGCCGAGCCGGACGGCCTCGTCCGTCAGGCGGCCCACCTCCCCGTACATCATCGGCAACTCCACGTCCGGGATGGCCGCCGGCACAGGAAACATCGTCGGCCCGCCCCGGAGGCAACGGCCCCGAAGGGCCGGGTCCCCCGGTGTGTGCGCTTAGTGCGACGCCTGGTCGACGGCGTTCTGCGTCTCGTGGCCCATCTGCTGGGCCGCATCCTGACCCTGCTTCACTGCCTTGCGGGTCTCGTCGACACCCTGCTGCATCGCAGCCTTGGCGCGCTCCGCCCCCTGCTGCATCGCGCCCTGCGTGAGGCCGCCGAGTTCCTTGGCCTGGGACTGCATCGCGGCGAATCGCTCGCGGACGTATTCGGCCTGGAGTTGCATCGCTTCCGGGAAGGACTTGGCGGCCGCGAGCTTCTGCGCGAGGTCGAACGCCGCACGGACGTTCTGCTCGGCATAGTCGAGGCTGCGGGCGTAGATGTCGGACGCATTGGTCCGGGTCAGGTCCGTCGAGCCCTGAAGGGTATCGGTGGCACGGCGCGCCGAACCGATGAACGTTCCGAACGCCTTGCGGGCCTGCTCGACACTGGTTTCGGCCAGATCGCGCATTTGCGGCGGGACCTCGAAGCTGGGAATATTCGCCATGACTGGTCTCCTTCGGCCGCACGTCTGGCCGCGGCCATGGCTGTTGTGCACTGCACAAGCGAGAAGGTCCAGGGATCGGCGAGTGACGGGACCCCGGATTCTGTCAGATCTCCGTCTCGCGCCGGATGATCGCGTCCTCGCCGCCGCCCTTCTGCGACAGCCCGACCTCGGGCGCGTCGTCGCTGATCGGCAGGGGCTTGTTGGAGGCGCCCGGCTCGACTTCCGCGGGGCCGGTCTCCGAGTCCGGGTCGGCCGGCGGCAACGTCCGATCCGGTACGCGCGCGGGCTCTCGCGAATCAGTCATGCATGGCTTCCCTGGTCCGGAGAAACGTCGCCGGGGCCTCACGGGTCCCGGAGCGCCGGTGTCGGTGGGCAGTATCGCGTGCACCGCGCTATATGCGGGCGGGGGATTTGAGGAGAGCGTCGTGTTCACCGTCAAGGGGATCGATCCGTCCGGCCGCGTCATGACCTTCGCGTGCGGGACCGACGAGCAGGCCATGGAGAAGACCTGGGAACTCGTCCGGCGCGGGTTCCGGGAGATCGTGGTCGCCGATCCCAAGGGTAAGGAGATGTCGGCGGCCGCGTTCGAGCGGTCCCTGGATATCGACTGGGGCGAGTGAGCCGGCCCGGCGCGCGAGGGTCGATTCGCGGCGCCGTCGGCGGAAGGCCGGCCCCGCCCCCCGGGACGATCTAGCGGTTGCCGAGGGCCGGGCCGCCCGCGGTGCCGCCGGTGCCGGGCGGGCCGCTCGTCGGCGTGCCGCCGATGTTCACCCCCGGTGTCGTGCCCGGGACGGAGGAGTTGCTGGGATTGGCGGTCGTGCCCGTGGTGATCGGGGCGCCCGGTCCGCTGCCCACGGTGCCGGCTCCGACGCCGCCCGTGGTGGGCGGGGCGGTGACTCCGGTATTGCCGGCGCCCCCGGTGGTCACCTGCGCGGCGGCCGGTCCGGCCAGCAGGAGGGTCAGGGCGCCCGAGAGCGTCAACGTCGTACGGGTCATGGGTTCGTCCGTTCCTTGCGGTCGGACGCCAACGGGTGCGGGCCGCCGAAGTTCGACCCGATCCGGCGCGACCCGCTCAGTGCAGCTCGTAGCAGTTGGTGATCACGCGCGGATTGCGGGTCACGTCGTACAGGATCGAGCACTGAACTAGGTACTGCGTGTCCTTCTTCCGAAACAGGATCAGGGACGACCGGTTGTCGAAGGTGCCGGTGTAGCCGGCGATCTCCCAGCCGTCGGCGCTGAGCCGTTCGACGGTGAGCGGCTCGGCCGCGTCGGCCCCCATCACCGACGCCAGCGAAGCGATCAGACCCAGGCACACGCGCAGCGACCGCGGTCCCCGCGCGAGGCCGGCGGTCTTCACAGGCCCGTCACGTCGTCGATGTCCGGCGCCGGCTCCCGTGCCGGCGGCGCAGGATCGTCCTCCGGGGCCGGCGGCAGCCGCGGCGGCGGCATGTCGCCGGTATTCGGCGGCATCGGCAGGCCCTGCGGCAGCGCGGGCTCGGGCGCCTCGTCGGCGCTGGGCGATCTCGGATCAGGCATGGCGGGTCCCCCGGAGGCGATGCCGCGCCCCGCGTGCGGCGGGCCCGGCACGGACAGAACGGTCGTCACGCGCGAAGGTGCCCGCCGAAGGGCCAAGGCAACCGTTTCGGCCTCTCACGGTTCTGTCTCCGCGTGGTCGGTCCCGGCGGCGCGAGCGAGAGTGACCCCGTGCCCCGTTGCCTTGTCCCGATCCTGACCGCGACCCTGATCGTCGGCGTCCTGACGCCCGCCCTCGCGGGCACGAAGAAGATCAAGATACCGAACCGCTACGACGGCGCCTGGACCATCGTGGCGACGACCTCCGAAGGGCCCTGCGCGGCCTCGACGAGCTATCAGGTCAAGATCAAGGACAGCGACGCCTCGATCCCGGGGGACGACGTCGACATCGACGGCGGCGTCTCGTCGAGCGGTCGCGTCTCGGCCACGATCATCAGCGGCTCGAACACGGTGCCGATCGACGGCAGCCTCGACACGCAGGGCGCCGGCAGCGGCACGTGGCGGTCGACCGGCGGGATCGTCACCTGCAGCGGCCGTTGGAACGCGCGGCGCTCCGGCTGACGCGCGCCGGCCGGAGGACGCTCAGGCCGGCGTCCGACGGAGGCTCGGCCGCTCGGGCTCCGGCTCGTTGGTCGTCGCGCCGATCTCCTCCGCCTTGCGCCACACGGAGCGGCAGACGAGGATCTCGTTGCTCGCGTCGATGTTGAGCACGAAGCGCTCCGGAACGATCTCGGCGTCCGGAAGGGCGACGCGGACGCCGCTCAGCGAGCGATCGTAGACGATGCACGGCAGGCTGCGATGCTCGTCGATGGAGATGCTGCCGGTCTCGTTCAGCATCGTGCGCGGGGCGCGCCGTCGATCAAGCATTGCCGTCTCGTGAACTGCGAAGCGCGCACGATCGGCGCGCCGGGTTCAGAACCGGTTCCGGAAATGCATCGGATTGTCCGCGTCCGCCCTCAAAGGACGGCGCGTGGCCTCACTATCCGGTGACCACCCCGACCAGCGTCGCCAGGAACCCGAGCGCGACGGCGCCGATCCCGCTCATGAACATCACGTCCCAGCCCGCGAAGTCCTTCGACCGGGGGGCGCGGGTGAAGGCGAAGGCGGTGACCGCGACGCCGCACACGATGAGGGCGACGGCGATGGTGATCGGTGTGGACATGGCGTGTTCCTCCGACGCCGGCTTGCTGGCCCTTTGGGCTCTTGTCAGGACGTCCGCAGCCGGCGTGATCTGCTTTCGGGACGTCCACCGTCGAAACATGACAGACGTTCCAAGTGGGAACAAGGCCGGAATCTGTTCTGCACTGCAGAACGACGGAGGATCGCGCTGCCTCATCTGACACCCGCGGCGGATAGGCCAGGGGAAAACGTGGAAGCTCCTTTCCGTGACGGAGGCGGGCCGGGCAGCTCAGTCGACGAAGACCCGGACGCCGTCCGTGTTGAGGATGTCCCGCTGGTCGGCGCACCATTGGTCCGCTCCGACCTCCGCGATGGTCTTGGCGACGCGTTGGCCTTCCTCCGCGATGGCGGTCTGAGCCTTTCGACGGCCGAGGGCCGCGTCGAGGGCCCTCCGGACCGTCCGGGACAGGCCCTCGGACACCGTGTCGTCCACGGTGTAGATCTTGCGGCAATACAGGACGATGCCGGCCTGGGCGCCGATGATCCGCACCAGGCCCTCGATGGTCTCGGTGCGCTTGTCGTCCTCGGCCATCGCGGGTGCGGACGGCAGGGTCCACGCGGCCAGCACGGCGGCGAGCAGAACGCGTCTCATCGGCGGGTGGATCCTCTGTGGGCTGGGGAACGACGTAGCGCATGCTGCGCCGACCCCGCGACACAGAGATAGGGCTGCCGCTCCCGGATGCCCCCCGGGCCCGAGACTCGGCGAAGCGGCATCGGATCGCGGGCACGCAGGCCCGGTTCTTCCTATGCCGTGCTCGATGGCGCGCGCGAGCGGACCTGTACGTCCCCGGCGGGCCGGCCCCCGGGAAGACCGGATAGACCCCACGCCTCGATGCGCCGACCGCGTGCGAACCGAAGACTTTCCGGCCAGCGACTGTCTGGCCAACTGCCTGCGGGCCAAAAAATAGCGGGCCGATTATTTCCGGGCCGACATCATGTCGTGGGTCAGCACGGTCAGCTTGCCGATCAGGCTGGAGATGTCGGCGCCCTTGCACGACCATTGCGTGCCGATCGCCTCGCCATCGGTCGAGACCGAGACGACCGCCACCGAGCGCAGCCGCCCCTCGCGGGCGAGGGCGAGCTGCTCCTGCAGCACGGCGATCACCGAAGCGGTGTCCTCGTCGGCCACGGTCGGCGCGATATGCGCCGGGAAGGCCACCACGGAGTTCGTCTGCTCACGCTTCATCATGCTTCGACCCCGCACCCGTTCTTCTCAGGAACCGGGGTGGGCATCAGCTTTGTGCAGAGTGTGGCAGCTTGTCCGTGTCGGGCCACGTCGCAGACATGTGTGGCTGCGGGGCAACGATCACGGGCCGGACCGTTCGACGTGGCAGTCCGGGATCGTCGAAGGTGGCACGCGGTCGACGGATGAGGGATCCGGAGGGCGTGCGCACCGGTCGTACGTGGCCGGGACGACCTCGGCGGCATCCGCCGCCGGAGGCGTCGAGGTCGCTGTCGATCAGGCCGCCTTGCGACCCTTGCGCTCGCGGTCGGCCATGGCACCGGGCTGGCCCAGGCCGATCGCCTTGGCGAGGGCGGAGCGCTGCTCGGCGTAGCTCGGGGCGACCATCGGGTAGTCCGTGGGCAGGCCGTAGCGCTCGCGGTAGCTCTGCGGGCTGAGGCCGTTGGCGGTCAGGTGGCGCTTCAGCGTCTTGTAGGTCTTGCCGTCGATGAAGCTGACGATCCCGTCATGCTGGACCGACTTGCGGATCTGGGCCGCGCTCGGCTTGTCGACGGCCACGGGCGCCTCGGCGCCGGCTGCGGCCGCGCTCGTCCCGGAGGCGAGACCTGCGATCGCGCCGTGCACCCGGGCGATCAGGGCCGGCAGCTCGCTCGCCGGAACTGGGTTGTTCGACACGTAGGCGGCGACGACGTCGCCCGCCAAGCCGATAAGGTCAGGCGTGTGCACAATCGCTTCTTCTGTCACTTCATGGTTCCCGATGTACCCCTCACACGCGATTTGCTACTTCTTCCACCCGAATGCAAGTTACAAAATTGTTCTGCTGGGTGCGTAACGGACATGATCGCTGTGCATGCTCGCGCCCCCGGGTAGGGAATTCTGGCACAACCGTCAGGTGAACTATCCTGACGGTCTGCAGATTTCGAAAATCATTGCACCAGTGTTTCCGGCCCGCGCCCAATCGTTTGCCGCGTCTGAGATTATACGGATTCCGGGTCCGTCCCGTGATTCGCGCCGTTTGGGCGAAGACCCGATGATGCGTCCGCCGACCCGAGCGTAGCATCGCATGCTTTGTCGACGCAGGCGTGGACTTTCTTGCTTGAACACAGTGATCGTTGGACCAGGGGAAGTTGTCAGGCCTCCGCAGCATCTCGGCGATGGCCTGCCGGCGAGGGGCGCGACACGGCGTGTGTGTGAGGAGGATTGTGCTTCCGACGCTGCGACCAAGCCTGGACCTGTACGATGGCGCGCGGGGGGATCGGGCGTCATGGTCGGGGCAAAGCCGCGATCACCCGGAAATATCAGCGCACCCCCTCCCCGACTCCGCACCTTTCATGATCGGGACGCCACGATATTCTCAACTTCAAGGCGATTAGTCTTCGAAAGGCGGTGGTCGCCGCGGTGACGCGCGGGCGCGGCCGTGGCATGGGCCAGCCATGCTCCTGCTCGCTCTCCTCCTCGCCCTTCTGGTCGTCCTGGCCGTCATGATCATCACCCGGCGCTGGACCGGCCGGCTGGCCTCGCTGGCGACCCTGATCGCGGGGGCGATCATGGCGCTGTGGCTGGCCCAGGTCGGGCTGCTGCCGGGCTCCACCGGCCCGCTCACGCCGGACCGGCCCCGCATTCCGGGGCTCGACCGGTAACGGGCCGGTAACCGTCCCGGCGCGAGCATGGGCCATGCCCACGCTGTCCGCCCCGCGCCTGCTCACCTTCCTGGTCTCGGCCGTGCTGATCGGCCTTGCCGTCGCCAGCCTCTACACCCGCATCCCGATGGTCGGGCGGACGGTGGTGGCGCACCGGCAATGGTTCTTCATCGGGGCCTACCTGCTGCTGGCGCTCGGCGTCACGACCCGCAGCCTCTGACCGGGGATCGCCGGACGCGTCGTCGCCCGGGCACGCCCGCGGCCATCTTTCGGGTGGACGCCCTATCGCAACCGCGCCGCGTGCTTCAAAGGTGGTGGATGGCGATGAAGACGACATTCGTGGTGCAGCCGTTCGAGCTGCATCGGAAGCGGCTGAGGCCGGCCCGGCAGGAGCCCGCCCAGAGCGAGTTCGGCGCGCTCAAGAAGGCCGAGGCGCTGGCCGCCCGGATGCCCGGTGCGGCGGCGCTGAAGGTGGTCGCCGACGACGAGACCGGCGAACTCGAGGGCGTAACGATCCTCGGCCAGTTCGGCGAGGTGCCGGAAGACTTCGCCGAGAGCCTCCAGGGCGGTTGAGGCGCGTCGCCGAGGCCTGAACCACGGCAGGTATACGACGGACGCGAAATGCATCTTTCGCCCCCTGGACACTACGTAGAAACAACGTAGCACGATGATGGCGCGCGATCGCGTCTTCAGAGCCTATATCCGTGCCCCGATACTTCATCGATCTCCACGATGGTGCGAACCTGGTTCGCGACCAGACGGGCTTCGACCTGCCCGATCTCGCCGCCGCGCAGGCCCAGGCGGTGCGCATGATGACCCGGATCGCGCAGGGGCTCTCGGACCCGCAGGTGCGGCAGGATTACGTGATCGCCGTCCGGGACGAGCAGGGCGCCGTCCGCCTGCGGCTGCGCCTGTCCTACGATGTCGAGCCGGACTGAACGCCCGGGCCGCCGGCCGACCGTGCTGCGACGAAAGCGGGCCTGCCGCGTTGGTCTCGCGCCGGTTCGGATGGGCGGGGAGAACGCATGAGACGCTCGAGGATCGCGATCCGGCCGGGTCTGGCGGCGCTTGCGCTGCTGATAGGCACGACGGCGCTGCCGGCCATGGCTCAGACGCCGCCGCCGCCGCAGGCAGGCTCGACCCCGGCGACGCCGGACAACGCCATCCTGCTCACGGTCTTTTTGCGGCACGACCAGTCGCGTCCGCTTTCCGAACTGAACGCGCAGCTGGCCCAGCAGGGCTTCTACAAGGCCTTCCCGCCGCCCGGCATCGAGGTCGTGTCCTGGAACGTCGTCATGGGCATCGGGCAGATCATCGTCCTGCGGCTGCCCGCGACCCGGCTGCGCGAAATCAACCGCGTCCTGGAGGATACCGCCTGGGGCGCGTACCGCACCGAATTCTATCCGACCTACGATTACAAGGCCGTCGGCCTCGCGGAGCACGACAAGGCCCGGTGAGCCGGGCCGCCGGGCGTCACGAGGCCGGTGCGGAGCCGAGGCGCAGCGAAGCGTCCCACAGGCAGGGATGGCCGAGCCGCTTGGCCTGGTACATCGCCGCGTCGGCCTGCGTGACGAGGATTTGCCCCTGGGCGGCGTGGACCGGTGCGCAGGCGATGCCGATGGCGGCCCCGATCAGGACCGGCCGGTCGGCCCCGACATCGTAGGGTTCGGTGAGCCGCCGGTGGATGCGGTGGGCCGAGTCGAGCACGGTCGCGAGCGGGGCGTCGTCCAGCAGCAGGGCGAACTCGTCGCCGCCGAGGCGGGACGCGGTATCCCGGTCGCCGAGACCTTCCCGGAGCCGTTCGGCCACCTGCCGCAGCAGCGCGTCGCCCGCGGCGTGGCCGTAGACGTCGTTGACCGGCTTGAAGCCGTCGAGGTCGATGCACAGCAGGGCGCAGCCGCCCGGCCCGGCCGCCGCCCGGTCGAGGCGGGTCTCGAACAGGGAGCGGTTGGGCAGGCCGGTGAGCGGGTCGTGATCGGCCCTGTGGCGCAGCAGCGCCTCCGTCCGCCGGCGCTCGGTCACGTCCTCGTAGAGGGCGACCCAGCCGCCATCCGGCTGCGGCTGGAGCGTGAGGGCGAGCTGGCGCCCGTCCGAGAGCGTCTGCAGCACGGTTTCGGGATCGCGCCGGGCCAGGATCCGGCGCCGCTCCGCCCAGATCCGCGCCGGGTCCCGCTCGGCCTTGAGGCCCCGGGCCGTGTTGAGCGCGATGAGGGTCCGGGCATGCATGCCGGGCCGCGCCTGCCCTTCCGTCTGTCCGAAGATCCGCCGGTAGCCGGCATTGGCGAAGACCAGGCAGTCGCCGGCATCGAACAGGCAGAAGCCGTGCGGCAGGCTGTCCAGGGCCCGGACGATCCGGGCCCCGAGCCGCCGGTCGCGACGGAACCCGTAGCCCCCGGAGGCGGCGATCGGCGCCCGCTCATGCCGTTCCAGCCGCGCCGAAACCCTGCCCGCCCGCGCCTTCATGGCGACCCCCTTCAAGCACCCGGCGGGATCCGGGCTCCCGCTCGATGGCCGGAGGCTCCGCCGAAGACTGCTACCGGGGCGACTTAGAATGGGATTCCTTTCGCCTACCTTGACGAAACGGAATCCGCATCGAAACTCCGCGACAGGGGCGTCGATCCCTCCGGAAGCCGCACGCGTTGACGCCTGCGGCCGATCAGCATCGATCACTTAGAGTTGCCCGGCTCGGTCGAGCAAGCCTGCGCAGGCCTCGATCGATCCCCGCGGGTGCCCGCTGCGGGGATCGGTGGGGACTTCCGTCTGCACCGCTTCAACTTGGCAGGCCGAAACTTGGCGGGCCGACGATCATCCGCCCCCAAACGTCAGGGCGTCGCGTGGACGCCGTGATGCCCGTCGAGGACGGTGTCGCTGGTCGGGACCGTGTCGGCCACGGCTTGCGCCCGGCGCTGGTCCGGGGCGGTCGCCTCCGCCACGAAGGCCGCCACCGCCTCCGTCAGGGGCAGCGAGCGGGTCTGCTGGCTGCCGAGCCGGCGGATCGAGACCGTGCGCTCCTCGGCCTCGCGCTTTCCGAGCGCGAGCAGCACCGGCACCTTGGCGAGCGAGTGCTCCCGGACCTTGTAGTTGATCTTCTCGTTGCGCAGATCCGCCTCGACCCGCAGGCCGGCACGGTCCAGGGCGCGCACCACCTCATGCGCGTAGGCGTCGGCCTCGCCCGTGATCGTCGCCACCACCACCTGGACCGGGGACAGCCAGAGCGGGAAGTGCCCGGCGAAGTGCTCGATCAGGATGCCGGTGAAGCGCTCCATCGAGCCGCAGATCGCCCGGTGCACCATCACGGGCGGCTTCCGGGCGCCGTCGGCGTCGATGTAGAAGGCGCCGAACCGCTCGGGCAGGTTGAAGTCCACCTGGGTGGTGCCGCATTGCCAGTCGCGCCCGATGGCGTCGCGGAGCACGTACTCGAATTTCGGCCCGTAGAACGCGCCCTCCCCCGGGTTGACCTCCGTGCGGATCCGGCCGGCCGACTGCGCCTCGATCTGCGTCAGAACCCGGGTCATCACGTCCTCGGCGTGGTCCCAGAGCGCGTCGGAGCCGACGCGCTTCTCGGGCCGGGTCGAGAGCTTCACGACGATCTGGTCGAAGCCGAAATCCGCGTAGGTCGAGAGGATCAGGTCGTTGATCTTCAGGCACTCGTCGGCGAGCTGGTCCTCGGTGCAGAACACGTGGGCGTCGTCCTGCGTGAAGCCGCGCACGCGCATCAGCCCGTGCATGGCGCCCGACGGCTCGTAGCGGTGGACCACGCCGAACTCGGCGAGCCGCAGGGGCAGGTCCCGGTAGGATTTCAACCCGTGCTTGAAGATCTGCACGTGGCCCGGACAGTTCATCGGCTTGAGGGCGAACCAGCGCTTGTCCTCGGCCTCGTCGCCCGCCGACTGCGCGGCGAACATGTTCTCCCGGTACCAGCCCCAGTGACCGGAGGTCTCCCACAGCGCCTTGTCGAGGATCTGCGGGGCGTTGACCTCGGCGTAGTCGCCCCGCAGCCGGCGGCGCATGTAGGCGATCAGCTCCTGGAAGATCGTCCAGCCCTTGGCGTGCCAGAACACGACGCCCGGCCCCTCCTCCTGGAAGTGGAACAGGTCCATCTCCCGGCCGAGGCGGCGGTGGTCGCGGCGCTCGGCCTCCTCGAGGCGGTGCAGGTAGTCGTCGAGGTCGGCTTGGGCGGCCCAGGCGGTCCCGTAGATGCGCGTCAGCATCGGGTTGTTCGAATCGCCCCGCCAGTAGGCGCCCGCGACCTTCATCAGCTTGAAGGCGGTGCCGACCTTGGCGGTCGAGGTCATGTGCGGGCCGCGGCACAGGTCGAACCAATCGCCCTGCCGGTAGATCTTCAGGTCCTCGCCCGGCGGGATCGCGTCGACCAGCTCGACCTTGAATTTCTCCTGCTTGCCCTCGAACAGCGCGCGCACGTCCTCGCGTTTCCAGACTTCCTTGGTGAAGGGCGCATCGCGCGAAATGATCTCGCGCATCTTCGCCTCGATCTTCGGGAAGTCCTCCGGCGTGAACGGGGTCTCGCGGTAGAAGTCGTAGTAGAACCCGTTCTCGATCACCGGGCCGATCGTCACCTGCGTCTCCGGCCAGAGGCTCTGGACGGCCTCGGCCAGCACGTGCGCGCAATCGTGGCGGATCAGCTCAAGGCTGCGCGGGTCGGTCCGGTCCAGGAACTCGATGCGGGCATCCCGGGCGATCGGATCGTCGAGGTCGGCGACCGTGCCGTCGAGCGCCATGGCGACGGTCCGCTTGGCCAGCGACTTGGCAATGCCCTCGACCACGCTGCGGCCGGTGGTGCCGGCGGCGACCTCCCGCGTGTTGCCGTCGGGGAAGGTGAGAATCGGCATGGTTCAGGCTCTCCGGGCTCAGTCCTGCATACGCGGCAGGTAAGCGTCGTCATGTCGGCGTGTTCGGGGAGCGGCCGTGTAGACGTTTTTTTATTCCTTGGCGAGGGATCGGCCCAGGGCGTGTGCTGCCCGATCACCGTTGTTTTACGCCGGTGGCCGGATCCGCCGGCCGCCGGTGCTTGCGGGCCTTTGTCCGTCGCTACGTTCGTCGTGCCGCGTCCGCACGCGTGTCCTGGTCCTCATGCGCCCGCGGAGCCGGGGGCATGGCCCAGGACGCTCCAGCCACACGGGACGCGGGGACCCAGGCGCCGGCCGAGATCTGCGCGGGTCCGTTCTCCCGCACGAGCGCGCGCTGCCTCCGACCTGCCTAGGCCGGAGCCGCGAGGGTGCACTTCGCGGAAGGCGATGCGTGACGTCGCCGCCTCTCGGCGGACAGGGAGGTCCGGAGGTTCGGGGCCGCTGCCCGTACGCTCGAAATGTTCGCCGGAACGCGCTCTGCCGCCGAACCGGTCGCCGCGTCCGCGGCGCGCCCCCTACAGCCCCGTCAGCGGGAATATGGCCAGGGCGGCGAGGAAGGCGACGCCGGCCACCAGCGTCGTCCAGATCGCCTTCTCGCGCAGCCGGGGACGGGCCGGGGCGCCGAGATCCTGGCCCGGCACCACGTGCCCGGGCCGGGTCTCCGGCTGGTTGCGCAGGGGCAGGACCGCGAAGAGCAGTGTCCACCACACCACGAAGTAGAGCGCGATCGCCCCGCCGATCGTGAGCCGGAACTGGCTCACGGCCACGGTCACGAAGGCGGCCACCAGCACCGCGACGGCGGCCATGGTCGCCGGGGTGGAGCGGGTCAGCGCGGTCAGGATCCGGTTCACACCTGCTCCAGCTCGACGAGGGTGCCGAGGAAGTCCTTGGGGTGCAGGAACAGGACCGGCTTGCCATGGGCGCCGATCCGCGGCTCGCCGGTGCCGAGCACCCGGGCGCCCTGAGCCTTCAGCCGGTCGCGGGCGGCCAGGATGTCGTCGACCTCGTAGCAGACATGGTGGACGCCGCCGCCCGGGTTGCGGGCCACGAAGGCCTCGATCGGGGATCCCTCGCCCAGGGGCGCCATCAGCTCGATCTTGCTGTTGGGAAGCTCGACGAACACCACCGTGACCCCGTGCTCGGGCTGCGGCAGGGGCGGCGTGATCGTCGCGCCCAGGGTGTCGCGGTACACGGCGCAGGCCGCCTCGAGATCCTGCACGGCGATGGCCACGTGATTGAGCCGACCGATCATTGTTTGGTTCCTCCCGTTGACGCTCCGATCGGTAGGTCCCGCGTCTCCCTCATGCCGACCTCATCCTGAGGTGCTGCGCAGCAACCTCGAAGGAGACCTCCAGGGATCGCGCGGCCGGCTGGAGGGCTCCTTCGAGGCCCAGCGATCTCCGATCGCCGGGCACCTCAGGATGAGGGGATTGGGTGGGACCTGCCGTGGTCCGTCGTCTCGTTCTTTTATCCTAGCGCGTCGTCCTGGATATCAGAACCCGGACGATGCGCTCGGTCTTTGGTTGCGCGTCATCGTTTTCCGAAAGCCGGAACCGGCCTTTCGGGATGACCGCTCAGACTTCCACCACCTGCACGTGGCAGGCCGGCTTCTTGCCCCAGACCTCGTTGACGGCGGTGCGCACGGCCCGGTCGACCGCCTTCTCGACGCCCTCCGAGTCCTTGAGCTTGCCGCGCGACATCCCCGAGAGGGTTCGCGAGACCGCATCGACCACCGTCTCGATCAAGGGCTCGCCGGCGCGGCCGCGATTGGGCAGGCCGATGATGTCCACCGCCGGGTCACCCAGCACGACGCCGTCCTCGTCGATGGCGATGGCCACCGAGACCAGGCCGGCCTGCATGAGCTTGCGCCGCTCGGGGATCGCCCGGTCCTTCTCGTCGATCAGGACGTTGCCGTCCTTGAACAGGCGGCCGGCCTTCACGTGGTCGATCACCTCGGGCTTGCCGGGGCTCAGGCGGACGAGGCTGCCGTTGCGGGCCTTGACGACGTTCTGGACACCCTGGGCCCGGGCGAAGCGGGCGTGCTCGTCGAGGTGCAGCGCCTCGCCGTGGACCGGAATGGACGTGCCCGGCCGGGTCCACTTGTACATCTCGACCATCTCGTCCCGCCTCGGGTGGCCGGAGACGTGGACCAGCTCGGTCCGGTCGGTGATCACCTCGACGCCCTGCTCGATCAGGTCGTTGATGATCGAGCCGACGTCGCGCTCGTTGCCGGGGATCGCCCGCGACGAGAAGATCACCCGGTCGCCGGCAGCCAGGCTGATATCCGGATGGTCCTTGCGGGAGACCCGGGCGAGCGCCGCCCGCGGCTCGCCCTGCGAGCCGGTGAGCAGGGCCACGACCCGCTCGCGGGGCAGGTTCTTCCAGGAATCCGAGCGGCGGAACTCGGGCAGGCCGTCGAGGTAGCCGCATTCGCGGGCCACATCGATCACCCGGTCCATGGCCCGGCCGACCGCCACGATCTCGCGGCCGCAGGCCACGGCCGCCTCGGCCACGGCCCGGATGCGGGCCACGTTCGACGCGAAGGTCGTGACCGCGACCCGGTGGGGCGAATCCGCGATCAGCGTCTTAAGGGTGGCGGCGACCTCCCGCTCGCTCGGCGAGAAGCCCTCGCGCACCACGTTGGTGGAGTCGCAGACGAGCGCCAGGATGCCCTCGTCGCCGAGCGCCGTGAACGCCTCGGGCGAGGTGATCTCGCCGGCCACGGGGGTCGGGTCGATCTTCCAGTCGCCGGTATGGACCACGAGGCCCGCGGCGGTGCGGATCGCGATGGCGTTCGACTCGGGGATCGAGTGCGAGACCGGCACGTATTCGAGTTCGAACGGGCCGACCGTCACCCGGCGGCCGGGCTTCACCTCGCGCAGCTCCACCTTCGGGGCGCCGGGCTCCGAGAGGCGGCGGGTCTCCAGCAGGTTCTTGGCGAAGCGGGTCGCGTAGACCGGCACCTTGAGGCGCGGCCACAGCTCCGAGATCGCCCCGATATGGTCCTCGTGCGCGTGGGTGATGAAGATCCCCAGCAGGTCCTTCCGCCGCTCCTCGATGAAGGAGAGGTCGGGGAACATCAGGTCGATCCCCGGCATCTGCTCTTCGCCGGCGAAGCCCATGCCGCAATCGACCATGATCCACTTCCGGCCCTTCTCCGGACCGAACCCGTAGAGGGCCGCATTCATCCCGATCTCGCCCACGCCGCCGAGCGGCAGGAAGACCAGCTCCTCCTGTCCCATCACCATCTGTCGTCGTCCAACGTCATGCCGCCGTCGCGGCCGTTCCAAAATGCACCTCGCCCGCCGTCACGGTATGCCGTTTTCCGTCGGGGGCGAGGATCACGAGCCGCCCCCCCTCGTCGATGGTCTCGAACACGCCCCGCAGGATGTGTCCGCCGCTGCGCACCGCGATCTCCGACCCAAGACCCGCGGCCCGCGCGAGCCAATCCTCGCGCAGGGGAGCGAAATTCCGGCCTCGGTCCCAGGCGCGTGCTCGCACGGCCATCCGGTCCGAGAGATGTTCCAGTAGCGCTTCGGAGCCGCCCGCGTAACCCGTCGCGGCCAAGCTCGTTGCGCCGAGTCCCTCCGGGGCCGCCGCGACGTTGACGCCGAAGCCGATCACCGCGGCCCTGCGCCCCCCCGGCAGCGTCTCCGCTTCCAGCAGCAGACCCGCCAGCTTGCCGCCGCCGAGCAGCACGTCGTTCGGCCACTTCAACGCCAGAGATCGTGCGCAAGCCGCGCCCCGGGTATCCGGCAGGGTGCCGCAGGTCGCCGCCAGCGCCTCGATCAGGGCGAGGCCGGCGACGAAGCCGAGTTCGGCCAGGTGCTCGGCCGCCACCCCGGCCACCGGCCAGAGCACGCTCGCCGCGAGGTTGCCGGGCAGCGACGCCCAGGCGTTTCCGCGTCGCCCCCGGCCCGCGTCCTGCCGGTGGGTCACCACCCAGAGCGGACCGGTCTCGCCCGACCGTGCCTGGACCATGGCCTCCGTGTTGGTCGAATCCAACCTGTCGTGAACGTGCAGGCGGTGGCCCTGGGCGCGCGCCTCGGGCCCGAGACGGTAGCTCAAGGCGTTCTTTTCTGATCGGGCCGCATTCTCATCGGGAGCGCCGGAAGGCCGCCGGGCCTAGAACAGCGACCGGGCCGCCCGGCCGGCGACGCCGACCAGCGGTCCGGGAAGCAGGAAGAACAGCACCACGACCACGCTCGACAGGGCCAGCACCACCCGCAGGCCGGGCGCCATCGCCTCGTAGGGCTCCTTCGGCTCGTCGAAATACATGATCTTGACCAGGCGCAGGTAGTAGTAGGCGCCGACCACGCTGGTCACAACGCCGATCACCGCCAGGGTCACGAGGCCGGCCTTGATGGCGGCCGCGAACACGTAGAACTTGGCGAAGAACCCGGCCAGCGGCGGGATGCCGGCCAGCGAGAACATCATCGCGGCGAGGCAGAAGGCCAGCCAGGGATGGGTGCGCGACAGGCCCGACAGGTCCTCGATCGACTCGAACATCACGTCCCGGCGCCGGAGCGACAGGATGATCGCGAAGGTCCCCAAAGTCATCGCCAGGTAGATGATCATGTAGGTGACGAGCCCGCTGATCCCCTCCTCGGAGCCGCAGGCGAGCCCGATCAGCGCGTAGCCGATGTTGGCGATCGACGAGTAGGCCATCAGGCGCTTGATCGAGCGCTGGCCGATGGCCGCGAACGAGCCCAGCGCCATCGAGACCACCGAGACGAAGATGAAGATCTGCTGCCAGATCGCCGTCACGTCCGGCATGGCGCCGATGAACACCCGCACCGTCATGGAGACGGCCGCCATCTTGGGCGCGGTGGCGAAGAAGGCGGTCACCGGGGTGGGCGAGCCCTCGTACACGTCGGGCGTCCACATGTGGAACGGCACCGCCGACATCTTGAAGCAGACGCCCGCGGCCACGAACACGATGCCGAGCACGATGCCCAGGCCCGCATTCTCGTTCAGCGCCGAGACGATGCCGGGGAACGAGACCGTGCCGGTGAAGCCGTAGATCAGCGAGGCGCCGTAGAGCAGCATCCCGGAGGAGAGCGCGCCGAGCACGAAGTACTTGAGGCCGGCCTCGGTGGAGCGGGCGTCGTCCCGGTGGAACGCGGCGATCACGTAGGCGGCGAGCGACTGCAGTTCCAGCCCGAGATAGAGCGCGATCAGGTCGTTGGCCGAGACCATCACCATCATGCCGATGGTGCAGAGCACGATCAGCACCGGGAACTCGAACCGGTCGATCCGCTCGCGCTTGAAGAAGTCGTGCGCCAGCAGGATCGTCGACGCGGAGCCGAGCAGCACCAGCGACTTCATCACCTTGGAGAACGCGTCGGAGACGAACGCCCCCGACAGGGTGGTGACCCGGCCGTGCGTCGGCGCCGAGAGGACCACGAACAGGGCGAACAGCAGCAGCACCAGGGCGCCGATGCTGACAGACTCGGCGGACCGGTCGCCGCGCCAGGCGCCGTACAGGATCATGAGCAGCACGCCGACGCTGAGGATCAGCTCGGGCAGGAGCGGCGCCAGCGAGGGCAGCACGGAGTGGACGGTGGGCATCTGTTCCGTCTCAGCGTGGGAGCGGCAGCGCGGCGGCCGCGGTCTGGGTGTTGGCGAGGGCGGCCTTCATGCCGGTCATCAGCGCCTCCGTGGAGGGCGCGAAGACGTCGAGCACGGGGGCCGGGTGCACGCCGTAATAGATCGTCAGCACCACCAGCGGCGCCAGGATGATCTTCTCGCGGGTGTCGAGATCGAGGATGCCCTGGAGATTGGGCTTCTCGAGCTTGCCGTAGATCACCCGGGCGAACAGCCACAGGGCGTAGGCCGCCGACAGGATGATGCCGAAGGTCGAGAAGAACGCGACGGTCGGGTTCGCCTTGAACGCGCCCAGCATCGACAGGAACTCGCCGACGAAGCCGGAGGTGCCGGGCAGGCCGACATTGGCCATGGTGAACACCATCATGGCCACCGCGTAGAGCGGCATCCGCTTCACCAGGCCGCCATAGGCCGCGATCTCGCGGGTGTGCATCCGGTCGTAGACCACGCCGACGCAGAGGAAGAGCGCCGCCGCCACGATGCCGTGCGAGATCATCAGGAACAGGGCGCCCTGGATGCCCTGCTCGTTCAGGGTGAACAGCCCGAGCGTCACGAAGCCCATATGGGCCACCGACGAGTAGGCGATCAGCTTCTTGATGTCGGTCTGCATCAGCGCGGTGAGCGACGTGAAGATGATCGCGATCACCGAGAGGGCGAAGACCAGGGGGGCGAAGTCGTGGCTCGCCACCGGCAGCATCGGCAGGGAGATCCGGATGAAGCCGTAGCCGCCCATCTTCAGCAGGATGCCTGCCAGGATCACCGAGCCGGCCGTGGGCGCCTCGACGTGGGCATCGGGCAGCCAGGTATGGACCGGCCACATCGGCATCTTCACCGCGAACGAGGCGAAGAAGGCCAGCCACAGCCAGGTCTGCATGTTCGCCGGGAAGCGGTACTGCAGCAGGGTCGGGATGTCGGTGGTGCCGGCCTGCCAGTACATCGCCATCACGGCGAGCAGCATCAGCACCGAGCCGAGCAGGGTGTAGAGGAAGAACTTGAAGCTGGCGTAGATCCGGCGCTGGCCGCCCCAGATCCCGATGATCAGGAACATCGGGATCAGGCCGGCCTCGAAGAACAGGTAGAACAGCACCAGGTCGAGGGAGGCGAACACGCCGATCATCGTCGTCTCGAGGACGAGGAACGCGACGAAGTATTCCTTCACCCGGACGTGGATCGAGGTCCACGACGCGCCGATGCAGAACGGCATCAGGAACGTGGTGAGCAGGATCAGCGGCATCGAGAAGCCGTCGACGCCCAGCTTGAACCGGATCGTCTCGGCGAGCCACGGATGCGACTCGACGAGCTGGAAGCTCGACGACGTGGCGTCGTAGCGGCCCCAGGCCACCAGGGAGAGCACGAAGGTGACGATCGTGGTGGCGAGCGCGGCCCAGCGGGTGTTGCGCGCGACCGAGTCCTCGTCGCCCTTCAGGGTGAGGATGAAGGCCGCGCCGCAGAGCGGGACGATCAGCAGGCCGGAGAGGATGCCGAGGCCGAGCATGTCAGTGAACACCCTTGGGCAGGCCGGCCATCAGGTACCAGCTGATCAGGCCGGCCACGCCGATGAGCATGACGAAGGCATAGTGGTAGACGTAGCCGGTCTGCAGGCGCACGACGCCGCGGGTCACGTCGACGACGCGCGCCGCGATGCCGTTGGGACCGAGCCCGTCGATGATCCTCCCGTCGCCCTGCTTCCAGAGGAACAGGCCGAAATCCTTGGCCGGACGCACGAAGATCCGGTCGTAGAGCTCGTCGAAGTACCACTTGTTGAGCAGGAACCGGTACAGCGACGGCTGCTGCGCCGCGAGCGCGCCCGGCAGTTCCGGACGGCGGATGTACATCCAGAACGCCAGGACGAAGCCGAGGATCAGCATGATCAGCGGCGCGTAGGAGACGAGCGCCGGGACCTCGTGGATCTCGTGCATGATGTGGTTGTCGGGGCCGTGCGCCAGGGCATGGCCCCAGAACGCGTCCATCCCGGACCCGATGAAGCGGTCGTGGAAGATGATCCCGGCGAACAGGGCGCCGAAGGCGAGGATCGCCAGCGGGATCGTCATCACCAGCGGGCTCTCGTGGGGCGTGTGGTCGCCGTGATGGCCGTGCCCGTGATGGTCGTCCGCGACGAGGTCGCTCTTGTGGGCCGGCTCGACGTCGTGGCCGTGGTCGTCGTGGGCCACGCCCTCGGTATGGCCCGGGGCGCCGTCGGCCTCGTGGGCCATCGCGGCATGGGCGGTGCCCGCATGCGCGACTGCCGGGGCGGCGTGGTCATCATGTGCCGCATGGATGCCCCAGCGGGCCGGGCCCTCGAAGGTCATGAAGAACAGGCGCCAGGAGTAGAACGACGTGAAGAACGCCGCCACGACGGTGCACAGGAAGGCGAGCGTGTGCCCGGGCCGGGTCGATGCGTAGGCGGCCTCGATGATCGCGTCCTTGGAATAGTAGCCCGCCGTGTACGGGAAGCCGATCAGCGCGAGGGAGCCGATCGCCATCATGGCGCAGGTGAACGGGATGTGGGAGCGCAGGCCGCCCATGTTCCGCATGTCCTGCTCGTGGTGCATCGCGTGGATGACCGAGCCGGCCCCGAGGAACAGCAGCGCCTTGAAGAAGGCGTGGGTGAACAGGTGGAACACGCCGGCCGAGTAGGCGCCGACGCCGAGCGCCACGAACATGTAGCCGAGCTGCGAGCAGGTCGAATAGGCGATCACCCGCTTGATGTCGTTCTGCACCAGGCCAATCGTGGCGGCGAAGAAGGCCGTGATGCCGCCGATCACCGTGACGACGATCAGGGCGTTCGGCGCCTCCTCGAACAGCGGCGACAGCCGGGCGACCATGAACACGCCGGCGGTCACCATCGTGGCGGCGTGGATCAGCGCGGAGACCGGGGTCGGGCCCTCCATGGCGTCCGGCAGCCAGGTGTGCAGCAGGAACTGCGCCGACTTGCCCATGGCGCCCATGAACAGCAGCAGGCACGCCAGCGTCAGGGCGTTCCAGTCATAGCCGAGGAAGTGGAAGCTCAGGGTCTTGATCGCGTCGACCTTGGAAAAGATCGCGTCGAACGCCACCGAACCGGTCAGCACGAAGACCAGGAAGATGCCCAGCGAGAAGCCGAAATCGCCGACCCGGTTGACGATGAACGCCTTCATGGCGGCGGCGTTGGCCGACGGCTTCTCGTACCAGAAGCCGATCAGCAGGTAGGAGGCGAGGCCGACGCCCTCCCAGCCGAAGAACATCTGCACGAGGTTGTCGGCCGTCACCAGCATCAGCATGGCGAAGGTGAACAGCGACAGGTAGGCGAAGAACCGCGGCCGGTGCGGATCCTCGTGCATGTAGCCGACGGAGTAGAGGTGGACGAGGGTCGAGACCGTGGTCACGACGACGAGCATCACCCGGGTCAGCGCATCGACCTTGAAGGCCCAGTCGACCTGGAGGTCGCCGGCGGAGAACCAGGACGCGACCTGCACCCGTTCGGCGTGGCCGCCGTCGAGGAACACGCCCCAGGCGATCAGGGCCGTGAAGGCCAGGAACGCCGTGGTGATGTACTCGCAGGCCCGGGCCCCGATGATGCGGCCGAACAGGCCGGCGATCAGGAAGCCGATCAGCGGGAAGAAGACGATCGCGTGATACATCGCTCTCTTGCAGTCCGTCATCCGGGCCGGCCGCGGGGCGGCGTCCGGATTGTCACTCGGGGCCCGTCGACGCGGGGCCGCGAAATCGGGTCGCGTGGAGAAGGGCGCCCTAGCCCTTCATCATGCTCACGTCCTCGACCGCGATGGTGCCGCGGTTGCGGAAGAAGACCACGAGGATGGCGAGGCCGATCGCCGATTCGGCGGCCGCGACGGTCAGCACGAACAGGGCGAAGACCTGTCCGGTGATGTCGTTCAGCTGCGTCGAGAAGGCGACCAGGTTGATGTTCACCGCGAGCAGGATCAGCTCGATCGACATCAGGATGACGATGATGTTCTTGCGGTTGATGAAGATCCCGAGCACGCCGAGCGTGAACAGGATCGCCGCGACGGTGAGGTAGTGGCTCAGGCCGATCATCGTTCGAATCCCCCGCCTTGCATCAAATCGCGCATCAGACCTCGACGCCCTGGCGGGAGGGCACCTTGCGGGTCTCCACCGCCATGCTCTGGGTGCGGGCGTTCTGGACCGCGATGTTCTGGCGCTTGACGCCCGGGCGGTCGCGCAGGGTGAGCACGATCGCGCCGATCATCGCCACCAGCAGGATCAGGCCCGCAAGCTGGAAGAAGTAGACGTAGTCCGTGTAGAGCACCCGGCCCAGCGCCTGGGCGTTGGTGAGGTTCTCGGACGCCGCGACGTTGCTGAGCGGCGCCTGGACCAGGTTCGGGTCGATGGTCCAGGAGCCCACCACCAGGAGCAGCTCCACCAGGAAGATCGCCCCGATCAGGCCGCCGACCGGCAGGTATTGCTGGAAGCCCTGCCGCAGCGCGGCGAAGTCCACGTCGAGCATCATCACGACGAACAGGAACAGCACCGCGACCGCGCCGACGTAGACGACGACCAGGATCATCGCCAGGAACTCGGCGCCCATCAGGACGAACAGCCCGGCGGCGTTCACGAAGGCGAGAATCAGGAACAGCACCGAGGCGACGGGATTGCGCGAGGCGATCACCATGAAGCCCGACGCGACCGTGACGCTCGCGAACAGGTAGAAGAAGGCGGCTGCTGCAGTCATGCGCTCGTCGGGATCGGCCGCCGGAGCGGCCCCTTCTGCCTTGCGTGGAAACGGGCCGCAGCGGGCGGCCCGTCTATAGAACCCGGTCGTCGGTGGCACAACAGCACCCCCGACATGGCTCTAGCGCATCATCTTTTTCCCAGAAGGCGGCGACCGCCTTTCGGGATGATGCCCTAGCGGTACGGCGCATCCATCGCGATGTTGCGCGCGATCTCGCGCTCCCAGCGATCGCCGTTCAGCAGGAGCTTCTGCTTGTCGTAGAGCAGTTCCTCGCGGGTCTCGACCGAGAACTCGAAGTTCGGCCCCTCCACGATGGCGTCCACCGGGCAGGCCTCCTGGCACATGCCGCAATAGATGCACTTCACCATGTCGATGTCGTAGCGGGTGGTGCGGCGGGTGCCGTCGTTGCGGCGCGGCCCGGCCTCGATGGTGATGGCCTGGGCCGGGCAGATCGCCTCGCAGAGCTTGCAGGCGATGCAGCGCTCCTCGCCGTTGGGATAGCGGCGCAGCGCATGCTCCCCCCGGAACCGCGGGCCGCGATGGCCCATCTCGAAGGGATAGTTGATCGTCGCCTTCGGCTTGAAGAAGTAGCGCATGCCGAGGATCATCCCCGACACGAATTCCTTCAGCAGCAGGCTCTTTGCGACCTGATCGAGCTTCATGGCCCGGATCTCCGATTCGGCGGGTGGGCTCAGGCGCCCGGCGCGAGGCCGGTCAGCTTGAGCACGAAGGCGACGACGACGACCGAGACCAGCGAGATCGGCAGAAAAACCTTCCAGCCGAGGCGCATGAGCTGATCGTAGCGGTAGCGCGGCACGATGGACTTCACCATCGCGAACAGGAAGAACAGGAAGCTGGCCTTCAGGATGAACCAGATCACGCCCGGCACCCAGGTGAACGGCGCGAACGGGATCGGCGACAGCCAGCCGCCCAGGAACAGCACGGTGCCGAGCGCGCACATGCTCATGATGGCGACGTACTCGCCGAGCATGAACAGCAGATAGGGCGTCGAGGAATATTCCACCATGTAGCCGGCCACCAGCTCCGACTCGGCCTCCGGCAGGTCGAAGGGGGGGCGGTTGGTCTCGGCGAGCGCCGAGATGAAGAACACCACGAACATCGGGAACAGCCACAGCCAGTACCAGCCGAACAGGCCGAGGCTGGTGTCCTGCGCCATCACGATGCGCGAGAGGTTCAGGGAGCCGGCGCAGAGCAGCACGCAGATGATCACGAAGCCCAGCGAGACCTCGTAGGAGATCATCTGCGCCGCCGACCGGAGCGCGCCCAGGAACGCGTATTTCGAGTTCGAGGCCCAGCCGCCCATGATGACGCCGTAGACGCCGAGCGACGAGATCGCGAAGATGTAGGTGATGCCGACGTTGATGTCGGCGATCGCCCAGCCGTCGGCCAGCGGGATCACCGCCCAGCTCGACAGGGCCAGCATCGCGAAGACCAGCGGCGCCAGCAGGTAGATCGCCTTGTTGGCCCCCGCCGGGATCACCGGCTCCTTCAGCACGAACTTGAGCAGGTCGGCGAAGGATTGCAGCAGCCCGAACGGGCCGACCACGTTGGGCCCGCGCCGGAGCTGCACCGCCGCCCAGATCTTGCGGTCGGCGAGCAGCGCGTAGGCGATGAAGACGAGCAGCGCCGAGAGCAGCACGAAGCTCTTCAGCACGATCAGGAGCACGGTCCCGAGGATTTCGAGCGAGGTCATCGTGAGATCCCTACTCCGCCGCCGCAAGCGGCCGCGCTTCGGCGGCACGCTCGCGGGCCAGGCGCGAGCACTCGGCAAGCACCCGCGAGGCGCGGGCGATCGGATTGGTGAGGTAGAAGTCGGTCACCGGCGAAGCGAAGGCGGGGCCGCCCGCGGCGCCGCCGAGGCCCGCCAGCCGATCCACGGCCGCCGCGACATCGCCGGCCTCCACGGTCCCGACCGCCGCGAAATGCGGGTGGGCGGCGTAGAGCGCCCGGCGGAGCGCGGTGAGCGAATCGAACGGCAGGCGCTGGCCCAGCACGTCCGACAGGGCGCGCAGGATCGCCCAATCCTCGCGGGCATCCCCCGGCGGGAAGCCGGCGCGGTTGCCCATCTGGACCCGCCCTTCCGTGTTGACCCAGGTCGCCGACTTCTCGGTGTAGGCCGCCCCCGGCAGGATCACGTCCGCCCGTGATGCGCCGCGGTCGCCGTGGGTGCCCTGGTAGACCACGAAGGCGCCCGGGGCGACGTCGCGCTCGTCGGCACCGAGGTTGAACAGCACGTCGACGCCGCCGGAAGCCAGCATGGCCGGGAAGTCGAGGCCGCCCTCCCCCGGCACGAAGCCGAGATCGAGGGCGCCGACCCGGGCGGCGGCCGTGTGTAGGACGGCGAAGCCGTTCCACTCCGGGCCGATCGCGCCAATCTCCTTGGCGAGGGCTGCCGCCGCCGCCAGGATGCCCGGCTGGACGTTGGCGCCGACGATGACCAGCGGCGCTTTCGCTTCCTTGAGAGTGGCAAGAAAACTGTGCTCGCCGCGGGCGAGGCCCGCGAGCGACTCGGGGCCGGCGCCGATGTAGTGGCTGGGATAGGTCAGATCGACCGGCTCGCCGATCACCGCGACCGCGAGCGGCGCCATGCGCCAGCGCTTGCGGATCCGGACGTTGAGGAGCGAGGCCTCGGTGCGCGGGTTGGCGCCGACGATCAGGATCGCGTCCGCGGCCTCGATGCCGGGGATCGTCGGGTTGAACAGGTAGGAGGCGCGGCCGAGCGCCGGATCGAGCCCGGTCTCGGTCTGCCGGCAATCGAGGTTGGGCGTGCCGAGCGCGCGCATCAGCTCGCCCAGGGCGAATATCTCCTCGACGCCCGCGAGGTCGCCGACCACCGCGCCGATGCGCTTGGGATCGGTCGCCTTCACCTTGGCGGCGATGGCCTGGAACGCCTCGCCCCAGGAGGCGGGCCGCAGCCGGCCGTTCTCGCGCAGGTACGGACGGTCGAGGCGCTGCATCCGCAAGCCGTCGACGTGGTAGCGGGTCTTGTCCGAGATCCACTCCTCGTTGATCTCTTCGCTGACCCGCGGCTCGATCTGCATCACCTCGCGGCCGCGGGTGTCGACGCGGATCGACGAGCCGACCGCATCCATCACGTCGACCGATTCGGTCTTGTTCAGCTCCCAGGGCCGGACGTTGTAGCTCTGCGGGCGGTGGACCAGGGCGCCCACCGGGCATAGGTCGGCGACGTTGCCCTGGAGCTCCGACGCCATGGATTGCTCGAGGTAGCTGGTGATCTCCATGTCCTCGCCGCGGCCGATGGCGCCGAGGTCGGGCACGCCCGCCACCTCCGCCAGGAAGCGCACGCAGCGGGTGCAGTGGATGCAGCGGTTCATCGCGGTCCGCACCAGCGGGCCGATATGCTTCTCCTCGACCGCGCGCTTGTTCTCCTGATAGCGGGTCGAATCGACCCCGTAGGCCATCGCCTGGTCCTGCAGGTCGCAATGGCCGCCCTGGTCGCAGATCGGGCAATCGAGCGGGTGGTTGATCAGGAGGAACTCCATCACCCCTTCCCGGGCCTTCTTGGTCAGGCCGGAGCGGGTGAGGACCTCGGGCGGCTCGCCGTTCGGGCCGGGGCGGCAATCCTTCACCGCGTAGGCGCAGCTCGCCACCGGCTTGGGCGCGCCCTTCAGCTCGACCAGGCACATCCGGCAATTGCCGGCGATCGACAGGCGCTCGTGGAAGCAGAAGCGCGGGATCTCGGCCCCGGCGGCCTCGCAGGCCTGGAGCAGGGTGTATTCGGCCGGTACCTCGACCTCGGTGCCGTCGACGAGGATCTTTGTCATCGGTGCAATCTCAGTGCGGGGCGTCGGCGAGATCGAGGCGACGCTCGATCCTGTCGATCCGCCGGTGAACGCCGGCAAGGTTGTCCTCGACCGCGGCCAGGCGGCCCTTCCACGCGCGGACATCGTCGCCCCGGCGATCGACCGCGTGGTCGATGCGCCGCGGATCGACGAGAATCGGGCTGTCCGGCTGACCCGTCATCGGCCTACTCGGCCGCCATCGGGATGGGATCGGAATGCGGGTTGGCCGTATAGCGGTCGATCCGCTTCTCGATCTCGGGCCGGAAGTGCTTGATCAGGCCCTGGATCGGCCAGGCCGCCGCGTCGCCGAGCGCGCAGATCGTGTGACCCTCGATCTGCTTGGTGACCTCGAACAGCATGTCGATCTCGCGCTTCTGCGCGCGGCCCTCGGTCATGCGCTGCATCACGCGCCACATCCAGCCGGTGCCCTCGCGGCAGGGCGTGCACTGGCCGCACGACTCATGCTTGTAGAAGTACGAGATGCGGGTGATCGCCGCGACGATGTCGGTGGACCGGTCGAGCACGATCACCGCCGCGGTCCCCAGGCCGGAGCCGAGGTTGCGCAGGGTGTCGAAGTCCATCTTGGCGTCGATGATCTGGTCGGCCGGCACCAGCGGCACCGAGGAGCCGCCCGGGATCGAGCACAGCAGGTTGTCCCAGCCGCCACGCATGCCGCCGCAATGCCGGTCCACCAGCTCGCGGAAGGTGATGCCCAGCTCCGCCTCGACGTTGCACGGCTTGTTGACGTGCCCCGAGACGCAGAACAGCTTGGTGCCGGTGTTGTTCTTGCCGCCGAGGCCGGCGAACCACGCGCCGCCCCGGCGCAGGATCGTGCCGGCGACCGCGATCGACTCGACGTTGTTGACCGTCGTGGGGCAGCCGTAGAGGCCCATATTGGCCGGGAACGGCGGCTTGAGCCGCGGCATCCCCTTCTTGCCCTCGAGGCTCTCGATCAGCGCCGTCTCCTCGCCGCAGATATACGCGCCGGCGCCGTGGTGGACGTAGATGTCGAAGGGGAAGTCGTGCACGTTGGACTGGCCGACGAGACGGGCCTCGTAGGCCTCGTCCACGGCCTTCTGGAGCGCGTGCTTCTCGGCCACGTACTCGCCGCGGATGTAGATGTAGCAGGCATGCGCGCCCATGGCGAAGCAGGCCAGCATGCAGCCCTCGATCAGGAGGTGCGGATCGTGCCGCATGATCTCCCGGTCCTTGCAGGTGCCGGGCTCCGACTCGTCGGCGTTGACCACGAGGTAGTGCGGGCGCCCGTCGGACTTCTTGGGCATGAACGACCACTTGAGGCCGGTGGGGAAGCCCGCGCCGCCGCGACCGCGCAGGCCCGACGCCTTCATCTCCTCGATGATCCAGTCGCGGCCCTGCTCCAGGAGGAACTTGGTCCCGTCCCACGCGCCGCGCTGCTTGGCAGCCTCCAGGCCCGGCGAATGCAGGCCGTAGAGGTTGGTGAAGATGCGATCCTGATCCGACAGCATGTTCTTTGTTCCTCAGCTGACCGGAGCGTCGACGATGTCGAGGCGGCGCTCGATGCGGCCGACGCGCATATCGAGTGCGCTGTACGCTTCGTAGAGGTTGTGCAGATCGCTCTGGACACCGTGGACGGGGGTCCGAAGCGCCCGGATCTCGCCACGCACCTCGCACACACCCTCCTCGATATTGCCAAGGCGCGCCTGCATCGCCTTCAGCACCTCGTAGATCAGTTCGTTCGTGACTTCGGCCATCGCGGTCAGTTCCCGGTGGCCGACAGAGTCTGAGCCTGCCCGACCCAGTTCTCCCGGTCGATGCGACCTGGGAACGCGAGGTAGGTGCCAACCCAGGTGATCTCGTCGCGGGTCCAGGCGGCGATCTGGTCGAAATGGTAGATGCCGAGCCCGTTCAGGCGCTGGCTGTTGCCCGGGCCGATGCCCTTGATCCGGGTGAGGTCGTCCGGCTGGCCGGCGCGGGCGGCATCGAGGCCGGGCGGACGGGTGCCGACCGCGTTCGCCTTCTGCTCAGGGGTGGCGTCCGTCGGCAGGGCCGCCAGGGCATCCGAGACGCGCGCGTCCTCGGCTTCCGCCGCGACTTCGCCCTCGCTGGCGCCGGACGCCTCCGGCTGCGGCGGGACCGTGCCGCGATCCGGCACAGCCTGGCTCCCCTGGTCGCCCCCGGCCCGCTCGTCTTCGGAGACCGCCTTGGCCGGCGCCTCGGGCACATCCGCGTCGCCCTCTCGGGGGGCGCCCCCCTTGGCCGTCGAGCGGCCGGTCTCGGCCGCGTCGGCCCGGTCGGATTCCTTGACCGGCGTCTCGCCGTTGGCCGCGCGCTGGGCCGGCGCGTCGGTGACGGGGCGCTCGGCTGCGCGTCCGGCGTCGGGCCGGGCGGGCTTGGGCTGCGACGCCGCCCGCTGCTCGCTCGATTTGGCCTCTTCGGCCTTCGCGGCCTCCTCGACGCCGGACTTCGCGGTGTCCTCGAAGCGCTTGCGCCAGGCGCCGACCCGCGAGCCGTCGAACAGGGCCGGATCGGTGAGCGTGTCGGGGCCGCCGAGCGGCTCGGACGCCTGACGCTCGACCTGCGAGCCGACCTTGACCGGCCGGCCGGCGGCGAGGTCGTCCATCAGGGTGCCGAGCGATTCGGGCGTCAGGTCCTCGTAATAATCCTGGTTGATCTGGACCATCGGGGCGTTGCAGCAGGCGCCCAGGCACTCGACTTCGAGCCAGGAGAAATTGCCGTCGGCCGAGACGTGGCCGGAGGGGCCGAGGCGCGCCTCGAGCATTTCCTTCAGGCCCCGGGCGCCGCAGGAATCGCACGGCACCGTGCCGCAGACCTGGATCCAGAAGCGGCCCACCGGCTCCAGGGCGAACATCGTGTAGAAGGTCGCCACCTCCAGCACGCGAATGTTGGGCATGCCGAGCTCGGCCGCCACCGCCTCGATGGCCGCCCGCGGCAGCCAGCCGCCGTTCTGCTCCTGCGCCTTCCAGAGCAGCGAGATCACCGCGGAGGCCTGGCGGCCCTCCGGGTACTTGGCGATCTGGGTCTTCGCCCAGGCGGCATTCTCGGGGGAGAACGCGAAGCTCTCAGGCTGCTCAGAGGCCGGCGCGAGTCTGCGGTTTGCCATCCTGCTAAAGCCTTACCGATCCACTTCGCCGAACACGATGTCGAGGGTGCCCAGCACGCACGACACGTCGGCCAGAAGGTGCCCCCGGCACATCCAATCCATCGCCTGAAGATGCGCGAAGCCCGGCGCGCGGATCTTGCAGCGGTACGGCTTGTTGGTCCCGTCGGACACGAGATAGACGCCGAACTCGCCCTTGGGCGCTTCCACGGAGGCGTAGACTTCGCCCTCCGGCACGTGGAAACCCTCGGTGTAGAGCTTGAAGTGGTGGATCAGCGCTTCCATCGAGCGCTTCATCTCCCGGCGCGGCGGCGGCGCGAACTTGCCGTCGATGGCGGCGATCGGGCCCTGCCCGGCCGGCTCGCGCAGCTTGCCGCAGCACTGCTTCATGATCTTGGCCGATTCCCGCATCTCCTCCATGCGGATCACCTGCCGGTCGTAGGTGTCGCCGTTCCGGCCCACCGGCACGTCGAACTCCATCTCCTCGTAGCACTCGTAGGGCTGCGCCTTGCGCAGGTCCCACGGGATGCCCGAGCCGCGCAGCATGACGCCGGAGAAACCCCACTCCATGCACTCGTCCACCGACACGATGCCGATATCGACGTTGCGCTGCTTGAAGATGCGGTTGGCCATGACGAGGTCGTCGAGATCCTGCACGACCTGCAGGAACGGGTCGCAGAACGCCTCGATGTCGTCGATCAGCTTGGGCGGGAGGTCCTGGTGGACGCCGCCCGGCCGGAAGTAGTTGGCGTGGAGCCGAGCGCCCGAAGCGCGCTCGTAGAAGATCATCAGCTTCTCGCGCTCCTCGAAGCCCCAGAGCGGTGGCGTGAGGGCGCCGACATCCATCGCCTGCGTGGTGACGTTGAGCAGGTGCGACAGCAGGCGGCCGATCTCGCAGAACAGCACGCGGATCAGCTGCGCGCGCCGGGGCACCTCGATGCCCGCGAGCTTCTCGATCGCCAGGCAGAAGGCGTGCTCCTGGTTCATCGGCGACACGTAGTCGAGCCGGTCGAAATAGGGCGTCGCCTGCAGATAGGTCTTGTGCTCGATCAGCTTCTCGGTGCCGCGGTGCAGCAGCCCGATATGCGGATCAACCCGCTCGACCACCTCGCCGTCCAGTTCCAGCACGAGGCGCAGCACGCCGTGCGCCGCCGGGTGCTGCGGGCCGAAATTGATCGCGAAGTTGCGGATGTTGTGTTCTGTCATGGACAGTCTCCGCTGTTCAGGCCGACGTCTTCTTCTCGTCTCCGGGCAGCACGTAGTCGGTGCCCTCCCACGGAGACAGGAAGTCGAAGTTGCGGAATTCTTGGGTGAGCTGGACGGGCTCGTAGACGACCCGGGCCTCGTCCTGGTCGTACCGGACCTCGACGAAGCCGGTGAGCGGGAAGTCCTTGCGCAGGGGGTGCCCCTCGAACCCGTAATCGGTGAGCAGCCGGCGCAGGTCCGGATGCCCCGAGAACAGGATGCCGTAGAGGTCGTAGGTCTCGCGCTCGTACCAGTTGGCGGCCGGGAACACCTCGATAGCCGAGGGGACCGGGGTCACCTCGTCGGTCTGCACCTTCACCCGGATGCGCGCGTTGTGGCGCAGCGAGAGCAGGTGGTAGACCACGTCGAAGCGCTTCTCGCGCTGCGGGTAGTCCGCGCCGCAGATGTCGATGAAGCTCCGGAACGCGCAGGCCGGGTCGTCGCGCAGGTAGGTCAGCGCGTAGACGATGTCGGAGGCCTGGACCACCAGGGTCAGCTCGCCGAACGCGATGGCGTGGGACACCACCGCCGGGCCGAGCGCGCCGGTGACGCGCTCCGCCAGCGCCGTGAGGGCGGCTGCGCCGCTCTCCGGCTGCGTGTGCGACAGGATCGAGATGCCGTTGGTCATGGCCGCTCCTCAGCGCTCGATCGTGCCGGTGCGGCGGATCTTCTTCTGGAGAAGCAGAACGCCGTAGAGCAGCGCCTCTGCGGTGGGCGGGCAGCCGGGCACGTAGATGTCCACCGGGACCACCCGGTCGCAGCCGCGCACCACCGAATAGGAATAGTGGTAGTAGCCGCCGCCGTTGGCGCAGGAGCCCATCGAAATCACGTAGCGCGGCTCCGGCATCTGGTCGTAGACCTTGCGCAGGGCCGGAGCCATCTTGTTGGTCAAGGTGCCGGCGACGATCATCACGTCGGATTGGCGCGGCGAGCCGCGCGGCGCGAAGCCGAAGCGCTCGCAATCGTAGCGCGGCATCGACATCTGCATCATCTCGACCGCGCAGCAGGCGAGCCCGAAGGTCATCCACATCAGCGAGCCGGTGCGGGCCCAGTTGATCAGCTCGTCCGTGGTGGTGAGCAGGAAGCCCCGGTCGGCCAGCTCGTCGCTGATCGACAGGAAGGTCGGATCGTCGGCGCCGATCGGCCGGCCGGTGTTGGGATCGATGATCCCCTTCGGCTGGGGCGCGACCGCGGGGGCGCGGGACAGGCTGTGGGTCGTGTCGGTGATCAGGGCCATCGGCGACTCGGAATGCGGTGCGGGCAGGCTGCTGTTGCGAATCAATCCCACTCGAGGGCGCCCTTGCGCCACTCGTAGACGAAACCGACCGTCAGCACGCCCAGGAAGACGATCATCGACCAGAAGCCGAACCAGCCAAGGTCTCCGAAGGTGATCGCCCACGGGAACAGGAACGCGACCTCGAGATCGAAGATGATGAACAGGATCGCCACGAGGTAGAACCGCACGTCGAACTTCATGCGGGCATCGTCGAAGGCATTGAAGCCGCACTCGTAGGCCGAGAGCTTCTCCGGATCCGGGCTCTTGAAGGCGACCAGGAACGGCACGACCAGCAGCGCGGTGGCGATGAACAGAGCAACGCCGATGAACACGATGAGCGGAAGATAGTCCGCCAACAATCCGGTCATGCCAGGGCCTCGCGAGAGCGTCTCGTATCGACGTGGGAAACCGCGGTGCGCCGCCGAACCGGATTCGCCCGTGGAATTGTTCTTATGCCAGGATGCGCGCGGCCGGAGGCTTAGTCGAGCCGCCGACCCGTGACAATGGCTTGTCGCGTCGCACAAAGTGCACGTCCTGCCTTGTGCAGAGATTGGGCGCGGGCGGCTCGCCTGCAACACGACGCAAGCGCGCAGCCCGTCCGGCCCACCGCCGAACAAAACCGTCACGGACACGCTTGACAGTCCCCGGCCTGGCCCATACACCCCGCCCCGTCGCCGGGCGAAACGCCCCCTTCGAAGCGACCACGCCGTGCGGGCGTAGCTCAGTTGGTTAGAGTGCCGGCCTGTCACGCCGGAGGTCGCGGGTTCGAGTCCCGTCGCCCGCGCCACTTCCACGATCCCCCATCCTCAGATCCCAACCGCGCCTCCGATCGTTTCGGGGGCGTTCTCACGTTTGCGCTGCGGTCGGGATCGGGATCGACCGGCGAATCGGCGCCGTCAAACGTGAGATGCCGATGGCAACGTGGCCGTCGAGCCGCCTCTCACGATGCGCGTCCGGGCAGCTCAGCTGACGGCCCGCGACGGGGCATCGGCCTTCGCGAGTATCGGATCCATTGCGCACCTGCGACCACCGCGGATGCTCAGGGCGATTCCGGCCAGGATGAGGCTTGCGCCCGCCAGGATGTCGGAGTTCAGAGGCTCGCCGAGCGTCAGGTGCGTGCTCAGGATTCCGGCCACCGGCACCAGCAGCGCGAACGGCGTCACCACGGCCGCGGGATAGCGGGTCAGGAGCCGATTCCACAGGCCGAAGGCCAGCAGCGTCGTTGGATAGGCCTGGAAGCCGATCGACGCTACCGCCGTCCAGTCCGGATGTGTCAGGGTCGTGAGGGCAGCCGGCCCCTCGACGATCAGCGACAGGCCCAGCAGCGGCACCGTGGTGGCGAGGCTGCCCCACACCATCAGGGCAAGCATGTCGACCTGCCCGATCCGCTTCGCGGTCACGTTGGCGCAGGCCCAGGCCAACGCGGCCGCGACGACCAACAGGAGTGGCCCCACGGGCGCGCCGCCGGCTCGACCAAGGGCGATCATCGCCGTCCCCAGAAGTGCGACCACGCCTCCCAGCACTTGTAGCCGGCGCGGGCGTTCCCTGAGGACCAGCCAGGCCAGCGCGACCGTGAATGGCACCTGGACCTGGATCAGCAGCGACGAAAGACCGGCCGGCATACCCAGCCGGATCGCCGTGAACAGCAACCCGAACTGACCGATTCCCAGAGCCAGGCCGAAGACGACCACCAGGGCGGGCGGAGCCCGGGGCGGCCGAATCACCAGCACCGCCGGAATGGCCGCCAGGGCGAAGCGCAGGGTGCAGAGCAGGAGCGGAGGCGTCGTCTCGAGGCCGATCTTGATGGCAACGAAGTTGGCACCAAGGATCGTGACAACCAGGATGGCCGACAGCGTGTCGCGCGGCGTCATTCGAGTGTCCCCAGCCACCCCTCATTGAACTTTGCGCGCACCGACCCGACCAACCGCCGGCCCCGTGTTCCGCTCGGCATGCGTACGCCCTCAGGATCGTGGGACAGCCGCAACCATCTCGATCTCCACGTGTGCCCCCAGCGGGAGCGCCGCAACGCCGATCGTCGTGCGCGCCGGGTAGGGGGCCGCGAAGTACTGGGCGTAGACGTGGTTCATCGCGGCGAAGTCGCCCATGTCAGTCAGAAATACGTTGCACTTCACCACGTCCCCGAAGCCAAGTCCCGCTGCTGTCAGCACAGCCTCGAGGTTTCGAAAACACTGGTGCACCTGCTCTTTGAACCCGCCTTCGACCAAACGGCCGGTCGCACCGTCGATCGGAGTCTGGCCCGACAAATAGACGGTGTCGCAGGCGCGAACGGCGTGCGCGTAGGGGCCGACGGCCGTTGCGCCGGGTGCAATCACTGCAACTCTGCTCACCTTATGGTCCCTCCTGAGTGCGGTGGTCGAGTGGAGGCCCATTTCGTGCGGACCGTCGCAGCATCAACGCCGGCCCGCCCCACGCGCCCGGCGGCGGTCGTCGCGCCGGCCGATCAGCAGGTCGGTGGCATCGCGGGGGCCCGGGACGGCTGCGTCGGCGACGTCCTGCGGTGTCAGGCCGATATCCTTCAGCTCCCGCTCGGACAGGGTCGAGAGCCGGTGCAGGACGCGCCGGTTCATCGCCGCGCGGGACTGGCCCGCCCGCACCTCGGCGGCGGCCTCGGCGATCGCCCGGGCGGCCCGGGCGAGCCAGGAGGGATTGCCCGGGGCGTGGGCGGTCCGGGTGAGGCACTGGTCCATGATTCGATCCTCCGTCTGTCCGGAACCCGGCGATCTTGACCACACGGGACTGGCGGCGACAGGAACAGTTCGGTACGGTTTCGAAGAATTGTCCGGTCGGAAAGGCAGTACGGATGCAGATCGCGAGCAAGCCGGCCGGAACGCGCGTGGAGACCGTGGCCGGCGAGATCCGGGAACGCATCGCGGCGCGCCATCTCGTGCCCGGGGTCCGGATCCCGTCGGTGCGGGCGTTCGCGGAATCCATGGGCGTGTCGAAATCGACCGTGGTGGAGGCCTATGACCGGCTGGCCGCCGAGGGCACCCTGGTGGCGCGGCCGGGCTCGGGCTTCTACGTCGCCGGCAAGACCCGGCCGCTCTCGCTCCAGGCGATGGGCCCCCGGCTCGACCGGATCGTGGACCCGCTCTGGATCACCCGTCAGGCCCAGCAGGCCGGCGCGGACCAGCTCAAGCCCGGGGCCGGCTGGCTGCCGGATTCGTGGATGCCGCACGAGGCGATCCGGCGCGGCCTGCGCCGGGTGGCCCGGGCCGATCTGGCCGAGATGACCAATTACGACCGCCCGCTCGGCTACGAGCCCCTGCGGATCCAGATCGCCCGCAAGATCGCCGAGAAGGGCGTCGGCGCCGAGCCGGACCAGATCGTGCTGGTCGAATCGGCCACGCAGGCGCTCGATCTCGTCTGCCGCTTCCTGCTCCAGCCGGGCGACACCGTGCTGGTGGACGATCCCTGCTACTTCAACTTCCTGGCGCTGTTGCGGGCGCACCGGGTCGCGGTGGTCGGCGTGCCGCTGACCCCGGAGGGGCCGGACCTGCGCACCCTCGGAGCGCTGCTCGAGCGGCATCGTCCGCGCTTCTATCTCACCAACGCGGCGCTCCAGAACCCGACCGGTGCGAGCCTCGCCCCGGCCATCGCGCACCGGCTGCTGAAGCTGTGCGAGGCGCACGACACCTTGATCGTCGAGGACGAGATTTTTGGCGATCTCGAACCGGAGCCGGCGCCGCGGCTCGCGGGGTTCGACGGGCTGGAGCGGGTGATCCAGATCGGCAGCTTCTCGAAGACGCTGTCGGCGGCGGCGCGCTGCGGCTGGATCGCGCTGCGGGCCGACTGGGTCGAGCCGCTGGTCGATCTCAAGCTGGCGCTGAGCCTCGGCAACGGCCACGTCACCGCGGCTCTGGTGCACAGCCTGATCACCGAGGGCTGCTATCGCCGGCACCTCGCCGAGACCAAGCGGCGGCTCGCCGGCGCCATGGTCCAGGCCTCGGCCGAGCTCGGCGCCTGCGGGCTGGAGCCGTGGGCGCAGCCTCGGGGCGGCTTCTTCCTGTGGATGCGCCTGCCGGACGGGCGCGACGGCGCCGAGGTGGCGCGCCGGGCGCTGGCGCAGGGCATGGTCCTGGCGCCGGGCACCGCCTTCAGCCTCTCCGACGACTGGAACGGCTACATGCGCTTCAACGTCGCCCACTGCATCGACCCGCGCATCCGGCCGATCCTGCGCGCGGCGCTGGGTTGATCGATTCGGGGCCATCCCGGCTATGCGAAGCGAAGCAATCTGGCGGCGCTCCACGTTTGGCCGTGATGCGGCATTTTGTGGGTCTGCGCCCGATAAGCTTGAGCTTAGGGTGACAGCTTTCGACCCAACCCAGACGCTTAGGCCGCCGTCATCGCTTCTCCGAAGCGGACGTTCGTCAGCCTTCCGGCAACTTCAGCTTGGGGTGGAGGCTGTGTGAAAAGAGGACGCCAAGCTGGGGATGTCCGGCCGCTTGGGATA
>NZ_BPQU01000021.1 GCF_022179445.1 Methylobacterium mesophilicum | reverse complement strand
TGCTCCGGAAAAACCTGGTCCCTCACCCCAACCCTCTCCCGCACGGGAGAGGGGGTCCGTTGCGGCCAGCCGAGGCCAATCGATCAATCCCGCCGCTTTCGCGGGCGAACGTGGCGAGCTGAGCAGCGGCGACGTTTCACAGGGAAAGCGTGCGACCGGAAATACCGAAGCGCCAAAAAAAATCTGGCCCGATGCCCTGCTCGCCGCCCGCCTCCTCGCCACCGACCCGCACGGCTTCGGCGGCGCGGTTGTGCGTTCCTGGCCGGGACCGGTGCGTGACCGCTGGCTCGACGCTCTGCGGGCCGCGCTCCCCCCCGGCACGCCCTGGCGGCGGCTGCCGCCGGGCATCGGCGACGACGGCCTGCTCGGCGGCCTCGACCTCGCCGCGACGCTCGCGGCCGGCCGGCCGGTGGCGCGGGCCGGCCTGCTCGCTGAGGCCGATGGCGGGCTGATCGTCGTGCCCATGGCCGAGCGACTGCCCCCCGGCGTCGCGGCGCGCCTCGCGACCGCCCTCGACACCGGCACCGCGTCAGAGCGCCCGGCGCGCTTCGGCCTCGTGCTGCTCGACGAGGGCGATGGCGACGAGACCGTGGCGGAGGCCCTCGCCGACCGCCTCGCCTTCCGGATCAACCTGAGCGGCGTCGGGCTCGCGGATTGCGACGCCGCTCAGGTCGATCCGGAGGCCGATCCCGGCGACCCGGAAGCCGACCCGCTCGGCGTGCTGTGCCGGCTGGCGGAGGCGTTCGGCGTCGCCTCCCTGCGCGGGCCGATCCTGGCGGCCCGGGTGGCGCGCGCCCTTGTGGCCGGGAATCCGGTCGGCATGGCCGAGGTCACGGCGGCGGCTCGCCTGGTCCTGGCGCCGCGCGCCACGCGGCTGCCCATGCCGGAGGACGCGCCTTCCGAGGACGCCGAGGCACCCCCTCCGCCTCCGCCCGCGGAAGACCAGGCCGCCGCGGAGGACGCAGCGGATCCCGCCCCGGCCGAGGCGGCCGACGACCGCGTGCTCGAGGCGGTGCGCACGGCGATCCCGGCGAACCTCCTGGATCAGTTGCTGGCGGGGGGCGTGCGGCTCTCGGCTGCGAAGGCCGGGCGGGTCGGCCAGCCGGCGGCGTCCCGCACCGGGCGGCCGATCGGCAGCCGACGGGGCGATCCACGGCGCGGGCGCCTCGACCTGCTGGCGACCCTGCGGGCGGCGGCCCCGTGGCAGACGCTGCGGCGGGCGGAGGGAGAAACCCGCCCGATCGTGGTCCGGCGGGATGACCTGCGGATCCGGATCCTGCGGCAGCGGACCGAGACCACGACGGTGTTCTGCGTCGACGCCTCGGGCTCGGCGGCCCTGGAACGGCTGGCCGAGGCCAAGGGCGCGGTCGAGCTGCTGCTGGCCGAGGCCTATGTCCGGCGCGACCGGGTCGCCCTGGTGGCGTTCCGCGGCAGCGGTGCGGAGCTGGTGCTGCCGCCGACCCGCTCGCTCACCCGGGCGAAGCGCGGTCTCTCGGGCCTGCCGGGCGGTGGCGGAACGCCGCTGGCCGCCGGGATCGATGCCGCACTCGACGTGGCGCTCGGCGTGCGCCGGAGCGGCAGCCGGCCGGTGATCGTGCTGCTGACCGACGGGCGTGCCAACGTCGCGCGCTCGGGGGAGGGCGGCCGCGCCCGGGCCGGGGCCGAAGCCCTGCAGGCGGGCCGGGCGCTCCGGGCCGCCGGGTTGCCGGCCCTGGTGATCGATACCGGGGCCCGAGGCGAAGGCGCCCGCGCGGTCGCCGAAGCGATGGACGCCCGCTATCTCGTGCTGCCCCGGGCCGATGCCGGCCTGCTCAGCGCGGCGGTGCGGGCCGCGCTCTGAGCGGGATATCGGGCCGGAAAGAGCCGGCCGTGTCGACGATCAGAGGTGGTAGCCAGCCCCGAGATCGGCGACGCGCTGGTTGTGGGACATCCAGGCGTTCAGCATCTCGCGGAACAGGCCGCGGAAGCTCCAGCGGCCGTCGGTCGAGCCGGCGAAGTGATGGGTCGAGGAGGTGAAGACGATCATGGCCGGTTCCAACGGTGAGAGATGCGCGGTGCCTGTGTTCGCCCCTTTGATGCCCCCGATGTTGCGTCGCAGCAATCCGGGCTCCGGCAGCGGTGGCATGCAGTTTCCGCATGCTTTCTCAATATCTTACGAAATACTTCCGACACGGCACGATAGCGCAGGCGCGGGCGGTACGCTTGCGCTTGGTGCGCTGCGGGATTCCGGCCGGTGCTGAGCCCGCGCGACGCGGATCGGCCCGATTGGGCGGTCGAGGGCCGGGATTGGCCGCACCGGGACGCGAGCCGCTTCGTCGAGGCGGCGGGCCTGCGCTGGCATGTGCAAGAGTTCGGGCAGCCCGAGGCGCCGGTGCTGCTGCTTCTGCACGGAACCGGGGCGGCCACCCATTCCTGGCGCGGCCTTGCGCCGCTCCTGGCCCAAAATTTCTACGTCATCGCCCCGGACCTTCCGGGCCACGGCTTTACCGATCCCCTACCGGACGCCGACTTGTCGCTGCCGGGCATGGCCCGGGCCGTAGCGGGGCTCGTGGGAGCGCTCGGACGCCCGCCCATCGTGGCGGCGGGTCACTCGGCCGGGGCGGCCGTGTTGGCGCGGATGTGCCTGGACGGGTCGATCGCTCCGCGCCTGCTCGCGGCGTTCAACGGTGCGCTCGCACCCTTGCCCGGGGCGGCGAGCCTGCTGTTCCCCGGCATGGCACGGCTGCTGTTCCTCAACCCGTTCACGCCAAGAATCTTCGCCTGGACGGCGGATCGGTCGGCGGCCAAGAAGCTGATCGAGGGGACCGGCTCACGGCTCGATTCGCAGGGCGTCGATTTGTACAGGCGCCTGTTCGCCCGGGCCGGGCACGTCCGCGGGGCGCTGGGCATGATGGCGAACTGGGATCTCGCCGGGTTGCACCGGGCGCTGCCGGACCTCACGACCCGAACCCTGCTGATCGTCGGCGGCGACGACCGGGCGATCCGGCCCGACACCGCCTTCACGGTCCGCGACCGCCTGCCCGACGCCCGCGTCGCGCTGATCCGGGGGCTCGGCCATCTCGCGCACGAGGAGGCCCCCGAGCGGGTCGCCGAGGTGCTGCGCGAGGAAGCCCGGGCCGCGGGTGTTCCCGGGCTCTGACGGGACTGGCGCCAGCTTTGCGTGGGTCGTAGAGCCAACCGCAAGGTGCGGGGCCTGCGGCGAAGCCGGGACGAAGGAGTGGCCGGGACGATGGCGAGACCCGTGATCGGCGTCATCGGAAACGCGCGCCTGCTCGACAACCGGTTCACGGCCCAGATCGTCGGCCAGAACAACCTTCGGGCGGTGGCCGACGTGGCCGGGGCCCTGCCGCTGATGTTCGCCGGCTGCCCCGGGATCACCGATCTCGGCGACCTCCTCGACACGGTGGACGGCATCCTGCTCACCGGCGGCCGTGCCAACGTCCATCCGACCCGCTTCAGCACCGCCGCAGACCCGGCCCACGAGCCTTACGACGAGGCCCGCGACGCGACGGCGCTGCCATTGATCGAGGCCTGCGTGGCGCGGGGCGTACCGCTGTTCGGCATCTGCCGCGGGTTTCAGGAGATGAACGTCGCCTTCGGCGGCAGCCTGCACCCGGAGATCCGCAATCTGCCCGGTCGCCTCAACCACCGGATGCCACGGCTCGAGAACGGCGAGATCCACCCGGACCTCGAAGTGGTGTTCGCCGACCGCCACGCGGTCCGCCTGACCCCGGGCGGCGCCTTCGCGCGGCTGCTCGGGTGCGAGACGATCCGGGTGAACTCCCTGCACGGCCAGGGCATCCTGAAGCCGGGCGCCCGCATCGTGATCGAGGGCATCGCCGAGGACGACACCATCGAGGCGATCCGCATCCACGACGCGCCGGGCTTCGCCCTGGGCGTACAGTGGCACCCGGAGCACGACGCCGCGACGAACCCGATCAACCGGGCGCTGTTCGCGGCGTTCGGAGCCGCGGCGGCGCGGCAACGGGCCTCACGATGAGCGGGGTTGAACAGACCCTGTGACGGGCCTCAAGCGGCACCGCCGATCGGTCCGGCACCCTTCGATATCGCGCTTTCGCGCACCGATTTATTGCATAGAGCAGCTTTTTCTCAAATGACAATGATGTTATTTAGATAAATTTCAATAAATAATATGATCGAGTTGTTTTATATTTGCATAATACGCAAGTATTTAAGTGTTGCAGCTGCGTGACAGCTCCGCATTCTACGATTTGATACCACGCTCGTATTTCATTTGCTTGGACGACTCATGTTCTACAAGACTTTTTCCCCCCTGGCCGCGCTCGTTGCCTTGACCACGCTCGCCTCGGCCGCGGATCTTCCGCGCCGGGCATATACGCCCCCGCCGCCGGCCCTGCCGGCCTTCACCTGGGCGGGCCCGTATTTCGGCATCAACGCCGGCTACATCACCAGCACCAAGGATGCCGTGACGACCGTGGGCGTGCTCCCGCTCAACAACGGGGGCGTGACCGGCGATCGTCCGGGCACGCGCGCGCTGCCGCGGGACGGCTTCGTCGGCGGCGGTCAGATCGGCTACAATGTCCAGCTGACGCCCAGCTTCGTCGTCGGCGCCGAGGCCGACCTGGCCTACACGGACCTGAACCGCACCCGGAGCAGCACCGGGCGGCTCGGCGGGATCAGCACCTTCCGGCAGATGGGCAACGCGCTCGGGACACTGCGCGGACGTGTCGGCTACGCCTTCGACCGCACCCTCGTCTACGGCACCGGCGGCTTCGCCTACGCGGGCGAGACCTACCGCGGCGTGTTCCAGACAGCGGCCGGCCGACCGAGCTTCTACGGCAGCAGCTCGCGCGTCGAGACCGGCTACGCCGTCGGCGGCGGCATCGAGTTCGCCCTACCCACCGATTCCGCGTTCAACATCTTCCACACCAACGCCGTGACCCTCAGAGGCGAGGCGCTGTACTACGATCTCGGCCGCCGCACCGTCCCGCTCGTGGCGGTGGGGCCAGGCGTCGGCGCCTACGCCGCGCGCTTCCGGAACGAGGGCGTGCTCGGCCGCTTCGGCCTGAACTACAAGTTCGGCAGCTAGAGCATCATCCCGGAAGCCGGCCGCCGGCTTCCGGGATGATGCGAATCAAAAAGCCCGCGCATCCCCAAGGCGGAGACGCCGGCCCGACGAGCCCGAACCGTGTTCGCATCCGCGCCTCACGGCCGCTTCGGCACCGGCCGTCGGCAATAGGCGCGCGCCTCCGCGTCCGAGAGGCCGTCCTGGGCCGTCACGCATTGGTCGAGGGTCAGGCCGATGCTGGCCGCGTAGGTCTGGTTCGGCGACAGGGCCTCGCGGGCGAGGCCCGCCAGGTAGACCAGGAACGCGGCCACCGCGAGGAGGGTCGCGGCCATGAAGGCGCGGTTCAGCATCGGTCCCGCCCCCTTTCACGCTGGAGGCCCCCGCGGCCCGTCACGGGAAACCAACCAGCAGCTGCGCCATCGCGAGCAGAACGAGGCCCGCGCAGATCAGAACGACGGCGGTGCGATCGAGACCGGGGCGGCGCATCGTGAGCGGGCCTAACGCATCGTGTCGGGGACCGGAACCGGCACGATGCGCTGGCCTTCTGATGCGCATCGCCTCTTTGCCGAACGCCGGTGGCCGCCTTTCAGGATGATGCGCCGGCATCCGCTGCGGATCGGGGCGGCGCCCGGTGCGGGGCTCACTGGAGCACGCCCCACAGGCCCGCGGCCAGGCCGAGGGTGAGCGACAGCATCGCGGCACCGAGCAGGGCGCGATCGATCCTGCGTGCGACGCGATCCTCCGATTCCAACACGATCATGGCGCCCTCTCCCTCGCGCCGGAGAGTGGGGACCGCCTGTTGCTGCTCGATGTCGCCGCGTCTCTGCTCCATCGGCGCGTCGGCGCGGCACAGGAACACCCCGGTCGAGCCATCGTTGGACCCGTATCCCAACGCGAGACCCCGCATGACCACAGATCCGCTGCACAAGTATCCCCGTCCGCCGTTCGAGGCACAGCCGCAGAGCTTTCCGGGCAAGACCGGCCGCATGGCGCCCGAGCCCGATCACGGCGAGGACAGCTACAAGGGCTCCGGCAAGCTCACCGGCCAAGTCGCGCTGATCACCGGCGGCGACAGCGGCATCGGCCGTGCGGTGGCGATCGCCTATGCCCGCGAGGGGGCCGACGTCGCCATCTCGTACCTGCCCGAGGAGCAGGCGGATGCCGAGGCGGTGAGCGGCTGGATCGAGAAGGCTGGCCGGCGCGCCCTGCTGCTGCCGGGCGATCTCAAGGATCCCGCCTACGGCCGCGCGATCGTAGCCCGCACCGCCGAGACCTTCGGACGCCTCGACGTGCTGGTGAACAACGGCGCGTTCCAGCAGCCGAACGAGGGCCTGGACGCCATCGAGGACACCATCTTCGAGGACCATTTCCGCACGAACGTGTTCGGCCCGTTCTACGTGACCAAGGCGGCTCTGGCGCACCTGAAGCCCGGCGCGTCGGTGATCTTCACCTCCTCGGTGAATTCCAAGCATCCGATGCCGTCGCTCATGGCCTACAGCGCCACCAAGGGCGCGCTGAGCAACATGGTGCTGAGCCTGTCCCAACTCCTGGCCGAGAAGGGCATCCGGGTGAACGGCGTGCTGCCGGGCCCGATCTGGACGCCGTTCATCCCGTCCGGAATGAGCCAGGATTCGGTGAAATCCTTCGGCAGCCAGGTGCCGTTCGGCCGCCCGGGCCAGCCGGCCGAGCTCGCCTCCGCGTACGTGATGCTGGCCTCCGAGGAGAGCAGCTACACGTCGGGCGCGCTCATCACCGTCGCCGGAGCGATGCCGGTGTTCTAAGCCGGATCGTTCCTGCTCTCTGTATCCGGGGACACCGCCAGGCGCCCCACCCGGGCGGTGTCCCATACCCGAGCGCTTTTCGAGGCTCGCCCGCCCGTGGTATCAGCGGGGCCTTCTCCTCGATCCACCGGAAGACACCTACCGCGTCCCGAGGCGCGGTGCGCCGGCAGGATACGGGTCAACACGGATCTCGCACACGTGACGGCGGCTGAGACTTGCGGCGCACTTCCGGGATGGCGGTTCTCCGTCGCCCCCATGATGGACTGGACGGATCGGCATTGCCGGGCCTTCCACCGCACCCTGTCGGCGCGGGCGCGGCTCTACACCGAGATGGTCACCACGGGCGCGGTGCTGCACGGCCCGCGCGATCGGCTGCTCGGGTTCTCGAAGCAGGAGCATCCGGTCGCGGTCCAGCTGGGCGGGTCGGATCCGGCCGAACTGGCGCAGGCGGCGCGGATCGCGGCCGATTTCGGCTACGCCGAGATCAACCTCAATGTCGGCTGCCCGTCCGACCGGGTGCAGGACGGCCGCTTCGGCGCCTGCCTGATGCGCGAGCCGGCCCTGGTCGGCGACTGCGTGGCGGCCCTGAAGGCGGCGGTGTCGGTTCCCGTGACGGTCAAGTGCCGGATCGGCGTCGACGACCAGGATCCCGAGGCGGCCCTGGATGCGCTCGCCGACGCGGTCGTGGCCGCAGGGGTGGACGGGCTGATCGTCCACGCCCGCAAGGCCTGGCTCAAGGGCCTTTCGCCCAAGGAGAACCGCGACGTGCCGCCCCTCGATTACGGCCGTGCCGCCCGGCTGAAGCAGCGGCTCGGCGCCCTGCCGGTGGCGGTCAACGGCGGCCTGCGCGACCTGGATACAGTGCGCGCGCACCTCGCCGAGGTGGACGGCGCGATGGTCGGCCGCGCCGCCTATACCGAGCCGGCGCTGCTGCTCGGCGTCGATCCCGAACTGTTCGGCGTGGACGCACCGGTCCCCGACGCCTTCGCGGCCGTGGCGGCGTTCGAGCCCTACCTGGCCGAAATCCTGGCCCGGGGCGAGCGCCTGCATGCCGTGACCCGGCATATGCTCGGCCTGTTCAACGGAAGGCCCGGGGCCCGGGCTTTCCGGCGCCACCTCTCGACCCACGGGATGCGGCCCGACGCCGGACTCCAGACCCTGCGGGACGCGGTGGCCATGGTCTCGCATGAAGCGCCGGAGGCGCAGGCGGCTTGAGGCGTGCGCCGCCTCAGGGCGGGCTCAGGATCAGCCGGTCGCCTCGGACCTCGTAGGCCGACAGGCGCGTCAGGAAGGTCTGGCCCAGCATGTTGCCGGCCAGCGAGCCCGGCCGCGCCACCATGGCGTTCACCCGGCGCTCGGTTATGGTGCCGATGTGCAGCGAATCCAGCTGGATCGGCGCCGCATACGCGATGCCGTTGGCCGTGGACACCCGGGCGGTGAAGTCGGCCGCCGCCGGGGTGAGGCCCAGGGCGGCTGCGTTCTCGGCGGTCAGCACCACGCTGCTCGCGCCGGTGTCGAACAGGAACGGCTGGATGCGGCCGTTGACCTCGGCGTCGACCCGGAAGTCGCCGTCCGCCCGCCGGGTGATCGTGACGCCGCCGCCGGGGTTGGAGACGGCCGAGCCCGGCCGGAGTTCGCCGAGCACCCGGGCACCGACGCCCTGGATCCGGTCGCGGTAGCTGTAGCCGATGACCAGGGCGAGCCCGATCAGCGCCCAGGCCAGCAGCGCCCGCAGGCTCGGGCCGAGCGAGGTCGTGATCTGCCGCCAGTAGCCGGCGACCACCAGGATCAGGATGCCTCCCGTCGAGGCGAGCCCGGCGAGGTGGTCGGGCTCGATCACACCGCCGATGCTTTCGCTGCCGTCGCTGAGGACCAGCACGGCCATGACCAGGGCGATCGCGGCGAGCCCGAGATAGATCATGACGGCAGCGGCTCCTCGACGGGGGTGAAACCGGCCGCACGCAGCCGCGCACCGAGCCCGGCCATGATGGCGCGCCGCCGCGTCTCCGGCATCCCGCCCCATGTGGCGATCTCGTCGCGGGTACGCCCGCAGCCGCGGCACAGCCCGCTGCCGGCGTCGAGCACGCAGACCTTGGTGCAGGGGGACGAGGGTTTGGGCGCGGGCTGCATCGCGGATCCATGGCCGAGGGATCGTGGCTCGATCAAGGCCTTCGGGCATCATCCCGAATGGCAGCCGCAGGCCCTCGGCAAGACGTGGGATAAATCAACGAGTTCCTGCATCGCGCCGGTTCAGTGATCCGGACCGATCCGCTACGGTGCGAAGGGCGGCACCGCGGGCCATTCTTCTTCCACCAGCAGACCGTCCGCGAAACGCCGCACGTGGCGGCGCCCGTCCAGGGTTATCGCAACATGCTGTCCTGGCTTGGTCCGGAGAATGGTGTCGGCGATGTTCGCCACCCGCGCCATGAGGGCGGAGCGCCGATTGACCGGTAAAGAGACGACGGCGAGCATGCGTCCGACGAAGCTCTGCTGGTCGGCGATATTCTTATCATTCGTGACCAGGACGGCGTAGCCTGCGGCCTGGGCAGCTCGGAGCAGCGTGCCGTTGCCGATGCCCTTCCAAGCCGTCCGAAACCGATCGGCATCCACACCGCTGGCCCGCAGCGCGTCGGCGAGATGCCGCGGCACGCCCTCGTCGAGAACCACCCTCACGCCGCTCTCGAACCGGCCAGTGACCGCGAGGTAAGCATGAGGACTCGCACCACGTCGTTTTTATCCAGAGTCTGATAGGCGTCCAGGATCTCATCGACAGAGAGCCCGTCAGCCAAATTCTCGAACAGCACCTCGACAGGTACACGTGTCCCTCGGAAGACGCGTCGACCGCCCATGATCGTGGGATCCGAGGTGATGAGATCCTCGAGCGTCGGTCCGCGCTGGGAATCGGACTGCATGGCGATGGCTCCACGGATTGCATCAGGTCGGCTGGCCTTGAAGCATCATGTCGGAACCGCCGACGAGCCTCAATCCGCCAGCGACGCCACCAGGGCCAGCAGCGCGGCGATCTCGGCCAGCTGCTGGCAGGCGCCGATCACGTCGCCGGTCTGACCGCCGATCTTGTTCCGGGCGAGCCGGGTGAGAGCGAGCGCCCCGAGGCCGGCGAACAGGATCATCAGCGCGACGCCGGCCACCGGCAGGCCGAGGAGAACGCTCCCCAGCGCGATGGCGAGGCCGCTACCGAGGGCGACCCAAAGGCTCGCCCGGTCCGGGCGGCCGACCGCGGCGGAGAGGCCGCCCGGCCGGGCTGGCGGCAGCAGCACCATCGGGGCGAGGGCGGCGAGCCGCGACAGGGCCGCGACCAGGATCAGCGCGGTCGCGGCCGCGTAGCCGGCGCGGTCGAGGAGCGTCGCCAGCGCGCCGATGCGCAGGGCGAGCGCCAGGACCAGGGCCGCCCCGCCATAGGCGCCAATCCGGCTGTCGCGCATGATCTCCAGGCGCCGTTCGAGCGTGGCGCCGCCCCCGAAGCCGTCGGCGACGTCGGCCAGGCCATCCTCGTGGAGCGCGCCCGTGGCCAGCACCATGACGGCCACCGCCAGGGTCGCGGCCAGGAACGGCCCCAGCCCGATCCACCAACCCACCGTCAGCGTCAGGGCGGCGGGAAGAGCGAGGATCAGGCCGGCGAGGGGCAGCATCCGGGGCAGGGCGGTGAAATCCGGGACCCGGTGCGGATCGGGCTCGCCGGGCAGTTGCGGCACGGGCAGGCGGGAGTAGAACCGCAGGCACCCGGCGAGGTCGTAGAGGGCGCCGCGCCCGGGCCAGTCGGCCTCCCCGCCGGTCTGCCTGTCCATCGCGGTCTCTCCCCCACCGCCCCCGGCGGGGCGAGCCGATCGCGAACGGTCGGGCGGCACAGGATCACTATAGGCGCCCCGATACGCCGCCGTCTCCCCGTTCGCGGGCGCCCACAGGAAATCATCGCCGCCATGACCGACCCCGTTAAGTCCGACGCCGCAAAGACAGATCCGGGCCCGTTCGACGACATCCGCAACCTGCTCAAGGCGATGCCGGGCCCCGACCGGGACGCGCAGGAGGCAGTCGCCGCCCGGGACGCGACCCTGACCAAGCCGGCGGGCTCGCTCGGGCGGATGGAGAGCCTCGTGTCCTGGCTGGCAGCCTGGCAGGGCAAGGCACCGCCGAGCCTCGACCGGCCGCTGGTCTGCGTCTTCGCCGGCAGCCACGGGGTGACGCGCAAGGGCGTCTCGGCCTTCCCGGATGCGGTCAACCGCCAGATGCTCGACAACTTTGCGGCCGGCGGGGCGGCGATCAACCAGATCTGCGCGGCCTACGGGCTCGGCTTCAAGGTGTTCGACCTTGCCCTCGACATGCCGACCGGCGACATCACCGAAGGCCCGGCCCTCGACGAGCGCGCCACCGTGGCGACCATGGCGTTCGGCATGGAGGCGGTGGCCGCCGGCACCGATTGCCTCGGCATCGGCGAGATGGGCATCGGCAACACCACGGTGGCGGCCGCCCTCTACGCCGCCCTGTTCGGTGGCGAGCCCGCCCACTGGGTCGGGCGCGGCACCGGCGTCGATCAGGACGGCCTGGCCCGGAAGGTTGCAGCCGTGGAGGCGGCGCTCGCCCACCATGCCGGCCATCTCGGCGACCCGCTCCAGGTGCTGGCCCGGCTCGGCGGCCGCGAGATCGCCGCCATGGCCGGCGCGATCCTGGCCGCCCGACTGCAGCGCATCCCGGTGGTGATCGATGGCTACGTCGCCACCGCGGCAGCGGCTTTGCTCCACGCCGTGGACCCGACCGCACTCGACCATTGCCTGGCCGGCCACGTCTCGGCCGAGGGCGTCCACGCGGAGGTGCTGGAACGGCTTGGCCTGGTACCACTGCTCGCACTGGGGATGCGGCTCGGCGAGGGCTCCGGGAGCGCCATGGCAATCGGTCTGCTCAAAGGCGCGCTCGCCTGCCACACCGGCATGGCGACCTTCGCGCAGGCTGGGGTTTCCGGGAAGAGCGGTGGGTAGGCGCGCGAACCACGATTCGATGCTATATCGGGCGGACCCGATAACGGATCCGTCGATCCCGCGTTCCTCCCACCAGATCACCTCATCCTGAGGTGGCGCAGCGAAGCGGAGCCCTCGAAGGAGAGCCCCAGGACTCGCGGCGATCCCTGGAGGGCTCCTTCGAGGCCCGTCGATCTCCGATCGCCGGGCACCTCAGGATGTGGGGCGCGGGCGGGATCGCTACGAAAAAAACGATGAACATCACCCAAGCCTTCACCTTCGAGGCGGCCCACCGGCTACCGAACGTGCCCGCGACGCATCGCTGCCACCGGATGCATGGGCATTCCTACCGCGTCGAGCTGACCGTCTCCGGGCCGGTGGATCCGCATACGGGTTGGGTGATCGACTTCTACGATATCGAGAGCATCTTCGGGCCGCTGCTGGCGCGGCTCGACCACCATTGCCTCAACGAGATCGAGGGGCTGGAAAACCCGACCGCCGAGAACATCGCGGCCTGGATCTGGCAGCGGCTGCGGCCGGACCTGCCGGGGCTCGCCCGGGTGCGGGTCGCGGAGACGCCGATGTCCTGGGCGGAGTACGATGGCGACTGACGCTGCGATCATCGGCGACCGATCGGCGCTGGTCCTGTTCTCCGGCGGCCAGGATTCGGCCACGTGCCTCGCCTGGGCGCTCGACCGGTACGACCTTGTCGAGACATTGGGCTTCGATTACGGCCAGCGACACCGGGTCGAGCTCGACCGCCGGGCCGTCCTGCGCGCCGGCATGGGCCGCGTCCAGCCGGCCTGGACCTCCCGCCTCGGGGACGACCACACGGTCGCGCTCGATGCTTTGGGAAAAATCTCCGAGACGGCGCTGACCCGGGATGCCGAGATCGGGTTCGAGGCGTCGGGCCTGCCCAACACCTTCGTGCCCGGCCGCAACCTCGTGTTCCTGACCTTCGCGGCGGCGCTCGCCTATCGGCGCGGCATCCGGCACGTGATCGGCGGCATGTGCGAGACCGATTATTCCGGCTATCCCGATTGCCGGGACGACACGATCAAGGCGCTGCAGGTGGCGCTCAACCTCGGCATGGAGCGCCGGTTCGTGCTGCACACGCCGCTGATGTGGCTCGACAAGGCGCAGACCTGGGGGCTGGCCGAAGCTCTGGGCGGGCGCCCGCTGGTCGAGCTGATCGTGGAGGACAGCCACACCTGCTACCTCGGCGAGCGCGGGGCGCGGCACGCCTGGGGCTACGGCTGCGGCACCTGCCCGGCCTGCCGGCTGCGGGCGGACGGGTTCGCGCGGTTCATCGCGGCCTGAGGCCGTCCACCAGCACGGCCAGAGTCCCCGAAAAGGCCGCCGGGCTCGCGAACAGCCGCTCCATCAGCAGTGCCCCCTCCAGCGTGGCGATGACGTAGCGGGCGAGCACAGCCGGTTCCTGGCCCGGCTGGACGCTGCCGTCGGCCTGCCCCTCACGCAGGATCGTTTCCAGCCAGGCGAGATGCGTTTCGAAGAACGCCGCGATGTCGGCGCGCAGGCGCTCGGGCAAGGCCTCGCCCTCGATGGCCAAAGCCGCGCACAGGCAGCCGAGCCCCTGCTCGACGCCGCCGAGATAGAGTCGGCCATAGGCCACGATCCGGCCGGGACCGTCCGGCACATCGGCGCAGATCGTCGTGAGCGCGGCGTCGTAGCGGGCCGCGTAAGCCGCCACCAGGGCGGCGCCGAGATCGACCTTGGTGGGGAAATGGTGGTGGATGCTCGCCTTGCGGATGCCCACCGCCTCGGCGAGATCGGCGTAGCTGAAGCCGGCATAGCCGCGCCCCCGGACCAGAATCTCGGCTTGGTTCAGCAGCTCGGTCCGTGTGTCTCGCATCGGTCAGACATCGTTTCTGCGGCTCGCGTGAACGTGTGACCGTCCGGGGCCCGCCCCCCAACATGCCACTTGACCACCGAAAGATCTACCTACTTAATGGTAGGCAACAAGACCAGGGAGGTTCCGGCATGACGGCGTCCGCCGTCCATCCAGGCGAATCCGCCGGTGCGGGCTGCACCCTGTCGCGACGTCACGCCCTGTTCGCCGGCCTCTGCCTATGCTGCCTGCCGAGTCTCGGGCGCGCCGCCGAGGGCTTCGCGATGGAAGAGGTCGGCCCCGGCATCTTCATGCGCCAGGGCCTCACGGCGGACGCTTCGCCGGACAACGCCGACGCGATCGCCAATATCGGTTTCCTCGTCGGCCGCGATGGCGTGCTCGTGACCGAGACCGGCGGCAGCCTGGTGGACGGCCAGTGGCTGCGGGCCGAGATCGCCAAGCGCACGCCCAAGCCGATCACCCACGTGGTGCTGACCCATGTCCATCCGGACCACGTGTTCGGGGCGGGTGCCTTCGTGCAGGACAAACCAGTGTTCATCGGCCACGCCAAGCTCGCCGAAGCGCTGGGCGCACGGGGCGAATTCTACCGTCAGCGCCTGATCGAGATGCTCGGCGAGGCGCGCACCGGGCCGGTGGTCTACCCGACCCTCAGCGTGGCCGACACGGCGGAGATCAACCTCGGCGACCGGCGCCTGACCTTCACGGCGCACGGGCCGGCCCATACCAGCTGCGACCTGTCGATGCGCGATTCCGCCAGCGGCCTGCTGTTCCCCGCCGACTTGCTGTTCGTGAACCGGATCCCGTCGCTGGACGGCAGCCTGCGGGGCTGGCTCAAGGAAATCGAGCGGCTGAAGGCCATGGGGGCGACCCGGGCGGTGCCGGGCCATGGGCCGGTCTCGGTCGATCTCGCCCCGGCACTCGACGACTTGAGCGGCTACCTGACCGCCCTGCGCGACGGCACCCGGGCGGCGATCGCCAAGGATGTTTCGATCGAGAAGGCGGTGGCCAGCGTCGCCCGGGACCAGCGGGACAAGTGGGCCCTGTTCGACACCTATCACGGCCGCAACGTCACCGTGGCCTATCAGGAACTCGAGTGGGAATAGTCGCTCGAACCTCCATATTGAGACCAACCGGGAGAAACGCCATGACGCTCAAGACCGCCCACGCGGCAGCGCTCGCCCTCATCCTTGCAACCACCGCCCTGTCGGGGCCCGTCCGGGCCGCCGGCGCCTCGGACACCGAGCAGGAGCGGACCGCGCGCTGGCAGGAGATCGCCAAGTCGATCTTCGGCGACCGCGCCATCGAGACCACAGACAGCCTGGTGAAGATCGATGCGCCGGCGCGCGCGCTCGACGCCGCCCTGGTCCCCATCACCCTGACCATGCCGCAGGACGGGCAGATCAAGGCCGTGTCGCTGATCATCGACGACAACCCGGCGCCCTACGCGGCCCGGTTCGAGTTCGGGCCGGCCGCCGACCCGGCGGAGTTGAAGCTCCGGGTGCGGGTCAACAACTATACCGACATGCACGCCGTGGTGGAGACCCAGGACGGCAAGCTCTACGAGGCCAAGCAGTTCGTGAAGGCGTCCGGCGGCTGCTCGGCCCCGATGGGCATGAGCGACGAGGAGGCCATGAAGGGCATGGGCGACATGCGGATGAAGTTCGCCGAGACGAAGGCCGGCAAGCCCGTGGAGGCGACGCTGATGATCCGCCACCCGAACTTCTCCGGCATGCAAATGAACCAGGTCACCCGCGACTACACGCCGGCCCGCTACATCGACAAGCTCACCGTCTCGGCCGGCGACCGCAAGGTCTTCACGATGACGGGCGACATCTCGATCGCCTCGAACCCGGTGATCAACTTCGCGTTCAAGCCTGACGGCAAGCCGCTCCAGGTCGCGGCGAGCGACAATGCCGGCGGTAGCTGGCAGCACAGCTTCACCCCGCCGAGCCCGACGAACTGACCATGCGGCGCGCATCCCTGATCGGTCGGCTGGCGGCGGCGTTCGCCGCCGTCGGCTGCCTCGCCGCCGCACCGGCCGATTCCCCCGTCAACGTGCCCGAGCCGGAGGAGCTCTATGCCGGCCCGCCCAAGGGCTACACCCCACAGACCCTGAAGGGCGCCGCGGTGGTCGATGCCGACGCGCTCGCCGCCCTCATGGCGGGGCCGGACAAGCCGGTGCTGATCGACGTCGCCGCCCCGGACCGCAAGCCGTCGAACTTCCCCGAAGGCCGCCTCTGGCTGCCGGTGCATCCCTCGATCCCCGGCTCGGTCTGGATGCCGCTGGCCGGGGCCGAGCCGATCGCCCCCGAGCGGGAGGCCCTGTTCTACGCCCGGGTCGCGGAGCTGACCGGCGGCGACACGGCTAAACCCGTCGTGGTGTTCTGCCATGTGGAGTGCTGGGGTAGCTGGAACGCGGCCAAGCGTCTGGTCCGCAAGGGCTATACCGGCGTGCGCTGGTTCCCCGAGGGCGTCGAGGGTTGGCAGGAGACGCACGAGACCGCGACCCTGCGCGAGGACCCGGCCTGGAAGGCTGCGGCCGAACCCCAGGCGGGGCGCTGACCCGCGGGGCGGGGCGGTGTATGAGGAGTCGCATGAAGCGGAACGCGTCCCTCCTCTCGTGTGGTCTAGCGGAGCAGACGTGTCTCCCTCCCCCCTCTGCGGGGGAGGGTGGCCCCCGAAGGGGGCCGGGAGAGGGGAGCGACGGCTCAGGATTGGGCTCTGGCCTGCAGGCTTGGAACGCCCTTTCCTGAAACCGGGCTCCCCTCTCCCGACCCGGCCTGACGGCCGGCCCACCCTCCCCGCAGAGGGGAGAGGGAAACGTGGTGTTTCGGGCGCCATCCGCCGACCCCGATGAGCCGAAAGAGGTCCGAACCATGTCGCAGGTCGTGCAGTCCCGCCGGCTCCGAGCCATCGACATCGGCAAGCGCAAGGCCGAGGGGCGCAAGATCATCGCGCTCACCGCCTACCACGCCCACACCGCCGGCATCGTCGATCCCTATTGCGACTTCATCCTGGTGGGCGACTCGCTCGGCATGGTGATGCACGGGATGGAATCGACCATTCCGGTGACCCTGGAGATGATGATCCTGCAGGCGCAGGCGGTGATCCGCGGCACCGCCAAGGCGCTGGTGGTGGTCGACATGCCGTTCGGCTCCTACGAGGCGAGCCGGGAGCAGGCCTTCCTCAACGCCGCCCGGGTGCTCAAGGAAAGCGGCGCGGGGGCGATCAAGATGGAGGGCGGGGCGCATTTCGCCGAGACGGTGGCCTTCCTAGTCCAGCGCGGCGTGCCGGTGATGGGCCATATCGGCCTGACCCCGCAGGCGGTGAACACGATGGGCGGGTTCAAGGTCCAGGGCCGGGCGCCGGACGACGAGCGCCGCCTGCTGGAGGATGCCCGCGCGATCTCCGAGGCCGGGGCCTTCGCGATCGTGCTGGAGGGCATCGTCGAGCCGGTGGCGCGAACCATCGCCACGTCCCCGCAGGTCGCCGCCGCCACCATCGGCATCGGCGCCTCGGCGGTCTGCGACGGGCAGATCCTGGTGCTGGAGGACATGCTGGGCCTGTCCGAGCGCACCCCGAAATTCGTCCGGCAGTTCGGGTCGCTGCGGGCCCATATCGAGGATGCCGTGAAAGCCTACGCCGACGCCGTGCAGGCCGGTCGGTTCCCGGCGGACGACCACACCTACGGGTAGGGGCGAACACGCGCCCTACGCCGGCGCGCTGGTCCCGGCCGCATCGGGCAGCAGCATCGTGAGCGCGCGCAGGGCCGCGCTGGCCTCCCCCTTCCAGACCAGGCGGGTCCAGTTAATGCGCAGGTGCGACGGCAGCGGATGGCGCTCGATCGCCGTGCTCATCACCGCGTTGTCGAGCACCGCCGCCGGCACGATGGCGATACCGGTGCCGGCGGCCACGCATGCCACGATGGCGTGGTACGAGCTCATCTCCAGAACCCGGTCGTAGGACGCCCCGTCCTCCGCCAGCCACGCGATCAGGCGCTGGCGATAGGAGCAGCCGTGCGGGAACGCCACCAGGGTCCGCCGGCCGGTGCCGGTGCCGATCCCGGGCGCATTCCGGCCGGTGATCAGCACCAGCTCCTCGTCGAAGGCCGGCACCGACGACAGGCTCGAGTGATCGAACGGTTCGGAGACGAAGGCCGCCTCGATCTCGAAGCGCTCGAGTTGCCGGAGCATGGCGCGGCTCGTCCCGGTCTGCAGCTCGATCGTGACGTCGGGGAACTGGGCGTGGAAGGCCGACAGGATCGGCGGCAGCCGCGCCCCCGCCGCGCTCTCCAGCGAGCCCAGGCGCAGGACGCCGCGGACCACGCCGCTGCGCAGCTCCTGTTCGGCCAGATCGGCCATCCGCAGCAGCGTCTCGGCATGGCCCAGGAGAATGCGCCCCGCCTCGGTAAGGTTCAGGCTGCGGCCCTCGCGGCGGAACAGGGCCACGCCCAGACGGGCCTCGAACTGCTTGATGCGGGTCGTCACGTTGGACGGGACCCGGTGCAGCCGCGTCGCCGCCCGCGTCACGCCGCCCTCTCGGACCACACAGCGGAAGATGTCGAGGTCGTCCAGATCCATCGTTCTCATCAAGAGAACCGTACGTCACAAAAATTCATTTTCCAAGAACGCCCCGCGGGTGTTCAAGGGGTGCCGACATGAGTACGCTCCCGCACGCTCCGACCGATCCGAATCGCCCGCCCTGGCCAATCGTCGCCAGCGGCCTCGTCGCCCTCGCGGTCGCGATGGGGATCGGCCGGTTCGCGTTCACGCCCCTGATGCCGCTGATGATGCGCGACGACACCCTCACCGCCGCCGCGGGCGCCGAATGGGCCGCGGCGAATTATGTCGGGTACTTGGTCGGTGCGCTGACGGCCCCCTGGTTCGCCCGCGCTCCGCTCCGGGGCCTCCTGCTCAGCCTCGCCGGCGTGGCGCTGACGACGGTGGCGATGGCGGCGGCCGATCACGCCGCGCCGGCCGGGCTCGGTGCCGGATTGCGGGCCTTGGCCGGCGTGTTCAGCGCGTGGGCCCTGATCTGCGCGAGCGGCTGGTGCCTCGCCGAGCTCGCCCGGCGCCACGTCGCGCGGCTCGGCGCATGGATCTACACCGGCGTGGGCCTGGGCATCGCGCTGGCCGGCGCGCTGGCCTGGCTGGGTGGAACCCAGCAGGCGACGCGGCTGTGGCTCGAACTGGGCCTCGTCGCAGGTTTGGGCGCGCTGCTCGTCGGGTTCCTGTCCCGGGGGCAGGGCCTGGCCCCGGTCCGGATCGGCGAGCGCGAGGCCGCGTCCTTCGCCCGTCCGTCACGGAGCGGGCAGGCGGCCCTGGTCCTGTGCTACGGAATTTTCGGGTTCGGCTACATCGTGCCGGCCACGTTCCTGCCCGCGATGGCCCGCGAGTTGGCCTCCGACCCAAGGGTGTTCGGCCTGACTTGGCCGCTGTTCGGCCTCGCCTCGGCCCTGTCGGTCGCGGCCGTGGCCCACTGGCTGACGCGCGTGCCGCGGCGGCTTCTCTGGGCGGCGGCGCAGGGCCTCATGGCGCTCGGCACCGGCCTGCCCCTGGCGGCCCACACCCTCTGGGCGGTCGCGGCCTCGGCGGTGCTGGTGGGCGGGACCTTCATGGTCGCCACCATGGCGGGCCTGCAACTGGCCCGCGAGGCGCGGCCCGACAACCCAACGCCGCTCCTCGCCCGCATGACCGCCGCCTTCGCGGCCGGACAGATCCTCGGCCCGGTGCTCGTGCGCCTGCTGGGTCCCGGCCGCCGCGCCGGCTGGGACGCCCTGGACTGCACCGGCGCCGTCGCCACCCTGCTGCTGGTGCTGACGGCTCTGTGGCTGTGGCGCGCCGCGCGCGTATCGCCTGAGCGGCTGGTGCCGATCTGACACGGCGTCGGGTCGCGCACCCCAATCTGGTGAGCCCTTGGCTGGCACCGTCGAGCGAGGCTGCGCCGATCACCCCACCCGCCGCAACGGCAGCCGCAGCCCCGGGGCCGGCCTTTCCAAAAGAACCTCCCGGCGGAAGCGCACCAAGCGGGCCGGTCGGCCGGCGGTGCCGCTGGTGAGGGCCTCGGTCTCCTCCACCAGCCCCTGCTGGGCGACGAGCCGGCGAAAGTTCTGCTTGTGCAGCTGCGTGCCCGACAGGGCCTCGACGGTGCGCTGGAGCTGGAGCAGGGTGAAGGCCGGGGGCATCAGCTCGAACACCACCGGGCGGTATTTGATCTTGCCGCGCAGCCGGCCGATCGCGGTGGCGAGCACCCGGCGGTGGTCGAAGGCCATCGGCACGCCGGTCGGGTCGTTCGGCACCGCCGGGCCGGCATTGCCCTTCGCTTCCGGGATCAGGCCGGCCTCGAACAGCAACTCGTAGCGCTCCAGCACGCGCTCCTCGTTCCAGGTGCCGCCGTTCATCCCGAAGGTCAGGCCGAGCCGGTCGAGGCGGCGGGTGCGGATCGCGCAATCCGTCGGCTCGGCGGCCCAGGCGGCGAGCTGCGTCTCGATCGCGTCGAGCTGGGGCGGCCGGCCTTTGCGGAAATCCTCGTACGGGAGGTAGCGGTACCAGTTCTGCCACGCCGCCTCGGCCAGGCCGGCCGGGCGTTCCTCGCGGACCAAGGCGAGGTAGGCCACCGAGAGCGAATGCGCGTCCGGCATGTCGGCGGTGCCGGAGCGGTCGCGGTCGCCGAAGGTGTAGAGCTGCTCGACATAGCCGAGGCGCTGGTGCGTCTGCCGCTCAACCCAGGCGCGCAGGCCCCGCTCCAGGGTGGCGTGCTCGGGCACGAGCGGCCCGGCCGGGAGGCCGTCGCCGCGGCCCGGGGCCTGATCCGGGACCCGGATGGTCAGGGCGCGCGGCTCCCCCTTGGTCGCCGCGACGATCACCGCGACGAGGCCCACGGAGGAGCGCTCCGGCAGGGCCTGTGCCCCGCGCGCACCCGTCTGTGCCTCGCCGACCGTCATCGTCCCTCTAGAAAAACCTCTCCCGCCGGGTGCGGGATCCCAGACTGATACGTCTCTATAGGGGTACAGGATCGCCGCGCGTCAACGCGGCTCTGTGACCGGACGGGTTGCAAAGCCGACGGCCGCTGCCCAAACAGGACCGCCCGAGATGCGCCGGCGCGGGGCCGGCGCAGGGCCAGTTCCGGCGGGGGCCGGCGACCAGAATGGCAGCGCGCGCGAACTCCGCGACGGCCGGGAGCCGGCCCGTCGATCTGCGGCTCTACGGCCTCCTCGATGTCGGCGTCTGCGGCGCCGACGGCGATCATCTGGCGCGGCTCGCCGCCGACGCGGCGACGGGGGGCGCGACCCTGCTCCAGTACCGCGAGAAGGACATCCCGGACGCCCGCGTCGCGCTCGCGCGGATCCGGGCGATCCAGGCCGCCGTGGGCGGGCGGGTGCCGGTACTGGTCAACGACCGGGTCGACCTGGCCCTGGCAGCCGGTGCGGACGGCGTCCATCTCGGCCAGAGCGATCTCCACCCGGCCGAGGCGCGCTGCCTGCTGGGGGAGGGGGCGATCATCGGGTTGACCGTCAAGACCGCCGTCCAGGCCGACGAGCTGTATCGGCTGCCGGTCGATTACGCCTGCATCGGCGGCGTGTTCGCCACCACCAGCAAGGATAATCCCGATCCACCGGTCGGCCTCGATGGCTTTTCGCGCATCGCCTTCCGGGCCCGGCTCGCCCGCGGCGCCGGCTTGCCGCTCGGCGCCATCGCGGGCATCGGCCTGCACAACGCCGCCCCGGTGATCGCCGCCGGTGCGGACGGCGTCGCGGTGATCACCGCCCTGTTCGGGACCGAGCCGGTGCGCCAGCGCGCCCGGGAACTGCGCGCGGCCATCGACGCCGCCCTGTCGGTGCGGGGAGACTCAAGGTGAGCGGCGCCAGCCCCATCGCGGTCACCATCGCGGGCTCGGATTCCGGCGGCGGCGCCGGCATCCAGGCCGACCTCAAGACTTTCTCGGCGCTCGGCGTCTACGGCGCCAGCGTGATCACGGCGCTCACCGCCCAGAACACCCGCGGCGTCCAGGGCATCCACGACGTGCCGGCCGACTTCGTGGCCCGGCAGATCGACAGCGTGTTCTCCGATCTGGCGGTCGATGCCGTGAAGATCGGCATGCTGTCGCAGATCGCGGTGATCGAGGCGGTCGCCGACGGGCTGTCACGGTGGGCCGGGACCGCCCCGGTGGTCCTCGACCCCGTGATGGTCGCCACCAGCGGCGACCGGCTGATCTCGCAGGACGCCGTGGCGGCGCTCCGCGAGCGGCTGATGGGCCGGGCCGACCTGATCACCCCCAACCTGCCGGAAGCGGCGGTGCTGCTCGGCGAGCCGGTCGCCGGGGACGAGGCGGCAATCGTCGCCCAGGCCCGGCGGCTCATCGCGCTGGGCGCCCGCGCCGTGCTGATCAAGGGCGGCCACGGGACCGGGGCGCTAAGCGTCGATCACCTCGTGACACGGGAGGGTCACGCGCAGACCTTCGCGGCCCAGCGAATCGCCACGCGCAACACCCACGGCACCGGCTGCACGCTCTCGTCCGCGATCGCGGCGGGGCTCGCCCGGGGCCTGACGCTGCCGGAGGCGGTGACGGCCGCGAAGGACTACCTCACGGCCGCGCTCACGGCCGCGGATCGCCTTGCGATCGGCGCCGGCCATGGGCCGGTCCACCACTTCCACGCGATCTGGCGTTAGCTTCCAAAGCCCCCTGCCTTGCGTCCGGACGGCGATTGCGTTTGAAGAAGCGCACGATCGTTCGGATAACGGAACGGCCAGGGTGGACCGGTGACGATGCAGGACCAGGCGGAACGGCCCGACCGGACGCGCGGACGCGACCTGCTGACCGGGGCGCAGGTGCTCTCCGGCCAGCTCGGCAAGACGATCCAGCGCCTGCGCAAGGCCTACAACCTTTCGCTGTCGGAACTCGCCGAGCAATCGGGCGTGGCGAAGTCGATCATCAGCCAGATCGAGCGCAACGAGACCAACCCGACGCTGGCGACGATCTGGCGGTTGTCCCAGGCGCTCGACGTGTCGATCGACCGGGTCCTGGCGTCGAGCGACGAGGAGCCGTTCATCGAGAAGACCTCCCGGGCGGACACCCCGATCCTGGTCTCGGAGGACGGCAAGGTCCGGCTGGCGATCATCGGCTGGATCAAGACGATCGAGTGGCTGCAATGGTATGAGGTCACGGCCGACCTCGGCGGCGTCCTCGATTCGGATCCGCACCAGCGCGGCTCGGTGGAATCGCTCTCGGTCGCCGAGGGCGCGTTCGAGGTCGAGATCGGCGGGATCGTGCAGCGCGCCCGGACCGGCGAGACCCTGCGCTACCGCTGCGACCGGCCTCACCTCGTGCGCTGCACCGAGGGCCCGGCCCGGGCTACCATGGTGGTGATCCTAAAGGCGGCCGTGATGGAGTGACCGGCCGGGCGACCTTCTTGTGCGAACGATTGGGTTGTAGCAACCTCAAGACCGAGAGGCATTACGGGAATCAAGGGCGGCCCCGTGGAGCGTATCGGGCGGCTGCTCTTTGACCACCCCCTTGTGAAAGCCGTCGGACTCGGCCTCCTTGGTCTTCTTGGCAACGTTCTGTCGGGCGCCTACATCTTCGAGATCACGAAGACGATCGACGGAGTACAGGTTCTCGATTGGAGCGCGACGCCTTACAGCCGTTCGTTCTGGCTTCTCGTGATCGTCCTATCAGGCATGGGTTTGTACGGTTGGGGGGCCGCCCGCTACGAAAACAGGATGCGCCGCGCATTGAGTGAGGCCGACGTTCTGGGCATCGCGCTTCAGGAACTGGTCGGCCCGATGATCGAAGCGGCGAAACGCGATATTCAGGACAGGAAGCTGCGGACGCTCGACGACGTCAAGCGAATGTTCGGATCCGAGTCGGGGGATCGTCAGCCATGAACACCGTGTTCACCCAACATGCCGTCGACCGCATGCAGGCGCGCGACGTCAACGACATCGACGTGAGCCGTCTTCTCGAGAAGGTCGAGCATGTCTCGAGAGATCGCGAGACCCTGACGCGTTCGGAAGATGTCGTCCGCTTAGGCAAGCGTCACGGCGAGGAGACCTTCATCGTTCGTGCCGGCGACATGAGGGCTGTCTTGGCGCTCACGCAAGACCGACCGGAGCAGATGATCGTCCTCGGCGTATTCCGGGCTGACGAAGCGCCGTCTTCCATCGACCGATTACAGCCGGGCGTCTGATCGACGGCATCGTGCGGCTCAGGCCGCGCCCCGTCACCGTCCGGTATTCACCCACCGCACCACGTCGGCCAGCACGGTGGTCAGGGCCTGGTCGAGGGCGCGGGCGCCGTTGCCGGCGTCGATCTCGGCCACCGGCACGCGGGCGGTGAAGATCCGGGCGGCGGTGACCTTACCGGTGCCGTCGGCCACGAGCTTCAGGGACAGGTCGACCACCGCCTCACCGGTCGTCGCCTGGATGTCGAAGGCGCGGATCTCGCTGATCAGCTGATAATCCGCCACGACCTTGTCGCCGGGCCGGCTGACCGAGCGGAGCCGGCCGGAATTCTCCAGGCTCTGCAGGAGGCGGGTCTGGATCAGCCGCGGCAGCCGGTCGGCCCATTGGCCGCCGCCCAGGAAGGCGAGGGCGCCGCCGGATTCGCGCACGATGATCCGGTCGGCCTCGAACGGCTGGATCCCCACGGGCTCCGACACGGCGATCGAGCGGCCGGCCGCGACCGGGCGCCCGGCCGGAGGGAGCGCCGCGAGATCGAAGGTCAGGGGCGTCGCACCGCCGCAGCCACCCAGCAGGGCGGCGAGCAGCGCGGCGGCGATGAGGTGGGACGAGCAGCGGGCCATACGCACAACCTGAGGAACCCCGCCGGCGAACGGCAGAGCTGTATAAGCTATGCCGCAGAAACTATCCCTCGCTCGTATAAGTGCCGTGCGCCGGGACACATCGGCCGGGCGCACGGTGATTTCACCGCCCGCCGTTGTATTCGGGCAACGACGGCTTGCCGCCGAAGATCACCTGGCTCGGGTCGCGCTCCAGGCTGCGCACGGTGCGGTTCAGGGTGTTGAGGGTGCGCTGCCCGTCTCCCGACAGGGCCTCCACCTCCCGGCGGCCGGTGCCGCTCAGGCGGCCGAAATTCGTCGAGATGCTGGCGGTGCGCTTGTCGAGGTTCTCCGACATGACGCGGAAGGCCTTGCCGGCGTCGCGCACCGAGACCGCGGCCGCGCGGATCTCCGTGAATGTGCTGGAGCCCTCCTGGCCGGAGGCGGAGCCGAGGAAGCTCTGGGCGCCGTTGAGCACCGCGTCGATCTTGTCGGCCGATGCGTTGAGCTTGGCCGCCAGTGAGCGGGCGTCGTGCACGGCGCCCTCAATGTCCGGGCTGGACTTCGACAGGGCCGCCGAGAACCGGTCGGCATTGTCGATTACGTGGCCGAGCTTCACCCCATCCACCGCCTTGACCAGGGTCGCGATGTTCGGGCCCGCATCGGCGAGCGTCTTCGAGAACGCCTCGACATTGGTGAGCGCGCGGTTGATCGCGCCCTCGTTGCCGGCCACGATCCGGTCGAGCCGGGCGAGCATGTCGTCGGCCCGCTGGGCGACCTGGCGGGCCAGCGCCATCATGTCCTGCATGTCGGAGGAATCGGCGAAGATCGTCGGCGGCTCGCCGTTGGCCATCGGGGCGAGCACGGGCGCGTCGGCGTTGCCGCCCGACAGGGAGATCACCGAGACGCCGGTCAGCATCGCCGAATCGAGCCGGGCGCGGGTGTCGGCCCGGAGCGGCGTCGAGGGGTCGACCTTGATCTGGGCGAGCACCCGGCGCGGGTCCTGCGGGGCGAGGCGGATATCGGTGACCTCGCCGACCTTGATGCCGTTGAAGTTCACGCTCGACCCGCGGGAGAGCCCCCCGACCGAGCCGGAGAATACGATGCGGACGATCTGGCTCACCTGCCGCGAGGAGCCACCGGAGAGCCACAGCACGGTGCCGAAGCCCGCCAGGATGACGGCGAGGGTGAAGGCCCCGATGAGGGCGTAGTTCGCGCGGGTTTCCATGCGATCAGCCTGCGGTTCCGCTCGGCGAACGGGGTCCGGCCGAGCTGCGTGTCCACGATCCCAGGCGGGACCGGGACGGGATCAGGGGGAAGGGGCGGTCAGGCATGCGCCGGCACCCCGGGGGTGATGGCGCGGGCCCGCTTGCCGTGGAAGTATGAGCGCAACCAGGGGTGGTCGCTCGCCAGCATCTCCTCGATCGTGCCGGCGGCGATGATCTGGCCGTCGCCCAGCGCCGCGATGCGGTCGCAGGCGGTGTAGAGGCTGTCGAGGTCGTGGGTGACCATGAACACGGTCAGGCCCAGCGTCTCCTTCAGGGTCGAGACGAGGTCGTCGAACTCGCCCGCGCCGATCGGGTCGAGCCCCGAGGTCGGCTCGTCGAGGAACAGGATCTCGGGATCGAGCGCCAGGGAGCGGGCGAGCGCCGCGCGCTTGATCATGCCGCCGGACAGCTCGGAGGGCAGCTTGTCCGCCGCATCCGGTTGCAAGCCGACCATCTCGATCTTGAGCCGGGCGAACTCGTCGAGCAGGCGTTCGGACAAGTCGAGATGCTCGCGCATCGGCACCTGGATGTTCTGTTTGACCGTCAGCGCCGAGAACAGGGCGCCCTGCTGGAACAGCACGCCCCAGCGCTGCTCCATGCGGCGGCGCTCGGCATAGGTCATGCCGTCGACGTCGCGGCCGAACACCTCGATCGTGCCCGCCCGCTTCGGCGTCAGGCCCAGGATCGTCCGGGTGAGCACCGACTTGCCCTGGCCCGACGGCCCGACGAAGCCCATGATCTCGCCCGCGCGGATGTCGAGGTTCAGCCCCTTGAGGATGGTGCGGTCCCGGAAGCCGACCACGAGGTCGCGAACCCGGATGATGGGTGCGGGGCCGGCGGCGGTCTCGGGCATGGCGGGGGCGATCATCACAGCGGGCTCAGAAATCGATCGCGGCGAAGAACACGGCGAACAATCCATCGAGGACGATGACCATGAAGATGGACTTCACGACTGAGGCGGTGACGTGGCGGCCCAGAGATTCGGCCGAGCCCTCCACGGCGAAGCCCTCGATCGTGGCGAGAATCCCGATGATCAGTGCCATGAACGGCGCCTTGATCAGGCCGACCATGACGTGGTGCACGCCCACCGCCGCCTGGAGCCGGACCAGGAACTGATCCAGCGTCAGCCCGCCGTACAGCATGGCGGTGAGGCCGCCGCCAGTGAGCGCGGCGATGTCGCCGATCAGCGTCAGCATCGGCAGGCCGACCATCAGGGCCAGCACCCGTGGCACGATCAGGATCTCGATGGGATCGAGGCCCATGACCCGGAGGGCGTCGACCTCCTCGCGCATGCGCATCGAGCCGATCTCGGCGGTGATCGCCGAGCCCGAGCGGCCCGCGACCATGATCGAGGTGAGCAGGACGCCCATCTCGCGCAGGATCAGGAGGCCGATCAGGTTCACCACGAAGGTCTGGGCGCCGAAGCGCTGGAGCTGGAAGATGCCCTGCTGGGCGACGATGCCGCCGACCAGGAACGAGATCAGCACGATGATCGGGGCGCCGTTGAAGGCCACCTGCTGGATCTGGTTGACCAGGGCGGTGCCCCGGAACGTGCCCGGCCGCAGGGCCACCCGCCCGCAGGCGGCGATCACCTCGCCCAGGAAGGCGAGGGCGGTGACGAACTCGCGGCCGCCGCGCACGGTTTCGCGGCCGACCGTGTCGAGGAACCCGACGACGCGGCCGCGTCGCAGCGGGTCCGCGGCCTCGACCTCGCGCAGGCGGACCTCGCCCAGCAGGGTCCGGTGCTCGGTCCGCACGCCGACATAGGTCAGCGCGCCTCCCGCGTGCTCGATCTCGGCGCGGGTCCGCTCGAGCACCCAGGCGCCCAGCGTGTCGAGCCGCTCGATCCCGGACAGGTCCACCGTCACGGAACCGGTCCGGCCGGCCGCCAGGATGCGCGCCGCATTCGCCTCGACGGTCGGCGCCTGGTCGGCGGTCCAGCGCCCGTCGAGCGCCAACCGGCCATCCGCCGGCCGGTCCCGCAGCGATGCGCCGGGAACCATGCCCTCGCTCAGCAAGCCCTAACTCCTCGATTGGAGGCACCACCCTGCCGTGTGGTTATGTCGACATTACGGTTGACGATCCGTATCCGGCGGCACGCGGCCGGAGGCGAGCGCCAGACCCAGGCCGCAGGCGGCGAGCGGCGCCATCAGCAGGAAGGCGAGGGGGCCGCCGGCCCGGTAGGCGAGCCCGCTCGCCAGGGTGGCGACCACGGAGATTCCGGCGTTGACCGCGCTGAGCGTGCCCTGCGCCCGGCCCCGCGCGCCCTCGGGGGCGTAGGCCGACACCGCCGCCATCGCGCCGAGCTGCGTCGCCCCGAAGGTCAGGCCGTGCAGGCCCTGGAGCGGTACCAGGGCGGCCAGGTGGTCGCCCAGAAGATACATGCCGACCGCGCGCAGGATCGCCGCCGCGGCGCCCAGAGCCAGCAGCCGCACCGGGCTGCGCCAGGCGGCGGGGAGGGCGGTGATGCCGGCAAACAGCGCGATCTCGGCCAGCACGCCGGTCGCCCAGAGCGAGCCGACCCAGGCCGGTGCGATCCCCTGGCTGGTCCAGTAGATGCTGCCGAACCCGTAGATCGCCCCGTGGCTCGCCTGGATCGCCGCCGCGGCGCCGATGCAGAGCCACAGCCTGAGCGGCAGGCGCGGCCGCACGGTCCCGGACGGGACCTGCGGCAGGGCCACCACCGAGCGGCTGCGCCAGGCCACGAACCCCGCCGCCAGGGCGAGGCCGGTGAGCAGCAGCGGCACCGCGAGCTGGCCGCCGAGCGCGGAGAGCATCAGGCCGCCCGCGAGGTTGGCCAGCAGGAACGCGATGGAGCCCGCCATCCGGATCCGGGCGTAGACCAGGCGGGCGTCGCGGCGCACGGCCGCCAGAGTCAGGTAGTCGATGCACGGCACCAGCGGCGCGCCGGCCACGGCGTTGAGGACGATGAGCGACGCGAGCGCGGGCCAGCCGAGCCCGGCGGCGCCGGGCATCAGCGCGTAGGTCAGGCTGAGGGCGAGGCTGCCGATCATGATCAGCCGCCGCGGACCCAGCCCGCGGTCGAGCAGGCTCATCAGCGGCGCCGTCGCGACGATCCGCGTGGCGATCGGCAGGGCGAGCAGCACGCCGATCACCCCGGCATCGAGGCCGAGGCCGTCGAGCCAGAGCGGCATGAACGGCATCGCGATGCCGATCTCGGTGAAGACGACGGCGTACAGCAGCGACAGGCGCGCCGGGCCGGACGGACGAGGCAAGGATAAGAGGTCCCGGAGGAAGGGAAGCGGGTTCGGGGACGTCCCGGGTCCCGGGTGCGAACGCCGTAAGCGCCCGTTAAACCCTCCCTGTCAATTTGCCGTCTCCCGGTTCGCACCGCGCGCCGGCCGTCGCCGTGCCGTCCTTTCGGGTTCGGAGGGATCCCATGTCCGGTTCAGCCCCCGCAGGCGCCCTCGCCGAGTACGAGGCGATCGAGGCGACGATCTGCCTCAGCGAGCGCGGGCGCTGGTTTCTGGCCGAGTATGCCCGGCGCAACCGGGCCGCCGAGACCGAGATGCTGCTCGGCGCCATGAGCCGGCTCGAGCACGTGGTGACGGCCGAGCGGGACAACCAAGCCTTCGGTCAGCTGCACGGCAACCTCGTCGAGATGGCCGCGGCGATCAGCCAGACCAAGGCCGAGATCGCCGCGATCAGCGCGCGCGACAACGAGCAGACCCGCCTGACGCAGGCCTCCCTGGCGCTGGACGCCATCGTCCGCGAGACCGAGCAGGCGACCTCCGACATCCTCGGCTCGGCCGAAGCGATCCAGGAGGCGGCCTGGACCCTGCGCGAGCGGGGCGCCGACGCCCCGACCTGCGACGCGCTGGATCGGCACGCGACCGCGATCTACACGGCCTGCTCGTTTCAGGATCTCACCGCCCAGCGCACCGCCCGGATCGTCTATACATTGCGCTACCTCGAGGACCGGCTCGCGTCGATGATCGCGATCTGGGGCACCGACGCCGAGCGGATCCCGCCGATGCCGGTCAACCCGGCGGCCGGGGCCCTGCCGGACGCGCCACCGCTCGACCTCTGCCAGAGCGACATCGACCGCTACATCGCCATGGAGGTCCCGGCCGTGACCGCGGCGGCGCTCGTCGCCCGCCCGGGAAGCCCGCCGCTGCACGAGGACATCGTGTTCCTGCCCGTCTCGGACGAGGCGGAAAACGCGACGATCGAGGATCTCGCGGCGGAAAACGCGTTCGTAGGCATGGATGCCATACACGCCGAGCCCAGCCCCAACGCGGATGGGGCCGAGTTCGCGGCCGCACCCGCCTTGGAACCGGGCTTGCCGGCCTTGAGCTTCGCGGCGATCGACGCGCTGCCGCCGGAGCAGCGGCTCGCCCTGTTCGCCTGACGGCGCGGACGCGCCCGGAGCCTGCTATCAGGGGGCCCCGCCCGCCGAGGGCCGTCAGACGAAACGCTTCCGTGGCCCTGAACCTGATCAAGCTCTGCGTCGGACCCGCCTCCATCGCCGACCTCGAAGCCCGTCAGGAGCGGTACCGGGCCGAGGCTTTGCGCGAGGGTCGGCCGGCCGACCCGTTCCACGTCACCCGCACCCTGCCCAAGCGCCATCGCGAGATCGCCGGCAAGGGCTCGATCTACTGGGTGATCCGCGGGACCCTGTCCTGTCGGCAGGCGATCACCGCGATCGAGAAGCTGACCGGAGAGGACGGCATCCCGCGCTGCCGGCTCGTCTTCGACCCGCGCCTCGTTCCGGTGTCGCCCCGCCCCTGCCGACCGTTCCAGGGCTGGCGCTACCTCACGGCCCGAGACGCACCGGCCGACCTGGGCGCCGGGCAATCGGGCGACCTCGCCGAGATGCCCGAGGCCCTGCGCCGCGAGCTGGTCGGTCTGGGCCTTCTCTGAGGCCGCGTACCGGCGGCGCGGGTACGTGATGCACCCGCGCCGGCCGTCGTCCTACGCCCCGTCGAAGCGCCCGCTGGCATGGGCCAGCATCGTGTAGACCTTGCCGGTCTCCGAGGTGAGGTAGGCGTCGGTCCGCTTGGCGTCGCTGTCGTTCTTGACCACGTCGCCCAGCAGCCGCTCGAACTCACCCACGTACCGGTCGACGCTGCGGCGGAACTCCGCATCGGCGCGGTAGCGGCGCTGGATCTCCGCGAAGGTGGTCCGGCCCTGCGGCGTGTAGATGCGCGGGTCGAACAGGTTCGGCTCACCCCGGCGATAGCGCTCCCACAGGTCCACCACGGTCCGGTGCTCGATCATCCGGGCGATGTCGGTGGAGATCGTGTCCAGCGCGATCCGGCCGGTCTCGGCGGGGGCCTGAGACTGCGCCGGGGATTGGCGGCCCGACGGCGCCGGGGACGCGGCGCTGGTGGCCGCCGGCTCGGCGTCGTCGTCCTCGTCCAGCGAGGCGCGCGTCAGCAGGTCCGACAGCCAGCCGCGCTTGGCGCCGCCCGCCGTCATGGCGGCGGGGCGGGCAGTCGCAGAGGGCCGCGGCGCCTCGATCCGGGCCGGACCGATGGCGGACCGCGCCGGAACCTGGGGCGCCGGCAGAGCCGGAGTCGAGACCGGCTGAGCCTGCGTCGCAGTCGAAGCGCTGCTCACCTGCGCCGCCGAGACGGCGCGGGAGCCGCCCTCGGCTACCCGGCGCTGGGCCTGCGGCTGGGCCACGTCCACCGAGCGGGTGGTGCGGGACACGAGGGCCGACAACTCGTTCAGCGCCTTGATCTGGTCGGCCACCACCCGGCGCATCTCGCCGGTGGCATCCTGCGTCTCGCGCGGCAGGTCGAGGACGCCCCGGGCGAGTTCGGCGCGAGTCGCGTCGAGTTCGCCGCGGATCGAGCCCGCCATCTCCCGCAGGGACGAGACCGAGGCCCCGAACTTGGTCTGCGCCTCGTCGAGGCCGCTTCGCATCTCCCGGGCGGCCTCCTCGATGGCCTGCCGCACGCCCTGGGCCGCCTTCTCGCTCTCGGCTCCCGCGCTGTCCTTGAGGCCCTCGAAGGCGCTGGTGACCGAAGCCCCCGCGCCCTCCGCCGAGCGGGTCAGCGCCTCGCCGACGGCGCGGGCGCGCTCCTCGGCGGTCCGCAGCGTGCGCTCGATCGTCTCGGCCAGGGCGCCGCCCTGCTGCTCCAGGGTGTTGGCGCGTGCCTCGAACCCGGCCAGCGCCTCCGCGAGCGCGGCCTCGCGGCCCGACAGGGTAGCCCCAAGGCGCTCCTCGATCGCGGCGAGCGACGAGGCCGCCCGGTCGAGCGCTGAAACGTGCACGGACGTCTGCTCGCCGAGCGCACGGCCGCGGCCGTCGAGGGACTCGGCGAGGCCGGTCGCCTCGCGCAGCGCCGTGTTGGCGACCTCGCGCAGGGCCTCGACCTGGGACGCAACACCGGCGGTGGCGCGGCCGGTCTCCAAGGCGATGCGCTGCAGCGCCGACTGGACCTGCTCGACCCGGCCCGCCAGCCCCTGCTCGATCGCGCCGAGGTTGGTGCCTGCACCGGACACCAGCTCGCCCAGCGCCGCGTTGGCACCTTCGATCCGCTGGAGGACGGCACCCAGCTCGCGGCCCAGCCGGTCGTTGGTCTCGAACAGTTCGGTGAGGGCGCGGCCCGCGCCGTCGTCGATGGCGGCGCGGAGCAGCTCGGCCGAGGCCCGCGACTGCGCGGCCAGTTCCTCGGTCTGCAGCCGTAGCGTCTCGGCCAGAGGCACGCCGGTCTCGATCAGCACGCGCTCGATGGCGTCGGCACGGTCGGCCAGGGCCCGCGACAGGTCGAGCATCGGCCCGTCGATGGCCGCGCGCAGGCGCTCGACATGCCCTTCCAGGCTGTCGCCGACCGCACGGCAGCTGCCGTCGACGCTGGCGATGAGCGCCCCGCCCTTCTCCTCGATGGCGCGGACCAGCACCTCGGCGCTCTCCGCGAGGCGGCGGGACAGAGCCTCGCCGCGGGCATCGACCAGGGCGCCGAGCGCGGTGGCGCGGCGCTCGAAGCCGGCCCCCAGAGCCTCGGTGCGGGCGTCGATCAGGCCCGCCAGCGCCGCCTCGCGACGGCTGAGCGTGTCGGCCAGGGCGGCGTTGTGCGCGTCGACCTGCTCGGCATGCGCCCGCGCCCGCTCGTCGAGCGCCGCCACGAGGCTGGCGGTGCGCTCGTCCATGAGGCCCGCAAAGGCGTCGTGGCGGTCGTCGAAGGCGGTGGCCAGCGTCTCGGCGCGCTGGGCGACCAGCGTCGCGAACAGCCGCATGCGGCTGTCGATGCGCTGAGTGAAGGCGTCGGCACGGGCATCGACCCCGCGGGCCAGCGCCTCGCTCTGCGCCTCGACCGTGTGCACCAGGGCCGCGGTGCGCCCCTCGACGACGCCGTCGAGGTCGCGGATCCGCGCATCGAAGGCCTCGACCAGCGAGCCGGTGCGCCCTTGCGCGGCGTCGAGCAGCGCCTGGCTGCGCTCGCTGAGCAACGTCTCGATCGCCGAACGGGCCTCGTCGAAGGTCGTGCGCAGGGTCTCGATCCGGGTGTCCAGGAGGGCGGCCACGCCCGTAGGCGCCGCGTCAAGGAGGGTACGCAGGTCCTGCGTGCGCGCCTGGACCGCCATAGCGATCTCCCGGCCGCGGCTCTCCACCGAGAGCTCAAGGCTGGATTGCGCCCGCTCGAACAAGGTCCGGAGCTGACCGCTGCGGGCCTCGAAGGTCTCGGCGAACTGCGATTCGCGGGCCTCCAGCAGGCCGGCGATGGCCGGGTTCGCCTGCTCGATCACGGTCTGCAGGGCCTGGGTGCGGTACTCGATGGTCCCCGCGATCTCGCGACCGCGGCCATCGACCAGACGGTCGATCTCAGCCTGGGCCTGAGCGAACAGGGCCTGCAGGTCGCCGCTCCGGGCCTCGAAGGCCTGGGCCAGCTGGGTCTCCCCCGCCTGCAGCAGCCCGGCGATGGCCGGGCTGGCCTGCTCGATCACGGTCTGCAGAGCCTGGGTGCGGTGCTCGATCGCCCCCGCGATCTCGCGGCCGCGGCCGTCGACCAGACGATCGATCTCCGACTGCGCCTGGGCGAACAGGGCCTCCAAGTTGCCGCTCCGGGCCTGGAAGGCCTGGGCGATCTGGGTCTCACCCGCCTGCAGCAGGCCGGCGATGGCCGGGCTGGCCTGCTCGATCGCCGTCTGCAGGGCCTGGGTGCGGTGCTCGATGGTGCCGGCGATCTCGCGGCTGCGGCCGTCGACCAGGCGGTCGATCTCCGACTGCGCCCGATCGAACAAGGCGCGCAGGTCGGCGAAGCGGGCATCCAGCAGGTCCGCCATGTCGGTGGGCGCCGCGTCGAGGGTCTGGCGCAGGCCCTCGGTCCGGGTGGTGATCGTGTCGGCGAGTTCCTGACCGCGCACCTCCACGAGATCGCGCAGGCCGGCCTGAGCCTCCTCGAACAGGGCCTGGAGGCGCTGCGTGCGGCTGTCGAGGGTCGCGGCGAGCTGGCGCTCCCGGGTCTCGACCAGCGCGGTGACGGCGGCGGGCGCCGCCTCCAGCATCGTCCGCAACGCCTGGATCTTGGTGTCGACCGAGGCGGCGAAGCGGCCGCCCCCGCCTTCCACAACCGCGTCGAGGGCGGTGTGGGCTTCCTCGAACAGGGTCCGCAGGCCCTGGGCGCGGGCGTCCAGGGTCTCGGCCAGGCGGTTGCCGCGACCCTCGACCAGGTTCTCCAGGTGCCCGAGGCGTTCGTCGAACAGGCCGCCGAGCGCCTGGGTCCGGGAATCCAGGGCCCCGGCGGCGCTGCCGAAGGCGTCCTCGACGGCGGCGATCAGGGCGCGGCCGCGTGTATCCAGCGCCTCGTTGAGCGGGCCCATGCGGCCGTCGAGGGTGGTGGCCAGGGTGCCGGCATGGCCGTCCAGCATCACGCGGATCTGGTTGGTGCGGTCTTCGAGCAGGCCGTGGACCGAACGCACGCCCTCGTCGAGCAGGCCGCTGATGTCGGCGGTGCGGCTCGACAGGGTGTGGCCGAGGCGGCCCTCGCCGGCCTCCAGCATCCGCTCGGCATCCGCAATGGTCTGCTGGAGCTTGGACAGGACGCTGTCGCCGCGCTGGTCGATCAGCTCGGCCAGCGAGGTGCCGCCGCGGTCGAACAGGCGCGCCAGCTCGGTGATGCGGCCGCCGATCGCCCCGAACACGGTCCGGCCCTTCTCGTCGAGTTCGCTCGACATGGCGGCGATGCGCTCGTCGATCAACGTCGCGAGCAGTTCCGAACGCTCGGCGAAGGCCGCGCGCACGGCCTCGGTGCGGGCGGAGAGGGCCGCGTCGGCGCTCTGGGCCCGCTCGTCCACCAGCTGGACGATCTCCTGCACCCGGCCCGACAGCGAAGCCTCGAGGACCCGGGTGGATTCGGCCACGGCCCCCGTGAGGCTTCCGATGCTCTCGGCCATCGCCTTGTCGATCCCGCCGGTCCGGTCGGTGATCGTCGCGACCAGGTCGCGGGTGCGGCCGGCCAGTTCCTCGTCGACCGCGCGGGTGCGCGCCTCGATCAGGCGGATCGCCTCGAAGGCCTGCACGCCGAAGCTCTCGTCCACGAGGCGGGCGCGCTCATCGAGGGCGTTGGCAATCTCCTGCAGACGGCTGATGACGCCGGCGTCGAAATGCTCGGCGCTGCCCGCGATACGGCGGGCCATCTCGGCGGTGCGCCGGTCGATGTCCTGCCCGAGCCCCTCGGCCCGGCCGTCGAGCACCGCGACCAGGTTGCGGCTGCCCTCTTCCATGATCCGGGCCATCTCCCCGGTCCGGGCGGCCAGCGCCTCGTTCAGGGCCTTGCCGCGGGCGTCGATCCGGCCGTCGACGTGATCGACCAGGTTCGCCACGACGTCGCCGATCTCGGCCGCGCGCTTGGCCGAGCGCGCTTCCAGGTCGCCGAGATGGGTCTCGACCAGGCTGCCGGCCTCGCGGGCGCGGGTCGCGATGGTCTCGGCCACCGCCTGGCCCTTGACGGTGATGAGCCGGTCCATCTCCTCCAGCCGGGCCCCGACGGTCTCGCCCATCGTCGCGGTGTCGCGGCCGATGCGGTCGGCCAGGATGTCGCCGCGGGCGATGGTCTCCTGCAGGGCGGCGAGGCGGCTGCCGAGAGTCTCGTCGATAGCGCGGACTCGGCCGTCGGCGGTCTCGGCGAAGCTCGCGCCGGTCTGGCTGAGCGTGTCGGCGATGCGCGCACCCTGGCTCGCCACCGCGAGCACGATGTCGCGGCCGGTGCCGCTGATCCGGGTCTGGGTCTCCTCGGCATGGCTGGCCAGGAGTTCGGCCACGCCCTTGCCGTGCTCGCCGAAGGCGGCCTCCATCTCCCCGATGCGGGCGGCGAGGTCGTCCGAGATGGCGCGGGCGGCCTGTGCCAGGCTGCGGGTGGCGTCGCCGGTGCGGGCGGACAGCTCGCGGTTGAGGTCGCCGAGGGCGCCGCGCAGGGCGGTCACCGCGGCAGAGCCGCGCTCATTGAGTTCGATGCCGGCCCGGTCGGCGGCATCGCGGAAATGGGTCAGCAGGTTCGCGGTCTCGGCCGCGACCGCGCCGGTCACCTCGGCCGAGCCGTGGCGCAGGGTCTGCAGGGTATCGGCCAGGCGGGCGGACGCCGCGCGCGTGTGGGCCTCGAGTTCGCCGGTGACGGTGCTCGCGGAGCCGCGCAGGGACTGGACGGCGGCGGCGGCGCCGGCCTCAAAGCCGTGGCCCAGCGCCGAGAAAGCGGATTCCAGGCTCTGGGTGGCGGCCTCGGTCCTGTCGGTGATGTGGCCGCCGGCCCGCTCGGCCGCCGCCTGGACGCGGCTCTCGAGGTCCGAGGCCTGGACCGTCACGGTGTCGTGCAGGCGCGCCGCGATGCCGTCCATGCGCCCGGCCAGGGCATCGCCGCGCTCGGCGATCGTCTCGGCGATCCGCTCGGCGGTGCCGATCAGGTCATCGCGCACGGTGCCGGCCTGGCTGGTCAGCGTCTCGCCGACGCCGCCCATGGCCAGCGCCAGGGCGGCCTGGGCGTCGCGCCCGCGGCTCTCGATCGCCTCGGCGACGGAGAGGCCGGCCGTCTCGATCTCGGCACGCAGCGCCAAGCCGCGGCCGGCAATGTCCTGGGTGAGGGCCGCGCCGGTCTCGGCGAAGCGCGCGGTGATCTGAGTCCCCATCGCGCCGAACCGCTCCGTCAGCTCGGAACTCCGCGACAGGAAAGCGTTCTCCAGGCCGATCACCGAGCGCTCGAAGCTCTCGCGCACGACGCCGCCCTGGCGCTCCAGGGACTCGCTGACGCGCAGGCCGGTCTCGGCGAGGCTCTGGGCGACGGAGGCGGTGCTCTCGGCGATCCGCCCGGTGAGGGCGTCCCCGGTCGACTGGAACGCGCCGGTCACGTCGCGGGCGCGGGTCTCGAAGGCGCGCGTCAGGCTCTCGCCGACGTCCAGCAGGCTGCCGCGCACGCCCTCGCTGGTGGCCGCGAGGTTCTCGATCAACTCGTCGCCGCGCCCGGTCATCAGGCTGACGACCCGGTCGCCGGCCTCGCCAAGGGATGCGGTGATGGCCGCGCCGCGGGCGTCGAGCGCCCCGGTCACGCGCTCGCCCGCGCCGTTGAGCGCCAGGACGATCCGCTCGGACGCGCCCTCCAGCTCCTGGCTCAGGCTCTGGTGCGAGCCGGTGATCGCGCCGCGCACCCGCTCGGCGTTGGTGACGATGGATTCCCGCTGGGCCACCAGCTCCTCGACGAGGGAGCGGATGCGGATCTCGTTGTCGGAATAGGCCCGCTCCAGGGTGGCGATCTCGCCGCGCACCAGGGTCTCGAGTTCGCCGGCCCGGGCGAGCGCACGCTCGACGCCGTCGCCGACCGCGGCGACTTCCCGGCGCACCGTCTGCGACATGGTCAGGACCGCATCCGTGGAGAAGCTCTCGGGCTCGGCCAGGCGCACCGCGACTTCGCCGACCGCGCGGGCAACGAGGCGCATCTCCTGCGCCCGCGCGGCCAGCATGGCGGCGATCACGAACAGGACGACCGGCCCGAGCAGGGCCGCGGCGCCCACCGTCGCCTGGAGCGGGGTGAGGCCCGAGACGACGCCGCGCAGGTCGCCGCCGGATTGCAGCCAGGCGACCAGCACCAGGCCGGCGATCCAAGCGAGGCCGGCCAGCAACGCGTACAGATAAGGCTTGGGCGAGGAGCGCACCCGCAAGGTCTGCTGCAGGATACCGATGTTGCGCCGGTCATCGTTCGCCACCAGCGAGCGGTCGGGCGGCAGCAGTCCGCCCTCGCGGCGCGGACGCTCGCGGCCGGGCGGGGGCAGGTCGGAGGCCAGCGGCGGGTCGAGGTCGAGGCGCGGCGGCGTCTGGCGGCCGGCCGGGTCGAGGGCACCGTCGAGCAGGGGATCGGCATCCCCGACATCGGGCAGGCGCGGCTCGGCGCGGCTCTCGGTGCCGGTCGGCGTCAGGGCGTCGAGGTTCAGCGCCTGCTCGATCGCAGAAAGCGCGGCCTCGGCCGGATCCTTCAGCTTCTTCTCGGTCGCCATTCAACGCCTCGTCACACGGGTTTCACCGGCACCTGGGGAGGCTGATGCCAGAGACGCAACGTCCCGTTTACCATTACAGGATTAGACGCGGACACCGATTGCCGATACCCGAGCCGCCGTCCGACCCCAGAAACCGTTACGAGAATGGTTACCGGGTCCGCCGCCTTCCGGCTCCACCATCTTGGCGCAGATGAGGGTCCCTGCGCGATCCCCGTCCAGCGAATCGGGGGGTGAATCATGGGGAGAGGTTCGGCAACCCCCAGAAGAATGCGGATTCCGGGAGTTCGAGCATGCTGGCCATCGACCGTGCGGAACTCGATGCGCAGACCTTCGGCGACGCCGAGTTGGCCGACGAGGTGCTGGCGCTGTTTGCCGGGCAATGCCGGTCGATCCTACCTCGGCTGACCGACCCGTCCCTGCCGGCCGCCCAGCGCGCCGACCTCGCCCACACCCTGAAGGGCTCGGCCTCCGGGGTCGGCGCCACCCGGGTCCGCGCCTGCGCGGACGCCGCCGAGGCACGATTGCGGGCCGGCGCCGGGGCGGTCGCCCTCGACGACCTCGTTCAGGCCGTCGCGGCGGCACTGGCCGAGATCGCGCCGGACGCCGAGTCTTAAGAGCGTCGGTTCGCCGAACAGGCGCCGATGCGGCGATCGATCCGGAACGGACCGCCGCCACCGCGCTTGCATTCCATGGCCTCAGCCGCCAAGCAGTCACCCCGCCCGTCGAAGCGAGGCCGCTCGACGCGAGCCCGGAGCCGAGCATGCCCAAGATCACATACGTCGACCACGCCGGGACGGAGAGGACCGTCGAAGGCAGCGTCGGCGCGACCGTGATGGAGACGGCGTTGCGCAACAACGTCCCGGGCATCGATGCGGAGTGCGGCGGCGCCTGCGCCTGCGCCACCTGCCACGTCTACGTGGCCGACGCGTGGATCGACGTCGTGGGCAAGGCCCAGGACATGGAGCAGGACATGCTCGATTTCGCCTCCGACGTGCGCGAGAATTCCCGCCTGTCCTGCCAGATCAAGATCGCCCCGAACCTGGACGGGCTGGTGGTCTCGACCCCGGCGCAGCAGGGATAGGCTATCAGGCGCTTAGCTGACGAGAGAATAAGGTTGCCCACCTTCGATAGGGCTTGCCTTCACGCGTCATATTCAGCGCGCAGGTGAAGTCGAGGATGACTCCCCATGAGGCTCGCGCGGGGCTGAGCTGTCGCGCGGGTATCATCGTTTTCCGAAAGCAAGCTACCATCTTTCGGGACGACGCTGCGGGAGCCTGAACATGACCAGGGTTGAATTCCGGCAGGAACATCGGCTGGACTCGTCCGACGAAACGGCACAACAGCGTAAGGCTCGCCTCGCAGCCGAAGCGTCGATGCTGGCGGTCGCCAAAGCGGATATCGCAGACGGTCGATATATCGCGGACGGCGATGTCGATGCTTGGCTTGATGCCTGGGTGAATGGAGAGCCGGTCGAGCTTCCTGAAGCCTCTGCCCACTCGCGCAAGCGCTAATTTGCGACGTACGAACTCCGAACCGTGTCGTTTCGCTTTCGGATTTCCCGCGCGGCGGCGGCTGATCTCGCTTCCGTGCGAAGATGGCTCCGCCAGCCTGTCGCAGGGGAGAGGGCGGCACACCGCCTTGCTCAGATCAACAGAGCCCTTCAGGAACTGCGACACACCCCGCTCATGTGGCCGGACGGCGAGCATGATGGAACGCGATCCCGCACCGTAGCGGGCCACCGAATCGTCTACGCGATGACAGACGACGAAGGCACGGGGACAGTCGATGTGCTCTGCGTCTTCGGACCCGGCCAGAGTTCGGATAACCTTTGACGCCCTGTCTGTTTTGACCGGCCCTCACCGCACCAGCGCCCGGGCCGCCGCGTCGAGCCCGTCGAGGGTGAGGGGGAACATGCGGCCGCCCACGAGCCGCTGCACCATCCCGATCGACTGGGTGTAGCCCCAGTGGGTCTCCGGTATCGGGTTCAGCCAGGCCACCTTCGGGAAATGGTCGAGGAGCCGCTGCATCCAGACGGCGCCGGGCTCCGCGTTCCAATGCTCCACCGAGCCGCCCGGCGTGGCGATCTCGTAGGGGCTCATCGAGGCGTCGCCGACGAACACCACCCGATAGTCGCTGCCGTAGGTGCGGATCACCTCCGTCAGCGGGGTCCTGGCCTCGTGCCGGCGCCGGTTCTCGGTCCAGACCGCCTCGTAGGGGCAGTTGTGGAAGTAGTAGTGCGCGAGGTGCTTGAACTCCGAGCGCGCCGCCGAGAACAGCGCCTCCGCCTGCTCGATGTGCCAGTCCATCGAACCGCCGACATCCAGGAACAGCAGAACCTTGACGGCATTGCGCCGCTCCGGCCGCAGCCGCACGTCGATGTAGCCCTGGCGAGCGCTCTCGCGGATCGTGCCGTCGAGGTCCAGTTCCTCGGCCGCTCCCGTCCGGGCGAAGCGGCGCAGCCGCCGCAGCGCGAGGCGCATGGTGCGCGCGCCGATCTCGCGGTCGTCGTCGAGATCCTTGAACTCGCGCTTGTCCCAGACCTTCACCGCGCGGAAGTTGCGGTTGCCGTCCTGGCCGATGCGGATGCCCTCGGGATTGTAGCCGTAGGCGCCGAACGGCGAGGTCCCGCCGGTACCGATCCATTTCGAGCCGCCCTGGTGGCGCTCCTTCTGCTCGGCTAGGCGCTGCTTCAGGGTCTCGAACAACTTGTCCCAGCCGAGCGCCTGCAACTCGGCCTTCTCGGCGTCGGTCAGATACTTCTCCGCGAGCTTGCGCAGCCATTCCTCGGGGATGGCTGCGGGCTCCACCGCTTCCCCGAGAGTCTCCAGCCCCTTGAAGACGGTGCCGAACACCCGGTCGAACCGGTCGAGATGCGCCTCGTCCTTCACCAGGGCCGTGCGCGCGAGGAAGTAGAACGCCTCGACGTCCCGCTCGGCTAGGCCCTGGTCGAGAGCGCCGAGCAGGGTCAGGTACTCCTTGAGGGAGACGGGAACCTTCGCGTCTCGGAGGGCCGTGAAGAAGTGCAGCAGCATCCCCGAAGAACGCGCCAGCAAAGCGCGCGGGTCAAGCCCAGGCGAATCAGCCAAGTTCAGGATCCGGCGGCCCGCACATCCGGCGCTGATCTCAGAGTCGTTTCAGATGGTCGACAAGATTCATCGGCATGCGAAGTGCTTATCCAGAGTCTCCCGGAGAGTCTCCAGAAGCCTCGGAGAGTCATAAGCTGGGCATAACTCACCGAATCTGTTGATATGTGCGGGTCCAAGCCTCGCGCAGTCACTGAAACGGTCATGGGAATCGCTCAACTCGGCATCTCAGGTGTGTTCAGCCGCGAGGACGCGTGCCGCACCAACCGAAGCGAGGAGACCAGCAATGGCGGTCATCCTGCGGAATCTGACGGATTTCAAGCGGTTTCTCGGGAAGCCGGGCGCGACGATTCAATTGGTGCGCAACACCTTCATGGATCGCCAGCCCGAGACGACCCGTGAGGCCTACCGCGCCAAGGGCATGTACGCGCCGCGCGCCGTGCAAGCCCTGTCGCGCAAGGCCGCGGTGTTCACCCTGCGGGGGTTCCCCGGGACCGTGTGGCTGTACTGGGACAAGGGAGCACGCGGCTGGCGCTTCGCGGGGGACACCGTGACGGTCCCCTTGGTCACCGGCCTCGGACCGGCGGACGAGATCGTCTACCGGTGCAGCTTCGCCGACGGGTTCGAGCCGGCGCCGCGCAACCGCGTGACGCGTCAGCCCAAGCACGCCGAGGCGCATCTCGCCTCGGCGTGATGAGCCGAACCCGGCTCACGCCTCCTGGCGCCCGGCCTCCTGACGCGGCGCCGCCTCCTTCTTGGCCGGCGGCTTCCCGAGGGCCTTCCCGACGGTGCGCCGGGCACGGAAGATCGGCTTGGCCTCGTTCTCGCGCTTCTTGAGCAGCGCGCGGTACTCGTCCCGCCGCTCGTGGATCGACGCGATGACGAGCCCCATCGGCACGCCGACATCGACTAAGACGGCCTCCGACAATTGCAGGGACGCCTCGATGGTCTCCGGCACGGCGTCGTCGACGCCCAGTTCGTAGAGTGCCGAGGCGTGCCGGGCGTCGCGGGCGCGGGCGACGATCGTCAGGTCCGGTCGCTCCGCCCGGGCCGCCGCCACCGCCTGCTCGACCGCCCGCGGGTTGTCGAGGGTGACCACCAGGGCACGCGCCGTCGCGATGTCGCAGCGGCGCAGGATCTCGGTGTTGCCCGAATCCCCGAAATAGACCGGCGCGCCGGCGCGGCGCTGTTCGGCGACCCGGGCCGCGTCGGAGTCGAGGGCGAGGTAGGGGATCCCGTGCCGGTCCAGCATCTCGGCGACCTGGCGGCCGACGCGGCCGAAGCCCGCGATCACCACCCGGTTCTCCACCCGCTCCGGCAGCGGCTCCGCCTTCATGGCGGCCTGGGCGGCGCTGGCCGCACCACGGCTCAGCCTGCGGCCCAGGGCCGCCAGCGCCGGGATCATGATCATCGTGACCGTGGTCACGATCAATGCGGCGGCGCCGACATCCTCCGGCACCAGTCCGGTGGCGGCCGCGCCCCCGATCAGCACGAAGGCGAATTCGCCGCCCGGCCCGAGCAGCAACGCCGCCTCCAGGGCCACCGGGCGCGAGATCTTGAGGGCGGGGGCGGCCATCATCACCACGGCGGCCTTGATCAGCACCAGCGCCAGCGACAGGCCGAGGATCGCCCCCGGCGCCGCCATGAGCTGCGCGGGATCCAGGTTCATGCCGACCGAGACGAAGAATACGCCGAGCAGCAGGCCCTTGAACGGGTCGATGGTGGCCTCGATCGCCCGGCGATACTCGGTCTCAGCCAGCAGCAGCCCGGCCACGAAGGCGCCCAGCGTCATCGACAGGCCGCTCGCCGCCGCCGTCAGCGCGGTGCCGACGATGACCAGCAGGCAGGCCGCCATGAACAGCTCGGTCGAGCGCGTCCGCGCCACCAGCTGGAACAGCGGGCGCAGGGCGAGGCGGCCGGCGACCACGATCAGCACTAGCGCGATGGCGGCCTGGCCCAGCGCCATGGCCAGCGCCCAGCCCTTGTCGCCCTCGTCGCCGCGGCCCAGCACCGCGATCGCGAACAGCACGGGAGCGACAGCGAGGTCCTGGAACAGCAGGACCGCGAAGCTGGCGCGGCCGGAGGGCGCGTTGAGCCGCTTCTGCTCGGCCAGGACCGGCAGCACCACCGCGGTGGACGACAGGGCCAGCCCGATGCCGACGATCACCGCGCCCGCAAGCGGCACCTGCAGCCCGTACAGGATCGCCCCGAGGATCAGCGTCGAGCAGCCGACCTGCAGAGAGCCGAGGCCGAACACGAGCCGCCGCAGGGTGCGCAGCCGCTCCCACGACAGCTCGACCCCGATCATGAACATCAGGAAGATCACCCCGAACTCGGCTAGGTGCGAGATCTCGGTGCGGTTGCCGATGGTGAAGAGGTGGACGTAGGGATGGGTGTCGGCGAGCCGACCGAGGCCGAACGGTCCGAGCAGGGCGCCGGCGCCGATGAAGCCGAGCACCGGGGAGATCCGCAAGCGGTGGAACAACGGCACCACGATACCCGCGGTGACGAGGAACAGGATCGCTTCCTTGTAGGAGCCGGCGTGGACTTCAGGCATCGGCGGCGGATCGAACCTCCTGTTTCCGACCGGTGCGGGGGCCGATCACGGATGCGCGATCATGGGTCGGCCCCGTGCATCCGGCAACCGCTTTCGGCCAAGGCAAGGCCGGCGAGGTGCGCTCGGACACAAGCCGGATACACGGTTCGGGTGAGACATTTGAGCCACCCGGATGCGGCTTGCTGGCGATCCACCGGCGAATTGCGTGCAGGGCGGCCCAAAATCGGCACAATGCCCGCATACACGCGGCGGTTAACTGGGCGTTAAGTTCGGCCAGGACCGCGCCCGTGCTGTAACACGGCGCCTGCGACTGGACCCGATGGATGTGACGAGGCCGATGATCTCCATCAAGTCGATATTCTCCGGTCCGACGGCCCCCCCGAGTCGCGATCTCCAGCGCGAGCGCCGCGAATGGAGGCTCGAGTCGGACAGGTGGGTGCACCAGCGCCACGTCGACCGCGGCTACCGCATCAAGTGGGGCTACGTGGCGATCGCGTATCTCGTCGAGTTCATGGTGATCGGCGCCTCGCTCTGGGGCGCGTGGCTGTTCGCGGGCGTCTACAGCGACGGCGACTGGCACGCCTTCTACTTTATGCTGCTGGCGCCCCTGGTCTACGCCGCCGTGGAGCTGTGCCGGGTGCCGCTCGGCATCCTAGCCCGCACCCAGCGCTCGCATTTCGTGCGCGGGCTGGCGGTGCTCGGCATCATCTTCGCGGCCGGCGTCACCACCAAGTCGGTGTCGCAGCTCGGCGAGATGATGTTCCATCCCCGCTTGATGGAGGCCGCCCGGACCAAGACCGCCCTCAAGGACGCCCAGGCCGACCGCGCCACGATCGGCGACCGGATCAAGGCGGCGGACGAGCGCGTGGCGCAGTACACGACCGAGCTCGACCAGATCGAGAAGCGGTCCTCCGACAACGCCCAGCAGCTCGCCGGCCTGCCGGCCCAGCGCTGCGAGCGGGTGTTCGGCACCAACAGCAAGGGCCGGAAGTACCAGAACCTGAAATGCGTGGCCGACCCGCGCGTGGCCGCCCTGTCGGCGGGCGTGACCAAGGCGTCGGCCGACCGCGCCGTGCTGATCAAGGAGCTGGAGGAGGCCCGCAAGGCGCGCGCGACCCTCGACCCCGGCGCCGCCGACCGGCGCGTGGCCGATGCCGAGCAGGGCTACCGCAACGCGGTCAACCGCTCGCAGCTCCACTCCTTCACCGCGATGGTCTACGGCGTCGATCCGATCGACGTGACCGAGCAACAGGTACACGCCTTCCTGCGGATCTTCGTGTTCCTGCCCGCCGTCTGCGCCGCCTTCGCGTCGACCATCCTGGCGCTCTGCGCGGTCTCGACCCGCCGGACCTTCATGGATGAGGACGACCTCGGCGCCGCCGTGAACCCGGAGGCCGCGCCCTACATGCTGGACGCGATCGCCGACGCGCTGCGCTCGAACCCCGAGCCGATCCTGCCCCGGGCGGCCAACGCCACCGGCGCGGTGATCCCGATGAACCGCCCGGCCCAGGGCCAGCAGAGCCTGCCCGGCCAGAACCTTCCGGGCCAGCAGACCCTCCCAGCCGCGGGAGCCGGCGCATGAACTACGTCGCCGGCGGCACCCCTGAGAACGTCGCCCTCGCCCAGCAGGTGAACTCCCGCCTCCGAGCGGATTCGAGCTACGTGGCCGCGCGGGCCTTCCTGTTCCGCGCGCTGGGCTTCGGCGCCTTCGCGTGCCTGGCCGGCATCGGCGTCGGGGCGGCGGCCTATGGCTGGGCCACCCTCAACCAATTCGACACGGCCGCCGAGAAGATCGCCGCGGCCATGCAGACCGCGCTTTCGGACGTGACCCTGAAGACCAAGGGCGAGGTCACGCTGACCGACAACACGCTCAAGCTCGAAGGTCTTCCCAAGATGGGCGGCGGCGGCACGCCGACGCCCACCAAGGCGCAGCTCGGCAGCGACGCCGCCCCCGCCTCGAAGGCGGCGGTGAACACCACCTTCACGGTGTTCAAGCAGGTACCCTATCTCGACGGCCAGATCGTCACCGGCTGGAACTTCAAGGACAATTCCGACCAGCCCTATCAGCAGTACTGCTACTTCTCCCGCCGCTCCAACGAGTCGAAGGGTCAGGTCGAGATCAAGATCGACCTCGCCATGGACACCAAGACCCTGCCGCAGCCGCAGAAATCCGACGTGAACCTGGAGATCCTGGCCCGGAACTGCGTCTGGCACGAGAAGGGTTAGCCGGTCTCGCTTGCGGGGCGACGTCGGCACGCGCTACCGGTTGCCTCCAGGCCAGCTTCTCCGAGAGCACGATGCGATTTTCCGGAACCGAGACCTACGTCGCGACACCCGACCTGACCGCCGCGGTCAACGCTGCCGTGGTCCTGGAGCGCCCGCTCCTGGTCAAGGGCGAGCCCGGCACCGGCAAGACCGTGCTGGCCGAGGAGATCGCCCGGGGCCTGGGCGCGCCGCTCATCGTCTGGAACATCAAGTCGACCACCAAGGCCCAGCAGGGCCTCTACGAGTACGACGCCGTCTCGCGGCTGCGGGACTCGCAGCTGGGCGACCCGCGCGTCTCGGACATCGGCAACTATATCCGCCGGGGCAAGCTCTGGGAGGCATTCACCGCGCCCGAGCGGCCGGTGCTGCTGATCGACGAGATCGACAAGGCCGACATCGAGTTCCCCAACGACCTCCTGACCGAACTCGACCGGATGGAGTTCCACGTCTACGAGACCGGCGAGACCGTGAAGGCCGTGCGCCGGCCGATCATGATCATCACGTCGAACAACGAGAAGGAGCTGCCGGACGCGTTCCTGCGCCGCTGCTTCTTCCACTACATCAAGTTCCCGGACGCCGAGACGCTGATGCGCATCGTCGACGTCCACTATCCGGGCATCAAGCACCGCCTGGTCGAGGAGGCCCTGCGGGTCTTTCTCGAGACCCGCGAGGTGCCGGGCCTGAAGAAAAAACCCTCGACCTCGGAGCTGCTGGACTGGCTCAAGCTGCTCGTCTCCGAGGATATTTCGCCCGAGACCCTGCGCGAGCGCGACGGCCGCAAGCTGATTCCGCCGCTGCACGGCGCGTTGCTGAAGAACGAGCAGGATGTCAGCCTGTTCGAGAAGCTCGCCTTCATGATGCGCCGGGAGCAGCGCGGCGGCTGAGCCTCAGCCTGCCTTGCCGGCATAGATGTCGGTGATCCGCCCCAGAAGCGTCAGGGCATCCGTCCTCGCGCGCTGGAAGGCATTGCGGCCGACGATGGAACCGAAGCCGCCGCCCGCCTGGATGGCCCGGATCTCGTCGAGGAACGTGTCGTCTTCGGCCTGGGCGCCGCCCGAGAAGATCACGATCCGCCGCCCGTTGAAGGCGCATTGCACCACGTGGCGGACCCGCTCGGCCGCGGTGCCGATCGGAATGCCGGTCGACTCGTAAACCTTCTTCGCCGCCGGCTGCTCGATATGGGTGGTGGGCAGCTTGACCTTGATGATGTGGGCCCCGAGCTGCGCGGCGATCTGCGCCGCGTAGCCGATCACGTCGATGGCGGTCTCGCCGTCCTTCGACAGCGCCGAGCCCCTTGCATAGGACCACATCACCACGGCGAGCCCGGCTCTCTTGGCCTCCTCGGCGATCGCGCGGATCTGGCCGTACATGGCGTTGCGGTGGGCCGAGCCCGGATAGATCGTGAAGCCGATGGCGCAAGCGCCGAGCCGCAGCGCGTCCGCCACGGAGCCGGTGATCGCCTGCTCGGGATCCTCCTCGTCGGCGAGGAGGTCGTGGTCGTTGAGCTTGAGGATCAGCGGGATCCGTCCGGCATAGTCCCGGGCGCCCGCCTCGAGGAAGCCGAGCGGCGCGGCGTAGGCGTTGCAGCCCGCCGCCAGGGCCAGCTCGAAATGGTAGTGCGGATCGTAGGCCGGCGGGTTCGGGCCGAAGCTGCGGGCCGGGCCGTGCTCGAAGCCCTGATCCACCGGCAGGATCAGCATCTTGCCGGTGCCGCCGAGCCGGCCGTGCTCCAGCATCCGGGCGAGGTTGGTGAGCGTGCCGGGGCTGTCGGCCCCATACCAGGACAGGATCTCCGAAACGCGGGGCGAGCGATCCATGGCGCGACCTCCTTCGACAGAGACCGCCACCCCGTGCGCGTCCCGCATCGGCGGCCCAGCTTTTCGAACCGGGCAGGACCGCCGAGGTTCCCGGGGGCCGCGCTTTGCGCTAACCGGGCCCCGGCGCGCGTTCGGCGCGCTTCGGTCATTCCATCCCGAGAAGGGCCCGCTCCATGCGCAGGCTGATCCTGTTGCGGCACGCCAAGTCGGACCGTCCGGCGGGCGTCGCCGACCACGAACGGCCGCTCAACGACCGTGGCCGCCGGGCCGGGCCGGCAGTCGGCGGCCACATCGCCCAGGAGGGCCTCCGGCCGGACCTGGCCCTCGTCTCGACGGCGACCCGCACCCGCGAGACCTGGGATGCGGTCTCGGCCGCCCTCGGCGCGCCCGAGACGCGGTATCACCGCGAGATCTACGAAGCGCCGGCCGAGCGGATCCTAGGGCTGATCCGGGGGGCGCCGGACAGCGCGGAAACCGTGATCGTCGTCGGCCACAATCCCGGCCTGGGCGACCTCGCCGCGACCCTGGCCGGGGAGGGGCCCCGCAAGGAACGCACGCGCCTCGCCACGGAATTCCCGACCGCCGCCTACGCGGTGATCGCGTTCGACGCCGCGGCCTGGTCGGCGATCGCCCCGGGGCAGGGGCGGCTGGAGAGGTTCGTGCGACCGCGGGACATCGACCCTGCGTTGGGAGGCTGAGGCCCACCCCCAGTCCGCTCCGCAAAAGTCCCGGTTTCAAAAGGTATTGGACCTTTTGCGGGTCCAGGGCAGAGCCCTGGCGCATCGGGGCTCCGCCCCGATACCCCGCCAAAGGGCTGAGCCCTTTGGGATCCAGCTATGACGCGGAGGCCGCAACCGCTCAGGCCACTGGCACAGCCTGGTGCGCCTCCACCTCATTGTGCGAGGGCAGGGGCGAGCCCGGCACGAAGGCGTCGAAGGCCGCCCAGAAATCCTGCCGGATGGCGTCGCGCTCGCTCAGGATCTCGTGCCGGGAATCAGGCAGGACCAGGATGTGGCCGGCCTTCAGCCGCGCCGCGAACCGCTCGGTGTCCAGGGTCCCGCAGACCGGGTCGGCGCCGGCCGCGACGATCAGGGTCGGCAGGGTGATGCGCGGGGCGGCGCGCGGGTCGCGCAGGCGCGCCATCGCCCGGAAGGCCTCCGCGAGCCACGCGATCGTCGGGTCCCCGACCGCGCCCGCGCCGACCTGCCGGGCCGCCGCCGCGTTGCGGGCGTAGCGCGCGGGATCCCGCGACAGCCGGTTGCCGGCATAGGGCTTGGTGGCGATCGAGACCGGCTTGCCCAGCGGGATGTAGCGGTCGCCCAGCCCGATCCGGTGCAGGGCCCGCGACAGGAACGCCGCCCCGGCGGGCCAGCGCACCATCCGGACCGACAGCATCGGCGCCACCGTCACCAGGCGCCGGAACGGCAGCCAGCCGTCGAGCGCTCCGATCAGGGCGACGCAGCCGCCCATCGAATGCGCCAGGCCGACATGCGGCTCCGGCATCAGCGGCACCAGCACCGTTTCGGCCACCGCCCGCAGGTCGAGACGGTAATCGTCGAAGCGGCCGACATGGCCCTTGTGCGGGTCGTCGACCCGCCGGTCCGACTCGCCCTGGCCACGCCAGTCGAACGCAACCACGGCGAAGCCCCGCGCCCGCAGGTCGCGGATGGTCTCGTAGTACTTCTCGATGAATTCGGCCCGTCCCTGGAGCAGGCAGACCGTGCCCCGGCAGGTCCGGGTCGTGGCCTGCCAGTAGGCGGCCCGCAGGGTGCAGTCGTCGCGGGTGCCGACCGCGATCAGGGTGCCGCCCGGCGGCACCGGATTGTCCGGCGTGCCGCGCAAGGTCAGGAGCGGCGGCTCCCGTCCGATATCGCCGTCCAACCGTCTCACGGGCCAACCTCAGTCCGTCCGCATGCCGGGTCCGCATGCAAGCGTCACCGTAGCGGAAAAAACTCGCATCCGGGCCCGTCCGGAGGTCTTGAACCCCGTTTTTTGCCCCCCGATATCCCGTCTGTGCCGGCCGTCAGGCGGCACGAAAGACGGGTCCGGCCCATCGGGCGGACCGATTCTGCATGTTGCTCATACGAGGATATGTCATGCGTCAGTTCGATCTCGCTCCCCTGTATCGTTCCACCGTCGGCTTCGACCGACTGTTCTCCGCCCTCGATCAGTTCGCCACCGCCGAGGCGGCGCCGACCTACCCGCCCTACAACATCGAGCGGACCGGCGAGAACGCCTACCGCATCACCGTCGCGGTCGCCGGCTTCACCGAATCCGACCTGTCGATCGAGGTGCGGGAGAATGCGCTGACCCTGAAGGGCGAGCGCAAGGCCGAGCCCAAGGCGGAGTTCCTGCACCAGGGCATCGCGGCCCGCGCCTTCGAGCGCCGATTCCAGCTCGCCGACCACGTCCAGGTGACCGGGGCGGCTCTGGAGAACGGCCTCCTCCACATCGACCTCGTCCGCGAGGTCCCGGAGGCGAAGAAGCCGCGCCGCATCCAGATCGCCACGGCCGGGACCCCGTCCGCGCCGGTGATCGAGGGTGACGTGCGCAAGGACGCTGTCCCGCAGGCAGCCTGATCCGGTCGCGGCTCGGAACCCGCTACGCTGATGGAGCGCCCCGGCCCCGGCCGGGGCGCTTTCGTATCGGGGCTGTCATAATGGCGTGTGCGGTTCGTGCTCTCTGTCCATCCCGACGGTGCACGGTCGTGCGCCCGGAGTGAACCCGACCATGGTCGCCAATCTCGCCCGCGGAGCCTACAGCGCGCTCGGAGCCGGCTGGCACAAGGGCGTGCAATGGGGGGTCGGCGCGCCGATCGCGAAGCTGCGTCGGCGCCACGCGCTCGTCCAGGCGGAGCCGGCGGCCATCGCCGACATCCTGTCGGGCGAGCGGGCGATCCGCCTGCCGGAGCCGTTCGAGGGGCGCAGCCTCGGCCGGATCGGCAACCTCGAGGTCCGGCTAGCTTCGAAGAAATCCGAAATCCGGCGCGCGCAGCGCCTCCGGTTCAAGGTGTTCTACGAAGAAATGGCGGCGATCCCGACGGGTCTTTCGGCCTTGTCGCGACGTGACGCCGACGCCTACGACGCGCTCTGCGACCATCTCCTCGTCCTCGACCATGCCGCGCCCCGGCGGAAGAAACCGTTCGTCGAGCACCGGCCCAAGGTGGTCGGCACCTACAGATTGCTGCGCGGCGAGGTGGCCGAGCGCCATGCCGGCTTCTACTCCGAGGGCGAGTACGACCTGGAGCCGATCCTGGCGGCGCAGGGGCACCGGCGCCTGCTGGAACTCGGACGCTCCTGCGTGCTCAAGCCGTACCGCAGCAAGCGCACCGTCGAGCTGCTCTGGCAGGGGATCTACGCCTACGTGCTGCACCACCGGATCGACGCGCTGATCGGCTGCGCCAGCCTGGAGGGGACCGATCCGGACCGGCTGGCCCTGCCGCTGTCGTTCCTGCACCACCACGCCCGCGCACCCGAGGCGTGGCGGGCCCGGGCCCTGCCGGAGCGCGCGGTGTCCATGGACCGGATGCCCCGCGAGGCGGTCGATCCCAAGGCGGCGCTGCAGGCGCTGCCGCCGCTGATCAAGGGCTATCTCCGGCTCGGCGCGACCTTCGGGGAGGGCGCGGTGATCGACCGCCAGTTCGGCACCACCGACGTGTTCGTGGCGCTCCCGGTCGAAGCGATCGGCGCGCGCTACCGGGGGCATTTCGCGCCGACGAACTGAACCCAAAAACTCCTGGATTCAAAAAGGTCTCGGACCTTTTGCGGGTGTAGGGTGGAGCCCTAAGAAGGTCCCGGAGCGGCCTATGGCCTCTGGGCTGCGCGCCCCGAACCCCGCCAAAGGGCTGCAAGCCCTTTGGGATCCCGTTCGTTCCTACAGATCCCCCAAAGCCAGCTGACCCTGGTTGCGCGCCTTGGCGGGCGCTTTGGCGGGGGCAGCCTTGCGCTCCTTGGAACGAGCGGCCAGGGGCGGCTTCTTCGGCTTGGGGTCGCCGCGCATGCGGGCCAGCGCCTTGTCGCGGGCCACGGCCTCGGGGGCCTGGGGGTCGTCCGACAGCCACTTGCCGCGCTTGATCACCTCGTTGACCCGGCCCTGATTGACCCCGACCTTGAACGCGATCTCCTGCTGGGTCATGCCCGTGGAGGCGTGCAGGTCGAGAATCGCCCGGGCGAGTTCGGGCGTCATCTTCTGGCCCGTGAGACGGCGGGCCGGCTTGACCGTGCGGGTGGCGCGGTCGCGTTCGCGCAGACGCTCCAGCAGCGCCAGCGCCATGTTCATGCCATGCTCGCGCAGGGCTTCCTCGAATTCCTTCAGGGTCGCCATCGGCGCCATCCTCCGCCGGGCTCGTGGGCCGGTATGCGACGGGAACGTGCCGGGAACGCGGCGGTTGCGCAAGCGCCCGGGGCGGCCCCCCCGGACGGTGCCAGTGGACGGGCGATGTCATCCACCGGAAATGCGGGCCCTAGCCTCCCGCGGGCGGCTCGGCTACAGGATTGCGCCCCGTCATGCCCCCCTTCGGCCCGGCAGATCCAGCCCGCACACGATGATCAGCCCGATCCGCACAGTCGCCCCCGGTGAGACCGCCGACTCCCTGGCCCGGGAGCTGGAAGCCGGGGCGGTGCTGCTGTTCCCGGACCTGCCGTTCCCGTTCAGCGCGTACGAGCGCCGGTTCACCGAGCGCCCCTTCGCGGACGGCAAGGCCAAGAACGTCAACATCCGGGGCGAGGCCGCCGAGTTGCGCGGCGCCGCCGGCACCCCGGAGGAGCAGGAGGCCCTGCGCCAGCTCCTGATCCGCTACCGCGCCTTCGCCCGGGACCTGATCGGCACCTACCTGCCGGATTACGCCGACCGGGTGGCGCTCGCCGGCACCTCCTACCGCCCGTTCGACGTGGACCGGCGCAAGCTGAGCTGGCGGCGCGACGACACCCGGCTGCATGTCGACGCGTTCCCGTCGAACCCGATCGGCGAGAAGCGGATCCTGCGGGTGTTCCGCAACATCAACCCGTCCGGCGAGCCCCGCCGCTGGCGGGTCGGCGAGGATTTCGGGTCGATGGCGGAGAAGTTCCTGCCCCGGCTGCCGCGCTACGCGCCGCTCACGGCGCGGCTGCTCGCGGTCCTTCGGATCACCAAGGCCCGGCGCTCCGAATACGACCACCTGATGCTGCACTTGCACGACGCCCTGAAGCAGGACGAGGCTTACCAGGCCAGCGCCCCCCAGGCCGACGTCGCGTTCCGGCCCGGCGAGACCTGGGTGACCTTCTCCGACCTCGTGATGCACGGGGCGATGGGCGGCCGCTACATGCTGGAGCAGACCGCCTACCTGCCGGTCGCCGCCCAGGCCGATCCCGGCTTGAGCCCGCAGCGCATCCTGGCGGCCAAGCTCGGCCGCCCCCTCCACGCGTAAGGATAAGGATTCGACACCATGATCCTCGAAATCGCACAGATCGAGATCAAGCCCGGGATGGAGGCGGCGTTCGAGGCCGGCATCACCGAGGCCTCGGCAATCTTCAAGGCCGCCAAGGGCTGCCGCGCCTTCGAGGTCCGCCGCTCGATCGAGCACCCGCAGCGCTACCGTCTTATGATCCACTGGGACACGCTGGAGGCCCACACCAAGGACTTCACCGGCTCGCAGCCCTGGCAGGATTACCGCGCCCTGGTCTCGCACTGCTTCGCGGGCCCGGTCTCGGTCGAGCACACCGAGCAGGTGCTCAAGGCGTTCTGATTGTTTGGGATCGTGCGCTGCGCTCAAGGTTGGGGCGCGGGACGATCGACCACCCGTGACCCGGGACACGCGCGGGTTGCCTGTCCCGTGCGGGCTCGGTCGTTCACACGTCGCAGTTGGAATGGTCATCGTTTCAGCGAGCGGAAAGCTCCGTCTCTTTCTTCGAGCGGTGGCTGGATCGATGCCGCCACGGGCGGTCGTCCCGGGCCGCGCAGCGGAGCCCGGGATCGAGAACGATCGCTGTGTGAAGCTCCTGGACGGACAGCGTTTCTGGGTTGGCGCCCCCGGCGGCCCCTTCGGGTCCGGGCTCGCCTGCGGCGCCCCCGGTATGACGGCGCGGGTTATCCGGTATGGGGTATCGATCCTCAGGCAGTGAATTGTCCAAGCTGAGCAACCTGTAGCCCGCAAAGGGATAGTGCGTGCCTGCCTCGTGGAGACCTCTCTTGCGGCCGAGGACCATCCGGAGGGCACTCTGTGCAGCCGCCAGCCCATACGGGCGCGGGGGTGCGTCGCAGCCTGCAAAAGCCCCTCGCGCCTCGATCCTGTCGCGGCCATAGCCCTTCGGAAAGGGACCGCGGAGCGGCTCCCAACACGCACCCAGAGCGTTGCGGCGGGATCGATCGGTGCTAGGCTCCCGGCGGGCCGATCCCGGGACGAATCGTCCGGGATCCGAGGCCGACGAGGGCAGGCGTATGGCGTGGCGGAACCGGCTGGCGGGTGCTCTGGCGCTTCTGGCAGGTCTCGCCTGCGGGCCGGCCCTCGCCCAGACGGCGCCGGCCTCGCGCACCGCGCCCCGTCCGGCTGCAGCCTTCGAGAAGACCTTCGTCCGGACCGATCTCGCCAGCGCCGCCGTGCGGCTCGAGGCTGCGCTCAAGGCCGAGGCCGGAGGCCCGCTCAGGCCGGCCGGCCAGTCCCGGGCCGCGGGACAGGCGCTGCTGGCCGCCGGCAAGCCGGACGAGTCGCTGGTCCCGCTCACCGCCGCGGTCGCGACCGACCCGGCCGACATCCGGAGCTGGCAGGCGTTGTCCCGGGCCGCCGCGGCGGCGGCCGAAGCCCTGGAGGAGAACGATTACCAAGGCCGGGCCCGCCTGCGGGACCGGGCCGCCGCGGCGGCCTACCGGGCCTACGAGCGCGCCGGCTCGCCCGCCGACGCGGCGGCCTCCCTGGCGCAGCTCGGCGCCGTGGAGGCCGGGCAATCCAACTGGCGGCCGGCCCTGAACGCCTACGCGGCCAGCCTGGCCCTCGACGATCTGCCCGCGATGCACCGGACCTACGAGGCCTTGCGGGCCGAGCACGGCTTCCGCATCCTCGACTACAAGGTCGATTCGGATGCCGCCGCGCCACGCCTGTGCTTCACCCTCTCGGAGCCCGTGGTCCCCAAGACCGACTACGCCCCCTACGTGGCGGTCTCGGGCAGCAGCAGCGCCGCCGTGACCGCCGAGAACGCGCAGGTCTGCGTCGACGGGCTGAAGCATGGCGGCCGGTATGCGGTGGTCCTGCGCCAGGGGCTGCCGTCCGCGGTGGGCGAGAGCCTGCTCAAGTCCGCGGATTACGAGATCTACGTCCGCGACCGCGCCCCGCAGGTCCGGTTCACCGGGCGTAACTACGTCCTGCCCCGCACCGGGCAGGCGGGCGTGCCCCTGGTCTCGGTGAACGCCGCCAAGCTCGACGTCGAGGTCCTGCGCATCGGCGACCGCAGCCTGCTGCCGACCCTGCGCTCCGAAGATTTCCTGGGGCAGCTCAGCGGCACGAATGCTGCGACGCTTGCGGCCGAGAAGGGCCAGCGCGTCTGGAAGGGCACCCTCGACACCGCCAAGGCCGAGCTGAACCAGGAGGCCGTGACCGCCTTCCCGGTCCTGCAGGCGGTGGGCAAGCTGGAACCCGGGATCTACGTGATGGTGGCCCGGCCCTCCGGCACGGTCGCCGGGGACGAGGACGGATACGAGACCCAGGCGACCCAGTGGTTCGTGGTCTCGGATCTCGGCCTCACCGCCACCAAGGGGCGGGACGGGGTCAACGTGGTCCTGCGCTCGCTCGCCTCCGCGCAGGTCCTGCCGGGGGCCGAGATCCGGCTGGTCGCCCGCAACAACGAAGTGCTGGGCACCGCCAGGACCGATGCCCAGGGCCGGGCCGTGTTCGGTCCGGGCCTCGCCCGCGGGGAGGGCGGCACCGCGCCGAGCCTCGTGGTCGCCCAGGCTGGGGACGATTACGGCTTCCTCGACCTCAACCTCGGCGCCTTCGACCTGACCGACCGGGGCGTGAAGGGTAGGCCCGAGAGCGGCGGCCTCGACGCCTACCTGTTCACCGAGCGGGGGGTCTACCGCTCGGGCGAGACCGTGCAGATCACCGCCCTGCTCCGCGACCCGAGGGGCGCCGCGGTGCCGAACCTGCCGCTGACCGTGGTGGTGAAGCGCCCGGACGGGGTCGAGTATCGCCGGGTCTCGGTGCCGGACCAGGGGCTCGGCGGCCGGGCGCTGCCGCTGCCGCTGCTGTCGGGGGCCATGCGGGGCACCTGGCGGATCGCCGCCTACAGCGACCCGAAGGCGCCGGCCCTGGGCGAGACCAGCTTCCTGCTGGAGGATTACGTCCCCGAGCGTCTGGAGGTGACTCTCAAGCCGGCGCAGGCTGGCCTGCGCCGGGGCGAGGCCGCGCAGGTCGCCGTGACCGCGCGTTACCTCTACGGCGCCCCGGGCGCCGGGCTCGACGTCTCGGGCAGCGTCGTCGTGCAGCAGGCCGCCTCCGGCTCCGGCATCAAGGGCCTCGAGGGCTACGCCGTCGGCCTCGACGACGAGGCGGTGGAGCCGGTCACCCAGGAGATCTCCGGCGGGGCGACCACGGACGCGCGGGGCCTGGCCACGGTCCCGGTGCCGATCCCGGACCTCGCGGCGCCGCGGCCCCTGGAGGCGAAGATCACCCTCGCGGTCGGCGAGCCCGGCGGGCGGGCGCTGTCGCGGAGCCTCACCCTGCCGATCCTGCCGGCCGCCCCGGTGCTGGCGATCCGGAAGGGCTTCTCCGAGCTGAAAGAGGGCGGACGCGCGACCTTCGCGGTGGTCTTCGCCGCCCCGGACGGCACGCTGCTGGCCCGGCCGGGCGTGACCTGGACGCTCTCGCAGATCGACCAGAGCTACCAATGGTACCGCGCCGGCGGCCGCTGGTCGTTCGAGCCGGTCAAGACCAGCCGCCGCGTCGCCGAGGGCGGCCTCGACCTCGCGGCCGGCGGGTCGGGCCGGATCGAGGCGCCGGTCGGCCTCGGGCGCTACCGGCTGGAGGTCTCGGCCCCGGGTGCCCCGGACGCCACCGCGAGCCTCGGCTTCACCGTCGGCTGGGGCGGCTCGGAGACCGCGGAGGCGCCGGACCTGCTCGACCTCACCCTCGACAAGGCCGCCTACGCGGCCGGCGACACCCTGCGGGCCAAGCTCAGCCCGTCGTTCAAGGGGCAGGCGAGCCTCATGGTGGTCGGCGACCGGGTGCACGAGACCGTCGAGGTCAGCGTCCCGTCGGGCGGCACCACGGTGAGCCTGCCGGTCAAGGCCGAGTGGGGCGCGGGCGCCTACCTGGTGGCCACCGCCTACCGGCCCCTCGACCAGGCGGCCAAGCGGCTGCCGGGGCGGGCGCTCGGGCTCGCCTGGTTCTCGGTGGACCGCGAGCGGCGCAGCCTCGGCGTCGCCGTGAAGGCCCCGGAGCGCACCCGCCCGCGCCAGGACCTGACGATCCCGGTGCAGCTCACCGGTCTGAAGGCCGGCGAGCCGGCGCGGATCACCGTTGCGCTGGTCGATGTCGGCATCCTCAACCTGACCCGCTACGAGGCGCCGAACCCGACCCAGTACTTCCTTGGCCAGAAGGCGCTGGGTCCGGAGTTCCGCGACCTCTACGGCTACCTGATCGACGGCATGCAGGGCTCGGCCGGGGCGATCCGCTCCGGGGGCGACGCGGGGGGCGGCGAGCTCGCCGACGCGCCGCCGACCCAGGCGCCGCTCGCGCTGTTCTCGGGCGTCGTGACCGTGGGGCCGGACGGGGCCGCCAGCGTCACCTTCCCGCTGCCGGCGTTCAACGGCACCGGCCGCGTGATGGTCACCGCCTGGAGCGGCGACCGGGTCGGGCAGACGCAGGCGGACGTGATCATCCGCGACCCCGTGGTGCTCGCCGCCACGCTGCCGCGCTTCCTCGATACCGGCGACCGCTCGCGCCTGTTCATGGCGCTCGACAACGTCGAGGGCCGGGCGGGCGACTACACGGTCGACATCGCCCCGTCCGGCCCGATCCTGATCGGCGCCGGGGCCCTGCGCCAGACGATCCGGCTGGAGGCCGGGGGCAGGGGCCAGGTCGTGGTCCCGATCACCGCCGCGGGCCCGGGCACGGCGCGGCTCGACCTCGCTTTGTCGGGGCCCGGCCTCGACGGCCCTCTCGGCCAGAGCTTCGCGCTCGGCGTGCTGCCGGGGACCGGGGCGCTGCTGCGCCGGTCGGTGCGCAACCTGGCGCCGGGGGCCGGCCTGACGGTGAGCGCCGACCTGCTGGCCGACCTGCTGCCCGGAACCGGCAGCGTCACGCTCTCGGCCTCGGCGCTCCCGGGCCTCGACGTGCCGGCGCTGCTCCAGGCGCTCGACCGCTATCCCTACGGCTGTTCCGAGCAGATCGTCAGCCGGGCGATGCCGCTGCTCTACGTCAACCGCCTGGCCGGGCTCGACAAGCTGGCCCTCGACGCGAACGTCGACGACCGGGTGCGCGAGTCGATCGAGCGGCTGCTCGCCCGCCAGGATGCAAGCGGGGATTTCGGCCTGTGGTCGGCGCAAGGGTCGGGCGACGTCTGGCTCGACGCCTACGTGACCGACTTCCTCACCCGCGCCCGGGAGCGCGGCTTCGCGGTGCCCCAGGGGGCCTTCACCCAGGCGCTGGATCGCCTGCGCAACACCGTCGCGAACGCCACGGAGGTGCGGGACGGCGGCGCCGACCTCGCCTACGCCGCCTACGTGCTGGCCCGCAACGGCCGGCCGGTGATGGGCGACCTGCGCTACCTTGTGGACACCAAGCTCGACGCCTTCGCGACCGGGCTCGGCCGGGCACAGCTCGCCGCCTCCCTGGCGCTCCTGGGCGACCGGGGTCGTGCCGCCAAGGCGATGGACGCGGCGCTCGCCACGCTGCGAGCCCAGCGGGATACGGGCGTGTACCGGGCCGATTACGGCTCCCGCCTGCGCGACGGGGCCGGCCTGATCGCGCTGGCGGCCGAGAGCGGGCTGACCCAGGTCGCGCTGGCCCCGGTGGCCGCGGTGATCGGCGAGGAATCCCAGGACACGCGGACGACCAGCACGCAGGAGAATGCCTGGCTGGTGCTCGCGGCCGAGGGCCTGTCCAAGGAGGCCGACGCCCTGTCGTTCAGCCTCGACGGCGCGGCGCAGGCCGGGCCGCTCGCCCGGATCTACCGGGGGCCGGCCCTGGACGGGCGCAGCGTCGCGCTGGTCAACACCGGCCGGGCGCCGGTGCAGGTGGTGCTGGGGGTGAACGGCAGCCCGCTGGTGCCCGAGCCCGCTGCCGCCCAGGGCTACAGGATCGAGCGCAGCATCCACCGGCTCGACGGCAGCGTGGTCGATCCGGCCCACGGCCTGCGCCAGAACGACCGGCTCGTGGTGGTGCTCAAGGTGACCGAGGACAAGGCCCAGGCCGGGCGGATCCTACTGGTCGATCCTTTGCCGGCGGGGCTGGAGATCGACAACCCGAAGCTGCTCGACGCCGACGCCCTCCAGGGCCTCGCCTTCGCGAAGTCGGAGGTGCAGCCGGTCCACACCGAGTTCCGCGACGACCGTTTCGTGGCCGCCTACGACCGCGACCCGAGCCAGTCGGCGTTCTTCACCGTGGCCTACACGGTCCGGGCGGTCTCGCCCGGGACCTACGTGCATCCGGGCGCCTCGGTGGAGGACATGTACCGGCCGGCGCGCTTCGGCCGCACAGCGACCGGCAGCGTGGAGATCGGGGCGGCGCGGTAAGGGGCACGGGATCGGCTCGCCCATCGGGACGGGTCGCCGGCGAACGCGCGCGGCTGCCCGGCCGGGCACCGAAACGCAACCGTCCGGCCGCGTCCTGACCATGCCGCTGCGTTGCAGCGCCGGCATGGTGCGCTGCGGAACCCTGACCGGTGCCGCCCATTCCTCCAGGTCCCGTTCGGAACCCGTGGAGGTCATGCCCGATGCCGGACCTTAATGCCCTGACCGGCCGCGCCGCCTCCGTGCTGGCCTATCTGCCGTGGTGGGCCGAGAGCCTGATCCTGATCGTCACCTGCTGCGCCGTGGTGATGCCGCTGCACGGGGTCGCGTACCGGGCGATGAAGCGGGCGGTGGCGAGCAAGAGCCTGTTCTGGCGCTCCCTGGTCTCGCGCAGCCGCGGACCGAGCCGCCTGGGCCTGATCGTCGTGGCGATCAGCCTCGCCTCGACGACGGTACACCTGTCCTGGGAGGTGCGGATCGCCCTCAACCAGATCCTGCTCGTCGCCTTCGTGACGCTCACCGGCTGGTGCTGCGCCACCGCGCTCCACATCGCCACGGTGATCTACCTACGCCGGTTCAAGCTCGACGCCGAGGACAACCTGCTGGCGCGCAAGCACTTCACCCAGATGCGCATCCTGGAGCGCGCCGCCGTCACCCTGGTCGGCCTGATCACCGTCTCGGTGGCGCTCATGACCTTCGAGCCGGTGCGCCAGTACGGGGTGAGCCTGCTGGCCTCGGCGGGGGCCGCCGGCCTGATCCTGGGGCTTGCCATGCAGCCGGTCCTGTCGAACCTCGTGGCCGGCATCCAGATCGCCATCACCCAGCCGATCCGGATCGAGGACGCGATCATCGTCGAGAACGAATGGGGCTGGGTCGAAGAGATCACCTCCACCTACGTGGTGGTGCGCCTGTGGGACTGGCGGCGCCTGGTGCTGCCGCTCACCTACTTCATCCAGAAGCCGTTCCAGAACTGGACCCGGGACGGCGCCTCGCTGATCGGCAGCGTGTTCCTGCATGTCGACCACCGCGCCCCGGTGGCCCGGATGCGCGAGAAGCTGTCCGAGATCGCCGCCGCCACGCCCCTGTGGGACGGCAAGGTCGTCAACCTCCAAGTCTCGGACGCCAGGGAAACGACCATCGAGGTGCGGATGCTGGTGAGCGCCCGCAATGCGCCCCAGGCCTGGGACCTGCGCTGCGTGATCCGCGAGGCGATGATCACCTGGCTCCAGGCCGAGCACCCCGAGGCCCTGCCGCGGCACCGCACGGAATGGGTCGGCGCCGAGGAGCCCCCCTTGCGCCGGGCGGACGGGCAGCGGATCGCGGCGTGATACCCAGGATTCCAACGGGCACGGCCCTTTGGCGGGTTGTCAGGGCAGAGCCCGACACCGGGCGGAGCCGGCAACAGGGCTTTGCCCTGCACCCACGAAAGGTCTCGGACCTTTCGAAACCGGACCTGCGTCAGTCGTCCAGCCCAGCGTAGAACCCCTCGGCGCCGATACCTTCCTCTTGCATCAGCCGGGCCCGGGCGCGCAGCTTCTCGGTCTCGCTCTTGAGCTGGCCGCAGGCGGCCAGGATGTCCCGGCCCCGGGGGGTGCGCACCGGCGAGGCGTAGCCGGCGTTGAACACGATCTCGGAGAAGCGCTCGATCCGGTCCCAATCCGAGCATTCGTAAAGACTGCCGGGCCAGGGATTGAACGGGATCAGGTTGATCTTGGCCGGGATGCCCTTGAGCAGGCGGACCAGTTCGCGCGCATCGGCGTCGGAATCGTTGACGCCCTTCAGCATCACGTACTCGAAGGTGATGCGGCGGGCGTTGCTCACGCCCGGATAGGTCCGGCAGGCTTCGAGCAGCTGCGCGATCGGGTATTTGCGGTTGAGCGGCACCAGCTCGTTGCGGAGATCGTCGCGCACCGCGTGGAGCGAGATCGCCAGCATGGAGTTGGCCGCCTCACCGAGCCGGGGGATCTGCGGCACGACCCCAGAGGTCGAGACCGTGATGCGCCGCCGGGACAGGGCGAGCCCCTCCTGGTCGGACATCACCCCCACGGCGTCGATCACCGCGTCGAGATTGTACAGGGGCTCGCCCATGCCCATGAACACGATGTTGGTCACCAGGCGTCCGACGTCGCCGGCCCCGGAGGCGTCGCGGCTCGGCATCTGGCCGGGCCAATCGCCGAGCTCGTCCCGGGCGGTCACCAACTGCTGCACGATCTCGGCGGCCGAGAGGTTGCGCACGAGGCGCTGCGTGCCGGTGTGGCAGAACGAGCAGGTGAGGGTGCAGCCGACCTGCGAGGAGACGCAGAGCGTGCCCCGGTCCGGACCCGGGATGTACACGCACTCGATCTCGGCGCCGCGATTGTGCTCCTGCGGGTTGGTCGGCGCCATGCGCAGCAGCCACTTGCGGGTGCCGTCGCGGGAGACCTGGCGGCTCGCGACCTCGGGACGCTCCAGGGTGAAGTGCTGCGCCAGCTCGGCCTTCAGGGCCTTGCCGACATTGGTCATCTCGGCGAAGTCGTTCGCCCCGCGGAAGTTGACCCAGTGCCAGAGCTGGCCGGCCCGCATCCGGCTCTCGCGCTCGGGCACGCCCATCGCCACGAGTTGCGCCTTGAGCGCCTCGCGGGTCAGCCCGACCAGCGAGGGGCGCCGGCCGGGGAGCGGCATGGGCTGGAAATCGGGCGCCTTCTCGATCGCGGGTTCGGCCGCGCGGGCGCTGTCGAGCGACGGCGTCGCCATGATGATCGGTCTATCCATAGCTGTGGAACGGTTCTGATATAGGCGATCGTGCCGGCGAACGCGAATGCTTCCCGCCCACGGGTGACCCGACCGGGCGCTATGGCAGTCGGCCACGAAAAAGGGCGCCCGCAGGCGCCCTGATCCATCCGGCCGGGTCCCAAAGAAATCAGGCGGCGGCGGACTTCACCGGGATGCCCTTCTCGGCCAGGAAGGTCTGCAACTCGCCCGACTGGAACATCTCGCGGGTGATGTCGCAGCCGCCGACGAACTCGCCCTTCACGTAGATCTGCGGGATGGTCGGCCAGTTCGAGAAGGCCTTGATGCCCTCGCGGATGCCCTGGTCGGCCAGCACGTTCACGCCCTTGAACGGCACTTCGAGGTAATTGAGGATCTGCACCACCTGGCCCGAGAAGCCGCATTGCGGCATCTGCGGGGTGCCCTTCATGAACACCACCACGTCCTGGGAGGCGATCTCGTTCTGGATGGTTGCGTTGGCGTCGGTCATCGGGAATCTCACGGCTGTTGACGTGCGTTCATATTGCCGGTCGCGGCCAGCTTCTCAAGGAGGGCGGTGACCGGCAACGTGCCGCCGGTCAAATCCTCGTAGGTAAACGGGCATTTCTGCGGCAGGTCGCGAGGGACGCGGACCGCATATTCGGCAAGGCCGGCAGCGGCATCCGCAACGCCACGACGCCAGGCAGCGTCCAAGTCGATCAGTCGACGCATGGAGGGCTTCGCCTCATGCGCGATCCGAAGCAGAAACGCGTCGATTTCGATCCGCCACCGATTGCGGCTGGGCGCGTCCGGGTCTGACAGGAGTTTGACGAGATGTTCGAAAACCAGCTCCATCTTGCGGACCACGCCGCTGGTCTGCGAGCGGCCCACGTACAGAAGCTCCCCAACGATGTTTTGCCAATCAATCTGTTGAGATAAGGGGTCGGACCGCTCGGCCAGCCGCGTGAGCAAGGCGACCTGTTGATGGCACCACGCGACGGTGTCCTCATCGATCAGTTCGGGCCGATCGCGCCGTCGTTCAGCGTTTGCGTGAATGTCGCGCGCGCACCGCAGCACATCGGGGGCAGCGGCACGCTCAGCCAGCAACCGGTCGAGCCAGGCTTCGACACCGCCTTCCGCATCCCAGGCATAAGCCCCTAATGCGGCCGGGATCGCGTCCCGCTCGATGGACCCATCCGAACCCGTGATTCGCGGTACGGCCTCGAACAGGCGCTCATGGATGCCTGTCGAGAAATCTTCGGGCGCGACGAGATCGCGAAGGTCATCATGGAGGGATGGGTCGCCCAGCACGGCGCCAAGCAGTTGACGTTCCCAAGCGAGGGCTTCGCCCCAGGCCGCCGGCTGTACGCGTTCGACGAAGACGGAGGGTTTTAGACTCATCCCGAGGCCTAAACGTCTCCCGTCAATCTTGAGGGACGCCGGTGGTCAGCGCAAGGGCGTGGAGCACGCCGCCCATCCGGCCCTGCAGGGCGCCGTAGACCATCTGGTGCTGGGCCACCCGGGTCTTGCCCTTAAAGGCCGCGGACAGGACGGTGGCGGCGTAATGGTCGCCGTCGCCGGCAAGGTCGCGGATCTCGACCTGCGCGTCGGGCAGGGCCTCGCGGATCATGCGCTCGATCTCGCCCGCATCCATCGGCATCGGGAAACTCCTGGGGCGTCGTTGAGGGGGTCAGGCGGCCGGCGCGGCCGGCTGGCTCGCCATGTAGGTGGGCAGCCAGCCTTCATGGGCCGCGATCAGCTCGGACAGGGATATGGTCTCGCCGCCCGGCAGGGTCAAACGGTCGGATCCGGTCACCCCGACGACGGCCGCGTCGATGCCCTGGGCCGAGGCGCTGTAGAGCAGGTCGGTGGCCGCCTCCGGATCGACCGCCAGCAGGTAGCGGGCCTGGTCCTCGCCGAACAGGTAGGCGTGGGCCGGCAGATCCACCGGCACCTCCGGCAGGGCCGCGCCGATGCCGCCGGCCATGGCCATCTCGGCGAGCGCCACGGCGAGCCCGCCGTCGGACAGGTCGTGGACGGTGTCGACCGTGCCGGAGACGATCAGCCCGCGCACGAAGTCGCCGTTGCGGCGCTCGAGCGCGAGGTCGACCGGGGGCGGCGCACCCTCTTCCCGGCCCTCGATCACCGCGAGATAGGACGACTGGCCGAGCCAGCCCTCGCCGGCACCGACCAGCACCAGCACGTCGCCCTCGCGCTTGAGCGCGATGGTGGCGTGGCGCTCCACGTCGTCGAGCACGCCGACGCCGCCGATGGTGGGGGTCGGCAGGATGCCGACGCCGTTGGTCTCGTTGTAGAGGGAGACGTTGCCGGACACGACGGGGAAGTCGAGCGCCCGGCAGGCCTCGCCGATGCCCTGGAGGCAGCCGACCAGTTGGCCCATCACCTCGGGCTTCTCGGGATTGCCGAAGTTCAGGTTGTCGGTGATGGCGAGCGGCTTGGCCCCCACCGCGGTGATGTTGCGCCAGGCCTCGGCCACCGCCTGCCGGCCGCCCTCGACCGGGTCGGCCTCGCAGTAGCGCGGGGTGACGTCGCAGGTCAGCGCCAGGCCCTTCGGGCCGTCCTCGACCCGCACGATCGCGGCGTCGCCGCCGGGCTTCTGCACGGTGTTGCCGAGGATGAAGTGGTCGTACTGCTCGTAGACCCAGCGCTTCGAGGCAAGGTCGGGCGAGCCGACGAGGCGCTTGAGCGCCTCGGTGAGCGAGGCCGGCGCCGGCACCGTGGATGCGGCGATCACCGGCTGATGGGTGTTGGCGAGATGCGGCCGGTCGTAGAGCGGCGCCTCGTCGCCCAGCTCCTTGATCGGCAGGTCGGCGACGGTCTCGCCGTGCCACTTGACCACGAAGCGCAGCGTGTCGGTGGTCCGGCCGATCACCGCGAAGTCGAGGCCCCACTTGACGAAGATGCCTTCCGCCTCGGCCTCCATGCCGGGCTTGAGCACCATGAGCATGCGCTCCTGGCTCTCGGACAGCATCATCTCGTAGGGGGTCATGCCGGCCTCGCGGGCCGGCACCTTCTCGATGTCGAGCTCGACGCCGAGGTCGCCCTTGGCGCCCATTTCCACCGCCGAGCAGGTCAGCCCCGCCGCGCCCATGTCCTGGATGGCGATCACCGCGCCCGAGGCCATCAGCTCCAGGCAGGCCTCCAGCAGCAGCTTCTCCGCGAAGGGGTCGCCGACCTGCACGGTCGGGCGCTTCGATTCCGTGGCCTCGTCGAACTCCGCGGACGCCATGGTGGCGCCGTGGATGCCGTCGCGGCCGGTCTTGGAGCCGAGATAGACGATCGGGTTCCCGACCCCGGTGGCGGCGGCGTAGAAGATCGCGTCGGTGCGGGCGAGCCCCACCGCCATGGCGTTGACCAGGATGTTGCCGTCGTAGCGCCGGTGGAAGCCGGTCAGCCCGCCCACCGTCGGCACCCCGAAGGAATTGCCGTAGCCGCCCACGCCCGCCACCACGCCGGAGACGAGGGCGCGGGTGCGCGGATGGTCGGGGGAGCCGAAGCGCAGGGCATTGAGCGCCGCGATCGGCCGCGCGCCCATGGTGAACACATCCCGCAGGATGCCGCCGACGCCGGTCGCCGCGCCCTGGTAGGGCTCGATGTAGCTCGGGTGGTTGTGGCTCTCCATCTTGAAGACGCAGGCCAGCCCGTCGCCGATGTCGATGACGCCGGCATTCTCGCCCGGGCCCTGGATCACGTGCGGACCCGAGGTCGGCAAGCCACGCAGGTGCTTGCGCGAGGACTTGTACGAGCAGTGCTCGTTCCACATCGCCGAGACGATGCCGAGCTCGGTCAGCGTCGGGTCGCGCCCGATCAGGCCGCGGAAGCGCTCGTACTCCTCCGGCGTGAGGCCGTGCTGGGCCACGAGCTCGGGGGTGATCGGAACGTCGTTGCGGAACATGCGAAGGTCTCGGCAGAGAGCGGCCCGTCCCGAAGGACGCGTACCGCGGCGAACCCGAACCGGGCTGAGATCTCAAGCTGACCCGGCTCTAGAGCGGAAGCGCCCGCGCTGGCAACATCCGTGGGCGCGGGGCGGGGGTCAGATCCCGGCTTCGCCGACGCGCTCCGGGGGCGGCCCATCCTCCTGGCAGCGGGATACGAGCCTGTGCACCGGCTCCGGCCCGGTGACTACGTCGAGATAGTCGAAGCCGCTGTCGCGCTGGCTCGCCATGAGCAGCTGGAAGTGCATCTGGAACAGGTTCCACTGCCGCCGGCCGACATCGGCGCTGGTGATCAGCTCGTGGATCGCCACCCAGAGGACGGCGGGCCGGCCGGGATCGGGCGGGGTCAGGCCGCAGGCGGCGATCGGGTTGTTCTTGTGGATCGACAGCCAGTCCCAGGTGGCGCGCACGTCGAGCCAGCGGATCTGCGCGGCCCGCCCGAACCGCAGGAGGCTGTCGCGGAAGCCCTGCGCGGCCGGGTCTAGGCCGAGCCAGGGAATGACGCTGCCGATGCTCACGAACGAGACCGGCGTGCCGCGCGCGCCGAATCCGGGATCGCGGGCGAGCACCCGGTCCAGCACCTCGATGCCGAGGAAGCTCGACGAGGAATGGCCGACCACCACCACCTCGTCGGCGTCGCCCTCGGCGGCGTGGATGCGCGCCGCGAAGGCATCGAGGCGGGGCCCCATCTCGGGTGCCTCGCCGGCCGCGTAGGCATGCGTGAAGGCGGTGTCGTCCACGAGGTGGGGCACGTAGAGCGGCTTGCCGCGGGTCGCCCGGATCAATCCGGCCAGGATCGCGTAGGCGAGGGGCGGCACCGCCAGCAGGCTCCAGGGCCGGGCCGCCGCCGGTGCCAGCCCGGCGAGCCCGGCGGCCGCGGCGACGCTGAGGAGCGCCAGCGCGATGTAGATGTAGTGGACGCAGAAGATCACCGTGGAGAAGCGCCAGCCCTCCCGGCGCAGGTTGGCCATGTAGCCCGACCGCCACAGGCGCCAGAGCAGCGCCGGCACGCCCCGGAGCCGCGTCCAGTCGGATTGCGGGAACCGGGCGCGGACGATGTCCTCCCAGCGCAGCAGGACGTAGCGGGTGGAAACGCCGCGCGATTCCGCCGCCCAGGCGAGCTCGATCCCGTCCGCCGAGCGGACCGGATCGCCGACCGTGATCGCGGCGCCCCGGCGGGCTGCGGTGAACCGCGCCTCGCGCCGGAACAGGCCCCAGTAGGTCTCCGGATCGCGCGGATCGAAGCCCGGCATGTAGAACACGATGCGGGAGGTCAGCGTCCGCGATGCGGTGCCGTCCGGCTTCCCGGAGCTGTGCTGGGCCGGTGCGTCGGCGTCGGGCGTAAGCGTCGAAATGATGGGTCCGATCGATTCGAGTTGGCCGCTTGCCTACAGGAAGCGGCCGGGCGCGCCGAGAGTGAAACTGCGTGGGGCTTGCGCCGGACCGGTCGCCGAGGCGGCAGGCTCACGCCGCCGGCGGCTGGGCCAGGAACTCGCCGATCGCCGCCACGAACTTCTCGCCATAGGCATCGCGCTTGCGCTCGCCGACGCCGTGGACCGCGCGCAGCGCCCACAGGTCGACGGGCTTCTGACGGGCCATCTCGATCAGGGTCCGGTCCGGGAAGACCATGAAGGCGGCGATACCCTCGGCCCGCGCCAGGGTGGCGCGCAGGCCCCGCAGGTGCTGGAACAGCGCCTCGTCTGTCTCGGAGAGGGCGATCTCGCCATCCTCGCGCGGCGCGGTGCGGCGGCGTTCGCGGGATTCGGACTTCGGTTCCGGATCGGGGCGCAGCTTGACCGGCTCCCGCCCGAACAGGATCGCCTCGCCCTTCTCGGTCATGGACAGGCCGCCAAAGCCGTCGGCATTCTCGGCGATCGCCCCGGCGGCGAAGAGCTGGCGCAGGATCGCTCGCCAGGCGGCCACAGGCTTGTCCGCCCCGACCCCGAAAGTCTTGAGGCTTGTGTGGCCGTTGCGGCGGACCTGCTCGCTCTCCTTGCCGTGGACCACGTCGCAGATATAGGCCGCGCCGAAGCGCTGGCCGGTGCGCACGATCGCCGACAGGATCTTCTGCGCCGCCACGGTCCCGTCCACCAGGGTGACGCCACCGCGGCAGAGGTCGCAGCGGCCGCAGGGCTCGCTCGCCTCGCCGAAATAGCCGAGCAGCGACTGGCGCCGGCAGGTGGCGCCCTCGCACAGGCTGATCATCGCCTCGAGCTTGCGCCGCTCGACCCGGCGGCGCTCGTCGGAGATCTCCTTCTCGTCGATCTGGCGGCGGCGCAACGCCATGTCGTCGAGGCCGTAGAGGGTCAGCGTGTCGGCCGGCAACCCGTCGCGGCCGGCGCGGCCGATCTCCTGATAGTAGCCCTCGACGTTGTTGGGCATGTCGGCGTGGCAGACGAAGCGCACGTCGGGCTTGTTGATGCCCATGCCGAAGGCGATCGTAGCGGTCATCACCACGCCGTCCTCCTGGAGGAACCGGTCCTGGTTGCGCATCCGCGTCCCCTGGTCGAGGCCGGCATGATAGGGCAGGGCGTCGAACCCGTCCTTCTTGAGGGTCTCGGCGAGCTGTTCGACGCGCTTGCGCGAGGAGCAGTAGATGATCCCGCTCTCCGCCCTTCGGTGCTTGAGGAAGCGCTCAATCTGACGGGCCGGGTTGTCCTTGGGCTGGAACGTCAGCCGAATGTTCGGCCGGTCGAAGGAGTGAACGAAGATTTTCGGGCCGCGCCCCTGCGGGAACAGCCGCTCGGCGATCTCGGCCCGGGTGGCGGCATCGGCGGTGGCGGTCAGCGCCAGGGTCTGGACGTTGCCCAGCGCCTGCCGGGCCCGGGCGATCTCCCGATATTCCGGGCGGAAATCGTGCCCCCATTGCGAGACGCAATGGGCCTCGTCCACCGCGAGCCGCCGGACCCCGACGCCGCGCAGGGCCTCGATGCAGCCCTCCATCAGCAGGCGTTCGGGGGATACGAACAGCAGGCGCAGCTCCCCGGAGCGCAGGCTGCGCCAGGTCTCGCGCGATTCGACCTCCGACACGGACGAATTGAGGGTGGCGGCCTCGACGCCGACGCTGCGCATCTGCTGCACCTGGTCGTGCATCAGGGCGATCAGGGGCGAGACCACCACGGTCAACCCGGCATCGATCAGCGCCGGCAGCTGGTAGGTCATCGACTTGCCCGAGCCCGTGGGCATCACGGCGAACACGTCGTCGCCGTCCAGCACCGCGCCGATCACCTCGTCCTGACCGGGCCGGAAATCCTCGTACCCGAAGGTCTTCTTCAGCGCGGCGCGGGCCTCGTCGAGGCGGGTCATCGGGATCCTTGGTTTCGGGACGTGTTGTGCGGCTTGCGGCACCCGTGGCGACACACTAGCCTTTCGGATCTCTACACGGGGACGGTCATGCCGCTCAACATCCGCAGCGAAGAGGTGAACCGGCTCGCCGAGACACTGGCCTCGCGGGCCGGCGTGAGCAAGACCGAGGCGGTGCGGATCGCGCTCACGAACGAGCTGGCGCGGCAGGAGCCGCGGGTGCCGCTCGCGGAGCGCCTGAAACCCTTGCTCGACAAGATGGATGCCGTACCGCGCACGGGCCTGGAGGCCGACAAGGCGTTCTACGACAGCCTGAACGACGAGTGATGTTCGTCGACGCCTCGGCTCTCGTGGCGATCCTGACGGCCGAGCCGGAGCGTTCCGTCCTGCTGGACTGCCTCGATGGCGCGATGACGCCGCTCACATCGGGCATCGCCGTCTTCGAGACGGTGGTCGCGGTGGCGCGCAAGAAGGCGATCTCCGTGGCAGACGCCGAGACGGAGGTCGACGCGTTCATCCGCATCGCTGGTCTGCGAATCGTGCCGATTTCGGCGGCGGAATCCGCCCTCGCCCTCACCGCCCATGCCCGTTTTGGTAAGGGCCGCCACCCCGCCCGCCTGAACCTCGGCGACTGCTTCGCCTATGCCTGCGCGCAGGTCCACGGCGTGCCCCTGCTCTATATCGGCGACGATTTCCCGCGGACGGACATCCGCTCCGCCCGCGGCTAAATCTCAGCCGCCGTGGAACTCCGCCACGTGCTGCGCCACGATCGCGTCGAAGGAGGCGTCCGCCCGGAAGCCGAGCGCGAGGGCCGCCTCCGGCTCGAACGCCTCCGGCCAGGAGCCGACGATCCGCGCGATGGCGGCGTCCGGCGCGCGCCGGATCAGCGCCACGGCCTTGTCGCCGGCCACGCGCCGGAGGGCCTCGATCTCCTCGGCCACGGTGGCGGAGACGCCCGGCATGGTCAGGCTGATACGCGGGCCGATCGCCGCGAGGTCGAGCCCGGCCGCGTGGACCAGGAAGCCGACCGCGGCGGCGGGGCTGGCGAACCAGTGCCGCACCGTTTCGGGAACCGGCAGCACCGCCTCCTGGCCGGCCAGCGGTTCGCGGATGATCCCGGAGAAGAAACCCGAAGCCGCCTTGTTGGGCTTGCCCGGGCGCACGCAGATGGTCGGCAGCCGCAGGCCGATCCCGTCCAGGAATCCGCGCCGGGCGTAGTCGGCGAGCATCAACTCGCCCATGGCCTTCTGGACCCCGTACGAGGAGGCCGGACGCAGGATGTAATCATCCGGGATCACCTTCGGGAAGGGCGGCCCGAACACCGCCAGCGACGAGGTGAAGACCAGCTTCGGCCGGTAGCCGTCGGCGGCGTTGGCCCGGCGGATCGCGTCGAGCAGCAGCCGCGTGCCGTCGAGGTTGACCCGGTAGCCCAGTTCCAGGTTCGCCTCGGCCTCGCCCGAGACCACCGCGGCGAGGTGGAAGATCACCCCCGGGCGATCGGCGATGGCGGAATCGGCGGCGCCGGGGGCGGTGAGATCCGCGGCCTCGGCCTTCACCGGTCCGGAGAAGCCGGCGGGTGCCGTGGGCGGCACCACGTCGAGCAGGGTGAGGGCGGTGAGCGGCGCGCCGCCGACCGTGCCGTCCGCGACCAGGGCATCGACGAGGCGGCGGCCGATCATACCGGCGGCGCCGAGAATCAAGGCGTGCATGGGTAACCTCTTCGTCCGATGGTTTGCCGCGTCAGGCCATCATGTCCAGGGCGCGCCCGAAAAAATCCGGGCCGCCGAAATTGCCGGATTTCAGCGCGAGCAGCATCGGCTCCGGCCGGCCGGCGGTGCGCAGGATCGGCACGCCCGCGGCGATCTCGGGGCCGACCAGGAACGCCCGGAGCCCCAGCCGGTCGACCACGGCGCCCGAGGTCTCGCCCCCGGCCACCACGAGCCGGCGCACGCCGCGGGCGACCAGCCCCTCGGCGATGGCGGCCAGCGCCGCCTCGATGGCGTGGCCGGTCGCGTCGATCCCGTGCTCCGCCTGGAGGGCGCGCACCGCCTCGGGGGTCGCCGAGGAGGCGATCAGCACCGGGCCGGCGGCCAGACGTTCTTCAGCGAAGGCCAGGACCTCTCCGACCACGCGCGCCACCGCATCGGCGCCGCCGAGCAGGGCCGCCGTGTCGAGGCGCAGCACCGGCATCAGCGCCTCCGCGGCGGCGATCTGCTGGAGGGTCGCCTGCGAGCAGCTGCCGGCGAGGCAGGCCGCGGCGCCGCCCACCGGTTCGCCGAGGGCGCCGCCGGCCGCATCCGGTGTGCCGCGCCCGTCGGCCACGAGGGCGCGGGCGAGCCCGAGCCCGAGCCCCGAGGCCCCCACCGAGAAGCGCTTCGTGAGGATCGCCCGACCGAGCACTTCAAGATCGCTGTCGAAGATCGCGTCCGCGATGGCCGCCCGCTTGCCCTCTGCCGCCAGGGCGTCGAGCCGGGCCGCCACGGCCTCGGCGCCGCGGGCAACCGTGGCGGTATCCACGAGGCCGACCGGGCCGGCGCTCTGGCGCGCCAGGACGCGCACCAGGTTGGCGTCGCGCATGGGGTTGAGCGGGTGGTCCTTCAGCGGGCTCTCGTTCAGCGGCACCGCGCCGACGAACAGGTTGCCCTGGTAGACGCTGCGGCCCGTCTCCGGGAAGGCCGGAGTGACCAGCGCGATCGGTTCGCCGGCCGCTTCCCGCAGGGCGTCCATGACCGGGCCGATATTGCCGGCGTCGGTCGAATCGAAGGTCGAGCAGACCTTGAACATCACGTGGGCGGCGCCTCGGGCGCGCAGCCAGCCCTCCGCCTCGCGGGAGCGCGTCACGGCCTCCTCGGCCGGGATCGAGCGGCTCTTCAAAGCCACCACCACCGCGTCGGCATCCGGCAGGGCGCGGTCATCCGCCGGCACGCCGATGGTCTGGATCGTGCGCAGGCCCGCCTTGGTCAGGGTGTTGGCGAGGTCCGAGGCGCCCGTGTAGTCGTCGGCGACGCATCCCAGCGCGAGGCTCATCGGGCACTCCCCTTGTAGGCGGCGAGCCAGCCGAGGCCGGCCACGGTGTCGGCGGCCGGGATGTACTCGCAGCCGACGAACCCGGCGTAGCCGAGCCGGTCCAGTTCGTCGAACAGGAACGCGTCGTTCATCTCGCCGGTGCCGGGCTCGTGCCGTTCGGGCACGCTCGCGGTCTGGACATGGCCGACGATCGGCATCAGCGCGCGCAGCCGCATGGTCACGTCACCGTGCAGGATCTGGCAATGGTAGAGGTCGAACTGCAGCTTCAGGTTCGGCAGCGCCAGCTCATGGATGAGATCGGCGGCCCGACCGAAATCGTTCAAAAAGTAGCCCGGCATGTTGCGGCCGTTGATCGGCTCGAGCACGAGGTCGAGGCCGGCCGCACCCAGGCGCTCCGCCGTCCAGGCCACCGCCCGCCTATAGGCCTCGGCGGCTTTGGCGTCATCGTGCGGGGCGAGGCCCGCCATCAGGTGCAGCCGGGCGACGCAGGTCGCCTCGGCGTAGCGCAGCGCCGTATCGACCCCCGCCTTCAGCTCATCCAACCGTTCAGGCAACGCCGCCAAGCCGCGCTCGCCTTTGGCGAAATCCCCCGGGGGCAGGTTGAACAGCGCCTGGGTCAGGCCGTTCGCTCGGAGCCGCTCGGCGATGGCCTCGGGCGGGTACTCGTAGGGGAACAGGAACTCGACGGCGTCGAAGCCGGCCCGGGCCGCCGCCTCGAAGCGGTCGAGGAACGGCACCTCGTTGAACATCAGGCTGAGATTGGCGGCAAAGCGCGGCATTTTTTTCGGACTCCCTGCGCTCGATCCGGTTACTTCTGCCCCGGCAGCTTGGCGCCCGAGACCTGCGCGTAGAGTCGCGCCACGGACGCGTCGTCGTCCCGGCCCATGCCGGCGCCGGACGCCATCAAGAACATCTGGAGCGCCGCCGCGGCCACCGGGACCGGGTATTTCTCGGCCCGGGCCATGTCCTGCACGATGCCGAGGTCCTTGACGAAGATGTCGACGGCGCTCTTCGGCGCGTAGTCGGCGTCCAGGATGTGGGGCACCCGGTTCTCGAACATCCAGGAATTGCCGGCCGACTTGGTGATCACCTCGTAGACGCGGGCCAGGTCGAGGCCCTGCTTGGCGGCGAAGCTCATCGCCTCGCAGGCGGCGGCGATGTGGACCCCGGCCAGCAGCTGGTTGATCATCTTGAAGGCCGCGCCCTGGCCGGCCGCGTCGCCGAGCTCATAGAGCGTGCCCGCCATGGCATCGAGGGCGGGGCGGGCCTTGGCGAAGGCGGCGGGCGAACCCGAGGCCAGGAAGGTCAGGCCGCCATCGGCCGCACGGGCGGCGCCGCCGCTCATCGGGGCGTCGAGATAGTGGCGTCCGGTGGCCTCCAGCCGCGCCGCCAGAGCGCGGGCAACAGCCGGATCCATGGTGGCCGAGGAGACGAACACGGCGCCCTCCGGCATCGCCGCGGCGGCGCCATGCTCGCCGAACAGCACCGCCTCGGTCTGGGCGGCGTTGACGACCACACTCACCACCACGTCGGCGCCGTCGGCAGCCTCTGCGGGATGGGCCGCTGCGGTCCCGCCCGCCTCCCGGAAGCGGGCGACGGCCTCCGGGTTCACGTCGCAGGCGGCGACGGAGAAACCGGCCCGCAGGAGCGAGCCCGCCATGCCGGAACCCATGGAGCCGAGGCCGATCACCGCGGCGCGGCCTGTCTGCGTGGTGGTGGCCATCGGGTTGGGTCCTGCTCTTGAGATTGAGGCCGCCGGCTCGGGATCCCCCGAGAGAGGCGCAGGTCCCCTCTCCCGTGCGGGAGAGGGACAGGGTGAGGGGTGCGACCTGTCCGGAAAAACCTGGTCCCTCACCCCAACCCTCTCCCGCACGGGAGAGGGAGCCAGTCGCGGATGAGGATCAGAGCCTCAGCGGTTGACCATCTTGGCCGGCGTCACGAACACGCAGACCGAGCCGACCACCAGCATCACCGCGAGCGCGTACATCCCGGCCGCGGTGCTGCCGGTGGCGTCGCGCAGCGCCCCGATGACGTAGGGGCTGACGAAGCCCGCGAGGTTCCCCACCGAGTTGATCAGCGCGATGCCGGCCGCAGCCCCCGCGCCGCTCAGGAAGGCGGTGGGCAGGGACCAGAACAGGGGCGAGCAGGTCAGCACGCCCGCCGCCGCCACCGAGAGTGCGGCCACGGCGACCGTGGTCGAGCCCGCGCTCGCCGAGACCACGAAGCCGACGGCGCCGATGAGCGCTGGGATGATGAGGTGCCAGCGGCGCTCGCGCATCCGGTCGGCGCTGAGGCCCAATAGGACCATCACGACGGCCGCGCACAGGAACGGGATCGCGCTGATCAGGCCGATATTGAGGTTGCCCTGCACGCCGGACGCCTTGACGATCGTCGGCAGCCAGAAGGTCAGGCCGTACTGGCCGGTGACGAAGGCGAAGTAGATCAGGCTCATGAACCAGACGCGGCCGTTGCGGAACACGGTGGCGATGGAGTGCGGGCTCGATTCCTTACCATGGTTGTCGGCGGCGATGTCGCGCGCCAGCACCTGCTTCTCGGCGTCGGTCAGCCACTTGGCCTCCGACGGACGGTTGTCGAGGTAGAGGAACACCGCGACGCCGATCAGCACCGCCGGCACCGCCTCGACCAAGAACATCCACTGCCAGCCGGACAGGCCGTAGGCGCCGTTGAACGCGTCCATGATCCAGCCGGAGAGCGGGTTGCCGAAGATGCCCGAGATCGGGATCGCCGCCATGAACACCGCGATGACCTTGGCCCGGCGGTGGGCCGGAAACCACTGCGTCGTGTACAGGATCACGCCCGGGTAGAAGCCCGCCTCGGCCAGGCCGAGCAGGAAGCGCATCCCGTAGAAGGTCCATTCCGAGTTCACGAACACGAAGGCGCCGGAGATCACCCCCCAGGTGATCATGATCCGGGCGATCCAGACCCGGGCGCCGACCCGGTGCAGGATCACGTTCGACGGCACCTCGAACAGGAAGTAGCCCAGAAAGAAAATGCCGGCGCCGAGGCCGTAGACCGTCTCGGAGAACTTCAGCTCCTGGGACATCTGGAGCTTGGCGAAGCCCACATTCACCCGGTCCAGATACGCCACCACGTAGCAGAGCATCAGGAACGGCACGAGGCGCCAGAACACCTTCGCGTAGGTCCGGTCGACGAAGGTTTTTTTCTCCGCGAGGGGAGCGCCCCGCAGCGGGGCGGCTTGAACCGACATCGGCGTTCTCCCTGGTCCGCACGCCGTAAGAGGCGGGCGGAGAATGGTCTTCGCCACTCGTTTCGGCGGCGCTGGCGGCGGCTGTAACTGTTTTTGGCAGCGCTGCCAATCCGGTTGTGCGGAATAATGCAGGACGCTATGTCGGGGTGTAAGGCGCCGCCGAAGGCGAGCCCTGCCTCCGATTTAACCCCCTCATCATGAGGTGCGGCGAAGCCGCCTCGAAGGAGCCCTCCAGGGACCACGCCGACCTCTGGAAGGCTTCTTCGAGGCCCGCTGGCGCGGGCACCGCAGGATGAGGGCACGGGTGGGAGGTGAAGGAGGAGTCGCAAAAAAAGGCCGGGAGATGGACGGATTCCAGCCGCCGGGGCGGCTCGTGACGCTCACCGACGTCGCCCGTGAGGCGGGGGTTGGCGAGAGCACGGTGTCGCGGGTCCTACGCAACCACGGTTCCTCTTCGAAGCGCGCCCGGGAGCGGGTGGCCGAGGCCGTGGCCCGGCTCGGCTACGTGCCGAACCGGCTGGCCGGCAGCCTCGCGGGACCGGGGGCGAGCGCGCAGCTGGCCGGGGTGATCGTGCCGTCGCTCGCCAACGTGGTCTTTCCCGACCTGCTGCGCGGGCTGACCGGTGCGCTGGACGCCGCGGGTATTCGCTGCGTGATCGGGGTGAGCGACTACGACCCGGACCGGGAGGAGGCGCTCGCCGCCGCGCTCCTGTCGTGGCGCCCGGCCGCGCTGCTGCTGACCGGGTTGGAGCACAATCCCGGGACCGTGGCCCTGGCGAAGGCCGGGGGCGTGCGCGTGGTCGAGATGATCGACACGGATGGCGTGGGGATCGACGCCGTGGTCGGCTTCTCCAACCGGGCGGTGGGGGCGGCGAGCGCCCGGCACCTCGTGGAGCGCGGCTATCGGCGCATCGCCTATCTCGGCCACGATTTGCAGGTGGACCTGCGGGCCGCCAAGCGCCTCGCCGGGTTCGAGGCCGCCTTGGGCGAGGCCGGCTTGTCGCTCCACGGCAGAGAAATCAGACCCGGGCCGTCTTCGCCCGGTTCCGGCCGAGCCGGGCTGGAGGCGCTGCTGGCGCACCATCCGGATCTCGACGCGGTGTATTTCTCCAACGACGACATGGCGCTCGGCGGCTATTTCGCCTGCCTGGCGGCGGGCTTGAGCGTGCCGGGGCGGATTGCCCTGTTCGGCTTCAACGGGCTCGACTTCGCGGCGGCGATGCCCCAGCCCCTGTCGACGGTGCGCACGCCGCGCCTGGAGATCGGCCGGCAGGCGGCCGCCTGCCTGATCGGCGAAGGTCCCAAGCGCATTGATCTCGGATTCGAGCTGATCGAGGGAGCGACCGCATGAGCGACGAGAGCCGGCTGCGCGAAGACATCTGCCGCTACGGCCGCTCGCTGTTCGAGCGCGGCCTGACCCCGGGCTCGTCGGGCAACATCTCGCTGCGCCTGCCCGACGGCGGCTGGCTGGTGACGCCGACCAACGCGTCGCTGGGCTTCCTCGACCCGGCCCGGATCTCGCGGCTGGACGCGGACGGCCGGCTGGTCTCGGGCGACAAGCCGACGAAGGAAATCCCGCTGCACACGGCACTCTACGAGAGCCGGGGCGGGGCCAAGGCGATCGTGCACCTGCACTCGACCCACGCGGTGGCTGTCTCGATGCTGCCGGAGATCGACCCGCGCCAGGTGCTGCCGCCGCTGACGCCCTATTACCTGATGCGCACCGGCGGCACCGCGCTGGTGCCGTATTACCGCCCGGGCGACCCGGCCGTGGCGGACGCGATCCGGGGGCTCGCCGGCCGGTACAGTTCGGTGCTGCTCGCCAATCACGGCCCGGTGGTGGCCGGCGACAGCCTGGAGGCCGCAGTCTTCGCCACCGAGGAGCTGGAGGAGACCGCCAAGCTTTACTTGCTGCTTCGCAACCTCAACCCGCGGCAGCTGAGCCCCGGGCAGGTGGCGGATCTCGTCAGCCATTTCGGGCTGACCCTGCCGGAAGTGGAGGATCATGCCGGGCACGATCACGGGTGAGGCCACTTCCGGTTGAAGGGTTCGACCTCACAATCATCACGCGCTTAGCGCAGTGACCCAGGGCAGCGCGCCATCGCCGAGCGTGGCGCCACGCTGGGTTGCTTCGCTGCGCTCGCAATGACGGGGAAAACGCTTGGCGATCGCGTGAAAACCGCGCGGCCTCCAACCAATCCCCCTCATCCTGAGGTGCTGCGCAGCTGCCTCGAAGGAGCCCTCCAGCCGGCCGCGCGATCCCTGGAGCCCTCCTTCGAGGCTCGCTGCGCTCGCGCCTCAGAATGAGGGGGCGGGAGGGACTGCAGCCGCTATCCCTCGATCTTCGAGAAATCCGCCACGGCGCGGGTCGCGGCGCGGAGCGCGTTGAGCAGCAGCAGGCGGTTCTCGCGGAGCTTCGGGGCGGGGGCGTTGACGGTCACGTCCTGGAAGAAGGCGTCGACCGGCGCGCGCAGCGTCGAGAGTGCGCGCATCGCCCCGGCAAAGTCCTCGGTCGCGATGGCTTGCGATGCCGTCGCGGCGGCGCCCGCCAGGGCCTCGGCGAGCGCCCGCTCGGCCGGCTCGCCGGACGCCGCAAGCGCGGAATCGGGCGCGGCATCGTAGGCGCGGCCGTCCTTCTTCTCCTCGATCCGCAGGATGTTCGAGGCGCGCTTGACCCCGGCGAGCAGGTTTTTTCCATCGTCCGTGTCGAGGAATTTTTGGAGCGCCTCAACCCGGCGCACCACCATCAGCAGGTCGTCCTGGCCGGGCAGCGCGAAGACCGCGTCGATCAGGTCGTGCCGGGCGCCCTGGTCGCGTAGGTAGACTTTGAGGCGGTCTGCGAAGAAGACGAGAAGATCTTTCGCGTTACGCTCGCAGACGCTCTTCTTTACCGTTCGCGTCGTACGTCCTGACGTCGGATCCCGGACTTCATCATAGGCCTCCGGCGTATCAGTCAGGGCCTGGACATGAGCCGTCTGCTCGGCGGCCTGAGCCCGTAGATCGAGGCGCATCTCGTTGGCGAGCAGCAACCGAATCACCCCCAGCGCCGCTCGCCGCAGCGCATACGGGTCCTTGCTCCCGGTCGGCTTCTCGTCGATCGCCCAGAAGCCCACTAGCGTGTCGAGCTTGTCGGCCAGCGCCACCGCGATCGAGACCGGGTCGCTCGGCACCCGGTCGGAGGGGCCGACCGGCTTGTAATGTTCCTCGATGGCCGCGCAGACGCTTCCGTGCTCGCCCTGGAGCGCCGCGTATTTGCGCCCCATCAGCCCCTGCAACTCCGGGAACTCGCCGACCATCTCGGTGACGAGATCGGCCTTGGCGAGGCGCGCCGCGCGTTCGGCCAGGGCCGGATCGGCCCCGACCAGGGGCGCCAGCTCCTGCGCCAGGGCGGCGATGCGGGCGATCCGCTCACCCTGGGTGCCGAGTTTTTCGTGGAAGACGATGCTGTCGAGCTTGGGCAGACGGTTTTCCAGGCGGATCGCCTTGTCGGTCTCCCAGAAGAACTTCGCGTCCGACAGGCGCGCCCGCACCACCCGCTCGTTGCCGGCGGTGATCGCCTGGCCGCCGTCAGACGCCACAAGATTCGAGACCAGGATGAAGGCGGGGGCCAGATCCTCCGAGCCGCCCGCCGCGTGCCCCTTGCGCAGGACGAAGCACTTCTGGTTCGCCCGGATGGTCGCCCGGATCGCCTCGGCCGGGATGTCGAGGAAGGCCGCGTCGAAGGAGCCCATGAGCACCACCGGCCATTCCACCAAGCCGGCCACCTCCTCCAGCAGGCCCTCGTCCTCCACGAGGTCGAGGCCGCGCGCGAAGGCGAGGTCGCGGGCGTCGTGCAGGATCACGTCCTTGCGCCGGTCGGCGTCGAGGATGACCTTCGCGCGCTCCAGGACCTGGATGTAGTCGTCGAACCGGCGGACCTCGATCGGGCCCGGCGCCAGGAAGCGGTGGCCGTAGGTGACGGTCCCGGCCGCGATGCCGCCGACCGCGAATGGCACCACCTCGGGGGTCTCGGTCTCCGGCCCGAAGGTCGCGACGATCGTTTGCAGCGGCCGCACCCAGCGCAGGGCGCCGGGCTGGGCCGAGGCCGCGCCCCAGCGCATCGCCTTCGGCCAGGGAAAACCTTTGATGATTTCGGGCAGGAGTTCGGCCAGCACATCCAGGGTTTCGCGGCCGGGCCGCTCGATCACCGCAAGATAGAACTCGCCCTTCTTCGGATCAGTGATTCTTTGGGCCTCATCCAGGCTCGCCAAGCCGGCGCCCTTCAAGAACCCCTGGATGGCGGCCTCGGGGGCACCGACCCGCGGGCCGCGGCGCTCCTCGCGCACGGCCTCGCCGCGAGCCGGCAGGCCGGCGATGTGCAGGGCGAGGCGGCGCGGCGTCGAGAAGGCCTTAGCGCCCTCGTACAGGAAGCCGCGCTCGACCAGCGCGTCGGTGACGAGTTTCTTCAGATCCTCCGCCGCGCGCCGCTGCATGCGGGCGGGGATCTCTTCCGAGCGGAGTTCGAGCAGGAGGTCGGGCATGGCGCGGCCATATCGCCGCGCCGCTGGCCTGTCGAGGGTCGAACGCCCGGGGCCGGCCTTATTGCGCCTCGCCCTTCAGGATGGTGGTGAGCTGCCATTTGCGATCGCCGATCGCGTGGGCGTCCGACACCCGCCAGGCTCCGTCCTCGCGCACGAGGTCGAAGACGATGGATTTCGAGCCGTCCCCGCCCTTGCGCTCCACCGTGACCTTCGCCTGGTCCTTACCCTCCGTGGCCTCCTTGAAGGTCAGGGCCTTCACGGTGTCGGGCTTCAGGGGCTCGCCGTTGAGGCGGTAATCGAAGTCGAGGCTGCCGGTGGCGCCGTTGGCCTGCTTGGCGTCGGCGTCGAACAGGCCCTGGAGGCGCTTGGTGTAGACGGCCGAGTGATTCGGGCGCGGTTCGGCATAAAGCTTCTTGACCACCGCCTCCGGGCCGGGGTCGGCCGCGTGCGCCGGGGCGAGACCGAACGCGAGGACGCCGAGGGCGAGGAGGGTCTTTTTCATCATGGGATTCCCGCGTCTGCGGACGCGCCGAAGCGCGCCGATTGGCGGGGGTTGCAACGCGCGAGGGCTCAAGGGGCTCCACCGGCCGCCGTCTTGAGCCACGCCGCGCCGCAGGCCTTGGCGAGTTCCCGCACCCGCAGGATGTAGCTCTGGCGCTCCGTGACCGAGATTACCCCGCGGGCGTCGAGCAGGTTGAAGACGTGGCTTGCCTTGATGCACTGGTCGTAGGCCGGCTGCGCCATGCGGTGGCGCTCGGTCTCGGCGGCGGGCGCGCCGGCGTCGAGATAGGACCGGCAGGCGGCCTCCGCGTCGGTGAACTGGCGGAACAGCATCGCCGTGTCGGCCGCCTCGAAGTTGTGCCGGGAATATTCCTGCTCGGCCTGCAGGAACACGTCGCCGTAGGTGATCCGGTCCGCGCCCTCGGCGCCGTTGAAGTCGAGGTCGTAGACGTTCTCGACACCCTGGACGTACATGGCGAGCCGCTCGAGCCCGTAGGTCAGCTCGCCGGCCACGGGGGCGCATTCGAAGCCGGCCACCTGTTGGAAGTAGGTGAACTGGCTGACCTCCATCCCGTCGCACCAGCATTCCCAGCCGAGGCCCCAGGCGCCGAGCGTCGGGCTCTCCCAGTCGTCCTCGACGAAGCGGATGTCGTGGAGCTTCAGGTCGACCCCGATCGCGTCCAGGGAGGCGAGGTAGAGTTCCTGCAGGTTCGGCGGGTTCGGCTTCAGGATCACCTGGAACTGGTAATAGTGCTGGAGCCGGTTGGGGTTCTCGCCGTAGCGGCCGTCCTTGGGCCGGCGCGACGGCTGGACATAGGCCGCCTTCCAGGGCTTCGGCCCGAGGGCGCGCAGCGTGGTCGCCGGATGGAACGTGCCGGCGCCGACCTCCATGTCGTAGGGCTGGAGGATCACGCAGCCCTGCGCCGCCCAGAACTCCTGCAGCGTCAGGATCAGCCCCTGGAACGATTTCTTGTGGGACATGGGCAGGGACGGCTCGGCGATGCGGGTCTGGGGGTCGGTTTAGGTGCGGGCGGCGGGGGGTGCAAGACGGAGGGCCAGCAGCGCGCGCACGGTTGCGCTTGCGTCCGGGGTCCGGCGAGTGGTCAGCTTCCGCCCTGTGCCATGCGGGAGAGGCGGACCATGACCATCGAACCGGAGACCATCGCGATCCGCCCGATCGGCCCGGAGGATCGGGCGGCGTGGCTGCCGCTGTGGCGGGGCTACCAGGCCTTCTACAAGGTCGAGATCGCCGAGGTGGTCACGGATTGCACCTGGGCCCGCCTCAACGACCCGGCCGAACCGGTCGACGGCGCCCTGGCCTGGCGGGGGGCCGAGGCGGTCGGACTGGTCCACCACATCCGCCACCGCTCGGCCTGGACGATCGGCGATTACTGCTACCTGCAGGACCTGTTCGTGGCGGACACAGTCCGTGGCGCGGGAATCGGCCGTCGGCTGATTGCGCATGTCTACGAGGCCGCAAAAGCCGCGGGCTGCTCCCGTGTCCATTGGTTGACCCACGAGACCAATACCGACGCAATGCTGCTCTACGACCGGATCGCGGAGCGGTCGGGTTTCGTGCAGTACCGGAAGATCGTCTGAATCCTTCGCGCCTGCGCCTCGCTTGTGTGGCGAAGCACGCAAGCGAGGCCGTTTTCTCGGCATAGCGGGAACCGTCAAGTTCGCGGCCAAGTTATCGCCGCAAACAGGGGATTTCGGCACCTCAGCGCTGCCGAACACGACGGACCACCGGTCATGCATCAGGCTCGCACGCGTCACGATTTCGGCCGCAAGAACATCGCCGTCCTGGCCGCGCTCGCCGTCTCGGCGATGGTCGCCACCCCGTTCGTGATGAGCGCCAGCCGCGCGCTGGCGACCCCGGAGGAGCCGACCGTCACGGCGAGCCTGCGGATCGAGCCGGTGGAGATCTCCCCCGTGGCGGCGCCCAAGGAGGCGGCCCCCTGCCTGCGCAAGGTGCGGGTCGTCTACAGCGGCTACAGCAACCCGGCCGATGCCTGCACCACTCGCTAGAGCATCGTTCCGAACGGTGGCCGCCGGCCTTCGGAAACAGACGATGTCAATCAAGATGCCAGCGCATCATGCCGGTTCCGACATCCGGCACGAGGCGCGAAAGCGCAGCCTTAAGGACCCCGACGCTCCGGTCGGGGCTCGGTCTTAGGCAGCGCCGTGCGTCGGAGCCTCGCCGGCCAGGCGCTTCAGGTGAAGCTCCTCCAGGTCGATCTCCCCTTCCAGGGCCCGCAGCACCGAGCTGTGGATGCGGTTCTCCCGGTGCAGGGCGATCAGCGCCGAGCGCCCGGACCGCACCGCCAGCAGCGCGGCTGCGAAATGCTCGGTCTTCTCGGCGGCCAGGGCCCCGCGCTCGTCGCGATCCCGGGAGGATGCCCGCACCCGCCGACGGTATTCCTCCACCAGACGCGGATGCTGCAGGGCGCCGGACCCGGGCGCCACCAGCCGCTGAAGGGCACCGAGCCCGGCCTCGTTCATCACCACCCGGGCCATCGCGGCGTCGAGATGGCCCTCGGGGAGGCTCTGGCGCGGGTCGAGGCGCAGCCACCGGATCAGTGGTCCGAGCGACGTACCCTGGATCAGGACGGTGAACAGGATCACCGCGAAGGCCGCCACCAGGATCGCGTCGCGGCCCGGGAAGTCCACCGGCAGTGCCAGGGCGGCGGCGAGGGTCACCACCCCGCGCATGCCGGCCCAGCCGATGATCAGCGGCACCCGCGGGTCCGGGCGGGGCTCCTGGGCGCGAACCCGGGCCGACAGGGTCCGCCGCAGGTAGACGGCGGGGAACACCCAGAGCAGCCGCGCGGTCACGCATGCCACCGTGACGGTGACCGCCAGGGGCAGGCCCGTGGCGAGTGCGCCGAGGTCGCCCCCGGACCGGGCCAGCACGCCGCGCAGGGCCAGCCCGATCAGCACGAAGACCAGGGCCTCCAGCACGAAGACCACGAATTCCCACACCGAAACGGCGTGACGCCGGACATGGGCATCGAAGGTCTCGTGCTCGCGCCCGCCCATCATCAGCCCGCAGGCGACCACGGCGAGCACCCCGGAGGCGTGGATCTCCTCGGCGGCGAGGTAGGCGGCGTAGGAGGCCAGAAAACTCAGCACCGCCACGGCGTTGGCGTCGTGCAGGCGCCGCACCAGCGCGTTCACCGCTAGGCCGCAGGCGAGCCCGACCGCGACGCCCGCCACAGCCAGCCAGGCGAAGCTGCCCCCCGCCGCCCAGGCGCTGAAGCTGCCGGTCAGCGCCGCCGCAACGGCGAACCGGTAGAGCACGAGGCCGGAGGCGTCGTTGACGAGACTCTCGCCCTCCAGGACCGTGACCATCCGGCGGGGCAGGGCGACCCGGGCCAGCACCGCCTTGGCGGCGACCGCGTCCGGAGGCGACACGATGGCGCCGAGCGCGAAGCAGGCGGCCCAGGGCAGGGCCGGCACCACCGCGTGGGCGACGAGGCCGACCACCAGGGTGGTGAACAGCACCGCGCCGAGCGAGAGCGACAGGATCGCGCCGAGGCTTGCGCGGAAGTCGCGCCAGACGGTGAAGTAGGCCGATTCGAGCAGCAGCGGCGGCAGGAACAGGACCATGATCAGGTCCGGATCGAGATCGAAGGCCGGCAGGCCCGGCGCCACCGCCAGCGCCATGCCGCCCAGCACCAGGGCGGCGGCCGGGGGAAACCCCAGCCGCCCGGCGATCAGAGACAGCAGCAAGGCCGCCCCGAGGAGCGCGAGGATCAATTCGAACAGGGCAACGGGCGTCATCGATTAGTTTCGGCGCTGAAGTTTCGGCAAGCTCGGCCATTCTAAGCAGGTTTCGCCGGGCTGCCGAACGTTTTCGCCGAATCCTGCCGATGAAGCGGGTGATCGCCGCTATGCCGCCAGATCACCGCCGCATCAGCGAGCGATCGAGGAGCCCGGACGCGCGACAGCCGGCAGGGGATCAGTCCCGAAGACGATCCTCCAGCGCCGGCGGGAGACCGCCCTGCCGGGTCATGAGGCGATCGAAGGCGGCGAGATCCGCTCGCGCCCCGCGTTCGGCGAGGAACGCCGCCGACGTGATGGCCGAAAGCTTCTTGGCCACGGCCGTTGCGACGAATTGATCGAGCGTGGTCCCGCCTTCGCGGGCGATCCGCTCGGCCGCATCGGTCAGCCCATGGGGCAGGCGCACCGTAACGTCGCGATCCATCCTTCAGCCTCTTTGCAGGACGTCGCTCGGACTGGCGACGGCGATCCCGAAGCCCAACGGGGCGGCCCCGAAATCCGCCCTGTTGAACGTGACGATCGCGTCGGCCCGTCCGTTGACCGCCACTTCGAGCACCATCTCGTCCGCAGGATCCCGCAGCCGCGGCCACCAGAGATAATGGATCACGACGGGCTCCGCGAACAGGGCCAGCACGTTGAGGACATTGCCGACATCCGCCGCGGAGATCCGGGCTGCCCGCAGATGCTCCGGCCGCAGGGCGACGGCCTCATATTCGAGGAACAGCGGGACGCTCAAAAGCATCCGGAACTCGCCTGCCCTGATCCGGCGCAGCAGCGCAGCCGAACCGCCCGCCGGGCTTCGCAGCGCGGCCACGAGGATGTTGGTGTCGAGGACCAGACGCATGCATGGGATCGAGTCGGTGTGAGCGGCCCCGTACAGTACCCTACAGCGCCCCCTCCCGCACCGCGCCCGGGTCGGCCAGCGCGTGGAGGATGCGGGCGGCGCTGTGGGCGAAGCGGAGGGTGACGGCCTTGCGGCGGGGGCCGCTGAGCGGGTGCTCCGGCGCCTCCCGCAGGATGCCGGCGCCGTAGCCGTCGGCGACGATCAGGCCGCACTCTTCCGGGATCAGGGATTCGGGCACGTCCTCGGGGATGGCGAAGAAGAACCGGTCGCAGAAGTCCCTGTAATCAGGCCACTTTCTGTCGGCGCGGAAATCCGCGACGCTCGACTTGATCTCCACGATGGTGAGCCGGCCGGCGCCGCACAGGGCGATCACGTCGGCGCGGCGGCCGTTGACCAGGGAGAATTCCGGCAGGGTGACGCAGCCCATCTCGGAGAACAGGCGGCGCACGCCGCGCTGGATCCGCAGGGCGGTGGGCGATTGCCGCCGGTCGGGGGGCAGGATCGTGGCGCCCGCCGGGAGCGCGGGGAGGCCGAGGGAAGCGGACATGCGGTTGCGGGATGCGCCTGTGTCGAATCGGGACATCCTGCCGAAACGCGGCCGATTCGTCACCTGCGGCGCGGCATCGCCCCCGGCCCATCGGCAAAACATCCCTGTGAATGCAGAGACTTAAGCCAGGAACGACCGGATCGCGGCAAACCCGTCGGTGAGCGCGGCGGGGCCCGGCTGGAGGATCAGCGGGGCCTTGATCTCGTGGATCCGGCCGGTCCGCACCGCCGGGATCGCGTCCCAGCCGGGGCGGGCGCGGATGCGGTCGACGTTGACCTTCTTGCCGCACCAGGAGGCCAGGATCACGTCGGGGGCGGCGGCGATCACCTGGTCGGCGGTGACGATCCGGTCCTTCGCGGCCGGCTGTCGGCTGAGCTCGGGGAACACGTCCTGGCCGCCGGCGAAACCGATTAATTCGGAGATCCAGCCGATTCCGGAGATCATCGGCGCGTCCCACTCTTCGAAGTAAACGCGAAGTCTGGGCCGGGTCGGGGCCTGTGCGGCGGCGGAATGCAGGGATTCTTCGAAGAACCGCGCGAGCGCGTCGGCCCGCTCCGGAACCCCGACCAGGGCCCCCAAAGTGCGGACCATGGCCAGGCAGCCCGCCACATCCCTCTGGTTGAACAGGTGGACGGCGATACCCGCGCGGGCGAGATCGGCGACGATGTCGGCCTGGAGGTCGGAGAACGCCAGGACGAGGTCCGGCGCCAGCGCCAGGATTTTTGGGAGGTCGGCGCTGGTGAAGGCCGAGACCCGGGGCTTCTCCCGCCGGACCCGGGGCGGGCGCACCGCGTAGCCCGAGACGCCGACGATCCGGTCCTCCTCACCCAGGAGGTACAGGGTCTCGACGGTCTCCTCGGTGAGGCAGACGATGCGCTCCGGCGGGAAGCGGCGCATCAGCGGGCCGGCCGGATCACCGGTCGAGCCAGGCGAGCAGCCCGGCCCCGGGGGCGAGCAGCACGAAGGCCCAGACCAGCGCCGAGGCGACGTTGGCCAGCTGGAACGGCAGCCGGGCCAGCCCGAGGGTGCCGGCGAGCAGCGGCACCAGGGCCCGGGCCGGCCCGAAGAAGCGCCCCAGCGCCACCGCGGCGATGCCCCAGCGGCCGATGAAGCGTTCCGCCTTGGCAACGAGGTCGGGGTAGCGCCGCAGGGGCCACTTGGTGCGGGCGCCCGGCCCGACCCAGCGCCCGGCCTCGTAGGAGAGCCAATCCCCCAGGGCGGCCCCCAGGGCGGCGGCGCCGATCACCGGCCAGAGCGGGATGTCGGCCCCCCCGACCAGGGCGCCGATGCCGATCAGGATCACGGTGGCCGGCACGAACAGCGACAGGATCGCGATCGACTCGCAGAAGGCGAGCCCCCCGGCGATCAGCGGCGTCCAGACCTTGTGCGCCTCGACGAAGGCGAGGGTGGAGGTCCGCAGGGCTTCGATGTCCATCGGGCTCGGGGGGCGGCGGGGGGATCGGACCCATCTGAGGTGGGGGAGGGCGGGGGACAAGGGTTCTTTTTGGGAACTTGGGCTTCGCTGGAGGTGCAGGAAGGACGCGTCGCCATGGACGGGCCTGCGCCATGGGCTTATTCTTCCCGGCATGGAGAAGCCGCTCCATACGGTCGTCGAGACGAACGCCTTCCTGACCACGGCCAGGCGGATCGGCCTGTCGGACGACGAGCGCGCGGCGATCGTGAACCAGGTTGCCGCCGCGCCCCAGGATGGCGATCTGGTCCAGGGCTCGGGTGGGGTCCGCAAGATCCGTTTCGCCGGTTCGGGCGGCTACCGCGTGATGGTGGCCTATCTCGGCGCCGAGAGTCCCGCTTATCTCTTGGGTGTGCTGAGCAAGACCGCACGCGCAACTTTCACGGATGCCGAGATCAACGCCATGCACAGCCTGACGAAGGCCATCAAGCAGGCCCGGAAAGCGGCCCGGGATCGGTGATCGGCGAGGGATCGATGAAGAACGAAGCGTTTGAAACCGTCATGGCGGGCCTGCAGGACGCGCTCGCCCATGCCCGCGGCGAGGCGGTCCCGGGCCTTGTGGTGCACGCGCCACGCGTCGCCGATCTCGACGTGGCCGCCATCCGGCGGCGCACCGGCGCCTCGCAGGCTCGCTTCGCGCAGAGCATCGGGATCGCGGTCTCGACCCTGCGCAACTGGGAGCAGGGCCGCCGCCGCCCGGAGGGGCCGGCCCGGGTGCTGCTGGCGCTCTTGGACCGGAATCCGCTTGTGGTGAAGGAGCTGCTGGTGGGTGAAGGCTGAAGGGTGGTACGGTCCGATTTCGACTTGAGGTTTCCGTTCGCGACAAATTTTCCACCACTGGAAAGCGGACAGGATCCGTCAACTCGTTGGCAGTCCGATCACTGCCGCTGTAAAAATCCTGCGAATTGGGCGTGTCGCTTTAGCGTTGTCTGGACTTGGGCAGCAATGGTGGAGGGCATCGTGTTTTCAGGGCTAAACGCCTTCATCTCCAGTATCACGTTGGCTGGGGCAATCGGAGACCGATCGACAAGGATATCAGCCCTAACTTTCCCATGAGCGGAGTTGATCGTTTGCTCATAGCTAGCTGAAAGGCCCAATTGGCTAAGGCATAGAGCTATGCGTCGCCCCAGCTGAGTGGGTTTGGACGTGACTTCAGCATACCAGTCGCGAGCCTCGGTCGCACGCTTGGATGCGCGCTCTCGTAGCGGGGCGTATTTCTCAGGCGACCAGTTTCCCGACACAATCGAATATAGATGCGTTGTCTTTAGCTGAGCGAGATAGCTGCCCCCAAGCTCAACTTCTGCCTTTTCAATTTCTCTACATAGTGGATGCAAGTCCGCTGCCGCTATTGGGACCAGCCTTACGTCGAAATATAGCCGCGCTCTGTTAAATTCGCGCAATGGAAGCTGATTTTGATCGTCGCTGTTAAGTTGTCGATACCAGGCATCCCAGTTAAGTTTATATCCAGATCGGGGGTCAGAAAATTGCTGTATTCTCGAAATTCGTAGGCCATCAGTTACAGGCCAAAGCATGATCACCTGATATGTAGATAAATCATGCAACGTCGTAGCATATCGGGCAAGTCGTTGCCCGGTTACTTCTATTGTATCGCCAAGCGTAGTCTCTTCATCAGAGATACTTTTTAGATCAATATCAAGTATTTCGTAATCTGACAACAATCGATCTTGATTATGAAATCGGAAATTTTCTTCGATAATGCTCGGCCAGTTTTCCCTTGGAAGACCTTCGACTTCAAAACCTTTCGTCGCGAGTATCCGTCGATTTCTAGAAGTAGCGGCTTCCAATGAACTCTGAAACTCGTGATCAGTTGTCAACCAAATGAACAGCGTCGGCTCTGGCTTCGGATTGGAACGGTCGAGAAGACTCAAAGACTCAACAAATGCGGACGGCACGTTAGTGCGCTGAGTTGCAACCTCTTCGTATTGATCAATCACCGCTACGAGCTTTTTTTCTTGGCTCGTCGCCGCATTTCTCCGAGTGCATCGTCAAGAGCTTGCGGATTTTCAATTGCCTGGCGAGGAAGCTGCTCCACATAAAGATCTGGCAGGTGCGTTCCGATCTCTAAAGAAGCTGACGATTTTCCGCTTCCGCTCCTACCAAATACAGGCAGAAACCTAATACCTCCGCTGATTTCCATCGCAGCGAAGGCAGCCTTCACAGCTGCTAGCAAAGGCTGGTTTGGCTTCAGTCGGCCACGAAAAGCGACGTCCAGATCTTCGTACCGGGAAGGCAGGCTGATAGTCATAAGGCATCATCGCCATCCTGGGCGCAAATGCAACACGCCGCGTGATGTATGGATCTGTTAATTTAATGCTGGACCCGGCATGAGCCGCTGAAACCCGTTTGCATTGGCTACTCTGTTGGTGATCGCATACCATGACGTGGTGAACGTCTGGAGCGTTGACGGCTGCTTCACGGGCTCGCCCTCTGTAGACGGATTATCGCCCAACCACCCGTCGCAGACAGTTTGAGCAAGCACAGACCGCCCAACTCGAACCACCCACCCCCGCGTTTGCGCCCGCACCCCGGATCGCCGACAGCTTCGGCTCTCCCCCGGAATCGGGGATCACCCGCGTTGGACGCCCTGTCGATCCAGTCCCACGTCGCCGACGGCCTATCGGCAAGGCGGCCAAGGTGTTCCTGATGCGGCGGCTCGGGGTCGAGGCCTGGCCGGTCCACACGGTGCAGGTCTCCGACCACACCGGCTCCGAGGCATGGCCCAGCCCGGTCTTCGCGGCGCAGGGGGCACCCGGCGGCACGGGCCGTCGTCGGAGGCAAAGTCTTCGGCAACCGCAACAGGTCGATGTCCGGCTCCTGGGTCTCAGCCCCGACCCCGTGTAGCGGCCCCAGCCCATCACCACTGAGCGTAACAACTTCGGAACGGAACGGGCGGGTTTCGCATTGCTGGCGCCACATGCGGGAGCCTGCCGTGAGACCCATCCGCCGCGTCCTTCTCGGGCTGTCGCTCCTGGCCGTCCCGCTCCTGGCCGTCCCGCAGCCCCTCCGGGCGCAGGCCGTCGCCGGTGAGGCGTATACCACCCTGGAGGCGGACGAGCCCCGTCCGGGGCCGCCGCCGCCGCTGCCGGACCTGTCGGATCCGAACGGGCGGGCGGGCGAGGCCCTCAACGAGCCCGGCGAGCGCTCCGGCATCCCCAAGACGCTGCGTGCGTCCGGCTCCAAGGCGGGCGGTCCGGCCAACGACCTCAACCCGAGCGGGCAGGCGGAGGCGCCGGCGCCGCCCAAGGGCGATCTCGGCAAGGTCGCGGCCGGCCAGGACCTGTTCCACGGCAATTACTGCGGCAAGGGCCAGCGCGGCGCAGGCCTGCCCCCGGTCGACGCCCTCGACGCCGCCTGCATGCGCCACGACGCCTGCTACGACGCCGCCGGCTACAGCTCCTGCGCCTGCGACGCGACGCTGAAGCGGGAGGCCGCGTCCGTCTCGGACGCGCCGGGCGCCTCGCTGGAGACGCGGCGCCGGGCGCTCAGCGTCACGCAGGCGACGGTGGCCATGCGCTGCCGCGCGCCCTGATCCGGTCACGGCGTCCCGCCGAGGGGGGACGCGGTCCGGCCCGCCTGCCGGCTGTGGGGGCCAAACCCGATGCGGGCCGGCCGTCCGGACCGCGCGCCCCCGGGCTTGCCTCCCATCGCTTGCGCCCGCGCCCCGGATCGCCGACAGCTTCGGCTCTCCCCACGGCACCGGGAATCACCCGCGTTGAACGTCCTGTCGATCCAGTCCCACGTCGCCTACGGGCATGTCGGCAACGCGTCGGCGGTTTTTCCGATGCAGCGGCTCGGGGTCGAGGTCTGGCCGGTCCACACGGTGCAGTTCTCCAACCACACCGGCTACGGGGCGTGGCGCGGCCCGATCTTCGAGGCGGACATGATCCGCGACGTGGTGCGGGGCATCGGCGAGCGCGGGGTGTTTCCGAGCTGCGACGCGGTGCTGTCGGGCTACATGGGCTCGGCCGCGATCGGGGAGGCGATCCTGGAGGCGGTGGCCTCCGTGCGGGCTGCGAACCCGCAGGCGCTCTATTGCTGCGACCCGGTGATCGGCGACGTCGCGGAGGGCGTCTACGTGCGGCCGGGGATCGAGGCGTTCCTGCGCGAGCGCGCGGTCCCGGCGGCCGACATCCTCACCCCCAACCAGTTCGAGCTCGACCGGCTCACCGGCCTGCCGAGCCGGACCCTGCCGGAGGCGGCGGCCGCGATCGCGGCGCTCCAGGCCAGGGGCCCCCGGGTGGTGCTGGTCACCTCGGCGCTCTGCGCCGACACGCCGTCCGACCGCATCGACCTGCTGGCCGGGGCGGAGGGCCGGGTGTTCCGGGTCCGCACCCCGCGGCTCGCCATCGCGGTGAACGGGGCGGGCGACTGCATCGCGGCCCTGTTCCTGGTCCACTACGCCCGCACCGGCTCGGCCGCCACGGCTTTGGGCGCGGCCGCCGCCTCGGTCTACGGCCTCCTGAAGCGCACCGCGGCGGCGGGCTCCCGGGAGATCCTCACCGTGGCCGCGCAGGACGAGTATATGAGCCCGAGCGAGACCTTTTCGGTCGAGGCGGTGTGAGGGGCGGCGCCCCCCTCAATCCCCCTCCCGCACGATGGTCGGTTCGTGCGTCACCGCAAAGTTCACCGAGCGGGCGATGAAGCACTGCGCGTGCGCCCGGTGGTGCAGCGCCAGGGCGGCCTCGGCGTCCGACTCCGCCGTGACGGTCACCCGGGGGCGCAGGATGACCGCGGTGAACTGGCCGCCGCCGCCGGGCTCCTCGGTCATGCGGCCCTCGGCGGTGTCGGCGTAGGCCGTCACCACGATCCCGGCCTGCGCGCACAGGCCGAGGTACCAGAGCTTGTGGCAGGCGCAGAGCGAGGCCACCAGCAGATCCTCCGGGTTCCAGCGGGCCGGGTCGCCCCGGAAGGCCGGGTCGGACGAGCCGGCGATCGTGGGCTTGCCAGGGGCCGCGGCCTCGAAGGCGCGGTCGTAGCCGCGATGGGTCCGGGTGCCGGCCCCTTTGTTGCCGGTCCAGGTCACCGTGACCGCGTAGGCGTGCTCCGTGTCGGGCATGGCTCCCTCCCGGTGGTGCGGTCCGCGTCCTCATCCCGATGCGCTGGGACTTCGGTCCGCGCTCGGCTACGCTCGCGATCCTGCCCGCCCCGGCGAGTCGGGGCGGGCTCAAGCTTATCCGAGCCGGGATCACGGCCGCCAGCCGGAATCCGTGCGGGCTCGAACCGAAGGGAATCGAACCGATGGCGCGCCGCTTCGTCACCCTCGACGTGTTCACCGACCAAAAACTCGCCGGCAACCCGCTGGCCGTGGTGCGCGACGCCGAGGGGCTCGACACGGCCGCGATGCAGGCGATCGCGGCGGAGTTCAACCTGTCCGAGACGGTGTTCGTGCTGCCGCCCACCGACGCACGGCAGCGGGCGCGGCTGCGGATCTTCACGCCGCGGCACGAGCTGCCGTTCGCCGGCCACCCGACCGTGGGGAGCGCCGTGCTGCTCGCCCTGGAGGACCCGTCCCAGGGCGATGCCCGGGCCTTCGGCCTGGAGGAGCGGATCGGGATCGTGCCCTGCGTGGTCGAGACGTTGTCCGACGGCAGCGGCGGCCGGGCGCGGTTCAAGCTGCCGGCCCTGCCGGAATTCCTGGGCGCCGGCCCGGACCCGGCGGTGCTGGCGCCGCTCCTCGGGCTCGAGCCCGGCGATCTCGGCACCGGCCGGCACGTCCCGAGCCGCCACGGGGTCGGGCCGTCCTTCACCTGCGTGCCGGTGGCCACGGTGGCGGCGCTGGACGCCGCCCGGTCCGCCCCGGCCCCGGAGGCGCAGGACGGGCTCTACCTCTACGCCCCGGACCCCGAGGGGACGGGCCAGAGCTGGCGGGTGCGGATGTTCGCGCCGCATCTCGGCATCGCGGAGGATCCCGCCACCGGCTCGGCGGCCGCCGCCTTCGCGGGGGTGCTGATGCAGTTCGAGACCCTGGGCGAGGGCACCCACGACGTGGCGATCCGCCAGGGCGAGGCCATGGGCCGGCCGAGCGCCATCGCGCTCCAGCTCACGATCGCGGCCGGCGCCCTGCGCTCGGTGGAGATCGGCGGCTCGGCCGTGATCGTGTCGGACGGGACCTTGCGTGTCTGACGGCTTCCGGATCACCCGGCTCGCCGGGGTCACGGCGCGACTCGTCGCGCATGACTGGCCGTTCGCCCGGGACCACGCCGCCGCGATCGCCGAACACTGGCGGGCGCGGCGCGCCCGCAGCCCCGGGATGTTCGACGGCACCGTGCTGCTCGCCCGCGCCTGGTCGGTCGAGGCCGGGATCGCCCGGGTGGAGCTGTTTGCCGCCCGCTATTCCAGCTTCATCGCCTACCGGGACCGGGGCCGCCCGGAAGCCGGCGTGGTCAACGCCTTCGCGGCGATCGTGCCCTGGAGCCGGGACGGCGCGGTGCTGCTCGGCGCGATGGGCGCCCACACGGCCAATGCCGGCCAGCTCTACTTCCCGTGCGGCACGCCCGACCTCGACGACGTGCGGGGCGAGACCGTCGACCTCGCCGGCAGCGCCGCCCGGGAACTCGCCGAGGAGACCGGCCTGGCGCTGCCGGCGGATGCCGCGACCGACTGGGTGCTGCTGGCCGGGGAGGGGCAGCTCGCCTTCCTGCGCCCGGTGCGGTTCCCGGAGACGGCCGACGCCCTGTGCGCCCGCATCGAGGCCCACCGCCGCCGGGAGGCGGAGCCGGAACTCGCCGGGATCCACGTGGCGCGGGGCGCAGGCGGCCCCGAGGCGGCCCGGATGCCGGGCTTCGTGCGCGCGTATCTGGCGGATGCTTTTGGGGATTAGGCTGTCGGAGGCCCGCGGCAGCGAAGGCTGGGCGGGTTGCAGGACGCGTGTCTCTCCCACCCACCCCCTCATCCTGAGAGGCTGTGAGTTGAACGGCCTCCTAGGGATATGGGCGCCCTGCCGCAACGATGCCGATCTTCTCGCCGGTGCCGATCGCGCGAAACACGATCGCTCGGTCCGCCAGCAATACAGATAACCGTTTCCTTGTTCGCCGCGGGCGCTTCCATAGACTTGGCCGCTCCGCTGAACCCCTCGCGCACGCTGCGCCGGGCAATGAAATGGGCCGCATGCGCATCCTCCCTGACGCCCAAAGAATGACTCGCCGGCGCGCGGCCGCCTGGCTCGCCGCGGCCCTGATGCTGTCGGCGGCCGTCCCGTCCCGCGCGGCCGAGCCGGTGGTGCTGCGGGTCGGCGACCAGAAGGGGGGCAACCGCTCGCTGCTGGAGATCTCCGGCTACGGAAAAGACCTGCCCTACACCATCGTCTGGTCGGAATTCCCCGCCGCCGCGCCGATCCTGGAGGCGCTCAATGCCGGCGCCCTCGATGTCGGCTATACCGGCGACCTGTCGCTGCTCACGGCCTACGCGGCCGGCGCCCCGATCAAGGCGGTCGGCGGCACCAGGTCCGACCCGCGGAGCCAGGCGATCCTGGTGCGCCAGGATTCCCCGATCCGGTCGGCGGCCGACCTCACGGGCAAGCGCCTGGCCGGCACCCGGGGCGGCTGGGGCCAGTTCCTGATCGACGCGACCCTGGAGAAGGCCGGGATCACCCTGGAGGGCGCCACCTTCGCAGCCCTCAACCCCGTGGACGCCAAGGTCGCCCTGGTCGCCGGCTCGGTCGATGCCTGGGCGGTGTGGGAGCCCTACGTCTCCTTCGCGACCCTGAAGGACAAGGCCCGGGTGATCGCCGACGGCGCGGGCCTGACGCCGACCATCACGTTCGTCGTCGCCTCCGACAGCGCCATCGCCACCAAGCGGGCGGCCGTGCAGGACCTGCTGGACCGCCTGAACAAGGCCCGGCTCTGGTCGCTCGACCATCTCCCCGCATACGCCAAGAGCACCGCCGCCCTGACCCGCCTGCCGGAGGATGTGCTGCTCGCGGCCTATGCGGCGCAGCGGACCAGCCCGATCGGGATCGACGACGGCGTGGTCGCGGAGGTCCAGGAGGCGTCCGATCGCGCCACCCGCTACGGCATCCTGGGCAAGCGGCTCGACGTGAGCCAAGCCGTCGATCGGAGTTTTACGGCTGCGGCGTCGAATTGAGGTGGCATGCTTTCGGCCTGGGCGGATCCGTCGGACGCGAGCCGACGTGGCACGCGCGATGCGCGTCCGGACGTGTCGGCGGGATGCCGTCACCCGTGGCTTTCCATGACTTTGAAGCCGGGTTGCCATCCCTCTGCTCCGGGAAGACTCTGCGCCCGTCGGGGCAGGGCGATCGCTTGAAGGGGATCAGGCGGTCTGAGTGACGATGGCTCTGAGGT
>NZ_BPQU01000020.1 GCF_022179445.1 Methylobacterium mesophilicum | reverse complement strand
CGCATGGAACGACACATACTTGCTCAGCCTCATCAGCCAAATGCGATAGCCCTGCCCCGCAGAGGGGGGGAGGGAGAGGCGCGGTATCTTTCGTGTAATCTGCCGACATGATGTGTGAATCCGCAAGCCCGCAAAGGGGGGAGGGCAGGCGTCGCGGCCGTTGAATGCGGGTCAGCCCGGAACGCTCCTCGCCGAGCCACCCCCAACGCGAACAAACAAAAACTCAAACCGCACGCCCGCGGCGGCCCTCGACCAGCCACATGGCGAGCACGGCGGCGGCAAGCGCCGCAAGGGCCGCGAGGCCCAGCGCCAGCGGGTAGACCTCGACGCCGCGGATGTTGGCGCTGTCGCTCGGGCGGAAGCCAATCCAGTCGCCGCCGGCCAGGCGGCCGCTGCGCACGGTGGCGAGGCGCGGCACCTGGGTGGTGCCGCCGGCATCCGCGACCCGGCGGATCGAGCCGCCGGAGCCTTCGGCCACCGCCTTCAGGCGTTCGGTATCGCTGAACACGTCGGCGAGTTCGCGCGGATTGGCGGGGCCGACGCTGACGAAGGCCACGAGGTTGCCCGAGCGCAGGGTGTGCAGCCCCAGGGTCTCCGCGTCGAAGGTGGCGGTGAACAGGCCGGGCTCGCCGGGCTTGAGGGTCAGCGTCGTGACCTTGCCGGTCGGGCCGGTGACGGTGACCGGCTCGACCTGCTCGGCCATGGTCTGCCGCTCGACCCGCACCTCGCGGCCGCGGCCGGTGGTCTGGGCACGCAGGGCCTCCTCTTCGAGGGCCGGCTCCTTCATCAACCAATGGGCGAGGCGGCGCAGCAGGTCGAGATAGGGGCCGCCCTCCTGATAGCCCCGCGCCCAGAGCCAGGTATGGTCGGACAGGAGCAGCGCGACCCGGCCCTTGTCCTCGCGCGACAGGGCGAGCAGCGGCAGCCCCTCGGCGCCGGACAGGATCGGCTGGATGCCGGGCCGGGTGCGGGCCTGGACGATGCGCAGCCAGTCGCCCCAGGCGGGCGGGTTGGCGTCCGAGCCCGGCAGATCGCGGGTGACCGGGTGGCGCTGGCCGACCTGCGTCGGGGTCGCCTTGTAGGGGCGCTCGACCACGCGCCCGTCCGGATCGCCCGGCAGGATGCCGGCGAGCCGGGTGCGGGCCAGGCTCGCCGGGCCGGCATATTCGGGGCCGGCGGCGACGAGGAGCGCCCCGCCCTCGCGGACGTAGCGGACGATATTGTCGAAATAGGCCTGCGGCAGCACGCTCTGGTTGGCGTAGCGGTCGAAGATGATCAGGTCGAAATCCTTGATCTTCTGGACGAACAGCTCGCGGGTCGGGAACGCGATCAGCGACAGTTCGGAGATCGGCGTGCCGTCCTGCTTCTCCGGCGGGCGCAGGATGGTGAAGTGCACGAGGTCGACGTTGGCGTCGGATTTCAGCAGGTTGCGCCAGGTCCGCTCGCCCTGGTGCGGCTCGCCGGAGACCAGCAGCACCCGGAGCTTCTCGCGGATGCCCTCGATCGGCAGCACCGCGCGGTTGTTGACCGTGGTGAGTTCGCCCGGCAGCGGCTCGACCTCGATCTCGACGACGTTCGGGCCGCCATGCTCGATCCGGGTGGTCAGCGCGAACGGCTTGTCGGTGGGTACGTCCCGCCGGCCGATCTCCTCGCCGTCGCGGCGGATCGTGACGACCGCGTGGCCGGTGCCGCCGCGCTCCATCACCTCGGCGCGGATCGTGAGATCCTTGCCGACGATGCCGAAGCGCGGCGCCTCCAGGAGTTTGATCTGGCGGTCGCGCTCGTCCGGATGGCCGGTGACGAGGACGTGGAGCGGCGCCTTGATGCCGAGTTGCGCCATCGAAGCGGGGATGTCGTGCACCACGCCGTCGGTGAGCATCACGATGCCGGCGAGCCGCTCGGGCGGCACGTCGGCCAAAGCCTGGCCCAGCGCCGTGAACAGCTTGGTGCCGTCGTCGCCGTCCTTGGCGTCGGGCACGTCGATGAAGCGCGGCTCGATGTTGGTGAGCGCGCCGAAGCGGCGCTGCAGCTCGGCCCGGACCGCATCGGTCATCTGCGGCCGGTCGCCCAACGCCTGCGAACCGGAGCGGTCGACCACGATGGCCGCGATGTCCTTCACCGGCTCGCGGTCCTCCCGCACCAGGGCGGGGTTGGCGAGCGCCGCCAGAACCAGGGCAAGCACCAGCGCGCGCAGCAGAGCGGTCCGGCCCCGGGCCACGAAGGCGAGCAGAGCCAGGACGACGACGATCAGCCCGAGGGCGGCCAGGACCGGCCAGGGGAGGAGGGGGGTGAAGCTGAGGCTCAGCATGGCGTGCAAGCCTCCGAGATTGGCGTGAGGGATGTAGCGATGGGCCCATCAGACCCCCTCATCCTGAGGTGCCGCGTCAGCGGCCTCGAAGGAGGGCTCCAGGGATCGCGCGGCCGGCTGGAGGGCTCCTTCGAGGCGCCCGCTGCGCGGCCGCACCTCAGGATGAGGGGGGTTGGTGGGAGCAGGCGCTGCCCGGGGACTGTGTCCAAAGAAATCACTGCCCCAGCCGCTCCAGCAGCGCGGGAACGTGGACCTGGTCCGCCTTGTAGTTTCCGGTGAGCGTGTAGATCACGATGTTGACGCCGCCCCGGAAGGCCATCTCGCGCTGGCGCTGGTCGCCGCCGACCACCGGGTAGAGCGGTTCGCCGCGGCGGCCCACCGCCCAGGCGGCGGCGAGGTCGTTGCCGGTGATGATGATCGGGCTGACGCCGTCGCCGGCCCGGGCCGGGCGGCGCTCGGCGCCCTCCGCCGCGGGGGGGAGTGCCTCGACCCAGGTCTGGCCGGTGGCGTAGCGGCCGGGGAAGCTGTCGACGAGATAGAACGCCTTGGTCAGGACGTGGTCGAGGGGCACCGGCTCCAGCTCCGGCACTTCGAGGGTCGCCAGCATCTTGCGCAGGTAGGCCGCCTCCGGGGAGGGCGGCCCACCCGGGCGGGTCGTGAGCGCGTCGCGGGTATCGAACAGGACCGTGCCGCCGTTGCGCATGAACGCGTCGATCTTGCGGATCGCCGTCTCCGAGGGCTGGGGCCGCGACGGCGCGATCGGCCAGTAGATCAGCGGGTAGAAGGCGAGCTCGTCCTTGGCCGGGTCGATCCCGGCGGGCTCGCCCGGTTCGAGGGCGGTGCGCGAGGCAAGCATCTGGGTCAGGCCGGACAGGCCGGTCCGGCTCGCCTCATCAACGGCGGCGTCGCCGGTGATCACGTAGGCCAGCCGGGTGACCAGCGCCGATTCGATGCCGTTCGGCCGGTTGGCCGCGGGCTCCTCGGCGCGCAGCGGCTGCGCCGGCAGGGCGGCGAACAGCACGAGGCCCGCGACGGCCAGCGCCGCCGGGCGTCCGCGCAGGCGGCTCGCCCAGGCGGAGCGGCGCAGGAAGCCGCCGAGCCACAGTCCCGCCAGGGTGTCGAGGGCGAGCAGCAGCAGCGCCAGGGTGAACAGGGTCGGGCGCAGGTCCAGGGTCTCGGCTCCGGCGAGGGTTCCGATCCGGGCGCCGTCCAGCGCCGCGGTATCGAGGGGCTTCAGGCGGTCGTCGGGCTTGAGGGCGTTGACGCTGATGCCGCCGTCCGCCGGTCCGTAGAAGCCCGGCGGGTGCTCGGCATTCCCCCGGTCTGCGTAATCGGCGGCCACCGCGGTGGCCGAGGCGGGGGGCGAGCCTAGCGCGCCGAACCCGTCCAGCGTCGCCCGGGGGGCGAGCACGATTGCGGACGCGCGGTTCGCCTCGCCCGCGGGGGGCGCCGAGGTGCCGGCCAGGCCGACCACGCGCCGGAGCATGTCGATGAACAGCCCCGACAGCGGCAGGTTCGACCAGGTCGTGTCGGCGGTGACGTGGAACAGCACCAGCGTGCCCTGACCGCGCTTCTGCGCGGTGACGATCGGCGTGCCGTCCTGCAGGGAGGCCCAGGTCCGGTTCGGCAGGTCGCCGTCCGGTTCGGCCAGGATCTGGCGGCGCACGCCGATATCGGCCGGCGGCGTCAGGCCGGCGAAGGGGCTCTCGGGTGGGAACGGCGCCAGGGTCTTGGGGCTGTCCCAGGACAGCGTGCCGCCGAGCGTCCGGTTGCCCCGGCGCAGGCGGACCGGCACGAGCGGGTCGTTGCCGGCGGCGAGCCGGGGGCCGGCGAAGCGCAGCAGCATGCCGCCGGCCTTCACGAAGCTCTCGACCCGGGCGGTGGTCTTCTCATCGAGCGCGCCGACATCGGCGAGCACCAGCACCGAGACCTGGTTGTCGAGGAGCTGGTTGATCGATTCCGCGGTGCCCTTGGCGCCGCGCGCCTCCTGCACGTCCGCGAAGGGCTGGAGCGCCCGGGCGAGGTAGTAGGTCGGCGCCAGGAGCGGCTGGGCCTGGTCGAGGGTGCCGCCGAACACCAGGCCGACCCGGCGGCGCTTGCCGCGTTCGTCCTGGAGCACCACGGCCCCGGCCGAGCGCTCCCCTGCGATCTCCAGGCGACTGATGCTGTTGCGCAGCTCCACGGGCATCTCGAACGTCGCCGTCGCCTCGGTGGCGTCGGCCGCGAAGGCGATGTCGCGCTCGGCCAGCGGCAGGCCCTTCTGGTCGAGCGCCCGGATCACGCCGGCGTCGCGCCCGTTCGGGGCAGCGCGCAGGGCCCGGGCCGTGAGGGTGCCGCCGGTCTCGGAGGCGGTGAGCGCCAGGGCCGGCGGCCTGTCGGCGCGCAGCACCGTCAGGGCGGCGCCGCTGCCGCCGACGAGGTCGGCCAGGCCCTTGGCGAAGCGCTCGTCGCTCGCCCCGGCGACGCCGTCGCTGATCCAGACGAGGCCGGCGCCGCGGTTCTTCTCAAGGAACGTCCCGATGCTGGCGAGATGCGCGTCCCGCGTCGGCAGGATCGGGCGGGGCGCCAGGGCGCGCAGGCGTTCCAGGGCGGCTGCCGGGGTCTTGGCCTCGAAGGCCGCGGGCGGCTCGGCCAGGCCGATCACCGCCACGGGCCGGCCGTCCCGGGCCGCGCCCTCGACGGCGTCGGTGGCGACCCGCAGCCGGTCGCGCCAGTCGTGGGCGGCCGGGAAGCCGTTGTCGAGGAGCACGAGGAGCGCGCTGCGCCCGCCGCCCGCCCCGACGCCGCCGGGATTCCAGACCGGGCCGGCCACCGCGAGGATCAACGCGGCGGCGATCAACAGGCGCAGGAGCAGCACCCAGGGCGGGGTGCGTGCCGGCGTCTGCCGCTGTGGGATCAGGTCGGCGACGAGCTTGAGCGGCGGGAAGTCGATCCGCCGGGGGCGCGGCGGCGTCACCCGCAGCAGGAACCACAGGGCCGGCAGGCCGATCAGGGCGGCGAGCGCCAGGGGCGCCGCGAAGGTCAGACCGAGCATGGCGGCCTCACTCCGGGCCGCGCGCGGCGATCAGCGTGGCGAGCCGCAGGGCCGCCTCGCTCGCCGGGCGGTCGGTGCGGTGGATGGTGAGCGTCCAGCCCTGCTGGCGGGCGATCGCCTGCAGGGCGGCGCGGTGCTCGGCGATGCGGGCGCGGTAGCGGTCGCCCCAGGCGCCGGCATCGCCGATATCGAGGCTGAGCCCGCCTTCGAGATCGTGCAGCACGGCCTGGCCCGAGAACGGGAAGGTCTCCTCGATCGGATCCACGACCATCAGCAGGTGGCCGCGGCTGCCCCGTCCGGCCAGGGCCTGGATTGCGGTCGCGATCCGGCTCGGATCGGTGAGGAAGTCGCCGATCAGCACGACCTCGTCGAAGCGCGCCGGGCTCGCACGGGGCGGCAGGTCCTGCTCCAGGCCGGCCTTGTCGGCGACCAAGGCCTGGATCATCCGCTCGACGATCCCCCGCGACGCCGTCGCCCGGGTCAGCCCCAGGAGCCCGACCCGCTCGCCGCCCTCCACGAAGGCGTCGGCGAGCGCGAGCCCGAGGACCAGGGCGCGCTCGACCTTCGACGCCGAGGCTAGGTCGGACGAAAACCCCATCGAGGCGGAGCGGTCCATCCACAGCCAGATATTGTGGGCCGCCTCCCATTCCCGCTCGCGCACGTAGAGCCGGTCGTCCCGGGCCGAGCGGCGCCAGTCGACCCGCGCCGCGGCCTCGCCGGTGACGAAGGGGCGGAACTGCCAGAAGCTCTCGCCCGGACCGGCCCGGCGGCGGCCGTGCAGGCCGTGGGCCAGGAGGCTCGACACCCGCCGCGCCTCCAGCACGAGGCGGGGCATCCTTTCGGAGAGGGCCGTCGCGCCCTCGCTCTCGCGCCTGCCGGGGGTGCGCCGTTCGGAGTCGAGGGCGTGGGTCCCGACCAAGGCTAAAGCTTCTCGGCGAGCTTGCCGATCAGGCCCTCGATGGTCTCGCCGTCGGCGCGGGCGGTGTAGCTGAGCGCCATCCGGTGCTTGAGCACCGGCTCGGCCAGGGCCTTCACGTCGGCGACCGAGGGCGCGACCCGGCCCTCGATCAGCGCCCGAGCGCGGGCCGCGAGCGTCAGCGCCTGGCTGGCGCGGGGGCCGGGACCCCAGAGCAGCTTGTCCTTCACCAGCGGGTCGCCGCCATCGGGCCGGGCGGCGCGCACGAGGTCGAGGATCGCCTCGACCACGGCCTCGCCCACGGGCAGCCGACGCACCAGGCGCTGGGCGGTGAGCAACTGGTCGGTGGACATCACGGCGTGCGGGCGCACCTCGTCGATGCCGGTGGTCTCGATCAGGATGCGGCGCTCGGCGGCGCGGTCGGGATAGCCGACGTCGATCTCCAGCAGGAACCGGTCGAGCTGCGCCTCGGGCAGCGGGTAGGTACCCTCCTGCTCGATCGGGTTCTGGGTGGCGAGCACGTGGAACGGCCGCGGCAGGTCGTGGCGGGCGCCGGCCACCGAGACGTGGCCCTCCTGCATCGCCTGGAGCAGGGCCGACTGCGTCCGCGGGCTCGCCCGGTTGATCTCGTCGGCCATCAGGAGCTGGGTGAAGACCGGCCCCTGCACGAACCGGAACGCCCGGCGGCGCTCGGCATCCTCCTCAAGGATCTCGGTGCCGAGGATGTCGGACGGCATCAGGTCCGGGGTGAACTGCACGCGCCGGGCGTCGAGGCCGAGCACCGTGCCCAGCGTCTCCACCAGCTTGGTCTTGGCGAGACCCGGCAGGCCGACGAGGAGGCCGTGGCCGCCGGCCAGGATCGTCACCAGGGCGAGATCGACGACCTTCTCCTGGCCGAAGATCACCCCGTGGATCGCGTCCCGGGCCTGACCCACGGCGGCGAGGCAGCTCTCCGCGGTGGCCACGATGCCGTCGTCGAGGCTGGTGGCCGGGCTGATCGCCTGCGTCATGCCGTTGTCCGTCTCCTGTGCAGGGCACCCGAGGCGCCCCTCCGGTCATCCGGTCAATGTGGGGCCGTTCGCACCGGGCTGGCAAGGTCGGGATCGCCGCACGCCGATTCGCGGTCGGATCCGCGAGGCAATGCAACTCCGGTTGCCAGCCTCGGGGGCGCCGCCTCCGGGCAGCCGCGCACCCTTACGTTTTTGGGCGCCGGCCGGTGCCCGGGAGCGAAGTCGTTCGGTCCTCCACCGCTCCCGGGCACGCTTGTTTCAGGACGCGGTTCAGATCTTACCTTCGAGACCCATGGTGTAATACTTGTGCACGATCTTGTCCTGGTTCTCGAGCAGCCAGTCGATCGACGGCTCGTTGGTCATGGCCTTGCGGATCGCCTCGGTCATGCCCTTGCGCTGGATCTCGAACAGCGCCTTGTGATCCACCGTCTCGGCCTGGATCACGCCGGGGCTGAGCCAGACCGAGCAGATGATGCCGAGGTCGTTGGCCTTCTCCTTGGGGATGTAGCCCGCCCGCACGGCGTCGAGCACGCCGTTGGCGATGGCGAACTGCACCGTGCCCATCAGGATCGAGGTGTACTTGCTCTCGGTCACGCTGACCTTGGAGACGCAGAGCGTCACCGGCCGGACCATGATGTCGGTGTTGAGGAGCGCGAAGACGCGGCTGTGGCCGACCACCTGGTCGCCCGTCAGCGTCGCGATCGCGGTGCCGACCGGACCGTCCAGCTCGCCGATGATGACCTCCGGCTCGGACGCGGTGTTCGGCGGGCCGCCCGCCACGAGCGCCTCGCCGGCGCGGAGGATGATGCGTTCACTCATAAAGGTAGGCTCCCTGGGTTGCGGCACGGGGCGGGGGCGGCCGCTGCGGCCGTGCCGACTGGATCGACGGCGCCCCCTCTAGCACGCGCTCCGGCATCCGTCGGCTCCGCCGCGATGCCGCTGCCGGCTCGGTGAACCTGTCCTGGCCCAACCTGTCCTGGCCCTTGGCGCGGGCGAGCCGGACCAGTAGGAAGGCGCGCGAGGCCGGGGCGACCGGCTGAACCTCCTGATGTCTCTCGCGGATTGCGGCGTAGGCAGCACAGCGGGCCTCCCGCGTATCCGGTACACACCATGCGCCTTCGAGATGTGTTCGTCGCCGGGCCCGCGCGGTCCCTCACGCGCCCGCTGGCCCGGCGCCTGAAGCGGCGGCGGACGAGCGAGCCCCGTCAGGCGGATCTGGTGGCGGCCGTGAAGGCCTCGGGCCTGTTCGATCCGGCCTGGTACGGGCGGCGCTATCCCGACGTGGTCGGCGAGGGGATTGACCCGCTCGTGCACTACGCGGTGCATGGCGGGCGCGAGGGCCGCTGGCCGTCGCCGCTGTTCCACGGCGACCGCTACCTCGACGCCGTCCCGGGCCTGCGCGCCGAGGGCGTGAACCCGCTGATCCACTACGTCGAGCGCGGCGCCGACGCCGGCATCGCCCCCAACCCGCTGTTCGACCCGGACTGGTACGCGCAGCGCTATCTCGGCGGCGCCGACGCCCGCGCCCGGGCGTTCTTCCACTTCCTGAAGAGCCCCGACACCGACCCGTCGCCGCTGTTCGACTCCGCCTGGTACCGATCGCGCTACCCGGATGCCCGGGAGGCGGGCGGCATCGCGCTCAGTCACTATTTCGAGACCGGGCGGAAGCAGGGCTACCTGCGCAACCCCGAGGAATTCGCCGGGCTGTCGCGGCACGTCGACCTGATCCGCCGCTCCGGGATCTTCGATGCCGAGTTCTACCGTGGGCGCTGCCCCGAGGCCGAGACCAGCGGGCTCGAGCCGCTGGAGCATTACGTGATGGCCGGCGGATACCGCCGCTACGCCCCGCATCCCCTGTTCGACCCCGATTGGTACGCCGCGCAGTCGGCGGCGGTGCGCGCCGACAGCCTCAACCCGCTGGTGCACTTCCTGGAGCACGGCGCCCGGGAGGGACTCGATCCCGGCCCCTGGTTCGACACGCGCTGGTACACCAAGACCTATCTCGCCGACGACGAGACGGAGGCTAATCCGCTCGCGCATTTCCTGTCCGATAACGGCCGGCGCACGAGCCCGTCCCCGCGCTTCGACGCGCCCTGGTACCTCGCCCGCTACCCCCGCGTCGCGGCGCTCGGGCTCAACCCCCTGGTCGATTACGTCACGACCGGGCTTGAGGCCGGCCGGCTGACCCGCCGGGTCGCCGGCACCGCGGTCCCGGAGGCCGCCGACGCCCGGCTGTCCTGCCTGAAGCGGGAGCCGCGCCGGCACGGCCGCACCGCCCTGTTCATCACCCACGCGCCGGAGGGGCGCATCCGCGGCCATGTCGAGCCCTACCTGCGGGCGTTTTCTGAGAACGGCATCGACATCGTGCTCATCATCGCGGCCGACCAGCACAAGACCGCGGTGCCGGAGGCGATCCTGAAGCTCTGCGCCTCGGCCTACCTGCGCGAGAACACCGGATTCGACTTCGCGGCCTGGGCGCATGTCCTCCTGGAGGACGACGACCTGCTCGATTCCGAGACCCTGTACCTCGCCAACGACAGCCTGGTCGGCCCCCTCGACAGCGGCGACTTCGCGGGGCTGCTGTCGAAGATCGATGCCTACCCGGAGGCGGTGATCGGGCTCGCAGACAACTTCTACTACAGTCACCACCTGCAAAGCTTCTTCCTGGCCCTGAAGAAGCGCTGCGTGTCGTCGTACGCGTTCAACCACTTCATCCAGTCGGTGGCGAACTGGCCGGACAAGAACACGGTCATCACCGAGTACGAGTTGACCTTCTCCGGGCGGATGCGGGCCGCGGGGCTCGGCATGCGCAGCCTGTTCTCGGCCCAGAATAAGCACATGACGCTGGTCAACGACCCGCGCAACAACCGCACCCTGTTCGACTGGGAGAACATGCTCACCCAGGGCTTCCCGTTCGTGAAGCGCTCGCTCCTGGGCGAGCACGCCGCGATCGGCGGCGCGGCGGTGCGCGAGGCGATCGGCGAGCGCGGCTTCGACCTCGACCGGCTCGACCAGACCTTCACGTATCCCGGCCCCAAGATCTGGGCCGACCTGCGCAGGCCGAAGGCGCCGGAGCGGCCCTTGCGCGTCTCCTACGTCTCGCCGATGAACTACGCCAACGGGCTCGGCGTCGCGGCGCGCAGCTACGTGCGGGCGCTGCACCGGGCGCCGTTCGCCCTGAACGTGCATCCGATGGAGCGGTCGTTCCACGTCCATGCCCGGGTCGGGCCGGGCTGGCAGGCCCGGACCTTCTCGGGGGCGCCGGACGTCGCCCTGGTGCATTTCAATGGCGACAGCTGGCACTCCCTGATGAGCGAGCGCCAGCTCGGCATCACCGCGAGCGCCCGGCTCAAGATCGGGCTGTTCGTCTGGGAGACCTCGCACGTCCCCGGCGGCTGGCTGCCCACCGTGGACGGCCTCGACGCGATCTGGGCGCCGACCGAGTTCTGCGCCGCGATCTTCCGCCAGATCACCGACATCCCGGTCGATGTCGTGCCCTACGTGGTCGAGAACGAGCCCGGCGAGCCGGCGAGCGCCGCCGCCAAGGCCAACCTGCGCAAGGCGTTCTCCATCGACCCGGCCAGACGCGTCATCCTCTACGCCTTCGACGGGTCGAGCTACCTCGCCCGCAAGAACCCGCACGCGCTGATCCGCGCGTTCCGGGCGGCGGCGCTGGCGCAATCCGGCTGGCAGCTCGTGCTCAAGACCAAGCACGTGTTCGACCTGCCCGACGAGGGCAAGAAGCTGCTCGACCTCGTCGGCAAGGCCGGGGACGTGGTGGTGATCGACCAGCCGCTGTCCCAGAACGAGCTCGGCGCCCTGTTCGAGCTCTGCGCGGTCTACGCCTCGTCGCATTCCTCGGAAGGCTTCGGCCTGACGATCGCCGAGGCGATGGAGATGGGCAAGGTCGTGGTCGCCACCGATTACGGCGGCAGCCGCGACTTCCTCGACGCCACCTGCGGCTTCCCGGTGAAGGCCGAGATCGCCGCCCTGGACCAGACCTACGGGCCGTATCTGCGCGGCGCCGAATGGGGGCAGGTGGACGAGGACGACCTCGCCCGCGCGCTCACCGACGCCGCCCGGACGGTGACGAGTGGCGATGCCGCGCGGATCGGCGCCGCCGCCCGCGCCCGGATCCGCGAGCGCCTGTCGATCGGCGCGGTGGCCGCCGCCATGGAGGCGAGCCTGTCTCGTCTTCTCAAGGCCGAACGTAGCTGACGCCCGGGAGACGCGCCGTGTTGAACAAAAAACCGGTCCCGGCCCCGTCGGCCTCCTGGAGCGCGCACGCCTGGCCGGACGCGATCCTGCCGCTACCCCTCGACGAGCGGTTCCACCCGGTCGACGAGCGGAAGCTCGGCCAGATCGCCGCCGGCCAGCTTCCCGCCTGCCGGGCCGTGTTCGTGGCCCCGGCCGCGTCCGATCTGCATCCGGACCTGTTCGCGCCGATCCTCGCCGCGATGGCCGAGCGGCCGGATATCGGCATCTTCTACGGCGACGACGCCGTGGTGGACGGCGCGGGCCAGGTCCGCAGCGTCCATTGCAAGCCGGCCTTCAACCCGGCACTCCTCATGGCCGACGACTATATCGGCTTCCCGCTGGTGATCCGCGTCTCGGCCCTGGCAGGCCTGACCCCGGATTTCGGCCGGCGTACCGGCAACGCCGCCTGGTTCCGGCTGCTGCTCGACGCGCTCTCGGCGGGCGTCGGCATCGACCGGATCCCGCAGACGCTGATCGCCTCGCCGCTCGCCCGCCCGAAGGCGAAGCGCGCCGCCCGCGCCGACGTGCTCGACCGCTGGTTCCAGGGCTCGGGCGCGTCCCTGCGCACCGCCCCCGGCCTGACTCCGGACACGCTGGAGATCCGCCGCAGCCTCGATGCGCGCCCAGTCGTGACCCTGGTGGTGCCCACCGCCCAGACCCGGCCCCGGAACGAGGACGGGAGCCCGATCGCGGGCGCCAAGCCGCACGTCATCACCTTCCTCGACAGCCTCGCCCGCAGCAGCTACCCGGCGGACCGGATCCGGGTGCTGATCGGCGACGACAAGACCGACGACGCGATCTACCGGGGCCGCTCCGACCGGTTCGCGGTGACCCGCCTGCTCACCACGCGGCCCGAGGGCGCGCCGTTCAACTACGCGGCCAAGATGAATACCCTCTGGCGCGCCGCCGAGACCGACCTCGTCATCCTGATGAACGACGACCTCGTGGTGCGCCGCCCCGGCTGGATCGAGGCGCTGCTGACCTTCGCGCTCGACCGCGGCGTCGGCGGCGTCGGCGGGCGGCTGCTGTTCCCGAGCGGCAAGATCCAGCATGCCGGCATGTTCGGCGGCATCTTCGATGTCTGCGCCCATCCCTGGTACAACCGCGACGCGGCCGAGCCGACCTACGGCGACTGGGCGCTGGCGCATCGCGACTGCTCGTCGGTGACGGGCGCGCTGTTCGCCACGCGCAAGGCGGTGCTGGAAGCGGTGAACGGCTTCGACGAGAGCTTCGCCCTCGACTTCAACGACGTCGACCTGTGCTTCAAGCTGCGGATGCTCGGCTACCGCATCGTCTACACGCCGTTCGCCGAGATGGCGCACCACGAGAGCGCCTCGCGGCAGACCAGCTTCGCCCCGGGCTCCCAGATCTCCCGTTTCCTGCGCCGCTGGCACGACGTGCTGACCGACGACCCGGCCTACAGCCCGCAGCTGCGCACCGACACCGACGTGGTCGCCCCCCGGGCCGACGCGGCGCGGTGGGTGAGCGAGCGAAGAGCAGGGCAGACGGCCTGAGCCTGCCAAGCTCGAGACCGTGCGCCGCTCCTCCTCATTGATCGGGTAGCGAAGCCAAAAGGTGTCGCACGAAGCGCGGGTCCCCTCTCCCGTGCGGGAGAGGGACAGGGTGAGGGGTGCGACCTCTCCGAAGAGACCTGGTCCCTCACCCCAACCCTCTCCCGCACGGGAGAGGGGGCGTGTTGCGCCTCACAGATGCCGACCTGCGAGCATCAGAACTTCGGGAGCGACGGCGCGCGTGTCATGTCTGGACGGCGCCTGTTGTCGAACCGCAGACCCGTTGGCATGCAATCCCTCACAGCGCCTCCCCCCGCATCAGCCTGGGCCGCGTGCCCCGGGAGGCCGCGGCCTCGCCGATGAAGAACCGCTTGAGACCGGGCAGGCGGTCGACGATCCCGAGGCCGAGGTCGCGGGCGAGCCGCAGCGGCAGGGCGTCGTTGGAGAACAGCCGGTTCAGCCCGTCGGTGGCCGCCGCCATGGCGAAGCTGTCGAACCGGCGGGCGCGCTCGTAGGCCCGCAGCACGTCCGGGCTGCCGGGATCGAGCCCGAGCCGCAGGGCGCCGGTCACCGCTTCGGCCAAAGCCGCGGCGTCCGCCAGGCCGAGATTGAGGCCCTGCCCGGCGATCGGGTGGATGACGTGGGCCGAATCGCCGAGCAGCGCCAGCCGCTCCGCCCGGAACGCCCGGGCGATGCCGAAGGCCAGCGGGTGCCGGCTCGGCCCGTGCTCCAGGGCCAGCGCGCCCAAATCCAGGGTGAACCGGCGCTCGATCTCGGCCAGCACCGCGTCGGGCTCGCCCGAAAGCAGCGCGTCGGCCTCGTCGGCCCGCTCGGTCCAGACGATCGAGGAGCGGTGGCCGAGCGACCCGCCATCCCGCAGGGGCAGGATCGCGAAGGGGCCGGCGGGCAGGAAATGCTCGAAGGCTCGGCCCTGGTGCGGCCGGGCATGCCCGATCGTGGCGACGATCCCGACCTGCGGATAGGACCAGCCGACCCAGCCGATCCGCGCCGCCTCCCGCAGGCGCGAGCGCGCCCCGTCGGCGGCCACCAGCAGGTCGGCCCGGAGGCTCTCGCCCGTGGTCAACTCCGCTCGGATCGCCGCGCCCTCCGGCACCGCCCGCACCACGCCCCCCGTGACGATCGCGACGCCCCCGTCCCGGCAGGCCTCGGACAGCGCCCGCGCCAGGGGCTCGGCCTCGACCATGTGGGCGAAGGGCTCGCCCACCGCCCGGTCGGCCTGGTCCTCCTCCTCCCGTCCGAAGGTCAGGAACACCGGCCGCACCGGGTCTGCGAGCCGGCTGTCGGAGATCACCATCTCGGCGACCGGCTCGGCGGCGGCCGCGATGCGCTCCCACAGCCCGAGCTGCGTCAGCATCCGCCGCCCGCCCGCCGCCAGCGCGTAGGCGCGGCCGCGGTGCCGGGCGGGATCGGCACCGTGCGGGTCGATCACGGTCACGGCGAGAGCCGGCCCGTGGGCCTGCTTGAGTGCGAAGGCCAGGGCGAGGCTGGCGAGGCCGCCGCCGGCGATCAGGAGGCTGCGGCTGCCGGGGCGGGGCGTCTGGGCCGTCATCGTCACGGATCTCCGATCTGGGGGCCGAGCGCGTGGATCGCTCCGCCCGAAAGGCCTATGTCGCGTTTGGACGACGAACGGAAACCCCGCGACTCATGACCGACGCCACCACCGACGCGATGACCGACGCGGTCGCCGAGCTCATCGCCATCCTCGACCTCGAGCGTCTCGAGGTCGATCTATTCCGCGGCCAGAACCCCAAGACCGGCTGGCGCCGGGTGTTTGGGGGCCAGGTGGTGGCCCAGGCCCTGGTGGCCGCCACCCGCACGGTGCCGGACGACCGGCCGGCCCATTCGCTCCACGCCTATTTCATGCTCCCGGGCGATCCCCGCGCGCCGATCGTCTACGAGGTCGAGCGCATCCGCGACGGGCGCAGCTTCACCACCCGGCGGGTCAAGGCGATCCAGCACGGGCGGGCGATCTTCGCCACCACGATCTCCTACCAGGTCTCCGAGGGCGGGTTCGAGCACCAGCCCGGCAGGCCGGCCGTGGCCGGGCCGGACGGCCTCCTCGACGGCAAGGCGCTGGCGGCCGCCGGCGCCTCCGGCATGCCCGAGGCGGTCGCCGCCTATTTCGGCCGCGAGCGCCCGATCGAGCTGCGACCGGTGGACCTCGACCGCTACACCGCCCGCCGCAAGGACGGGTCGCGCCCCGATCCGGTGTTCAATGTCTGGCTGCGGGCGGCCTCGGCCCTGCCGGACGACCCGGCCCTGCATCGGGCGGTGCTGGCCTATGCATCCGACATGACCCTGCTCGACGTGTCGCTGATCCCGCATGCCAGCTCGGTGTTCGATCCCGACATCCAGGCGGCGAGCCTCGACCACGCCCTGTGGTTCCACCGCCCGGTCCGGGTCGACGACTGGCTGCTCTACGCTCAGGACAGCCCGGCCGCCGGCGGCGCCCGCGGCTTCGCCCGTGGGGAGATCTTCGACCGCGCCGGCAACCTCGTCGCCTCGGTGGCGCAAGAGGGTCTGATCCGGCCGCATGGGGGATGAGGTCACGGCGCGGAACGACTCCTCTTTCGATCCGCGCGGCGAGGGCGGCCCCCGGGATGGCGGGGTGGGCGCCCGATGCAACGGGGTTCAACGGAGGCTTTAAGCCACCGTATCGCCCATCGCCCGCGGATTAAGGAGCCTTCGCCAACGTGCGTTGCAAAAATGCATCGCCATGATGTGCCGTTTTATCAATCGTTTGCACGCCTTATGGGCAACACTCCGACGCAGCGTGCTCAACGCTTCGCCTAACGGGTCTATTTGCTGGGCATAAGCGCGTCCGGCTGAAAAGTTCCCCGCCAAGCTCGGGTGGCATAGTCCTTGAATAGCCCCGCTCAACCGCGGGCCAGCCCGGCTCGGCGGGCGGCTCTGATCGGGCCGCCGCGTGGATCGGGCGACGGCATCGGTTCCCAGGGACTCGGTAAGGGGGCGCCGCCCATGAAGATCGTGATGGCCATCATCAAGCCGTTCAAGCTGGAGGAGGTGCGCGACGCGCTCACCGGAATCGGCGTCCACGGCCTGACGGTGACGGAAGTGAAGGGCTACGGCCGCCAGAAGGGCCACACCGAGATCTACCGCGGCGCGGAATACGCGGTGAGCTTCCTGCCCAAGCTCAAGATCGAGGTCGCGGTCGCCTCCGACCTGACCGCCAGCGTCATCGACGCCATCGCGGCGGCGGCCCGCACCGGCCAGATCGGCGACGGCAAGATCTTCGTGCTGCCCCTCGAGAAGGCGGTGCGCATCCGGACCGGCGAGACCGACGCCGACGCGCTCTGAGCCGGCCCGCCGACAGCCTCAACCTTTACGCAACGCGCAACGCATCGTGACCGGAGCCACCTGTCCATGAAAGTCCGTAACGCCCTGATGCTCGGCTTGGGAGGCGCGGCGCTCGCCGCCCTCCTGATCGAGCCATCCCTCGCGCAGACCCCGGTTCCGGAAGCCGCCTCCGCGGCTCCGGCCGCCGCCGCCGTGCCGCTGCCCAACAAGGGCGACACCGCCTGGATGATGATCTCCGCGGCCCTCGTGCTGATGATGAGCGTGCCGGGCCTGGCACTGTTCTACGGCGGCCTCGTGCGCACCAAGAACATGCTGTCGGTGCTGACCCAGGTGTTCGCGATCGTGTCGATCGTCGGCCTGCTGTGGGTGTTCTACGGCTACAGCCTCGCCTTCACCAACGGCGGCGGCATCAACGACTTCGTCGGCGGCCTGTCCAAGGCGTTCCTGAAGGGCATCGACGCCAACTCGACGGTGGCGACCTTCTCCAACGGCGTCGTGATCCCCGAATACGCCTATCTGTGCTTCCAGATGACGTTCGCGATGATCACCCCGGCGCTGATCGTCGGCGCCTTCGCGGAGCGGATGAAGTTCTCCGCCCTGGTGGTGTTCACGATCCTCTGGGTCACGCTCATCTACTTCCCGATGGCCCACATGGTCTGGTACTGGGCCGGCCCGGATGCCGTCGGCAACGCCGCCAAGGCGCTGGCCGCCGCCACGGACGACGCCTCGAAGGCGACCGCCCAGGCGGCGCTCGACGCGGTCAACAAGGATGCGGGCTTCCTCTTCCAGAAGGGCGCCCTCGACTTCGCCGGCGGCACCGTGGTGCACATCAACGCGGGCATCGCCGGCTTCGTCGGCTGCCTGATCATGGGCAAGCGCATCGGCTACGGCCGCGACCTGCTCGCCCCGCACTCGCTGACCATGACCATGATCGGCGCCTCGCTGCTGTGGGTCGGCTGGTTCGGCTTCAACGCCGGCTCGAACCTCGAGGCCAACGGCACCGCCGCGCTCGCGATGCTCAACACCTTCGTGGCGACCTGCGCCGCCGCGGTGGCGTGGCTGTTCGCCGAGTGGGCGCTCAAGGGCAAGCCGTCGCTGCTCGGCATGCTCTCGGGCGCGGTGGCGGGCCTCGTGGCCGTCACCCCGGCCTCGGGCTTCGCCGGCCCGATGGGCTCGATCGTGCTCGGCCTCGTGGCCGGCGTGGTCTGCTTCGTGATGTGCTCCACCGTGAAGAACGCGCTCGGCTACGACGACTCCCTCGACGTGTTCGGCGTGCACTGCATCGGCGGCATCCTGGGCGCCCTGGCGACCGGCATCCTGGTCGACCCGAACCTCGGCGGCGTCGGCATCCCCGACTACACCTCGAAGCCGGGCGAGCTGGCGGTCGGTGCCTACGACATGGTGAGCCAGCTCATCATCCAGGCGGAGGCGGTCGGCCTGACCCTGCTGTGGTCCGGCATCGGCTCGGCGATCCTCTACAAGCTCGTCGACCTGACGATCGGCCTGCGGGTGACCCAGGAAGAGGAGCGCGAGGGCCTCGACATCGCCGACCACGGCGAGCGCGCCTACAACTACTAGGGCGCTCTGGGCCGACGTAGACACCGGTTCGGCACAAGAGATCGCGTCCCGACAAAGCCTTGGAGCCATTTCCGATTGCAACGCGGTCGGGAACGGCTCCAGAGCATCGCCCCGAAAGGCGGTAGCCGGCTTTCGGAAAAGCCGACGCAAGAACAAAGACCGAGCGCGGCCCTGCGGGGCGGCGCTCCGCGAACGAAAAGCCTCGGCTCCGTGTGAGCCGGGGCTTTTTCATGTCGGAGCCCCGGGCGGCAGGGGCTTCCCCTGGGCCGGGGCCCGGGCCGGGGCTGGGATTGGGTCTCGGTCCGGCACCGCCCGCGACGGGCGGGCCGTCAGGATCTCACGCGACGGCGCGTTTCTCGATCACGCGGGTCTCGACCATGTCCGCGGGCTCGTAGATCCAGCGTGCCATCGCTCCGGCGGTCATCGCCCCGAGGATCGGCGCCAGCCAGAACAACCAGAGCTGCGTCACGTAGGGGCCGCCGGCGATCAGGGCCGGCCCTGTGCTGCGAGCCGGGTTGACCGACGTGTTGGTCACCGGGATCGAGATGAGGTGAATCAGCACCAGGGCGAACCCGATCGGGATGCCGGCGAAGCCGGCGGCCGCGCCCTTCGAGGTCGTGCCGACGATGATGAACACGAAGAAGAACGTCGTCAGGAACTCGGTGACGAGGCAGGCCGTGAGGCTGTACTTCCCCGGGCTGAGATCGCCGTAGCCGTTGGCGGCGAATCCGTTCGGGATCCATCCGGCCTTCCCCGCCGCGATCACGTAGAGCACGCCCGCCGCCAGGATCGCGCCGACGACCTGGGCGGCGATGTAGGGAAGCACGTGCCGGTTCGCGCACCGCCGCGCCGACCACAGGCCAAGCGTCACGGCCGGGTTGAAGTGCCCGCCCGAGATGTGCCCGACCGCGTACGCCATCGTCAGCACGGTGAGGCCGAACGCGAAGGCTACGCCGAGGAAGCCGATGCCGAGTTCCGGAAAGGCCGCCGACAGGACCGCCGCACCGCATCCGCCGAAGGTGAGCCAGAAGGTGCCGAAGAACTCGGCGGTCGCCCGGCGCATCGTGTCGTGATCCATGTCGGAACCTCTCGAATGCTGGATTGGCGGGATGATAGAAGGATCTCAAGCTCGTAAGCTTCGCCGTTTCCGATGGAGAATTTCAATGTTGACTGTATTTTTTGGCATATATGGAAGGGAATACTGCATAGTTTTAAGACGGATACAACCTGCACGGGCTTGCCCGGACGACCGGTCGAAGTCTGGCATCCTGAAGTTTGTGTATAACTCTAAGGTTGCCGATTTGACCCGCTACCGAGGCGTCCGGCTGCCGGGTCGAGCCGTCGGGGACGCCGCGCCGGACGGGGAGCCGCATCGCAGGTCCAAAGAAACCCCGGCTCCATGGGGGCCGGGGTTCCGTCGGACTTCGGCGCCGCGCGGCGTTTGACGGCTCGCAATGACGCGACCGCTGCAGCGATCGCGACGGACCTCGCGGTTCCTCACCGCATCCCGACGCGCCGCGGGAGCCTCGCAGGATGTCTCCCGGGATCGCGGCGGCTTCCGGAGGCCGCCTGCCGGACTTGCCAGCGCGGAGGCCGTTCCCGACCGGGATGCGATCGGGAACGGCCCTCAGTCCGTGTTTCGGCGCGCATTCATTCGCCGAACCGGTGTCCCGTGCGGCGGAGAGGGCTTGCGCCGCCTCGGGATCGGGGAGAGGCTGGGAACGACCCAGCCGACGGCGCTACGCCGCCTTCGACAGCGTCGCCTTCTCTTCCGCGAACGCCCAGTCGAGCCACGGCGTCAGCGCCTCGAGATCCGCGGTCTCGACGGTGGCGCCGCACCAGATCCGCAGGCCCGCCGGGGCGTCGCGGTAGGCGCCGATGTCGAGGGCGACACCCTCGCGGTCCAGGCGCTCGACGATGCCCGAGGCGAGCGCCGCCACCGCCGCGTCGCCGCGGGCGAGCACGTCCGGGTCGGCGATCACCAGGCACACGCCGGTGTTCGAGTAGGTCGCGGGGTCGACCGCCAGCGGCGCGATCCACGGGGTCCGGGCGACCCAGTCGTAGATCGCCTTGGCGTTGGCGTCGGCCCGGGCGTGAAGCGCCGGCAGGCCGCCGATCCGCACGGCCCAGTCGAGGGTGTCGAGGTAATCCTCCACGGCCAGCATCGAGGGCGTGTTGATCGTGTCGCCCTTGAAGATGCCCTCGATCAGCTTGCCGTCCTTCGTCAGTCGGAACACCTTCGGCAGCGGCCAGGCCGGGACGTGGCTCTCCAGCCGCTCGACCGCCCGGGGCGAGAGCACCAGCATGCCGTGCGCGGCCTCGCCGCCCATCACCTTCTGCCAGGAGAAGGTCACGACATCGAGCTTGTCCCAGGACAGCGGCTGCGCGAAGGCCGCCGAAGTGGCGTCGCAGATCGTCAGGCCCGCGCGGTCGGCGGCGATCCAGTCGCCGTTCGGGACCTTCACGCCGGCGGCGGTACCGTTCCAGGTGAAGACCACGTCGTTATTCCTGGTGTCGATCGCCGACAGGTCCGGCAGCACGCCGTAAGGCGTCTGGTGGATCCTGGGCGCGATCTTGAGCTGCTTGAGCGCGTCGGTGACCCACTCCTTGCCGAACGCTTCCCAGGCGGCGACCTCCACGGGCTTGGGCCCGAGCAGCGTCCACATCGCCATCTCGACGGCGCCGGTATCGGAGGCCGGCACGATGCCGATCCGGTAATCGTCGGGCACCTGCAGCACCGAGCGGGTCAGGTCGATGGCCCGGCCGAGCTTGGCCTTGCCGATGGCGGAGCGGTGCGAGCGACCGAGTGCGGCGTCGGCCAGGGCGGCCGGAGTCCAGCCCGGACGCTTGGCGCAGGGGCCGGACGAGAAGTGGGGAACGCGCGGGCGCCTGTCGGGTCGGCTCATCGTCGGATCCATCCTTGCAGATGGGCGCTCCTCGACGGGGAGGAGTGTCCCGGAACCGCGCATGCGCCCAATCCGGGCCTCTGGCAAGCGCTTGTGCGGGTTGCAGTCTTCGGTGCGTGCCCCTGCCCGGGACAGGCTGTTCGGGCCTACGGAACCGTCGATTAATCTTGGGCCGTTAGCCTTAATGGCGTGCCGTGTTGCGTTCGAGGTACGCTGATGTCTTTCCACAGTGCTGCGATAGTATCGGCCTGGTCGGTTTTACTTATGGTTATCGGCGCGTTAGCGACCCGCCTCGCCCTCGCGGGCCGGCTCCGGCATCCCGCCGCCCAGCCCCTGCAACTCGATCCCCTGGACTACGAGTGCGACGGGCCCGTGATCGATCTGGAGCCCGCCTGAAGGTCCGGGCGCCGCTCGGCCGTGATGCGTTCGGCCTCCGCCCGCCGCCACCGGGCGATGGCGCCGTGATTCCCGCCCGAGAGCACATCGGGAATCGGCCGGCCCTCCCAGTCGCGGGGCCTCGTGTAGTGCGGATATTCGAGGAGCCCGCCCTCAAAACTCTCCTCGACGCCCGATTGCGCCTTGCCCATCACGCCGGGGAGGAGCCGGACGCAGGCGTCGAGCACCACGAGGGCGGCGATCTCGCCCCCGGAGAGCACGTAATCGCCGATCGAGACCTCCTCCAGGCCGCGGCCGGCGATGACGCGCTCGTCGACGCCCTCGAACCGGCCGCAGACGATCAGCGCCCCGGGGCCGGCGGCGAGGTCCCGCACCCGGGCCTGGCTGAGCGGCCGGCCGCGGGGAGACATCAGCAGCCGGGGCCGCGGATCGTCCGCCCCGGTCGCGGCGTCGATGGCGGCGGCGAGCACGTCGCAGCGCAGCACCATCCCGGCGCCGCCGCCGGCCGGCGTGTCGTCCACGGAGCGGTGGCGTCCGAGCCCGTGCTCGCGGATGTTGCGCGCCTCCAGGCTCCAGTCGCCCCGGGCGAGCGCGTCGCCGGACAGCGACACGCCGAGCGGGCCCGGGAACATCTCCGGGTAGAGGGTGAGGATCGTGGCCCGCCAGGGCGTTTCCGCGCGCGTCATGGCGCTTGATCGCGCGCCGGGTGCGGCACGGTCAACGGCTCGGGCACCGTTCGGCCCCCGGCGGGTTGTCGGCGATGATCCGGCGCATGCTTCTCCTCACCGCTCTCCTGGCGGGACCGGCCCTCGCGGCCGGGCCCCTGGCGCCCCCGGGCGCCCCCGCCGGGGCGTTCCCCAAGCCCGACCGGCCCGTGGCCGAGATCGTCGCGCCGCAATGGTCGGCGGAGGCCGCACGCGACAAGGCCGGCGAGTTCGACGCGGTCGCCCGCGGGATGGGCATCGCCCCGGGTGAGACGGTGGCCGATATCGGCGCCGGCAGCGGCTATTACGTGGTGCGCCTCAGCCCGCTTGTCGGTCCTCGCGGCAAGGTCCTGGCCGAGGACGTGACCCCCGCCTACCTGGCGAGCCTCGAAAAGCGCGTGACGGCGCTCGACAACGTCACCGTCGTGCGCGGCGAGCCCCACGATCCCCGGCTGCCGCCGAACTCGGTCGATGCCGCCATCCTCGTGCACATGTACCACGAGATCGCCCAGCCCTTCGGCCTGCTGCACAACCTCGCCCCGGCGATGCGCCCGGGCGGCCGGGTCGGCATCGTCGACGCCGACGACATCCCGTCGCGGCACGGCACCCCGCCGGCGCTACTGCGCTGCGAACTCGCCGCCGCCGGCTACCGGGAGACCGGGTTCCACCCCCTGAGCGGCGGCGCCTATCTGGCGGTGTTCGCCGCGCCGGCGCCGGATCAGAGGCCGCGCCCGGAGACGATCCGCCCGTGCCGGGATGCCGCGACGCCCCGCTGAGCGGTTCGGATCGCGCGGTCAGGGCGTGTCGCAGGTGCCCAGATGGGCCGCGAAACCGGAGAGATGCGGGACCAGGTCGGGCCGCAACTCCATGGACGGGATCGCGTAAGCGCCGCCGTTCTGCCGCCGGAACGGGATGGGATCCGTGCTGAACAGCGCGCGCATCCGGGCCCGAAGGCTCTCCGCGGTGGCCGCGAAGCCGCTCTCGCTCATGCTGTCGGCCCGATACACGACGAAGGGCGGGAGCACGGCGTAGCCCGGGTAGAACAGCACGCCGTGCTGGATCGGGAACAGCAGGTCATCGATCGGTCCGTTGATCCCGCGGGCGCCGTAATGCGTCTCCCAGCCGCCGGCCGTCACCACCAGCATCGCGCGCTTTCCGGCCAGCGTGCCCTCGCCGTAACGGTCGCCCCAGCGGGTCTCGCTGTGCTCGCCCACCCCGTAGGCGAACCCATAGGCGTAGACCCGGTCGATCCATCCCTTCAGGATCGCCGGCATCGAAAACCACCAGAGCGGGAACGCCAGGATCAGCGCATCCGCCCAGAGCAGCTTGGCCTGTTCGGTGGTCACGTCGGCGGTCAGGGTCCCGGTGGTGAACGCCGCGCTCGACGCGGCCGGGACCCGCAGGCGCGCCGCGTCCGGCAGGGTCGGGAAGTCGGCCCGATCGACCGCACTCTTCCAATCCTCTGCGTAGAGGTCGGTGACGCGGACTTCGTGTCCGTCCGCCTCCAGTTGGCCCACCGCCACGCCGCGCAACGCGTTCGTCAGCGATGCCGGATCCGGATGGGCCGAGACGACGAGGATCTTCATGAGGCGGGCTCGCTGGGAAGGAGGAGCCGCGAAGCTAGAAGTCCGCTGGGCCATCCGGTAGACGGCACGGCGGGATAGGATCGTTCCGCATAATGGATCAATCGAGCGTCACGCTGGAGCGGATGCGGAGCTTCGTCCGCGTGGTCGAGCGCGGCAGCCTGTCGGCCGTTGCGCGCGAGCAGGGCGTCGGTCAATCGACCGTCAGCCGGCACGTGGCCGAGCTCGAAGCCGCCCTCGGGGCCAGCTTGCTCAACCGAACCACGCGGCGGGTCACCCTGACCGACGAGGGCCAGCGCTTCCACACCGAGGCACGCACCATCCTGCGGTTGGTCGAGGAGGCCGCGGACGGCGTCCGGAACGCGGGGGGCGGCCTGATCGGCACGGTGCGCGTGTCCTGCACGGCGGCCCTGGGCGTTCGACACGTCTGCCGGGCGCTGTTCGCAGTCCAGGATCGCTATCCGGAACTCAGCGTCGATCTCGGTTTGACCGATGAGCGGATCGACCTCGTGCGCGAGGCGACGGATGTCGCGATCCGGCTCGGCCCGCTGGCGGAGAGCAGCCTGCAGCGCAAGGCCGTCGGTCGCTCGCGCCGGATCCTGGTGGCGTCGCGGCGCTATCTCGCAGATCACGGCCGGCCCGAGAAACCGGACGACCTGGTGCGGCATTCGATCATCCGCATGAGCAACGTGGCCGGCAGCGACACGCTGTGCCTGTACGGGCCGGACGGCGCGACATCCCGCGTCCCGGTGGGCGGCCGCTTGCTGGTCGATCACGGCTTGGCCGCCCGCGAGGCCCTGGCGCAGGGGCGTGGCATCGCGGCGGCCCATGTCTGGCTCGTCGACGATCTGCTGGCGGCCGGCGCGATCGAGCACGTCTTGCCGGACTACGCGCCCGAGCCGGTCCCGCTCTCGATCCTGATCGTGCCGGGCCGCATCCGTATCCGGCGCATCCGCCTGGTGGTCGACGCCCTGGCGGCCGCGCTTACCGAGCTTCCCGGCATCGACAGGCCCTGAGCCGGACGGTCACACCCGTGCTGGGACAGGGGTGTCAGCCCGGATCGTCGGCGGGCTTCTCGCCCACCGGCGCGAAGAAATCCTCCGGCAGGACCACGGTCACCCGCCGCTGCGGGACGTCCAGGACCGGCACGAACGCCTTGGTGAACGGCAGCAGCGCCGTGGCGCCGCCCGTGGCGGGCTTGAGTTCGAGCAGGTCGCCGCCGCCGTAATTCGGCACCGCGACGACCGTGCCGACGACGTTGCCGGCCTCGTCCACCGCCGTGGTCCCCACGAGGTCGGCGGCGTAGACCTCGTCGTCGTCCTCGGGCTCCGCGAGGCGGTCGCGGGGGATGAACAGGGCGACGCGGTTGAGCGTCTCGGCGGCGCTGCGGCTGCCGATATCCTTGACCCGGGCGATCAGGATGTCGGGGGAGGAGCCCGGGGCGGTGCGCACGGCCGACAGGGTCAGCGTCCGATTGTCGGACGTCATGAGCGGGCCGTAGCCGGCGATCGCCAACGGATCGCCGGTGTAGGATTTCAGGCGGATCTCGCCGTTGAGCCCGTGCGCGCGGCCGAACTCGCCCAGGAGGACGAGGTTCGGGTCGGGCGGCGCGGGCGGTGCCACCGGCTTGGGGGCCGGTGCCTTGGGCGATGTCGCGGCCTCGGGCGCGATCGCGCCGATAGCCGTGCCAGCGCGGCCACGGCGACCGCCGTCGCGGGAGGATGGACCAGCGGGGCGGCGCGCCATGGCCTCGAGCCTCAGGCCGCGGCGTCCTCGGCGGGCGCGGCGGCCTTCTCGGCGCGCTTGGTGGCGCGCTCCTTGGCCTTCTCGCCGGGCTCGGCCTTCTGCGGGTTGTTGCGCGTCGGGCGCTTGGCCAGCCCGGCCTGGTCGAGGAAGCGCAGGACGCGATCGGTCGGCTGCGCGCCCTTGGCGAGCCAGCCCTGGATCTTCTCGGCGTCGAGCTGGATCCGGGCCGGATCGTCCTTGGGCTTCATCGGGTCGTAGGCGCCGACCTTGTCGATGAAGCGGCCATCGCGGGGGGCGCGGGCGTCGGCGACGACGATGCGGTAGTACGGACGCTTCTTGGCGCCACCGCGCGTGAGACGGATCTTCAGGGCCATTGTCTTAGGACTTTCTCTGTTCTTCGACCGACGGCGTATGGTTGGCCGCGATCGTCTGGTGGTGCCGGATGACCTCCTTGACCACGAAGGCCAGGAACTTCTCGGCGAAGTCGGGGTCGAGCTTGGCTTCGACCGCGAGCGTGCGGAGCCGGGCGACCTGACGCGCCTCCCGGTCCGGATCGGAAGGGGGGATCCCCTTTCGGGCCTTGAGCTCGCCGACCCGCTGCGTGCAGCGGAAGCGCTCGGCGAGCAGATGGATCAGCGCCGCATCGAAGTTGTCGATGCTGTCGCGCAGGCGGGCGAGTTCGGGATCGACCGCTTGGGCAGCGAGGACGCTCATTTCTTCTTCCCCGGCATGAATCCGCCGAGACCGGGCAGCTTCGGGCCGCCGAGGCCGGGAAGCCCCGGCATCTTGGGCATGCCGCCCAAGCCGCCGCCCAGTCCGCCCCCGCCCAGGCCCGGCGGCATCGGCGGCAGCTTGCCGCCGAACTGCTTCTCGATCTGCGCGATCTGCTCCGGGGTCGGCTCGGGCATGCCCGGCGGCAGCCCCGGCATGCCGCCACCCATCCCGCCGCCGCCGAGACCGAACATCGAGCCGAGGGCCTGCCCGATGCCGCGCTTGCCCGAGCCCATCGCCTTCATCATGTCGGCCATGGTCCGGTGCATCTTCAGGAGCTTGTTGATCTCCGAGACGTCGACGCCCGAGCCCGCCGCGATGCGCTTCTTGCGGGAGTTCTTGAGCAGGTCCGGGTTCTTGCGCTCGTGCGGGGTCATCGACGAGATGATCGCCCGCTGGCGCTTGAACATCTTCTCGTCGAGGTTGGCGCCCTCGACCTGCTTCTTCATCGCGCCCATGCCGGGCAGCATGCCCATCAGGCCGCCGATGCCGCCCATCTTCTCCATCTGGGCGAGCTGCATGGAGAGATCCTCCAGGTCGAACTTGCCCTTGCGCATCTTCTCCGCCGTGCGGAGCGCCTGCTCGTGGTCGATGGTCTCGGCGGCCTTCTCGACCAGGGAGACGATGTCGCCCATGCCGAGGATGCGGTTGGCGACGCGGGCCGGGTGGAACTCCTCCAGCGCGTCGACCTTCTCGCCGGTGCCGACGAGCTTGATCGGCTTGCCGGTGACGGCGCGCATCGAGAGCGCCGCGCCGCCGCGGGAATCGCCGTCCATGCGGGTGAGCACGATGCCGGTGACGCCGAGCCGCTCGTCGAAGGCGCGGGCGGTGTTGACCGCGTCCTGACCGGTCAGCGCGTCGGCGACCAGCAGCACCTCGTGGGGCCGGGTCGCGGCCTTCACCTCGGCCGCCTCGACCATCAGGGCCTCGTCGACGGTGGTGCGGCCGGCGGTGTCGAGCATCACCACGTCGAAGCCGCCCAGCCGGGCCGCCTCCATGGCGCGCTTGGCGATCTGCACCGCCGACTGGCCGGCCACGATCGGCAGGCTCTCGACGCCGACCTGCTTGGCGAGCACCGCGAGCTGCTCCATGGCGGCCGGGCGGCGGGTATCGAGGGAGGCCAGCAGGACGCGGCGCTTCTCGCGCTCGGACAGGCGCCGGGCGATCTTGGCGGTGGTGGTGGTCTTGCCCGAGCCCTGGAGGCCGACCATCAGGATCGGCACCGGAGCCGGGGCGTTGAGGTCGATCACCTCGGCATCGGTGCCGAGCATCGCCACCAGCTCGTCGTTGACGATCTTGACGACCATCTGGCCGGGGGTGACCGACTTGAGCACGACGGCGCCGACCGCCTTCTCCTTCACCCGGTCGGTGAAGCCGCGCACGACCTCCAGGGCCACGTCGGCTTCCAGCAGGGCGCGGCGGACCTCGCGCATCGCCGCGGTGACGTCGGCTTCGGTCAGGGCGCCCCGGCGGGTGAGCCCCGAGAGGATGCCGGACAGGCGGTCGGACAGGCCTTCGAACATGGTGTTTCCGACCCGCGCTTACTGTTCGAGGCCGGCGCGCTCGACGCGGCGCGCCTGGAGGGCGGCCTCGAAGCTGCGCACGGCGCTCGCGAACTTGTCCCGGCACTCCGGATTGCAGAAGCCAACCACGGCGCCGTTATAGAGCGTCAGCGAGTCGGCCGAGATCGGCTTGCCCGACCACGGGCAGGTCTCGTTGATCGCGTCCGCGACGTTCAATGCGGCGGGGGGCACGGCGACTCGGGTCACGGCGACTTGGGTCATGCGATAAGCCTCGACCGGCGGAGTCCGGCGAAGCGGATCGGCCCAACACAGATCGCGCCCGAGGGCGCGGACGCGCTGTCGGGCGTTGACCTCCGGCCTCAGGGGCCGGTCGGCTTCGTGTCGTGACGATCTGCTACGGATCGGAAGCGCGGGGGGTAGCGGCAGCCACCGCAAAAGTCAATTTTCGGTGTCTCGCCCGCGAACCATCTCACGGTTGAGGCGCCAGGCGGGCATTAACTTTTACGGATCGTTAAGCATGTTGCGACTCTGATCGGGCAGCACCCGTTCAGGACGACCGCCGATGTCGGAACCCGCCCGCACCCTGCCGCCGCACGAAACCGGCAGCCGCATCGCCCCCGGCCCCCTGCGGGACTGGCTGGCGACGATGAAGACCCACAACCCCGCCGAGCCGCGCGGCGACGACCGCCCGCTGTACGAGGCCGCCCCGGAGGCCAAGGCCCCCCGGGGCGCCGAGGCGGCCTGGTCGCCCCGGCTGGTGGCGCAGCCCGAGGCGTCCGGCGCGGCCCCGGAGGATGCGGACGTGTCCGAGCTGATGGCCGAGAACATGATGCTCAAGGCCAAGCTGAAGCTCGAGGCCGACCGCCAGACCGAGCTGCAGGCGATCCTGGCCGAGGAGATCCGGGCGCTGCGCGAGCATATCCGCGAGGAGATCGGTTCGATCGAGGACCTGCGCGCCGAGCAGGAGGAGGTCCGCGCCGAGCGCGAGGAGTTCCGGAGCGAGCGCGACCGGTTCCGTCAGGAGCGGGAACACATGCGGGCCGAGCGCGACCGGGCCGTCGCCGAGCGCGACGGGCTGCGGGCCGAGCGCCACGCGATGGCGGCCGAGCGCGACGCCCTGCGCGAGGAGCGCGACCTGTGGCGCGCCCGGACCGAGGCCCTGGCCCAGCCGCTGTTCCAGGCCCCGAAGCGCTGAAAACACCCCCTTAAAAGCCGAAGGGCCACCCGCGAGGGTGGCCCTTCCATTGCCGAACCGTCATGTCCGGCGGAACTGTCCCGAAATCGGGGCTCAGGCGCGTCTTAGAACGACGCGCCGGAGGCGACGGTCCAGGTCCGGTAAGCCGAGACTGACGGCTGATGACAATGAGACACTGGATCACCTCCTTTCGTTCGTTGCGGGTGATGCGAAGTTAGGTGGCCGGACCCGGCTTGTGAAGCCCCGTGGCTGCGCCCGTTTGTCCTCCCCGCGCACCTGCTTTCCCGCTTCGGCTGCCGGGCGTATGACGAGCCCACCGAGGTCAGCCCGAACCGCCGTTGAACGCGCCCGTCACGCCCCTGCCGCGTCCGCCCGAGGATGCAGCCCTCGATCCCGAGGCCATGCGCCAGCCGCTCGGCAACGCGTGGTACTGCGTCGGCCAATCCCGCAGCCTCGGCCGCACCGGGCTCCGCGCCGTGGAGCTGAACGGCGAGCAGATCGTGCTCGGCCGGACCCCCGATGGGACGCCGTTCGCGCTGCGCGACCGCTGCCCGCATCGCGGCATGGCCCTGTCGAAGGGCCGCTTCGACGGCGACACCCTGATGTGCCCGTTCCACGGCTGGCGCTTCGGCACGGACGGGCGCTGCCGGGACGTCCCGACCCTGTCCGAGCACGACGCCGCCGATTTCTCCCGCATCCAGGTCCAGCGCTTCCCCGTACGGGAGAGCGCCGGGTTCCTGTGGGTGAACCCGCATCTCGGGCCCGCCTCCGGCGACGTGCCCGCGGTGCCGGAGCTGGATTTCGCGCCGGCCGGCTCCCTGGTCGTGGAACTCGTGGTCGAGGCGTCCTACGATCTCACCACGCTGAGCCTGGTCGATCCCGGCCATGTCGCCTTCGTGCACGACAGCTGGTGGTTCCGGCCCTCGAAGCAGCTGCGCGAGAAGGTCAAGACGTTCCAGCCGGTGCCGCACGGCTTCGTCATGACGAGCCACGCCACCACGACGAGTTCGCCGGTCTACCGCCTCCTCGGCGGCGTGCCCGAGGTCGAGATCGAGTTCCGGCTCCCCGGGGTCCGGCTGGAGCGCATCCGCGCGGGTGACAAGCGGGTGGCCAACTACACCTTCGCCACGCCCCTCACGCCGGACCGCACCCTGCTCACCAACGCCCTCTATTGGAGCATGCCGGCGCTGAACCTGCTCAAGCCCGTCGCCCGGCCGCTGATGCGGCAGTTCCTCACGCAGGACCAGGAGGTGCTTCAGCACGCGCAGGACGGCCTGGACCGCAAGCCGACCATGGTGCTGTTCGGACAGGGCGACCTGCCGTCGCAATGGTATTTCCGGCTGAAGCGCGAGGCCCTGGAATCGGACCGCGCCGGGCGCCCGTTCGAGAATCCCCTGGAACGGCGCGAGCTGCGCTGGCGCTCCTGATTTATAGGGCAGTTATTGGGCTCTATTCGGAGCGAGTAACGCTCTATTAACCACAATTTGCGCAATGATTTCCGAGAAGTATTCCTCTCGAGACGCTGCGCGCCGATGCCCCGCTTCTACATCGACCTCCATGACGGTTCCCAGCCGGTCCGCGACGAGGTCGGCTTCGACCTGCCGGACCTGCCGGCCGCCCGCGCCAAGGTCACCCGGATCATGTCGGCGATCGCCCGCGACATGCTGCCCGACGTGGAGCGCCAGGATTACGTCGCCTGCGTCCGCGATACGGTCGGCAAGGTCGTGTTCCGCGCCCGCCTGTCGCTCGCCGCCGAAGCCGTGGAGTGAGGCAAAAGCGGGCCTGAGGCTCCCCGTCGCGGCGGCGAGAGCTTGACCACGGCGCCGGGCCGGCCATCTCCCACCTATGAAACGGCGCAGCCTGCTCACGGTCGCGAGTGCGGCCACGGTGATGACGCTCGGCGGCGTCGGCTATGCCGCCCACCGCCGGGGCAAGAACCCCTATTATCGCGGCCCGGAATCCGATCATTTCGACGGGTTGCGCTTCTTCCTGCCGGACCAGGCCACCGACAAGTCGTTGCCGGACGTGCTGCGCTGGCAGGCCGGGCGGCAGCGCGAGCCCTGGCCGAAGAGCTACCCGAGCCCGTTCCCCGCCGACCGCCCGCCCGAGCGCAGCGGGTCCCTGCGCGTCGTGCTGATCGGGCATGCGAGCTACCTGGTGCAGGTCGCCGGCCGCAACATCCTGATCGACCCGGTCTTCGCCAAGCGGGCGAGCCCGGTCCGGTTCGCCGGACCGAAGCGGGTCAACCCGCCCGGTATCGCGTTCGCCGACCTGCCGCCGATCGATGTCGTCCTGATCACCCACAACCATTACGATCATCTCGACGGGCCGAACCTCGCCCGGATCTGGCAGGCCCACCAGCCGCTGATCGTCGCGCCGCTGGGCAACGACACGATCCTGCGCAACTTCGACGACACGATGCATGTCGAGACCCGCGACTGGGGCGAGTCGGTGGATCTCGGCGACGGTCTCGCGGTCCACCTGGTGCCGGCCAACCACTGGTCGGCCCGCGGCGTGCAGGACCGGCGCATGGCGCTGTGGTGCGCCTTCGTGATCACCTCGGCCCAGGGCGTCCACTACCATGTGGGCGATACCGGCTTCGGCGACGGCGGGCTGTTCCGCGACATCCGGGCCCGGTTCGGGGCGCCGCGCCTCGCGACGCTGCCGATCGGCGCCTACGAGCCGCGCTGGTTCATGCAGGCGCAGCACGTGAACCCGGCCGAGGCCGTGGAGGCCTTCGCGCTGCTCGGGGCCGACCAGGCGCTCGGCCACCATTGGGGCACGTTCCAACTCACCGACGAGGGCATCGAGCGGCCCGCGGAGGCTCTGGCTGAGGCCCTGGAGGCGCACGGCATCGCCCCCGAGCGGTTCCTGGCGCTGCGACCCGGGCAGGTCTGGGGCGCCTGAGGCGTCGAATACCGACGGCCGCCGCACTGGGCACGATGCATGCAAGATACCGTATGCAGGCTGCATGTGGCGCGTCTCGATGAATGGGGTGCCGCGGACCGGCCGCGCGTCCCCTTCTGCCGAGAGACCCGATGGACCCGATCAAGCCGACACGCCGCTCGCTCATGGCCGGGGGCGCCGCCCTGGCCGCGCTCGGCAGCGCGGGCCGGGCCGGCGCGCAGGGCGCGGCCGCCGGCAGCCTGACCTACGGTATCTCGATGACCGACCTGCCGCTCACGACCGGCCAGCCGGATCGCGGCGCCGGCGGCTACCAGTTCACCGGCCTCACCCTGTACGATCCCCTGGTCGCCTGGGATCTGGGCATCGCCGACCGTCCGGGCCGGATGGTCCCCGGTCTCGCCACCGCCTGGGAGGTCGATCCGGCCGATCCCAAGGTCTGGGTCTTCCACCTGCGCGAGGGCGTGGCGTTCCATGACGGCTCGGCCTTCGACGCCGACGCGGTGATCTGGAACTTCGACAAGGTGCTCAACAAGGAGGCGCCGCATTTCGACCAGCGGCAGGCCGCCCAGGTCCGCCCGCGGCTGCCGGGCGTCGCGAGCTACCGCAAGCTCGACGCCAAGACCGTCCAGGTGACGACCAAGAACCCCGACAGCCTGTTCCCCTACCAGATGCTGTGGTTCCTGATCTCCTCGCCCGCCCAGTACGAGGCGGTCGGGCGCGACTGGGCGAAGTTCGCGTTTCAGCCCTCGGGCACCGGCCCGTTCAAGATGGGCCAGCTGATCCCGCGGGTCCGCCTCGAATTGCTGCCGAACGCCGGCTACTGGAACCCGAAGCGGGTCCCGAAGCTCGCCAAGCTGACGCTGACCTGCGTCCCCGAGGACCTCGCCCGGGTGAACGCGCTGCTCTCCGGCAACGTCGACCTGATCGAGGCGCCGGCCCCCGATGCGGTACCGCGCCTCAAGGCGTCCGGCATGCGCGTCGTCGGCAACGACACGCCGCATGTCTGGAACTACCACCTGTCGATGCTGGAGGGGTCGCCCTGGCGGGACCTGCGCCTGCGCAAGGCCGCCAACCTCGCCATCGACCGCGACGGCGTCGTCCAGCTCCTGGGCGGCCTCGCCCAGCCGGCCGTGGGGCAGATGCAGACTTCGAGCCCGTGGTTCGGCAAGCCGAGCTTCCAGATCAGGACCGACGTGGATGCGGCGCGCAAGCTGGTGGAGGAGGCCGGGTTCTCGGTGAAGAACCCGGTGAAGGCGACGATCATGATCCCCACCGGCGGGACCGGGCAGATGCTGTCCCTGCCGATCAACGAGTTCGTCCAGCAGAGCTGGGCCGAGGTCGGCATCCAGGTCGAGTTCAAGACGGTGGAGCTGGAGGTGGCCTACACGGCCTGGCGCCAGGGCGCGGCGGATCCGGGCCTCAAGGGCGTCACCGCCGGCAACATCGCCTACGTCACCTCGGATCCGTTCTACGCGATCCTGCGCTTCTACGATTCGAAGCAGATCGCCCCGAGCGGCGTGAACTGGAGCCACTACCGCAATCCCGAGGTCGACGCCCTGTGCGACAAGGTGAAGGCGAGCCTGGACCCCGAGGAGCAGAACAGGCTGCTGGCCCGCATCCACGAAATCGTCGTCGACGACGCGGTGCAGGTTTGGGTGGTGCACGATACCAACCCGCACGCGTTGTCGCCCCGGGTAAAGAACTATGTTCAGGCGCAGCACTGGTTTCAGGACTTGTCGACGCTGGCCTGAGATCGCCGGGATCTCTGCGGCGCCGCGGGAGATGCCTTGCGCGAATCGGGAACGATCGTCGCGAGACTGTGTTGGCACTCCAACGCACGAAGGAGTGTCCCATGAAGACCCTGCTCGCCGGCGCCATCCTGGCCGCCTCCCTCGCGACTGTCGTCCCGGCTTCGGCCCAGCGCATCGATATCGGCCCCGACGGTCCCAGCGTCGACCTGCGCTCGCGCGGCCAGCGGGAGCGCGATTTCCGCCGGGACGAATACCGCCGGGATCGTGACCGCGCCGACGACGACCGGATGTATCGCCGCCAGCGATTCGAGGACGACCGTCCGGCGGTCCGCCGCGGCTACGGTTACTGATTCGGACTGTCCACAGCTTGCTGTGACTGGATGATCCATGAGGGGTCGGCGCTGGCCGGCCCCTTTTTCGTGTCTCGCGTCATCCGGACCACGCGCGGCTGGCCTGCCCTGCCAATTTCGCACTTGCAGCATCGTCCGGGCACGCCTAGGAAGATCCCGCATCAAATTTCGGGAGTATTTGGCAATGACCCTTCGTTTCATCAGTGGCTTCGCGGCTTTTGCCGTCGCCGTTTCGGGCCTCGCAGTTCCGGCCGCCCTCGCCAAGCCGGTGAGCGGCGCCAGCGCCGTCAAGATGATCGACACCGACAACGACGGCACCGTCGATCTCAAGGAAGTCGAGGCCGTCGCCTCCGCGACCTTCGACCGCCTGGAGAAGGATGCCGACGGCACCCTCGACGCCAAGGAGCTGAAGGGTCGCCTGAGCAAGGCCGGCCTCAAGCAGGCCGATCCGGACAACGACGGTACCGTCGACAAGAAGGAATACCTCGCCGCGGTCGCCGATCGCTTCAAGATGGCCGACCCGGACAACGACGGCACCCTCGACGCCAAGGAGCTGAACTCCAAGGCCGGCAAGGCGCTGCTCGCCCTCGTCAAGTAACGGCTCGTTAATACTAATTGCGCTCAGTGAAGATACAGGCGCCCCCGTGGATCTCTCCGCGGGGGCGTTCTTGTGTTTGAACCGGGAATGCCATGCGGTCGGACGACGAGCCGCCTCACTGCTGCTGCACCTCGTGGTTGTAATCGTTTTCTTCTTTGATGATGCCGTGATCGACTTTTGCGGTGGCGCAGCCTGCGACAATCCCGCTTTGAAACCTATATGCCTGCAAGATGGGCAAGCGGACGGTTGACGGACCGCAACCTGTAGGTGCAGTTTGGGACCGGTTGGGGGACCGAACCATGCGTAAGGATACGCCAGACGACGTCACGAGCCTCGAATTGCTCGCAGAAATGCGGGCCATGATCGACGCCGCGCGCCAGGTCATCGAAGGCTCGCAAGCCGCCCACGACGGGCCGGCCGGCGAATCGGCGGCCGCGCCGGTGTCGTCACTCGGGGCAGACGTGCAGCACGATCCGGTGGACCTGCTCGGCGACATCAGCGACAGCCTGCTCGACGCCTATCAGCTCGCGAAACACGACGGCGATCCGCTGACCATCGCGCTGATCGAGAAGGTCCTGTTCCATGTCGGGCGCCGGCTCGCGCGGGGCATGTCCCCCGCGGAGGCCGGCATTCCCTGCCACTGACGCGCCGTTCCGGGTGATGGCGGCTTGAGGCTCGTGGATCCTCAGGCGCCGCCGGCCTCGATGCGATCGAGGAACGCCCGCAGGTAGCGTCCGGCCGCATCGGCGCGCTCGACCGCCAGGAGATGCGCCGCCCGGGGCAGCACCACGAGTTCGGCCTCGGCGATGCCGGCACAGAGCGCTTCGGCCATGGCGGGGGGCGTCGATGGGTCGTCGCGCCCGGCCATCACCAGGGTCGGGGCCGTGATCGCCGACAGGGCGGGCCGCAGGTCCATCCGTCCGATCACGCCGCAGCACACCGCGTAGCCGACCGGATCGCAGGCGACGAAGCGCTCCCGCACGGACCGTACGGCCTCGGGTGAGCGCTCGGCGAAGGCCGGAGTGAACCAGCGCGCCAGCGTCGCGTCCATGAGCGCGCCGGTCCCCTGCATCCGCGCCGTCTCGGCACGCTCGTTCCAGCTCTGTGCGCTCGGAAGATGCGCGGCCGTCGCCATCAGGGTCGCGCTCGCGCAGCGCGCCGGATCGTCGCTCGCCAGAGCCTGCACGATCATGCCGCCGAGCGAGAGCCCGACCAGGTGGGCCCGGGCGATCCCGAGCCCGTCGAGCAGCCCCGCGAGATCGCCGGCCAGGTCCGCGATCTCGGTCGGCCGGTCGTGCGTCTCGGAGCCGCCATGGCCGCGGGTGTCGTAGCGCAGCGTCCGGAACCGGCCGGCAAGCGCCGGCAGCAGGGCGTCCCACATGTCCAGGGTGGCGCCGAGCGAGTTCGAGAACGCAACCACGGGTGCATCCTCGGGCCCCTCCAGGACATAGCGGAACGCGAGTCCCCGGACGGTGATCTGCGGCATCAGACGTCTCCGTGTACCGTTGCAGCCGGGCCGGTGCCTCCCACCGGCCGACGGCACGTCCCGCCGAGATAGGTCTCCCGCCGGCCGCGATCAGCGCCCGCCCGGATAATCCGGCCGCGCGCATCCGGGCGACCGCTACCGGGTTGGTGTGGTGCAGACCGGAGCCGGATCATGGCCGAACCCTACGATCTCGACCGTTTCGTCGCCGCCCAGGCGGGCGTCTACGACCGGGCCCTCGCGGAATTGCGGGCCGGGGAGAAGCGCAGCCACTGGATGTGGTTCATCTTCCCGCAGATCGCCGGCCTGGGCTCCAGCCCGATGGCGCGACGCTACGCGATCGGCACCCTGGACGAGGCGCGGGCCTATTGCGGGCATCCGGTGCTCGGCGCACGCCTGCGTGCCTGCACGGCGGCGGTGAACGGCGTCACCGGACGCTCGGCTCACGCGATCTTCGGCTCCCCGGACGACATGAAGTTCCGCTCGAGCATGACCCTGTTCGCCCGCGCCGCTCCGGAGGAGCCGGGTTTCGCCGAGGCCCTGGCGCGGTATTTCGGCGGCGCGCCCGATCCGCTGACGCTCGCCGAGCTTGGATCGCAGGGGTGCTCGAACACGTCACCGGCCCCATAGGCCGACGCGTTCGGCCCGGGCCTGCTCCTCGGCGCCGAGGAGGTCCGGGGGCGCATCGTCCGAGGCCCGGGCGCCGCCTGCGGTGAGGATCAGGGCGGCGAGGTCGTCGCCCTCGATCCGGCAGCGGCCGGCGGCATCCTCGGAGACGCTGCAGACCACCTCGCGGCGGCGCAGGTACTTGGCGAGCTGCCGGGCGAGGTGCCCGCGCTCGCCCACGACGCCGAGGAGGTGCACGGTCCGCCCGCGCAGCGACAGGGTCCCGGTGTCGATCACTTCGGGCACGCCCCGGATCTCGCTGGACGCGACCGGGGTCGGCTGTTGCGTCGGCTGCGGGGCCGGCTGCGGCGTCGCCGCGACCGCCGGGGCCGGCTCGGCCCGTTCCGCCGACGGGCGCGGACGGCCCTTGGCGAGCTGCGCGGAGGCCCGCTGGACGAAATCGTGGAAGATCCCGGCCGGCATCTCGCCGCCGAACATCCGGTTCATCGGGCTGTCGTCGTCGTTGCCGATCCAGACACCGACCACGAGGTCCGGGGTCATGCCGACGAACCAGGCGTCGCGGAAATCCTGGCTGGTGCCGGTCTTGCCGCCGATGATCTGGCCCGGCACCCGCGCCGCCCGGCCGGTCCCTGAATCGACCACCGCCTGGAGCGAATCGAGCATCATCTGGCGCGGCTCCTGCGCCAGGGTGGCGGCCGGCGCCGGCTCGGCCCGGACGTAGAGCGGCTGCGGGGCCGCCCCGCGGATCGCGTGGATGCCGAAGCTCGCGAGCGGCGCGCGGCCGGAGAGCACGGAGCCGTAGGCGCGGGTCATCTCCAGCAGGCTGACGGTGCCGGACCCGAGGACGAGGCTCGGCACGTTCGGCAGCTCGGACTGGATCCCCAGCTTGCGCGCGGTGGCGATCACCGCCGGGATGCCGACATCCTGCCCGAGCTGAGCCGCCACCGTGTTGATCGACAGCGCGAAGGCGGTCCGCAGCGGCACCGGTCCGCGATAGCGCCCGTCGTCGTTCTCGGGCTCCCAGTCGCCGATGCGCACCGGGCGATCGTCCATCACGCTCTCGGGCGTCAGGCCCTGCTCGTAGGCCGTCAGGTAGACCAGGAGCTTGAACAGCGAGCCCGGCTGGCGCTTGGCCTGGACCGCGCGGTTGAACTGGCTGTCCTCGTAGTCCCGGCCGCCCACCATCGCGAGGATCGCGCCGGCCTTCGACAGCACCACCATGGCGGCCTGGCCGACCTTGCGCTTGGCGCCGTCCTTGTCGAGGCGCCTGGCGACGACGCCCTCCGCGAGGCTCTGCAGGTCGAGGTTGAGGGTGGAGCGCACCGTCATGTCGCCGTCGGTGCCGGCGAGCCGCTTCACGTCGCCGGCGATCATGTCGAGGAAGTAGTTGGTGCCGGGCGGCGCCTCGGGCGGAGACTTCAGGGTGACGCTCTGCTTGCGCGCGGCGTCGGCCTCCTTCTGCGAGATCGCCCCGGTCTCCACCATGGCCTGGAGCACCACGTCGGCCCGCTCCTTGGCGCCGCCGAGGTTGCGGGTGGGGGCGAGCTGCGAGGGCGCCCGCACCAGCCCGGCCAGCATGGCCGCCTCGGGCAGGGTCAGGGCCTTGGCGGGCTTGCCGAAATAGCGCCGGGCGGCCGCGTCCGCCCCGTAGGCGCCGGCCCCGAAATAGGCGGCGTCGAGGTAGCCGAGCAGGATCTCGTCCTTGCTCATCGTGGTCTCGACCCGCAGCGCCAGGAACGCCTCCTGGACCTTGCGCCAGAGCGTCTTCTCCTGGTTGAGCGAGGTCAGGCGGACATATTGCTGCGTGATCGTCGAGCCGCCCTCGCGCACCCCGCCGCCCGCGGCGTTGCGCCAGGCGGCGCGGGCGAGGCCGCGCAGGTCGATGCCCCAGTGGCTGTAGAACCGGCGATCCTCGATCGCGACGATCGCCTTGGCGAGGTTCGGTGGCAGGTCGGCGGCGGTGAGCTTCTGGCCGCGGAAACTGCCCCGGGTGGCGAAGACCCGGCCGTCATCGGCCTCGACGGTGATCGCCCGCTGGCCGGTCTCGACGACCGCCCCGCCCAGCGGCGGCAGGGTCACCAGGGCGGCCAGCAGGTAGACCGCCAGCGCCAGGGCCGGCAGCAGGATCGCGGCCCCGGCGGCGAGCAGAACGGGCCGGCGCCGCAGGCGGCCGAAGCGGCCTCGGCCTTCCGCGAAGCCCGGTACCGTGTCCGCCGCAGCGGACCGCTCGGCCGCGACGGGCCGCGCGCGGTCACGTCGCCGGGTCAGGGCGCCGGCGATTCGCGAGAAAGCCGAACGCCCGGCTTGCAGCATGCCGCGCCCGGCGGCGGCGATCAGGATCCACAGGTGGCGGAAAAGATCGCGCGCGGCGCGTCCGGCCTCTCGGGCCGCCCGGCGCGGGTCCGCCGTGTCGGCCCCGGGATCCCGTGCGGGGCCCGGATCGGTCGGGGCGCGCTCCGGCGCGTCTGGCGTCATCGCGATGCGTGTTCCGGGACCGGACCGTCCGGTCGAGGCAGCGTTCTAAGCTGCATTCGGGTGCGAGTCCCATCGACAAACGGACGATGCCCGGTCGCGGCGTCCGAGGCGCCGCGACCGTGTGCCCCGCGCAACGCGAACCGCTACCGCCCGGCGACCGGTCCGGCCATTCCGTGGCGGCTGCGCAGCTTCACCGCGAGGATCAGCAGGAGCACGCCGAACGCGAACGTGTAGGCGCCGATCCACCAGGTCAGGACCAGGGCGGACATGCCCGGCTCCAGGATCAGCGCGATGCCGAACAGGATCGAGACGAGGCCGCCGAGCCCCAGCCACCAGCGCCCGTAATGCAGGTGCAGCCGGAACGCCGCCGCGATCATCAGCCCGCCGGTGACGAGCGCCCAGGCGGCGAGGAGCAGCACGAAGGCCCAGACCGCGGCGGCCGGCACCAGCACGGCGGCCACGCCCACGACGACGTCGACGATGCCTTCGAGCAGCAGGAAGCCCCAGCGCTCGTGCCGCTGGGCCGCCCGCACCGCGCCGACGATGGCGAAGATCCCGTCGACCAGCATGTAGGCGGCAAACAGGAACACCAGCGACAGCACGAAGGCCTGCGGAGCCGCGAAGGCGACGATGCCGAACAGGATCGCGACGACGCCGCGCAGGGCGATGAGCCACCAGTTCCGGGCGAGCACCGTGCTCATGGCGTCCAGGCGGGCGGTGCCGGTCAGCGGGATGCCCGAGGGCGACGTCGCGCTCGAACCGATGCCGGATCCGGGCGGTCTCGGGGACGGGGTGCTGGTCATGGCGGAACTCCGAAGCGCGTCGGGCGCATGCCCGGCCGACCCGCCCGCAGAACGCTGCACTGCGACAAGCGTTCCTGAACGCGGCCGCCGACGGGCCGGAACCTTGGCGCGGCCGCCGGCTTTTGCTGACCGAGGCGGGCACGAACAGAGCCCGGCCGCCGCAGGGTGGCCGGCCCATCCGGTGGTGATGAGACGCCATGTTTGACGATCAGCGGCAGGCAGCCGAGTCCGCGTCCCATCCGCTGCCGGCCGAGAGCCGGCCCGAGCCGCCCGCTCGCGACATCCTTGATCTCGGCCGGGACGCCGCGCCTGCCGAGACCGCGCGCAAGCCGTCCCGGGACGACGACCGGGGCGCCCCCGAGGCAGACGCCGACCGGGATGGCGACCAGGAGGACGGCGCCCCCGGGGACGGCGAGCAGGACGAGGACGAGCGGCGCCCGGGCGTCCTGCGGCGCCATCCGGTGGCGTTCATCCTCGGAGCCCTCGCGGTGGTCGCGCTCGGCGTCGGCGTGTTCTTCTACTGGCTGCTGTACATGCACCCCTACGAGAGCACCGACGACGCGTTCGTCGATGCCCGCAGCATCTCGGTCCAGCCGAAGGTCGGCGGCTATCTCGTCGCGGTGCCGGTCACCGACAACCAGCACGTCGATGCCGGGCAGATGCTGTTCCAGATCGACCAGCGCGACTACAAGATCGCCCTCGAACAGGCCAAGGCGCAGGTCGTGGCCGACGCGGCGGCGATCAAGAACATCGACGCCCAGATCCAGGCGCAGTACGCCAACATCGACGTGTCGAAGGCCCAGGTCGCCACCGCCGAGGCGGCGCTGAAGTTCGCCCAGGAGGACGCGGCCCGGTACAAGGACCTGGCGGAGCGCGGATCGGGCTCGGTCCAGCAATCCCAGTCGGCCACCTCGACGCTGCAGCAGCGCCAGGCTTCGGTGCAGAGCGCCAACGCGAGCGTCGTGGCGGCCCAGAAGCAGATCGGCTCGCTCCAGGCCCAGAAGGCCTCGACGGAAGCGCAGCTCGCCCGCGACAAGGCGCAGGTCGAGCAGGCCGAGCTGAACCTCGGCTACACGACGATCCAGGCCGTGCAGCCCGGGCGCGTGGTCCGGCTGACGGGCGGCATCGGAGCCTACGCGCAGGCCGGCCAGAGCCTCTCGATGTTCGTGCCGGACGAAATCTGGGTCACGGCGAACTACAAGGAGACGCAGATCGCCGACATGCGTCCCGGCCAGCCGGTGGACCTCGTGATCGATGCCTATCCGAGCCGCACGATCCACGGCACCGTGGCCTCCGTCCAGCCGGGTTCGGGCACCGCCTTCAGCCTGCTGCCGGCCCAGAACGCCACCGGCAACTACGTGAAGGTCACGCAGCGCATCCCGGTGAAGATCGTGGTGAAGGACTGGCCGACGGACGTGTCGATCGGCCCGGGCATGTCGGTCGTGCCCACCGTCACGGTGCGGTGACCGCGATGGCCGGCACGGCCCAGGCCTCCGGGGGCAGGTCGCCTGCAGGCAAAGCGTCCGGCGCGAAGGCGTCCGCGGCGAAGGCACCCGGCGGCCACAATCCCTGGCTGATCGCCGGCGTGGTGGCGCTGGCGACCTTCATGGAGGTGCTCGACACCACCATCGCCAACGTCGCCCTGCGCTACATCTCGGGCGGCCTCGCGGTCGGGCCCGACGAGGCGGCCTGGGTGGTGACGAGCTACCTGGTGGCCAACGCCATCACGCTGACCGCGTCGAGCTTTCTGGCCAAGCGCTACGGCCGCAAGGCGTTCTTCATGTGGTCGGTGGCCCTGTTCACCATCGCGTCGATCCTGTGCGGCTTCGCCTGGAGCCTCGAATCGCTGCTGCTGTTCCGGGTGCTGCAGGGGCTGGGTGGCGGCGGCATGGCGCCGCTGGCGCAGTCGATCCTCGCCGATTCGTTCCCGCCCGAGAAGCGCGGGCAGGCCTTCGCCCTCTACGGCGTGGCCATCGTGGTCGCGCCCGTGATCGGCCCGACGCTGGGCGGCTGGCTGTCGGACAACGCCTCCTGGCACTGGTGCTTCCTGATCAACGGGCCGATCGGCATGATCGCGCTCGGGCTGATGTACTGGCTGATCGAGGACAGCGAGGCGGCCAAGAAGGAGCGCCGCGCCCTGGTGCGCAAGGGCATCCGGTTCGACCTCGTCGGCTTCCTGCTGGTCGCCGTGTTCCTCGGCTCGCTCGAGGTCATCCTCGACGAGGGGCAGCGGAAGGACTGGTTCGGCACCTCGACCCTGATGAACGTCTCCGGCGTCCTCGTGGTCGTCTCGTTCGTCGCCATGATCCCGTGGCTCCTGAACCAGAAGAATCCGGCGGTGGACCTGCGCCTGATCGGCAACCGCCAGTTCGGCTCCTGCTTCCTGGTGATGATGTTCACCGGGGCGATCCTGATCTCCACCACGCAGTTCATCCCGCAGATCACGCAGGAATATTACGGCTACACCGCCACCCTGTCGGGCCTCGTCCTCGGCCCGGGCGGCATGGTCACGGTGGTGATGATGTTCCTCACCGGCCGGGCCTCGGCCTACGTGCAGCCGAAATGGCTGATCGCCGCCGGCATGACCATTGTGGCGCTGGGAATGTACGACCTGACGCGCCTCAACGGCACGACCACCTTTTCGTTCTTCGCGTGGTCGCGGGTCTATATCGGCATCGGCCTGCCGATGGTGTTCCTGTCGATCACCTCGGCCTCCTACGAGGGCCTGCGCAAGGACCAGACCGACCAGGCCTCGGCCCTGATCAACGTCGCCCGGAACGTCGGCGGCTCCATGGGCGTCTCGCTCGCCCAGAACGTGCTGGCCTATCGCAGCCAGTTCCACCAGAGCCGGCTGGTCGAGAGCGTCAACCCGACGGCGCCGGGCTACCAGGAGACCATGCGGCAGGCGACGCAGTACTTCTCCGAGCACGGCTATGCCGGCGTCGAGGCCCAGAGCCAGGCGACCGCCTGGATCGGCAGCGTGCTCCAGACCGAGGTCGCCTACTGGGCCTATATCGACGTGTTCTGGGTGCTGGGCCTGGTCGCCGCCTGCGCGGTGCCCCTCGCGCTGAGCCTGAAATCGGTCAAGCTCGGCGGTGGCGCGGCGGCGGGCGGGCACTGACCGTCGATGGCGTCAGACGCCGTCCGGCGGCAGCGCCTCCGTGACCTCGACGCGGCGGTTGTCCGGCGACGGGGCGGCCTCGTTGGCGGCGGTCTCGGTCTGGGCCGGCGCCCTGTCGACGGCCGCCGCCACCGCGGCGACACCCTGGTAGCGGGTCAGGCGTCGATCGATCATGTCGTCGATCCGGCCGTGCAGCTCCGCGACCGTCAGGCTGCGGCGCTTGCCGCCGGACTTCTCGGTGAACAGGCTGCGGTTGGCCCGGGCGGCGCTGCGGAACTCGCGCCCCGCCACCTCGTCGGGCTTCTCGGAGGAGAGCGACAGGAAGCGCCCGGCGCTGGCGCTGCCCAGGAAGTGGGCGAGGTACAGCTCCGTGGTGGTGAGCGTCCGGCCGACCCGGGCCTCGATCCGCTCGCGGTCGCGCTTGATCAGCTCGGCCGCCATCAGGGCGGCGATCCGGGGATCGTTGCGCAGGTTGAGCACGCGGGCCCGCATGGAACTCGCGACGGTGATCGCGGAGCCACGGCCCTTCACGGCGGCGGCCTCTTCGTCGAGGCCGTAGCGGGCGCCGTAATCGCGGATCATCTCCAGCCAGGTGCGGGCGACGAACTGGAACAGGCCCTGCGCCGAGGAGGTCCCGGCCTTGGCCTCCGTGTCGAAGCTCGATTCCTTGTCGGCAAGCGCCATCATGTAGACCGGGTCGACCCCGGCTTCGTCGGAGGCCTTCACGATCGTGTCGACCACCTTGCGCGGCACGCTGCGCTCGCCGAACCGGACGGCGTCCTCGCCCTGCTCCTGGGTGACCCGCGGCAGGCTCGCGAGGTCGTCCTGGATCAGCGCGGCGGTCGCCGGCTCCTGGTCCTCGACGGGGAGCCCGGTCCAGGCGGCCGCGCCCTCGGCCGGCGCCGCGTCCGGGAATCCGGCCCGCAGGCCCTCGTCCGGCGCGCCGTCCCGCAACCAGCCGGTGCGGCCGTCGGCGGCGAGGGCCTGGGCGGTGCGCGGGCTAATATCGATCCGGTCATGGGCCTGCGCGGCGGGCGCGAAGAAGGCCGGCGCGAAGGCCGCCTGCGGCAGGCCGAACCCGGAAACGAAGCCCAGAGCTAGGGTCCCGGTGAAGCGCCGGAGGCCGTTGCGGCCCATGCGGCGAAGTGCCCGGTGCTTGGTCCCATCCTGCTGCCGCGGCAGCCAGGCCACGGTCTCATCCTCAAAACGACTCGTGCGGTCGGACGTCTTCGGCACGAGTCGGCTCACGTCGTCGGCGCAACGCGCCGGCTCCGGGAAAACCCCCATCACTGGTCCTCTTCCAGATTGTCCCTTGCGTCGGCCCGGCGTCTGGCGGCCGGGCTCTTTGAAGCGGCGGCCCTATCGGCGCCGGCCGTGACCAGAATGGGACGGCTCCGTGATTCAAGCGTGGCACGGTCAACGAAGGGTTAACCCTGCTTTTTCAGGCCGCCTTAACGCCGTGATCCGGCCGTGCTTGCCGGTCTCGAAGCGCAAAGTTGTCGCATTCGACTTGGAACGGGCCACGGTCGAGCCAGTTAAATATCGCCCCGGGGGGCTCGACTACTCATTCCCCAGACGCGACGCGCGTCCCCACAAGGACACTATTTTCCGATGAGCATGCAGACCGGTCGCCGCGTCGGCGTCGCGTTCGTTGGCATGGGTGGCGCCGTTGCCACCACCGCCATCGCCGGCATCGAAATGATCAAATCCGGATCGAACCGGCTTGACGGGCTGCCGCTCGCCGGCCTCTCCGTCGCGGGCATGGTGGACTACAAGGACCTCGTGTTCGCCGGCTGGGACCTGAACGGCGACGACCTCGCCTCGGCCGCGACCGGTCACGGCGTGCTGTCGAGGGACGACATCGAGAACGGCGCCCAGGTCCTGAAGGGCATCACGCCCTGGCCGGCGGTGGGCAGCGCGAAGTTCTGCAAGAACATCGACGGGCAGAACCGCATCGTCGCCAAGGACCATCGCGAGGCGGTCTCGGTGATCGCCAACGACCTGCGCCGCTTCCAGAAGGAGAGCAACCTCGACGAGGTGGTCGTCGTGAACCTCGCCTCCACGGAGCGCTGGCCGGACCTCAACGACCCGACCCTGAACTCCACCGCCGCCTTCGAGAAGGGCCTGGATTCGAGCGACGAGGCGATCTCCCCGGCGATGCTCTACGCCTACGCGGCGATCAAGAGCGGGATCCCGTACGCCAACTTCACCCCGAGCATCGCGGCCGACGTGCCGGCCCTGCTCGGATTGGCCACGGAGATGAACGTCCCGGTGGCCGGCAAGGACGGCAAGACCGGCCAGACCATGATGAAGACGGTGCTGGCTCCCGCCTTCAAGGCCCGCGCCCTCCATGTCGACGGCTGGTTCTCGACCAACATCCTGGGCAACCGCGACGGCCTCGCCCTGAACGACCCGAACTCGCTGCAGTCGAAGCTCAACACCAAGGGCACGGTGCTCGACTCGATCCTCGGCTACCCGGTCGAGGACCACCTCGTGCACATCCACTATTACCGCCCCCGCGGCGACGACAAGGAAGCCTGGGACAACATCGACGTCACCGGCTTCATGGGCCAGCGGATGCAGATCAAGGTCAACTTCCTCTGCAAGGACTCGATCCTGGCGGCGCCGCTCGTCATCGAGATCGCCCGTGTGCTCGATCTGGCGAAGAAGCGCGGCGACGGCGGCGTGCAGGAGCAGCTCTCGACCTTCTTCAAGGCCCCGATGGTGAAGAACGGCCGCGGGCCGGAGCACGCCTTCGGCAAGCAGGAAGCGATGCTTCTCGACTGGCTCGGCGTCCACTGATGTCGGGTGCCGCGGCGCCGGCCGCGCTGCGTGAACTCTTCGTGGAGATGAACGACCTCAAGCGCGTCCGCTCCGCGGGCCGCGAGGGGTCGATCGCCGAGCGGCTGTTCGCGCAGGGGTGGGGCCTACTCACGGGTGGGGCCTCGCCCGACGATGTCGCCCTCGACATCACCGCGACGACGCTCGCCGCGACGCGGCTCTGCGACCTCGACGCCGCCTTCCTGTCGGCGGCGGGGCTCTCCGATGCGGCGGCCTCCGCGGTCCTGGTCGCGGGCTTCGATGCCGTGACCGGCGACCTCGATCCAGCCCTGCGGGATCGCCTGCGCGGCCGGCTCGCGCCGCGCCCGCCGGGCCGGCCCGGACCTTTGCCGTCCTTCGTGGCGGCCCTGGCCCAGCAGCCGCGGGCGGGCGTGACCTGCCCCGGCCGCGCCCGGATCCTGCTGGAACCGCCGGAGAACCACGCCGAGCATTGCCTGATCGTGGCCGTCTACGGCGTCTGCCTCAGCCCATTCTACCGGGCCGATCCCGGAACCGTGTTCCTGGCCGCGATGGCGCATCACTTCCACAACGCCGCGATGCCGGATGCCGGCTTCACCGGCGAGATGCTGCTCGGTGACCATCTCGGCCCGATCATGGCCGTGACCACCGGCTGGGCGATGTCCGAGCTCGACGGGCCCCTGCGCGGGCATGTCGAGCGGGCGCGCGCGGTGCTGCCGGACGACGCCACCGCAGAGGGCCGTGCCTTCCACGCGGCCGACTGCGTCGATCGGGTCTTGCAGATCGCCCAGCATCTGCGGGGTGCCTCGACCACGATGGCGGCGGTGCTCGACGAGTGGGAGCTGGTCCATGCCGGGCCGGTGAAGGGGTTCCACGACCGTGTCCTGCGCGACATGCGCATCCCTTAGGACCGAACCCGCGTTGTCCGTCAGACCCGGTCGCCCATCTGACGGGGCGGTCTTGAGAGCCCATGATCCCGTTCGAACTCCAATCGCCGCAGACCGGCAACCCCCTGAAGCCCGATGCGCCGCACGCCCTGCGCGACGCCGGCACCGGCGCGCGCTGGCCCGTCATCGACGGCATCCCGTACCTGCGGGTCGGCCGCGAGGCGCTGGTCGAACGTGTCCTGGCCCACCTCGATGCGGGCGAGCCCGACGAGGCCCTGGCCGCCCTGCTGGTCGATCAGGACGCGTGGTGGAACGGCCCTCCCGCCGACCCGGCCGGGATCATCCGGCTGATCAAGGGCCGGCGCGACGCGACCCTCCGGGAGGCGGTCGACTGGCTCGGCTGGGGCCGGGTCGGCGACTACTTCCTGCATCGCTGGACCGACCCGACCTTCCTGGCCGGCCTGACGCTGCTCGAGGCCCATTGGAACGAGCCGCGCTGCGTCTTCGAATTCGCCTGCGGCATCGGCCATTACCTGCGGGAACTCGAGCGCCGCGGCTGCAAGGCCGCCGGCGCCGACGTGGTCTTCGCCAAGCTGTGGGTCGCACGCCATTGGGTCGTGGGGCCGAAGGCGCAACTCGTCTGCTTCGACGCCGGCTCGCCGCACTGGCCGATCCCCGGCGCGCCGGTCGATCTCGTGGCCTGCAACGACGCCTTCTACTTCCTCGACGATAAGCCGGCCCTGCTCGAGAACCTGCGGCTGAATGCCGGGGACGACGGCTGGCTCGCGCTCAGCCACATCCACAACCGCGATTGCCCGGGCTTCTCCGCCGGCCGGGCCGTCACCGCCGAGGAGATCGCCGACCTGTTCCCCGACGCCCTCGTGTACGACGACGCGGAATTGACCCGCGCCCTGGTCGAGGGCCGGGCGCCGGTGCCCCAGGAACCCACGGCGCTGCGGAGCTGCGAGGCGTTCTCGGTGGTGGCGGGCCCCGGCATGCGTCCGGCTCCGCGGGCGGTGGTGGACGGCCTGACGCTGCCGAAGGCCGGCACCGTCGTGCAGCTCAACCCGCTGTATCGGCCGGAGGGGGACGGCTACGCGATCCGCTGGCCCTCCGAGCGCTACGAGGCGGAATACGCCCCCCGCGCCACCTACCCGATGCGATCGCCGGGCCCCGCGCAGCTCACCTTCGACGGCCGCATCGACGGGCCCGAGACGCAGCGCGTCCGCGCCCGCGAATTCGTCGATCTGCCGGAGCGCTGGTGATGGACGGGGTCGGCTGGGGCATCGTCGGCTACGGCTGGGTCGCCCGCGACTACATGGCCCCGGGCATCCGCGCCGCCGGGCACCGGCTCGTCGCGGTCAGCGATCCGAACCCGGAGAGCCGCGCGGCGGCCGAGCGCGAAGGCGCCCGCGTCCATGCCGACCTCGCTGGCCTTATCGCCGAGCCCGCGGTCGAGGCGGTCTACGTGGCGACGCCGAACCACCTGCACCGGGGCGCCGTCGAGGCGCTGGCCGCCGCCGGCAAGGCGGTCCTGTGCGAGAAGCCGATGGCGGCGACGCTCGATGACGCCGAAGCCATCGTGCGGGCGGTGGAGTCCCGGAAAATCTTCTACGGGACGGCGTTCGACCAGCGGCACCATCCGGCCCACCGAATGATTCGGGCCCAGGTCGCGGCGGGGCGGCTCGGCACCGTCACGGCTTTGCGGATCGTCTACGCCTGCTGGCTCGGGCGCGACTGGTCCGAGGCCGGCCAGCCGAACTGGCGGATCGACGCCGCCCAGGCCGGCGGCGGCGCCCTCATGGACCTCGCCCCCCACGGGCTCGACCTCGTGGATTTCCTGCTCGGCGAGCCGATCGCGGATCTCGCGGCCCTCACCCAGACCCGCGCCCAGGACTATTCGGTCGATGACGGTGCCCTGCTGATCGGCCGCACCGGCGGCGGCGCCCTGGCGAGCCTGCACGTGGCCTACAATTGCCCCGACGCGCTCCCTCGGCGGCGCCTGGAGGTGGTCGGCACCAAAGGCATGCTCGTCGCCGAGAACACGATGGGCCAGACGGCCGGCGGCACGCTGCTGTTCATCGACGGCGCGACCGGGCGTTCCGAGCCGCAGGCCTTCGATGCCGACAGTTCGCCCTTCACCGAGCAGGTCCGCGCCTTCGGCTCGGCGTTGCGCCGGCCCGAGGAACGGACGGCTTATTCGGCGGCTCGCGACCTCCACACCATGCGACTCGTCGCCCGCGCCTACGGGCAGGGGTAGGCGCGTCAGGACGGGATAGCCAACCACGGAACCAGGCTCCGGGGCGTCCCACCCCCACTCCCATATCCCGACGCGGGCACCTCGGGATGAGGGAGAGGGGTGGAGAGAGGCCGCGGCGAACGGTTCGACGAAGACGGGAACACGACTTGACCAACCCAGACGCCATCCACGACCAGGACGACCGCGCCCGCCACGACCGGATCAAGGCGCCGCGGGCCTACCGCTTCGGTGCCAAGAGGCCGATCGAGGGGCTGCCCGCGATCCTGCCCGACCCGGTCAAGGCCTATCTGGACGTCCTGCCGGAGGGCCGCGTGGTCGGCTTCCCCCTGGCGCCGCTGGACCGCACCGGCGTGCCGGTCTGGTTCGTCGCCCTGTTCCTCGACGACCCGTTCTTCGTCGGCGCGATGCCGTCCGGCATCGGCTACGGCGCCACCGACGAGGAGGCGCTGATCGGCGCCGTCGCGGAGATCGCCGAGAACCTGATGCCCTCGCTGGCGGTGCTGCCGCGAGCCAAGGAGCGGGCGAGCTACACCGACCTCGCCCGGGTCTACGGCGCCGCCTCGGTGGCCGACCCGCTGACCCTCTGCCTGCCCGCGGGCTCCCCGGTCGGCCGCGACACGGTGCTCGAATGGACGCCGGCGGTCCGGTACGCCACCGGCGAGATCGTACTGATGCCGCTCGATGTGGCCGCCACCGATTATTTCGAGCTGTCCGAGGGCTACAAGCCCTTCACGAACCTGATCACCAACGGCCTCGGCGCCGGACCCGACGTGCCCTTCGCGCTGGGCCACGGCGTCCTGGAACTGCTCCAGCGCGACGGCAACGGCCTGCTGTTCCGGGCGCTCGACCAGGGGGTGATGCTCGACCTCGACGGGATCGGGCCGGAGAACGCCGCGATGCTGGCCCGGCTCAAGGAGCTGGGCATCCGGGCGCTGCCGAAGTTCGCCACCGACCAGTTCGGCCTCACCAACCTCTACGTCGTCGGCTACGACGAGGATCCGGCCCGCACCCCGGCGCCGATCGCCCTCTCGGCCTGCGGCGAGGCCTGCGATCCGGACCGGGAGCGGGCGCTGCGCAAGGCGCTGCTGGAGTTCCAGGCGGCGCGGGTGCGCAAGACCTTCGGGCACGGCCCCCTCGACATGGCCGCCACCGTGACCCCGCCGGGCTACGTCGATGCATTCATCCAGAAGGCCCTGCCGAGCCTCGATCTCGAGGAGAGCCGCGCCCTTCAGGCGATGCTCGAATGGATCGAGATGCCGGCTGCCGGCCTCCGGGACGTGCTGGCCGACACCGTCTATGGCCAGCGGAGCACCAAGCGGTTCTCGGAGCTGCCCTCCACCCCGGCCCCGGACGGCCATGCCCGCGGCAAGATCGCCTGCGACCGGCTGCTGGAGGCGGGGTTCGACGTGCTCTACGTCGATTGCTCGCCGCTCGGCGGCAGCGTCGGCGTGGTCAAGGCGATCGTGCCCGGGCTCGAGGTCGAGACCATGAGCTACTACCGCATCGGCGAGCGCAACACGCGCAAGCTGCTCGAGCGCGACCATCCGCTGATCCGCTTCGGTACCGAGAGCGAGACCCTGCGCCCGGTGCGCCTGACCCCGGAGGCGTTGGAGCGCTTCGGGGGCCAGCCGCTGTTCGACACAGCCCTCGCCGAGCGGATCGTCGGGCGGCACTATCCGCTCTACCGCGAGCCGGAATCGCACCACGCGCCGTTCCGGCTCGCCCAGAAGCAGGGGAGGGCGGCGTGACCCTGCGCTTCGCCTACAACACCAACGGCGCCGCCAACCACCGCCTCGACGACGCGCTGCATCTGATCAAGGCAGCGGGCTACGACGGCGTGGCCCTGACGCTGGACATTCACCACCTCGATCCGTTCGCCGAAACCTGGGCCGCGGAGGCCGGCCGGGTCGCGAGCCTGCTGGAACGGCTCGAGCTGGCCTGCGTCATCGAGACCGGCGCCCGCTTCCTGCTCGACCCCAACGCCAAGCATGAGCCGACCCTGGTGACCGCCGACGCCGCCGGGCGCGCCCGGCGGGTCGGCTTCCTCAAGCGCGCGGTGGAGATCGGCGCGATTCTGTCCGCCGAGGCGGTCTCGTTCTGGGCGGGCGTGCCCAAGCCCGGCGTGGATCACGGCGAGGCCCGGCGCTGGCTGGGGGAGGGGCTGCACGAGGTCGCGGCCTTCGCGACACAGGCCGGGATCGTGCCGTGCCTGGAACCCGAGCCCGGCATGCTGATCGAGACCCTGGACGATTATGCGGCCCTCGACGTCCCCGGGCTGAAGCTCGCCCTCGACACCGGGCACTGCCTGGTCACCGGTGAGCGCGAACCGGCCGCGGCCGTCCGCGAGTTCGCCGACCGTACCGGCACCGTGGCGATCGAGGACATGAAGCGCGGCAGCCACATCCACCTGCCCTTCGGCGAAGGCGACATGGACGTGCCGGGCGTGCTGGAGGCGCTGGAGGCGGTCGGCTACGGCAAGCTGGTCTGCGTCGAGCTCTCCCGGGAGAGCCACCGGGCCGACGTTATGATCCCGCAGGCGCTCGATTACCTCCGCGCCTGCCGCCGCCCCGGCCCGGTCCTCGCCGGCGAGCAGGAGACGCGGCGGCAATGGCAATGATGGGATGCGCGATCGGGGCTCAGGACGCGGCGCGGGTCCCCTCTCCCGCGCGGGCTACGATGTTCACACATCGCTGCCGGATAAGGGCAACGGCTGAACCCACGCGCGTCTCCCTCCCCCCTCTGCGGAGGAGGGTGGCCCCTGCGTCAGCAGGGGTCGGGAGAGGGGAGCACGGTTTCAGGATGGAGCGTTTCGAACGCAGCTGCCCCATCCTGCACCGTCGCTCCCCTCTCCCGACCCCTTCCGGGGGCCACCCTCCCCCGCAGAGGGGGGAGGGAGAGCGCGTGGCTGCTGAGATGCGACGTCCGTTGCAGCCGAGAACCCGTCGTGTCGCGATGCGCGAATCCACCCGCCCGCACGGGAGAGGGGGCAGCCGCGTGCGTCCTGTGTCTCGTTGAGAAGCGTCCCCCAATGCGAATCCTCTTCCTCAGCCGCCGCTACTTCCCGGCGATTTCGGGCATGAGCGTCTACGCCCAGAACCTGCTGCGCGAGCTGGTCGGCGCCGGCCATGACGTGACGATGATCTCCCAGTACCGGGGCGATGCCTTCGGGACCCGGGTCTATGGCGGCGGCCCGCCGCCGCCCGTGCCCGGCGTGCGGGTGATCGGCCTGGAGCAGCTCGGCGAGCAGCAGGCGGGCGATTTCGAGCGCGACATCGCCACCATGGTCGAGGCGATCGAGCGGGAGCATGCGCGCACGCCTTTCGACGTGCTGCACGCGCAGTACGGCTATCCCACCGGCTGGGCGGTCCTGCTCGCCGCCCGAAAGCTCGGGGTGCCGAGCGTGGTCTCGATCCAGGGCGGCGACGGCCACTGGGTCGGCTCCTGCTGCGAGACGCACCGGGTGGCGATGTGCGAGGTCCTGGCCCATGCCAACGCCCTGCTGATCGGCGGCGCGTCCTTCGTGGACGAGGTCTGCGAGCGCCTCGGCTCCGATCCGGGCCGGTTCACGATCGTGCCCGGCGCGGTGGACACCGACCGCTTCGCGCAAGGGACGCCCGACGGCCTGCCGGCGCCGCATGCCGGCCCGGTCCGGCTGTTCTACCACGGCCGGGTCGACCGCCGGAAAGGCGTGCTCGACTTCATTAACGCCCTGGCGATCCTGCGCGAGCAGGGCACGCCTTTCGCCGCCACGATCTCGGGCATCGGACCGGACGTGGATCCCGCCCAGGCGCTGGCCGCGGACCTCGCCTTCGCGCCGCGGGACATCGCCTTCACCGGCTATGCCGAATACGGCCACGTGCCGGACCTCTACCGCCGGGCCGACGTGTTCGTCTCGCCGACCTACGCGGAGGGGTTCTCCAACACGATCCTGGAGGCGATGGCGGCGGGGCTCGCGGTGGTCTCCTGCCACGCGGTCGGCGTCTCGGACTGCCTGCGCGACGGCGAGAACGGCCTGATGGTCGATCCGGGCGACGTTCCGGCCCTCGCCGCCGCGCTGACCCGGGTCGTCACCGACGCGGAGCTGCGCCGCGGTCTGGCCACGGCCGGCCTCGAGGAATGCCGCCGGGTCTATTCCTGGAGCGCCGTCGGCCGGCAGATCATGGAGGTCTACGGGCGCGTTCGGCATGAGCGCCCGGCCACGGATTTCTCCGTCGACCTGCCCGACGATCCCACCTGCCGCTTCCGCACCGAGCCGCACCTCCTCTGACGCAGGAAGCCCCGCCGCGTGCCCACCGCCCTCGCCTTCTCTCCCCATCTCGACGACGCGGCCTTCTCCTGCGGCGGCCTGCTCGCGAGCCTCGCCCGGGAGGGCTGGCACGTCGTGATGGCCACGCTGTTCACCGGCAGCGTCGCCGATCCGACGGGGTTCGCGCTGGCCTGCCAGCTCGACAAGGGGCTGTCGGCGGAGGTCGACTACATGGCCCTGCGCCGGGCCGAGGACGTGCGGGCCGCGGCCGAACTCGGGATCGCGCCGCCCCGGCACCTGCCGTTCCGCGAGGCGCCGCACCGGGGCTACGGTTCCGCGCCGGAGCTGTTCTCCGAGACCCGCGCCGAGGACGCCATCGCGGCCGACTTGGCGCCGGCCCTGGCCGCGCTGATCGCCGCGGAGAAGCCCGCTCTCGTCCTCGCCCCGCAGGCCATCGGCGGCCATGTCGATCACGTCCAGGCCGTCCGGGCGCTCCGCAGCCTCGACGGGCCGCCCCCGATCCTGTGGTGGCGCGACTTTCCCTACACGGTCCGCGAGGCCGCACCCCGGGAGCCCCTGGCCGAGCTGTTCGCCGGGTTGCCGTCGCACCGGATGACGCTGGATCCGGAGGCCCAGGCGCGCAAGCGCGCCGCCTGCGCGGCTTATGGCAGCCAGATCGGGTTCCAGTTCGGCGGCCCGGCCGGCCTCGACGCCCGGCTCGCCCGGGAGGAGGGGATCGAGCGCTTCCGCCTCGCCGGCCGCCTCGCCGCACCGATTCCCGGCCTCGATGCCGCCTGAGCCGCAGGCTCCCAAATCCCTCGCCGACCCGGCGGCGCTCGCGGCCCGCCGGGCCCTGATCGACGCGCCGCACATCGCCCCGATCCGCGCGCTGGCCGACCGGATCGCCGCCGAGCGGGGCGCGCCGGTCCCGGTGCCCGATCCCCTGGACGGCGGCGTCGCGGCCCGGATGCTGCTGCTCCTGGAGACGCCGGGGCCGGCCGTGCTGCGCACCGGCTTCGTCACCCGCGACAGCGCCAACGGCACCGCCGCCAACCTGTTCGGCTTCCTGCAGGAGGCCGGCATCGCGCGGGGCGACACCCTGATCTGGAATGCGGTGCCCTGGCTGATCCACGCGGCGGGCGCCCTCAACCGGGCCCCGCGCCGGGCGGAGGTCGCGGCGGCCGCGCCCTATCTGGCGCCGCTGCTGGACCTGCTGCCCGGGCTCGCCGTGGCGGTGCTGGCCGGACGCACCGCCGGCGGGGCGGCGCCGGCGATCGCGGCCCTGCGCCCGGGCCTGCCGCTGATCGCGGTCCCCCACCCGAGCCCGACCTATGTCTGCACCGCCCCGGAGGTGCCCGCGCGGATCCGGCGGGGCCTGTCGGAGGCGGCGGCGATCCTGTGCCGCGCCCCGCGCTGAGGATCGGATCCCCATCGGATCCCGGCCTTCCCTGGCCTTGGGCGCCGGTTCGGCCTACATGGCGAGGCAACGGGCCGCGGTCCGGGATCATCCGGTACGGGCGCAGGCCTTCGGCCGGGCCGCGCAGCCGGAAGGGCGGACGCCGAACGGCATGAACTTTCAGGGACAGCACCGGGGACCGGCGGAGCCGGTCGAGCCGGTCAAGCACGACGCTGTCGCGGACAAGCCGCGCAAGAGCTGGACCGGCCGGTACGCCTGGATCGGCACGGCCGCCAGCATCGTGCTGTTCGCGGTCTCTCTCGGCGTGCTGTGGAAGCTCGTCCAGAGCGTGAGCTGGGCGGAGGTGCGGGCGGCGGTGGCGGCGGCCACCGGCGAGCAGCTCGGCCTGGCCTTCCTGTTCGTCGGGATCAGCTACCTGTTCCTGACGGGCTACGACGCGCTGGCCCTGCGCCAGCTGCGGATCAAGGTGCCGTACCGGATCACCGCGCTCGCCTCGTTCACCAGCTACGCGGTGAGCTTCACCCTCGGCTTCCCGCTGCTGACCGCCGGCACGATCCGCTACTGGATCTACGCCCGGCAGGGCCTGTCCACGGCCAAGATCGCCGCGCTCACGGTCATCGCGGGCTTCACCTTCTGGCTCGGCATGGGCGTGGTGCTGGGCCTGAGCCTGATCATCGAGGCCGGCCAGCTCGCCGGGCTCGCCTTCACGTCGATCCGGATCAACCAGGGCGTCGGCCTCGTGGCCCTCGGCCTGGTGCTGGGCTACCTCGCCTGGGTCTCGGCCAAGAAGCGCAGCATCACGGTCAAGCAGTGGCGGCTGGAGCTGCCGGGCGCCTCGGTTTCGATCGGCCAGATGATCGTCGGGATCGGCGACGTCTGCGCGGCGGCGGCGGTGCTCTACGTCCTGCTGCCCCAGGGGATGACGCTGGGCTTCACCACCTTCCTGGCGATCTACGTGCTGGCCGCGATGCTGGGCATCGCCTCCAACGCCCCCGGGGGCATCGGGGTGTTCGAAGCCACCGTGTTGCTCGCCCTGTCGAGCCTGCCGCGCAACGAGGTGCTGACTTCGCTGCTGCTGTTCCGGGGCTGCTACTACGTCGTGCCGTTCATGGTCGCCCTGGCGATGCTGGGTCTCTACGAGATCGTGAAGCGGGCCGGCGGCGCGCGCGATCCGGGGCCGCCGGAAGGCACGGCCGGCCCGTCCGGCCGCCCCTGGCCCGACGACACCGAGTCCCGGTAACCCCACCGGACCGCCGTCGACCATGACCGACCGCCCGCGCAGTTCCCAGGCCTGGACGGGCGCTGCCATCGCGGCCGGCCTGTTCGCCGTCGCCCTCGCGCTGTCCGGCCGGCTCGACCTTCCGCTGATCCTGGCCGGCCTCGGCTCGGTCTGCCTCGGCGGCTGGCTCGGGGGGCGCGGCCCGGAGGCCCCGCGGCCGCGGCCGGCGGCGACGGCCCAGCGCCACGCGATCGCCGAGGCGCTGCTGGCCCACGTGCCCGATCCGGTCATCCTGGTGGACCGCCGCACCCTGGTGGTGGAGGCCAACCCGGCGGCCCGGGTGCTGCTGCCGGCCCTGCTTCAGGCCCGGCCCCTGTCCTTCGCGCTGCGCAGCCCGGAGGTCCTCGACGGGGTCGAGGCGGTGCTGAGTTCCGGCATGCCCCGCCGGGTCCCTCTGTCGACACGGGTGCCTCTGGAGCGGACCTTCGAGGTCCAGATCGGCGCCCTGCCGATGCCCGACGGGTCGGGGGTCAGCGCGGTGCTGTTCCTGCGCGACCTCACCTCGGCCCGCCGGCTCGAGGCGATGCGGGTCGATTTCGTGGCCAATGCCAGCCACGAGCTACGCACGCCGCTGGCCACCCTGATCGGCTTCATCGAGACCCTGCAGGGCCCGGCCCGCGAGGACACGCAGGCGCGCGAGCGCTTCCTGGAGATCATGCGCGTCCAGGCCCAGCGCATGACCCGGCTGATCGACGACCTGCTGTCCCTGTCGCGGATCGAGCTGCGCGAGCACGTGGCCCCGACCACCGTGGTCGATCTCGGGGCGCTCGCCCGCCAGATGGTCGACGCGCAGGGGCCCCCCGCCGAGGCGCGGGGCGCCACCGTGCGGTTCGCGGACGGCGACGGCCCATATCCCGTGCCCGGGGATGCCGACGAGCTCGCCCGGGTGATCGAGAACCTGATCGAGAACGCCGTGAAGTACGGCGGCGGCCATGTCGGCGTCGGCCTGTCCCGGGAGGACGACCCCCGGCTCGGCCGCCGGATCGTGCTGTCGGTGACGGATGACGGCCCCGGCATCCCGCCCGAGCACATCCCGCGCCTGACCGAGCGCTTCTACCGGGTCGACGTGGCCTCAAGCCGCGCCCGGGGCGGGACGGGCCTCGGCCTCGCCATCGTCAAGCACAGCCTCAACCGCCACCGGGGCCGCCTCGCCATCGAGAGTACGGTCGGGCAGGGGACCACCGTGCGCGTCAGCCTGCCGGAATACGGCGGCGACGCCGAGGTGGCCCGGGTCGCCGATCAGGCCGGGCCGGCATAGGGGTCGATCCCGAGCCCGGCCTCGACCCGCGGGATCCAGGCGCGGATGGCCGGGTAGGCGGCCAGGTCGAAGCCGCCCTCGTGGGCCATGCGGGTGTAGGCGACAAGCGCCACGTCGGCGAGCGTCAGCACGCCGCCGGCCATGAAGGCGGAGCGTTCGAGCGTCGCCTGCATCAGCCGGAGCGCGTCCGCGCCGCGCTCCGCGAGCTTCGGATCGAGCGCCTCCGGTGCGCGCTTGAGGTAATGCATCTGGTAGCGGCGGACCGCGATGTAGGGCTCGTGGCTGTACTGCTCCCAGAACATCCATTGCAGCATCCGGGCCCGGGCCCGCGCCGCTTCGGGAATCAACGCCGAGCCTTCGGCCAGATGGATGATGATCGCGTTCGACTCCGACAGCGTCTCGCCGTCGGGGAAGACGACCAGGGGCACCCGGCCGGCGGGGTTCAGCGCCAGGAACGCCGGCTCACGCGCCCCGCCGCCCGGCACATCGATGGTGCGCCACGTCGCCGGGATGCCGAGATGATCGGCCACCCATTTGACCTTCAGGCAGTTCCCGGAGCCCGGATCCCCGTAGATGACCAGTGGTTCAGTCATCGGCGGCCTCGCAGTGCTGGGTGACACGGTTCACATATCGGCTGGTGGATGTGGGCCAAGGCTGACCCCAAGCGCGTCTCCCTCCCCCCTCTGCGGGGGAGGGTGGGCCGGCCGTCAGGCCGGGTCGGGAGAGGGGAGCAACGGTGCAGAACAGGACTTCGCCCGTCAGGCCAGTCGCGCCCCCTCCTGAACCCGGGTTCCCCTCTCCCGACCCCTGCTGACGCAGGGGCCACCCTCCCCCGCAGAGGGGGGAGGGGCGGCGCGTGTTGGCCTGGGACAGGTTTCTCTCGCGGCCCAGAACCATCCGGACTGCAATAAGTGAATCCGTTAGCCCGCACGGGAGCGGGGCCCCGCATTTCGAGCTACCCACGCGTTACCCGGCCCGACGAAGGAATCCGATCGCATACCGATGCCCGCCCACTCTGTCGGCCCATCCGCGATTCGGCAACGCGATCCGCAAGGCCCTTGACCTTCCCATGATGGGAAGCCCCATCTGAGGCGGCATGGATGCTTCGATCGGAACCGCCCCCGTGCCCGAACCCGTCTCCCTGAGCTTCCCCGTCGACGGGATGTCCTGCGCGTCCTGCGTCGGGCGGGTCGAGCGCGCCCTGAAGGCGCTGCCCGGTGCCCGCGACGTGGCGGTCAACCTCGCCACCAACCGCGCCAGCCTCGTCCTCGACGGCGGCGCGGGTCCGGCCGACGCCGCGGCCGCGCTGGCGGATGCCGGCTACCCGGTCCCGGAGACCGAGAGCCGGATCGCCGTCGCGGGGATGTCCTGCGCGTCCTGCGTCGGACGGGTCGAGCGCGCGCTCGCCGCCCTGCCGGGGGTGAGCGGCGCCAGCGTCAACCTGGTCACCGGCCAGGCCGCGATCCGCCATCCGGAGGGCCTGGTCTCCACCGGCGACCTCGTGGCGGCCGTGGCGGCGGCAGGCTACGAGGCCCGCCCCCTCGACGACGGGCCGCGAATCGATCCCGCGACCCGGCAGCAGGCCGAGGGCCGCGCGCTCCGCCGCGACCTCGCCGCGGCGGCTTTGCTGTCCGCCCCGGTGGTCGTCCTCGACATGGGCGGCCACATGGGCGGCCACGTCCTGCCCGGCTTCCATGCCGGCCCGGCCGCGGCCCTGGTCCAGGCCGCCCTGGCGACCCTGGTGCTCGCCTGGCCCGGCCGCCGCTTCTTCCTGCGGGGCGTACCGGGCCTGCTGCGCGGCCATCCCGACATGAACGCCCTGGTCGCCCTCGGGGCGGGGGCCGCCTACCTTTACTCCCTGGTCTCGGCCCTGACCCCAGGCTTGCTGCCCGCGGGCGCGGCGCATCTCTATTTCGAGGCCAGCGTGCTGATCGTCACGCTGATCCTGCTCGGGCGGAATCTGGAGGCCGGCGCCCGGGGCCGGACCGGTCAGGCCATCGCGCGGCTGATGGATCTGGCGCCCAAGTCCGCCCGGGTGATCCGCGACGGGGCCGAGACCGAGGTGCCGCTGGCGGAACTCCGCATCGGCGATGTGGTCCGCGTCAGACCCGGCGAGCGGGTCGCGGCCGACGGCGCGGTCGTGTCCGGCACGAGCCATGTCGACGAGAGCATGGTGACGGGGGAGCCCGTGCCGGTGCGCAAGGGGCCGGGGGACCACATGGTCGGCGGCACCCTCAACGGGCGCGGCAGCCTCGACCTGCGGGTCGACGCGGTCGGCGGCGCCACCGTGCTGGCGCAGATCGCCGCCCTGGTGGAGCGGGCGCAGGGCGGCAAGCTGCCGATCCAGGCGCTGGTCGATCGCGTCACCGGGCGCTTCGTGCCGGCGGTGATCGGGATCGCGCTCGCGACCTTCCTGGGCTGGCTGATCTTGGCCCCGGCCCCCGCCCTCGGGCCGGCCCTGGTCAACGCCGTGGCGGTGCTGATCATCGCCTGCCCCTGCGCCATGGGGTTGGCCACGCCCACCGCCATCCTGGTCGGGACCGGGCGGGCGGCGGGCCGGGGCATCCTGTTCCGCGACGGCGCGGCCCTGCAACGCCTGCGCGACGTGCGCGTCGTCGCGCTCGACAAGACCGGTACCCTCACCGAGGGCCGCCCGCGGGTCACCGATCTCGTCGTGGCCGCGGGTTTCGCGGAGGACGAGGCGCTGGCGCTGGCGGCCGGCCTGGAGAGCCGGTCCGAGCATCCGCTGGCCGGCGCCGTGGTGGCGGCCGCCCGCGCCCGGGGCCTCGACAGGTCCGAGCCGGAGCGCTTCGAGGCGGTGGAGGGGTTCGGCGTATCCGGACGGGTCGCGGGCCGACGCGTGGCTCTCGGCGCGCCGCGCTACCTCGACCGGCTCGGCATCGCCCTGGACCCGGACCTCGCAGCCCGGGCCGGAGAGCTGGCCGTAGACGGCAAGAGCCCGATCCACCTCGCCCTCGACGGCCGCCATGCCGGATTGCTGGCCGTGGCCGACCCGGTGAAGCCGGGCGCCCGCGAGGCCGTGGCGGCGCTGAAGGCGCAGGGCCTCGTGGTGGCGATGGTGACGGGCGACGACGCCCGCACCGCCGCCGGGATCGCGAAGAACCTCGGCATCGACGATGTGGCGGCCGGGATCCTGCCCGGGGGCAAGGTCGAAACCGTGAAGGGATTGCGGGCGGCGCATGGGCCCGTGGCCTTCGTGGGCGACGGCATCAACGATGCCCCGGCCCTGGCCGAGGCCGATGTCGGCCTCGCCATCGGCACCGGCACCGACATCGCCGTCGAGAGCGCCGACGTGGTGCTGATGTCGGGGGAGCCGCAGGCGCTGGTGGAGGCGCTCGCCCTGTCCCGGGCGGTGATGGCCAACATCCGCCAGAACCTGTTCTGGGCTTTCGCCTACAACGCGGCGCTGATCCCCGTGGCCGCGGGCCTGCTGGTGCCGTTCGGCGGGCCGGCCCTGTCGCCGGTCCTGGCCGCGGGCGCGATGGCGTTCTCGAGCGTCTTCGTCCTCGGCAACGCCCTGCGGCTGCGCCGGGCCGGGGGCCGGGCCGCGCCCGCCGCCGAAGCATCCGCGCCGGTGCCGAGGCCGGCATGAGCGCGGGACCCATCACCATCGGCGAGGCGGCCCGGCGCACCGGCGTCTCGGCCAAGATGATCCGCTGGTACGAGGCGACCGGCCTGCTGCCGCCCGCGACCCGCTCCGAGGCGGGCTACCGCCACTACGACGACGCGGACCTGCACACCCTGCGGTTCGTCCGCCGCGCCCGCGACCTCGGCTTCAGCGTCGAGGCCATCGCGGACCTGCTGGCACTGTGGCGCGACCGCGCCCGGCCGAGCGCCGGCGTGAAGGCGATCGCCGAGGAGCAGATCGCCGACCTGCGCCGCCGGATCGGCGAGCTGGAGGGCATGGCCCGGACCCTGGAGCGCCTCGCCGAAAGCTGCTGCGGCGACCAGCGGCCTGATTGCCCGATCCTCGACGACCTCGCCACGTCGGATGGGCCGCGCTTAACTCGAACATCGAGTCGCGGTCTGGGTCAGCGGAGCCCTGTGCGGAGGGGGTGAGAATGACGGGTTTAATACCGGAGGTGGACGCTCGGCGTAAGTTTGTCGCCAACGAGCAGGCGAAGCTGACGGCGACTTATATCAATGGCTTGTCCATTGCTGTCTTCGCTGTCGGCGGCCTCTCACCCTTCATCACGGCCCTTGGTATCGTCACGGAGCAATATGGCTTCCTTGCCGGCGCTTTCATTCTGCTCGGCGTTTTCTCGTTGTCGAGCAGTACCCTAGATCTGGTGGCACGATCCCCTCTCGGGAGTCTGGACCCATGACGACACTTCAGTTCGCAAGTTTCCTCGCCGTTCCGCTTGAGGGGCTTGCCCTTGGATTTGGCATGTTGTGGCTGACCGGCAAGGCGCATTGAGCCGCCGAACAACGTCCAAAATCATCGATCGAAGGCGGTTCGGAGTTTTGCGCGACAAGCGCGGCCGTTGACGCCGCGTCTGGCCCCGGCTTTGCTGGACCGGCCGAGTCTCTCGCCGAGACCTCAAGGCCACGAAAGCCCCGGACCCATGCCCGCCCTCGAACGGATCCGCGCCTTCGCCGACACGATGACCGCGTGGCGGCACGACCTCCACGCCCACCCGGAGCTGCTCTACGACGTGGAGCGGACGGCGGGGTTCGTAGCCGATCAGCTGCGGGCCTTCGGCTGCGACGCGGTGGAGACCGGTATCGGCCGGACCGGCGTGGTCGGGGTGATCCGCGGCAACGGCCGGAATTCGAACCGCGCCATCGGGCTGCGCGCCGACATGGACGCGCTGCCGATCCAGGAGGTCCGGGACCTGCCCTACCGCTCCACGGTGCCGGGCAAGATGCACGCCTGCGGCCATGACGGGCACACCACGATGCTGCTCGGGGCGGCCAAGTACCTCGCCGAGACAAGGGACTTCGACGGTGCCGCGGTGCTGATCTTCCAGCCGGCCGAGGAGGGCGGCGGCGGCGGCGAGGCGATGGTCGAGGACGGCCTGATGGAGCGGTTCGGCATCGAATCGGTCTACGGGATGCACAACATCCCCGGCATGGCGGTCGGCACCTTCGCGATCCGGCCCGGGCCGATCATGGCGTCCACCGACCGCTTCACCCTCACCATCGAGGGGCGGGGCGGCCACGCGGCCCTGCCGCAGAACGCCGTCGACAGCGTGCTGGTGGCGAGCCACGTGATCATCGCCCTGCAGAGCATCGTGTCGCGCAACCTCGATCCTCTGGACTCGGCCGTAGTCTCGGTCTGCGCGCTCGATGCCGGCGAGGCGTTCAACGTGCTGCCGCAGAGCGTGACCATGCGAGGCACCATGCGCACGCTCTCCAAGTCAGTCCGCAGCCAGGTCAAGGCGCGGATCGAGACCCTGGTCACCGAGGTGGCCGGGGCCTTCGGCGCCACCGGCGTGGTCGAATACGGGTCGAGCTACCCGGTCACCGAGAACCACCCGGCCGAGACCGACTTCATGGCCGGCGTGGCGGAGGCGCTGGTCGGGGCGGAGAATGTCGACCGGACCGTCGCGCCGATGATGACGGCAGAGGACTTCTCCTACATGCTCGGCCGCCGCCCCGGCGCCTACATGTTCATCGGTAACGGCGACAGTGCCTCGCTCCACCACCCGCACTACGATTTCAACGATTCCGCGACCCCGTACGGGGCTTCGCTGTGGGCGCGCCTGATCGAGACGGCGCTGCCCCGGACGGTTTGACCGGCGGCCTGACGGGCGGCGCGAGCCCGGCGGGCGCGGCTTCCGTCCCGCGCCCGACCCTGCGGCAGGCCGTGCCGGTCTGGCTGCGGGTGGCGGCCTTGTCCTTCGGCGGTCCCGCCGGGCAGATCGCCGTGATGCACCGCATCCTGGTGGACGAGCGGCGCTGGATCTCCGAGCGGCGCTTCCTGCACGGGCTCGGCTTCTGCACGCTCCTGCCGGGGCCGGAGGCGCAGCAGCTCGCGACCTATATCGGCTGGCTGATGCACGGCCCCGCCGGCGGCCTCGTCGCGGGCGGGCTGTTCGTGCTGCCGGGGCTGCTCGCCCTGATGGGCCTGAGCTGGCTCTACGTCCTGTACGGCGCGGTCGATCTCGTCGCCGGCCTGTTCTTCGGGCTCAAGGCGGCGGTGCTCGCCATCGTGCTGCACGCGCTCTGGCGCCTCGGCGGGCGGGCCCTGCGCGGACGGGCGGACCGGCTGATCGCGGCCGCCGCCTTCGGGGCGATTTTCTTGCTCGCGGTGCCGTTCCCGCTGGTCGTGGTCGCGGCGGGCGCCCTCGGCCTCGTGCTGGGGCGAAGGCCCGCGGCGACGCCTGCGGAGGCGGAGGGAAACGACGAGGCCGGGTTCCTGATCGGTGCGGCGATGCTGCCGCGCGAGCGCGCGGGGCCATCGGAATCCCTGCGCGTCGCCGTCCTGTGGCTGGCGATCTGGCTCCTGCCGGTGGCCGCCCTGCTGCTCCTGCCCGGGCCGCCCCCGGTCTTCGGGCAGGTGGCTGTGTTCTTCGCCAAGATGGCGGTGGTGACCTTCGGGGGCGCCTACGCGGCGCTCGCCTACGTGGCCCAGCAGGCGGTGGAGCATTACGGCTGGCTGCGGCCCGGGGAGATGCTCGACGGGCTCGGGCTCGCCGAGACCACCCCGGGGCCGCTGATCATGGTGCTCCAGTTCGTCGGCTTCCTGGCCGGCTACCGGGCCCCCGGCACCCTGCCGCCGCTGCTGGCGGGGACGCTGGCCGGGCTGCTGACCACGTGGGTCACCTTCGCGCCGTGCTTCCTGTGGATCTTCGCGGGTGCGCCGCTGATCGGGCGCCTGCGCGGAAGCCGCCTGCTCGCCGGCGCACTCTCGGCGATCACCGCCGCGGTGGCGGGGGTGATCCTCAACCTCGCGGTCTGGTTCGGGCTGCGGACGCTGTTTTCCGAGGTCCGGACGATGCCGCTCGGACCACTGCGCCTCGACCTGCCCGTCCCCGCCAGCCTCGATCCCGCCGCCCTGGTGCTGACGCTGGCGGCGATCCTGGCGGTGTTCCGGTTCGGCCTCGGGGCGCTGCCGACCCTGGCGCTGTGTGCCGGGGCCGGGATGCTGCTGCGGCTGTCGGGCCTGGCCTGACCGGCGCGGTCAGGCCCCGTAGCGGGCCTTGAGCAGCGCGTAGGTCAGCCGGGCGGTCTGGACCTCGCCGCCCTCCGGCCGTCCCGGCTTGGTCGAGGGGTTCCAGCCGTACAGGTCGAAATGGCCGTGCGCCTTGGTCTTCGGGGCGAAGCGGCGCAGGAACAACGCCGCGGTGATCGCCCCGGCGAACGGGCCGCCCGAGACGTTGTTGAGGTCGGCCACCTTCGAATCGAGCAGGCTCGCGTAGGGGGCGTGCAGCGGCATCCGCCAGATCGGGTCGACCGCGCTCCGCCCCGCCTCCGCTACGGAGGCCGCCAGGGCCTCGTCCTCGGTGAAGAACGCCGGCAGGTCCGGCCCGAGCGCCACCCGGGCGGCGCCCGTGAGCGTCGAGAAGTCGAGGATCAAAGCGGGCTCCTCCGCGTCGGCGAGCGCCAGCGCGTCGGCCAGGATCAGCCGCCCCTCCGCGTCGGTGTTGCCGATCTCGACGCTCAAGCCCGCCCGGCTGGGCAGCACGTCGCTGGGGCGGAAGGCGTTGCCCGAGACCGCGTTCTCCACCGCCGGGATCAGCACGCGCAGGCGGATCTTGAGGCCCCCGCCCATGATCATGTCGGCGGCCGCCAGCGCCACCGCGGCGCCGCCCATGTCCTTCTTCATCAGCAGCATCGCGGAGGAGGGCTTTATGTCGAGCCCGCCGGTGTCGAAGGCGACGCCCTTGCCGACAAGCGTCACCCGCGGCGCGTCCGCCGGCCCCCAGGTCAGGTCGATCAGGCGCGGCGCCCGGGGCGAGGCGACCCCGACCGCGTGGATCAGGGGAAACGCTTTGGCGAGCGCCTCGCCCTGCGTGACCTCGATCGACGCCCCGTGGCGCTCGGCCAGCGCCCGGGCGGCGGCCTCGATCTCGGCGGGCCCGAGATCGTTGGCGGGGGTGTTGATCAGGTCGCGGCCCATCGCCACCGCGGCGGCGACCCGCTCGACCTCGGCCCCGTCGATCCCGGCCGGCGCCGCCAGCCGCGCCTTCGTCCCCCCGGCCGTCCGGTACCGGCCGAAGCGGTAGCTGCCCATCAGCCAGGCCAGCGCGGCCTCGGCCGGGTCCGGGGCGTTCTCCAGGCGAAACGTCCCGTCCGGAAGCAGGGCGGGCAGCTTGCCGGCGATCAGCCGGTCATAGGTGGCCGCCTCCGGATCGCCGAGGCCGAACAGCACCCGCGCGAGACCGCCGTCCGGGCCCGGCAGCAGCGCCAGGCTCCCGGCCTTCGGCTTGAAGCCGATTGTTTGCGCGAAACGCCTGTGCGCCGGTTCCAGGGCCGCTTCGGCCTCGCTCCAGGATGCCGTCGTAACCAGGGTGACCGGAACGGACGGCGTGTCGGCGGGCAGCAGGGCGGCGTGCGTCGCTGGGGTGTCGGCCTGGGTCATGTGCCTCTCGTGCGGCGGTCGGGCCGGCAGCGGCTTAACCGGTGGTTAGGGTTAACGCTCTATCACCGGCCGGCCGGGAGGGTGAAGCGTGGGCCGGAGCCCGCCCGGCCAGTGCCGGCGGAGCGCACCATGATGACGGCCCCGATCCGGGTCATCCCGACCCCGGCTTCCAACCGCCGCCGCGCCGGCCTTGCCGCCGCGGCCATCATCGTGGCGCTGGGCCTTGCCGGCTGCAACACCCGGTCCCCGGAGACCACCGGCTCGATCGGCGAGCGGCAGGTCGCGCCGCGCCAGGAGTCGGCCTCGCGGCAAGACCTCGAAGGGCTGGCCGAGCGCTTCAACGCCAATCCCGGCGAAGGGCGCGCGGCCCTCGCGTATGCCCGCGCCCTCCGGTCGAACGATCAGGCGGCCCAAGCCTCCGCGGTGCTGCAGCAGGCGGCCCTGCGCAACCCGCGCGACACGTTCATCCTCGGCGCCTACGGCAAGTCGCTGGTGGAGGCCGGCCGCTACCGCGAGGCGATCGACGTCCTCGCCAACGCCCATTCCCCGGCCTCACCCGACTGGCGCATCCTGTCGGCCCAGGGCTCGGCCTCCGCGCAGCTCGGCGAGCAGGCGCGGGCCCAGAGCTTCTACGAGGCCGCGCTCAAGATCCGGCCGAACGAGCCGTCGCTGCTCTCGAATCTCGGCCTGTCCTACGCGTTGTCGCGCAACCTCGACCAGGCCGAGCAGACCTTGCGGCTGGCCGCCGACCAACCGGGCGCCGACGCCCGCGTCCGGGCGAACCTAGCCCTCGTCCTCGGCCTGAAGGGCCGATTCGCCGACGCCGAGACCGTCCTGCGCCGGGACATGGGTCCCGAGGAGGCCGCCTCCAACGTGGCGTCCCTGCGCAAGCTCGCCGCCCAGCCGAATCGGTTCAAGGCGCTGTCGGGGGCAGGGGCGCCCGAGCGGGGGTGACGGGCATCCCGCGCCGGTGACGATCCGGCTTTGCTGCGCGCGCTCCCTCCCCCGCAGAGGGGGGAGGGAGACGCGCTCGGGGTTAGTTCTGGCCCACATCCGGCAGCGATGTCTGCACCTCGTAGCCTCTGCGGGCGAGGGGAGACGCTTGTGGCCGGCCCCCGCATCGCCGCTAAAATGCGCGCCTTCGCCGGGGATGCGACCGTGCGGCATGCGTCCCGGCGCCCGACAGCGTAGCGCGGCTGTCATCGCAACCCGGTAGCGGCCAGATTCGAAAAGTTCTATATCGGGATCTGGCTGCGCCGCGCGGCTCCACGGGCGTCCAAATCGCCCCCGCGCATCGTCCTGCCCGGGCACTCCCGGGGCGGCGCGCGCCCGTCGGGCGCTACACAGGCCGAACACAGACTTCGTAGCGCAGGTCTTGCCTGCGCGTGTTCGACAACCCGCAGCGAGGATTGAACCAGCCGTGCCATCACTCGACAGCTACAAGGCCCGCCAGACGCTCGAAGCCGGCGGCAAGACCTACACCTACTACTCGATCCCCGAGGCCGAGAAGAACGGCCTCGCCTCCGCCACCGCGCTGCCCTTCGCCATGAAGGTCCTCCTGGAGAACCTGCTGCGCTTCGAGGACGACCGCTCCGTCCGCAAGGCCGACATCGCAGCGACGGTCGGCTGGCTCGCCGAGAAGGGCAAGGCCGAGGTCGAGATCGCCTTCCGGCCCGCCCGCGTGCTGATGCAGGACTTCACCGGCGTCCCGGCCGTGGTCGATCTGGCGGCCATGCGCGACGCCATGGTGGCGCTCGGCGGCGACCCGCAGAAGATCAACCCGCTGGTGCCGGTGGATCTGGTCATCGACCACTCGGTGATCGTCGACGAGTTCGGCACCCCCAAGGCGCTGGCCGACAACGTCGCGCTGGAATACTCGCGCAACGGCGAGCGCTACACCTTCCTGAAGTGGGGCCAATCGGCGTTCGACAACTTCTCCGTGGTCCCCCCGGGCACCGGCATCTGCCACCAGGTGAACCTGGAATACCTGGCCCAGACCGTCTGGACGAAGTCCGAGGACGGGGCCGAGATCGCCTATCCCGATTCGCTGGTCGGCACCGATTCGCACACCACCATGGTCAACGGCATGGCGGTGCTCGGTTGGGGCGTCGGCGGCATCGAGGCCGAGGCGGCCATGCTCGGCCAGCCACTCTCGATGCTGATCCCCGAGGTCGTGGGCTTCAAGCTGTCGGGCAAGCTGCCCGAGGGCACCACCGCCACCGACCTGGTGCTCACCGTCACCCAGATGCTGCGCAAGAAGGGCGTGGTCGGCAAGTTCGTGGAGTTCTACGGCCCCGGCCTCGACGACATGGCGGTCGCCGACCGGGCCACGATCTCCAACATGGCCCCGGAATACGGCGCCACCTGCGGCTTCTTCCCGATCGACCAGCGCACCATCGACTTCCTGAAGGTCACCGGCCGCGCCGACGACCGGATCGCCCTGGTGGAGGCCTACGCCAAGGCGCAGGGCATGTGGCGCGACGCGAACACGCCCGACCCGGTCTTCACCGATTCGCTGCAGCTCGACATGGGCGAGGTCCGGCCCTCGCTCGCCGGCCCGAAGCGCCCGCAGGACCGGGTGCTGCTCGACGCGGCCAAGCCGGGCTTCGCGGCCTCGATGGAGACCGAGTTCAAGAAGGCCGCCGACCTCGCCAGCCGCTACGCGGTCGAGGGCACGAACTTCGACATCGGGCACGGCGACGTGGTGATCGCGGCGATCACCAGCTGCACCAACACGTCGAACCCCTCCGTGATGATCGGCGCAGGGCTCCTCGCCCGCAACGCCGTCGCCAAGGGCCTGCGCTCGAAGCCCTGGGTGAAGACCTCGCTCGCCCCCGGCTCGCAGGTCGTCGGCGAGTATCTGGAGAAATCCGGCCTGCAGGAGCCCCTCGACGCGCTGGGCTTCAACCTCGTCGGCTTCGGCTGCACCACCTGCATCGGCAATTCCGGCCCGCTGCCGGAGGCGATCTCCAAGGCGATCAACGACAACGACGTCGTGGCCGCCGCGGTGCTCTCGGGCAACCGCAACTTCGAGGGCCGCGTGAACCCCGACGTGCGGGCGAACTACCTCGCCTCGCCGCCGCTCGTCGTCGCCTACGCGCTCGCCGGCTCGATGCAGATCGACATCACCACCGAGCCGCTGGGCCACGGCTCCGACGGCAAGCCGGTCTACCTGCGGGACATCTGGCCGTCCTCCGCGGAGGTGCAGCAGTTCATCGAGGAGAACATCACCTCGGAGCTGTTCAAGCGCCGCTACGCCGACGTGTTCGGCGGCGACCAGAACTGGAAGGACGTCGAGGTCACCGAGGCCGAGACCTTCGCGTGGAACCCCGGCTCCACCTACGTGCAGAACCCCCCGTACTTCGTCGGCATGGAGAAGACGCCCAAGCCCGTGGAGGACATCGAGGACGCCCGCATCCTCGGGCTCTTCCTCGACTCGATCACCACCGACCACATCTCGCCCGCGGGCAACATCCGGGCGGCTTCGCCGGCCGGCGAGTACCTGCAGGCGCACCAGGTCCGCGTGCAGGACTTCAACCAGTACGGCACGAGGCGCGGCAACCACGAGGTGATGATGCGGGGCACGTTCGCCAACATCCGCATCAAGAACCAGATGGTCCGGGACCCGTCCGGCACGGTGGTCGAGGGCGGCTGGACGCTCTTCCAGCCCACCGGCGAGAAGATGTTCATCTACGACGCGGCGCAGAAATACGCCGAGAGCGGCACCCCGCTCGTCGTCTTCGCCGGCAAGGAATACGGCACCGGCTCCTCGCGCGACTGGGCGGCCAAGGGCACGAAGCTGCTCGGCATCCGCGCCGTGGTCGCCGAGAGCTTCGAGCGCATCCACCGCTCGAACCTGGTCGGCATGGGCATCGTCCCGCTGGTGTTCCAGGGCGAGACCTCCTGGGCGTCGCTGGGCCTGAAGGGCGACGAGACCGTCACCATCAAGGGCCTGTCGGGTGAGCTGAAGCCGCGCCAGACCCTGGTCGCGGAGATCACCGCGGCGGACGGATCGAAGATGGCGGTGCCGCTCACCTGCCGGATCGATACGCTCGACGAGCTGGAATACTTCCGCAACGGCGGCATCCTGCCCTACGTGCTGCGCTCGCTCGCGGCCTGATCCACGACGGGCGGCGTCCGCGCCGCCCATCCGGTTCTTTTGAGGCGGCGCCCCCGGGGCGCCGCCTTCTTTTTGGCTTGGACGAGCACGTTTCGTTTGCGCACAACCTTGTTTGACGCGGCCAGCGCCCCATAACCCGGCTCCTGAAGCCAGGATGGGACCCCCGATGAAGCATCTCAGCAAGACCCTCGCCGCCGCCGCCGGACTGACGGCCCTCCTGTCGAGCGCGGCCTTCGCCGCCCAGGTCGAGCGCGTCCGCGGCACCATCGACAAGGCGGAGGGCAGCACCCTCACGATCAAGACCGAGGACGGCAAGTCCGAGACCGTGGATGTCGGCGGCGCGAAGTTCGCCTGGGTGGTCCCGTCGAGCCTCGACGCGATCAAGGACGGCGTCTTCATCGGCACCGCCACCAAGGGCGAGAACCCGATGACGGCGCTCGAAGTCGTGCTGTTCCCCGAGTCGATGCGCGGCACCGGCGAGGGCCATTACGGCTGGGACTCGATCACCGACCAGACCGGCGGCGCCGGCTCGAAGGTGAAGAGCGCCATGACCAACGGCACCGTGAAGGCCGAGACCGCTAACGCCCCCAAGGTGAAGAGCGCGATGACCAACGGCACCGTGAAGGCCGACAAGGCGGCGTCCGGCGGCGAGCGCACCCTGACGGTGAGCTACGGCAAGGACGGGTCCAAGGAGATCGTGGTGCCGGCTTCTGCGCCGATCGTCGCCTTCGAGCCGGCCGACAAGGCGATCCTGGCCCCCGGCTCCAAGGTCTTCGCCGTGGTCGCCAAGGATGGCGCCAAGGCCGAGGGCAAGCTCGTGGCGGTCGGCAAGGACGGCCTGACCCCGCCGATGTAATCTTGGGATTCTCGCGCGCCGCGGTCGGCACGGCTGGCCGCGGCGCGCGGATTGATCATCGAAGCGCGGGCGTTCTCCCGGTCCCTCGGCCTATGGCTGAACGCGCGCGCGGTCGTGTGGCATCGCTCCGCGTCCAGGAGCATCGTACGCGGGCGCACAAATTTTCGGCACGATCGGGCGCTGCGCATAAGCAAGGGATTGGTGCGCTTATGCGCTGATGCGGGTTGCATGCTCAGAAACCCGGATCGGATCTTCTAATCAGCGTCGGAAAGATAAATATCTATAAATCGAGATTGATTATTGTAAAAAATATATATGAACAAACCAAATTGACTTCAGAAAGTACTCATCTGCCTATTGTCACCGCATCGTAAACCAGGCGGTTTTGGCCGTTGATGTTTTCGCGAGGTTACGAGATGATCTTGGATCGATTTTCCAGGATGCGGGATCAGCGCGATGGCATTGTTGCGTGACGCAAAAATACTCGTGAAGTTTGCCATTCCGCTCGTCATCGTGGCTTTGGCAGCCGGAGGATTGATCGTCTACGCGCGGGCCAGCCTGATCGCCCAATCGGCGCAGACACGGCAGATCGTTGACGTGCAGGCCAAGCGCCTCGCGATGATCCTCGGCCTCCAGATCGATTTCGGCGAGATCGCCGTCCAGGCGCGCAACCTCGTGCTCGAGACGCGGGAATCGCAGATGGCGGGGTACCAGACCCTCATCAAGCAGAACACGGCGCACGCGTTCAGCCTGCTCGACGCCCTGATGCAGATGGCCGACACGCCCGCGCGGCGCTCGGCCGGGGAGACGCTGCGACAGATCCTGACGGCGTTCGGTGCGGTGATCGACCGGGTCGCCGCGAGCGGGGAGCGGGGTGAGGCCGAAGCCGCCGGCGCCATCCTGCTGGCCGAGGGCAATCCGCTCCGCGCCAAGCTGGTGGAGATGATCCAGGCTCGGGTCGACGTCCTCACGGGCGACCTCCAGCGGGAGCGGGATGCGTCCGAGGCGGCGGCCTCCCGGGCGACCCTTCTGCTGGTCGCGGCGGCGACCATCGGCCTCGCGATCGCCATCGGGGCGGGCGTGGCCGTGGTCGTCCTCGGGGTGACGGCCCCGCTCAAACGGCTGGTCCGGACCCTCGAGCGCATGGGGCGCGGGGAGACCGACAGCGAGATCCACGAAGCCGCCCGTGGCGACGAGATCGGCGCCGTCGGGCGCGCCGTCGAGGGGATCAAGCGCATGGTCGCCGCCGAGGCGGCCGAGCAGGCCGAGATCCGGCGCCGTGCCGACCAGGCGGCCTCGTCCGAGCGCAGGCGCGCCCGCGCCGAGCTGGCGGACAGCTTCGAGCAGACCATGGTCGGCATCGTCGGCGCCGTCTCGACATCGGCCACCGACCTGCAGCGGGCCGCCCAGGGCATGACCGACACGGCCAGCCTGGCGGCGATGCAGGCCGCCACCGTCGCGTCGGCGGCCGAGGAGGCGGCCGGCAACGTCCAAACGGTCGCGGCGGCCGCGGAACAGCTCGGCACCTCGGTTCAGGAGATCGGACGTCAGGTCACGGGCTCGGCCGGCCTCACCCGGATCGCGGCCCAGGAGGCCGGGCAGACGACCAAGCTGGTCCAGGCCCTGAACCAGACCTCGGCGAAGATCGGCGAGATGGTCGGGCTGATCGCCGACATCGCCAGCCAGACCAACCTGCTGGCGCTCAACGCCACCATCGAGGCGGCGAGGGCCGGAGAGGCGGGGCGCGGCTTCGCCGTCGTCGCCTCGGAGGTGAAGGAACTGGCCGGCCAGACCGCCCGGGTCACGGAGGAGATCACCGGCCAAGTCGGCGCGATCCGGGCCGTGACCGAGAATGCCGTGGCGGCCATCGGCGGGATCACCAGCCGGATCGGAGAGATCGACGGCGTCACCGCCAGCATCGCGGCCGCGGTCGAGGAGCAGGGTGCCGCGACGCAGGAGATCGTCCGCAACGTCTCCGAGGCCGCCCTGGGGACCGGTGCGGTCACGAGCAACATCGTCGGCGTCGCGGATGCGTCGGAGAAGACCGGGGCGGCCGCGACCCAGGTGCTGGACGCGGCGGCCGTGCTCTCGGATCAGTCCGGGCGCCTGAACGCCGAGGTGGCCCGCTTCCTCGACGGCATCCGGGCCGCCTGAGGACATGGTGCCGGTCCGAGAAACCGGCAAACGATCTCGATTTCAAAAGGTCTTGGACCCATCCCTTTTAAGGTGTTTGGCCACGTGCGCCTCGTGGGATCGGCGCTCCTGAGCAGATCACGTGCCCCCCTTTCCCGGACAGGTGAAGCGAAGCGGAACCTGATCCGGGACCCAGCACACGAAGCGCCGCGTCAGCGGCACAGGTTGATCAGACGGACGCTGCGCGCCGTATTGTGCTGGGTCCCGGATCGCATTCCGCTGGCGCTGCATGCGCCCGGGAAAAGGGCCGTGCAGACAGCTCGACGCCATGTCCTGGCTCTCGGCCCAAAACCTTGCGCGTGCGGGGCCGAGCCCTGCGAAGACCCGGGGCTTCGCGCCCCGAACCCCGCCAAAGGGCCGCAGGCCCTTTGGAAACCCCTGTTCGAGCCGAGAGAGCGCTCCGGATCAGGCCGCGAGGGCGACGGTGTAGTCGGCTTCGGTCTTCCTGCGGATCTCGTCCTCGGTGACGCCGTCGGCGAGCTCGATCAGCGTCATGCCGCCGTCGCCCTTCTTGTCGATCGCGAACACCCCGAGATCGGTGATCACGAGGTCGACCACCTGGGTTCCGGTGAGCGGCAGGTCGCAGGCCTTGAGCAGCTTTGGGCTCTCGGTGCCGTCCTTGTTCCTGGCGACGTGCTCCATCACCACGATGACGCGCTTCACCCCGGCGACGAGGTCCATCGCGCCGCCCATCCCCTTCACCATCTTGCCGGGGATCATCCAGTTGGCGAGGTCGCCGTTGCCGGCCACCTGCATGGCGCCGAGGATCGACAGGTTGATGTGCCCGCCCCGGATCATCCCGAAGGAATCCGCCGACGAGAAGTAGCTCGTGGTCGGCAGCGCCGTGATCGTCTGCTTGCCGGCGTTGATCAGGTCCGGGTCCTCCTCGCCCTCGTACGGGAAGGGGCCCATGCCGAGCATGCCGTTCTCGGATTGCAGCTGCACCGACATGCCGTCCGGGATGTAGTTCGACACCAGCGTCGGGATGCCGATGCCGAGGTTCACGTAGAAGCCGTCTTCCAGTTCCTTGGCGGCGCGCGCCGCCATCTGCTCGCGGGTCCAGGCCATCGTTCTATTCCCTTTCCCTCGATCAGTGGGTGCCGCCGCCGGCGGCGGCCGCGGGGGTGCTGTCGCCGCGCTTGCGCGTGGTGCGCTGCTCGATCCGCTTCTCGCGCGCGCCGACCTCGATGATCCGCTTCACGAAGATCCCGGGCGTGTGGATCGTGTCCGGGTCGATCTCGCCGGGCTTCACGAGGTGCTCCACCTGCGCCACCGTCATCGTGGCGGCGGTCGCCATCATCGGGTTGAAGTTGCGGGCGGTCATCCGGTAGCGCAGGTTGCCCTCGGTATCGCCGGTATGGGCGTGCACGATGGCGAGGTCCGCGAACAGCCCGCGCTCCATCACGTATGCCTCGCCGTCGAACTCCCGCACCTCCTTGCCCTCGGCGACCTTGGTGCCGACGCCGGTCTTGGTGAAGAAGGCCGGGATGCCGGCGCCGCCCGCGCGGATGCGCTCGGCCAGGGTCCCCTGCGGGTTGAACTCGATCTCCAATTCGCCCCCGAGATATTGCCGGGCGAACTCCTTGTTCTCGCCGACATAGGACGAGATCATCTTGCGCACCTGCCGCGTGTCCAGGAGCTTGCCCAGGCCGACCCCGTCGATGCCGGCATTGTTCGACACGATGGTCAGGCCCTTGACGCCCGAGGCGCGCACCGCCTCGATCAGCTCGTCGGGGATGCCGCAGAGGCCGAACCCGCCGCACATGACCATCATGTCGTCGCGCAGCAGGCCGGCCAAGGCCGCGGTGGGATCCGTGTAGACCTTCTTCATCGAACCGTCCTTTTCCCGCCCGGTCTGGCCCGGCCGAAATCTTGGGAACTACGTTTCCTCGGGCCTGCTGTCCCCGATTCCGCGGCCGAAATCCAGTGCCGGGGCACGTTGCCCGCATGGTGTCCGGGGCGATCCGTAACCCGACACCCTGGGGAGAGCGGGGGCGCCGGGCAGGCCCCCGCAGACAAGGCGCCCGGAGCGCGCTATGAGGTTAACGCAACGAGCAGACCCTACCGGGCCGCGACGGCTTGAGGGGGCTGGCGCCGCACCCGGCCCCTGGCCGCGCCCGCGGCTCGCCCATCCGGAGCATGATGTCGCCGCGCCGCCCCATCTTCGTAGCCGCCTTCGGATGCCTCGTCCTCGCGGGGCTCGGCCTGCAGGACTGGTCGGTCGACGGCGGCCGGGCGATGACCTTCGCGGGTCCCGCACTCGATGCGTACGGCCTCGCGCTGACCGCCGAGGGACCGGCGCAGCTCACGCTCCTTCCGATCCCGCGCCTGAGCCTCGAGCGTGTCCGCCTCGCCGCCGGATCCGCCGGGCCGACCCTCGCGGAGGGCGGCCGGCTGACGATCGACCTCGATCCGATCGCTCTGCTCGCCGGCCGCGCCGCCCTGGGCGGCCTGCGCCTCGACGCGGCGCGCCTGTCGCCGGATGCCGCCGCCTGGCGCGAGCCGCTGGCGCGTCTGGCCGGCCGCATGCGCGCGGGTGCGACTCAGCACCCGCGACGGATCGCCCTCACCGGCGCCCGCGTCGGGGACGGCGCGGACGCAAGGGACATCGACATCGATCTCGCCTGGCCGTTCTGGAGCGCGAACGCCGAGGCCCATGCCAGCATGACCTGGCGGGGCGTGCCGACCCGGATCGCCCTGGCCCACATGCTGCCGGCCTATATCGCGCAGGGCCTGCGCACGCCGTTCACGGCGACGGTGACCTGGCCGGATGGCAGCCTGGCGGCCGAGGGGACGGTGGGGCCTCCCCCCGACGGCGGCGGGCTGCCGCCCCTGGCCGGCCGCGCCCGGTTCGAGAGCCGCGCGCTCCCGAAAACTTTGGCTTGGCTCGGGCGCGACGCACCGCTCGCCGCGCTCGCCGGCGCCTTCTCGCTCGACGGACGGTTCGAGGCCGGGGACAGGTCGGTGTCGTGGCCGAGCCTGCGGGTGGGGCTCGGCGACGACGTCCTGGATGGGGCCGGCGCCGTCACCCTCGGGACCGGACCCGAGCCGCGCCTCTCGGTCCAGGCGACCCTGGCGGCCGAGACCCTCAACCTGTCGCCGCTCCTCGCCGACCTGATCCGGCTGTTCGAGGCCGAGCCGGCCTCCCTGGCGCTGGGTCCGCTGACAGGGGGCGATCTCGACCTGCGCCTGTCCGCGGCCGAGGGCCGGGTCGGTCCGGTCCTGGCGCAGGACCTCGCCGCCAGCATCCTGGTGCGGGACGCGGCCGTGGAGGTCGCGGTGAACCGGGCGCGCCTGCAGGACGGCATGCTCAAGGGGCGCGTCACCCTGGCGAGCGCCGCGGATCCGGCCGAGACCGAGGTCCGGATGCAGGGCAGCCTGGACCGGGTCGACGTCGGGTCCCTCCTGGGCGAGATCGGTGCGGGACGCTGGTTGAGCGGGCCGCTGCAGGGCCAGTTCAGCCTGGAGGGCAGCGCCCGCGACAGCGTCGCCCTGCTCGCCAGCCTCGGCGGCCGCGCGACCCTCTCGGTCGACGGCGGCGCGATCGCGGGCCTCGATCTCGCCGAACTCGTCCACCGCAACGGCGCGGTGCCCACCGGGGCGCTGGCACGCCGGAACGGCCGGACCGCCTTCGAGCGCGCCGCGATCACCCTGCGCTTCTCCGACGGGATCGGCGAGTTCGCCGAATCCGGCCTGCGGGGCCCGAGCGTCGGGGCGAGCCTGCAGGGTCAGGTGTCGCTGCCGGGCCGGCGGATCGCGGCCCGGGGCGACCTCGCCCTGCGCGCGCTCGCCGACCTCCCGGGCCGCGGGCTGCTGTTCGAGGTCACGGGCCCGCTGGATGCCCCCACGGCGCAGATCGTGTCCCACGGCGAGGCGATGCTGCCCGATCCCTTCAAGGTGCCGGCCGCCCTCGGGCTGAGCGGTGCCGCCCGCGCCTACGCACCCTGACCCCGATCCGCGCGCCTGCCGCCCGACCCCGAGCTCCGGCCCCGAACCCCTCCGTGACCCCCATGCGCCGCCAGCTTATCGAGGATCCCGTGACCCGCGCCGGGCCGCTGTCGCGGCGGCTCGCGGTGTTCTCGATCCTCGCCACCGGTCTCGCCCTGATCCTGGTGCGCGACCCGCGCGCCGACACCGACGCGGCGCTGGTGGCGCTGGCGGCCGGGCTGTGCGTCGCCCTGGCCGCGGCGGTGGCGGCCGTCTTCGCGTTCGTGCATGTCTGGCGGGAGGGCGCGCGCGGCCTGGGCGCCGCGCTGGCCGGGCTGGTGCTGGCGCTCCTCCTGCTGGGCTACCCGGCCTATCTCGGCGTGCGCGGCCTGCGCCTGCCGGTCCTGTCGGACATCACCACCGACATCGACAACCCGCCGGCCTTCTCGCGCTCGCGCGCCGCCTTCGCGGCCCGGGGCGGGCGCTACCCGGCCGATCCCGGCCCGGCGTTCCGCGAGCGTCAGCGCGCCGCCTACCCGCAGATCGCCCCGCTGACCCTCGACATCGGCGCCGACGAGGCCTTCGAGCTGGCCCGCAAGGCAGCCCTCAACCGGCATTGGCAGATCGTCGAGGCGATCCGCCCCGGGGGGCGCACCGGCAACGGCCGGATCGAGGCCGTGGCCCGGGGCCTCATCCTGAACCTGCCCGACGACGTCACCGTGCGGATTCGCCCCCGGGCCGACGGCGCCCGGATCGACGTGCGCTCGGCCTCGCGGCTCGGCGGGCGCGACTTCGGGACCAACGCCGACCGGATCCGCGCCTATCTCGACGACGTCGCCAACCTGGCGCTGGCGGTGAAGTAGGGTCAGGCCGGCGCGTAGGTCGCGTCGAGCCGCGGCGGCCCGTCGCAGGCGACCAGCCCGCGCCCGACCAGATCCTCGAGATGGGCGAACACCGACAGGGCGGCCGCGCCCCGCAGCCGCGGATCGAGCCCCTGGTAGATCGCCGCCACCACCTCCGGGATGCGCGTGTCCCCGGCGGCCAGCCGGGCGCGGATCGCCGCCTCCCGCTGGCGGCGGTGGCCGATCAGGCAGCGGACGAGCCGCGCGGGCTCCTGGACCGGGCCGCCATGGCCCGGCCAGTAGGTCGTCTCGGTGCGGCCGCGCAGCTTCTCCAGCGAGGCCATGTAGGCCCGCATCTCCCCGTCCGGCGGCGCGACGATCGTGGTGTTCCAGGCCATCACGTGGTCGCCCGAGAACAGGGCGTCCGCCTCGGGCAGCGCGAAGGCGAGGTGGTTCATGGTGTGGCCGGGCGTCTCCACGGCCACGAGGGTCCAGCCGGGACCGGAGACGGCGTCGCCCTCCGCCAGGATGCGCGCCGGCGCGTGCGCCGCGTCCGAGCTGGCATCGAGCATCGGCGCCTCGCCCTCCGCCAGGGCGCGGGCGGCCCGGTGCGGGCCGCAGCCGACGATCGGCGCCCCGGTCCGGGCGGCCAGCAGGCGGGCGCCCGGCGAATGGTCGCGGTGCGTGTGGGTGACCACGATGGCCTCGACCCGCTCGGGGCCGAGGTCGTCCAGGAGCGCCGCGATGTGGCCGGGGTCGTCGGGGCCGGGATCGATGATTGCGACGCGGTCCTGGCCAACCACGTAGGTGCAGGTCCCGGTCGCCGTGAAGGGGCCGCCGTTCGGGGCGATCCGCCGCCGGATCAGCGGCGCCACGCGCTCCATGCGCCCACTCTCGGGCAGGGACCGCTCGACGCGCGGCCCGCTCTCGTCCTCGACCGTCATCGCCACCCCGTTCCGTCCCGGCGGTGGTTCTACGGCTGCGCGTGAGCGCTGCGCAATCGGGCGCAGCGGCCGTGGGGGCTTCCCTGAGGACAACGGTCCCGGAGAGGGCCGTTCCTCAGGGCGTGCGGGCTTCAGCCCGCGCGATGCGACCGGCCGGATCGGACGCGCACGGGGACCGGTACGGGGGCCGGCGCCACGCCGAGGCCGAGTGCGGCCGCGCGCGCCGCGTCGGCGGCACCATCGACAATCTCGGTGACACGCGCCGCCAGGGCGGCGAGCTTGGATCGAACGGCTCTCTTTGCAGCTTGCAGCATCTCGGATCCCGGTTCGGACCTAGTGACCTTACAGCGAACGCGACCGTCTGACTCCCGTTCCGTCACCCAATCGTCGCGGGGCGGTCCGCCAGCGAGACGAAACCCGGCCGCTTTGTCAAGTGCGCGGAACCAGAACCGAACCTTGGCGTTTTTGAGTCCAGAACGACGCGGCCGCCCGCGCCGGACCTTTCAAAGGATACGCACAATGCTCGGTTGGGCCGTAACTTTCCTCGTCGTGGCTCTGGTCGCCGCTCTGCTCGGTTTCGGTGGTATTGCCGGCACCGCCATGGAAGCTGCCAAGCTTGTGTTCTTCGTGGCGATCGTCCTGTTCGCGATCTCGGCCGTCGTCGGCCTGATGCGCGGCCGTTCGCCGACATTGTAAAGCGATCGTAGGGGCCGGCGCTGGCGCCGGGCTGACGACAGACTTGGAGAGAGCCGCCGTCCTCGACGGCGGCTTTTTCATCGCGGAGATGCCAGGATCCACAGGATCCGCCGTCTCGGGCTCAGGCCTTCTCGCGCTCGCCGCCGTCCAGCTTCGCGATGAGTTCGGCGAACCGGTCGGGCACCGGCTGCAGGGCGACCGTATCGTACATCGCGCGCAGCTGCGCGGCGATGCGGTTGCGGGTCTGGTCGCTCAGGCCGCCCCCGCCGGCGCGTGCCGCGGCGGATGCGGCCACACCCTGGGACTCCCCGGGTTGACGCGATGCGGGATGGGCCGTGGGCTCTGCGGCGGTGCCAGCATACGGATCGCCCGCACGGGGGTCCGCATCCTTACCCTGATCCGCCATTCACACGCCCCTTGTTGCCGAAGTCCGCTGGGCCGCATTGTACTGCGGCTCGACATACGCCATGGCTGCGGCTGCAACGCCCGCCCGCCGGATCGGTTCCGCTGGGGGCGGAACGGAGTGCGGGCCTCCGCGTTGGGCGGTAGGCTGCGCAGGATACAAGCCGGCCCCGGCACGACCTCGGTCGAGGACCGAGGCATCGCGGCCGGGCAACACGGCGAGGCACAGGGGATCGAATGTCGACATCGCAACTCGTGGTACAGCACCTGCCGTACCTGCGCCGCTACGCTCGGGCGCTCACGGGGAGCCAAGTGGCGGGCGACGCCTATGTCGCGGCCACCCTGGAAACCCTCGTCAACGAGCCGGATACGCTCGGCCGCAGCACCAACATCAAGGCCGACCTGTTCCGGGTGTTCACCCGGATCTGGAATTCCCTGTCGGTGAACGGGCGCAGCGAGCAGGTCCAGCACGACCTCCCGGCCGAAGTCCGCCTCGGCCAGATCACACCGCTGCCGCGCCAGGCCTTCCTGCTCTCCTGCCTCGAGGGCTTCTCGGAAGAGGACGCCGCGATCATCCTGGCCGTGGACGTCTCCGAGGTCCGCGACCTGGTGGACGAGGCCGGGCGCGAACTCGCCGCCGACATGGCCACCGAGATCCTCATCATCGAGGACGAGCCGCTCATCGCCATGGACCTCGAGGCTCTGGTCGAAGGCCTCGGCCACAACGTCATCGGTGTCGCCCGCACCCGCACCGAGGCGATCAAGATCGCCGGCGAGGGCAAGCGTCCCGGCCTGATCCTGGCCGACATCCAGCTCGCCGACGGCTCCTCGGGCCTCGACGCGGTGAACGACCTGCTGAAGACCTTCGAGGTCCCGGTGATCTTCATTACCGCCTACCCGGAGCGCTTCCTCACCGGCGAGCGGCCCGAGCCGGCCTTCCTCATCGCCAAGCCGTTCCAGCCGGCGAACGTCTCCGCGGTGATCAGCCAGGCGCTGTTCTTCCAGCAGACAGCGCGCCGCCGGGAAGCCAAGTCGGCCTGACCCAGAAAGTCGGCCCGATACGATAACCAGGGGCGGCCCGCCGCTTCCGGACTGGCGGGCCCGACGCGCAAGACCATCCCGATCAAGCCCCGGCGCAAGCCGGGGTTTTTGTTTGCCGCGTCTCGTGTCGTGTCCCTGGCCGGCCGCGCGCAAAAAAACGGGCTGGAGATGGCTCCAGCCCGTCGAAAAGGTTCCGGCCGATGCACAAGGGGAATGCGGGGAGGACCAGAATGGCCGGGTGTCGATAGAACGAGTGCCGCGCTGGGAGGTTCCGGCAAATACGCTTTTTAGGCGAACGTGACTTTTTAAGCACATGGGACGGTTGTGGATGGCGGGGGTGCGCCGTCGCACCAACATCCTGGACGCGAACGAATACTCAGTGCCCACAGAGACGGGACAGTTGTGGAACCTGCAATTGCAGACCGCGTTATGAAAACATCCTGTCAAGCTCTCATGATGAGGTCGGGGCGATGCTGCGGTCGGGTTTCATTCTGGGCGTGAGTGCTCCCGCGGCTCTTCTCACCGTGCTGATCCAGCCGGTGGTGCGTGAGACCGCCGACCGTTGGACGCCGCCGGTGCTCACGGCCGCGGCCTCCGCCGTCCACGCGCCGCTTCCGGGCATGCGCCCGGCCTCCCTGGCCCTCAGTCCGACGCGGGTCGCCGGTGTGCAGCGCGTCGACGGCCGTTCGGGCCCGGTCGCCGAGGAAGGGCAGGAGATCGGCATCCGGCCGATCCTGAAGCAGCCGCAGCAGCCGCGTCGTCTGGTCCGCGAGGGTTGCGAGACGGCGCTCAGCTCCCTGGTCGGCCCCGAAGCCCGCCGCATGGTTCCGGGCCGCTGCATCTCCTGAGCACCTGATCGGTTCAGCTGCGAGACACCAGAAAGCCCCGTCGTTCCGGCGGGGCTTTCTGGTGTCTGAACACTCGCAACGATCTCTATGGGATCGACGGGTTGGAGTTTTTATCTCTGCTCACGGCGGAAGGCTAAATCGTCTTCTCATATAGGCCCGATCCGTGCCGCGACACGCGGTCATTCCGGGGCCGCGCAGCGGAGCCCGGGATGACGGCGAGTAATAGGGGCAGGATATCAAGCCCGGGAGATGGATCTTCCACCTCCGTGACCCGTAGCGATAACGTGAGCCCATCGGTCCAAAAACAAGGACGGCGCCGGTCCTGGGGACGCGGCGCCGTTACGCGACTCGATCGGTTCGGTGCGTCACTCGGCGCGGCCGGTCCCCGTGGACTGCCCACCCTTGCGACCGGCGTTCGAGGCCAGTTCGCGGTCCTGCGAGAAGGAGCGCTTCTCGGCCGGCACGCTGCGTCCGCCTTTGCTGGCGATCTCGCGCTGCCGCGACAGGTCCATCGAGGCAAAGCCCCGCTTCGAGGTTGAATTTCCGGATGCCATCAGTTCCTCCTCAGGCTTCGCTTCACCCCGCAACAACCTTCAGCAATAACCAAGGTTCCTGTCATGAGACGTAGCCAAGTTTGGCAAAGCTAAGCTTGGCGGCAACCGCCGGCTGTGTGCGGCGTTGATCCCCGGTTGATCTGCGCGTTTCTCCGCAGGCGCCCGCTGCGGACCGGCCCGGGGCGGGCCTACTCTCGCGCGGCTGCGCCCGGTTCCCACGCCGCAGGCTTTCGAGGAGAGGTTTCCGCCAGTGACGAACCGCAACATGGTCAAGGACGCGGCCGGATCCGAGCCGGCCGTGAAGCCGAATACGCCGCCGCTCCCGCCGATGCCGGCCCCCGAGGATTCGCCGACGCCGACCACCCGTGAGGAGCCGGTGGATTCGCCCCATCTCAATGCCAGCCTGAAGCGTGAGGCGCCGGGCCCGGGGGAGCAGGGTCTTTCGACGAAGCGCTGAGGCCGTCGACCGTCAGCCGGGCCTCGACCGCGACTTCCGAGACAGGCCGACGATGAGGAGGCCGATCCCCAAGATCGTGGCGAGGCCCGCCACGGTCAGGATGCGCTGGACCAGCGGCGTGTAGAGACCGCGTGCGGCATCGTAGCCGTAGCACAGCAGCGCCAGACGGTCGGCCAGGCCGCCGACCCGCCCCTCGCCGGCCTCCGTCAGGGCGAGCCGGAGGTCCCGGCCGGTCAGCGCCAGGGGCGAGAGCACCCGCGCCACCCGGCCGTCGCCGGTCAGCAGCATCGCGGCGGCGGGATGGGCGAAGCTGTCGGTCCCGGGATCGTAGACGGCCGTGTAACCCAGTGCTCCGGTCAGCCGGGCGAGGGCGGCATCGGTGACGAGCAGGGGCGTGGCGCCGGCCGCGCGCGGCCCGAGCGTCTCTTGCAGCATGCGACGCGCGGCCGCGGCGTCGTCGCGGGGATCGATCCCGACGAGCACCCACGCGTACTGGTCCGCGGGGAGGCCGGTCGCGGCCAGCGCTTCGGCGGCCATGGACAGCATCGGGTCGCAGACGTTCCCGCAGGTGTAATCCACCGGCAGCAGGAGGGTGGCGCGCCCGCCCAAAGCCTCGCCCAGCGTGGTGGTGCGCCCGGTCCGCGCGTCCGTCACCGGCACCGAGAGCGGCGCCCGGGCTCCGGGCAGAGGGGCGGCCGCGACCCGGGCGAGGTCGGCCTGAACCAGGCGCGCCTGGGCGGCGCCGGGATTCGCCAGGCCGGCGCATGCAATCGTCAGTAGGCCGACGATCAGGTACTGGACCGTGCGGATTGCATCGGGCGTGGGACTGGACAAGGACTTGATGAACCGCATGGATATGTCGTCGGCCGGTCTGGCCCTCTCATCAGTACCACCCATGCCCGCGAGGGCGTGAAGCCCGTCGCGGAGCCAGTGCATGACCCTCGACACCGAGGTTTCCTCCCTGCGGCAGGTGCCGCTGTTCCGCGAGGTGGAGCCGGCGCGCCTGAAGCTCCTGGCCTTCACCAGCGAGCGCGTGCATTTCGAGCCGGGCCAACGCTTCTTCGCTCGGGGCGACGTGGCCGATGCCGCCTACGTGATCCTGATGGGCAGCGCCGAGGTGAGCATCGACGGGCCGGCCGGCCCGGTCCGGCTGGCGCTGCTCGGGCAGGACGCCCTGGTCGGAGAGATGGGCATCCTGGCCGACCAGCCCCGCTCCGCCACCGTGACGGCGGAGACCGCGGTGACGGCGTTGCGGATCGACCGGGGCGTGTTCCTGGAGCTGCTGGCGCAGTTCCCCCAGATCAGCATCGCGCTGATGCGGGTGCTGGCGCTGCGGCTGGAGCAGACCAACCAGGCGCTGGCCGAGAGCCGGGGCTGACCTCACGCGGTCGGATAGGTGATGAATTCCAGGAGCGAGCCGTCCGGGTCGCGGAAGTAGACGCTGAGGCCGGGGCCCGCCGCGCCGTGGCGCTCGACCGGGCCCAGCTCCACCGGCACGCCGGCCGCCTTGAGATGGGCCATCGCGTCCTCGATCGTGCCCGACCAGCGGAAGCACAGGTCGCTGTTCCCCGGGAGCACGGGCTGCGCCGCGACCGGCTCCGCCTTCACGCCCGGCCCGTGGCAATTGAGCTGCACGCCGCCGAACCGGTAGGCGAAGCCGCTGCCGCGCTCGATCACCTCGGCGCCGACCACATCGCGGTAGAAGGCGTTCGAGCGCGACCAGTCGGTGACGTGGATCACGCAATGGTCGAGGTGGATGGCCGGGCGCAGAAGGTCCCCGGGCACGACCGCCGCGTCGGCGGCAAGTGTCTCGGTCTCGGCCATGATCTGCCTCCGCGAATGTCGAAGTCCGGTTGCGTCGCCGCCGTCCGAGAACCGGCAGGCAACTTAGCAAGGCCGTGCTGGTCCTCAGCCTTCCCCTTTGAATTAGGGCGCAACCATGGCCGTGGCAGTGGGCGCTCGCGCGTCCGTGCGGCGCAAAAGCTACATCGTCGCAGACGGGGAGACGGTAGGCATAGCACCCTGGACCGTATCCCGCATGTCAGGCCCCATGATCGCATCCCACCTGTCGGCCTGGAGCCGAATTCGCCGGCTCCTGCTCTCGCGAATTCTGCTCGCCGTGGTGGCGATCGCGCCGCTGGCCGCCTGCCAGACCCGCCCGTCCCAGCTCGCGCAGGACGACGAATCGGCCTGGTACATCGGGACGAAGGCCGACAAGCCGTTCGACATCCCGCTGGTCGACACCGCCCGCCTCGATCCGAAGTACCGCCGCCAGCAGGTCAGCTACAACGGCCCGGAGAAGCCCGGCACGATCCTGGTCGACATCGACCGGCGCCAGCTCCTCCTGGTCCAGGCCGACGGCAGCGCGATGCAGTACGGCGTCGGCGTCGGCAAGGCCGGCTTCTCTTGGAAGGGCGAGGCGCGCGTCGGCCGCAAGGGCGTCTGGCCGGATTGGAGCCCGACCGTCACGATGGTCTCGCTCAACCCCGACCTGCCCCGCACCCGCAAGGGCGGCGTCGACAACCCGCTGGGCGCCCGGGCCCTGTACCTCTACCAGGGCAACCGCGACATCCTGTTCCGGATCCACGGAACCAACGAGCCCTGGAGCATCGGGGAGCAGATGTCGTCGGGCTGCGTCCGGATGCTCAACGAGGACATCGCCGACCTCTACGAGCGCGTCCCGGTCGGCACCCGGGTCCTGGTCAAGCGGAGCGGCAAGTACCGGACCTGACGTCGACCGGACCTGACGTCCGGTTCGCCGGCTTCCGGTCCCTTACCTTCGCGGATGTCGGCGGATCGCGGGCGCGATGCCCGTCCGTGCGAAGGGATTGCTAAGTCTGAGGGGCAACGCTTTCGCAATCTCTTCGCGTAACGGTCGGCCGAGCGCGCCCCGCGGGACGCGCGGGTCTTCCGAAGGCGCATGGCTGAGCCGGCAAAAGCGCCACAATGGCCGGCGATTCCGGGCGCTTCGAGAAACCCTTGCCGGTCGTTCGTGGACAGCTTTCCGATGACAAGATCGATGCTCGCCCTCCTGCTCCTCTGTTCCCCCGCCGCCGCAGCCGGGACGATCAGCGGACCGGCGACGGTGATCGACGGCGATACGATCGAGGTGCACGGCACCCGCATAAACCTCTACGGGATCGACGCCCCCGAGACGGCGCAGAGCTGCCAGACCGTGACCGGCCGGGAATACCGCTGCGGTCGCGACGCCGCCCTGGCGCTGACCGCCCATATCGGCACCGGCGTCGTCACCTGCGAGCGCCGCGAAGCTGCCGGCCCAGGCAGCATCGCCGGCCTCTGCCTCGCGCATGGCGAAGACCTGTCCGCCTGGATGGTCGCGAAGGGCTACGCGCTCGCCAGCCGTCAGGTGACGCCCGCCTACACCCGTCAGGAGGGCCAGGCTTGGGCGACCCGTCGCGGCCTCTGGGCGGGGACCTTCGAGAAGCCCGCGGATTGGCGCCAGGACCGGCGCCGCATGGAAGCCTCGGCCGGGGCGAGCGCGGCCGATTAGAGCATCGTCCCGAAAGGTGTCCACCGGCTTTCGGAAAAAAATGATGTAGACCAAGGAGCTAGCGCATCACGCCGGTTTGGGCGCGATGCGCTAGGCGCGCTCACGCCGTCTTGTCGTGGCCCTCGGTGAATTCCCGCCAGAGCAGGACCAGCGCCGCCATCACGGCCGGGCCGACGAACAGGCCGAGCAGCCCGAAGGTCTCGACGCCCCCCAGGATCCCGAGCAGCACCCACAGGAACGGCAGCTTCGTGGTGCCCCCGATCAGCGCCGGCCGAACGAAGTGGTCGGCCGCGAACGTGACCACGAATCCGGCCACGGCCACGACGACCGCCGCCTTCATCGAACCCGCCGCCACCAGGAGGAGCGCCGCGATCGCGATGGCGAGCGCCGCGCCGAACGGGATCATGGCGGCCACCGCCGTGAAGGCCCCGAGCAGCACCGGATGCGGAACGCCGGCGAAGTAGTAGACCACCCCGAGGATGAAGCCCTCGCCGAGGCCGACCAGAACGAGGCCGTCGACGGTACCGTGCACCGAAGCCACCATCTGCCGCGCGACGCGCTCGCCGCGGGGGCCGAACAGCCGGTCGCAGGCGGAGCGGGCCTGCTCGGTGATCGTGCGCCAGTCGCGGAACAGGAAGAACAGGGCGACCAGGCTGAAGCCGAACAGCACGATCCGGTGCACCACCTCGCGTCCGAAGTTGCGCGAGGCGCCGACCACCGAGTGGTTGTCGAACCGGTGCAGCAGGTCGGATCCGGCCTGGGCATGCCCGAGGTTGTCGTTCCACCACGCGGTCGCCTGGGCGGCGCCGTAGGGCAGGTGCTGCAGGAATTCCGGGGCCGGGATGCCGCTCGCCTCGGCGTTGCGCACGAACTCGGCGACGTCGTGGGCCTCGCGTGCCGCCTGAACGCCCAGGATCGCCAGCGGCGCGAGGAACACCAGGGCCACCGCGGTGGTCATCAGGGTCGGCAGCAGCAGGTTGTGCCGGCCCGGCGGGAAGCGGTGCTCCAGGCGGGCGTAGAGCGGCCACAGCGCGATCGCCAGCACCACCGCCCAGGCCAGCGCCGGAAGGAATTCATGCAGGATCCAGAGTCCGAGCGCGGAGAGCGCCAGCACCAGCACGACCCGGGCCGCGCCCTGGGAGCGCGCCCGCTCCGGCGGTGGCGGTGGCGGGGGACCGGGATGGGCCGGAGCCGTGACGGGCTGAACCGTGGGTAACATCCGTCTCGTCTCCTGACGCCGCGCAACCGATGCCGCGCACATAGACCGAATTCGTCGCGGCGCAGGGGGCGTTCGCGCACACGATCCGGTGCACGACCCCGAACCAGCGCTGCAACGCACCGGGAACCGCCGCGGTTGCCGCCCCTGACCCCCTCGTGTAGAGGTCGCGGCCGTCCGACGGGCCCGTAGCGCGGGCCCCGTACGCGTATTGGTGGCCGCGCGGGGCGTGAGCGCCGGGTCGCCCGGCGTCGAGGGGGGCACCCCGCCCGACCGATCCGGAAACCGAACAGCCCGCGAGAAGACATGTCCGACGAGCCCGCCCACGGCAGCGCCACCTTCCAGCGCGTGGCCGACATCATAGCCGAGACCGCCGACATCCCCCGGGACAGGATCACCCCGGAGAGCCACGCCATCGACGACCTCGGCATCGACAGCCTGGCGTTCCTCGACATCGCCTTCGCGGTGGACAAGGCTTTCGGGATCAAGCTGCCGCTCGAGCGCTGGACCCAGGAAGTCAACGAGGGCAAGGTCCCGGCCGAGCAGTATTTCGTCCTCAAGAACCTGTGCGCGCGCATCGACGGCCTGGTGGCCGAGAAGGCCGCCAAGGTCTGACGCGCCAGAGCCCGACGCCCCCATGCGCCTCGAATATTTCGAGATGATCGATTCTGTCCGGCACCTCGATCGGGCCGCCGGCCGGATCGAGGCGCTGGCTCGGGTGCCGATGGAAAGCCCTGTCTTCGAGGGACACTTCCCCGGCCATCCGCTGGTGCCCGGGGTGCTGTTGACCGAGACCATGGCGCAGGCCTCCGGCTACCTCGTGCTCGCCCATCTCGATTTCACCCGGATGCCGTTCCTCACCGGCGTGGACAAGGCCCGGTTCCGGTCCTTCGTCGGGCCGGGCGCGGAACTGATCGTGACGGCGACCCTCGAGCATGACGGCTCGGGCTACGCCGTGACGAAGGCGGCGATCAGCCATGCCGGGAAGGCGCTGTGCGACGCCGAACTGCGCTTCCGCACCATGGCGTTCCCGGATGGGCTCGACGCGCCGATGCGTGCGCGGGCCCGGGCCATCGGCCTGTTCGCGGACTCGGCGCAGCCATGAGCCGTCCCGTCGTCGTCACCGGCCTCGGCCTCGTCTCCTGCGCGGGCGAAGGGATCGAGGCGCATCTCGCCGCCCTCGATGCCGGCGCGGCACCCCGGACCGACGCCGAGACGTTCGCGCCCTATTGCGTACATCCGGCACCGCCGATCACGTGGGACGGGCAGATCCCCAAGCGCAGCGACCAGCGGCAGATGGAGGCGTGGCAGCGGCTCGGCGTCTACGCCGCCGGCCTCGCCCTGGATTCCGCCGGCGTGAAGGACGATGCCGCCCTCAAGCAGGGGCTCCATCTCGTCGTCGCGGCGGGCGGGGGCGAGCGCGACTACGCCGTCGACGGCGCGATCCTGACGGGCCTGCGCGATGCCGCAGATCCGGGTGCCTATCTCAACGAGCGGCTGCAGAACGACCTGCGGCCGACGCTGTTCCTCGCCCAGCTCTCGAACCTGCTCGCCGGCAACATCGCCATCGTGCACGGGGTCACGGGGGCCTCGCGCACCTTCATGGGGGAGGAGGCGGCCGGCGTGGATGCACTGCGGATCGCGCAGGCGCGGGTCGCCTCGGGGCAGATCGACGCGATCCTGGTGGGCGGCTCCTACAGCGCGGAACGGCCGGACGTGCTCGTGGTCCACGAGATGGGCGGCTATCTCGCCCGCGCACCGTACCGACCGGTTTTCGAGCGGGCTGCGGCGGCGCCCGGCTTCATTTTGGGGAGCTGCGCAGCCTTCCTGATGCTCGAATCGGAGGCGCACGCGGCCGCTCGCGGGGCTCGGACGCTCGCCCGGCTGGACCGGGTGGCGAGCGACCGCACGCGGCGCATCCCCGGCAGCGTCGCCGCCAGCCTCGAAGCGCTCTGGCTGCAGGCCGGCCTCTCGGCCCCGGACCGCGTCCTGTCCGGTGCCTCGGGGGTCACCGCGATCACCGAGGAGGAGCGGGACGCGCTCACGCGGCTCGCCCCCGGCGCCGACGTCCGGGCGCTGGGCGACGTGATCGGTCACGGTCTCGAGGTCGTCGCACCGCTCGGGGCGGCGCTGGCCGCCGGCCTCGTCGCGGCAGGGACCGCCCGCGAGGTGGCGGTAACGACCGTCGGCCATCGCCGTGGCGAAGGAGTTCTGCGCCTGCGTCCGGCCTGATCAGCCTGCGGAGACGGTCCGAAGCAATCGGATCCCGGAACGCCCGCACTTCGACAGGGGCCGCTATCGGCCTGCAGGCGTGCAACGTCCAGCCGCGTCACGGTTCTCTGTCGGCCGATAATAGGCCGGCCGTGTCGATCCTGATCCGCGCCGACATATTTCGGCGGACTTGCCAATGCGCGGGTGAAGGTCTATCTCAGCCGCATCGGCACGTGTCCGGATATCTTGGACCGTTACGCCTTCGCAGGGCGGTTCTGACTTTCCTATCGCTATCGGTCGATACCGGTATCTGCTTTTGTGAGCGGATGCCATTTCTCACTACGCCTGCGAAGATCGAGGAATTCCATGAGCACCGGAACCGTCAAGTGGTTCAACGAGACCAAGGGCTACGGCTTCATCCAGCCGGATGACGGCGGCAAGGACGTGTTCGTTCACGTCTCGGCCGTCGAGCGCGCCGGCCTGCGTGGCCTGAACGAAGGCCAGAAGGTCTCCTACGAGCTGGAAACCGACCGCCGCAGCGGCAAGGAGTCCGCCGGCCAGCTTCAGACGGTCTGATCGCCGCTCCGACGGCCCGTGTTGAAGCCGCTCCCGAGGGAGCGGCTTCTTCGTATCTGCATTCGATCCCGGGGTGACGGCGGCCCGCCGCGCCCAACTCAGGAGTGTCTGTGAGCTTTCCGAACAAGCAAGGCGTCGTCGATCGACTGGAGGCCGCTGCCAAGGCGCGGTCCGAGATGCTGGCCCGGTTCCGGGCCCGCCCGACTGCCGATGATCCGGCCGTCCTCGCCCGCCAGTCCGCGCGCCGCGCCGTGGTTGATGCCCGCGAGGCCCGCGCGTCCGAGCGCGCCGCCCAGCGCGAGGCAGACCTCGCGCGTGCCGCCGCCCAGGCCGAGGCCGAGCGTCAGGCCGAGGCCGAGCGCAAGGCTGCCGAGCAGCTCGCCGCCCAGGAGCGTGCCAAGGCCCTCCAGGCCGAGCAGAAGCTCCAGCGCGATGCACGCTACCTTGCCCGCAAGGCCAAGGCGGCCAAGAAGCGGTAAGGTCTCAACGCCGAAGCAGCTGCCGATCCGGCACGCGGGCGCGTGAGCATCAAGACATTGGGGACCGGTCCGATCGCGATGCGGTCGGCCACCCTCGAACGCCCCGTTCGAGACCCCGCCTCAGGAGCTTGGCATGACCCACAAATTCAAGATCGGCCAGCGCGTCTGCCGGGTGCAGCTCGGACTTCCGGGTGACAAGGGCGGCGGCGAGGTTTTCGAGATCCTGCGCCTGATGCCGGAGGATCAGACCGGCGAGCGCTCCTACCGGATCCGGACGGAAGCCGGTGAGCGCGCGATCCGCGAGAGTGAACTGGTCGCCGTCAACCGACTCTGACCGGCTCGCGCCTTGTTAGAGCGTCCTGAACATGACCAGGGCGTCGACCAAGCCGAGACCCGGATGCCGGAAGGCGCCCGGGAGCCGGCCGACCTGCTCGAAGCCGAGGCTCTGCCACAGCGACACGGCCCGCAGGTTGGTCGAAATCACGAAGTTGAACTGCATCGCCGTGAACCCGCGCTCGCGCGCCCGATCGAGGGCGTGCAGGCCCATGGCCCTGCCGATGCCGAGGCCGGCCGCAGCCGGGTCGGTCATGAAGCCGCAATTGGCGACATGGGCCCCGCCGCCCGCCTGATTGGCGCGCAGGTAATAGGTGCCGCGTACCGCCCCATTTCGCTCGGCGACGAAAGTCTCGCGATCCGCGCCGGTCCAATAGGCGACGGCCTCGACCTCGCCAAGCCGAGGATCGAGCGCGTAGGTCTCGCCCGCCCGGATGGTCGGCACGATGATCCGGGCGATCGCCGCGTGGTCAGAGCCGCGCGCCGGTCTGATCTCCAGGCTCAACCGAACTGCTCACGCAGGATGCGTTCGTCGAGGCTGTGCCCGGGATCGTGCAGCAGCACGAGCTCGGTGGCGCGGTCCAGCGAGGTCTCCACCGTGCAGACCCGCCGGAACTCGGTGTGGTCGGCGACTGCGGCCACCGGGCGGTGGGGGGCGTCGAGGACGTCGATCCGGATCTTCGCGTAATCCGGCAGCAGCGCGCCGCGCCAGCGCCGGGGGCGGAACGCCGAGATCGGTGTCAGCGCGAGCAGCTTCGCGTCGAGTGGCAGGATCGGGCCGCCGACCGAAAGGTTGTAGGCGGTCGAGCCGGCCGCCGTTGCGACCAGCACCCCGTCGGCGATCAGCAGGTCCAGCCGCACGTGCCCGTCCACGGCGATCTTCAGCTTGGCCGTCTGGTGCGTCTGGCGCAGCAGGTAGACCTCGTTGATCGCCCGGGCCCGATGGCTGCGGCCCTCGGTGTCGGTCACGTCCATCACCAGCGGGTGGATGACGCTGCGCTGGGCGGCTTCCAAGTGCTCCAAGAGGTCGTCATCCCGGAACTCGTTCATCAGGAAGCCGACCGTGCCGCGGTTCATCCCGTAGATCGGTTTGGGCCGATCCATGAATCGGTGCAGCACCTGCAGCATGAGCCCGTCGCCGCCGAGCGCGACCACGACATCCGCCTCCTCGGGAGAGACGTGATCGTAGCGCCGCATCAGGGCGGCGGCGGCCTCTCGGGCATACCCGGTGGGGCTCGCCACGAATGCGATCTTCTTGAATGTCGGCATGGCGTCAGGCGATGCCGGGCAGGCGCGTCGGGGTCGCGTCGGGGGTCACGTCACGACTCCAGTCTGATGAGCGAACCGCCCGGTTGACGTCGGTGCCCCGCATGCGTCTGACTCCTCGGGCACATGCGCGATCCTGGAGGCATAGCATGGAGCGTCCGCTCCTCGTCTACACCACCTTTCCCGACGCCGCCTCCGCGCTGAATATCGGCGAGGCCCTGGTCCGCGAGCGCCTCATCGCCTGCATCAACGTCCTGCCCGGGATGCTGTCGGTCTACAGCTGGAAGGGTGCGGTGGAACGGGGGGAGGAGGTCGCGGCGATCCTCAAGAGCCGTGAGGGTCTGGCCGATGTCCTGTCGGCCGCCTTGAAGGCGCGCCATCCCTACGAGACGCCGATCATCCTGCATTGGCCGATCGCCGGCGCCGATGCCGACACCGCCGCCTGGATCCTGTCCGAGACCGGAGCCGATGGCGCAGAGTAAGCTGGACCGCTGCGTCCGCACCGGGTCTGACGGTGGCTTATCGAGGCATTCGCTGAATGCTGGCGCTCGGTGTCTGCAATATTACGGCTTAAAGAATTGACTTCATAATCGTTCAATGCTGCATTCGTAGGGAGATGCGCGACGTATGCGCCTCCACGACTTGCGGTGATTCGCGATGAGGGGATTGTTTGCAATCCTTGCGATCGGCTTCGGCCTGCCGGAGGCGCATGCCCTGGACGCCGACGCGGTGGTCGGGACCTGGCGGCTCGTCACCGCCACGCGCAAGATCGTCGAGACCGGAGAAGTCGTGGACGCCTATGGCGGCCCGAAGCCGAACGGCTGGATCACCTACGGCCGCGACGGACGGATGATGGTCGTCTGCGCCTTCGAAGGGCGCAACAGGCCCGCGGCCAACGACGCCATGTCCGATGCGGACCGGATCCACCTGCACAGGACGTTCTTCGCCTATGCGGGGACGTACCGGTTCGATGCCGACCGCGTCACCCATAGCATCGACACGTCTTGGAACGAGGCCTGGACGGGGACCTCGCAGGTTCGGCACGTCGAGCAGAGTGGACGACAACTGGTCTACACGACCACGCCGTTCAAGTTCAATGTCGACGGGAAGCTGAGCGTCATCACGCTGATCTGGGAGAAATATCCCTGATTTCCTGTTCGCGGCTGTCTTGGGAGGACATCATGCCCCGCAATCACGTTCTGCCGGCCCTGGTTTTCGCCGCCGCCGCAATCCTGCCCGGCTTGTGCCTGGCGGAGGCGTTGGAGGCCGACGCCCAGAGTGCGGCGACCAAGTGGGATGAGGCCTACAACCGCGACGACATGGAGACGCTGGGCAAGCTCTACGCGCCCGACGCCCTCGTGGTGACGAAGGGCGCGACCCAGACCCGCGACGGCATTCCGAAATTCTTCTCCGGCCTGAAGGCGAAGGGCTGGGACGACCACAAGACGACGGTGAAGAACGCGGTCGCGAAGGACAACCTGCTCATCGTCTCGGGGCGCTGGGAGATGACCGGTCCGGTGGAAGGCGGCCCCAAGAAGAAGTTCGAGGGTAACTGGGTGAACGTCCTCGAACGGCAGAAGGATGGTTGGCGGACGGTGCTGCACACCTGGAACTGAGGCGCCTCAGCCACCCTGGTCGATCAAAGCGAGGCGCGGCACCACGGCGTTCCGGTCGATCACGGCCCCCGGGGCGATCACGGCGTTGGCGCCGATCCGGGCGCCGTCGCCGACCAGCGCCCCGAACTTTCGGGTTCCGGTCTCGACGCGCCGGCCAGCCAGCCGGAGCGCGATCGGCCGGTCCGGCGCCTCGTTGCGGTGATTCGCGATGATCGCGCCGGCCTCCAGGTTCACGTTCGCGCCCAGGATACTGTCGCCGACGAAGTTGAAATGTGCGACGGCCGCCCCGGCGAACAGGAAGGCGGATTTCAGCTCCGCGCCGGGGCCGACGGTGCAGTCCGCCTCCAGCCAGCAGCCCCCGCGCAGATAGGCGCCGGCCGCCACGAGGCAGCCCGGCCCGATGATCGCGGGTGGCTTCACGATGGCACCGGCCTCGACAACAGCCTGCGCGTGGATCGCGATGCCGTCCCCGACCCGGCACGCCCCGTCGAGGCCGGCGATGCGCTCGGCGACCAGTGCCGCCGCCTGGGCCGTGATCTCCCAGGGCGCCAAACCGAGCGCGCCCAGCCAGGAGGCGGGGTAGCGCGCGATCAGCGCGTGCAGGTCCGGGACGTCCTCAGCCATGATCGATCCTGACGGCGCAGTGGCGCAGCCCCCGATCCTGTCAGGCCGCGCGAACCGGCACCAGCCGCCTGTGGGCGGATTCGCTGGGCGGTCGAAGCGTCTGCCCGGGTACGGGTCGAAGACTTGACTTGGTAAGTTCGTGCGGAGGCCCCGATATGAGGCGAATCAGATCGGAATACGACTGTTGAAAAGCGGGAGATCTGGAAGTTTAATTGGCAATTTTATTTAGTGATACATAACAAAAATTATGACTCGGTCGACCGCGAGGCTATAGGGCCTACGGCGTCGGCTTCGGCGCCGCGAACTCGGGACGTCGAGACCATGAAGGCATTCAAGACCGCCGGCCGCATCGCGATGGTGCTGCTGGCTTCCGGTGCGGGCGGGACGGCCGTGCTGGCGGCTGGCGGCAAGCCGAGCGAGCCGCTGATGACCATCGAGGCGGCCCCGTCGGGCCCGGCCGGGCTGACGGCGGCCAATCCGCCCGCGCTCCGCTACGGCACCCTCTACGCCGACGCCAAGGGCCAGAGCCACGTCCAGTATTGCGACCTCAAGAACTTCATCTTCAAGAGCTACGCGCCGCCCGCCGCGCCTCAGTATGTCGGCTTCCCGCCGGGCGAGGTTGCGTCGGTCAAGTACGCGATCCTGCCGGTCGGCTACGTCGGCACCTGGCACACCGCCCCCGGCCCGCAATGGGTGATCACCCTGTCGGGGCGCTGGTCGGTCGAGGCGACGGACGGCTCCGTGCTGGAGCAGGGACCGGGTGAAGTGGAGTTCAACGCCGATACCGGATCCACCCCGCAGGGACCGGAGGGGCATGTCGGACACCTCACCCGCCAGGTCGGCGACGTGCCGAACGTCCAGCTGATCGTGTCGCTGAAGCCCCGGACGGGGAAGCGCTCGGTCGAGCCGTGTCAGCCGACCGCGCGGTGATCGTCTGGCTTGCCTGACCTGACATCAGCCATCCGGCGGACCCGCTCCGCCGGACCATCGGAAGAACGTTCAGGCGCCGCTGACCGGGTAGGTGCGGCCCTTCCAGGTGGCCGCGCCGGCGCGGCCGCCCCGCAGCAGCACGTTCCACTGGATCGCCAGCGCCACCAGCACGGCCGCCGGGTGCAGCGGGATCGTCGCCAGCGGTGCCCGCACCGCCAGGGTGATCGCCGCCCGGGTCACGAGCGACAGCGCACAGGCCGCGGCGGACGCCGTCAGGGCCAGCGGTGGGATCAGGCCGAGCAGCCCGGCCAGCACGAGAAGCGGCGGCAGGATCTGGCCGCAGCCGAGGAGTACGGTCCAGATCGGCAGGGCGCGGGGCGTGGCCATGCCCTCATGCGCGTTCTTGGAAAACCCGGCCCAGGCCTCCCCGAAGCCTCGATACATCCGGCAGGTCGCCAGCCCGGCGCCGGCCACGAGGTCGGTGCGGTAGCCGGCCGCGCGCAGGAGCCGGGGCAGCCGCACGCCGTCATGCAGGAAACCGCGGATCGCGCCGTGGCCGCCGATCGCCGCATAGGCCGCGCGCTCGAACAGGATGAGCTGCCCGCAGGCCGCGCCCAGGGCGGGATCCGGGCGGCGGCGCATCAGCGGCACCGGCAGGAAGCCGATGAGCAGGAAATCGATCATCGGCACGGTGAGCATCTCGCCGAGCGTCTCTGTGCGCTGCCGGGGAACGCCGCTGACCAGTGCCGCGCCGGCACGTCGCGCCTGGGCGACGAGCGACGCGGCGGCCTCGGGCTCCAGGCGGACATCCGCGTCGATGAACAGGAGGTGGCGGCCGTCGGCGAGCCCGGCGATATGGGCGCAGGCGTGGTTCTTGCCGGTCCAGCCCTCGGGCAGCGGCGGCACCGGGACGACGCGCAGGCGTGCGTCGCCAAGGCCGCGCACGATCTCTGCGGTCCCGTCCGTGGAATGGTCGTCGCCGACGATCACCTCGATGGGTACGGCGGTGCTGGCGAGGGCGGCCCGCACGGTCCCGGCGATGTTGCCTGCCTCGTTGCGTGCCGGGATCAGGATCGAGACCAGGTCGGGGTCGGCCACCGGGGCGGGCCGGCGGAGGGCGCAGAGGTTCACCGCGGTCAGGACCGCCGGCAGGGCGGCCGCGAACAGACAGAGGAAGGCCAGCGCCGTGAGGATCGGGTCGGTCATCGCCCGGGCTGCCCATCGCCGGCCCGGTGGGCCGGATCGAAGCGGCGCCCGGCCAGCCGCGCGGCGAGGCGCCGCCAGAGATCGTAGACGCCGCCGACGCCCTTGCGGCCGGCGACCAAGGCCCGGAAGCGATCCGGCTCGCGGCTGATCACGTCGCTGCTGAGTCGATCGAGGGTCGCGGTCAGGTCGGCCTCCAGGCGGGCGAGCCGATCCGTCCGCGACAGGGCCGCCAACGCCGCGCCCGAGATCCCCGGCCCGAAGGCCGCGAAGGCCTCGGCCCCGCGCTCGTCCCAGAACGCGTATTCGAGGGCGAGCGGCACGAACAGCGCGTCGGGGGCGATCTCGGCCAGCCGGGCCACACCGGGGCGCAGGCCGAGGGGCCGGACGCGGGTGTCGACGAAGCGCCCTTGCGCGGTGATCCAGAGGGCCGTGCCCGATCGCGTCAGGATCGACCGCGCGGCGGCCAGGAACTGTGCGGCGCCCCGGGCGCTGTCGAGGTCGACCCCGAAGGCGCCGATCCGCTCGAACACCCGGTAGCGCGCCAGCATGGCGGCGTCGAACGGCGCCCGATTCTCGCGACCCGGGAAGAGCCGGCCGGACAGCACGATGATCACCGCCGCATCCCACCAGGCGGGGTGGTTGCAGTAGATCACCAGCGGGCCGGCATGGTCCTGGGACGGCGGTACGCTCCAGTGCGGCAGGCGCAGGGCGTCGAAGTGCCGATGCAGGTAGCGCTCGAACCACGCCTCCATGAAGCGGCGGATCGGGGGTGAGACCGGGCGCAGGGGGGCGGGCGGCGGACGGCGCCGCTGTTTCCCTCCCCCCTCTGCGGGGGAGGGTGGCCCGCGAAGCGGGTCGGGAGAGGGGAGC
>NZ_BPQU01000019.1 GCF_022179445.1 Methylobacterium mesophilicum | reverse complement strand
CCTCTCCCGACCCTCGCTGACGCGAGGGCCACCCTCCCCCGCAGAGGGGGGAGGGGATGGAAGAGTGGAACTCACGCCGAGGCGCGCAGCGTTCCGCGCGCGTCCTGGTCGTGCGCGTCGGCGGCGATCCAACCCGACATCATCACCATCGGCATGCCGGGGCCGGGATGGGCGGCGCCGCCGGCGAGGTAGAGGCCGCGCACCTGCCGCGAGCGGTTGCCGGGCTTGAACGCGCCCATCACCCGCCCGTGCGAGGCCAGGCCGTAGATCGCGCCGTTGAGCACCCGGTAGCGCTCGTGGATGTCCTGCGGGGTCAGGTGGCGCTCGACGACGATGCGTTCCTCCAGGTCGGGCATGCCGGCCGTGCGCTTGAGCTTGTCCAGGATGGTCCGCCGGTAGTTCTGGAACAGGGGGCCGTCCGGACGCCAGTCGTGGTGCGGGCGCAGGTAGGGCGTGTGCACCAGGACGTAGAGCGCCTCGCCGCCCTCGGGGGCCACGCTCGGGTCGGTGGAGGAGGGGGCCGCGAGGTAGGCGGTGGGGTCCGGGGCCGGCTCGCCCTTGTTGTAGATGTAGTCGAACTCCTCCTCGGGGTCCCGGGAGAAGACGAAGTCGTGGTGGTTCAGGTGCTCGTAGCGCTTGTTCAGGCCGAGATAGAGCACCACGCCCGAGCAGGCCGGCTCGGGGTTCTTCTTCTCGTAGGCCTTGCCGGCGGCGCCACCCACCAACTCGCGGTAGGTGCGGACCGAATCCATGTTCGAGATCACGGCGTCGAACGGCGTCATGCCCTCGGCGGTGCGCACGCCCCGGACCGCGCCGTTGGCGGTCTCGATCCCGGTCACCTCGGTGTCGGTCTTGCAGGTGGCGCCCAGTTCCTGCGCGAGCTTGGCCAGGCCCTCGGCCACCGCGCGGGTGCCGCCCATCGGGTACCAGACGCCGTCGGCCGTCTGCATGTGGGCGATGGCGCAGAGCACCGCCGGCGCCCCGTAGGGCGAGGAGCCGACGTATTGCACGAAGTGGTCGAGCATCTGCGCGAGGCGCGCATCCTTGACCTTGCCGCGGATCGTCGAGGCGACCGAGGCGTGCATGCGCAGGGACAGCACGTCGCGCAGGGTGCCGGGGTTCATGTTGGCCCGGATGTTGATCGTGTCGAACAGATCCTCGACCGGCTTCCAGAAGAAGAATTTTTCGGACACGCCGTGGAGATGTTCGGAAATGGAAAGGAACTTCTTGTAGCCGTCGCCGCTGCCGGGGGCGAAGCGGTCCATGTCGCCGGCCATCCGCTCGATATCCTGCATCAGGTCGATGCGGGAGCCGTCGTCGAAGAAGCAGCGCCATTGCGGGTCGAGGCGGCGCAGGTCCATGTAATCGTGGACCGAGCGGCCGGCCTCGGTGAAGATCCGTTCCAGCACCCGCGGCACCGTCAGGATGGTCGGGCCCATGTCGAAGCGGAAGCCGCCTTCGTGCAGCACCGCCGCCTTGCCGCCGAGCCAGCCGTTCTTGTCGTAGACCGTGACGCGGTGGCCGCGTGCCGCAGCCACGCACGCGGCCGCGAGTCCGCCGAGCCCGCTGCCGATCACGGCGACCGTCGAATCCTGACTCATCCTGATAGGTCGCTCCCCGGGCCCGTCAGAGCGTTGCCCGCATTGCGAAGCTAGACGCGGGGCCTCGCGGGTCAACGCGCCACCCGGTCGCGGTACCGGCCTGTCAGGCCTCGTTTGGGGACAGCTGGGCCAGGAAGTTACCGATCTCGCGACGGCGCAGGGGCGCGTCGAGCACCTCCGGGCCGAGGCCGTGGCGCCAGGCGAGGCGCCGCGCGGCCTCGAAATCGTCGCCCTGAAGGCCTGCGATCTCGTCGGCATAGGTCGCCACCGCGTCCGGGTCCGCGGCGAACCCGGCCTCGACGATCGCGGTGTCGCAGAGGCGCAGCATCGCGGCGACCTCCTCGAGGTCGAGTTCGGGGTGGTACTGCGTGCCCCAGAACCAGCCAGCCCCGTGCCGGATCTCGATGGCCTGGACGCCCAGGACCCGGTTTCCCGCCAGCACCCGCGCCCCCGGGGGCGGCTCGAGAACCGCGTCCGAGTGGATCGCAGGCGCGTCCCAGACCGCCGGGCGGCCGGCCAGCAGCGGATGGCTCCGGCCTTCCTGGGTCGGGGTGATCGCCCGGGCGAAGCCGTATTCCGGCCCACGTGGATTCTCGGCCGCGTGCCCACCGGCCACGGTGGCGGCGACCTGCACGCCCCAGCAGGATCCGAACACCGCGAGCCCCGCCTCCAGGGCCGCCCGCATCAGATCGAGCTGGCGGGTCACCGCCGGCGTGCCCTCGGAGACCTTCAGGGTCGAGCCGGTGAAGATCAGCCCGTCGAAATCCGACAGGTCCTGCGGCAGGTCCGCGTCGGCATCGGCAGGGTTGAGGAATCGACACGCCGTCTCGGGGGCGAAGTCGTGGACCACCACGGCGTAGGATTCGGCCGAGGTCCGGCCCGTCGCCGCGACATGCCGCTCTCGGGCGGCCCGATCGTTGCCGTCGGCGATGAGCAGGCGGAGCATGGCGTTCTCACTTTGTACGGGGGCGGACCCTGCCCGAACGGCCCCGCCTTGTCCGGGGACGGCTGGTCGCAGGTGCGGAGCGGATCGTCGCGGCGTCGTGGGCGGATCAGACGGTCCGCCGCGACACCAGGCCGAGCGCCAGCCCCAGCCCACCGAGCGTCAGCGCCGCCAACACCGCGAAGGCTGGCACGGCGGAGCCGAAGCCCTCGCCCAGGGCGTTCTGATAGGCCTCGATCGCCCAGGCGTTCGGGGTGAGCCAGCCGGCTTGTTGCAGCCACGGCGGCATCAGGAAGCGCGGCACCATCGAGCCGCCGACGGCCGAAAGCAGCAGCACCCCGAAGGTGGAGGCGAGGTGGGCCTGCTGGCGTGAGGCGGCCAGGGCGCAGGCGGCGAGCGCCAGTCCCGCAGCCATGGCCGAGACCAGCAGGCAGGCGGTGAGGAAGGCGCCCCAATGCGGGCCGATCTCGACGCCGTAGAGCAGCCCGGCCGCCAGGAAGATCAGCCCGGCCTGGACCATGCCCTGCAGCGTCAGAAACCCGAACTTGCCGAGCACCACCACCGGCAGGCCGCCGGGTCCGGCCATCAGGCGCTCGGCGATGCCGGTCTCCCGCTCCTCGACCAGGGAGAGCGCCCCCTGCATCGCGGCAAACAGCAGGAACACCGCGGTGATCGCGCCGGCGTAATAGCTGACCCGGGCATTGGCGGTGCCGGCGGCGGTGCTCCGGCGCTCGACGAGCGAGGCGAAGCTGAACGGCTCCTTCCTGGCGCGCTGCTCGGCGAAGGCCTCGTCGAGGAAGCGCCGCTCGTCCGGGCCGATCTTTCCGGTGCGCTCCACGTCGGCGACGATGCGCGAGAGCACGACGTCGGGCAGCGCCTCGTTCAGCACGCGCTGCAGCTGGCCCAGCGCGATCGGGGTCGCGAGCGCCTTGGCGGGGTTCTCGACCAGCACCACGGGCTGGTCGGCGGGGCCGGGCGGGGCATCCGCCGGGGCGGCGATCAGGTCGCCCCGGAGCGCCAGGGCCACGTCGACCGCGCCGGAGCGCACCGCCCGGGTCACCTCCGCCAGATCGGTTGCCGGCAGGCGGGTGACGCGCAGGGACGGGTCGGCCACGAGGGCGTCGGCAAGGCGCTGCGTCGCCGCCGTCCGGGCGAAGTCGGCGAGCCCGAGATGGATGCGGATCCGGTCGCCGGTCGCCCCGGAGAAGATCGCTGCGAAGATCGAGAAGATCACGGTGGGTAGCACGAAAGCCATCACCAGCGCGGCGCGGTCGCGCAGGAGGCTCAACGCCATCACCCGGAACGCGGCGCCGATCATCCGGCGGCCCCCGCCCGGCGCGGCTCGGAGGCTGCGCGGTCCGCGACGTCCCGGGGCCGGACCGCATCGAGATACAGCGCCTCCAGCCGCGGGGCGCGGACCCGCACCTCGGCCACCGGAACCCCCTGCGCCCGCAGTGCCCCCAGCAGGGCGGCGCCGTCGAGGCCGGAACGCTCGACCGAGCGCCAGACCAGCCCGTCCGGCTCGGCGGGTACGAAGCCGCCGCGGCGCAGCACGGTCTCCGCGACCGCATCCGCCGGGAGGGCGAGGCTCAACTCCCGTTCCGGCGCGCCGACCCGCAGCTGCGCCAGCAGGTCGGCGAGGCGCCCGGCGCGCACGATCCGCCCCTGCGCCAGGAACGCGACCCGGGAGGCGAGCCGTTCGGCCTCGGCGAAATCGTGGGTGGCGATCAGGATCGCGGTGCCGGCCGCCTTCAGCCGGTCCAGGACAGCGTGGATCGCCGCCCGGGCGGCGAGGTCGACGCCGCTCGTCGGCTCATCGAGCAGCACGAGGCTGGGCCGGTTCATCAGGCTCGCCGCGATGTTGACCCGGCGCCGGTAGCCGCCGGACAGGATTCCCACCGGGCGATGCGCCACGTCGGCGATGTCGGCCATCTCCAGCGCCATCGCGACGGCCTCCCGCCGGTCGCGCCGGGCCACGCCCGCGAGCTGGCCGAAGACGCCCAGGTTCTCGGCGACCGTGAGGCGGGGGTAGAGGGCGATCTCCTGGGGCACCCAGCCGATGCTCCGGCGGGCGCCGCCCGCTCGGAACGGGTCCGTACCGGCCACCCGTACGGTCCCGGCGCTGGGCGCGAGGCGGCCTGCCACGAGACGCATCAGCGAGGACTTGCCGGCCCCGTTCGGGCCGAGCAGCGCCAGGGTCTCGGCCGCGTCGAGGTCGAGATCGACCTGTTCCAGCACCCGCCGCCCGCGCAGGTCGAGGCCGACACCCGCGATCCTTACGAGGTTGCCGTCCACCCCGTCACCGCCGCGGCAGGGCGCGGGCGAGCCGGATCCGCACGGCGGCGCCGGGCTCCTGCAACGCGAACGCCGCGTCGGAGAAGTCCGGCCGCCCCCGGCGCGCGACGGCGCCGGAGAAGCCGTAGGGCTCGAGCGGCAGGCCGAGCCCGGTCCGGTCGAGCCGGCCGTTGCCGTTGCCATCCTGGAAGGCCGCCACCGCGTAGGCGCCCGGGGCCAGATCCCGGAAGGTGAACAGCGCCCGGCCCCCGGCGGCCGAGGCTTCGTCGCCTCGGGTACAGAACGGTTCGGACAAGCCGCCCTGACACAGGGCTACCCGGACCGGGCCGCCGCCGGGTTCGATGCCGTCGACCTCCACCTGCAGGGTCGCGGCCATCGCAGCCGACCCGAACACCACAGCGAGGGCGCAGAGACCCGCCGTCAGCGTCACCCGGTCCGGCGCGCCGATCACGAAGCCTCGCCGGAGGTCGCCAGCGGCGCCGTGTCGGGGATGCCGGCCTGGGCGGCGGCGCGGGCACCGGCCAGCTCCTCGATCAGCAGCCGCGCGGTGATGCGAGCACCCTCGTAGATCACCGGCAGGCCGGAGCCCGGATGGGTGCCGCCGCCGACGATGTAGAGCCCCGGCCCGAAGCGGTTGTGCGGCCGGAAGTACAGCATCTGCATCAGGTCGTGGGCGAGGTTGAAGGTGGCGCCCTCGTGGACCGCGAAGTCCTCTTCCCACTGGGTCGGGTCGATGATCCGCTCGTAGCGGATCCGGGACTCGATGTCCTCCAGGCCCAGCCGCTTCAGCCGCTCCAGGATCAGGGCGCGGTAGCGCTCCCGGGTCGCCGCCCAGTCGATCCCGGCCTTGAGGTTCGGCACCGGCACCAGGACGTAGAGGGCGGTGTGCCCCGCCGGCGCCATGCCGCCATCGGTATAGCCGGCATGCTGGACGTAGAGGGAGGGCTGCATCGGCAGCGTCCCCTCGGTGATCTCCCGGATGTTGCGCTCGTAGCCGTCGGCCAGGAGGATCGTGTGGTGCCCCAGGCTGTCCGGCACTTTCCCTTCGATGCCGAGATACAGCATGAAGGTCGAGCAGGAGAGCCGGGCCTTGTGGATCTTGGCGTCCCGCCAGCGCGGGCGGTGCCGCTCCGGGACCAGGGCGCGCACCACCTTGGCGAAGTCGCCGTTGATCAGCACCGCGTCGGCGTTGAAAGTCTCGCCGTCCACCACCACGCCGCTGGCGCGCTTGCCGTCGAACACCACGCGCTCGACGTTGGCATTGAGCCGGAGATCGACGCCCATGCGTCCGGCAAGGCCGGCCATCGCCTCGGAGACCGCGCCGCAGCCGCCGACCGGGTGGTAGACCCCGTGCTCGTATTCGAGGAACGACAGGATCGTGAACAGGCTCGGGCAGCGGAACGGCGACATGCCGAGGTATTTGGTCTGGAACGAGAAGGCGAGGCGCACCCGCGGATCCGCGAAATAGCGCTTCAGGTCGCGGTCGACGCTGCGGCCGGGATGCAGGTGCGGCAGGGCGGCGAGCATCGCCGGGCTCGCCATGCTGCGCAGGGTATGGAAGGCCTGCTGGAGGATCGGCTTGAAATAGTCCAGCTTCGTCCGGTTCTCGCTGAAGAAGGTCTTGACGTTCTTCGCGTCGTCGGGCGCCAGGCGGGCGATTTCCGTCTCCATCCGGGCGATGTCGCCGGTGGCGCGGATCGTGCCCGTGATCCCGTCCTCGCCCTCGAACACCAGATGGTACTGCGGATCGAGCCGCTCGAGCTTGACGTGGTCCTCGAGACGCTCGCCGCAACTCGTGAAGATGTCCGCGAGGATCTGGGGATAGAGGAAGAAGGTCGGGCCGATATCGAACTTGTAGCCGCCAGGCGCGGTGACGGTCTTCGTGCGGCCGCCGACCTGCGCGTCCTTCTCGAACAGCGTCACGTGGATCCCGGCGCGTGCCAGGAGCAGGGCCGAGGCCAAGCCGCCGGGACCGGCGCCGACCACGGCCACACGGCGTCCGGTCAGCGCTCGCAAACCATCCCCAGACTGAAGCAACGCCGACGACTCCCCTCGCAACCCGCGAACCTTATCGGCCAAGCTAGCCTCGCAACGCTCCACGGCAATTGCAGCCCTTTGTCGCGCGTTCGGAGCCGGACGGAAAGGGACGGCCTCAACCGGCGGTGACGAGCCGTCCCTGGCCGCGGGCGATCGCCTGCAGGGCGAGCCCCGCGGCGGTGGCGACGTTGAGCGAATCGAAGCCCGGGGCCATCGGGATCCGCACCGGGCGGGCCCGGCCGAGCGTGGACGCATCGAGGCCCGGTCCCTCGGTCCCGAGGATCAGCAGAACGCGGGTGGGCGCGGGGATGGCGTCCAGCGATTCGGTCGCCCCGGGGCTGAGCGCCAGGGCTTCGAGGTCGAGCGCGCGGGCGAGCGCCAGCCAGTCCTGCCCGGGGGTGAGCCGCGCGAAGGGCTGGATCAGCGCGGCGCCGGCGGAGACCCGGATGCTCTTGCGGTAGAGCGGATCGCAGCTGGCGGCATCCAGCAGCACCGCGTCGGCCCCGAAGGCGGCGGCGTTGCGGAAGGCGGCGCCGACATTGTCGTGATTGGTAAGGCCAGCCAGCCCGAGCACCAGCGCCGGAGCGGGGGCGGGCGGCACGAGGTCGGCGGGGTCGGGCTCCGATCCGCGCAGGCCCACCGCCAGAACGCCACGATGGATCGGGAAGCCGGTCACGGTGCTCATCACCGCCTTGGCGGCGAGATAGACCGGCGGCCTGTCCGGGCAGGCGGCCACGTCCGGGGCGAGGCCCGGCCAGCGCTCCGGGGCGAGCAGGATCGATTCCGCCCGGAACCGGGCCCGCGGGCCGAGCAGCAGCCGCAGGGTGACCTCGCCCTCGGCGATGAAGCGCCGGGAGCGGCCGACGAGGTCGCGCTCCCGCATCTTCGTGTAGGGTTCGAGGCGCGGGTCGTCCGGGTCCGCGACGGTCTCCGCGGCGACCGTCTCCCCGGCCCCGCCCATGTCAGCTCTGCTTGCGCTCGGCGCGGACGGCCAGCGGGTCGGCCTCGGCCTTGGTCGGCACCTTCACCAGCGCCTCGCCGTCGAGGACGGTCTCCCCGGCCACCGAGCAGCGGCAGGCGAGGCGGGCCCGGCGCCGCTCCGGCATCAGCTCGGCGACCGTGACGGTGACGTCGACGATGTCGCCGATGCGCACCGGCGCGCGAAAGTTGAGGGTCTGCGAGATATAAACGGCCCCCGGACCCGGCAGGCGGGTGCCGAGCACCGCCGAGATCAGCCCGGCCGTATACAGGCCGTGGGCGATGCGGGTGCCGAACGGCGTGCGGGCGGCGAAGTGCTCGGACAGGTGGATCGGGTTGCGATCGCCGGTGATCTCGGCGAATCCGACGACGTCGGAGGACGCGATGGTCTTCGAGAGGGTTTCCGACAACCCGACCTCGAGATCCTCGAAATAGAGCACGCGCAATTCGGGCAGCATGGCTCGGCAGACCTCCGGTTCCGGCCGGTCGCAACTCTGGCGCGGCCGGCTCAACAAGACCGCGTCGCACGATCGCGCCGCCGAATCCACCCGGACGAAGGCGCAAGATCCGTGAACTTTCTTGAGGCGCGGACAGGGTTTTCTCAACAGCGGCTCGACAGGCGCGCCGCACTCGGCGATGACGCGCCCCGTGACCGCTGAACCCGCCGCCCGTCCCGAGCCGCCCGCCCTGCGCCCGGTCGTCGCCCGCGTGGCGGCGCTCAACCTCGGCTATTTCGGCATCGAGATCGCGGTGGCGCTCGCCATCGGATCCGTGGCGCTCATCGCCGACAGCCTCGATTTCCTGGAAGACGCGGCGATCAACCTGCTGATCTTCGCCGGCCTGTCCTGGAGCGCGCGCAACCGCGCGCGGCTCGGCACCGCGATGGCGTTCATCCTGCTCGTGCCGGCCCTGGCGACCGCCTACGCCGCCTATGAAAAATTCGCAGACTTCGTTCCCCCGGCGGCCCTGCCGCTGACGCTGACCGGCCTCGGCGCGCTCGCGGTGAACCTCACCTGCGCGCTGATGCTCGCCCGGCACCGGTCCGGCTCGGGCAGCCTGACCCGCGCGGCCTATCTCTCGGCCCGCAACGACGCCTACGCCAACCTGGCGATCATCGCGGCCGGGCTGGTCACCGCCCTCCAGCCGAGCCCCTGGCCGGACCTCGTCGCGGCGGCCGGCATCGCGATCCTGAACGCCGATTCCGCCGCCGACATCTTCCGGGCCGCCGCGGCCGAGCGCCGGGCGGCTGCGAAATAGGCATCTCCATGCGCATCTTCCCCATCTCCGATCTCCATCTGGAGCGGCGGCGGCTCGACCTGATCGCGCTGCCCGAGGCGCCGTTCGACCTGCTCGCCTGCCCGGGGGACCTCTACGAGGGGCATCCCGAGCGGGGGCTGGCGGCTCTGATCCACCTGGCGCAGGGCAGGCCGATCGTCCTGGTGCCGGGCAACCATGAGCGCTACGCGCCCACCGGCGACCCGCGCACCGCGCCGGAACTCCTGGCCGCTCTGGAGGCGGAGGTCGCCCGGGTGAACGCCCTCGGCGCCCGCATCCACCTGCTCCAGGGCGCCGAGGCCTGCGTGATCGACGGCGTGCGCTTCGTCGGCACGACCCTGTGGAGCGACTGGCGCCTCGCCGGCCGCTGGCTCGCCGCGGACGCGCCCGGGCGCCCGGACGATCCGATCGCCTTCGCGGCCGCGCGCATGACCGATCCGGTGACGGGCTCCCGGGAATATCTCGGATCGATCCGCAAGGCCGACGGTGCCGCCTGGCAGCCCGCCGACGCCATGGCGGCGCATGTCCGGGAGCGGGAGGCGCTGCACGCCGCGCTCGCCCGACCGCACGATGGCCCGACCGTGGTGGTCACCCACCATCCGGCCAGCCCCCTGGCGGCGGACCGGTACCGGGACCAGCCCGGCGTGCCCTGGTGGGTGCCGGCCTTCTACGCCAGCACCGCGCTGGACGACCTCCCTGATGCCGCGCGGCCGGAAGCGTGGATCTCGGGCCATTTCCACGCGGGCCATGACCTGCGGATCGGCCGCTGCCGCTGGGTCTCCAACCCGGTCGAGGGCCAGGGCTATCGGGCGGATTTCAGCGTGACGGTCGAATAGCGCGACCGCGATGGCCGAAAACGGGTGCGGCCGATTTAGTCCCGGCCAAGAGGCCGCGCATGTCGAGTGCGTGTCGTTCCGCACGGCTTGGCCGTAGAGCCGGGATGCAGGCGGTTCGACGGATCGTCCTACCCTGATCAGCCCCGCGTTCCGGGGCTCTGAACCGGGGTTATGATGACCGGATTTGGCCTGGGATTACGCGGGATCGCGTCGGCTGCACTTGCCGTCTACAGCGTGGGGGCGGCGGCACCCGCATACGCTGCTTCCGCGGCTCAGCCCGGGCAGACGATCGGCCTGCCGGTGGGTGCGCAGCTCCCCGTAGGATTGTACTTCGTGAATCTTTCGAGCTTCGGTACTCGCAGCGCGCGGCCGGGCGACACCGCGACGAACGTCAACCTGCCGACCTTCGCGTGGGCGACGCCGTGGGACATCGCGGGCGGGCGCCTGCAGTTCTTCGTCACCCAGCCGGTGGTGGCCGCCACCCTCCAGGGCGCGCCCTACCAGAGCGGCATCGGCCAGCCGCTGCTGGCGGCCCAGCTCGCCTGGGATCTCGGCCACGATGTCGGCGTCAGCTACTTCTTCGGCGGTTACCTGCCGATCGAGACGCGCTTCCTGACCCAGTCCGCGTCGCTGACCCATCGATTCGCGATCAGCTACACCGGCCAGGATTGGAACCTGACGGCGAACCTGCTCCACGGGATCTTCCTCGAGACGCGCTCGGCCTTCGGCGCCCTCTATCCGGACTACCTGAACCTCGACCTGACCGCGGCGAAGAGGTTCGGCAAGTGGCAGGTCGGAGCCGTCGCGTTCGGATCGAGCGACCTGCCCACCAGCGTGTCCAGCTACCGGCCGCAGGGGCAGATCGCGGTTGGCGGCCTGGTCGGGTACAATTTCGGGCCGGTGAACCTGCAGGCCTACCTGACCCGCGACGTGGCCCAGCGCAACTACCGCGGACGCGAGACCCGCGGCTGGCTGCGGGTGATCGTACCGCTCTACCAGCAGGACCCGAACGAGGTCGAGCCGAACCGCACCCTGGTCACCCGCCGCCAGGCCGAGTAGCCGGGGCGCTGTCCTGTACGGGGTACGATGTTCACATAGCGCTGCCGGATTTAGGCCAGCGCCGAACCCAGGCGCGTCTCCCTCCCCCGCTGAGGGGGGAGGGGGACGCACGTCGTGATCCCCCCGATCTTCCGTCAGTGGTGACGTGACCGCGGCCCGGCGCTCGTCAGCCGTGCACCAGCACGTTGCGGAACTGCCAGGGATCGCTGGTGTCGATGTCCTCCGGGAACAGGCCCGGGCGGTCGGTGAGCGGGGTCCAGTCGGTGTAGACGCCCACGACCGGGCCAAGATACGGGGTCTGGACCTCCAGGCAGCGGCGGAAATCCATCTCGTCGGCCTCGACGATGCCGGCCTCCGGGTTCTCCAGGGCCCAGACCATGCCGGCGAGCACCGCCGAGGTCACCTGCAGGCCGGTGGCGTTCTGGTAGGGGGCGATCCGACGGGTCTCCTCGATGGAGAGCTGCGAGCCGTACCAGTAGGCGTTCTTGGCGTGGCCGTAGACCAGCACGCCCAGCTCGTCGATGCCGTCGACGATCTCGGTCTCGTCGAGGATGTGCTGCTCGTCCTGAACCTTGGCGGCCTTGCCGAACATCTCGTGGAGCGAGAGCACGGCGTCGTCGGCCGGGTGGTAGGCGTAGTGGCAGGTGGGGCGGAAGACCGGCTTGTCGCCCTCGCGCACCGTGTAGTAGTCGGCGATCGAGATCGCCTCGTTGTGGGTCACCAGGAAGCCGAACTGCGAGCCGGCGGTGGGGACCCAGCTCCGCACCCGCGTGTCGGCGCCCGGCTGCAGCAGGTAGATCGCGCAGCGCGAGCCCTTCTCCTGCTCGCGCGCGTTGGCGGGCATCCAGGTCTCGTGCGTGCCCCAGCCGAGCTCGGCCGGCTGGTTGCCCTCCGAGACGAAGCCCTCGACCGACCAGGTGTTGACGAACACGCCCCGGGGCTTCGGGTTCTTGGCGCGCTGGGTGTCGCGCTCGGCGATGTGCACGCCCTTCACGCCCAGGGTCTTCATCAGGGCGGCCCAGTCGGCGCGGGACTTGGGCTCGGGCGTGGTGACGCCGGTATCCTTGGCGATGTTCAGGAGCGCCTGCTTGACGAACCAGGAGACCATCCCGGGATTGGCGCCGCAGCAGGAGACCGCCGTGGTGCCGCCCGGCTTCTGGGTGCGGGCGTCGAGGATGTCCTGGCGCAGGGCGTAGTTGGTGCGGTCGCCCTGGCTGCGGTCCTTGTCGAAGTAGAAGCCCGGCCAGGGCTCGGCCACCGTGTCGATGTAGAGGGCGCCGAGTTCGCGGCACAGCTCCATGATGGCCCGCGACGAGGTGTCGACCGACAGGTTCACGCAGAAGCCCTGGCCGCCGCCCTCGGTCAGCAGGGGGGTGAGGACGTCGCGCAGGTTCTCCCGCGTCAGCGCCACCTTCTCGAAGCGCAGGCCGTGCTTCTCGGCGAGCGCCCGGTGGGTGTCGACCGGGTCGATCACGGTGAAGCGGGCGCGGTCGTATTCGAAGTGCCGCTCGATGAGGGGCAGGGTGCCCCGGCCGATCGAGCCGAAGCCGATCATCACGATGGGGCCGCTGATGCGGCCATGGATCGGGTGACGGGACGGCTGGTCGGTCATGCGGAAGGTCCTTGTCTGGCGGACGCCTGAGGTCCGCTGTTCGGCTCGCGAGCGGGTTATGGCGCGCGTGTGACAGTGGGGCGACAGGCACGCGCCGCGCGGCCTGCGCCGGCGCGTTCGCCGAATCCCATCGTCGAGAAGGCCGCTCAATGGCCGTTCGCCCGACGACGGTCAACTGCGCTGCACCATGGACGGTTAAAGCGCTCTTGACGGCGCCGGGTCGGCATCATGTTCGCAGTGCATGTGGCCTGCGCGCGAAGGCGTGTGGCAGGCGGCGGTCGCATGGCTCATATTGCGTTGCAGCAAAGGCCTCCCGACAAGATCAATCAATCGAGGCCGAGGAAACGTCCGGGATCCTGATCTTCGGAGTCGTCATGCTCGCTTTCATCGCCACCCGCATTCCCGGCCCGGTCGCCGAGACCGCCGACCGCGATCCCGGCATCCTCACCCTCGTCTTCTCCCTGGCCCGCGCCGTCCGCACTGGAGCCGAGGCCGCCTTCGCGCGCCGCTGCGCCCTCGCCGAGGCCGCGGGCGGACCGAACCCGCTCTGAGACGTGGCGACAGCACGGACCTGCGTCGCCGGGTGATTGCCTCGCCCCGATTGGGACGTTAGGCGGCTTTGCCGTCAATGGCCCTGGGGGATCGTGATTCCATGTCGACGTTTCGAGCGGTCGTTCGCTTCAGTCTGACCGCGACGCTGCTGCTTGCCGTCCCGTTCGCGTCGCCGCGGGCCCAGGATGCCGAGCCCGAGGCACCCGCCGCTGCCGACGCGCCGGCGAAGGCCAAGCCTAAACCCAAGCCGAAACCGCCCGCTTCCAAGCCGGCGGCCAAGCCTGCCGCCGCGCCTGCTGCCGCGGCCGCGCCTGCCGCAGCGCACGCGACCTGGCCCACCGGCGCCAGCACCGTCAGCGAGAGCTACGGCGACTGGACGATGACCTGCACGCGCCCGAGCGAGAAGGTCACCTGCATCGTCGCGCAATCCCAGGGTGATTCGCAGACCGGCCGGCGCAAGTTCGGCTTGGAGCTGCAATCTCCGAGCGACGGCCGCTCGGAAGGCATCGTGCTGATGCCGTTCGGCCTGTCGATCGAGGCCGGCGTGAGCTTCAAGCTCGACGAGCAAGCCCTCGGCAAGGGCGCACCCTACAGCATGTGCGTGAGCGACGGCTGTCTCGTGCCGATCAGCTTCCCGACCCTGGCGCTCGACGGCATGCGCAACGCCAAGAAGCTGTTCGTGACCGGCCAGAAATCGAGCGGCAGCGAGCCCGCCACCATCACGGTGCCCCTCGAAGGCTTCCCGCAGGCCCTCGACCGCGCCGTGGCCCTCGGCGGCTGACATCGGGCGGACCGGATCCGGCCAATCCCCGGCTTACGGTTAAGCCAGCGTTAGCCGCCGTGCCGCAGGGTGGGTCCCAGTGTGGCGCCCGGCGTCGCGGCCCCAATCGGGTCGCGCCCGGGATCGGATCGGCGGGGCGATGGGCTCGGAGGGCAGGCGATCCGGGATCTGCGGATATCTCGGCACGCGGCTGCTGCGCGTGTCGCTGCCGGTGCTCGCGCTCCTGGCGGCGATCGACCCGGCGCTCGCCGCGCGGCTGATCGGTGCCAAGGGCAGCGAGGCCGGCAGCGGGCCCGGCGGCTACGGCCGGATCGTGCTCACCTTCGATAAGCCGGTCACCGTCAAGGCGAAGCTCGCCGGCGGGATCCTGCTGCTCGGCTACGGCGAGCGGGTAACCCCCGGCCCCGAGCATCTCGCCGAAGACATGCCGGCCTTCGTGTCCATGGTCCGGCGCGACCCCGACGGCTCGGGCCTGCGGGTCGCCTTGCAGCGGCCGTACCAAACCAACGTCCAGCTGGCCGGCGAGCGCGTCTTCGTCGATCTCCTGCCGGAGGGTTGGTCGGGCCTGCCGCCGCCGCTGCCCCCCGAGGTGGTGGCCGAGCTCGCCCGCCGGGCCCGCGTGGCCGAGGAAGCCCTGAAGGCGCGCACGCTTCCGCCGGCGCGTAAGCCCCTTGCGCTGGAGCTTGCCCGGCTACCGACCCTGACGCGCCTGTCGCTGCGCCTGCCCGACGAGGCGGTGGCGACCGTGAGCGCCGAGGGGGCGACGACGCGCCTGCGCGTCGCCGGATCCTGGACGATCGATTCGACCGAGGCCCGGGGCCGCCCGCGGCCGGGCATCGCCAAGCTCGCCACCGAGTCGGACGAAAGTTCGGCCAGCATCCTGCTGACTCCCGCCGAGGGCTACACCGTCACGACGGAGCGGGAAGATGGGGCCTACACGATCGATGTCGTGATCCGCACGCCTCTCAAGGCGCCGGAATCGAAGGCGGCCGAGGTGCCGGGGCCGGCCGATGCCGGCGCCGCCAAACCCGTCGTGCCGGCCCCTCAGCCCACCCGAAAGGCCGAGGCTCCGCCCGTCCCGGACGCCGCCCCCGAGGCGCCCCCGACTCGCAAGGCCGGTTCCGGCCTGGTCTTCCCGTTCCAGGCCTTGCCGCCCGCCGCGCTGTTCGAGCGCGGCGGCGTCGCCACGCTGGTGTTCGAGACCGCCGAGCCCGTCACCGTCCCGGCGGGCAACCAGGGCCTCGCACCCGTGGGCGCGCCGACCCGGACCGGACCGGTCACGGTCCTGCGCTTCAGGGTGCCGCCGGGCCGGCTGGTCGATCTGGCCGCCGTCACGACAGGAACCGGATCCGCCTGGGAGCTGTCGGCCGGCGACACGCTGAGCCCGAGCGACACGCTCGATCCGGTCCGGAAGCCGGATCCGTCGGGTCGGATCACCGTATCCCTGGCGCTGCCCAGGCCCGGATCGGCCACGTGGCTCGACCTCGACGGCGAGCGCATCGCGGTGGTCGCCTCGGCGGCGCAGCGCGCGATCGGCAATCCGAAGAGCCGCCGCTTCGTGGATTTCGAGATCCTGCCGAGCCGGCACGGCATCGCGGTGCTGGCGAGCGCCGACGACCTCGCGGTGCGGCCCCAGCTCGACGCGGTCACGATCGGCCGGGAGGGCGGCCTCGCCGCCTCCACGGCCGCGCGCAAGCCCGATCCCGCCCTGGCCGAAGCCGGCACCCTCGCGGTCGCGCGGGAGCCCTGGGAGCAGGCGCGGATCGGGAACGTGCGCGAGACCCTCCGGACCTTGGCCGGCACCGCCGCGATGGTGCCCCCGGCCGAGCGCGGCCCGGCGCGCCTCGCGCTCGCCCGCGCCAACATCGCCAACGGCTTCGATCTCGAAGGCCTCGCAGCCCTGGAGGCGGCCGCCGCCGAGGATCCGCTGCTCGCCACCCAGCGCGACGTCGCGATCCTGCGCGGCCTGGCACTCGTGCGCAGCGGCCGCTACGCCGAGGCCCTGAAGGCCCTGTCGGGGCCGCGACTCGCGAGCGACCCGGAGGCCGCCCTGTGGCGCGCGATGGCGTCGGCCGGTCTCGGCGACTGGAAGGCGGCCGAGACCGGCTTCCCCAACGCGCTGCCGGTGGCCGATGGCTACCCCACGGACCTCGCCCAGCAGATCCGGGTCCAGGCCGCGGAGGCGGCGATCGAGAACGGCGACGCCGAGACCGCCGCCGCCCGGGCGGAGGACGCGGCCCACCTGCCGCCCTGGATCCGCGATCGGCTCGCCCTGGTCCGCGCCCGCGTCTCGGAGGCGACCGGTCAGGCCGACGCGGCGCTCGATGCGTATGCCCGCTTGGAGCAAGTCGGCCAGCGGCCGGTGGCGGCCGAGGCGCAGCTGCGCGGCACGCTGGTCGCCCGCGCCGCCGGCAAGATCGAGCCGGATGCCGCGATCGACCGCCTGGAACGGCTGGCGCTGACCTGGCACGGCGGCCCAACCGAGACCGGCATTGCGGTCGGATTGGCGCGGCTCTACCTCGACGCCGGCCGCTGGCGCGACGCGTTCGCGGCCCTGCGCCGGGCGAACGCTATCGCGCCGAACGACACGGCCACGCAGGCGCTTTCCCGCGAGGTGCGCACCGCCTTCGAGAACCTCTATCTCACCGACAAGGGCGACCGGCTCACCGGGATCGAGGCCGTGGCGCTCTACTTCGATTTCCGCGAGCTGGCGCCCATCGGGCGGCGCGGGGACGAGGTGGTGCGCCGGCTGGCCGACCGCCTGGTCGGGCTCGACCTCCTGGATTCGGCCGCCGACCTGCTCCAGTACCAGATCGACAACCGGCTCACTGGCCCGGCCCGCTCCGCGGTGGCGGCCCGGCTCGCGACGATCCGGCTGATGGACGACAAGCCGATGCGGGCGCTGCAGGTGCTCGACGCGACCAACCTGCCCGAGCTGCCCGGCGAGCTGAAGCGCGCCCGCGCCCTGGTCCGCGCCCGCGCCCTCTCGGACCTGACCCGCACCGACCTGGCCCTGGAGACGATCGAGGACGAGAGCGGCCCGGATATCGAGCGGCTGCGGGCCGACATCTACTGGGGCGCCCGCCGCTGGCGCGAGGCCGGCGAATCGCACGAATCGCTGCTCGGCGACGCCTGGCGCGCCGGCCGGCCCCTCGACGCGCAGGCCCGGGCCGACGCGGTGCGGGCCGCCATCGCGTACGACCTCGCGGGCGAGGCGATCGGGCTCGAGCGCCTGAAGGCGAAGTTCTCCGAGGCGATGGCCGAGAGCCCCGACGCCCGCACCTTCGCGCTGCTCACGGGCACCAACCCGACCAAGACCCCGGAATTCCGCGCCATCGCGGCCCGCGCCACCAAGGCCGACACCCTGTCGGCCTTCCTGGCCGAGTACCGCAAGCGCTATCCCGAGACCGCTCTGCCCGAACGCGGTGCGATCGCGGGCGAGCGCCAGAGCAGCGCCGAGGCCCCCGGCGCGCCGCCGGGCTGACGGCCGCGATGACGCTCGTGATCGATCCGGACCGGTTCCTCGAAACCGGATCCGGCCGCGTCTGGACGCCGGAGCGCAACGCCGAGGCGTGGCGACTGGCCTACGCGGCGCTCGAGCGGTCGCTGGTGGGTGGCGGCATCGACCGGCTGGTGATCGTCTGCGGCTTGCAGGGCGCGGGCAAGTCGACCTGGATCGCCGCGCAGGATCGCGACGCCGGCCGCGTCTATGTCGACGCGGCTCTCCCGGGCGTGCGGCACCGGGCGCCGATCATCGCCATCGCGCGCCGTCACGGCGTCCCCGTGGAGGCCGTCTGGATCCGCGTCCCGCTCGACGTCGCCCTCTATCGGAACCGGAGGCGGCGCGCCGACACGATCGTCTCGGAGGCGACGATCCGCTCGGTCGCCAACCTGTTCGAGCCGCCGACGGTGGAGGAGGGGTTCGCGCAGGTGCGGATCGTCGCGGCCTGAGCCGGGCGCCTACTGCGTCAGCCGTGCGACCTGCAGGGCTTGGTCGAACATCGCGTTGAGTGAGGTCTTGATGTCGTCCGGGCTGTTGGCCGTGTAGAAATATCCCGGGGAGGCGCAGCTTTGCAGAGGCGTGGCCAGCGATGGGCTGAAAGCGTTTACCTTCTTGTTCTCTCCGGCGACGACCCCTCCGTAATCCTTGAACGTGATAATGTTGTAGGGAATATACAGGATCGATATCGTCGCTCCGGCCGACTTGAGGGCGCTGCAGAGCGACGGATTGATCTGCGCCGGCGTGGAAGTGTCGAATTTGCCATCGTCGTAGCCTGCGAACTTCGATGGCTGGCCCGGATAATAATACTTTCCGTTCTTATAGATTGAGTAATGTTGATCGTTCTGCATCCCGTCCGTAATTAAGAAGACGAATGGCTTGCGCGCACCGGTGCCGGAGCCGTCCCCGAACCCGCCGGCGTTGGTGATGGTATTCTTCATCTGCGGCAGGACGACCTCGAAATGCGTGCCGCCGGCGCCCGTGCCGGTGCTCGGGTCGTTGTTCGTGTAGAGTTGTGTGGTGCCGGTATCCAAGAGCTTGGTCAGGGCTAAGGGCCACGCCAGGGAGCACTGGGCTGCAGCGTTCAGCGTGGCGATGGAACTGTTGATGTCGGCCAGCGTGCCCATCTGGTTGATGAACGGATAGAGGCCGACGCGGTACTGGTTGGTTACGGACGGGTTGGCAGCTCGCTGGATCAGTGAGCAGACCGCATTGTTGACGGCATCCGAGCGCAGCTGAATCTTGCCGGCGGCAAGATTCCATCCGTTGTTGCCCGAATAATGGCAGGCGAATTGGCAGCCTTGCTTGTAGTCGTCATTCATGTCGTTGTTCTGGCTCGCGAGCTGGCTCATGCCGGCGGTGGTCGCCGGCAGGCCCATCGAGCCCGACACGTCCAGCAGCAGGTAGAAATCGAGGTAGCTCGCGAGGTCGGCCGAGGCCGTGACCGTGTTGGAGAGGGTCGTGGTCGGGGTCCGGAAGATCGGTCCGAAATTGTTCTTCACCGTGGCGCTGTAGACGACCGTCGACACGAGCGTCTGGCTCTTGCGCGTGAGTTGCGGCGTCTGAAGCTGCACCTGCGCGAACGGCACGGTGCCGGCGTTGACCGTGAAGGCTTTCGACGCCTGCGCGATGCCGGCCGCGATGGCGTTGGCGGTGACGTTCGCTTGGCCGGGGTTGGCCGCGATGTAGGCCTTGGCGGTCGCCACCGCGGCGATGGCGGCCGCATCCGCGGCGGCGTCGAGCTTGGACTTGTCGGTGATCGCGACGCCGTAATCGATCCCGTAGCCGAGCAGGCCGACCATCGGCAGCAGGCTCAGGGCGAACAGGATCGTCACGTTGCCGGAGCGTGCGCCCGAGAGGCCCGCCGCCCGGACGAAGCGGCGCTGCACGCGGTTCAGAAGCCCGGGCATTTGGTGGCGATCCCATCGTTGCCCGCCACGTCGAAATTGACCAGCGTGGCGTAGCGCGGCTGCACGTACATCGAGCGGGCGATCCGCACGGCGGGGACGAACCGCGCGCCGAACGTCGGCTTGAAGTTGAAGACGACATCGACCGCCACGATCGATCCGGGCCCGAAGACCGAGCGGGGCAGCGTGGTCCGGTTCGGCGGGGCCGTGTCGGCGGCGGGAAGCTGCGGGACCGCGCAGGGCCGGTAGTTGCCCCCGGTGGTCCCCGAACTCGTCCAGGCGACGGCGGCCGTGTAGCAGGCGCTCAGGTCGCCGCCGGTGCAGTTTGCCGCCGTCTGGGTGAACGCGACGGCGGCGTAGGTGATGGCGATGTCCTGCCACCATTGCAGGCCCTGCCGCGGCCCGTCCTTCATCAGGTACGGGAACAGGACCAGGGCGGAATCGAAGCTGAAATGCAGGTCGGTGGCGTTGACGGTCGCCACCGTCGAGCCCGAGGGCGGCATCGCCTGCGAGATCATCTGGCTGATCGACTGGGCGAGCAGCCCGACCTTGCGGCTGGCGTTGATGTACGTGATCAGCTGGGTCCCGCCGAGCATCAGGATCAGCAGCACCGGCAGGATCAGGGCGAACTCGATCGCGGAGACCGCCCGCCTGTCGCGCAGGAAGCGCTTCGCCGATTGCGGGCCGCCGCGAGCCGGTCGCGATCCCGCGACGCGGCCCATCCGGTTCGTCGGCGAGCGCCCGCGCATCAGAACAGCTCGTTGCGGAACGCCGCCGTCGAGACCGCCAGGTAGGCCGGGGCGCCGTTGAACACCGCGCCGCCGCCCAGCATCTTCGCGAAGGCGGCAGGCAGGAACGTGATCGGATAGATCACCAGGAGGTACTGGTACTGTCCGCGGGTGCCGAGGCTGTACTGGCCGGACCCGGGGGTCAGCGCCGGGATCGCCAAGCCGCTGAGATCGGATTTCACGTAGCTGTAGTAGCCGCTCGATCCGCTTCCGGTCGGCACCAGGTACAGGTTCACCACGAGGTTGCCGCACGTCATAGAGGCCGGCAGGTTCCGGCACAGGGCGGTCTTGAAACCGGCCTGATCGAGGGCATTCGTCTGGGCGGACCCGGTCAGGATCTGCCGGGCGGCGCGGGTCGTGGCATAGTCCAGGGATTGATTGATAAACAGGATCGTGGCCACGGTCATGATAAACAGAAGGGCCAGGATGAACAGCATCGCCACCAGGGCGAACTCGACCGCTGCGGCCCCTTTCTGATCGCGAACGTAGCGGCGCATGAGAAACATGCGCTCTGTTAGCAAGAGATTGCTAAACCCGGGTTAAAACAGCCTTCGAGAGTCTATCCGTCTGCCTGGACGAATCTTGCGAGGTATCCGGCCTGACTGCAACGGCCCGACGCCTCGACGTCATTGACCTGATGCGCTCGCTTGCGCCGAACCGGCAAACAGCTTTCGGGGGGCTGCCCTATCCGCCGTAGCTCTGGACCAGCGATCCGGCCACCAGGGTCCAGCCATCGACCAGCACGAAGAAGATCAGCTTGAACGGCAGGGCGACGGTGGCGGGCGGCACCATCATCATGCCCACCGCCATCAGCACCGAGGCGACCACGAGGTCGATGATCAGGAACGGGATGAACAGCAGGAAGCCGATCTCGAAGGCGCGGCGCAGCTCCGAGATCATGAAGGCCGGGGTCACGATCTCGAGGCCGACATCCTCGGGCCCCTTCGGCACCGGCACCTTGGCGAGGTCGAGGAACAGCTTCAGATCCTTCTCGCGGACGTTCTTCAGCATGAACGTCTTGAACGGCCCCGAGGCGCGCTCGAAGGCCTGGGCCTGCGTGATCCGCCCGGCGACCAGTGGCTCGATCCCGGCGCTGTAGGCCGCGCGGCCGGTGGGCGCCATCACGAAGGCGGTGAGGAACAGCGCCAGGCTGACGATCACCGCGGTGGGCGGCGCCGTCTGGGTGCCGAGCGCCGAGCGCAGGATCGACAGCACCACGACGATCCGGGTGAACGCGGTCGCCATCACCAGCACGGAGGGCGCCACCGCCAGGATCGTGATCAGCGCGACGAGCTGGAGTGCCCGCTCGGTGGTGCCGCCGGCGCCGAGATCGACGCTGAGGCTCTGCGCCAGGGCCGGTCCGGCGGCCAGCCCGGTCCCGGCCAGCACGGCGAGGCCCAGCAGCGCGCGGCGGTTGCTGGCCGGGCGGCCGTGCGTGTCGCGATGCGGCGTGTCGGTCATGGGGGTCACGGGCGGTCGCAGGTGGGCGTCGCCGGCCGCACGCCCGTGCGCCGCGCCTCGAGGTTCTGCCAGACCAGGAGCGCCGGCAGGCCGAGCACGACATCGGGGACCCGGCGGGCGAGCGAGAGGGCGATCGCCGTCCCGGCATCGATCCCGAACAGCCCGCAGACCAGCACGAGGCCGCCTTCCTGCACGCCGAGCCCGCTCGGCACCAGGAAGGCCGCCGCCTTGATCGCCTGGCTCAGCGCCTCGATCACCAGGATCTCCGACAGGCTGATCTGATCGACGCCGATGCAGGTCAGCACCACCGCGACCTCGGCGGCACCCAGCAGCCAGGCGAGTGCGTGGAGCGCGAAGGACTGCACCAGGCGGCCGCGCCGTCCCGCCGCCCAGACCGTGTCGAGCGCCCCCTGGATCCGCGGGGCGGGCTCCGGACGCGCCTCGGTCTCGCGCACGAAGCGACGGCCCAGGGCCGCGATCCGGTCTTCGACCACGCGCACGATCCCGGTGCGCTGGAGCGCGAAGAACGCCCCGACCGCCAGCCCCGCCACCGCGAGGGTCCGCAGCGTCCAGTTCGCGAGCTCGGCGGCGGCCGGACCCTCGACCTGGCTCAGCAGCCCGGCGCCGAGGCCCGCGAACAGCGCCAGCGTACCCACTTGGAACAGCATGTCGGCGAGCACGGAGGCCGCCGCCAGGGAGCCGGCCACCCCCCAGAAGGTCAGGAGCCGCGCCCCGAGGACGTCGCCGCCCACCGAGGCCACCGGCAGCAGAACGTTGATGCCCTCGCGCACGAAGCGCAGGATCAGGCAGGCCGAAGCCGGGGCGGGCGAAAGGCCATCGAGGATGCGGGCCCAGGCGAGGCCGCAGACCAGCACCACGAGCGCCCGGACCAGGGTGACGCCGGCAAAGCCCACGAACCCGATCCGCCCGAACGCCGCCGCGACCGCGGAGAGATCGTTGGTCGCCACCAGCCAGACCGCGAGGCCGAGGCCGATCAGCGTGCCGATCAACGGCAGCCGGCGCAGCACGGCCAAGCCGACGCGGCGCGCCGGGGCGGCGCGGTCGCCGCTCACGGCCGGACCGTGCGGGATGTGCGCCGAGTGGCGGGCAAGGGCGAGGGCTCCAGGTTGCGCCGGCCGCGAATCCGGCGGTGATTCGGCAGGTGTCACCGCCGCTAGGGGCGTATTGGGGCCGAATTCGGGGGGCGCCGCTGCGGTAGCACGGGGCGCAGCACCGCGGCGAGGGCCTCTTCGGGCTTGGAACCCGGATCGAGCAGCACGACCCGGCCGGCCGCCAGGCTCGCCCCCGTGGCCACCGCCACCGCCCGCTTGGGACAGGGTCCGAGGCAGCCGGACTCGACGATGCACAGCTTGGTCCGGTCGGCGAGCAGCCCGTCCTTGGCGGCCTGCTTGGCCGCGCCCTTCAGCAGCGCCCGCACCGCGCGCGGACGCAGGCCCTGCCGCTTGGCGCATTTGGCGCACACCACCACGACCTCGGTCAGCTTGGTCTTGGCGAGTCCGGTCTTGGCGAGTCCGGTCTTGGCGAGTCGGGTCTCGGCGAGCTGGGTCTCGGCGGCCTTCGTCGCGGCCGGGCGGCCGGGAGAGACGCTGGGGTCTGTCATCATCGGGAGACTCTACGGTGCGATACCGGGCCCGGCTACCTTGCCCGTCGCCGCGGTGCGGCCCGCCGTGGCGGGGCGAGGGGCGGGTGCCTTAAAAAGGGCCGAAAAGAACGGGATTCCGGAGCCGCGCACGGGCCGCCCTCCGGCCGGCTTCGCGGTGGCGGATCCGGCGCAGACCCAGGAACAGTGAGCGGATGAGCTTCGACGACGTCAAGGACGACACGCGCGAAGGCGAACTCGTGACGTTCGCGCCATCGACGATGACCGAGCTGCGCCACGGCGCCGAGACGATCCGTCCGGTGCCGGAGAAGCGTGGCGCCCGGGCTCTGATGGCCGCGGCACGCGAGCGCCTCGATTGGACCCGGCTGCCCGGCCTCGGCCAGCGCCGGGAGGACACGTCGAGCTACGGCGCGCGGGTGATCCGCCGGGTCAGCCTGTTCGTGCTGCTGCCGACCCTGGTGATCGGCCTGTACCTGTTCGGCTTCGCCTCCAACCAGTACATCGCCGAGGCCCAGTTCGCGGTGCGCGGCAACGTCGAGCCGATGGAGAACATCTCGCTCGGCCAGTACACGAACCTGATTCAGAAGCACAACAGCCAGGACAGCTTCATCGTCCGCGACTATATCGAGAGCCAGACTCTGGTCGAGGCGCTGGAGAAAAGCATCGGCATCTCGAAGATGTTCTCCCGCTCCGAGGCGGATTTCTGGGCCCGGTTCGACCCGAAGGATCCGGTCGAGGACCTCACCAAGTACTGGCGCAAGCACGTCGAGGCGCACATCGATTCGATTTCGGGCGTGATCCGCCTGTCGGTGCGGGCCTTCACCCCCCAGGACGCCCTGACCATCGCGCACGAGGTGGTGACCCGGGCCGAGGCGCTGATCAACGACATCTCGAAGCGCGCCCAGGCCGACATGGTCAAGCAGGCCCAGGCGGATGCGACGGTGGCGCAGGAGCGCCTGCGCAAGGCGCATCTCGGGCTGCAGAGCTTCCGCAACCAGTGGGGCGTGATCGATCCGATCAAGACCGCCGAGGGGACACTGACCACGCTCACGATCCTGCGCAAGGAGAAGCTCAAGCTCGAGACCGACCTGCAGGTGCTGCGCGGCTCGAACCTCGATGAGCGCTCGCGCTCGATCCAGACGCTGGCCTCCAACGTCGCGGCGATCGAGCAGCAGATGAAGACGCTGCAGGACGAATTGACCAATGCCGGCGCGGCCGCGGGCGGCGGCACCAACCTGACCGAGGCGCTGCTCCAGTACGAGGGCCTGCTGGTCGAGCGGACCATCGCGGAAAAACTCGAGGAATCGGCGAACATGCTGCTCGACCGGGCCCGCATCTCGGCCAGCAAGCAGCACATCTTCCTGGCGACCTTCGTGCCGCCGGTCCTGCCGACCGACAGCCTCTACCCCGAGCGGGGCCACACCCTGATCGTCGCCTTCTTCTGCTTCTTCGTGCTCTGGAGCTCGTCCTCGCTCCTGATCGCCGGCATCCGCGACCAGCGGATGTGAGCCGGCACCGCGGGGTCTGGATCCCGCGGCGCGCGGTCTGTAGAGGGAGACGGTCCGGCCTCCCGGGCCTCCCCCGATCGATGAGCGAAGTCTAACGGTCCATGTCGGATTTCTCCGATCTCGTCGCGAAGGCGATCCAGCCCTCGATGAACCGGGCGGAGCGCGAGGCGGTCTACACGGTCGTGCGCCAGGCCGTGCTCCGCCTGCAGGAGCGCGAGGCGCTGCCCCCGGACGATCCGCGCGTCGCGCTGCAGCGCCACCTCGTCGAGGAGACGATCCGCGACGTGGAGGGCGACGTCGCCCGCTACGAATCCCTGCGCAAGCTCGACGCGGCCTTCGCGGCCCAGACCGAGGCGCACAAGGGGGCCCGCGGCCGGCGCTGACGGGGCCGCGGCTCGGGGCGCTTCTCCCGTGCGCGCCGACGGCGTGCCGAGGAGCGGACGGATATCCAACAAACGCCCCTCATCCTGCGGTGCGGCCGCGGAAGCGGGCGCCTCGAAGGATCGCTCCAGGGATCGCGCGGCCGGCTGGAGGGCTCCTTCGAGGGCTCCGCGTCGCTACGCCACCTCAGGCTGAGGGGGATGGATGGGATGGCCGTCGGGCGATCCGCCGCCTACCCGTAAGCCGCGCTCGCCCGGACGGCGCCGGGCTCGGCCACGTCGAGGCCGGCCGAGACGTACTCGTTCAGCTTGTTGCGCAGGGTCCGGATCGAGATGCCGAGGATCTTGGCCGCATGGGTGCGGTTGCCGAGGCAATGGTCGAGGGTGTCGAGGATCAGGTCGCACTCGACCTGCGCCACGGTCCGGCCGACCAGGCCGCGGGTGGCGGCTTCCGCGGCCTGCACGGCGCGGCCGGCCGGGCCCGCCGTGGCGATCGCCTCGCCGTCCGGCGACAGGATCGCGTCGGGGCCGATCTCTGGCCCGGAGGCCAGAAGCACCGCCCGGTGCAGGGTGTTCTCGAGTTCGCGCACGTTCCCGCGCCAGGGGTTCTTCACCACCAGCGCCCGCGCCTCGGCGCTGAGGGCGCGGGCCGGGACGCCGTTCACCTCGGCGTATTTCCGGGCGAAGTGGGCGGCGAGTTCGAGGATGTCGGCCGGCCGGTCGCGCAGGGCCGGCAGCTTCAGCGAGACGACGTTGAGGCGGTAGAACAGGTCCTCGCGGAACGTCCCCTTGCGGACCTCCTCCATCAGGTTGCGGTTCGAGGTCGCCAGCACGCGGATGTCGACCCGCACCGGGGCGGTGCCGCCGACCCGGTCGATCACCCGCTCCTGCAGCGCACGCAGCAGCTTGGACTGCAGGCGCACATCCATCTCGGAGATCTCGTCGAGCAGCAGGGTGCCGCCGTTGGCCTCCTCGAACCGGCCGATCCGTCGGGCGACCGCCCCGGTGAACGCACCCTTCTCGTGGCCGAACAGCTCGGATTCGAGCAGCGCCTCGGGGATCGCCGCGCAATTGACCGAGACGAACGGCTTGCCGGCCCGGTGCGACTTCAGGTGGACGTGGCGGGCCAGCACCTCCTTGCCGGTGCCGCTCTCGCCGGTGATCAGCACGGAAGCCTCGGAGGGGGCGACCTGCTCGGCGAGCTTGACCACCCGCTCCATCGCCGGATCGCGCCACACGAAGGCCGCGCGGTCGGAGGCGACCGCCTCCAGCACCGCGGCGATCAGCTCGGGATCGGGCGGGAGCGGGATGTATTCCTTGGCGCCGGCCCGGATCGCCGCGACGGCGGTCTGGGCGTCGGCCGAGACCCCGCAGGCCACGACCGGGGTGCGGATCCGCTCGGCCTCCAGGGCGTCGACGAGGTCGCGCACCGCCAGCGACACGTCGATCATGATCAGGTCGGCGCCCTTGGCGCGCAGGACGTTGAGGCCCTGTGGGATCGCGTCCGCCTGCGTGACGGAGGCGCCGCGCCGCATCGCGATCTTGGAGGCGGTGATCAGCTCGCCGTTGAGCCGCCCGATCATCAGGAGCCGCATGGTTCGTCCCTCTCAAACATCGTGGCGCGGAGCGCGGGCCGCCTCGGCAAGGCGACGGTCTCCGCCGCAGATCAAAAAACTATTCGCCCTTGACGATCTCGGTCATCGTCACGCCGAGCCGGTCCTCGACGAGGACGACCTCGCCGCGGGCGACGAGCCGGTTGTTGACGAACACGTCGATCGCCTCGCCGACCTTCCGGTCGAGTTCGAGCACGGCGCCGGGGGCGAGCCGGAGCAGGTCGCCGATCGGCATCCGGGAGGAGCCGAGCACCGCCGAGACCATCACGGGCACGTCGAACAGCTGCTCCAGGTCGGCGGCCGTCTTCGGGGTCGTGGGCGTGTCGCGGATCGAGCCCGCGGCGTAGTCGGGGTCGTTCTCGCCGAGCTGGGGCAGGCTGAAATCGTCGGACATCCGGGCTCCTTACGGGGTCGGTGGCAGGCCGAGGGCGTCGGCGACGGCGGCCTCGATGCGGGCGCGCTCGCGCACGATGCCGCCGTCGGCCCATTCGATGCGGGCGTCGCCCGCGTGCATGTCGGGATCGCCCAGCACCACGAGGCGGCCCTCGTAGCCGCGTTCGCGGGCGAGCCGCTTCACCAGGGTTTCCGCTTCCTCGACCAGGCCGTCATGCACGCGCACCACCAGGTGGGGCACGCCGCGCAGGTGCTGGAGCGCCGCCCGGGCGGCCTCGCCGATGCTGGCGAGCGGGGCGGCGTCGAGCGCCTCGCCGGCGACCTTCCGGGCGATCAGCACCGCGACCTCGACCGCTTGCGCCTCGCGCTCGGCCTCGTGCGCGTCGGCCCGGGCCAGGAGGGCGGTGGCGGCCTCGGCCAGGTGGTTCAGCGCGGCGGCGAGCCGGCCCTGGATCTGGGACTCGGCCTGGACCAAGCCCTCCTGGATGCCGCGGGCATGGGCCTCCACCTCAGCGCGGGCGGCCGCCTCGGCGGCGCGCTGGGCCGCCGCGCTCGGGCGCGGGCTGCGGAAGTCGGTCTCGAACAGGAACGGCTTCGCGATCTGGGGCGAGGAGGCGTTCAATAGACCAGCTCCTCCTCGGCGCTGTTCTTGGCGATCATGATCTCGCCCTTCTCGGCGAGGTCCTTGGCGACCTCGGTCATCTTCGTTTGCGCCTCATCGACCTCCTTGAGGCGGACCGGGCCCAGCGAGGCCATCTCGTCCGTGAGGTTCTTGGCGGCCCGGGTCGACATCTGCCTCATGAAGAAGGCCCGGGTCGGCTCGTTGGCGCCCTTGAGCGCCAGGCACAGGGTCGCGCCGTCGATCCTCTGCATCAGGGTCTGGACGCTGCCCGGATCGAGCTTCAGCAGATCCTCGAAGGTGAACATCAGCTCGCGGATGCGCTTGGCCGAGCCGCGATTGGCCTGGTCCAGGGCGGCCAGGAAGCGGCCCTCGGTCTGGCGGTCGAAGGCGTTGAACACGTCCGCCATCATCTCGTGGGCGTCGCGGCGCTGGGTCTGCGCGATGGTCGAGACGAACTCGACCCGCAGGGTCTCCTCGATGTGGCGCAGGGCCTCCTTCTGCACCGTCTCCATGCGGAGCATCCGGTTCAGGACGTCGATGGCGAAGTCCTCGGGCAGGATGGTGAGCACCTTGGCGGCGTAGTCCGCCCGCACCCGCGACAGCACCACCGCCACGGTCTGCGGGTACTCGTTGCGCAGGAACGAGGCGAGGATCTCGGGATCGACCTGGGCGATCGAGGCCCAGACGCGCTTGCCCGACGCCCCCTTGATCTCGGCCATGATCAGCGAGACCTGATCGGACGGGAAGATTTTGAGCAGCAGGGCCTCGGTCCGCTCGAAGTTCGACGAGATGCCGCCGCTGTTGCTGAGCTTCGTCACGAACTCGATGATCAGCTTCTCGACGGTGGCGACCTCCAGCGTGCCGAGCTGGACCATCGCGTGGCTGACCTTCTTGACCTCCTCCTCCTCCAGCATCTGCCAGATCGGGGCGCCCTCGGCCTCGCCGAGCATCAGCAGCAGCGCGGCCGCGCGCTGCGGGCCGGGCATCGCCGCGAAGGCGTCGCCGCCCTCGGTCGTCAGGGAATTCGCAAGACCTGCCGCCATCGTTCGTCCCCGATCCTCGACGCGCTACTCTTCCTGGATCCAGGTGCGCAGCACCTCGACGGTCTCGGCCGGGCTGGCCCGGACCATGTCGACGACCCGCTGCACCGTGTCGGCCTGGATCTGGCCGTTGATCTTGGCGAACTCCATCAGCCGGGCGGTCGGGCTGTCGCGCTCGATCAGCGTGACCGAGGCGCCCGCGCCGGCCCCCGCCTCCGCGTCGCCGAGGCCGGAGGGCCCCGCCAGCGCCGGGGCGGCGCCCGGGACCGGCGCCAGAACCTGCCGGACCAGCGGACGCACCACCGTGAGCAGGACGATCAGCGTCAGGAGCGCCAGCACCGAGAGTTCGGCCATGCGCAGCACGTCATCCTTGGTCGGCGCCAGCAGCGACTGGATCAGGGTCGGCTCGCTGAATTGCGGCACGCTCGGCGCTTCGGCGAAGCGCAGGTTCACCACCTCGATCTGGTCGCCGCGCGCCTTGTCGAAGCCGACCGCGCTGCGCACCAGGGCGGTGATCCGCTCGATCTCGGCGGGCGGGCGCGGCGTGTAGGTCTGCTTGCCGTCGGGCGCGATGGCGTAGATCCCGTCGACCACCACGGCGACCGACAGGCGCTTCACCCGGCCGCCCTCGGCGATCTCGGTCTTGGTGACCTTCGAGATCTCGTAGTTGGTGGTCTCCTCGTTCTTGTTGGTCGCGTCCTTCGGGGCGGGCGGCTTGTCGCCGCCGTTGGCGCCGGGCAGCTCGTTGCCGACCGTGACCTGCCCGTCGGCGTTGCCGGTGACGGCCGATTCGGTCCGGGTCTGGGCCGAGCGCACGACCCGGCTCTCCGGGTCGAAGGTCTCGGAGCGGCTCTCGATCCGGTTGAGGTCCAGCTCGGCGTTGACCTGGACCCGAGCCCGGCCGGGGCCGACGATGCCGGCGACGACATCCTCGATCTGCCCGCGCAGGCGCCGCTCCAGGCCGAGCTGCCGGTCCTCGAAGCCGCTGGCGGCGTTGGCGTCGGCGTCCTTGGCGCCGTCGGCCAGGAGCCGGCCGCGCTCGTCGACGATCGAGACCCGCTCGGGCTTCAGGCCCTCCACGGCGGAGGCTGCGAGGTGGCGGATCGCCCGCACCTGCCCGGCATCGAGTTCGCCCATCAGCTTCAGGACGATGGCCGCGCTCGGGCTCTCCCGGTCGCGCTCGAACAGGCGCCGCTCGGGCAGGACCAGGTGGACGCGGGCCGCCTGGACCCGGCCGATCGCCCGGATCGAGCGGGCGAGTTCGCCTTCGAGCGCCCGCAGGTGGTTCACGTTCTGGACGAAGTTGGTGGACGAGAACGCGTCGCCCTTGTCGAAGATCTCGTAGCCGACGCCGGCCTGGACGGGCAGGCCCTTGCCGGCGAGGTCCATGCGCAGGCGGGCGAGGTCGCCCCGCGGCGCCATGATGGTCTGGCCGGTGTCGCCTTTCGATTCGTAGCGGATGCCGCGGCTGTCGAGCTCGCGAATCACGGCGGCCGAATCCTGCATCGACAGGTCCGAGAACAGCACGCCCATATCGGGGCGCGAGACCCGCAGGATGATGAAGGCGAAGAAGCCGATGAGGGTCAGCGTCACGGCCGCCATGGCGGCGATCCGGGCCGGTCCAAGCTTCGAGACGAGATCGAGAACCGGCTTCACGGGATGGGTCGCTGCACTCTAACGCTGGCGGGACCCGACGGCCCGCCCGGCAGAAATTGCCCAGCCCGTGGTTAGCGAGGCGTTAATGCCGGGGCCCGCGGGGGCGCAAAGTTGGGTCTTGGAACGGAACGAAGCCGCATCCGGGGTGCGGAGGCGGCTTCGGAGGGGACTTCTCGAGGACCGGGCCGGGGGCGCGGTCCCTGTTCCGGCCGCGTTCAGTGCCGGTAATGCTGGATCCGGGTCGTCCGCAGCCCGGCGAGGCCGTGCTGGTCGATCGAGAACTGCCAGCTCAGAAATTCCTCGGTGGTCAAGGTGTAGCGCTTGCACGCCTCCTCGAGACTGAGGAGGCCACCGCGCACGGCGGCGACGACCTCTGCCTTGCGCCGGATCACCCATCGACGGGTGCTCGGCGGCGGAAGATCCGCGATGGTCAGAGGACTGCCGTCGGGCCCGATCACGTATTTGACTCTCGGGCGGCTGGGTTCGGTCATGATACGCTCTACACTCGACTGACCTGTCGAGCGTTGAAGGTACTTGCGCTCGCTTAAGAGATGTTGAAGCGGATCACTCGGATATGATTCGTTAGGTGCCACTTGTGGACAACCCTATGCTTTGGACGCTGCTCAGCGGCACTTTCTGAGAGCCGATCATGAGGACCGGCGCCGCTCCGCTGAGGTCGACCGCGTCCACGGTGCCGTTGAGCTGGGTGTCCACGGCCACGCTCGTCCCGGTGGCGTCGGAGGCCGAGACCTTGATCGAGTAGGTCCCGTCCGGCGCGGTCAGGCCCGCCGAGGTCTTGCCGTTCCAGCCGTAGGTCTGGCTGCCCGCGGTGAGCGACGTGCTCTGCGAGGCCACGACGTTGTTCTTCGAATCGAGGATCGTGACCACCGCCTTCGAGGCCGCCCGGGCGGGCGTCAGGGTCCAGGACGCGGAGCCGTTGGAGAGCTGGGAGCTGCTGCCGTCCGCCGTGATGCTCTTGCCGATATAGCTCGTCGCCGACGCGGAACTCGCCGATTTCGAGGCGGTCAGGATGCTGTCGAGGCGATCGTTGGACTTGAGCTGCTGCTCGACGCCGGCGAACTGGACCAGCTGCTGCGTGAACTGGTTGGTGTCCATCGGATCGAGCGGGTTCTGGTTCTTGAGCTGCGTGGTGAGCAGCGTCAGGAACTGCGTGAAGTTGCTGGCGATCTCGCTGCCATTGCCGCTCGCGCCGCTGCTCGACGCTGTGGATGACGTGTTGGTAACGTTGGATATCCCGGATGTCATGCGGCTCGCTCCCGTGGCGCGTCGGGGCGGAACGCCGGGACGCATGATGGTTCGATGTCGAATCGCGAGGCGGTCTGGTCGCGCATCGCGTCAGATCCTGATGTCGAGGCCGCCGTAGCCGCGCAGCCAGCGCGTCGGCGCAACCTCCTGGGGGGCGTCGGCGCGGTCCTGCGCCCAGGCGGTCGAGCCGCCCCGGGGGGCATCGCCCTGGCCGCCGTTGGCGCCGCCCTGGGCATTGCCGTCGCTGCGCAGCGACAGGTTGAGGCCGCCCCCTGAGGGATCGAGCCCGGTCTGGGACAGGGCCTGCTGCAGCTGGCCGGCGTCGCGCTGGAGCATGGCCAGCGTCTCGGGCCGCTCGACCACGAGGTGGGTCATCACCGTGCCCCGCGCCTTGTCGATCTCCAGCTTGACGTCGATCCGCCCCAGTTCGGCCGGGTCGAGCCGGATCTGGAACTCGCTCGACCCGGCGAGCGAGCGCAGCCCGATGGTCATCGGCACCTGCCCGAGCGGTACCGCCGGATCCGGCGGGGCTTGCACCTGGCTCGGGGTCGGCGCGGCGGCCTGCGTCGTTGCGTTCGCCGATCCGGCCGCCTGCGGTGCGAGGAAGGACGCGTCCGGATTGCCATGGGGGAGGGTGGGGGCCGGGGCCTGCATGCCGGCCGCCGGGCCGGCGCCTTGGCCGGCATCCGCCAGGGCGGTCAGGAAGTCCTGGCCGGCGGCCGCGCTCGAGGCCGCCTCCTTGCCCGCAGGATCGGCCGCGCCGGCTTTGACCGCCTCGACCGGGCTGGCACCCTGAGCCGACGATTTCGCCATCGGAGGAGGGCCGGCCTTGGGCCCGGAGACCGCGAGGTCTGGCTTTGCTCCGGACGCATCCGCGCCCGCGCCCTGCGTCGGCACCGCCCCAGACCCAGCGAGCCCTGCGCCGCCCGGGCCGACCGCTCCGACATCCTTGGCCTCGCCGTCGGCCGCTGCGCCGCCGGCAACGAGCGGGGCACCCTTCACCAGTTCGGCCAGCAGCGCCGGCAGCGTTCCCGGCATGGCCGGGCTCGCCGGTGGAGGCGTGGTCTGGGCCGGCACCTCGCCCGGCGCCGGTTCGACTTGCGCGGTCTCGACGGCGGCTGGATCACCGGCTTTCGGGTCGGTACCGGCGGCGGTGGCAGCGGTCGCGTCGAGGGCAGCCTCTTGCGCCGGCCGCGTCGCCGCGTCGGAGGCTTGCTGCGCCTTCGGATCCGTATCCCGAACGGCCCCGACGGAGGCGGGATCCGACGGTTTTGCCGGCGCCTGTGTCGCGGCGCGGGTCATCGAGGTCGCGGGCCGCGCATCCGCGGCTGCCGTCCTCTGAGTCTGCGCCGGGGGCTCCGGCGGCTTGGGAAGATTGGCGGGACGGGCATCCGGCCGGGCGGCGGCGCGGGCCTTCGCGGTCTCGGCGGCATCCCGGACGCGCTCCGCGGCCGTGCGGGCCGTATCGGCCTGGCTGCGCTGGCTCTCGTCGCGGGTGCGGGCCGCCGCAGCGGCATCCCGGGCCCGGGCCGCGCTCAGAGCCGCGCCGAACCGATCCTGCGACGAGTCGCCGGCCCGGGCGGCGACGCCGGCCGCATCCCAGCCCGATCGCGGCGTGGTCGAAGAACGGGCGGACGGGATCCACCCGGTGACATCCAACCGATCCGTTGCACCGCTCGCCATGCTGGGCTCCTCTCGATCGGGATCGAGCAAGGGCCAGGCCATTGGGGCGATTGGATAACTGACTGATCGATAAGGGATTTTGTCGTGCCGCTTTCGGATACCGGATATCGTCCGGGTCCGAAGCTGCCGCGCGACCGGCAGCATTTGCCGGGTGGGGGCACTCGGTTGCTGGGTCAGGCAGGCCGCGGTGTCTCCAGCGTATCCTGCCGACCCCAATGTGTGAATCTGCGAGCCCGCACGGGAGAGGGGACGCGTGGCGGCTTTCGCAAACCGATGTGTGAACATCGCAGCTCTGCGGGGGAGGTAGGGTGCGTGTCATCCCCGGATCGGACGTCCTTCGAACCGGCGCTTGTTTCCGGGATTGATCCCACGCCTCGCACCGCGCCTGCGCAAACCGCTCACCCCCGCCAAAAAACCCCGCCCTGGAAAGCCGATCGGACTCCCGCTATAGACAGGCCGTGCAGCCGAGACGCCTTCCAGCCGGCGGCGGCGGACCCCTGCGATGAACGCCCTCGACCTTCCCAAGCCAGCCCACGAGACGCGCGTGGTCGTCGCCATGTCCGGCGGCGTCGATTCCTCCGTGGTTGCGGGGCTGCTGAAGCGGCAGGGCTTCGACGTGGTCGGGGTCACGCTCCAGCTCTACGACCACGGCGCCGCGACCCATCGCAAGGGCGCCTGCTGCGCCGGCCAGGACATCAACGACGCCCGCGCGGCCGCCGAGCATCTCGGCATCCCGCATTACGTCCTCGACTACGAGGACCGGTTCCGCGACGCGGTGATCGAGAAATTCGCCGAGAGCTACCTTGCGGGCGAGACCCCGATTCCGTGCGTCGAGTGCAATCGCACCGTGAAGTTCCGCGATCTGCTCGGGCTGGCCCGGGACCTGAACGCCGACGCCCTGGCCACCGGGCATTACGTGGCGAGCCGGGCCCTGCCGGGGGGCGGCCGGGCGCTGCACCGCGCCCTCGATCCGGCCCGGGACCAGAGCTATTTCCTCTACGCGACCACGGCCGAGCAGCTCGCATACCTGCGTTTTCCCTTGGGCGAGATGTCCAAGGCCGAGACCCGGGCGCTGGCCAAGGACCTCGGCCTGTCGCTGGCGGAGAAGCCCGACAGCCAGGACATCTGCTTCGTGCCCCAGGGCCGCTACAGCGACGTGATCGCCCGCCTGCGCCCGGACGCGGCCCGGCCCGGCGAGATCGTCGATCTCGGCGGCCACGTGCTCGGGCAGCACGCGGGCATCGTCCATTACACCGTCGGCCAGCGCCGGGGCCTCGGCCTGTCCGGCTCCGAGCCGCTCTACGTCGTGCGCCTGGAGCCGGACACCGCCCGGGTCGTGGTCGGCCCGCGCACGGCGCTCGCGACGACGCGCATCCGCCTCTCGGATATGAACTGGCTGGGCGAGGGTCCGGCCGGGTCCGTGCGCGACCTGCCGGTGGCGGTCCGCGTGCGCTCGACCCGGCCGCCGCGGCCGGCGACGCTCACCATGGCGCCGGACGGAACCGCCGAGGTGGTGCTGGCCGAGCCCGAGGACGGCGTGTCGCCGGGCCAGGCCTGCGCGCTCTACGGCGACGACGGCCCCCGGGCCCGTGTTCTGGGCGGCGGCACCATCCGGCGGGTCGATGCGTTGTCGGCCCGGCCCCGAGAAGCCGCCTGATCTCAATCTCTGGATAATCCGAACGATGCTGAGCGAGCCGCAGATGGCCGGGCCGAGCACGGCCCTGATGCGCAAGGCCTATGCCCGCTGGGCCCCCGTCTACGACGTGGTCTACGACAAGCTCACCGAGCCGGCGGCCCGCGCGGCCGTGGAGGCCGCGGCCGAGCACGGGCCGCGCATCCTGGAGGCCGGCGTCGGCACCGGATTGGCGCTGGGCTACTACCCGAAGGCGAGCTTCGTCTGCGGGGTCGACCTCTCCGAGGACATGCTCAAGCGCGCCCGCGCCAAGGTGAAGCGCCGGAACCTGGCCCACGTGAAGGGCCTGCAGGTGATGGATGTCTGCCACCTCGGCTACGCCGACGCGAGCTTCGACGCGGTCGTGGCGCAGTTCCTCATCACCCTGGTGCCCGACCCCGAGGCCGCGATGTCGGAGTTCCTGCGGGTGGTCCGGCCCGGCGGCGGCATCGTGCTGGCGAACCATTTCGGCCAGAGCGACGGCCCGCTCGCCCGGGTCGAAGAGGTCGTGGCACCGCTCTGCACCAAGATCGGCTGGTCGTCGGACTTCAAGGCGACCCGGATCGAGGCCTGGGCCCGGCGCAACGGCGTCGAGGTGCTGGGGCTGAAGCCGACCTTCCCGGGCGGGTTCTTCAAGATCCTGCGGATGCGCAAAGCCGGGTGAGCGACGTCGGGCTCGCGTCCGTCCCGGAGGGACGCTGGAAGCGGATGCGGCGGTGGCTGCCGCTGGTCCTGCTCCTGTGCATCTCGGCGTTCGTGCTGGTCTCGGGCGTCGCGCAACTCCTGAGCCTCGACCGGCTGCTCGCCTCGCGGGCCTGGCTGCACGGCTTCGTCGAGGCCGGGTACCTGCGCGCCGTGGTGGCGGCCTACCTGGTCTACGTCGCCTCCGTGGTGGTCTCGGTGCCAGCCACGCTGTTCCTGACCATGATCTGCGGTTTCCTGTTCGGAATCGTGCCGGGGGCGCTGACCGCGGTCTGCGCGGCCACCACCGGGGCGGCGATCGTGTTCGCCATCGGCAAGGGGCCCGGGGCCGATCTGCTGCGCCGGATGGGCGGCACGCGGCTCGCGGCGTTCACGGACGCGTTCCGGCGCGACGCCTTCGGGTACATCGCGGTGATGCGCCTGCTGCCGCTGTTCCCGTTCTGGATGACGAACCTCGCACCCGCCGCCTGCGGGGTGAAGATGCGGGTCTTCGTGCTGGCGACCTTCCTGGGCCTGCTGCCGGGCGCCCTGGTCTACGCCACGACCGGCGCCGGGATCGAGGACGTGGTCGCGGCCCACGAGGCCGCCAAGGCCGCCTGCCTCGCCGCGGGGACGACCGGTTGCGACGAGGCTCTGACCTTGAGGGCCCTGGTCACGCCCAAGATGGTGGCCGGGCTGGGGATGCTCGCCGTGTTCGCGCTGGGCAGCGTCCTGCTGAGCCGCCGGTTCCGGCGCGCCTGAAGCCGGTTCGTCCAGCACGGCGTTCGTGTCTTGAACCGCCAACCGCCAAATGGATGCCGGTTCGGCCCAAGAGAGCCCGTAACATCGAAGGTGGGAACGGCTCTCGCGTGACTGAGTACCCGGTTAAAAATTTCTGTCGGCGCGCAAATTTAATCTTCACTCTGTGTCGCGCATGGGTCTAATCGTGTCGCCCGGCCGTTTCGGGTAACGAACCTCCCGGACGGCCGCCGTAGGCTGGAATGTTGGATTCCCGTTCGGTCCAAGGTGTTGATCGAGATAACGTTTCCCGCTCCTGTCCCGTTTGGCATCGGCCTCGCTGACGGGGCCATCACCCGATCGCCGGCGGTGTTCTGGTGTTCCGGAGCGTGCCGTAAGAGCCTCTGCGCACGTGCGCGACACAGGCGCCGAGACGGTGGACTTCTTTCGAGGTGCTCTAAGGTACATGCAACCTCGACCCTATCGTGCTCGTATAGTGCCCGCGGGAATGCCCCCTGTATTCCCGGCTTTGAAACGACGGCGTTACCCCATGTCCCGCGCGAAAGCCGGAAACGGCTCGAGCTCTCGCAATTGCCACCCCGCCCCCACCCGCCCGCGATGCCCGGTCGGAGCGTGATGGGCGTGGCCGCCGAATCCGACCCGGTCACGATGCCGGCGGCGGCCGCCGCGGCACGCGAGGTGCCCGAGCGGCGTCCGGCCCGCCTCGGCCTGTCCGGGCGGCTGTTCCTCGTCACCGTCGCGTTCGTGGTGGTGGCCGAGGTGCTGACCTACGTGCCGGCGGTGGCCAACTACCGGATCGAGTGGATGTCCGACCGGGTCGCGGCCGCGCAGGTCGCCGCCCTGGTCCTCGACGGCCGGACCGGCGAGCCGGTCTCCGAGGCGCTGGAGAGCCGGCTGCTCGCGGGGGTGAACGCCCGGGCGATCGCGGTCCGCGGCGGCGGCGCCCAGCGGCTGCTCGCCATCGAGCCGGTGCCCGAGACGGTGGCCGACACGGTCGACCTGCGCGACGTAACGGCCCTGTCGACCATCCGGGGGGCGTGGCGGACCCTGGTCGCGCCGGTCCGCGAGCCGATCCGGGTGATCGGGGAGGGGGGCATCGGCTTCGACCGGGTCGAGGTCCTGCTCGACGAGGCGCCGCTGCGCGCCGCGATGATCGACTACGCGCTGCGCCTGCTGGTCTCGTCGCTGATCATCGCGGCGTCGGCGGCCGGGCTGGTCTTCGTGGTGCTGCAGGTGCTGATCGTCCGCCCGGTGCGGCGGCTCGCCACCAACATCACGGCCTTCGCGGAGAACCCGGAGGATGCCGGCCGGATCATCGCGCCGTCCCGCCGCCGCGACGAGATCGGCCAGGCCGAACTCGCCCTCGGCCGGATGCAGCGCATCCTGGCCGACCAGCTCCGCCAGAAGCGGCGGCTGGCCGAGCTGGGGCTGGCGGTCAGCAAGGTCAGCCACGAACTGCGCAACCTGCTCACCGGCGCCCAACTCCTCGGCGACCGGCTGGAGGACACCGCCGACCCGATGGTCCAGCGGGTGGCGCCGCGCTTGGTCGGGGCCATCGCCCGGGCCATCCGGTTCTGCGAGGCGAGCCTGGCCTACGGCCGCGTCTCCGAGCGCGCGCCGACGCTCAGTTCGACGCCGTTGGCGCCGCTCTTCGCCGAATTGCCGGACCTCGCCGCGCTCGCCGCACGGAGCATGCGCGTCATCGTGGACGCCGGCGAATGCCGCGTGAAGGCCGACCCGGAGCAGCTCGCCCGGGCCCTGGCCAACCTGGTCCGCAACGCCGTGCAGGCGCTGGACGGGGCCGCGGTGCCGGAGGCCGAGGTGCGGGTCACCGCCTGCCGCGACGCGCCGGGCCGGGTGACCATCCTGGTGGAAGACAACGGCCCCGGCCTGCCGGCGCGGGCCCGGGAGAACCTGTTCTCGCCGTTCCAGGGCTCGACCCGCTCGGGCGGCACCGGGCTCGGCCTGCCGATCGCCGCCGAGCTGATCGGCATCAACGGCGGCAGCCTGACCCTGGACCCGGAGGAGGGCGGCGCCCGCTTCCGGATCGTGCTGCCGGAGGGCTGACGCGCTACTCGGCGGCGGCCAGGATCGGCTCCGCGACGCGGATGCCGAGATCGGCCAGCAGCGCGGCATCGGAATCCGCCTCGTTGTTGGCGGTGGTGAGCAGGCGCTCGCCGTAGAAGATCGAGTTGGCCCCCGCGAGGAAGCAGAGGGCCTGCGCCTCCCGGCTCAACGCCTTGCGTCCGGCGCTGAGGCGCACCCGGGCCTTCGGCATCACGATGCGGGCGGTGGCGCACATCCGCACCATGTCGAACGGATCGACGGGCGCGGCCCGGTCGCCGAGCGGGGTGCCGGGGACGGCGGCCAGCGCGTTGATCGGCACGCTCTCCGGATGCGGCGCGTGGTTGGCCAGCACGTGCAGCATCGCGACCCGGTCGCCGACGCCCTCGCCGAGGCCGATGATGCCGCCGCAGCAGACGCCGATGCCGGCCTCGCGGACCCGCTCCAGCGTGTCCAGGCGGTCCCCGTAGGTCCGGGTCGACACGATCTTGTCGTAGTAGTCCGGACCGGTATCAAGGTTGTGATTGTAGGCGGTGAGCCCCGCCTCGGCCAGGCGCTCGGCCTGGCTGGCGGTCAGCATGCCGAGGGTGACGCAGGCCTCCATCCCGAGGCCGCGCACACCCCGCACCATGTCCAGAACCGAGTCGAATTCCGCGCCGTCGCGCGGGCTGCGCCAGGCCGCGCCCATGCAGAAGCGGGTCGCCCCGTTGGCCTTGGCGGCCGCGGCCTCGGCCAGCACCGTGTCCACCGGCATCAGGCGCTGGCGCGGCAGGCCGGTGCCCTTGTGATGGGCCGACTGCGAGCAGTAGCCGCAATCCTCCGGGCAGGCGCCGGTCTTGATCGAGAGCAGGCTCGCGCGCTGGACGTCGCTCGGGTCGTTGTGTGCCCGATGCACGGCCGCGGCCCGATACACGAGGTCGAGCAACGGCAGGTCGTGGATCGCGCGGATCTCCGCGACGCTCCAGTCGTGGCGGAAATCGGAGGCGTGCGGGTCGGCAGCTTGGCTCATGGTGTCTTCTTGACGGGGATCGGTGGCCAAAATCAAGCGCCCTGCGGGCCGCCGCCCTCCTGTGCGGAGGCGGCGGCGTCGCTTCAGTGCGTCGGCTCGCCGGCCGAGACCTTGGCGGTCCAGTCGTCGAAGGCGATGACCTTCTGGCGCTGCTCGCCCAGGCGCTCGATGCGCAGGACCATCTCGTCGCCGGCCTTCAGGTAGCGCGGCGGCTTCATGCCGAGGCCGACGCCGGGCGGGGTCCCGGTGGTGATCACGTCGCCGGGCTCCAGCAGCATGAAGTGCGACGCGTAGGCGACGAGCTGCGGCACGTCGAAGATCATGGTCGCGGTCGAACCGGTCTGGCGGCGCTCGCCGTTGACGTCGAGGCTCATGGCGAGGTTCTTCAGGTCGGGGATCTCGTCCAGCGTCACCAGCCACGGGCCGAGCGGCCCGAAGGTCGGCGCGCTCTTGCCCTTGGTCCAGGTCGGGCCGCGCTCAAGCTGCCACTCGCGCTCCGAGACGTCGTTGCAGATGCAGGCCCCCGCCACGTAGCTGAGGGCCTCGTTGGCGTGGACGTAGCTCGCCCGGCGGCCGATCACCACCGCGAGCTCCACCTCCCAGTCGGTCTTGGCCGAGCCCTTGGGGATGATCACCGTGTCGTTCGGCCCGCACAGGCTGGACGGCGCCTTGTTGAAGATGATCGGCTCCGACGGGATCGGCGAGCCGGTCTCGGCGGCGTGGTCGGCGAAGTTGAGGCCGATGGCGACGACGTTGCGGGTGCCGCCGACGCAGGGGCCCAACCGCGTGTCCGCCGGCAGCTTCGGCAGGGTCTCGGGATCGAGGGCCCGCAGCCGCTCCAGGGATTCCGGCGCCAAGGCCGGGCCGGCGATGTCGCGCACGATGCTGGACAGATCGCGCAGGCCGCCCTGCGCATCCACGAGGCCGGGCTTCTCATCGCCGCTCGGGCCGTGCCGGAAGAGCTTCATCGCCGCGACTCCTCATCCTTCCCTGGAACCGGTCTACGCCGGGCGCCGGGACCATGGCCGCGCAGCACCGCCGGTGCAAGCGCGTCCGTGGCGGCGGCTCGCGATTTCGCGGTGTCGCAACTTGGCAACATCGTGGCAAAAAAGTGCATATTCAGACGCAAACTGATTTATTATTCATCGCCGGATCCCGCCGGCGAAAGACAGTCCGCCGAGGGGGGAAAACAGGTTTGATTGCCTAGCCGAGAGATAAGCCGTCGTCGTGATTCTGTCGATCATCGGCGCTTCCGGTGCCGGCCGGACTCGTGATCGCCGTTGCGGTCGAGCGGGGGAAACCTGCACCATACCGACAACGGCGCCGGACCGGGACAAGGTCGAATCAGGGCGCCCGAACAAGCCATCCGGTTCGGGGGGAGCAGATGAACGGGACAATGCGCGCATGGGTGCTCGCGGCCTCGGTGGCGGCGATCGGCGCCGGCGAGGCGCGGGCCGGGGCCTTCGGCATCCGCGAGCAGAGCACCCAGGCCCAGGGGCTGTCCTTCGCGGGCGCGGCCGCCGGCTCCGGCGGCGTCTCGTCGATGTTCTGGAATCCCGCGGTCATCACGATGAACCCGGGCTTCGTCTCCGAGCAGAACCTCACCTATATCGGCCTCTCCTCAGACATCCGGACGGCACCCGGGACCAATCCGGGCTTCGCGCGCCTGGGCGATTCCGGTGATATCGGACAGGGCGCCGTGGTGCCCGCGGGGGCGACCTCCTACCAGATCAACGACCGCCTCTGGCTCGGCCTCTCGACGGGTGCGCCCTTCGGCCTCGTGACCAAGCCGAACCAGGTCTGGGCCGGCGAGGTCTATGGCCGCTCGTCCCGGATCTTCACGCTGGCGTTCAATCCGGTAATCGGTTTCAAGGTCAACGAGTGGCTGTCGCTCGCCGCCGGCCCGAACATCGAATATTTCCGGCTGACCCTGCGGCAGGCGCTGCCGATCCCCGGCATCGCGCCGGCCCTCTATCCGAGCGGGTTCCTCAAGGGCGAATCCTGGGGCGTCGGCTTCACGGCGGGCGCGACCCTGACGCCCCGCGACGGCACCGTGATCGGCATCGGCTACCGCTCGTCCGTGCACCACGACATCGACGGCTCGATCGGCGTGCCGCTGGTGGCGCTGGCGGCGACGGCCGGACAGGTGCGCGCGAAGCTCAACACCCCGGACAAGCTCAGCGTCGGCCTGGTCCAGGCGATCTCGCCGGTCGCCCGGGTCGATCTCGGCTTCGAGTGGGATCAGTGGTCGCGGCTCGGTACGGTCGGCATCGTCTCGAACCGCCTCGGCCTGCCGGTCAGCAACCTGCCCCTGAACTACAAGGACGGCTACACCTACTCGATCGGTGGCGAGTACGACGCCGCGCCGAACCTGACCGTGCGGACCGGCTTCGCCTACGAATCCTCGCCGATCGACTTCCGCAACCGCTCGGTGCGGCTGCCCGACGGCGACCGCTACATCGCCTCGGTGGGCGCCAGCTATCGCTGGAACGAGCGCCTGACCCTGAACCTGGCCTACTCGCACTTCTTCCTCGACCGGTCGCGCATCCTCGCGGGTGTCGGGCGCGACTACAACGTCGGCAACATCGCGTTCGCGGGCGTGGTCGATTCGAGCGCCGACATCGTCTCGGTGGGCTTCCGCTACGTGTTCGGAGCCCCGCCGCCGGCCGCCCCGGCGCCGCTGATCCGGAAGTATTGAGGGGGCTGTTCAGATATTTCAGGATGCAATGCGGGTTCCCCTCTCCCCGCACGCGGGGAGAGGCCCGCACGGACCTCGTCGTCCGTGCGGGAAGCGGAGGCGAAGCCGGAGCGGTGGTGAGGGGGCGGCTCTGAGTGAGGTGCGCGTTCTAAACCGCCCCCTCACCCTCGGCTGCCGCCTCGCCGCGCCGACGACGAGGTCGTCGCGGCCCTCTCCCCGCAAGCGGGGCGAGGGGATCACAGCTTGCACCTTCGAGCAAAACCGTAGGCCGCAGTGTAACCGGCTCGAAACCCGCTCCGTCAGCCGCAAGCCGCGAGCACGGCGCAGCCCCCTCAGGCCCGCATCCGCACATACGTGCCCGGAGCCGGGCCGAGCGACGGCAGCGCGTCGCCGCCGGGCTTGCGGGCCGGGACCCGCTCGGGGGCCTGGGCCTCGATCCACTGGAACCAGTAGGGCCACCACGAGCCCTTGGTCTCCACCGCCGCCGCGATCCAGTCCTTGAGTTCGCCCTTCACCGGCCCGCCGGTCCAGTAGCCGTATTTCGGCTTGTAGGGCGGGTTGACGACTCCGGCGATGTGGCCCGATCCCGCCAGCACGTAATCGACCTTGCCGCCGAAGGTCTTCGAACCCTCGAACACCGAGATCGCCGGGGCGATGTGGTCCTCCCGGGTGGCGAGGTTGAAGATCGGCACCTGCACCTTCTTCAGGTCCAGCCGGACGTTGCCGAGGACCATCTTGCCCTGGGCCAGGCTGTTCTCGAGATAGCAATTGCGCAGGTAGAACGAGTGGTTGGCCGCCGGCATCCGGGTGGCGTCGGAGTTCCAGTACAGCAGGTCGAACGCCGAGGGCGGCTTGCCCTTGATGTAGTTGTTGACGACGTAGGACCAGATCATGTCGTCCGGCCGCAGCATGTTGAACGCGTTGGCCATGCGGCTGCCCTCCAGGTAGCCCCGCTCGGCCATGCGGGCCTCGACCTGGCGGATCTGCTCCTCGTCGGCGAACACCTTGAGGTCGCCGGCATGGGTGAAGTCCACCTGCGTGGTCAGCAGGGTCGCGCTCTTGATGCGGCGGTTGCCCGTGGCGGCCTGCATGGCGAGCGTCACCGAGAGCAGGGTGCCGCCGACGCAGTAGCCGGCCGCGTGGACCTCGCTCTCGCCCGTGGCGACCCCGATCGCGTCGATCGCCGCCTCGATGCCCTCACGCATGTAGGACTCGAAGTCCTTGTCGGCATGGCGCGCATCCGGGTTCACCCAGGAGATGCAGAACACCGTCAGGCCCTGGTCGACCATCCACTTCAGGAAGCTCTTCTGGGGATTGAGGTCGAGGATGTAGAACTTGTTGATCCAGGGCGGCACCATCAGGAACGGGCGCTTGAGCACCGTCTCGGTGGCGGGCGCGTACTGGATCAGCTCGATCAGGTCGTTGCGGAACACCACCTCGCCCGGGGTCACCGCGACGTTGCGGCCGACCTCGAACCCGCTCGGATCGGTCTGGCGGACCCGCAGCTGGCCGCCGCCGGCCGCCAGATCCTCCTCGTACATCTTGAGGCCGCGCACGAGGTTGGCGCCGCTCTCCTGCAGGGTGTGGCGGATCAGCTCCGGATTGGTCGGCAGGAAGTTCGATGGCGACAGCATGCTGGTGAGCTGGCGCAGGTAGAACTGCGCCTTGTGGCGGGTGCGCTCGTCGATGCCCTCGGCCTCGTCCACCAGGCCCTCGGCCCAGCGGGTGGCGATCAGGTAGCCCTGCTTCAGGAAATCGAAATACGGGTTCGTGGACCACTCGGCGTCGCTGAACCGGCCGTCCTTGGGCTCGGGCACCGCCACCGGATCGGCCGGCTGGCCTTGGAGGCGCAGGTAGGTCGTGCCCCACAGCGTCAGGAACGCCTGGGACAGCTTGGCCTGGGCCTCGGCGCTCCGGTTCGGATCCGACATCCAGGCCTCTGCGATCTGGCCCAGCGTCCTGACCGCCTCGTTGATCTCCCCGGAGGGAGCGCCGGCCTGGGCCTCGGGCGAGAGCATGCGGGCGGCGCTGCGCCCCAGCGCCTCCACGAACTGGCCGGCATTGCGCGACAGGGCCTCGATATCCGGCATCGGCGGCGTGATGCCGTCCGGCATGGCGCCGTTGACCATGCCGGTCCGGGCGGCAGCCTGGTCCGACGCCTGCGTCCGCGGGCTCGTCACGCGCGCCTCCCTGTGTGGTGTTTCGGCCCGACTGACGGTGAGCCTCGTTTCCGACAAATTAAGGAGCGAGCGAGAGGTTGCACCAGCCCGTTTGCGCGTGTCGCGAAACATCCGCGCGATCTTCTCATGACCCATGTGCTCATGCACCGCGCCTTTTTGAACCCCACCGGTCGGCGGTCCGGCGGCCCGGGCCCGGCGCGGGGCCTCGCCGTGGCGGTGCTGGCCCTCCTGGCGGCGCCGCTCGCGGCCTGCTCGGGGGACGCGGTGCGCACCCTCGCCACCGATGCGGGCTACGGCCCCCGGGTCGTGGCCGCGCCGGATTTCGTGACCGAGACCCGCGGCCAGGAGGCGCCCGCCTTCATGCCGGTGGGCGTCGACGCGCCCAAGCGCCCGATCCGGGCCAAGTCGTCCGAGGGTCAGAAGGCGCTGGAGGCCGAACTCGAAGGGGCCCGCGGCCGCAACGAGAGCCGCGGCCGCGCCGCCGAGAGTGCGGGCCGGGGGGCCGCCGCCGCGATCAAGCCGGTGCCCGCGGCGGCGCGATAACGGCACCGATCCGGACCGGATTTTTGAGGGTCGGCGGCGGCACGCAACTCTGCTAGAGCGAATCCTTCGCGCGACCGACACCAACGAGAGACGCCAGATTCGGGACGCGCCGATGGACACGCCCATGACCGACTTCCACCGCATCAAGCGCCTGCCGCCCTACGTCTTCGAGCAGGTCAACCGGATCAAGGCTACCGCCCGAGCCCAGGGCGCCGACATCATCGATCTCGGCATGGGCAACCCCGACCTCGACGCCCCCAAGCACGTCATCGCCAAGCTGTGCGAGACGGCGGGCCGGCCGCGGACCGACCGCTACTCCGCCTCCAAGGGCATCGCCGGCCTGCGCCGCGCCCAGGCGGGCTATTACCAGCGTCGCTTCGGCGTGAGCCTCAACCCCGACACGCAGGTGGTGGCGACGCTGGGCTCGAAGGAAGGCTTCGCCAACATGGCCCAGGCGATCACCGCCCCGGGCGACGTGGTGCTGGTGCCCAACCCGAGCTACCCGATCCACGCCTTCGGCTTCCTGATGGCCGGCGGCGTGATCCGCTCGGTCCCGGCCGAGCCGACCCCGGCGATGTTCCCGGCCCTCGAGCGGGCGATGCGCCACTCGATCCCGAAGCCGGTCGCCCTGGTGGTCTGCTATCCGTCGAACCCGACCGCCTACGTGGCCGACCTCGATTTCTACCGGGACCTCGTCGCCTTCGCCAAGCAGCACGAGCTGATCCTGCTCTCGGATCTCGCCTACGCGGAGGTCTACTTCGACGGCAAGCCGCCGCCCTCGGTCCTGCAGGTCCCGGGCGCGATCGATTGCACCGTCGAGTTCACCTCGCTGTCGAAGACCTACTCCATGGCCGGCTGGCGCATGGGCTTCGCGGTGGGCAACGAGCGCCTGCTGGCGGCGCTCTCCCGGGTGAAGTCCTATCTCGATTACGGCGCCTTCACGCCGATCCAGGTCGCCGCCACCGCGGCCCTCAACGGACCCGACGACTGCATCGACGAGATGCGGGCGACCTATCGCAAGCGGCGCGACGCGTTGGTGGAATCCTTCGGCAAGGCCGGCTGGACCATCCCGGCGCCCGCCGCCTCGATGTTCGCCTGGGTGCCGATCCCCGAGCGCTACCGGGAGATGGGCAGCCTCGAATTCTCGAAGCTGCTGCTGGAGAAGTCCGACGTCGCCGTGGCGCCCGGCATCGGCTTCGGCGAGTTCGGCGACGAATATGTCCGCATCGCCCTGGTCGAGAACGAGCAGCGGATCCGGCAGGCCGCGCGCAACATCCGCCGGTTCTTCGATGGCGGCGACAAGACCCTGCACAACGTCGTGCCGATGGCCCGGGCGGTCTGAGAGCGGGCGGGTCGCGATTGTTGCCGCCGGGCGACAGGCTCCGTCAAAGGGCCCGTCGTCCCCCGCCGGCGCTTGTCAGAGCGGATCGCGATGCGCAGGGTTCGGCACGGGGGTCCTCCCGCGTCCCGAGTGTTGCATGCGCCGCCTGAACCTCATCGCCGCCCTGCTGCTCGCCGCCGCGGCCTCGGCTTGTGCGCCGAACCCGATCATCGCCCGGGATCCGGTGCCGGCCCCGGGGCCGACGGATGTCTATGCCTGCGACTCGAAGCCGTTGCCGGTCAACGCCTTCATCTCGGATTGCCGGCCGGTGCCGGCGAGCCCGCAGGTGGTCCTGCGCGCCCGCGGCTGACCGGGTTCCGGTTAACCGGTCGGTCCGCATGCGCCGGACAGGCCGCCCGCGATAAGCTAGAGTGTAGGCCAGATGCCGGCCCGGCCGGCCCCGTGACGGAGCATTGTGTGAGCACCAAGACCCTGATCGCCGCCGGATTGCTCGGTCTCGTCGCCCAGGGCGCCGCCGCCGAGCCCGCCTTCCCGCCGGGGATCCCGCAGCCGCGCGCCTATGTCTTCACCGCCCCCAACGGCCCGACGGTCCTGCAGACCGAGGGCTGCTGCCAAGTGCTGGTGCCGCCGGGCCGTCCCGACCTCGCCGTCCCGCCGGTCCCGGTGGCCCAGGTGATGAACGGCGGTGGCTTCGGCTACACCGGTTTCGACTACTACAACGACCAGATCACCGAGAGCCGGTTCGGTGCGCGCAAGCGCCCGAAGGAGTACGTGATCGCCCCGTCCTACATCGTGCCGCCGCGCTACTGAGCCGGACGGGCCGGCGAGCCCGGGCCTCAATCCGTGTGCGGATCGTGGCCCCAGTTCATCAGCGACATCCGCCAGGGTGAGTCGGGGTCCTTGCGGGCGTCGCCGCCCTGCTTCAGGTGGCGGTGGACGTAGCCCACGACCTTGCGCATGGCGGCATAATCGTCGTCGGTGAGATCGGCCTTCTTCTTGTCCTTGATCGCCAGGATGCGCCGGCCCATCGCGTGGCCGGTGGATTCGTCGCCGTCCTTCTTCTGGCCGACCTCCCGGCTCGCCGCGCCGTCGAGGTGTTTGCGCAGCGCCGCCGGCGTCATGTTGACGGCGTCGTTGAAGGCGCTCCACGTCTGCGCGTGATCGTCGTCCGCCATCCTGGCCGCCTCCGCGTTCCTGCCCGATCCGTGCCCGACAACGCGCCGCCCGCGCGCCGGCTCGCGCACCACCCTGCGGTCGGGCGTCGCACAGTTCGGGCGCGGGGCCCCGGCCCGCCGTTTACAGGGCGGCTCCCGGGCGGTATCACCCCGGCCCGACCCATCACCCGAAGTCCCGAAAAACCAAATGCGCGCCGAGATCGAGCAAGCCTCGGATGCCGCCAAGCAGTCTATAGGACTGCTGAGGAGGCATCTTTGACTGGGATACTGTCGATAAACGCCTCGCGGAGCTGAACGCAGCCTCCGAGAACCCCGACCTGTGGAACGACGCCGACGCCGCGCAGAAGGTCATGCGCGAGCGCCAGCAGCTCGACGAGGCGGTCTCCTCCATCCGCAAGCTCGAGCGCGACCTCGAGGACGGCGCGACGCTGATCGAACTCGGCGAGATGGAGGGCGACGAATCCTCGATCCGCGAGGGCGAGGCCGCGATCCTCGCCGTCGAGAAGGAGGCGGCCAGCCGCCAGGTCGAGACCCTCCTGTCCGGCGAGGCCGACGGCTTCGACACCTATCTCGAAGTCCATGCCGGTGCCGGCGGCACCGAGAGCCAGGACTGGGCGAACATGCTCCAGCGCATGTACGGCCGCTGGGCCGAGCGCCGGAAGTACAAGGTCGAGATCGTCGAGTGGTCGGACGGCGAAGAGGCCGGGATCAAGGGCGCGACGCTCCTGATCAAGGGCCACAACGCCTATGGCTGGCTCAAGACCGAGTCCGGCGTGCACCGGCTGGTGCGGATCTCGCCCTACGATTCCAGCGCCCGGCGCCACACCAGCTTCGCCAGCGTCTGGGTCTACCCGGTCATCGACGACCGGATCGAGATCGAGATCAAGGAGTCCGACTGCCGGATCGACACCTACCGGTCGTCCGGCGCCGGCGGCCAGCACGTCAACACCACCGATTCCGCGGTGCGCATCACCCACAACCCGACCGGGATCGTGGTGGCGTGTCAGCAGGAGCGCTCCCAGCACAAGAACCGCGCCACGGCGTGGAACATGCTGCGCGCCCGGCTCTACGAGGCCGAGCTGAAGAAGCGTGAGGAGAAGGCCAGCGCCGAGGCCGCCGCCAAGACCGATATCGGCTGGGGCCACCAGATCCGGTCCTACGTGCTCCAGCCCTATCAGCTGGTGAAGGACCTGCGCACCGGCACCCAGTCCACCGATCCGGACGCGGTGCTCGACGGTTCCCTCGATCCGTTCATGGAGGCTTCGCTGGCCCAGCGGGTCTATGGCGGTTCCGAAGAGGTCGAGGACATCGACTGAGTTTTTCTCAGTTGAGGCGGCTGCCGCACCCGCGCGTGTTTCCCTCCCCCCCTCTGCGGGGGAGGGTGGCCCCCGAAGGGGATCGGGCCGGGACGAAGTCCCGCAAGAGGGGAGCGACGGCGCAGAACAGGGCTTCGCCCGTCATGCCGGTCGCGCCCCTTTCTGAACCCGGGTTCCCCTCTCCCGACCCTCGCTGACGCGAGGCCCACCCTCCCCCGCAGAGCTACGGGCTATACAGGTTTCGGTCAGAGCCCTGGTCCTCCCGCTGGTGGAGGAGGCGCGGGTCCCCTCTCCCGTACGGGAGAGGGACAGGGTGAGGGATGCGATATTTCCGGAAAGCCCTGGTCCCTCACCCCAACCCTCTCCCGCACGGGAGAGGGGGACCGTCGCAGTCTGCAGCAGCGCCAGTGCCTCAAACCTGTGTAGCCCGTAGCCCGCAGAGGGTGGAGGGAGACGCGCTTGGGGTTGGCCTTGGCCCACATCCGGCAGCGATGTGTGAGCTTCGTGGCCCGTGCGGGCGAGGGGACCCGCGCTGCCTCCGGACACTTTTGGTCCGGTAGCCTCCAAGGCTGGCTCCTGTTCCTCAATACCCCAGAGCAGCCCCGTCCTTGCGCGGGTCCGATCCCGCCGCCAGCGTGCCGGCCGCGCGGTCGATCCAGATGATCTGGCCGCCGCCGAGCGGCAGCGGTGCCCGGATCGCCGGGTGGCCGCGCGCGATCAGGCCTGCCATCGCGGCGTCCGTGATGCCGGTCTCGAGTTCCAGGCTGTCGCCGTACGCGAAGCTGCGCGGGGCATCGAGCGCCGCCTGCACGTCGAGGCCCCGGTCGATGATGCCCGACAGCAGCTCGACATGGCCCATGGCCTGGTAATGGCCGCCCATCACGCCGAACGGCGCGACCGCCCGGCCGTCCTTCATCAGCATGCCCGGGATGATCGTGTGCATCGGCCGCTTGCCGGGACCGATGCTGTTCGGATGACCGGCTTCCGTGCGGAACGAAAGGCCGCGGTTGTGCAGCAGCACGCCGCTCTCCGGCGCCAGGATCCCCGAGCCGAAGCCCTGGAACACCGAGTTGATCAGCGACAGCGCGTTGCCGTCCCGGTCGACCACGCAGAGGTAGACCGTGTCCTTGTGGGCCCGCGCCTCCGCGATTTCTTGCGCGATCTCGGGGTAGATCTCCGGCGGCCGGGCGCGGCCCATGTCGATCGCCCCGTGGGCGGCGGCCTTCCAGGCATCCGACAGCAGGTGCTCCACCGGCACCCGGGCGAGGGCGGCGTCGCCGAACAGCACGTCCCGGTGATGGTAGGCCTGCTTGCAGGTCTCGGCGAACAGGTGGAGCCGGTCCAGGTCCGACAGGGCGCCGACATCGTGATGCGACAGCACGTTCAGCATCATCAGCGCCGCGAGGCCCTGGCCGGCGGGGGGGCACTCGTAGACGTCGTAGCCGCGGTAGCGGGTCGAGACCGGCGCGACCACGTCCGGCCGCGACGTGGCGAAGTCGTCCCGGGTGTGCAGGCCGCCGAGTTCGTTGAGCCGGCGGACCATGTCGTCGGCCACCGGTCCTTCATAGAAGCCGCGCGGGCCCTCCTCGGCGATGCGCCGGAGCGTGGCGGCGAGTTTCGGCAGACGGAAGACGCTGCCGATCGCCGGGGCCTCGCCGCCGACCAGGTAGGTGGCGGCGGCGTGGGGGTCGCCGGCGACCCGGGGGATGTTGCGCTGCCAGTCCCAGCCGACCCGCTGCTGGATCACGAACCCGTCCTCGGCGTAGCGGATCGCCGGCTGCAGCAATTCGCCCAGCGCGCGCGTGCCGTGCTCGCGCACCAGCATGTCCCAGGCTCCGATCGCCCCCGGCACCGTGACCGCGTGCGGCGAGGCCGGCGTGATCGCGGCGCCGTGCTCGGCGTACCAGTCGGGCGTGGCGGCGGCCGGCGCCCGGCCGGATCCGTCCAGCGCGATCGGCTTGGAGGCGCCGGCCGGAGCATAGAGGGCGAAGCAATCGCCGCCGATCCCGGTCATCAGCGGATCGACCACGCACTGCACCGCCACCGCGGCGATCCCGGCATCGACGGCGTTGCCGCCCGCGCGCAGGATCTCGATGGCGGCCAGGGTCGAGGCGGGATGCGAGGTCGCGACGGCTGCGTTGGCGGCGTAGACCGGGGAGCGCCCGGGTGCGGAGAAATCTCTCACGGGAAATCCTGTCCTGTGCGATCGAGCCGCTGGTCGTCCGCCCCCGCCGGAGAAGGGGCGCCGCCACCGCTCATGCCGAACCGCCGGCTAGGCCCTCTCGGCGCCGGCGTGAAACGGTATCATGTATTCAAGTGATCCGCAGCGCCACGGCCGCCTGTGCTGAACCCCCCGTTCCGTGTCACGCCTTCTCGATGATCGAGACCTTTCCGTCGCGCTCGACGATGCCGACCGCGACCTTGTCGAGGTCGTCCAGGCCCTGCTGGCGGGCGGCGGTGCGGATGTCGGCCTGCTGCATACTCGGCTCCTTCCGATACCCGCCCGGGGCGAGACCTACGCGCGCCCGACCGTGGAGTGCCGTCGAAGGGCGGAGGGGCCGCGGGCCCGGGCACTCGCCGTGCCGCGGGATCGGCGCTACCTTCAACCGTACACCCGCGAAGGATACCCGATGAAGCGCCTGCTCGCCGCCCCGCTCGCCTCTGGCCTTGCCGCCCTTCCCGCCGCGTTCGCGCTGCTGCCGCAGGCGGCCCTCGCCCATCCCGGCCATGGGGCCGCGCTCGGCGCCGAGGCCGGCTTCCTGCATCCGCTGCTCGGTGCCGACCACGTGCTGGCGATGGTCGCGGTCGGACTGCTGGCGGCCCTGCGCGGCGGCCGGGCGCTCTGGGCGCTGCCCCTGTCCTTCCTGGCGCTCATGAGCGTGGGGGCGGGTCTGGGCATGGTCGGCGTCGCGCTGCCCTATGCCGAGACCGGGATCGCACTCTCCATCGTGGTGTTCGGCGTGGCCGCGATCGTCGGCCTGCGGGCGCCGGTTGCGCTGCTCGCCAGCCTCGTCGGCGTGTTCGCGGTGTTCCACGGCTACGCCCACGGCGCCGAGATGCCGGAGACCGCCTCGGGCCTGACCTTCGGCCTGGGTTTCCTGGCCGCGACCGCCCTCCTGCATGCAGCCGGGATCGGCCTCGGGATCGCCGCGTCGCGGTCCGGCGCCGCCCGGGCCGCTCCGGCCCTCGGCACCGCGGTCGCGGCGGCGGGCCTCGCGCTGCTGGCGCTGCCGGCCTGAGCGGTACCGTCCCGGTTACACCCGCCCGCAGGGGCTTGATGTCACGGGCGCGAGGGGCTGACACGGTTGCGCCGAGTCCCAGGTCATGCGCGCCGCCCCCATTCCGGCGGCGATAGGACCCCCGCCACCATGTCAAAACTCCCGACCCTCGCCCTCGCGAGCCTTCTGGCGCTCGCCACCTCCGCACAGGCCGCCGCGCCGCCCGAGCGCCTGCGCGGCACGATCGAGTCCGTGGAGGGCGGCGGCTTCACCCTCAAGACCCTGGACGGCAAGAGCCAGCAGGTGACCCTGGCGCCAGACGCCAAGGTCTCCTGGGTCGTCCCGGCCCAGCTCGATCAGATCAAGGACGGCGTGTTCATCGGCACCGCCACCAAGGGCGAGCCGCCGGTCGCCCTGGAGGTCGTGCTGTTCCCGGAATCGATGCGCGGCACCGGTGAAGGCCATTACGACTGGGACATGCTTCCCGATCACACCGGCAGCGCTGCCGTGAAGAGCACCATGACCAACGGCACCGTGAAGGCCGCCGGACCCACGACCGCGCCGGACGCCCCCCGGGTCAAGAGCGCGATGACGAACGGCACCGTGAAGGCGAGCGGGGGCGGCGCGGAGCGCACCCTCACGGTCGATTACGGCAAGGGTCAGTCGATCCAGATCCTGGTCCCGCCGCAGGCCCCGGTGGTCACCTTCGAGGCCGCGGATACCGGTGCGATCGCCGCCGGCGCGAAGGCGTTCGTGGTCGCCGCGCGCGGCGAGGACGGCAAGATCACGGCGCGCCGCGTCGCCGTCGGCAAGAACGGCCTGACGCCGCCGATGTGAGGTGAGGCCGGGCGCGCCTTCGCCGTCTCAGGACAGGACGTCGGCGTAGCCCACACGTTCGGACCGCCCCGGCCCTTCCCGCCGGCCGGGGCGGCCCCGTCCATGCCCGGTTCGACAGCACTCCTGCCACTGCGGAAAGCATATCGGTACATCCGGCAAGCTGTTGCCGGCTAACGCGTTCTGATATTGTTGCCGGGCGGCAACATCGCACAGGAACCAATTTATCCGAGCCGAATTCTGATTGCTCGCCGAAACCCGTTCGCACATGGTGATCGTGCACGGGGGCATCGCCAAGCGAGAGCCCGCAGGAGCCTGCCACCCAAGACGCAGGCCAAACCTACAAGACGTGCGGCAAGATCCGGAAAACCGGGCATGTCCGCATCATCGGGTCTCGAAGCTTTGGAGATGTCTATGAAGCTCTTGAAGAGCTCACTGCTCGGTTCCGCAGCCGCCTTCGCGGCGATCGGAGCCGCCCACGCCGCCGACCTTCCGGTCAAGAAGGCGGTCCCGATCGAGTACGTCCGCGTGTGCTCGGCCTACGGCGCCGGCTTCTTCTACATTCCCGGCACCGACACCTGCCTGCGTCTCTCCGGCCGCGCCCGGTTCGAGGGCGGCTACATGACCAGCTACTCGCGCCAGAACGGCGGCGGCGGCGACACCTCGGGCTACCAGGGCCGCCTGCGCATCAACCTCGATGCCCGCACCCAGACCGCCTACGGCACCCTGCGCGCCTTCGTGCGCCTCGATGCCGGCGCCCGCACCGGCTATTCCGGCGTCGGCACCTCCGGCACTCAGCAGCGTATCGGCCAGGCCTATCCCGGCCTCGGCGTCGACAGCTTCGGCCGTGACCAGCAGTTCTCCAACGTCGACAAGGCGTTCATCCAGTTCGCCGGCCTGACCGCCGGTCGCGCGTCCTCGTTCTTCGACTTCTACGCGCACGACTTCGAGTTCGCCGGCGCCACAGCGGGTTCGGACATCGCGTCCACCAACCTGCTCGCCTACACCGCGACGCTGGGCAACGGCCTGTCAGCCACGCTCTCGGTCGAAGACCCCGTCTTCCGCCGCAGCCCCATCTTCTCGCCGACCAACAACCCCGGCGGCATTCAAACCAACGCCAACATCGCCGTGTTCGCCCCGACGAACGCGCCGGCCGAGGTGTTCATCGGCTACACCAACGGCGTCCCGACCCGGTACAGCTTCGTCGATGCGGTCCAGCGCTCGCGGATGCCCGACTTTGTCGGCGCCCTGCGCCTCGACCAGGCCTGGGGTTCGGCCCAGGTGTCCGCCGCCGTGCACGAGTTGAACGTCGGCAACGTCGCCAACGGCGTCGGCACCGGCACCGGCTCCAACATCAGCATTCCGCACACCAGTAACTCATACGGGTACGCGGTGCAGGGCGGCATCAAGATCAACACGCCGTTCATCTCACCCGGCGACGCCTTCTATCTGCAGGGCGCCTACGGCAGCGGCGCCCAGCTCTACACCGGCTACTCCGCGTTCAGCGGCTCCTACTCGCAGAACGCCGCGACGATCCAGGGCCAGAAGTTCGCGCAGTACTTCAACGATGCCACCATCAATCCGTTCACGGGGCAGATGGAGCGGTCGCAGAGCTTCAGCATCGTCGGCTCCTACCTGCACTACTGGACGCCTGAGTGGCGCTCGGCCGTGTTCGCCAGCTACGGCGAAATGGACTTCTCGCAGAAGGCCCGCGCGTCTCAAGGTGCGGCCTTCAACCTGGCCAACCCGGGCGGCACGAACACCTTCGGTGTGAACGGCGTCGGCACGCCCGGCACGACCTTCTTCAACCTCAGCGAAGCGCTCCGCGACACCTACCAGGTCGTCGCCGGTGCGAGCTTGATCTGGTCGCCGGTGAAGGACCTCGATATCGGTGTCGAGGGCTACTACACGCAGATCGGCGTCAAGAACGGCCGCGTGATCGACCGGGACAAGAGCCCGACCGCCTACGCGAACGTTGCCGGCATCAACAACGGCACCTTCGTGCCGCGCACCGCCACGCAGGACTCGGTGTCCTCGTTCCGCATGCGCGTCCAGCGCGACTTCTAAGCCGCATCGTCGGCGCGGGGATACACCCCCCCGCGCCGGTTCCCCGGTTCCACGGATCTCAAGGCCCAGCCCTCCGGCTGGGCCTTTTTCGTTGTCGGCGGGCTCGATGACGCCGGACGCCGCGCCTGCCCCGCTTCCGGACGTCGCCGCTTCAGGGCCGCCGCCGAACGGTTCCCGGCGGCGCCGCCGCCACACACGAACTCCGGACCGAACCCGCGAAGCCCGCATCCGGCACGGATCACGGCCAGACCGCGTTTCCGCACCGCGCCGCTGACCGGCCTCGGGCGCCGGTTCCCGGGGGCGCCGCTCGACCGCCCCCATCCTCCCCATACCCGCCGCGTCCCGACGCGCTGCCGGGGCCGTCGTTCGGCCGCGCCGTCGCCGCACGAATCGATTCGCCGATCCGGTCGAATCACGGGCGGACCCGGCGCGACGGATCTTCGCGAGCCGGCCGTCGCGACCGCTGCCGCCGCACGGCGATGCGCCGAACGGAGCCGACGACGCGGCGGCTCGAGACCATGGGCCGGCGCGTCACCGCGGGATGAGCCCGGGTCCGGCCGTATCGGCAGACCCACGCGCGTGCGGATAAAAATCGCGGCTGCGGAGATATTTCTTGTGAGATGTTCGCAATAAGTATCCGCGTCAATCAGACTAATTCTACAATCTATATATTCAATAATACTGCAAAACATTTTCGTGGCGTTGCGACTTTGCAACAAAACAAATCAATCCCACAGATCGAATGATATCGATGTTGCTTGGATAAGGCGCATTCCATCATATGAAACCGCATAGAGGAATCTCGGACGCGGGAGATCTCTAAAAATCTGCACTTAAGATTGCAGAATTCAACAACATCGAGCGCTGCGAGGGCCGGATAAACCGGACTCGTGGGTGTTTTCGGGTCTCGAAGCTTTGGAGATATCTATGAAGCTCTTGAAGAGCTCGCTGCTCGGCTCGGCCGCCGCCTTCGCGGCGATCGGGGCAGCCCAGGCCGCCGACCTTCCGATCAAGAAGGCGGCGCCGATCGAGTACGTCCGCGTCTGCTCCGCCTTCGGGGCCGGCTTCTTCTACATCCCGGGCACCGACACCTGCCTGCGCATCTCGGGCCGCGCCCGGTTCGAGGGCGGCTACATGGCCAGCTACTCGCGCCAGGGCGGCAACGGCGACACCTCGGGCTACCAGGGCCGGATGCGCATCAACATGGATGCCCGCACCCAGACCGCCTACGGTACGCTCCGCGCCTTCGTGCGCCTCGATGCCGGCAGCCGCACCGGCTATTCCGGCATCGGCCAGTCCGGCACCCAGCAGCGCATCGGCCAGGCCTACGCCTCAACGGGCGTCGATCAGGTGGGTCGCGCTCAGCAATACATGAACGTCGACAAGGCGTTCATCCAGTTCGCCGGCCTGACCGCCGGTCGCGCGTCCTCGTTCTTCGACTTCTACGCGCACGACTTCGAGATCACCGGCAGCACGCTCGGCTCGGACAACGCCTCGACCAACCTGCTCGCCTACACGGCGGTGCTGGGCAACGGCGTGTCGGCGACCCTGTCGGTGGAAGACCCGGTCTTCCGCCGCACGCCGATCTTCGCGCCCTACGCGTCCACCGTCAGCCCCGTGTTCGTCGGCTACACCCGGGGCGCTCCGACCGTGCTGAGCACGATCGACACCGTTCAGCGCGAGCGTCTGCCCGACTTCGTCGGTGCCCTGCGCCTCGACCAGGCCTGGGGCTCGGCTCAGATCTCGGCCGCCACCCATGAGCTGAACGTCGGCAATATCGCGACGAATCCCGTCGCAGGCACGAACGTCAACATCGCGCACACCAACAGCGTCCAGGCCTGGGCGGTGCAGGGCGGCCTGAAGGTGAACACCCCGTTCGTCGCGCCTGGCGACGCCCTGTACCTGCAGGGCGCCTATAGTGACGGCGCGCAGCTCTACACGGGCTATTCCGCGTATAGCGGATCCTACGCGCAGAACCCGGCGACGATCCAGGGCCAGAAGTTCAACCAGTTCTTCTCGGACGCCACGATCAACCCGTTCACCGGCCAGCTGCAGACCTCGCAGAGCTTCACCGCTGTTGCGTCGTACCTGCACTACTGGTCGCCGGAATGGCGCTCGGCCCTGTTCGGCTCCTACGGCGAGCAGAGCTTCTCCCGCGCCGCCCGTATCGCGCAGGGGGCCGCCTATGGCCTCGCCGGCTCCGGCCTCATCTCCGGCCCCAACGCCGTGGGCGTGCCCGGCACGCGGTTCTATCAGCTGAGCCAGGCGCTCCGCGACAACTACCAGTTCGTCGCCGGCGCGAGCCTGATCTGGTCGCCAGTGAAGGATCTCGATATCGGCGTCGAGGGCTACTACACGCAGATCGGCCTGAAGAGCGGCCGAGTGATCGACCAGGATAAGAGCCCGACCGCCTACAACAACGTCGCCGGCATCAACAACGGCACCTTCGTGCCGCGTACCGCGACGCAGGACTCGATCTCGCAGGTCCGCTTCCGCGTCCAGCGCGACTTCTGATCCGCCCCAGCGGTGCCGGGGCTTCGGTCCCGGCACCCGTCCTCGTGCACTCGACTTCCAAGGCCCGGCCCCGCGCCGGGCCGCTTTTTCTGGCGCCAGTCCCGCTGTGCCGGCTAAGAATAGCGAGGCCTTTGATGAGGCGATCGACGTCTCTCCTGCTGGGCTCGGCCGCCACCCTCGCGATGGCCGGGGGAGCCGCCGCGGCCGACCTTCCGGTCGGGACGGCGGCACCGATCGCGTATGTCCGGGTCTGCTCGGCCTACGGCACCGGCTTCTTCTTCATCCCGGGCGCCGACACCTGCCTGCGCGTCTCCGGCCGCGCCCGGTTCGAGGGCGGCTACATCACCAGCTATACCCGGCAGGCCGGGACCAACGGCGGCGATACGTCGGGCTATCGCGGGCTGCTGCGCTTCAACCTCGATGCCCGCACCCAGACCGCCTACGGCACGCTGCGCGCCTTCGTGCGCCTCGAGGCCGGAAGCCGGACCGGTGCGGCCGGTGTGGGCCGATCCGGCACCCAGGAGCGCATCGGCTCGGCCTACGTCGCCACCGGCGTCGATCAGGTCGGGCGCGTCCAGCAGATCGTGAACGTCGACAAGGCGTTCATCCAGTTCGCCGGGCTCACGGCCGGTCGCGCCTCCTCGTTCTTCGACTTCTATGCCCACGATTTCGAGCTGTCGGGCAGCACCGCCGGCTCGGATGTCGCCTCGACCAACCTGCTCGCCTACACGGCGGCCCTCGGCAACGGCCTGTCGGCGACCCTGTCGGTGGAAGACCCGGTCTTCCGCCGCACGCCGATCTTCGCGCCCTCGGGGGGCGCCGCTCCGGCCAGCCCGGTCTTCGTCGGCTATCCCCGGGGCGCTCCGTCGAGCTTCGCCGCCATCGACGGCATCCAGCGCGAGCGCCTGCCCGACTTCGTCGGTGCCCTGCGCCTCGACCAGGCCTGGGGCTCCGCGCAGCTTTCGGCCGCCACCCATGAGCTGAACGTCGGCAACGTCGGGCTCGGCACCGGCGCGAACGCCGCCGTCGCGCACACCGACAGCGTCCAGGGCTGGGCGGTGCAGGGCGGCGTGAAGGTGAACACGCCGTCCGTCGCGCCGGGCGACGCCCTGTACCTGCAGGGCGCCTACGGCGAGGGCGCGCAGTTCTACACGGGCTATTCGGCGTTCAGCGGCTCTGCCGGACAGAGCCCGGCGACGATCCAGGGCCAGAAATTCAGCCAATTCTTCTCGGACGCGACGGTCGACCCGTTCACCGGCCGGCTGCAGACCTCGCGGAGCTTCACCGCGGTGGCGTCGTACCTGCACTACTGGTCGCCGGACTGGCGCTCGGCCGTCTTCGGCTCCTACGGCGCGCAGGGCTTCGCCCGCGGCGCCCGCCTTGCGCAGGGCGCGGCCTACGGCCTGGTGAGCACCCTCGCCGGCGGCAATCCCTTCGGCACCAACGCGGTCGGCGTCCCGGGCACGCGGTTCTATCAACTGAGCCAGGCGCTCCGCGACACCGACCAGTTCGTGGCCGGCGCGAGCCTGATCTGGTCGCCGGTGAAGGACCTCGATGTCGGCGTCGAGGGCTACTACACGCAGATCGGCCTGAAGAGCGGCCGGGCGATCGATCTCGACAAGAGCCCGGGCGCCTACGGTGCCATCGCCCAGATCAACGCCGGCACCTTCATGCCCCGGACTGCGACCCAGGATTCGGTCTCGCAGATCCGCCTGCGGGTCCAGCGCGACTTCTGAGCCGGTATTGCGGCGCCGCGACACCCGAGGCCCGGCCCTGCGCCGGGCCTCCTTGCGCTGTGCATCGCGCCGCCAGGCTCCCGGGCGCCGGACCGAGCGCTGGCGCTCGAGGGCCCCCCGCGATTCGTCGATGAGGACCGGCGGCCCTGTCCCCGGTCGGGATGGCGGCTCGATCGCCGCCGATCACGAGGCGGTTGGTGCAAGCGCGCCACCGTCCGGGGCAGGTGCGCCGCCCGTTCGGCGGGATCGCCGCTCCGTGCTGTCGCCGATCATGATCAATGATCGGGCGCATCTGGTTACACCAAGAGCAATGACGACGGAAAAAATTGTCCAATTGCAAATACCTCATGGCAAATACTGAAGTTGAATAAAATCAAAACATATCACGCGTTACGTGGCAGATCAGCAACAAATTCATAAATGCTCAGGCGGAACTTTGAATCACTGTTGCTTGCTAAAGATCGGGATCGCAGGATCGTCGGCGAAAGATGAGATGCGGTAAAACTTGCCGATCTCTCTTCTGCAAATAAAAAATCAAAGAACAATCTGCGTTCCGCAGAAAAACGGGAAGCGTTGCCGTCTTCGGCTTCAAAATTCTGGGGGTCTTGATGAGATTATTGAACCATTTCTTGCTCGGATCCGCGACCGCGTTCGTCGCGGTCGGATCCGCCCAGGCCGCCGACTTTCCGATCAAGAAGGCGGCGCCGATCGAGTTCGTCCGCGTCTGCTCGGCCTTCGGGGCCGGCTTCTTCTACATCCCGGGCACCGACACGTGCCTGCGCGTCTCGGGCCGGGCCCGGTTCGAGGGGGCCTACCAGACCTCGTCCAGCCGCCAGCCGGGCGCGGCCGGCGACACGTCGGGCTTCCGGGGGCTGGCGCGCTTCAACATGGATGCCCGCACCCAGACCGCCTACGGCGCCCTGCGCGCCTTCGTGCGCCTGGATGCCGCCTCCCGCACCGGAACCATCCATTCCGGCACGATGGTGCGTATCGGCCAAGCCTATCGTGCCACGGGCGTCGATGAGGTGAATCGGGCGCAGCAATACGTGAACGTCGACAAGGCGTTCATCCAGTTCGCCGGCCTCACCGCCGGTCGCGCCTCGTCGTTCTACGACTTCTACGCCCACGATTTCGAGTTCTACGGCGCGACCTCGGGCTCGGACAATTCATCCACCAACCTGCTCGCCTACACCGCCACCTTCGGCAACGGCGTCTCGGCGACCCTGTCGGTGGAAGACCCGGTCTTCACCCGCTCGCCGGTCTTCTCGCCGTCCGGGAACGCGCTCGCCCCCGTCTTCGTCGGCTACACGAGTGGCCGGCCGTCCCGCTACGGCAACGTCGACGCCGTCCAGCGCTCGCGGCTGCCCGATTTCGTCGGCGCCCTGCGAATCGATCAGGCCTGGGGCTCGGCCCAGCTCTCGGCCGCCACGCATGAGATCAACGTCGGCAACCTGAGCACCAACACGCCCGCGGGCGCGGGTGGCGTGCTCACCGGCATCCGGCATGCCAACTCGGTCCAGGGCTGGGGCGTGCAGGGCGGCGTGAAGGTCAACCTGCCGGCGATTGCCCCGGGGGATACCCTCTATCTGCAGGGGGCCTACGCCAACGGCGCGCAGAGCTATGCCGGCTATTGCATGATCGCCGGCTGCTACGCGCAGTCCAATACTGGCTTCGATACCCAGAAGTTCGAGCAGTACTTCGCCGACGCGTCGGTCAACCCGTTCACCGGCCAGCTCCAGACCTCGACCAGCTTCTCGGCGGTGGCGTCGTACCTGCACTACTGGTCGCCGGAATGGCGCTCGGCGCTGTTCGGCTCCTACGGCGAGCAGGATTTCTCGGCCGGCGCCCGCCTGGCCCAGGGCGCGCTGTTCAGCTTGGTGAACCCGAGCGGCAACAGCTTCGGCACCAACGGCGTCGGCGTGCCCGGCACCCGGTTCTACCAGCTGAGCCAGGCCCTGCGGGACACCTACCAGTACGTGGTCGGCGGCAGCCTGATCTGGTCGCCGGTGGCGGATCTCGATATCGGCGTCGAGGCCTTCTACACCCAGGTCGGCGTGAAGAGCGGCCGGGTGATCGACCTCGACAAGGGCCCGGGTGCCTACGCGAACGTCGCCGCCATCAACAACGGCACGTTCGTGCCGCGGACGGCGACGCAGGATTCGATGACGCACGTCCGCTTCCGCGTGCAGCGCGACTTCTGATCCGATGAGCCGGCGCCGGGGGGCACCCCCGGCGCCGTCCCCGATCGTGCGTCCACGCGACGACTGGAGGTGCCGGCTTAATCCCTCTCCCCAATACAGGTGGCGCGCTTTGTCCCGCGGTTCGCGTTGCCGCCCTGTGCGGGCGCTGATACGCCGGATTCGACTTTATCTCCGCCGACCGGGCGGCCCAGGTCGCGACCGTCGGGGCGATCGGGGCCGCGCGGCGAAGGCCGGAAGGGCCCGCGCGTGGTCGGAAGTCCGGAGGAAGCCGATGACCAGTAGCGCCTCGACGAGTCCCGTGCCGACGCCGCTCAACGAGCGCCGCGCCGCACGGTTCTGGCCCGAGGGCTGGTGGCGCCTGGTCGACATGAAGATCGGCATCATTCCGCTGCCGCTCTACGTCATCGTGGCGATCCTGCTGGTGGTCCTGGTCCAGGAGGGCGAGGTCAAGCCGGACGGGCCGACCATGATCGCCGTCCTGGTGATGGGCGGCTTCACCTGCGCCGAGATCGGCAAGCGCATCCCGATCCTGCGCAACATCGGCGCGGGCGCGATCTTCGCGACCTTCATCCCGTCGGCGCTCGTCTACTACAAGCTGGTGCCGCCCCAGATGGAGAAGGCGATCTTCGACTTCACGAAGTTCACCAACTTCCTCTACATCTACATCGCCACGATCATCGTCGGCTCGATCCTGGGCATGGATCGCGACGTCCTGATCAAGGGCTTCCTCAAGATCTTCGCGCCCCTCGCGGTCGGCTCGGTGGCGGCCGCCATCGTCGGCACCCTGGTCGGCACCGCGCTCGGGCTCGGCCCCTACAAGACCTTCTTCTTCATCGTGGTGCCGATCATGGCCGGCGGCGTCGGCGAGGGCGCGATTCCGCTCTCCATCGGCTACGCGGCGATCCTGGGCCAGCAGCAGGGCGTCGTGTTCGCCCAGGTGCTGCCGCCGGTGATGCTCGGCTCGCTCACCGCGATCATCTTCGCCGGCACCCTCAACTATGTCGGCAAGCGCTATCCCCACCTCACCGGCGAGGGCCGGCTCCAGCCGGGCGCGGAGGGCATGGAATCGAGCGACGCGCAGGCGCGCTCCGAGGCGGCCCGCGGCCAGATCGACGCCGCCACGATCGGCGCGGCCGGGCTCACGGCCATCACCCTCTACCTGCTCGGGGTCGTCGCCCACCACCTCGTCGGCCTGCCGGCGCCGGTGGCGATGCTGTTCCTGGCGGTGTTCGCCAAGCTCGGCAGCGCCGTGTCGCCCCATCTCCAGGCCGGCGGCTTCGTGGTCTACAAGTTCGTGCAGGTCTCGATGACCTACCCGCTGCTCTTCGCCATCGGGGTGGCGCTCACCCCCTGGAACGAGCTGATGGCGGCGTTCACCCTGGTGAACCTGATCACCATCGTGTCCACCGTGTCCACGCTGATGGTCACCGGCTTCTTCGTCGGCCGCGCCCTCGGGATGTACCCGATCGAGACCGCCATCGTGAACGCCTGCCACAGCGGCCAGGGCGGCACCGGCGACGTGGCGATCCTCACGGCGGCCAACCGCATGGCGCTGATGCCGTTCGCCCAGATCGCCACCCGGATCGGCGGCGCCCTGACCGTCACCGGGACGATCATCGCGATGAAATGGATCGGCGCGTGAATCGAGATCGGGGAGCGTTGCGTCATGGCCGGTGATCCGGGCGCCGTCGGGGCGAGCCTGCAATCCAGGATCGGGGCGATCCTCCGCGCGACGAGCGGCAACTTCCTGGAGATGTTCGATTTCTTCCTGTTCGGGTTCTACGCCAGCTCCATCGCGCGGGCGTTCTTCCCCTCGGGCAACGAGACCACCGAGCTGCTCCTGACCTTCGGGACCTTCTGGCTCGGCGCGCTGATGCGGCCCCTCGGGGCGATCGTGCTCGGCGCCTATATCGACCGGATCGGACGCCGGAAGGGCCTGATCGTCACCCTGGCGATCATGGCGAGCGGCACGGTGCTGATCGCCTTCTGCCCGAGCTACGGGACCATCGGCATCGCCGCGCCCCTGATCGTGCTGGCCGGCCGCCTGCTGCAGGGCTTCTCGGCCGGCGTCGAGATCGGCGGCGTCTCGATCTACCTGTTCGAGATCGCCACGCCCGGGCGGAAGGGCTTCTACACGTCGTTCCAGTCGGCGAGCCAGCAGGTGGCGATCATGTTCGCGGCCGTGATCGGCTACGGGCTGAACGCCTACCTGACCAAGCAGCAGATCGGCGATTTCGGCTGGCGCATCCCGTTCTTCATCGGCTGCCTGATCGTGCCGTTCATCTTCTTCATCCGGCGCTCCCTGCAGGAGACCCAGGAATTCGCCCAGCGGACCCACCATCCGAGCACGCGCGAGATCCTCACCACGGTCGCAGCCAACTGGCGGATCGTGCTGCTCGGCATGATGCTCTCCACCATGACCACGGTGACCTTCTACATGATCACCGTGTACACCCCGACCTTCGGCAAGACCGTCCTCAAGCTCACCGAGACCGACAGCCTGATCGTCACCCTGTGCGTGGCGATCACCAACTTCATCTGGCTGCCAGTGGGCGGCGCGCTGTCGGACGCGATCGGGCGCAAGCCCGTGCTGCTCACCATCTCGGTCCTGTCGCTGCTGACCACCTATCCGGCGCTGCACTGGCTGGTGGCCGATCCGACCTTCGCCAAGATGCTCGGCGTCGAATTGTGGTTCTCGTTCTTCTTCGGCGTCTACAACGGCGCGATGATCGTCTCGCTGTCCGAGGTCGTGCCGGCGCATGTGCGGGCCAGCGGCTTCTCCCTGGCCTACAGTCTCGCCACGGCCCTGTTCGGCACCGCCACCCCGATGGTCTCGACCTACCTGATCGAGCAGACCGGCGACCGGGCGGCCCCGAGCTACTGGCTGATGGCGGCGGCCGCGTGCGGCATCATCGCGACGCTCGCGCTGTTCCGCGGCGGCCCGCGAGAGGCCCGGGTTCCGGCCCACGCCTGAGCGGCTTTTCGTCGACCCACGCTGGGGAGCGCTGCCGCAGCCGCGGAGCGAGCTGCCTTTTCGGATGTGGCTCGGGTCCCCTCTCCCGTGCGGGAGAGGGACAGGGTGAGGGGACAGGTTCATCCGGAGAGGGCGCATCCCTCACCCCAACCCTCTCCCGCACGGGAGAGGGGGCCTGTCGCGGGTCGAAGACGCTAGATTCTCACAGCCCCTCAGGGCGCCGGGCTACACCCCCTGCCAGATCCGGATCCGCGCCTTGAAGGCGGCGCGGATATGCGCGCGGGCTGCCGCCTCGGCCCGGTCGCCATCATGGGCGCGGATCGCCGCGATGATCGCGGCATGCTCGTCGAGGGACTCGCCGGCCCGTTCCGGTGCCGAGAGGGTCGTCGAGCCGGGCAGCAGCACCAGCGACAGGCGCATCGTCTCCAGGGTGCCCTGCAGGAATCGGTTGCGCGCGGCGGCGTGGATCTGCCGATGGAACAGCCGGTTGGTGCGCGCCAGCGCCGCCCCGTCGCCGGCCAGCGCCCGGTCCCGAACGATCATCTCGTCCAGAAGCTCGGTCTCGACCGCGCTGGCATGGATCGCGGCGAGCCGGGCCGCCGTCCCCTCCAGCACCTCGCGCATGTCGTAGAGTTCACTGACCTGACTGTAATCGAGCTGCGCCACGCTGGCGCCCCGGTGCGGCTCGTGGGCGACGAGGCCCTGCGCTTCCAGGCGGCCCAAAGCCTCGCGCACCGGCGTGCGGCTGATCGCGAACCGCTCCGCCAGCTCGGCCTCGCGCAGGCGGCTGCCGGGGGCGAGTTCGCCCTCCTCGATCGCCTGCAGCAGCCGCTCGTAGGCGGCGGCGCCGTTGGAGCGCTCAGACTCGCTCGCCTTCATGGCCGGACTCTCCTCGGCCGTGGCCATAGCGTGAAACGTGGTCCGCAGGAACGCTTGCCGCCGATTGCATGCAAGCGTATACAATAACGGAATCGAGGTTCGGATGACGGAGGCGGCGATGCAGGATCGGCAGGCGGGACCCTTTGATGTCGTGGTGGTCGGCTCCGGCAATGCCGCCATGAGCGCGGGCCTCGCCGCCCTGGAGCGCGGCGCCTCGGTGCTGATGATCGAGAAAGCGGAGCCGGATCTGGCCGGCGGCAACACCGCCTACACCGCCGGCGCCATGCGGTTCGTCTACCAGGGCAACGACGACCTGATCCCGCTGCTCGCCGACCCGGACGACCCGCGCCTGCCGCGGACCGATTTCGGCGCCTACACGGCGCAGACCTTCGAGAGCGACCTCCTCGGCTTCAACGACGGCCGGCCGCTCTCGCGCGAGCAGCGCATCCTGATCGACGAGAGCGGCGCGGCCCTGCGCTGGCTCTCGACGCAGGGCGTGAAGTTCGAGCCGATCTACGCCCGGCAATCCTTCGAGAAGGACGGCCGCTTCGTGTTCTGGGGCGGCCTGACGCTCGCCACCCACGACGAGGGTTTCGGGCTCGCCCGCGCCGAACTCGAGGCGTTCACGAAGGCCGGCGGCGAGATCCGCTACGGCTGCCCGGCCACCGGGCTGATCGTCGAGGCGGGCTGCGTCGTCGGCGTGGAGACGCCCCAGGGCGCGTTCCGGGCCGGGGCGGTGATCCTGGCCTGCGGCGGCTTCGAATCGAACCCTGAGCTGCGCACGCGCTTCATCGGCGCTGGCTGGGACAAGGCCCGGGTGCGCGGCACCCCGCACAACCGCGGCGACGGATTGGAGATGGCGCTCGCGCTCGGCGCCAAGCCGCACGGCTTCTACGGCGGCTGCCACGCCACCCCGATGGACCTGCACACCCCCGATTACGGCAACCTCGACTTGCCGCACGGCGAGCGGAAGCACTACCGCAAGATCTGCTACTTTTTGGGATTGATGCTCAATGCGAACGGCGAGCGGTTCGTCGACGAGGGCAAGAATTTTCGCAATTACACCTACGCCCAGTTCGGCCGCTCGATCATGGAGCAGCCCGGGCACGTCGCCTGGCAGATCTTCGATGCCAAGGTCGATCACCTGCTCTACAGCGAGTACCGGTTCCACGACGCCCACTTCGTCGAGGCCGACACGCTCGACGGGCTGCTCGACAGGCTCGACGGCATCGACCGCGCGGCGGCCCGGCGCACCATCGCGGATTTCAACGCCGCCGTGGACGATGCCGTGCCGTTCGACCCCACCGTGAAGGACGGCCGCGGCACCAAGGGCCTCCCCCTGCCGAAGTCGAACTGGGCGCAGGCGATCGAGACCGGGCCGTTCAAGGCCTACCCGGTCACGGGCGGCATCACCTTCACGTATGGCGGCGTCGAGGTCGGGGAGGGCGGCGGCGTCCGGCGCGAGGACGGCAGCGAGATCCCCGGGCTCTACGCCTGCGGCGAGATGGTCGGCGGCGTGTTCTTCAACGGCTATCCCGGCGGCTCGGGCCTGACCTCCGGCGTCGTCTTCGGGCGGCGGGCCGGCTACGGCGCCGCGGCGGCCGTGCGGGCATCAAAGAAATAGAATACTCGGTCGTTTTTCAGATCTTTTCTTTAAACGCGGACACCAAGGTCGCAGGATGACCCACCCTGTCATTCCGGGGCGCCGCAGGCGAGCCCGGAACCCATAGCCGCCGACGCTGCAAGATCTTGAACTGTCGGAGGCTATGGATCCCGGGCTCCGCTGCGCGGCCCCGGGATGACAAGGCGGGTGATGCAACGACCCAGGAATTCTAACGCGTCCGGAAGACATTCTATTTCGGAGTGCCTTCGCTCCATCGGCGGGTAAGAGACGGAACGCTGCGCCACCGCTCGCAATGAATGACGGCGTGCGCTCGCCAGCGTCGCACGCCCCTGTCCCCACCGAACGCGCGCGCGTACAAGGCGCTCCATGTCAGAGCGGCAGGCCGTCTTCACGATCACCCGGGGCGTCCCGTTCCTGCCGGCGCTCGCCGAGGCGCTGCTGTCCGGCCGGCTGGTCGGGCCGGTGGCGGAGGATCCGCTGGCGCTGGCATCGGTCACGATCTACCTGCCGACCCGCCGGGCCGCGCGGGCGCTGGGCGCCATCCTGGCCGAGCGGCTCGGCCGGCGGGCCCATGAGCGGGGCGCGCCGGGCTACGCGGCGCTGCTGCCCCGGATGATCCCGCTGGGCGAGGCCGACGAGGCCGAACTCGACCTCGCTTCCGAGCCGCTGCTGGAGGACAACGATCCCCTCAGCACGCCGATGCCGCCGCTGGAGCGCCGGCTGATCCTCGCCCGCCTGGTCCAGGCCTGGGCGAAATCCGTGGACCGCACCCTGCTGCCCCTGGACGCCGAGGTGCCGTTCCTCGTGCCGTCCTCCCCCGCCGACGCGGTCGGGCTGGCGGGCGATCTCGAACGACTGATGGATGCGCTCACCGTCGAGGGCCTGCCCTGGTCGGAGATCGGCGCCGCCGTGGAGGCCGAGTATTCACGCTATTTCGGCCTGACCCTGGATTTCGTGAAGATCGCCGCCGAGAACTGGCCGAAGCTCCTGGCCGAGCGCGGCCTGTCCGATCCGGTCGCCCGCGCCCGCGGCCTCGTCCTCGCCGAGGGCCGGCGCCTGGCGCGGACCGCGCCGACGGATCCCGTCATCGTCGCCGGATCGCTGGGCTCCGTGCCCGCCACCGCCCGTCTGATCGCGGCGGTGGCGAAGCTGCCCCGGGGCGCCGTGGTCCTGCCCGGGCTCGACCTCGACCTCGACGAGGCCGGCTGGTCCGGCATCGACACCGGCGAGGGGTTTTCCCGGGTGATCGCCCACGGTCACCCCCAGGCGGTGCTGCACCGGCTGCTCGGGCCGGACAACCTCGCTTTGCCGCGCACGGACGTCGTCGCCCTGGGGGAACCCGATCTTGGACAGGCGGCCCGGGCCGCCCTGCTGTCGCAGGCCCTGCGCCCGGCCGACACCACCGATGCCTGGGCCGACCTCGACCCGGACAAGCGCGACGCGATCGCCGAGGACGGCCTCGCGGGGTTGGCCCTGACGGAGGCCGCCGACGAGCGGGAGGAGGCGCTGGTCGCGGCGCTGGCCCTGCGCGAGACGCTTCAGGTCCCGGGCGCCACCGCGGCCCTGGTCACGCCCGATCGCGGTCTCGCCGGGCGGGTCGCGGTGGAGCTGCTGCGCTGGGGCATCGTCGCCGAGGATTCGGCCGGGCTGGCGCTCGCCGGAAGCCCGGCCGGGCGCCTCGCCCGGCTCACCGCGGAGCTGGCCGCCGACCTCGCCCGCAACCAGGCCGACGCGATCCCGGCCCGGCTGATCGCGCTGCTGTCGCACCCGATGGTCCGCCTCGGCCTGCCCCGGTGCGACGTGGTGCGCGGCGCCGCCGCCCTGGAGATCGGGCTGCTGCGCGGTCCCGTCCCGGCCCCGGGTTTTTCCGGGCTGCGGAATGCGCTGGCGGCCGAGCGGGTCGGGCCTCTGGAGCGCCGCCCCCGGGCCAAGCGCCGCCTGAAGGACATCGACTGGGATCTCGCCGCCGACCTGCTCGCCCGGCTGGAGCAGGTTTTTGCGGAATTCCCAGGCCCGGACGGCGCCGCCGACTGCGATCTCGTCGCCACCGCGGCCCTGCACCGCGCCGCCTGCGACGGGCTGATCGCCGGCCCGGAGGACGGCCCGCAAGTCACGCCGCAAGACGCCCCTCACGACGTCCCTGAACAGGCCGAGGACGGCTCCCTGTCCTGCCTCGATGCCCTGTTCGACGATCTGGAGATGGCCGAGCCCGGCCTGATGCCGGGGCGGTTCGACGACTACGCGACCTTCTTCACATCGCTCGCCCGGGAGCGCCTGGTCGGCTGCTCCGGCGAGGCGCCGCATCCGCGCCTGCGCATCCTCGGCCTCCTGGAGGCGCGATTGCTGTCGGTGGACCGGGTGGTGCTCGGCGGGCTCGACGAGGGCGTCTGGCCGGTGCGGACCCTGACCGACGCGTTCCTCAACCGGCCGATGCGCGAGCGGGTCGGCCTGAACCCGCCCGAGCGCCGGATCGGCCAGATGGCGCACGACTTCGTGCAGGCGCTGGGCTGCCGCGACGCGGTGATCACCCGGGCGCTCAAGCGCGAGGGTTCGCCGACCGTGCCGTCGCGCCTGATCCAGCGCCTGCGCGCGTTTGCGGGCGACGCGCGCTGGGAGGCGGTGCTGGAGGCCGGCCGGCGCTTTTCCGGCCTGGCCGCCCGCCTCGACGCGGCCCCCCCCGAGAAGCGGCTGAAGCGCCCGGCGCCGAAGCCCGACCCGGCCCTGTTCCCGCGCTCGCTCAGCGTCACCGAGATCGAGACGCTGGTGCGCGACCCCTACAGCATCTTCGCCCGCCACGTGCTCGGGCTCGACCCCCTGGAGCCGCTGGCCGCGGTGCCGAGCGTGGCGACCCGCGGCTCCCTCGTGCACGACATCTTCTCGGAGTTCGCCAGCGCCCATCCGCAGGGCTTGCCCGGGCAGCCGGAGGAGCGCCTGCTCGCCATCGCCACCAACGCGTTCGGCGAGATCGCCGACACCTATCCGGAACTCTACGCCGAGTGGTGGCCGCGCTACGAGCGCATGGCCGCCGCCTACCTCGCCTGGGAGGCGCAGCGCCGGCCGGTCCTGCGCCGCATCCACCCGGAGGTGTCCGGGCGCTGGGTGATCCCCATGGGCCGCGAGAGCTTCACCCTGCGGGCCCGGGCCGACCGGATCGAGCTGCGCCCGGACGGCACCGCCTGCATCGTCGACTACAAGACCGGCACGCCGCCCTCGGCCAAGATGATCTTTACCGGGTTCTCGCCGCAGCTGACCCTGGAGGCGGCGATGCTGATGCACGGCGCCTTCGACGGGGTGCCGCCGGTCAAGACCACGCCTGACCTGCTCTACGTCCACGCCTCGGGCGGCCGGAAGCCGTTCGTCCCGATGCCGGTCAAGCCGCCCCGCGGCGAGGAGCGCAGCGTCGACGCGATCGTCGCCGAGCACGCCACCCGCCTGAAGGGGCTGGTCGCCCGGTTCATGACCGGCGATGCGGCCTACACGGCCAGGCCGTACCCGCAATATGCCAGCCAGTACGGGGCCTACGATCACCTGGCGCGGGTGCTGGAATGGTCGCTGGGTGGGGAGGAGGGTGGGGAGTGAGCCGGTCCGACAGCGGACCGCGGTAAGATCGAGTCCGACTCAGGAGGCCCCGCCAGTCCGCCTGACGTGACAACGCCGGAGAGGTCCCATGCCCGAAACGAAGCCCCTGGCCGACCCCACGGCCCGAGCGCGGTCCGTTGGTTCGGGAACCCCTCCAAAGGGCGGTTTTGCGGCGCTCGTTCCGGAACTTGGCGTTACGGATCTCGATGTGAGCTTGTGCTTCTGGTGCGGCCTGCTCGGTTTCGCGGTCGCCTATGACCGGCCGGCCGCGCGCTTTGCCTATCTGAGCCGCGGTTTCGCGCAGGTCATGCTGTGTCAGCTTAACGGAAGCTGGGAGACCGCCGAGCTGCGCTACCCGTTCGGCCGGGGCGTCAATTTCCAGACGAAAGTCGAGCCGCTGGATCCAGTTCTGGCCGCCCTCGAAGGGGCGGGCTGGCCGCTTTACGAGGCTCCGCGCCACGCTTGGTACAGGGTCGGAGACACCGACCATGGCCAGCGGGAATGCCTCGTGCAGGATCCCGACGGATACCTCGTCCGCCTCGCAGAAAGTGTCGGCGTTCGCCCTGCGAGTGGGGGGTGAAGGCGCTTCGGGCGTCGAACGGACGGGCTGGATTCCCGCTCCGGAATGGTTTGCCGGATAGCCACGACATTGATGGAGGATGCGCATGAGCGGCTCCGCCTCTCTCCCTCCCCCCTTTGCGGGCTACGGGCTATACAGGTTTCGGTCAGAGCCGTGGTCCTGCCGCTGGCGGAGGAGGCGCGGGTCCCCTCTCCCGCACGGGAGAGGGACAGGGTGAGGGATGCGACCTGTCCGGAAAGCCCCGGTCCCTCACCCCAACCCTCTCCCGCACGGGAGAGGGCGCGCGTCGCGGCGTGCAGGAGCGCCGGTGCCTCAAAACTGTGTAGGCCGCAGCTCTGCGGGGGAGGGCGCATGGCAGATCCGGAGCGCCTCGTCCGCTGAAGGCCCCGAATGCTTCGTCGCGCAAGACCTGCGCGTCCGGAAACAGTGCTGTCGCGCTCTCAAAAAAACGCCTGCAGCCCCGTTTGCGCCCGGCCCAGGATCAGCGCGTGGACGTCGTGGGTGCCCTCGTAGGTGTTCACCGTCTCGAGGTTCTGGGCGTGGCGCATCACGTGGTACTCGCCCATGATGCCGTTGCCGCCGTGCATGTCGCGGGCGGTGCGGGCGATATCGAGGGCCTTGCCGCAATTGTTGCGCTTGATCAGCGAGATCATCTCGGGGGCCATCCGGCCCTCGTCCATCAGCCGCCCGACCCGCAGGGAGGCCTGAAGCCCGAGGGTGATCTCGGTCTGCATGTCGGCGAGCTTTTTCTGGACCAACTGCGTTTGCGCCAGGGGCCGACCGAACTGCTTGCGCTCCAGGGTGTAGTTGCGCGCCCGGTGCCAGCAATCCTCCGCGGCGCCCATCGCCCCCCAGGAGATGCCGTAGCGCGCCCGGTTGAGGCAGCCGAACGGACCTTTCAGCCCCGAGACGTCGGGGAGCAGCGCGTCCTCGCCGACCTCGACGCCCTCCATGACGATCTCGCCGGTGGTGGAGGCGCGCAGGGACAGCTTGCCCTTCAGGGTCGGCGCGGAGAGGCCCTTCATGCCCTTCTCGAGCAGGAAGCCGCGGATCGCGCCCTCATGCGCGTCGGACTTCGCCCAGACCACGAACACGTCCGCGAAGGGGGCGTTCGAGATCCACATCTTGGCGCCCGAGATCCGGTAGCCGCCGTCGATCTTCTCCGCCTTGGTCTTCATGCCGGCGGGATCGGAGCCGGCATCGGGTTCGGTCAGGCCGAAGCAGCCGATCCACTCGCCCGAGGCGAGCTTGGGCAGGAATTTCTGGCGCTGCGCTTCCGAGCCGTAGGCGTGGATCGGGTACATCACCAGCGAGGATTGCACGCTCATCATCGAGCGGTAGCCGGAATCCACCGCCTCGACGGCCCGCGCCACCAGCCCGTAGGCGACGTAGGAGGCGCCGGCGCAGCCGTATTCCTCCGGCAGGGTCACGCCGAGCAGGCCGAGCTCCCCCATCTTCCGGAACAGCCCGGGATCGGTCTTCTCCTCGGCGTAGGCTTCGACGATGCCGGGCAGGAGCTGCTCCTGCGCGAAGCTCTGGGCCACGTCGCGGATCGCCCGCTCGTCCTCGGTGAGCTGGTCGTCCAGCAGGAACGGGTCCTCCCAGACGAAGCGCGCCGAGGCCGGGGCGGACGGGGAGGCGCTGCCCGGGGGGCGCATCGGAGCGTTCATGGGATTTCCTCGCCGACAGGGTGTGGCGGGCTTCGGCCCCGCGCTTGACGTCAACCTAGACCCGGACGGCCTGCCGTCCAATGCGCCCGGTGACGCTGGGCTCCGAGCGTCACGCCCGGCCGAGGATCGCCAGCCACAGGAGCGTCGTCAACGGCGCCATCAGGGTCGAGACCAGCACCGAGGCCGCGACCATCCCGGTCTCGGTCCGGTAGCGCGCCGCCAGCAGGTAGGCGTTGATCCCCACCGGCATGGCGGCGAACAGGGTGGCGACGCCCGCGTAGGCCGTCGGCATCTTGAAGACGTGGAAGGCGAGCACCCACACGGCCAGCGGGTGCAGCAGGTTCTTCAGGCACGCGATCACCAGCGCGCCCTTGAGGTCGAACAGCACCCGGTAGCGCTTGAGCCCCGCGCCGAGCGCCACCAGCGCGCAGGTCGAGGCGGTGCCCGCGAAGGCATCGATCAGGGCCTTGGGGATCCCGGCCGGGGTGATTCCGAGACCCTTCATGGCCATGCCGATCAGGAGCGCCACGAAGATCGGATTCTTGAGCAGGACCAGGCCGAGGCCGCGGAGGCGCGCCAGGACCGGCAGGCCGGAATCGGACTCGATCAGGAAGGTGGCGCAGCCCATCATCAGCGGAAGGTGGACGGCGAGCAGCATGAACAGCGGAAAGGCGCCGTCCTCGCCGTAGGCCTGGAGGATCATCGGCACGCCGACGAACACGGTGTTCGACTGGCTGGCCGCGAAGCCGTGCAGGATCGCGCCGCGCCTTTCGATCCCGGCGCGCCGCCGGGCGATCAGCGTGCCGACGAACCAGGACACGCCCGCCCCGCCGAAATAGGCGGCCCAGTAGGTCCAGGCGATCTCGCCGGTCATCCCGGGCCGGGTCAGCGTGGCGATGATCAGGGCCGGCACCGCCACCGCGAACACGTATTCCGACAGGCCGTCGCTCACCTTGTCGGAGAGCAGGCCGGTGAGCGCCGCGCCCCAGCCGATCAGGACGATCCCGAAGATCGGGGCGATGATGGCGAGGGCGTTCACGGATCGGGTGGGGGCTGCGCGCGGGGGGAACCCGCGCATACCATGATGCGGCCGGCTTTTGCGCCCCCGGGCGCGCCGGGGGCTTGGTATGCGGCCTACTTGTTCTCCAGAACCTCGATCGGGTTCGTGCGCTGGCTGGCGGGCGGCTCCTTGGTCAGGTTGGCGCCGCCTTCCCGAGGCGCCGTGCCGTCCTTGGGCGCGCCGGGGCCGCTGGTGGCCGTTCCGCCCTGGCCGGACTGGGTCGGCACCGAGCCGGAGGCCAGTTCCAGGCAGGTCACCATCTCGACGTAGGACGGGTAGCCCCCGGCCTTGAACTGGTTCTCGCACTGGCGCTTGGCCGCGGGGCTGTAGTTGCCCCAGTTGTTCGCGGCCTGGCGCTTGGCCTCCCGCTCGGACCGGAGGCAGCCGTCGTAGTTGGCCTGATCGCTGATCGAGGTGTTGGCGACCTGCGCCGACTTGCAGGTCGACTCCACGTCGAGGTTCGGCACCGTGTCGGCCCGGGCGGATCCGGAGGCGAGGGCCAGGAGCGCGAGCGCCCCGGGGACGGCGGCACGGAAGGGGACAGGCATGATCGTGAGGCTCGCGGTCTGTGGCGATGGTCGCCGGCGGAATTGCCGGCACAACGCGCCAGGACGGCTTTCGGCACCACGCGCGCCCGCGTCAGTCGTCGTGCGCCCCGCGCAGGGCCTGGTCGAGGTCGTCGAACAGGTCCTGCGTGTCCTCGATCCCGGTGGACAGGCGCAGCAGGTCAGGCGGGCAGGGGCTGCCCGGCCCCTCCACCGAAGCCCGGTGCTCGATCAGGCTCTCGACGCCGCCGAGCGAGGTCGCGCGCTTCCACAGCCGCACCCGTGCCGCGGTGGCGATCGCGGCGGCCTCGCCGCCCGCCACCCGGATCGACAGCATGAAGCCGAAGCCGTCCTGCATCTGCCGGCGCGCCACCGCGTGCCCGGGATCGTCGGGCAGGCCCGGATACAGGACGTGGCTCACATGCGGATGCAGGCTCAGGCGCTCGGCGAGCCGCAGGGCGCCCGCCGATTGCGCCGCGGCCCGGAGGTGCAGGGTCCGGAGCGAGCGCATCAGCAGGTAGGCCTCGAAGGGTCCGAGGATGCCGCCGCTGCCGGCGCGGATGCCCCGGATCCGCTCCCAGAACGCGTCGGCCTTCGCGCCGGCGAGCACGCCCGCCACCACGTCGGAATGGCCGTTCAGGATCTTGGTGCCGGAATGCATCACGATGTCGGCGCCGAGTTCCAGCGGGCGGGTGTGGACCGGCGAGGCCGCCGTGGAATCGACCGCCAGCCGCGCTCCGGCCGCGTGGGCGATCTCGGCGGCGGCCGCGATGTCGGTCACGGTCCAGAGCGGGTTGCCGGGGGTCTCGATCCAGACGAGCTTGGTCCGGCCGGGCTCGATCGCGGCGCGCAGGGCCTCCAGGTCGTCGGTGTCCACGAAGGTCAGGCCCAGCCCGCGGCGGGGCGCCTCCTCGCGCAGCCAGCGCTTGAGCGCCCAGTACATCACGGTGCCGGCGACGACGTGGTCGCCCGGCTCCAGGGCGCCGAACACGGCGGTCGCCGCCGCCATGCCGGAGCCGAACAGCAGGGCGCCGGCCTGCGCCCCCTCCAGCATCGCCAGCACGGCCTCGGCCTCGCGCACGGTGGCGTTGTCGGGCCGGGCGTAGCAGTAGCCCGAGCTGTAGCCGTTGTCGGGGTCGCGGATGAACGTGGTGGAGAGGTGCAGCGGCATCACCACCGCGCGGGTCTCGGGCTCGATCCGGCCCATGGCCTGCGCGGCGAGGCTGCGGCGGGAGAAGCCCGCCGGCGTGCCGTTGCCGGTATCCGTATCCCCTTGCGGCGCGTTAGGCTGTGACATCTGGCGATTCCGGCGGATGGAAACGGGCGCGTGCCACGGCGCATGCGTCCCTGCAACCTGTGCAATCTGGATTGTGCCGCATCCCGAGAGCCCGCATGCGCGTATCGGGACGCGGCTCCCACGGAGAACGAACGACGATGCGGGCCGCGACACAAGTTCCCGAGGGTTCGGCCCTGCCGCCCTGGCTGCGGCTGGCCGCCGCGATCGTTCCGGTGGTGATCACCGCCGCGATCGGCTCTGCGGCGACCCAGGCGGAGATCCCGGGCTGGTACGCGAGCCTGAACAAGCCGTCCTTCAACCCGCCGAACTGGCTTTTCCCCGTGGCCTGGACGGTGCTCTACACGATGATCGCCGTCGCGCTGTGGCGGCTGCTCGGCGCGATGCCCCGCACCGGTCCGAGCCGCGAGGGCTGGTGGCTGGCGCTCGCCGCCTTCCTGGTCCAGCTCGTGCTGAACGCGGCCTGGACACCGGTGTTCTTCACCGCCCACGCCATCGGCTCGGGGCTGATCGTCGTGGCGATGCTGCTGGTGATGGTGCTGTGGTCGATCCGCCTGACCTGGCGGTTCGACCAGGCGGCGGCCTGGCTGCTCGTGCCCTACGCCGCCTGGGTCGCCTTCGCGACGCTGCTCAACGCCGCGATCCTGCGGTTGAACTGAGGGGGCTCAAGCCCCGGCATGCTCCTCCGATTCCTCGCCCGCCGGCTTGCCGTCGTCGCGGGCGCGGTGGAGCATGAAGATCGCCAGAACCATCGTGAGGATCAGCCCGGCCAGCACGCCGAGTTCGATCATCGAGGCGTTGAACAGCGCCTGCTTCTCCGGGGACCAGTCCTTGGCGTGGGTGATCTCCGAGGATTGCAGGGTGATCACCAGCACCCGTCGGATCGAGGCGATCAGGCCGACGATCAGGAACGGCTCGCAGGTCAGCTTGCCGGACCGCATCGAGACCCGCACGGTGTGCAGGATCTCGATCAGCATCAGCAGGAACAGCAGCCGGTCGATGACCTCCAGGATCTGCGTGGCGCCCCCGAGGGAGCGCAGCGCCTCCCAGGTCAACCCGGCGGCCTCGACCAGCGCGACAAGGGCCGTGACCGCCAGGAGCAGTCCGAGCGCCGCGTAGATCGCGTGCTCGGTGTGGAGGAAGATCCCGCTGGCGATCCGCGTCAGGCGCCCCTGCTGTTCGTCGTCCCTGTCGGCCATCGCGCAACGTCCCCCCGGTGAAACCGTGACGGCTGTCGCGGCCCCGGGCCGCGCGCACGTCGTTCACCGAGTCAGAGCATCAATCCGGGGGCGGGTCACCCCCGTCCGGGACGATGCTTTGGTGGAAGGGACGATGCTTCAGTGGAAGAACGGCAGGGCGTGCGGCGCCAGGTAGCCGAAGCCGAGCAGCGCCGCCCCGGCCAGTCCCAGGAACCCGCCCGCGAAGACCAGGATGGCGATGCCGGTGATCACCTCGGCCGAGGCGAGCACGATGCCGATCTGGAAGGCCGCGGAGGCCAATTCATAATGGTGGTAGCGCAGCAGCGACAGGTCGCGCCGCTCCTCGGAGGCGCGGGCCTTCGCGGTCAGCTCCTTGCGGCCCTCGCCGGTGGCGGGCTCGGATTCCCAGCGCGCCAGGGTCTTGGCCCATTCGGCGCGCTTGGCCGCGATCGCGTCCTGGTTCGGGCCGGGCGGCACCAGCGCGATCGCCTCGTCGGCGGTCTTGAGCACCGTCGAGCGGATCGTGCGCGCCTGGAAATAGGCCCACTGGTTGGCCGCCTCGACATTCGAGCCGATCGAATCCGTCTGCGCCGCCTTGCCCAGGGTCTCGCTGAAGGCGAGGAACAAAGCCAGGATCGAGATCAGCAGCGCGACGCGCTTGTTCGAACCCTCGATCGCCCCGTGACCACCCGACATGCTTCCCGATTCCCCGTTGATTCGACGGCGGGAGTCACATCCCATCGCGGCCCCGGGCGCAATGCGGAAGCGGCCGCCCTGCGCTATTCCGCGGCGATCCGCGGCGGCAGCGCCCGGCCGTCATTGGCCGGATGCCGCGCCTCGTCGTAGCCCGGCTCGTCCTGCGGGTCGTCCCGCTCGCCCACGAAGCGGCCGAACAGCCGCCCGAGCAGGCGCGAGAGGTCGTCCATCAGCACGAAGATCGCCGGCACGAACACCAGCGACAGCACGGTCGAGACGATCAGGCCGCCGATCACCGCCACCGCCATCGGGGCGCGGAACTCGCCGCCGATGCCGAACGCCATCGCGGAGGGCACCATGCCGGCGGCCATCGCGATCGTGGTCATCACGATCGGCCGGGCGCGCTTGCGGCCGGCATCGACGATCGCGGTGGTGCGGTCGACCCCGGCATGGATCTGCTCGACCGCGAAATCGACCAGCATGATCGCGTTCTTGGTCACCACGCCCATGAGCATCAGGATGCCGATCACCACCGGCATCGAGATCGGCATGTTGCAGATCAGCAGCGCCAGGATCGCGCCGCCGATGGAGAGCGGCAGCGAGAACAGGATGGTGAGCGGCTGCAGGAAGTTGCCGAACAGCAGGATCAGCACGCCGAACACCATCATCAGGCCGGCGCCCATGGCCAGCGCGAAGCCCTCGAACACCTCGCCCATCACCTCGGCGTCGCCGGTCTGGCTGATCGTCACCCCGGGCGGCAGGTTCTTGGCGGTGGGCAGGTTCATGACCTGCTTGATCAGCTCGGCCAGCGCGTCGGTGCCCTGCATGTCGCCCTCGATGGCGACGCGCACGGAGCGGTCGTAGCGGTCGATGCCGGTGGGACCCTGGCCGAGGCTGATGTCGGCCACCGTCGCCAGCGGCACCGCGGCGCCGCCCTTCACCGGGACCTTCAGGGTCTCGAGTTCGGACAGCCGGCCGCGCAGGCTCTCGGGCAGCTGCACCCGGATCGGCACCTGCCGGTCGGTGGCGTTGAACTTGGCGAGGTTCATGCCGATGTCGCCGATCGTCCCGACCCGGACGGTCTCCGCGATGGTGTCGGTGGAGACGCCGAGATCGGCCGCGACCCCGGGCTTGGGGCGGATGCGGATCTCGGTCCGGTCGAGCGGGGCCGTCGACATCACGTTGACGAGGTGCGGGATCTGGGCCGCCTCGCGCTGGAGCTTGGCCGCCACGTCGGCCACCACGGCCTTGTCGGGCCCGGCTATGATCAGCGCCATGTCGCGCTGACCGCTCTCGCGCAGGGCCCAGAACCGGATGTCGGGCTCCTCGCGCAGGATCGCGGCGATCTCCGCGTCGACCTGCTTCTGCGTGCGGTGGCGGGTGTTCTTCGGCGTGAGGTTGATGGTCAGCGTCGCGAGCCGGACCTCCTTCTTGCCGGGCAATTGCCGGCCGCCGTCCACGAACACGCTCTTCACCTCGGGCAGCGCCCGGATCTTCTGCTCGATCGCGTCGCTGAGCTTCACCGTGTCGGGCAGCCGGGCGCCCGGGGGCAGCTCCAGCACGAACAGCGTGCGGGCCTGGTCCTCCGCCGGCAGGAAGCCCGCCGGCAGGAGCCCCGTGGAGGCGATCGAGCCGGCAAAGCACGCGATGCCGAGGATCAGCGTGATGAACTTGTGCCGGACCGACCAGGCCACCAGCCGGGTGTAGCCGCGCATCACGATCCCGTCCGTCGTGTGGTCGGGGCCGTGGTCGCGCAGGAAGTAGGCGGCGAGCAGCGGCGTGATCAGCCGCGCCACCAGCAGCGACATGAACACGGCGGCCGCGATGGTCAGGCCGAATTGCTTGAAATACTGGCCCGCGATGCCGCCCATGAACGAGACCGGCGAGAAGATCGCGATGATCGTCGCCGTGATGGCGATGACCGCGAGCCCGATCTCGTCGGCGGCCTCGAGCGAGGCGCGATAGGGCGATTTCCCCATCCGCATGTGCCGGACGATGTTCTCGATCTCCACGATCGCATCGTCCACCAGGATGCCGGTGACCAGCGTGATCGCCAGCAGGCTCACGGCGTTGAGCGAGAAGCCGAGCGTGCTCATCACCCAGAAGGTCGGCAGCACCGAGAGCGGCAGCGCCACGGCGGCGATCAGCGTGGCGCGCCAGTCGCGCAGGAACAGCAGCACCACGACGACCGCGAGCGCCGCGCCCTCGATCAGGCCCATCATGGCCGAGTGGTAGTTGCCGATGGTGTTGACGACGCTGGTGTCGATCAGGTCGAACCGCACGTCCGGGTTGGCCGCGTGGAGCGCGGCGATCTTCTTGGCGACCCCGACCGAGACGTCGGCGTCGCTGGCGCCGCTGGCCCGGGAGACCGCGAAGGCCACGACCGGCTCGCCGTTGAAGCGCGCGAAGGTGCGCGGCTCCTCGGCGGTGTCCGACAGAGTCGCCAGCTCGTCGAGCCGGACCTTGCGGTTGCCCGGCACCACGATCGAGGTCTTGGCCAGGGTGTCGAGGCTCGCCGAGGCGGCGAGCGCGCGGATCGACTGTTCCTGCCCGCCGACCTCGCCGCGCCCGCCCGCCATGTCGGCCGACGTCAGGCGCAGCTGCCGGTTCACGTCCGCCGCGGTGATGCCGAGCGCCAGCAGGCGGTCGGGCTTCAGGGTGACCCGGATCTCCCGGGCGACGCCGCCCAGGCGCTCGACGCCGCCGACGCCCTTCACGCTCTGCAGGCCCCGGGCGACCACGTCGTCCACGAACCACGACAGGTCCTCGGGCGTCATCGCAGGCGCGGAGGCGCCGTAGACCATGATCGGCAGGCCGGCGATCTCGACCCGGGAGACGATCGGCTCGTCGATGGTCCGCGGCAGGTTCTGGCGGATCTTGCTGAGCGCGTCCTTGACGTCGTTGGTCGCCCGGTCCTGGTTCACCTCCAGGCGGAACTCGATCGTCGTGGTCGAGATGCCCTCGGTGATGGTGGACAGGATGTGCTTGACGCCCTTCACCCCGGCGACGGAATCCTCGACCCACTTGGTGACCTGGGTCTGAAGCTCGGCCGGCGCCGCGCCCGACTGGGTGATCGTCACCGAGACGATCGGGATGTCGATGTTCGGGAACCGGGTGATCGGCAGGGCGCGGAAGCTGACCAGCCCCAAGATCATCAGGACCAGGAACAGCACCACCGAGGGCAGCGGCTTCCGGATCGCCCAGGCGGAGACGTTGAGGCGCATGTCTCTGGTCCTACCGCGGGGCCGCGTCGGCCATCGGGGCGCTGACGGGCGCGCTCATGGGCGTGTTTGTGGGAGCGGAGACCGCCCGCACCCGGTCGCCGTCGCGTAGGAAACTGCCGGCCCGGGCCACGACGCTCTCGCCGGCCGCGACGCCTGACCGGATCTCGGTGAAGCCCTCGGAGGTGAGGCCGGAGGTGACGGCGCGCGCCTCGACCCGCCCGTCCTTGGCGACCAGCACGCTGGCCCTGCCGTCCGCCGCGTAGAGCAGGCTGGAGACCGGGACCGCGAGACCCTCCCGGCGCGCCACCTCTACGTTGCCGCGGGCGAAGGCGCCGATGCGCAGGGCCGGATCGTCGGAGAGGCGGATGCGGACCTTGCCGAGCCGGGTCGCCCGGTCGACCTCCGGGTAGACCCGGCGGACCTTGCCGCGCAGCTGGCGGCCGTCGTCGAGATCGAGGCTCGCCGGATCGCCGACCTTGATGCGGGCGAGCGCGGTCTCGGGCACCTCGCCCTCCAGCTCGATCTCGCCGCGGGCGATGAGGCGGAACAGCGGCTCCCCCGCCGCCGTGACCGAGGCGCCGACCCGGGCGGTGCGGCGGTTGACGATGCCGGCCTCGGGGGCGCGGATGTCGGTGCGGGCGCGGCGCAGGGCGATCTCGGATCCGGCCGCCCGCGCGGTGGCGAGGTCGGCCTGGGCCGATTGCAGCCCGCCCTTGGCGGCGGCCAGGCGGCCCTCGGCCCCCTGCGCGGCCGAGACGCGCTGTTCCAGCACGGCCGCGGTGGCGTTGCCGGTCTTGGCCAGCGACTGGGCGCGCTCCAGCGATTGTTTGGCTTCGACGCTGGCGGCCTCGGCCTGGACGATCTGGCTCCGGGCCTGGACGATGGCCGCCTCGGCCCGGGCGACCGCGGCGACGTTCGAGGCCTCCTGGGTGACGATCATCTCCTGGGACAGCCGCGCGAGCACCTGGCCCTTGGTGACGCGATCCCCTTCCTCGACCAGCAATTCGGTGATGCGCAGGCCCTCGACCTCCGGGGCGACCAGGATCTCGTCCCGGGGGACCAGCGTTCCGGTGACGACGGCGCGCTCCACGATCTCGCGGCGCTGGACCGGGACGACCGTGACCGCGGGGGCGATGGCGGAGGCGTCGGGGACCGCGGCCGTCTCGACGGCGCGGGCCGGCATTGCTGCCAGGATCAGGAGCCCGCACAGGACGCTGAGGCGGCACGCGCGCCCGGACATGATCGGCAAAACGGAAGCCTCGCTGGCGGGGTTGTACTGGTGCTGCCCCTCCGTCGCTGTGCAGATCGGCGTTTTCATGGCGCGGGCACTCTCGATCGAACCAGCATAGCGGCTTCGTACAAGTCCGTCCCCGGAGCCTGGAGCCGCAGGTGGGGTGCAGATGAAAACAGCAGCGTTTGACCGCCTCCGACCTGCAACCGTCGCCGCGATGGGCCGTTATTAGTCCGATGGTCTTCGTGCGACCCGGGAGGATTCGATGAGCATCTTTCAGATCAAGCAGACGAAGAGCGGCGCCGTGGTCTGGACCGGTGCGGCCGACGACGCGCAGACGGCACTCGACGCCATGGCCCGCGAGGCCGGATACCGCGACTTCTCGGCCCTGCCCGACACGATCCGCGACACCGGACTCGAGGCCGCCAAGCTGGACCTGATTTCTTAAGACAGTCTTTGCCATCGCGAAGCGAGCGAAGGGCGTCCGTCATCCATGACGGACGCCCTTTTTTATGTCTGCTCGGCGAGCATCCGTGTCAGCCCTGAAAGACGCTAAGCCGGCTCCTTCAGTCATCCCGGGTCCGCGAAGCGGAGTCCGGAATCCGGAAACACAGGTCGCGCAGGATCTCGCGCTGTCGGCGGCTCTGGGTTCAGGGTTCGCCTGCGGCGCCCCGGACTGACGGGGTGGAGGTAGGGGTCGCGGTCGAGCGCCCGCTGCACTCAGTCGCTTCGCTGCGCCGCCTCAGAGGCTGTGGGTCTTTCGATTCATCGCTGGCGACGGTCGATGACGCTGCAGCAGACCTCAGGAGGTTCATCCAGGCTCGCGATCCCATGTGGGACGTCCCCCCGAAGGTTTGGGCTCGAGGTCGATGATGGAGCGCGACATGCCCCCTCTCCCGTGCGGGCTAGCGGATTCACACATCGGGTCTGCAGAATACACGGGAGGCACCGCGGCTTTCCCTCCCCCCTGTGCGGGGGAGGGTGGCCCCCAAAGAGGGTCGGGAGAGGGGAGCAACGGTGCAGAACAGGACTTCGCCCGTCGGGCCAGTCGCGGCCCCCTCCTGAACCCGGGTTCCCCTCTCCCGACCCCTGCTGACGCAGGGGCCACCCTCCCCCGCAGAGGGGGGAGGGAGATGCGCGTGGGGGTAGCCTTGGCCCTCATCCGGCAGCGATGTGTCCACGTCGTAGCCCGCACGGGAGAGGGGGCCCGCGGCTCCTACTGGGGCGATAGGCCCGTCCGGCACCGCTAAGGCGTCGGATGCATGGGGCATCGAAGGGCGATCGATCGAAAGGCTCACCGCCTCTCAGGATGAGGTCGAGGATTGGAATGACTGGTCAAACAGGCCCTCAGCCGCGACCGATCTCCCGGACCAGCGCCTCGATCGTGGCCGCGCAATCCGGGATCGCGCTCGGCCGGTACAGGCCGCCGATGATCGATGGGTCGAGGGCCAGGCCGGCGCGGATGAGGCCGGGCCATGCCTCGGCGGTCGGCCAGCCGTGGTGGACGATGGCGGCGCCGCGCTTCTGCAGCGCCTCGGCCTTCTCGGTCTGCTCGCCGTAGGCGCGCTCCTCCGGCAGGCAGAGGAAGCGCTTGGCCTGTCCGGCGGCCAGCGCCACCAGCCCGTCGCCGCCGCCGCCGATCAGCAGGCCCGCCCGGGCGACCCGGGCCTCGACGTCGCCGACCCAGCCGTGCAGGTGCAGGTTGCTCGGGAGGTCGCCGGAGCCCGAGACGGGTCCGAGCACGTGCCAGGGCCGGTCGGGCACGGCGCGGGCCGCCGCGGCGAGGTCCGCCAGGTCGCCCCCCGCGCCGCCGCGGCCGAACACCACCAGGATGTCGTCGCCCGCCGCCGCGGCCGCCTGCGCGGGTGCGGCGAGGAACCCGGCATAATGCGTCTTGGCGCGGACCCAGTCCGGCACGCCGGCCCCGTCCAGGGCCTCGGGGAAGGGCGCGAGCAGGCGCGTCGCGCTGCGGAAGGCTTCCAGATGCGGCCGGTCGGTGCGGGTGCCGGCGAGGCGCACCACCAGGGTCGGCACCGACAGCAGGCGCGCCAGCAGGGCGACCTCGACCGAGACGTCGACCACGATCAGCGCCGGGTCTGTCCGGGCGGCCCATTCGGCGATGCGGGCCATGCGGGCGCGCACGCCGGGATGGTTCAGGGGCGCGTAGTGGAACGCCTCCGGCCGCCCGGCCTCGCCGTCCCGCCCATCGAATTCCGAGCCGCCGAGCGGGCGGTCGTCGGGCAGGTCGAGCACGTCGAGGCCGGGTCTGGCGATCGCGCCCGCGTCGAACGCGGCGAGGGTGCCGATCAGCGTGCAGGGCCGTGGCAGGGCGGCCGCGACCGCGCGGGCGCGCTGGAGATGCCCGGCGCCCTGATGGTGGACGTACCAGCCGATCCCGCTCGTCACGCGGCGTCCCTCAGCGACAGGGCGAGGGCGTCGAGGTCGGCGAGCGCCCGGTCGAGGGGACATTCCCGGGCCGGCGGCGCACGCGATTCGAGGATGGGGTCGGCCCGCTCCACGAAGGCGATGTCGTTGGGGCAATCGCCCAGGGCGGCGAGGTCCGCGGCGCCGAGCCCGAGCCGCGCGCAGGCCTCCGCCCGGGCCGGTCCGGCGAGGTGGAACGCCCGGCGCAGTTCGGCCCGGCGCAGGACCAGGGCCTGCCAGTGGGCGGCCTCGGGCAGCAGATACGGCTCTCCGTCGAGGACGCGGGCGCGGCGCGCCATCTCGGTGGCCATGCCGCCCGAGACCCGGCCGGTGTGGCGGGACGAGACCATCACGCGCACGTCCGGGCAGTGGCGCAGCCGGGCGCCCCGCGCCCGCAGCAGCCCGACGAGGGCGTTGTCCTCCCCGCAGGGCAGGGGCGGCAGACCGCCGACCGCCCGATACAGCGCCACCGGGACGGCGAGGCTGGCGCCGGTATGGTCGCCGTGGCGCGGCGCCGGGTCGTGCGGCGGCGGATCGAGGAGGTCTTCCAGCCGCCGGACGCCCGCCCAGTAGCGCTCGATCCGGGCGTGCAGCTCGGCAAGCCGCGGGTCGGCGGCGCCGTCGTCGTCGATCACCAGGCGGCCGCCGACCACGTCCGCGTCGCGCAAGGCCGCCACGTTCGCCGCCACCCAGTCGGCCGGGAGGCGCGCGTCGGCGTCGGTGGTGAGCAGGATCCCGTCCGGGCCGGTCTCGGCGTCGAGCCAGTCGGCCCCGGCGTCTAGGGCCATGCGCCGGGCGGTGCCGACATGGGCCTCCGGGCCTTGCAGCGCCACATCGATCACCCGCAGCGTCAGCCCTGCGAGCGCGCCGGATCCGTCCAGAGCTCGGATCGCCGCCACCGTGCCGTCGGTGCAGTTGTTGGCGAGAACCACCACCCGCAGCGGCGCCTCGGCCGAAAAGCCGTCCTGCCGGGCCAGGGAGGCGAGCAGCAGCGGCAGCCGCTCCGCCTCGTTGCGGGCGGGGATGCACACGACGCAGGGCCTGGCGAACGGGGTGGCGGTTGCGCGGGTCATGATAGCTAGTCTTCCCAACCTCATCCGCGCGCTAGACGCAGTGTTTCTGCCGTCCCCGGCACGCGTGTGGGCGTCACGGGTCTGTGGCGCCGGCCGAGGCGCGGGTCGGATCTCCCGTCCGGGCTCGGATGCTGACCCATCTGGTCTTGGATCGCCTCCGGCTGGACAGGAGATCCACGCCAGACCTGATCCCCGCCCTTCCTCCCCCCTTTGCGGGGGAGGGTGGCCCCTGCGTCAGCAGGGGTCGGGAGAGGGGAGCGACGCTTCCGAAAAGGTCGCGGACGCCTGATCCATCCTGCATCGTCGCGCTGCCCCTCTCCCGACCCGGCCTGACGGCCGGCCCACCCTCCCCCACAGAGGGGGGAGGGAGAGCGCGGCGGGCGATGGCGCCTACATCCGGAAGACGGCGTGTGAACATCCCGGCCCGCTCTGCCAGGCAGGCCCCCGCCGGTCTCCGTTACGCCCGCCCGCCGGCCACCCGCAGCGTCGGCTGCGCCCGCTCGGCGCAGCGCGCCATCACGGCATCGTAGCTCTCGAGATAGCGATCGGTCATGGCGGCGGCGTCGTAGAGGGCCTCGGCCCGGTCGCGGCAGGCCCGGCGCGACAGGCCGGCGGCGTCCCGGATCGCCACGGCGAGGTCCTGTGAATCGTCCGGCCGGGCGAGGCGGCCGCACTGGGCGTCGAGGATGTCGGGCATCGCGCCCCGGCGGAAGGCGGCCACCGGCGTGCCGCAGGCGAGCGCCTCGGCGACCACGAGGCCGAACGGCTCCTCCCAGCGCGGCGACACGATCGCCACCCGGGCGCGGCCGAGATGGTGCGCGAGGTCCCGGTGCGAGAGGTGGCCGAGATGGGTCAGGTCGGGCCCGAGCCGCGGGGCGATCTCGGCCGCCCAGTAGCCGGGATTGAGCTTGGGGCCCGCGAAGGTCAGCGGCAGCCCGGCCGCGCGGGCGGCGTCGATGGCGAGGTGCAGCCCCTTCTCGGGTACGATCCGGCCGGACCAGAACGCGAAGGGCGGGGCGTCGGGAGTCTCGGAATACGCGAAGGTCGAGAGGTCGACGCCGTTGTCGACCACCTGCGCGCCGGGCACGAGCGATTGCCATTCCTGGGCGAGCGAGGGCGAGACCGCCAGGAAGGCCATGTCAGGATCGGCCTGCACCACGCCGGAGACCAGGGCGTCGAAGGGCGGGGTGTGCAGCACCGTGACCCAGGGCAGCCCGAGCCGGGCGCTCATCTGCAGGGGCAGGGCGTGCAGCGCGTTGTTGTGCACGAGATCGAACCCGCCGGCCGCGACCAGCTCCATCATCCGCCGGTAGGCGTCGTACTCGGCCGCGTCGATCGCCTCCTCGCGCTCGGGATCCGCCACGGCGTCGCCGGTCGGGTCGCACAGCATCACCGGTTCGAGCGCCGGGTCCGAGCCCCGGCTGGCGAACAGCGTCACATCGTGCCCGCGCCGCTTCAACGCCACGGTCAGCAGATGCGTGTGCATCTCCAGACCGCCGGCATAGGGCTGGCCGATCGGGTACTTCAGATGTGCCAGGACAGCGATCTTCACGCGCGCACCGAATCCGGTTGTGTGGGGATCTTTGCCGGCCGCAGCGAAGCGAAAGGAATTTCGTCCGCAGCGAGCGTGGCGGGTATCATGCCCATCTTTTCTTCATCAAGCGTTGCGTCATCGACGCCGGGAGCGACGACGGACGCAGCGCGTTCCCACCGTCATAAGGGCTGCGGTCTGAACCGATGATGATCGAGACGCGAGGTCGACCATTCAGCCGGGTGCGCCACCCCGCCTGGGTCCGCCTGACCCACTGGACCGGCGCCGCCGCGACCTTGGCGCTGATGGTCAGCGGCACCGCGATCCTGCTCGCCCTGCCGAAGCTGTTCTGGGGCGAGACCGGGGCCAACGACGCGCCGGCCTGGATCGCCCTGCCGCTGCCGGTGAACCTCGAGCAGACCGGCTGGGCGCGCAACCTGCACTTCCTGGCCGCCTGGATCTTCGTCCTCAACGGGGCCGCCTACCTGGCCCTGGCGCTGCTGCGCGGGCATCTGCGGCGGCGCCTGCTGCCGGAGCCGGCCGAGATCCGGCCGCGGGCGCTCGCCGGCGAGGTCCGGTCGCATCTGCGCCTGCGCGGCGGGGCGCCGGCGACCGGCCGCTACAACGCGCTCCAGAAGCTCGCCTACCTCGTCGTCCTGCTGGTGCTCGCGCCGCTGATGCTGCTCAGCGGCCTGACCATGTCGCCCGGCGTCACCGCGGCCTGGCCTGAGCTGTTCACGCTGTTCGGCGGGCGGCAATCGGCCCGGACGATCCACTTCCTGGCGGCCTTCGCGATGGTCGCGTTCCTCGCCATCCACATCTGGCAGGTGTTGGCGAACCGGCCGCTGGACCTCATGCGCGGCATGATCGCCGGGCGTGCCGGCAACGCGGAGGAGAACCCATGAGCGCGCTGACCCGTCGCCGCCTGATCGTCGGGACCGCCGGGATCGGCGCGGCCGGCCTCGTCGGCGGCTGCGATCCCGGCGCGCCGCAGCTGCGCCCCAATCCCTACGGGTTGAGCGACTGGCTGACCTTCGCGGGGCAGCGCCTGCTGCTGGCGCGCCAGCCGCTCGCCCGGGAATTCGGCCCCGAGGCGATCTCGGCGGTGTTCCCGACCATCAACACCACCGACCCCGACGACCCGGCCTATCGCCGCTCGAAGGCGCAGGGCTTCTCGGATTGGCGCCTGCCGGTCACGGGCCTCGTCGAGCGGCCTGGGGCGTTCTCGCTCGCCGCGCTGAAGGCGATGCCGGCGCGCACGCAGATCACGCTCCATTCCTGCGAGCAGGGCTGGTCGGCGATCGGCCAGTGGACCGGCGTTCCGCTGTCCCTGGTGCTCGCCGCCGCCGGGATGCGCCCGGAGGCGCGCTACGTGGTGATGCGCAGCGTCGACGGCTGGTGGGACAGCTACGACCTGTTCGACGCCCTCCACCCGCAGACCATCCTGGCCTACGGCATGAACGGCGCCGACCTGCCGGTGGCCCACGGCGCCCCGGTTCGCCTCCGGGTGGAGCGACAGCTCGGCTACAAGTCCTTGAAATACCTCGCCAGCATCGAGGCTGTGGACCGCGTCGACGGCATCGGCCACGGCCGCGGCAGCATGGTCGCGGGCCTCGGGTTCAGCTGGTACGCTGGCATCTGAGCCGCCCGTCGACGCCGTGCGGCCGGGGAGGGGCTTCATGGATCTCACGATCGGTCTGAGCACGTTCGCGCTCGGCGCGGCGGCGCTGGCGGTGGTCACGCTGGCGGCCGGCGTGAAGATGATCCCGCAGGGCCACGTCTTCACGGTCGAGCGGTTCGGCCGCTACAACCGCACCCTCGAATCGGGCCTCGGCCTGATCATCCCGTTCGTCGAGCGCGTCGGCCGGCGGGTGAACGTGATGGAGCAGGTGGTCGACGTCCCGAGCCAGCAGGCCTTCACCCGCGACAATGCCGGCGTCACGATCGACGCGGTGGTGTTCTACCAGGTGCTCGACGCGGCCCGCGCCTCCTACGAGGTCTCGAACCTCGACCTGGCCATGACCACCCTGACCATGACCAACATCCGCACCGTGGTCGGCTCGATGGATCTCGACCAGCTCCTCGCCCACCGGGACGAGATCAACGAGCGCCTGCTGCGGGTGCTGGACGCGGCGGCCTCGCCCTGGGGCGTCAAGATCAACCGGATCGAAATCAAGGACATCGTGCCCCCGGCCGACCTCGCCGGCGCCATGGCCCGGCAGATGAAGGCCGAGCGCGAGAAGCGCGCCTCGATCCTGGAGGCGGAGGGGCAGCGGGCCGCCGAGATCCTGCGGGCCGAGGGGCGCAAGCAATCGGCGATCCTGGAGGCGGAGGGCCGCCGGGAGGCCGCGTTCCGCGACGCCGAGGCGCGCGAGCGCTCGGCCGAGGCCGAGGCGGCGGCGACCGGGATGCTCAGCCGGGCGATCGCCGAGGGCGACATCGCGGCGGCCAACTTTCTGGTGGCGGAGAAATACGTCGACGCGGTGCGGGCGTTGGCCACCGCGCCGAACCAGCGCGTGGTGGTGGTGCCGATCGAGGCGGCGGCGCTCGCGGGCACGCTGGGCGGCATCGGCGAGCTCACCCGCGCGGTCTTCGGCGAGGCTGCCGCCCCGCCCCGGCGCGCCGGCTCGCCGCCCAACGTGTCGGCTCCGCGGGCCGGAACCCCATGACCGACGGCTTCGGGATCCTGGCGGCCCTCGGGCCGGCCTGGAGCTGGGTGATCGGCGGCCTCGTCCTGGCGGGCGCCGAGATCGTGGCGCCGGGGGTATTCCTGATCTGGCTCGGCCTCGCCGCCGTGGCGACCGGCCTCGCCGCGGCGCTGATCCCGATGCCCTGGCAGGGCCAGACCCTGCTGTTCGCGGCCACGGCCGTCCTCCTGGTCGGCCTCGCCACGCGCCTGCACCGCCGCACGGATTCCCGCGACGCCCTCAACCGCGCCGACCGCGGCCTGATCGGCCGCGAGGGCGTGCTCGCCGAGCCGATCCTCCAGGGCGCCGGCCGCATCCGCTTCGACGACACGCTCTGGCGGATCGAAGGGCCGGATTTGCCGGCGGGGGCGCGGGTGCGGGTGGCCGGGTTGTCGGGGACGGTGCTGCGGGTGGAGGGGGTGTGAGGGGCCCGTAGGGCAGTCCCCCCGCGACCCACGGTGACGTGATCGACCGCCCTTCCGCGTCCCGGAAGCGTCGCCTCGACAGCGCGGCCGCGCGACGGGCGGCGCAGGTGCCGGGCTACGGGGCGGGAGGTTGGAATATTCGGCACTCCCCAGCGGGGAAACCCAGCCTTCTTCCGGTGAAGGCTTGGCCGATGCAGCCACGCGCCGTCATCATGAATGGGGGGCAGGCCTGGGGAGGGGAATCGTCCGACCTGCGTGACCCGGAGGGCACCCGGAGACGACCCGGACGAGCCGCGGCGGGACATCGCCGCGCGCGTCCCGCCGCGGCTCGAGGGCAAGCGTTGCGGATCATGGACCGGCCGGCCCGACGGCTGTGCCTTGGCGACCCGCGAAAGCCGGCGCGATCGCGGTTGCGACACGCCCGCGCCGTTCCTGTCAGGTCAAACCCGCGCCACCAAACGCCGGGCGCAAGCATCTGCCAGTCCTTCGGCCACGGCCCTAAACGCGCTGTTAACCTTAATCAGTGATTGGCCAATGATTAATGGCGTCGCGCGGAGTGTACCTGTCGCCGCGCAAGGATGGCAAATTATGCGGCTGATCGTCGGCACATTGATCGTCTTCGCCTGCGTCTTCGGCAGCTACGCGGCGATGGGTGGCCACCTGCTCGTCCTCTGGCAGCCGTTCGAATTCGTCATCATCCTCGGTGCCGCCATCGGGGCCTTCGTCATCGGCAATACCGGGCCGGTGCTCAAGGCCGTGCCCGCCATGCTGGGTACGCTCGTGAAGGGACCGAAATACACGCAGAAAAGCTATGTCGAGCTGCTGGGGATGCAGTATTCATTGTTCAAGCTCGCGAAGTCGAAGGGCGCGATGGCGCTGGAGCCGCATATCGAGGATCCGGATGCGTCGACGCTGTTCAACGCCTTCCCGACCTTTGCCGCCAACCATCACGCCGTCGAGTTCGTCTGCGACTACATGCGTATGGTGACGCTGGGCGCCAACAACGTCTACGAGATCGACGCGCTCATGGACGAGGAGCTGCAGACGCACCACCAGGAGCAGGAGCGCGTCGTCTCGGCCATGCAGGCGCTCGCCGACGGGACGCCCGCGCTCGGCATCGTCGCCGCCGTGCTGGGCGTGATCAAGACGATGGGGGCGATCAAGGAGCCGCCGGAGGTGCTGGGCCACCTGATCGGCGGCGCGCTGGTCGGCACCTTCTTCGGTGTCTTCGTCGCCTATGGCTTCTTCGGGCCCATGGCGCAGTCGCTCAAGAGCCTCTTCGAGGCGGAGTCCAAATACTACCTGTCCCTCAAGGCGGGTCTGCTCGCCCATATCGGCGGCCAGCCGCCGGTGATGGCGGTGGAATTCGCCCGCAAGTCCCTGATGAGCGACGTCCGCCCGACCTTCAACGAAGTGGAAGCGGCAACCGCCGCTCTCCCCGCCCAGATCTGACCCAAGCGCAAGCGGGGACTCGATGGCCACGATCATCATCAAGAAGGTCAAGAAGGCCGCGCACGCGCATCACGGCGGGGCCTGGAAGATCGCCTATGCGGACTTCGTGACCGCCATGATGGCGTTCTTTCTGCTGATGTGGCTGATCAGCATGACGACGCAGGAGCAGAAGAACGGTTTGGCGGAATACTTCGCGCCTTCGGCGTCGAGCCCGGCCACCAGTGGCGCGGGCGGGATGCTGTACGGCACCGCCCTCGACACGTCCGGCAACAAGGCGTCCACGCCCCGCGACGCAGCGAGGGGCTCCGCCGAGCGGGACGACAGGGCGCGCGCGACCACTCCGGGCCGCGCCAGCGATCTCGATGCCAGCCGGTCGGCCTCCAGCGTGCAGGCCGATTACAGCGCCATCGCCAGCCTCCGGCAGGCGCTCCAGACGTTGCCCGACATCGCCGAGCTGTCGAAGAACATCGTGATCGAGCCGACCAAGGAGGGCGTGAACGTGTCCCTCGTGGACCAGGACGGCCGCTCCATGTTCCGCGATGGCTCCGTCGAGCCCCACGAGCGCACCCGTCGCGTCCTGGAGACGCTCGCGCCCGCCCTGCGCCAGCTGCCCAACCGCCTGTCTGTCACGGGCCACACGTCCGCCATGCGCCCGGGTTCGGCGCGGGCCGTCGAACCCTGGAACCTCACCGCCGGGCGCGCGCTCGCCGTGCGCGAGATCCTGGCGGGTTCCGGGGTTCCCAACGACAACTTCATCTCCGTGGTGGGACGTGCCGACACCGAGCCGGTCTTCCCCGACAACCCCTACCTGGCGCCGAACCGACGGGTGACGATCACGCTGCTTCACGCGACCCCGCCGGCGCCCGCGAACCTGTTTCGCTGACGACGAGGCGCCTCCCGCGAAACGCTCTCCGCGCCGGCCTGTGTAGCTACGGGTCGGAGCGGTTCGAATTTGGATCTCTCCCCAGCGCGGAAGGCTCAGCCCTCCTCAAGGGACGGCTTGATCGATGCCGCCACGCTTCGTCGTCCCGGGGCCGCGCAGCGGAACCCGGGGTCCAGAGACGCCGATGTGTCAAGCTCTTGTACGGGCAGCATTTCCGGGCTCCGGGCTCGCCTGCGGCACCCCGGAGTGACGGCGCGGGTTCTCAGAGAGGGGGTATCGATCCTCGGGAGATGAATCGTCCAGCCGGCGTAACCGGAACTCATGTAGAGCGGGCGTCTTCTCGGGTGCGCGTGGTGTCCGTCCGGGATCGAGGTCAGCCCGCGCTGTTGGATCGCGGCCGGCATGCTGGCGCCTTGCTGACCATCGTTCTCGGGTTGCGCGGTGAGTTCCGGTGTCGAGCCAGGGCGGTAGGCCCTGACCCGTGGAACGCCCGCTACCCGAACGCCCCGACCTCGTGCTGGATCATCCCGGAGATCTCCCGCACCTGGTCGAACAGGCGGCGGATCGGCTGGAACAGGTTGGCGTGCTCGGCCTCGTAGGTGCCGACATCCCGGGGGCCGGCGGGCTCGCCGAAGTTGAGGCCGAGCGTCGGGTCCGGGGTGACCGGGAAGATCGCGTCGAGCAGCGTCAGGCAGCCGTCGATGTCGAGGCGCAGGACGCGTTCGAGCAGCTGCTCGCGGGAGATGCCGGCCTGCGGGCGGAAGCCCGGGATGTGAACCGCCAGGAACCAGATCCGGTGGATCAGCGCCAGCCGCAGGGCGTGCAGCAGGGTCAGACGGGCCGACATGCCGGGCAGGTCCGGGGCGGCGGTGGTGAGCGCCAGCCAGTCGCGGGTCAGGCGGCCGAACAGGCCGCGCAGGGACGATGCGAGGTCGAGGCGCTCCAGCGCGCCGGCGATCACCACCAGCTCCTCCCGGCGGAAGTCCTTCTGGGTCCGCCGGGCCCGCTCCAGCCACACGGCCGGGTCGAGGGTGTCGATATAGGCGCGCAGCACGTCGAGGTCGCCCAGCGCGGCGGCATGCTGGACCAGCCGGAACGCCCGCGAGAAGCGCACCGAATCCCGGCGCATGTCGCGGAACAGGTCGGGGCCGCGCTGGGCGGCCCGGCCGATCCCGTGGAGGGAATTGGCCAGGAAACCCAGCTGATGCAGGATCGCGTTGTTGGGGATCGCCCGCATCTGGGTCGGATGGGTGATGCGTGCCGGCCCGCCGTTGTCGGTCTGGCGCGCCACCGGGCGGGAGCCGGTGCGGTCGATCAGGCTCGGGCCGAAGGTGCCGAGCAGGGCGGCGTAGCCCGGGTCGTCGACCAGGGCCTCCATGTCCTGCCGGGCGGCGGTGAAGAATTCCAGCGCGAAGTCCGGCTCCGAGTAGATCGGGTCGTCCTTCGCGTCGCCCCCCGCCGCGGTGTCGTTGAGGGCATAATCCGAGAAGCTGTCGTCCTCGGCGATGTCGAGGGCGTAGACGTGCTCGGCGATGCGGGCGACGCTGGCCTGGGCCAGCGCCTCGGTGCCGTAGAGCAGGTAGCCGTCGGTGCCCTGGAAGCTCGATTCGAGCCGCACCTTCAGGCCGGCCTTGCGGGCGCGGTCGCGGGCGTCCTCGGGGGCCAGGTAGGCCAGGCGGTCGCGCAGCGAGGTCGGGTGAGCGCCCCGGCCGATCGATTCGCCGTGGGTGTCGAAGATCGCGAGCTCGACATCGGCCAGCCCGTTCTGGACCAGCATCTCGGTGATGCGCAGGCGCAGCCGCTCGATCCAGAACGTGGCGGCGAGCTGGCCGACATAGCGGCCGGAATCGGAGTAGCCGAACTGCACGGTGAGCCGGCCGATCCGCTTGAGGTACTGGCGCCAGTGCGGGTTGCGCAGGGCGTCGTCGAGCACCCGGATGCCCTGCTCCAGGGCGCTCGCGGTCTCGAACAGGGGCGTGATCTCGAGCTTGTCGGCGATGCCGTAATGGCGCGCGAGCCACAGGGCGGCCAGCAGGGTGTAGCCGGTCTCGGTCTCGGCGATCAGGAAGCGCACCGGGTGGGTGCCGTCAACGTGCTTGAGGATCTGGGCGATGGTCATCATCAGCCGGGCGGCCGAGGCCCGCTCGGCGGCCAGCGCGCCGAAATCCACCGCCACCGGCCGGACGTCGTTGAGCAGGCTGTGGATGGTCGCCAGATGCGAGCGGCGCTGGGCCGAATCGGTCGGCTCGCCCTCCAGGTCGATCACCCGGCGCACGGCGTTGTGGATCTGGCTGGCGTTCAGCCGGAAATGCGGCAGGGCGTTCGACAGGCCGTGGGTGGCCACGCCCGAGCGCAGGATCGCGATCGCCCGCTTGTCGGCCGCGTCGGCCCCCTCGAGCGCCGCGGTGAGCCCGGCGACCAGGGCGCCGGCATCGGTCTGGGCGCGCTCGCGCTCGATGATCAGCGCCAGGGCGAAGCGGTGCACCGCTTCGAGCGACGGCTTGTCGCCGAGCCGGGGGGCGACCGCGAGCTGGCGGTTGACCGCGGCGAGCGCCTCCGCGGCCAGCGCCCGGACCTCCCGGCAGGCGGGCCCGTCGGGCAGGTCGCGCATCACCCGGTCGAACTGCATGCGCTTGGAGATCAGCCGGTAGCGCAGGGTGTCCCACCAGCCGATATCGGTGCGCCCGTCGGTGTCGCAGCCGACCCAGCTGGCGATGGCGAAGGGGCGGGGGGTCAGCTCGGTCCATCGATCGGGCCAGCGGGTGCGGGCGGCGTCCAGCAGGGCGCCGTTGAACGCGTCCAGCGCGAGCCGTCCGTTGTTGGCCGCCGCGCAGGCCTGCTCGAACTCGACGTCGAGGGTGATCGGCGCGTCCGGCCGGGTGGAGAGGGCGGCGGCGCGGGCGATCAGGTCGGCGCGGGCGGCCGCGTCGGGCAGGCTGGCGGCCTGCGCCAGCAGGGTCGCCACGGCGCGCGGCATGCCGAAGGTCGGATGCGCCGTGAACACCACCGCGAAGGCGATGCGGTGGATGAAGGCCGCGAAAGCCGAGACGCCGTCCGGGCCGCCGGGGGCGGCGGCGACTAGGCGCGCGGGGATCGCGGAGTCCGCGTCGGCCGGCCCGGCTTCGAGCCCGACATAGCCGCGCAGCCGCTCCGCCCGGGCCGCCAGGGCCGGGGCGCGCAGCCGCTCGAACAGGCCGTCGAGGTCGTCCGCCGCGATCTCGTTGCGGTCGAACCGGCGGGTGATCGCGAGCGTCACGGCCAGGACGGGGTTGCGGAACGGGTCCTCCCGGGCCTGCTCCCGGGCGCTCTCGATGAGGCCGAGGAGATGGCTCTCCAGTTCCTCCGGCTCGCGGCTCGACTCGTGCTGCATGGATCGGTCCCGACTCCGGCTCGCTCGCGTCTACCCGGCCCAGCACCTTACGCAAGCCGTGTTCCACGGAGTCGCCGGTGCGGTCCGATCCCACATGCGGTCGCTGTTCGGCCGAGTACGGGGTGACGACGGGCCTTCGAGCGGGTTAGAGCTTCCCGCCTGATGGAGCGCCTGCTGATCATCCTGGCTATAGTGGCCTTCGTCGTCGCGGGACTTGCGGTCGCCGCCATGACGGCCCGGGGCCGGCGCGAACCCCTCCGCATGGGCTCCGAACTCGACGTCGAGGACGAGGACCTGGTGATCGGCTCGGTCGGCCCGCGCATCAGCCCGATCGACCGCGCGGCGCAGGATCTCGACCCGCGCGTTCCGGACCCGCACCTCCTCGACACGCGCGTACTCGATTTGGAAGCGATCGAATTGCAACCGATCAGAGCCCTCGATAGGACCGGCCGGATCGAGCCGCCGCGGCGCGATCTGCCGGAGGCGGACCGATGAGGCTGTATCCCGGGGCGGCCGGCCTGCTGCTCGCCCTCCCGTTCGCCTGCCTGCCGGCCGGAGTGCCGGCCCCGCAGGCCGCGCCGGGCCCGGCGCAGGCGGCGGCCCCCGCCCAAGTTCCCGCCCAAGTGCCCACGCAAGTGCCCAAGCAAGTGCCCACGCAGGTTCCTGCGCAGGCCCCCGCGCCCGCCCCGTCCGAGCCGGCCCCCGATCCCACTGCGGCCGCCGCCGCGCAGGTCGAGCAGCCCTGCGGGGCCCGCGCGGCGCGCTACGAGGGTGGCAAGGGGTTCAAGATGGTCGTGACCCGCGCCGGGCAGGTGCGGACCACGAATCCGCTCCGGCCGCTGACCCCGGAGGTGAACGAGGTCCTGCAGGTGGTGATCGCCGGCAAGGTCGCCACCGCGTACGGGCCGGATTTCGCCACGCTGCGGCGCGGCACGGCGCCGGCCACCATCGAGGCGATGCTCGGCGGGCCGATCCGCTGGCAGCCGTCCCTGCCGATCCTGGCGGACCCGATCACCATCGTGGCCGAGGAGGGCTCGACCCTGGCGCAACTCGCGTTCCGCGCCTGCGAGGATCCCCCCGCCGTCAAGGCCGCGCCGAAGGCCCAGGCCAAGAAGAAGGCCCCCGTCCGGCGCGCGGCGCCGAAGGAGGCCACCCAGAAGGCGCCCCCGGGCTTCTCCATGCCCCAGGGCGCGATCGCCGAGTGAGCGCCTACTTCTGCTTGGCGATGACCTTGTCCTTGATCCCGTCGTAGACGTTCTGCGGGATGATCTTCTTGGAGACGAGGTCGTCCTTGCCGCGATAGGGCCGGCCCTTGATGATCGCGGCGGAGCGGGCGGCGCCGATGCCCGGGAGGGCGTCGAGGTCGGCGGCGCTGGCGCTGTTGAGGTCGAGCAGCGCGCCCTTGGCGGCGTTCGGCGGCCCGGCGACCGGCGCGCTCGGGGCGGCCGGCCTGGCGGGGGCGGTCGGCGTCGCGGGGCTCGATGTCTGCGGAGCCTGCGCGAGGGCAGGCACAGCCATCAGGCTCGAGAGCAGGGCGAGGACGGCAAACGTCGTTTTGGAGGAAGCCATGGCGTGTCTCCCGAGGGGTCGGCCCGCTCCGCGGCGCCGTGGAAAAAATCTGGGCCCGGCAACTTGAACCCGGGCTTAACGGTTGTGTCGCCGCACCTCTAGCCAGGGGCCGGCGCCGACGCTATAAGCGCGCCCTCATCCGTATCCCGCGGTGTGCGAGGCGATCCTCGATCGAGGAGCCGCTCGCGCGCCGCTTTGCCCGCGGCATCACGAAGGATTCCTGCCATGGCCGTTCCGAAGCGAAAGACTTCCCCCTCCCGTCGCGGCATGCGCCGCTCGGCCGACGCCCTCAAGGCGCCGACCTACGTCGAGGACAAGGACTCGGGCGAGCTGCGCCGTCCGCACCACATCGACCTGAAGACCGGCATGTACCGCGGCCGCCAGGTCCTGAAGGTGAAGTCCGCCGAGGCGTAAGCGTCACGGCCGGCTCGACGCTTCGTCGGTCCGGCCTCGCCCTCATCCCCGGGAAGCGCTTGCGAAGCAGGCGCCTCACCGTGCCGGGAGGGGGTTGGAACGTGCGTTACGCTTACCGCCCGCAATGACGGCGGCGGCGATGCAACGAAATTACGCGAGCCGCCGGGCAGTCTCGGCGTAGCGCGCCGCGGCCGCCTTCGTGCGTTCCAGCCGCGACGGCCTGAGGGTCGGGTCGGTGGCGATCAGCAATTGCGCCACGAAGCCCGCGCAGGCGCCGCCGGAGCCGAATCGGTCCGGCATCAGGATCGTGACGCGCGCCTCGCGCCGTCCCCCATCGACCACCACCAGCGCCCGAGCCGGCGAGACGGCGTCCGTCGCCGCGACCGCCCCGGCCGCAGCGCCCACGGATTGCGCGGGCCTGCTCCAGGTTGCACCGGTCCGGCCGACTGTCCCGATCCGCGCCATCGCAACATCCCCTGCACGTTTCCGCGCTCATGTTGCAAACGTGGGGCCGGCGTTAATGGTTCGTCAACTTGTCAAAAACGCTTAGAGCTGTTCCCACTTATGTAGCGACGGCCAAGTCGTCCTCGTATCCGGCGGCG
>NZ_BPQU01000018.1 GCF_022179445.1 Methylobacterium mesophilicum | reverse complement strand
GCGCGGGTTGCGCCCATGCGGCGCGGCGGCCTCCCGGACCCGCCCGATCAGCTCCCGGACCTGGGCCTGGGTCTCGCCCCACAGGGCGTAGGTGTCGGCGTGGCGGCCCGCCACCGCCAGGGCCGCCGGCGAGGCGCCGCCGAAATAAACCGGGATGGCGTCGACCGGCTTCACCTCGGAGAAGCCCCGCTCAACCCGGTAGAACGCCCCCGCGTAGTCGAACGGCGCCGCGGCGGTCCAGCTCTGGCGGGCGATGTCCAGGAACTCCTGGGTGCGGGCGTAGCGCTCGTCCTTGGTGAGGTGGTCGCCGTCCTGGGCCAGCTCCCGGTCGTCGCCGCCGCTGATCACGTGGATCGCGACCCGGCCGCCGGTGAGCTGGTCGAGGGTCGCGAATTGCCGGGCCGCCACGGTCGGCGCCGTGAAGCCGGTCCGGTGGGCGATCATCAGCCCAAGCCGCTCGGTGACTGTGGCGACCTGTCCGGCGAGCAGCAGGGCGTCCGGCGCCGTGGCGTGGAACGCCACCAGCACCCGGTCGAACCCGCCCCATTCATGCGCCTGGGCCAGCAGCTTCAGGTAGTCCCGGTCGATCGCCGGCCCTTGCGCCGGGTGGATCTCGGAGGTGTGGCGGGGGGCGACGAAGCCGATGAACTCGACGGCCTCCGGGGGGATCAGGCTCATGATAAATCTCCTTGTCGGGGCGGTCAGATGCCGAGGACGGCCTTGCCGGCGGCGATGCGCACCGCGTCGGCCAGCGGATGCGCGCGCACGGGACGGCGCGCTGGTGCCGCTCCAGCGGGTGCGCCCGCGTCCGGGTCGCGTTTCCGCAGTTGCCTCCGACGCGCTGGACCACCGCGATCGCGTTCTCGGTGATGGCGGGCTTCACGAATCCGGTCATGACAAAGCGAGACGTACGCGGCGGTGGGATCCGACTGCAGGATCGCGATGGTCCGCTCGGAACTCCGCAGCGTCAACGAAACCGTTTTTCGAATATCGCGCCGCCGCAGGACGAGACTTCGCCTTGACCGGGGGATGACGAGAAGAAGCTGACCGTCGGCTCACGGATCAGAGGCGATCTTTGTTTTCGAGCGAGGGGCCATTCCGCGATGGATCGCGAGGGTACGGCACACCGCCCTGGGTTTCGCCCCGTATTCCGGAACACGCAAAAAGACCGGCCGGACCTTTCGGGGTCCGGCCGGTCTTCGTTTGGGAGCATCCCCGTCGCGGTCCCGCTCAGTGCCGCGGCAGGCTGTGCAGCGCCTTCAGGAACACGTCGACGTCGGACTTGGTGTTGTAGAAGGCCAGGGAGGCCCGCACCGACTGGTCGACCCCGAACCGGCGCAGGGCCGGCAAGGCGCAGTGATGGCCCGAGCGCACCGCGATGCCGTGCGCGTCGAGATGGTGGGCCACCGCCTCGTTCTCCTGCCCCTCGATCACGAAGGACATCACGCTCGCCTTCTCGCGGGCCGTGCCGATCAGGCGCAGGCCCTTCACCTCGGCGAGACCGCCCTGCGCGTATTCCAGCAGGTCGTGCTCGTAGGCGGCGATCGCCGGCAGGCCGATGCGCTCCAGATAGTCGAGCGCCGCACCGAGGCCGACCGCACCCGCGATGTCCGGCGTGCCCGCCTCGAACTTCTCCGGGGCGCCCTTGTAGACGGTCCGGGTGAAGGTGACGTCCTCGATCATGTGGCCGCCGCCCTGCCAGGGCGGCATCGCGGCGAGCAGGTGCGTCTTGCCGTAGAGCGCGCCCACCCCGGTCGGCCCGAACACCTTGTGGCCGGAGAAGACCAGGAAGTCGGCGTCGAGCGACTGCACGTCGAGCGGCATGTGCGGCGAGGATTGCGCCGCATCGACCAGCACCGGCACCCCGTAGGCGTGGGCCAGCGCGATGATCTCCCGCAGCGGGTTCACGGTGCCCAGCGCGTTGGCCACATGGGTCACCGAGACGATCTTCGTGCGGCCCGAGAGCAGGGCCGCGTATTGCTCGAAGATGATCTCGCCCCGGTCGTTGACCGGGATCACCCGCAGCGTCGCCCCGGTCGCCTGGGACAGGAGCTGCCACGGCACGATGTTGGCGTGGTGCTCGATCGTCGAGACGATGATCTCGTCGCCCGGGCCGATATTGGCCCGCCCGAAGGAATCGGCGACGAGGTTGATCGCCTCCGTGGTGCCGCGCAGGAAGACGATGTCGTCCTTCGATGGGGCGTTGAGGAAGCGGCGCACCGCCTCGCGGCCGCCCTCGAACAGGTCCGTGGAGCGCGCCGCCAGGGTGTGGGCGGCCCGGTGGATGTTCGAGTTGTGCCGCCCGTAGAATTCCGAGGTCGCGTCGATCACGGCCTGCGGCTTGTGGGTGGTGGCGGCGTTGTCGAGCCAGACCAGCGGGTGGCCGTTGACGCTCTGGTGCAGGGCCGGGAAGTCCCGGCGGACATGCTCCACGTCGAACGGTGCCGCCGCCGGGCTCGATCCCTGCGCCGTCAGCCGCGGCGCCGGACCCGGATAGCGGGCGGGCTCGACCCGGGGGCTCGCCGGCGCCTTGCGGGCCGGGCCGGGACCGGCGTTCAGGAAGTAGTAGTCGGACACCGGAGCCTCGGGCGCCCGGGACAGGTGCCCGGTCCGCGCGAAGCTTTCCTGAGCGACATCGACGCCCGGCCGGGACGGGTCGGCCGGCACCAGCTGCGGCGCGACCGCGTGCGCGAAGGCATTGGCGCGGGGATGATCCCCTGCCACCTGACGGTGCAGGTCGGCACCGCCCGGGAACGCAAGCGGCGCGCTCGGGAGCCCGAAATCCGGCAGGACCGGACGCGGGCTCGCCGGATGGACCGGCGGGATCGCGGCGGTGTCGAAGAAGGCCGGGCTCGCGGGGGCGAGGTTCGGCAAGGTCGGGCCGCTGAGGCCCGGCACGCCGAGGGCGGGCCCGCCGAACGAGCGGGCCGCCAGCGCCGAGGCATCCGGGTGCAGACCGGAGGGTTGCCCCCCGGTCTGCACCAAGGGGATTCCCATGGCCGCGCTCGGCACCGGGGCGCCGCCCGGTCCCTGAGGCAGCCCTTCGAGGGCCTGCGGGATCTGGGGTCCCGCGGGCAGCGTCGGGGCGAGGGGCTGGCTCGCGGCCTGCCCCTGCTGGTAGATCTCACGGGCGAGGCGCCCGATCAGATCGCTGTGGGCGAGCTCGGCCGGGCTCGCCTCCGGTCGACCGAAGGCCAGTCCCTCAGGCATAGTCATGGTAGTTGCCGAGGAGGACGTTATCGAGGCGGGCGATCGCGTCCTCGACCAGCACGGCGGCCGAGAAGTAGCGGGTCACCAGGTGCGAGGCGATCGAGTGGTCGTTGGTGCCCATGTAGCGCACCGACAGGCCGGGCTCGATCTCGCCGGTCACGCCCGACTTCTGCAGGCCGACCACGCCCTGCTCGCCCTCGCCGACGCGCAGCAGCAGGATCGAGGTGGTCTCGGCGCCGGTGACCGGATCGATGTCGATCGGCAGCTTGTCGCTCGGCACCAGCGGGACGCCGCGCCAGGTGATGAACGGCGCGCCGAACAGGTGGACGACGACCGGCGGCACGCCGCGGCGGGTGGCCTCCCGGCCGAAGGCCGCGATGGCGCGCGGATGCGCGACGAAGAAGGCCGGCTTCTTCCAGACCAGGGTCAGCAGCTCGTCGAGATCGTCCGGGGTGGGCGGGCCGCCCCGGGTGGGGATGCGCTGGCGCGGGCCGACCTCGCCCAGCAGGCCGAACTGCGAGTTGTTGAGCAGCTCCCATTCCTCGCGCTCCTTCACCGCGTCGACGGTGAGGCGGATCTGCTCGCGGAGCTGGTCGATCTCGTTCGAGTAGAGGTCGGTGACGCGGGTATGGGTGTTGAGGATCGTCTGGATCGTCGACAGGTGATACTCGCGCGGATGCGATTCGTAGTCGACGAAGGTGGTCGGCAGCCGCGGCTCGCCGGTCTGGACCGCCAGCAGCTCGATGCCCTGCTCGCCATGCGAGCTGGTGTGGCCCTTCAGCCGCTCCTGCTCGTCCCGGTACTGGGCGATCTTGGCGCGGATCTCGTCGCTTTCGAGGGCGTCCGGATCGAGGGTCAGCAGGGTGACCGCCGAGAGCGCCTTGACGGCCGGCGCGGGGGCGCCGGCGCCGAGCAGGTCGCCGTCACCGAAATAGTCGCCCCGGGTCGCCAGACCCTGGCGCAGGCGGCCCTTGTAGGGACCCGAGAAGGTCAGCTCGACCGTGCCGTCCGCCACCACGGTCAGGGTGCGGGTGCCGGCGCCCTCCTCGTGGATGATCTTGCCGGCCTTGTGCTTGCTCTCCGTGAAGCGCTCGGCGATCTTCGCCAGCTCGGCATCGCCCAGCCGGCTGAACAGCGGCACCGCCCGCAGCGAGGCGGGACGGATCGCCCGGTCCTTGCTCTCGGTGACGAGGTCGACGCGGCCGGGCCGGGCCAGCACGACGGCGCGCCGGTTGACGCGGTAGACGCCGCCCGCGACGTCCACGAAGGGCAGGAGCTGGAGGAGCCAGCGCGGCGTGTTGGCCGCGTTCTGGACCGACGTGACGGTGGCTGTCGCAAGATTGCGTGCCGCCGTGGCGCTCACGCTCAGACCCGGTCCACTCATCGTTCGTCCTCATTCTTCTCGATTGCAGGCGCGCCGCATCGACCCGCGATTTGGCGAGTTACCGCGCAGAACGTGCTGGCCGGGCGCAAGATTTGGTTGATTCCGACAAGATCTGATGACCGTGTCGTCCTTGAGGGGATCAAATTTTTTGCGCAGCCGCACAATCTACGGCAGACGCCAAACTTGCTCGTTGCTTCGTCGAGCCAGCAAAGCCAAGGTAAGCTTTGATTCTACACCGGGTCAACGGAACTATTTTTCCTATTTACCGACATTTTGTGGAAGGCATCACCCGGTAGGGCCACTATTGTAGAATGACGGCGGCGCAAAAGCTCAAGATCGGAGAATTATATTCTCGTTTCATCGCCAATCTTTTAGGATTGGCGGCGATCCTCTCGGAGAAAGATTTTCGCGCCGGGATCAGATCCCGTCCCCGAAGCCGAAGGACTGATCCATGCTCCGTGCCGGTTCCTCACCCGCGGCGAGGCGCGACACCACCCGGGCCGGCACGCCCGCCACGGTGGTGTGGGGCGGCACGTCGTGCAGCACGACCGCGGCGGCCGCGACCTTGGCCCCCTCGCCGATGCGGATGTTGCCGAGCACCTTGGCCCCGACGCTCAGCAGCACCCCGCGCTCGACCTTCGGGTGCCGGTCGCCGCTCTCCTTGCCGTTGCCGCCCAGCGTGACCGACTGGAGGATCGACACGTCGTCGGCCACCACCGTGGTCTCGCCGATGACGACCCCGGTGGCGTGGTCGATGAACACGCCGGATCCGATCCGGGCGGCCGGGTGGATGTCGCAGCCGAACACCTCCGAGATGCGGCTCTGGACATGCAGGCTGAGCGTCGCGCGGCCCTGGTGCCAGAGCCAGTGGGCGACCCGGTAGGCTTCGAGCGCCGCCAGGCCCTTGTAGAACAGGAACGGGTCGAGGTAGCGCCGGCAGGTCGGATCGCGCTCGCGGATGGCGATCAGGTCGCGCGCGGCGTTGGCCCCGGCATGGGGGTCGGCCTCGAAGGCGGACAGGCAGAGGTCGCGCATCGACAGGCGCGCGAGGTCGCCGTCGCCCAGGCGGTGGGCGAGCCGGTAGGCCAAGGCCTGGGCGAGGCTGCGCTGATCCAGGATCGTCGCCTGGACGATCCCGGCATAGAGCGGTTCCTCGACGAGCACGGCCTCCGCCTCGGTGCGCAGTTCCGCCCACAGCTCGCCCTCGAGGCTGCTGCGGCTGGTGGCCCGCAGCGGCGGGATCGCGGCCGAGGCCGTCACGTCCGGCGGATCCTGCAGGGGTTCTGGATTACGGGCGCCATCAATGCACCAGCTGGAACAGGTCGGCGAGGTAGTGCTCCAGCGTCTCGTGCCCTTCGAACTTCACGTCGACCGTGGCCGAATGGCCGTGCTGCCGGTGGATGCCGACGATCCGCCCCCGCGCATGGCGCCAGATCCCCAGGATCTCCGCGAGGTCGAGCCGTTGGAAAACCACTTGATCACCGTGCGCCATCGTCACTGAACCTTTCGCGCTGTCGTCGCTGCGGGAGCCGATCGTGCCGGCCCGATTCGAAGTCCGAAGCGGGTCCGGCGAGGTCCCGGCTCGTTCCAGGGAAGCTCTTCCGCCTGCCCGGCCGTTGAGGAGAAGGTTTCGTTCGCGGATTGCTCCTGAAAGAGCACGATCTTCATTAAGTACCTGAAAGTAATTGATAATTGCCGGTTCAAGGGCGTTTGGCAAGGCTTGTTCCGCGCCGTCCCGGGCGCTACCCCGATGGTCGGGGGCTGCCGGGGCGGCCTTCGAGTCGCGACACGAGACCCCGAAACGAGATCTGCATGAGCACCTATCTCCCGCCGCTCGCGGGCGGCCTGCTGATCGGCCTCTCCGCCGCGATGCTCCTGCTGCTGAACGGCCGGATCGCCGGGATCAGCGGCCTGGTCGCAGGCCTCGGCCGGCCCGGGCGCGCGCGCTGGCTCGCCGACGCCGCCTTCCTGCTCGGGCTGGTCCTCGGGCCGCCGGCCTTCGCGTTGCTGGCCGGGCGCTGGCCCGAGATGCGGATCGCAGCAAACCTGCCGGTCCTGGCCCTGGCCGGCCTGCTGGTCGGCTTCGGGACCCGGCTCGGTTCCGGCTGCACCTCCGGGCACGGGGTGTGCGGCCTCGCCCGCCTGTCGCCGCGCTCGCTCGCGGCGGTGCTGGCCTTCCTCGCCACCGGCATGCTGACGGTGGCCGCAACCCGGGTGCTGGCGTGAGCGCGGCCCTGCGCATCCTCGCGGCCCTGGCCGCCGGCCTCACCTTCGGGCTCGGCCTGGCGCTCTCCGGCATGCTCGATCCGGCCCGCGTGCGCGGCTTCCTCGATGTCGCGGGCGAATGGGATCCCAGCCTGGTCTTCGTGCTCGGGGGTGCCGTCACGGTGTCGGGGCTCGGCTATGCCGTGAGCCGGCGCCGTCCTGGCCCGGTGCTGGATACCCGTTTCGACCTGCCGGGCCGGCGCAGGATCGATGCGCCCCTGCTCCTCGGCGCCGCCCTGTTCGGGATCGGCTGGGGGCTCTCGGGCTTCTGTCCCGGCCCGGCGGTGGCGGCCCTGTCCACGGGAGCGGTGCCGGTCGTGGTGTTCGTCGCCGCGATGCTCATCGGCATGGCGCTCCACGGCCTGTTGCCGATTGCACCCGCCAAAAACGCGCCCTCTGTGAGACCCTCGGCCTGACCGGCCGATGATCGGACCGGGCGTTCCGCGCGCGGGGCAGCCCCTTCAGAGGCTCTCGATCCAGGTCTGCAGGACCGACAGGGGTTCGGGTCCCCGGCCGGGGCCCGGGCGCTGCGCGGCGTCGCTCGGGATGAAGCCGAACCGGCGCTTGAAGGCGCGCCGGAAGGTGCGCTCGTCCGAGAAGCCGACCGCGAAGGCGACCCGCGAGACGCGCGCCGGCTGCGCCTCGTCCTGGACCAGCATCCGCATCGCGTGCATCAGGCGGCGGTCGCGGATGTAGCTGACGATGCCGTGCGGCGCGAACACGCGGTACAGGGTCGAGCGCGACAGGCCGAGCCGCGCGGCGATCAGCGCCGGCGAGAGCTTCGGGTTGCCGAACTCGGCCTCGATGAACCGGCGGACCCGGATCCGCACGTCCTGGTGCGGGACAGGGTTCCCCGCATCCCGGCCGCGCAGCCAGGTCGCGCAGAGCTGGGTGATCGCCGCGGCCGCCGCCAGGGCCTCGCGCTGGTCCAGACGGTCGCCGCAGGCGACGACGTTGGCGACGAAACTGTGGACCAGGCGCCCGAACGGGTCGCCGTCGTGGTCCAGGGGCCGGCCGTGCAGGGCGTCGGGGTGGCAGCCCTGCTTCTCGAGCAAGACGCGCGGGATCACGACGTTCGTGGCGTCGACGGCGCCCGCGACGATGCGCACGGGCTGGGCCAGGTCGAACACGATGCACTGGACCTCGCCGACCGGCTCAGCGTCGTGGTCCGTCTCGACCAGGCTTTGGCCACGCCGGTAGAACTGCAGCAGGATGTGGTCGAGCCCCTGCTGGCGGATCATCTCCGGCGACCGTTCGAGGATGTGCGCGGGCGCGATCACGTCGCCGACCAGCAGCTCGCCGAGGTGATAGCTGCGCATCGCGATCGGGACGGTGAGGTCGGTCTCGGGTCCGAAGCTGACCGCGAAGACCGGCGCCAGATGCGCCTGCCAGGCCCGGCCCAGCGCGGCCGGATCGCCGGGGGGCTCGAAGCGGAGGCAGGCGATGCCGGGGGCCGGGGCTGCGGCATCCGCTTCGCCTGAGCGGAACGCCTCCGCGCCAGCAGGGGACGCCGTCGATGCGGCCGGGCCCCGCTGCTGTTCGGCAGAGTCGGCGAGGGCGCTGTGATGTCTCATCGTATCGGACCCGCAATGATCCCGCTTCCCAGCGATTGATGTCAGTCTTTCGACGAGCACTACCGCAAGAAGCAAATTGAAAACGCCGAATAATATCGATTCTCTTCGACACACCTCGGCCGGACCCTTGGATAGGCTTCCCGCCGGTCAATCCGGATCGAGTGCGCTCATCGCGTGGCCCCGCCGCATGCAGTACGTCTCAAAAGGGGTGAAGGAAGTGCCAAATCGCGCGTGCGCGGCACCCTGTGCCCGGGGCGTCATAGTCTGTCAAAGGAGTGCCTGCGTAAGTCCCGCGACCAACCTTCCTTGGGACTGAACGGACGATCCTCATGTCAGACCGGCACGATGCCATGAGCCCGACGGGTGAACGCTGCGGCCCTGACACGCGAGCGGGCCGCGTCGGAAGGCGGCATGGACGGGCTCGGCGCGGGCTTCTACTCGGCTGCTCGCTTGTGGCACTCGCCGCAGCGCTGGAGCCGGCGGCGGCCCAAAGTGTCGTGAGACGCTCGCCCGCGTTCCTGGGCCTGACGGCGTCGGATTTCGACACGCCCGAGTATCGGAACGATTGGGGTCTCGGAGCCATCAATGCCGCGACCGCCTATGCGCGCGGCTTTACCGGCCTTGGCGTGCTGGTGGCCGTGGTCGACACCGGCATAGATGCAGGGCATCCAGAGTTCCGGAACCTGGCGACCCCTGGCGGAACGCGGATCTCGCCGGCCTCAGCCGACTTCTACGAGTGGATTTCGCAGGCGCGGCCTCCTTTCGACATGCCCGCGATCGTGGATCGGGATGGGCATGGCACGCACGTGTCCGGGACCATCGGCGCCGCCCGCGACGGTAACCCCGCCGGTATGATGGGTGTCGCGTTCGAGAGCACGATCTTGGCCCTCCGAGCTATCGTGGGGACCGACGACAGCAAAACCTACAATAAGCCCGTCACTCAACTCATAGGCGACACTTCGTCAGCGATTGAATATGCTGCCGAACGCGGCGCGAGAATACTGAACGGTAGTTACGGATATTCTTTTAGAGACTCAAATGTTTTTCAAAAATATTCTTACGAAGCAATGAAATCTGAATACGACGCGATCAAGCAAGCCGCCCAAAAGGACATGCTCTTGGTTTTTGCGGCCGGTAACAATCATATCAACGGAAATATTTATAATTGGAATAATGCGTCCAGCTCATCGTTGATTCCGTACATCACACCTAAACACGCTGATAGCGGTGTTTATCGTCTCTTCGACGTGAACGGAATCGAGCAGAAACAGGCGGACTTCTCGGATATTTCTGGCTATATTGTCGCCGTCGTGAACGTCGATGAGAACAACGCGCCGAATTGGTCGAGCAATCTTTGCGGCGCCGCGGCTGCTTGGTGCATATCTGCACCGGGGACGGAGATCTACTCGACTTGGCCGCGCAACGACCATCCGGTCGATCAACATACGAACGGCTATTATACGATCAGCGGAACCTCGATGGCGGCGCCACACGTGGCGGGCGCCGCCGCGGTGCTGATGCAGGCCTTCCCGTTCCTGACGGCGCCGCAGATCGCCCAGACGATGTTCACCACCGCCACCCATCTCGGTGACGGTCCGAGCAACATCCCGAACGCCGTGTTCGGCTGGGGCCTGCTCAACCTCGGCAAGGCGATCGACGGTCCCGGCCAGTTCACCTCGACCTGGACGGTGAACACCACCTACAAGGGCCAAGCCTATTACGGATTGTTCGCCAACGACATCTCCGGGCCTGGCGGCCTGATCAAGACCGGGGCCGGCATCCTCGATCTCACCGGCACCAACAGCTACGCCGGCGGCACAACCATCAACGGCGGCGTGCTCGGCGTCCTGGCCGACCGCAACCTCGGCGCGGCGACCGGCGGGCTCGCGTTCGGCGGCGGCACGCTCGAAGTCCTGGCCGACGGCTTCGCCACCGCCCGGCCGGTGACGCTCAACAGCACCGGCACGCTGCAGATCGATACCGGGACCTCGAGCTTCGCGGGGGTGATGACCGACGGGACGGGGCCAGGCTCCCTGGTCAAGACCGGCCCCGGCACGGCCAGCCTGTCGGCGGCCAACACCTATACCGGCAGCACCCTCGTGGCTGCGGGTACCCTGGCGCTGACGGCGACCGGCCGCCTCGTCGCGCCGATCACCGTCGGCACGGCCGGCAGCTTCCTGAACGCCGGCACCGCCTCGGGCGGCTTGGTCAATATCGGCTCCACCGCCAACACCGGCACCCTCGCGGGCGGCGTGTCTAATGCCGGCACCCTGAACTCCAGCGGCTGGATCGCCGGCGGCCTGGCCAACGTGGGCTACGCTGCGAACACCGGCACGATCACGGGCGGCGTGATCAATGCCGGCCTCCTCGCCAGCAGCGGAGCGATCTCCGGCGGCCTGGCCAATGCCGGGTACGCCCTCAACAGCGGCACCATCGCCGGCGGCGTGAGCAACGCCGGGACGCTGGCCTCCAGCGGCAGCCTTTCCGGCGGACTGGCCAATACCGGCTACACCGCCAACAGCGGTACCATCGCGGGCGGCGTGAGCAACGCCGGAACCCTCATCACCAGCGGCAGCCTCTCCGGCGGCCTGGCGAATGCCGGATACACGGCCAACACCGGCACGATCGGCGGCGGCGTCGCCAATGCAGGGATTCTCACGACCAGCGGCACCGTCTCAGGCGGCGTGACCAACACCGGCACGCTGGTCGCCAGCGCCGGGCGGGTCGACGGCGCGATCCGGAACGCCGCCGGCACCTTCGCGGTCACCGGTACGGTCGCCAGCGACGGCACCTTCACCAACGCCGCGGGCGCCACCCTGTCGGTGGCGGGTGGCGGCGCCTACGGGCTGGCCGGTGCGCTCGGCAATGCCGGCACGGTCGCGGTCGCCTCCGGGGCGAGCCTCTCGGCCGCCGAGATCGGCAATGACGGCCTGCTCGTCAGCGACGGCGCCCTCAGCGGCCCCGTGTCGAACACCGGCACCGCCCGCCTGTCCGGACAGATCAACGGCGCCCTGACCAACACCGGCAGCCTGGTGTTCACCGGCCCGATCACCGGGATCACCGCGCTCGCCACCACCGGACCGCTCGACCTCGGCGGCGGCGGCTACACCGTGGCCGCCCTGTCCGGATCGGCCTCGGCCGTCCTGGGCAACGGCCGGCTCACGGTCGGCAGCCCCGCCTCGTCCACGTATGCCGGCACCATCCTGGATGGCACCAGCCCGACCAGCCTGACCAAGGTCGGCACCGGCACGCTCAACCTCACCGGCACCGGCCGCTTCTCCGGACCGACCACGGTGCAGGCGGGCACGCTGTCGCTCAACGGGTTCTGGACCTCGCCGATCACGGTGGCGGCGGCCGGGACCCTGCGCGGCACCGGCACGGTCGCCGCCCCGATCGTCGTGGCCGGCGCCCTGCGGCCGGGTAACTCGCCCGGGACCCTGACGGTGGCCGGCCCGGTGAGCTTCGCCCCCGGCAGCGTGTTCGGGATCGACATCGACGGCCTCGGCACCGGCGCCGGGGCAGGCAACTACTCGCGCCTGCTGGCGGTCGGCCCGAGCGGGGCGGTCGCGGCCAACGGAACCCTCGTGCCGGTGCTGCGTGGGATTACTGGCAATGCCGGCAACACCTTCACGCCGCCGCTGGGCCAGCGCTTCTCGGTGCTGGGGGCGCAGGCGGGCCTCGGCGGGTCGTTCAGCGGGCTCGCCCAGCCGGCGGCCGGCTTGCCCGCGGCCACGCGCTTCGACGCGCTCTACGGCGCCACCGGCCTCGACCTGGTGGTCACGCCCGCCGCCTACGGCAACCTCGCGCCCCTGGGCCTGGCCCAGACCGGCAATGCCCGGGCGGTCGGCGCGACCCTCGACCTGGCCCGGCCGGACGCCGGCACCCGGCCCGACGCGGCGCGCGCGCGGTTCTTCGATCCGATCTACGCGACGGCGCCGGGTTCCCTGGCGGGCGGGCTCGCCAGCCTGTCGGGTCAGAGCTACGGCGACGCCGTGATGGCCGACCTCACGGCGCGTCGGCTGGTCACCGCCACGATCGACCGGCACATGAGCTTCGGCGGCGGCAGCGCCAGCTTCAGCGCCGGCGGCGCCGGGCTCGGGCCCAACCGCACCGCGATCGACCTGCGCGGCGGGGCGGGCGCCCCCGACCAGCCGTTGGCCTCCGGCGAGGGCCGGATCTGGGCGGACGCGCTCTACGGCTTCGGCAGCCGCGGCGGCGACCGCGCCGCCGGCGGGGCCAACCTCGATGCCGGCGGCCTGCTGCTGGGCGTCGATCGCCAGGTCGGGCGCGACACACTGGTGGGCGGTGCGTTCAGCTACCTGCGCGAGACCGGGGCCTCCCGAAGCGGCGGGGCCGGCTTCGCGCCCGGCTCGTTCAGCGCCGACAGCTACGGCGGCACGGTGTACGGCACAACCCGGCTCGGTGCCGTCGTCCTGCGCGGCACGGCCGGGGGCGCCTATGCCGACGGCCGGGTCGACCGGACGGTGACGCTCGGCTCGAACCTGACCCGGGCGCACGGCGCCCCCGCGGGCGGCGACCTGAGCCTGTCCGGGTTCGCCGGCTACGCGATCGGCACCGGCCTGCCGGTCGAGGTCGTGCCCGAGTTGGGCTTCAGCTACGACCGGCTGAGCCGCGGCCGGGTCGTCGAGCGTGGCGGTCTAGCCGAGCAGGCCTTCACCACGGCGACGTTGGAGGGGGCCCGGATTCTGGCCGGCGGCCGGATCGCCAGCGTGGCGCTGGATGCGGGCGCTGGGCTGCGCCTGGATGCCCGGGCGTATTGGGCGCACGAGCTGGCCGACACCGCCGCCGTGGTGCGCTCGAGCCTGTTCGGGGTGCCGTTCTCGACCCGCACCTCTGCGCTGTCCCGGGATGGGGCCGTGCTCGGCGTGAGCCTGTCCGGCCCGGTGGCGCAGGGCGTCTCCCTCTCGGCGAGCTACACCGGCGAGGTCCGCCCCAACGCCACCGCCCAGGTCTTCTCCGCTGGGTTGCAGGCGGCCTGGTAGGGCAAGCGCTGGCGCGGCGACTGCCCGGTAGCCGCGGTCGCGATCTGCCGCCTGATCGACGGGATCAGGCGACACGATGCGGCGAGCCGCACGGTACCCCCCGGCGCTCGCGCTTCGCGGGGGGATGATGTCGAACCACCGGAAGTATTACGCGATCATGCGCCGGCGCGCGCTGGCGCAGGTGGCCGGCGCGGCGGATGGGGCGAACCGGTCATCGGAGGCCCGCGCCGTTCGACGTGAGCACCACTGATCGATGCCTCTTCGCTTCTGGCGGTCCGGGTCGGGCAGCCGGCGAGTTAACCCCGTTCTGTCGTCCAGCGTGCATCACAGTTGTAAGTACAACTCCTGATTGTAAATGATACGCCTATCGGCGACGGTCACTGCCGAACGTTCGGGAGAGAACCGTCATGGGGACGACCGCCAACGACGGCCAGACCTACCGGGGCACCGAGACGCTCAGGGAGGCGATCACCGCAGCCGCCGCCATCGGCTTCCTGGCTGGCGGCGGAACCCGGGTGATCGCCAATGTCGGTGACCTGCCGACCTTGCTGACGGCCGCGCTCTACCTTCCCCTCGGGGCCATTGCCGCCGCGGTACTGGCGGGTGTGGCGATGAACCTGATCGCCCTTCCCGTCCTGGGCACGGTCCTCACGCAACGTCGATTACCTGCTGTCGCCTATCAGGTGGCAGGAGCATTGTCGGGCGTTGCAGCCTTCGCGGGGGCGTTCGTCCAGTTCGCCCCCGCGGGCGCATGAGCGATCGGTGACAATGAATGGCTTGCCGATGTTTCACGGGAAACATCGAACCGAGCGCGCCGAACCGCTGCAAGAACCCTCACCCGGTGAACAGGACGGCAGTCCCGGTCAGCGCAGCAGTGCGGCACATCTGCTGCGAGGTCGGACGGAGTCGCCGCGAGCATCCTCGTTGCGAGCCCGCGTCGTAAGCGATCAAGCCGGGGTTGCACACACGGCGCCTCCCTGATCGAAGGTGCCCGGAACTTCTCCGGGACATGCCGTGACGACGCGACAGACTTCAAGCCCGCTCCGCATCGCGATCGTCGGCGGCGGTTTCACCGGTGCGGTGCTCGCGATCCATGCGATGCGAGCCTCGTCGGGCCAGCTCGACCTCGTCGTGCTCGAGCCCCGGGCCGAGCTTGGCCGTGGAGTCGCCTACAGCACCCGTGACCGCAGCCACCGCATCAACGTGCCGAGCGATCGGCTCGACATCGCAGCCGATATGCCTGGTGCCGTCACCGCGTGGCTGCACGCCCACGAAATCCTGCCCGACCCCGCGAGTCAGGATGAGGCTGGCGGTGCCTACGTGCCGCGAGCCGCGTACGGTGCCTACATCGCGGACGTCCTGGCCGAGACGCTGAAGGCAGCCGCCGACCGCGTGCGCCTGCGCCACCTGCGCACCAAGGCCGCCTCGGTGACGGCGGCGGACGGGGCTTGGCGGATCGTCACGGAATCCGGCGAGACGATCATGGCCGACCGGGTCGCGCTGTGCTTCGGCCACGCGGTACCCGCGCTGCCCTGCCGGCTTGGGCCGGGCGTAGCGGAATCCGCGGGCTTCGTGGCCGATCCCTGGGCGGCCGACGCACTCGCGGGGATCGCACCGGACGCGTCCGTGCTGGTTGTCGGCACCGGATTGACCATGGCCGACGTGGTGACGAGCCTCGGCGCTGCGGGTCATCGCGGGCCGATCACCGCGGTCTCCCGCCGGGGCCTCCTGCCGATGGCCCACGGGTTGTTCCAGATGGATCTCGACGTGGTCGGCGCATCACCGCCGACGACCGCCTTAAGCCTGCTGCGGCTGGTCCGCCGTCAGATCGCGGAGGCCGATCCAGCCCTGGGCTGGCACCCGGTGGTCGATTCCCTGCGCGCCGCGCTTCCCGATCTCTGGGGCGATCTGCCGGCGGCCGAGAAGCGGCGTGTCGTCCGCCGCCTGCTGCCGTTCTGGGAGGTCCACCGGTTCCGCATCGCCCCGCAGATCGCAGCGGGCCTGGAGCGGGCGCGGGCAGACGGGCGCCTCGTCGTAGAGCAAGCCGGCCTCGCCGGCCTCGATCGCATTGAGGACGGACGTCTGGAAGCCACGCTGCGACCGCGACACGACAGGATCACGCGACGGCGGTTCGACGCGGTGGTGCTGTGCACCGGCCCGGAACGTGAGGTCGCGCGCAATCCGCTGGTCGCCGCGTTGCTGGCCGACGGGACGGCTTGCCTCGATGCAGTCGGTCTCGGCTTGTCGGTCGACCGCCGCAGCCGCGTGCTCGGCCCGGAGGGCCGCCCGCAGCCGGGCCTTTACGCGTTCGGACCGATGACCCGCGGCAGCTTCGGCGAGATGACGGGCGCACCCGACATTGCTCAGCACATCGAGCGCGAGGTGGCCGGCTTGCTCGGGTGACGAGCGTGACGGCCCGCCATCGATGGCCGGGGTGGTGTGGGATCAGTTCCCGGTGCCGCCGGCCTGCCGGAGGGCGGCGGCGGCTTTCACGATCGACAGGACGCCGCTGCGGGTGGTCTGGTCCGGGATCGATCGGAATGCCGCCACGAGATCCATGATCTCGGGGTCGTCGAACAGGGCCTGGATGGATTCGGTGCCGGCCTCTGCGGGCACCTTGTCGGCGAAGAAGGTCTCGACCGGGACCTTGAGCAGGTCGGCGATCATCTGCAGGCGGCTCGCACCCACGCGATTGCGGCCCTTCTCGTACTTCTGGACCTGCTGGAAGCTGACCCCGATGGCATGACCGAGAGTCGTCTGGCTGAGGCCCTGAGCGGCTCGGAGCGCCGCGATGCGGCTACCAATCGCGCGGTCGGCTTCGGTCGCCAGCTTCGGCTTGGTCACGGCGCTCATCATGGTCTCACGGTCTCTCAAGGCGTGCAGCCGAGGTCGGCCACGTTCCACAGGCTGCCTAACTGAATAGCGCACGATTGAGTTTCGCATCACCATGCAACCCTCGCTTGTGCGAGGTGCATATCTTGGCTGTATCCGATGCCCTGTGTCACCGTGTCATCGCGTCGTCGGGCTCCGGTGCCTGCGCAGTCGCGATCCGATGCGTACTTTGCCACGTCGGCATGCGATCGAACACGGTCGAGGCGTATTCAGCGGAACTCCACGCTCTTCCCTCCGGCACGTCGTTCCGCGGCAGCGTCCGGGTTGCCGTCCGCGATCCCCGGCTATCCGGAACCGCAGCGACGCCCCGACGCGGAACAGAAACACCCGAGAACAGGCTCTTAGCCGGATTACGTTTCCGGATTGCTGCCGTCCGTTCGCGTACGCCGCGCCTCCCTACGTCGCGACACCGCCAAGGCATCGGTATCCACGCTGCGCCCCATCCCACGCGGCCACCGCGTTTCGATGCGCCCGAATACCCACAGCTCACCGGGGGGGCGCATTGCCGCTCTCGAGAGCCTGACTACCCAGGGGAGAGGCTGTTGGTAAGCCACTCAACCTGGAATGAGTCCAAGTTATCTTAGAACATTTCCATAATATTCCAGTTGCCTTGAGCAGTAAGGTGATGCCAACACGATCACGGCGGCGTGAGGTCGCGGTTTTCGAGAGAGTACGGGCGGGTCCGTGCTTCTATTAGAGGCATCAAGATGAACCGGTCCCGGGCTGCATCGACCTGGAACGTCATTGAACGGTCCGTGGCCGGATCCCTGTATCTCGCGTTGCTCTCAACGACTTGCGCCGTGGTCGCGCCGGGTGCCGCCGGGGCGCAGACCGCGCCGACCACCGATATCGAGCTGTCCGAACTGAGCGTGACCGGCGTGGCCCCCGGCCGGCCCCTCAACGGTGACCTGTACGGCGCCGGCGGCGCGACCGGCCCGGTTCCGGGCTACGTCGCCAGCCGGAGCACGGTCGGCACGAAGACCGACACGCCGATCCTGGAGACGGCGCAATCCGTTTCGGTCGTCAGCCGCCAGCAGATCCAGGACCAGAACGCGCTGACCGTCACCCAGGCGCTGCGCTACACCCCGGGCGTCTTCGCCGAATCGCGCGGGGGTGCCGGCTCGACCCGCCTGGAGCTGTTCAACATCCGCGGCTTCGCCGCCCCGGTCTTCCTCGATCAGATGGCGATCATCGGCGGGCGCGACGCCAACACGTCGATCGACGTCTACCGCCTGGAGCGGATCGACATCATCAAGGGGCCGGCCTCGGTGCTGTACGGGCAGTCCGGCCCGGGCGGCATCGTAAACCTCGTCTCGAAGGTGCCGCAGTTCGTCCGCCACGGCGAGGTCTTCATCCAGGGCGGCGGGTTCAACGAGGTCCGGAGCGGCTTCGACGTCGGCGGCCCGATCGCGTCCGACATCCCGGGCCTGGCCGACCAGTTCGCCTACCGGGTGGTCGGGCTCGGCTGGAACGGCGACGGGCCGGCCGTGACCACCAAGGTCGAGCGGGCCTTCATCACCCCGAGCATCACCTGGCGCCCGTCCACCGACACGTCGCTCACCCTGATCGGCAATTACCAGCGCGATCCGTTCTCGGGGTTCTACGGCGGCTTCCCGGCGGTGGGCACCGTGTTCCCGCGCAATTTCGGCAGCGGCCTGTTCGGACGGCTGCCGGTGAACTTCTACGACGGCGATCGCAACATCGAGCGCTCCGACCGGACCCAGGCCTCGATCGAGTACCTGTTCGACCAGCGTATCGGCGAGAACCTGCGGTTCCACTCGGCCGGGCGCTACCTGCGCACCCAGGGCGACTACCGCAGCGTCTACGGCGCCTTCAACGACCGGAACGGCCCGACCGCGACGGGGCCGCTCCTGGCGCGGTCGATCATCGGCACCAACGTGGCGGCCGAAGCCTACACGATGGACAACAACTTCATCGCCGAGTTCGACACCGGCTTCATCGCGCACACGGCCCTGCTGGGCGTCGATCACCGGACCTTCAGCACCCGCACCAGCGGCACCCCGTTCCCGAGCGCCCCGGACCTCAACATCCTGGCGCCGAACTATGCCATGAACATCGCCTTCCCGGCCTTCAACACCACCTCGCGGGTCGATGCGCAGCAGACCGGCGTGTACTTCCAGGACCAGGCGAAGTTCGATCGTCTCGTGCTGACCCTCGGCGGCCGCTACGACGTCGCCCGCCAGACCGGCCCGACCCGCAGCTTCTCCGGAAACACCAGCACCCTGACGCTCCAGGACGCGCCCTCCGACGCCCTGACCTATCGTGCGAGCCTGCTGTACCAGTTCGACGCCGGCGTGGCGCCGTACGTGTCCTACAGCCAGGCCTTCGAGCCGATCGTGAGCGGGCGCGTGTTCGACAGCGCCTTCGGGTCGGTGGGCCGCGTGCCAGACCCGATCCGCAGCGACCAGTACGAGGCCGGCATCAAGTACCAGCCGCCGGGCACCGACATCCTGCTCACCGCCGCATTCTTCGACATCCGTCAGTCGAACCGGACCTCCGCGGATCCCCTGCGCCAGGGCTTCGTGGTCCAGACCGGGGAAGTCGGCGCCCAGGGCTTCGAGTTCGAGGCGCGGGCCAACCTGACCGAGGGCCTGACGCTGATCGGCGGCGTCTCGCTCCTCGACATCCGCAACGTGCGGGATTCCGGCAGCACGGCGAACGACCTCACCCGGCTGTCGGTGCCGCTCCAGGGCCGGCGCCCGGTGCAGGTGCCGGACACGACGATCTCGCTGCTGGCGAACTATCGCTTTACCGACGGCCCCCTGCTCGGCCTCGCGCTCGGCGGCGGCGTGCGCTACCTCGGCCCGTCCTGGGGCGATCCGGCCAACACCTTCCAGGTGCCGGAGAGCGTGGTCGTCGACGCCCTCGCGTCCTACGACATGCGCCACATCGCTCCGAGCCTGGCGGGCCTCACGGCGGAGCTGAACGTCAACAACCTGCTGGACGAGCGCTTCGTCTCGAGTTGCCTGTCCTACTCGGCCTGCTTCTACGGTCTGCCGCGCACGGTCTATGGAACCCTGCGTTACCGCTGGTGAGAACCGACCGATGCGCAACAGCTTCCGGCAGTCGATGGCGTGGCTGCACGCTTGGTCCGGCCTGATCGTCGGCTGGGTCCTGTTCGCGGTCTTCGTCACCGGGACCGCGAGCTATTACCGGCCCGAGATCTCGCGCTGGATGCGGCCCGAACTCCGCGCCGATGCCGTGATCGGCGCGGACGCGACGGCCGCCGCAGTGGAGCGCGGCGTCGCCTACCTGCAGGCGGAGGCGGGCGGCGCGCGGGCGTGGTTCATCACGCCGCCGCGCCCGGACCTGCCCCTGCTCGAAGTGTTCTGGCGGACTGCACCGGGCCAGCCGCCGAAGCGGGTGTTCCTCGATCCGGAAACCGGGGCGCCGGCGGCCCTGCGCGACACCCGCGGCGGGGATTTCCTCTACCGGTTCCATTTCGAGCTGAACATGGCGCCCCTCTGGGGCCGCTGGGTCGTCGGCATCTGCGCGATGATCATGCTGATGGCGCTGATCTCGGGCATCGTCACCCATCGGCGGATCTTCGCCGACTTCTTCACCTTCCGGCGGGACAAGTCCGCCCAGCGCGGCTGGCTCGACGCCCACAACGTCACGGGCGTGCTCGCCCTGCCGTTCCACCTGATGATCACCTATACGGGGCTCGTCACCCTGTCGTTCATGTACATGCCGTGGGGCATGAACGCGGTCTATCACGGCGACACGCAGCGCTTCTTCGCCGAGGCCGGCCAGATCACCGCGCCGCGCTCGGCCGCGGGCCGGCCCGGTACCCTCGCCCCCGTCGGGCCGATGGTGGCGCGCGCGCTGGACACGATCCACGAACCCCTGGAGCGGATCTCGGTCGTCAACCCGAAGGACGCGAACGCCACGGTGGTGGTCGTGTTCGAGGAGCCGCACGGACTCTCGCACGAGCATCCGCAGGTCGCCTTCGACGGCACCACAGGCGCCGTCCTGGAGGTCCGGGCGGGCGGGTTGAAGCCGGCGGCCAAGACCTTCACCACCATGGTCGGCCTGCACGAGGCGCATTTCGCCGGCCCGGGCCTCCGCATCCTGTTCTTCCTGTGCGGGCTCGCCGGCAGCGCCATGGTGGCCACGGGGCTGATGCTGTGGTCGGTGGCGCGCCTGCCCAAAAAGGCCGGGACCGAGGCTGGGACCGCCCTGCATCCGGGCCTGCGCCTCGTCCAGGGCCTCAACGTCGCGACGATCGCCGGGCTGCCGGCCGCGATCGCGGCCTATTTCCTCGCCAACCGGATCCTGCCGGTGGATCTGGCAGACCGGGCGCTCTGGGAGATCCGCGGATTCTTCGGCGTCTGGGTGCTGATCGGGCTGGTCGGAGTGGTGCGGCCCCAGCGCCGGGCCTGGCCCGAGGTGCTGAGCGCGGCCGCCGCCCTGTACGCAGCGGCCGCCGTGGCCGATGGCTGGCGGATGCAGCGGGCCTACGGCGTGGGCGATCCGGTCGATCCGCTGTTCGTCGGAGTCGACCTCGTCCTGCTCAGTCTCGCGGCGCTGCTACTCTTCGCAGCCGGTAAGGCCGCCCGCTACGACGGGACCCGGCCCGCGCGCACGCGCGATGCGAACCGGCAGGCCTTCAGCGGCACCGCCGCCGAATAGGCGGCCGGGATGGGTTCGGCGACCGCTGGGGCCCGCACATCAACCGCGCTCGGGCCCCGTGGGGAAGCGACGCGCGAACCAGTTCCGCAGGAGCTGGCGCTCATAATACAGGCCGCCGGTGGAGAAGCGCGGGTTGGACGTCAGCAGGAAGTTGATGTCCGTGACCGTATCCTCCCCCTGCGCAACGATGCGACCGCCGCGGCGCAGCGCGTAGGCGAGGCGGATGCGCGGCGGCGTGGCATCGGTCACGACACGCACGCCGCTCGGCGTGGCGAAGCCGGGCCGGTCGAACCCGGCCAGGTCGACGTCGAGGACGGTGATGTCGAGGCGCTCGTCCGGCCGGAGCCGGGTGTTGCCGAGATCCACCAGGATCCGCGTCAGCTCGGCGAGGGTGACCCGGAGCGGCTGCCCGGACGCGAAGCGATTCTCGGCGTCGGTGAAGCGTTCCGGCGCGGCGTAGCGGACCTGAACCTCGGCGGCGGCCGGGCCGGCCGCCAGCAGAGCCGATCCGGCCGTCGAGAGCATCCCGGCCAGGACGAGGCCGGCCTTGCCTGCACCGTGCTTGCTCATCGCGACGCTCACCGTCTCGCTGTTTCGTGATCCGCGGTTGCGGCCGTGTGTCGCCGGGACCGGGCGCACTCTCTGTCCGACTGAGGGGAACCCCCCTGCGCGGGCTCCTGTTTCCGCGCTCCGGGCAATGATGAGCCGGATATGTATTCAGCGATCGCGTGATGGGGCGTCCATAGTCTCGCCGCGTTCCGGGCGCCACCTGTCGTCATCAGCCCGCGAGGGCAGCCCTTCATGGGAGCGCGCACCGCTTGCTCAATTCTTTCCTGGCGATCCTCACCGTTGTCGCGGTCCTGGCAGTCACGGCGCTGTTCAAGCTGCCGCTCCTGCCGTTCCGCCTGGCCGGTCGTCTGCTGCGGGGTCGTCCGGCGGTCGCCTGATCGGCTGCCCGACCGGATCATCCCGCCGCGTCGATGACGAATTCCATCCCGCGACCTGGCCCCTGATCGGCATAGTCGACCAGGGCCAGGCCGCGCTCGGCGAGCGTCGCCTCGACGATCGCGCGTTCCTTGCGGACCATCTGGCCGATCGCCAACGGGGTCAGGCGCGGGCTCGCCCGGCGCAGCTGATCGACCCCGATATGCGCCGGCGTGCCGTCGCCCTCGGCAATCCGCGCGAGCGCGAGGGCTAGATCCTTCGCTTTGGTCTCCGCGGCAGATTTCGGCTTGAACGCCATATGACCGTCTCCCTGTTTTCGTACGCGCATCGTCCCGACCGGTAGCCGCCGGCTTTCCGGATAAGCCGATGCGCTAAGCCGCCGCGCCTCACGCGGCCTGCACGTCCACGTTCACGTCCACGAACGCCCGGATCCAGACGCGCCGCCCTTTGGCGTCGTAGACCTCGACCTGCCAGGCCGACCAGTCGAACCGCTCGATCCGCTCCATCAGCCCGAGCGCGACCCGCTCGGCATGGACGCGCATCTGAGCCGCCGTCGGCAGGCGCCGGCCCTTCAGGTCGATCACCAGCTCATGCCCGTCCGTACAGTGGAAACGATACAGCCGCGTCGGCATCGGCCTGTCCTCGATCAATAGACAGTCCTCCTGAAGAGTTCGAAGCCGCGGCACCGGCGCAGCCGAACGTCCACGCGATCGCCCAATGTTCGCTATATGTTCTAGTTGCATTGGGGTCGTGATGCACCCGCGGACGTGCGAATTGCCTGTGGGCATTCGTCTCGGCCGGACGATGATGGGCGACCGGACGCGAACCATCAGACCGAGGCGATGGCGCTGTATCGTGGGGGCGCTGGCGGCATCCCTGGTGGCCGGGGGCGCGCCCCTGCGAGACGCCGAGGCGGGATACCTGACGGCGATCCGCACGGTCGCGGCGCGCCTGACCGTGCAATCCATCGGTCATCGCGCGGCCGTCGAGGCCGCGCTCGGCATCACGCTCAAGCTCGAGAGCGAGGGAGCCTTCCGGTTCTGGTCGGGACCGGGCTTCCGGCTCGATGGGATCCCGGTTCGCGACGTCGATTACCGGGAGCCGACGGCCGAGGCGGACCCGGCGGCCGGCCCACTCCTGGCCCTCGACCTCGAACCCGCCGCCTGCCTCACCCTCGACGCGATCCGGGCGTCTTTCCCGGACGCCCGGATCACCGCCACGCCGCGCGGCTCGTACGGCGAGCGAACCTCCCTGTCGATCGATTCCGGGGGCGGGGAACTGACCTTCGGCATCGCCGCCGACCCGCCGGAATGCCTGAACGTCCTGATCTTCATGCGCAAACGGGCGTCCTGACCGCCGGGACGCGCGCCGCCCGAGGACACACCCGGTCGCGATCAGGCGGCCTTGCCGTTGCGCTTGGCCATCGAGCCGGGCTGGCCCAGACCGATCGCCTTGGCGAGGGCGGAGCGCTGCTCGGCGTAGCTCGGGGCGACCATCGGGTAGTCGGTGGGCAGGCCATAGCGCTCGCGGTAGCTCTGCGGGCTCAGGCCGTTGGCGGACAGGTGGCGCTTCAGCGTCTTGTAGGTCTTGCCGTCGATGAAGCTGACGATCCCGTCATGCTGGACCGACTTGCGGATCTGGGCCGCGCTCGGCTTGTCGACGGCGGCCGGCGCAGCGGTGCTGCCCTCGGTCGGCACGGCGCCGGAGGCCAGGGCGGCGATCGCGCCATACACCCGGGCGATCAAGGCCGGCACCTCGCTGGCCGGGACGGGGTTGTTCGCGACATAGGCCGCGACAAGACCAACGGCCAACTCGGTGAAGTTGGACGATTTCCCATAGGATGTCTCGTTCATATTCAGCCCCTCTGAACCTGCGTCACCACCTTGTTGTTTCGGGCCGTCTTGGGATTCAACACAGGAAATCCGGCTTTCAACGCTATTCTGCTGGCACCGCCCGCTTATCGGTCACCCCGGCCTGGGATATTTAGGCAATGACAGGCGTTGCAGCGGCCCTCAGGCGAGGCGGCCGAGGCCCCGACCAGGCCTGGATTCAGCGTCGGCGTACCCGGATGTCATAGCCAGACATGGCGCGCCTTCCTCCACCCCGCGAGGGCTCGAGTGTCGCAAGGGCCTCATACGGTCCCATCCCGGCGTTCCAGGGTGCGAGCCGATCCTTGAGGCAACCTGTGTCCCGTCATGGACCCGGTGGGAGCGCCCGTTTGCAAGGAGCTGTGCGCGTCGAGACAATCGGCGACACCGCCCGGCCGTCTTGGTCCGAACGAAAAGCGGCCGGGACGTGAGTCCCAGCCGCCTCCATGCATCATCGATCTAAGGGTCGGGCTTGCCGACCGCTCAGAGGCTCGTCGTGCCCGGGTAGGACCGGACCCGGTTCCGACCGTCGGTCACGCCCGTGGCGGCAGTCCCTGCGGCGGGCGCTTCCCAGCCGTCGGCACGCCAGGCGCTGGCCTTCTGGTCGAGATCAACCGAGCCGTGCTGCTCCAGGACGTCCATCACCATCGGCACCATCGTGGAGCGGGCTTCGTCGACGCGAACGGTGACGAGCGTCCCGCCCCGGCGCACGCCCTCGCCGTAAGCGTGGGCATCCGACTCGCTGACGCCCGCACCGGTCAGGCCGCCGGCCAGACCACCGGCGGCGGCACCGACGCCCGCGCCCGTCAGGGTGGCGACCAGCCAACCCGCGGCCACGACCGGCCCGACACCCGGGATCGCGATCAGACCGAGGCCTGCCAGGAGGCCGGCTGCGCCGCCGACCACGGTCCCGAGCGTCGCCCCGGTTCCGGTTCCGTCCTTGGCCTTCTCCTTGGTGTCGGCGCTGACGTGAGTCCCGTCGGTTGCGGTGCGGCCGGCATGGCGGTCGCCCTCGTTGTTGCTGACGATGCTGATGTCACCGTGCGGGATGCCGCCGGCCTCGAGCTTGCCGACTGCCGCGGTGGCATCCTCGTAGCGATCGTAGAGCGCTGTAATGGTTTGCTGAGCCATGGAAAATCTCCTTCGTGAGGGTCGCGAGGGTCAGGACATCACTGCGCCGACACGTTGCCCTTGAAATCGAGGCCCACGTTGACCTGCTTGCCGTCATGCATGGCGGTGCCGCGCCAGATGCCGTCGCCGTCCTTCATGAGGTTCTTGGCGTCCTTGAAGCCGGACTTCTCGAGCCGCGAGCGCGCCTCACCCTCGGTGAAGCTGTTGGCGCCCTTCTCGAGCTGGACGGTGCCGTGGGCGGCAGCAGTCCCGCCATTGGGGGTCATCTTGTCGGTGTTGGGCCGGGTGACGCTCTCCTGGCCGCCGGATTGCTGGCTGGTCTTCGCATCGGGGGCGGCCGGGGTGCCGGTCACGGTAGTCTGCGCGAGGGCGCTCGATCCGAACAGCGTGGCGACAAGAAGGGCGGCGAGGGGGGTACGCATGATAGGCTCCGTCGATCATTCCGGACCCCTTCAATCCCCCCGGCAGGCAATGCGTTCCATTATTCGAGGATCTACCGACCAAGCTTTACTTTTCAAACCTTACGCACATTTTGTTCCCGAAAATCGACCCTCAATATCCATTAAATAAAAGCACAGCTTACGGAACATCTGCCCGGCGGCGACCAGCGGGATCGCCACCGGATGGCACTTCCATCAACCGGCGCCGAAGCCGCCCTTGCGGTTGTCCGGCTGGGGCACGGGCGGCCGCGTGTCGTAGCCGCCGCTCTCGGGCGCCGCCCCTTCGGATGACTCGGGATGCCCCGGCGCGTGCGGACCGCTCCCGCCGGCAGCCGGGTCGGATGCCTTGCCCGTGTCCGCCGTCCGTGCCGGCGGTACCGTTCCCAGCGCTTCACGCGCCGCCTCGACATCCTGTCCCATGCGGTCCTCCCGAGTGATTCTGAAGGGCCAAGACCGAAGGGCCGGCGCATGTTCCCGTACCCGCGCGCACGATCATGCTGCCCAGTACCGGCGCGGTTCAGCGGTTCCCGCTGGTTCGCGCGATCGCGCGGCCGAGGCTCATCAGCAGCACGTCCGTGGCGGCCCGGATCTCGGGCGGGGTGTCGGATTCGAGGGTGCGCTTGAGCTCGATGGCCAGGTCGGCCGCCCGCTCCAGCGAATCGACCGGGGCCGACAGGTTGCTGAAGACGTAGCGCTCGCTGCCCTGATGCATCTCGGTGATGTCGATGATGATGCCCCGGGAGCGGACCGCCCGCCCGTTCGCGTCCTTGAACGTCCGGCCCCGGCTGAGCAGCCAGCGCACCGTGCCGTCCTGGGCGACGACCCGGTACTCCGCGACCACCAGGCCGCCCGTCTTCGACGCGGACTGGACGTGATCGAGCAGCCAGGCGTGGTCGGCGGGGTGCACCGCGGCCATGCTGGTGAGGCCGTCGAGTTCCTTCTCCGCCAAGGCGGGGTCGCCGGCCAGAAGCCGCGCGGCGCCGGCATCATACACCACCGTTCCACGGACGATGTCCCAGTCCCAGACACCAACCACGCACGACGCCTCGAGGGCGGCGCGGAGCCGGTCGAGCGGTTCACTGAAGCCGTCGATCGCATTGACCGGCGTCTTCGAGCGCTGTCCCATCGTCTTGATCCCGCTTCGCCGCACCCGGAGGATCTGGTGCGAGAGAGTACCATTTCATCCGAGAACCTGTCGAAAATTTCATGATCGGCTCGGGAGGCGTTCGCGTCGCAGGCTGGTTGAACCGCAGGAGCCGTCGCTCCGCCCACTCGACAGAGCCCGAACCGGGCCGGACCGCTCATGTGTGACGATTCCAAGCCGTCCGGCACGCCGAACCGCATCGCACCGCACGGAAGCTCCCTCGGCGACATCGCGCGGGTGCTAGGCGTGCCGGTCTCCAGCTTCTTCGCATCGGCGCCGGACGCCGAGACGCCGGGGGCGCACGAGGATCCGGCCGCCGCGGCCCTCCTCGATCTCGTCCGGTGCTACCTGCTGCGGGCCAGCCCCGAGGCGCGCCGATACGTCGTCGCCCGCGTACGGGCTTTGGTGGATTCCGCCTCCCCGTGAGGCGCGCTGCCCGCAACGATCGGCGGCGCGCTCGGTTCGACCCGCGCGCGCCGTTCGGATCAGGCCCGGACGGCGCAGGCGCGCGGACCCATCATGTCGCGCCGGACGATCTCGATGGACCAAGACGGGGCTGGTGTCTCGGCCGGTGCGGCCCGGTGCCCTCAGGGCAGAGACCGGGCCTGCGACGCGGCGATCCGCATGAGCTCGGCCGTGCTGCCGACGCCAAGCTTGCACCGCAGCGCCGCGGTGGCGTTCACGACGCTGCGGTAGTTGAGCGTCAGGATCTCGGCGATCTCGTCGTACGACTTACCCTTCCCGATCAGCACCAGGATCTGCATCTCCCGGCTGGTCAGGTTCGCCAGGGGCAGGTCGCGCGCACCCGCATTCAGCATCGCGATCTCGATGGCGATGTCGTGGGGCAGGTAGGAGCGGCCGTTGGCGACCGCCTCCAGCGCATCGAGGAAGGACGCGGCCGGCGCATCCTTCAGGACGAATCCCAGCGCCCCGCATTCCAGGACCCGCGCCACGATGACCGGGTCCCGGTGCATGCTGAGCGCGAGGATGCGCGCGCCCGGCTCCAGCGCGCGGATCCGGCGGATCAGCGACAGGCCGGACAGGCCGTCGTCCCGGAAGCTCAGGTCGGTCACCACCACGGCCGGCCGGTGGCGGTGGAACGTGCGGTAGGCGGCGACGATGTCCCGGGCCTCGTGAACGCGTGCGATCCCGGCCTCCTCGGCCAGGAGCCGGAAGCCCTGGAGGACGATCGGGTGGTCGTCGACGATCAGGAGATCGCGCGGCCGGGCGGTGGGCCTCGCCGCGTGCTGAGCGAGTCCCGGCGCGGCACTCATGGCGCCGCCCCGGACTTGAGGCCCGGCGCGAACCGGTCGGCGAGCAGCGCCAGGGCGGCGGCGTGGTCGACGCCCCTGGTACGGGTGTTGAAGTAGTGCTGGCACATCTCTCCGTAGAGACTCTTATGGCGACCGCGGCGGGCCACGACCGCGCTGAAGCCGGTCAGCAGCAGCGCGTATCGCTCGGTCTTGCCGATTTCGGCCAGCATCTGCCCGAGCTGGGCCGTGCGGTTGGCGATCATGCGCGGGTCCTCGATGAAACTGGTCCGGGCCTCGGCCAGGGCATCCTGAAGTGCCCGGACGGGCTCGGACCCGGCCGGCACCGGGTGTCCGGCCTCCCGGCCGGCGAGCCAGCGCGCCGGGTCCGTCCCGTCCGTGGGGGACAACCAGGCCGGCAACTCGCTCTCCGCGGTCCGCGCCACCACGGCCTGCCCCTCCTCCGATCCCGATTCCTGGGCCCGGTCGCAGGCGGCGAGCACGAGTCCGGCGGCCACCAGGCTGGCGAGGTCCCGCCTCACCGGCCGGCCTCCGCGGCGACAGGCCCCTGACGCTGCGCCACCACGGTGCGCGGGCCCTCGGCCACCGGGATCCGGCCGGTCTGCTTCAGCGCCGCGAGGTCGACCACGGAGACGTCGTCGGAGAACCAGTTCGCCACGTAGGCGCGTCCACCGAGGATCGCCACACCTTCGGGATAGCGGCCCACCGGAATCGTGGCGACCGCCGTCAGCGCGTCGGCATCGACGACCGAGACGGTGCCGGCATGCTGGTTGGTGACGACCACCCGGCGCCCGTCCGGGCTGACGGCGACGCCGTAGGGGCTCGCCCCGACCGGTATCGTGGCGACGGGCCTGAGCGTTGCGGCGTCGACGACGCTGAGGTCGTTGCTGCGCACGTTGGCCACGTAGAGCCGGTCGCGGACCGGGTCGTAGGCCAGGGCGAAGGGCCCATCGCCCACCGGGATGCCGGCGATCCGGGTCATCCCGGCGGTCTCGACCACGCCGACGCTCCGGCCCTCGCGCTCGGCCACGTAGAGCCGACCTGCGCCACCGACGGTGAGCCCGGCCGGATCGCGCCCGACCGCCACCTCCGCCTCGACCGCGCCGGTCTGCGTGGAGATACGCAGCACCCGGTTGCCGGACCAGTCGCCGACATAGAGGCCGCGCCCGTCCGGGTCCGCCGCGAGTCCGAAGGCCTGGCCGGAGACCGGCCATTGCCGCATCGCCCCATCCGGAGCGATCACCGTGACAGCCTTGCCGTCAGGATGGCTGAGATAGAGCTGCCCTCCGGGACCGGCCGCGACCACGGCGGGCGACGGCGCCACCGCGATTGCCACCGGGGCGACCTGTTGTGCACCGTCCGGACCCGCGACCCGGGTGACGCGGGCGCCCTGCTGGCTCGCGACCCAGACCGAGTCCGCCGCCGCCGGCCCGGCGGCGAGGGACAGGCCCGCGAGCAGGATCAGGCGCCGCACCGGCCTCATCGCTGCGGCCCGCTCTCCAGCTTCGCCTTCAGGCCCTTGAGCCCCTCGGCAAAGTAGCGGTTCATCGCCTCCTTGCCGGCGGCATCGCTCAGATTCTCGGGCGGCTCGTTGCCGGTATCGCCCCGGTAGAACCGGCCCATCCACTCGACCTTGGCGCCATCGCCCTCCGGCGTCACCGTGACGGTCGCCGAGTAGGACGAGACCGGCAGCGCGTCGAGATCGGGATCGGACATGCGGTAGGAATAGGTGCGCTCGGCTCCCTTCCACTCGTCGAGGCCCTCGACCAGGGTGCCGCCGCGCTTCAGCGTGACCTTGCGGATGGCGCCCGAACCGTCGCCCCCGGTGGCCTCGACCTTGGCCACGTCCGGATGCCAGGCGCCGATGCCGCCGAACGGCCCAACCACCTTCCAGACCGCGTCCGGATCCGCCCGGATCGTGATGGTCTGATCGACCTTCTGGGGTGTCGGGCCGTGAGCCGAGGCCGTGCCGGCAGCGAACAGGATGGCGAGGGTGGCGAGGACGCGACGCATGGTCAGGCTTTCCGGAAACGCGTGAGGTTGGTGGTGGAGAGGGACGCGGCGGCGCGGCGCAGAAGGCTGCGCAGCGGTGCCGCGAGCAGAGTGCCGAGCACGAGGGCGAGCGCCAAGCCGCCGAGGACGGGGCGCGGATCGATGCGGCCCGGCAGCGGGCGCGGCGTCCCGGCCGCGATCAGGGGGCGGTCGAGCCCGCCGGCCCCGTCGAGATGCGCGTAGGCCAGGCCCGTGCTCGCGGCGAGTTGCTTCAGGTGGTCCTCGCGCACGGAGGACAGGTGCTCGCTGCCCACGGCGGCGGCGGCCCCGAACGGGGCGTTGCGCGGATTGTAGCCGGCACGGGACTCGGCATCGGCCGGCGGGGGGCCGAACCGGTTCTCCTGCTGCACGTCGGTCTCGGCGTAGAAGCCGCGCTCGCGGCCGCGCTCGTCGAAGCGCGGGATCGGCGACAGGCCGTAGGCACCCGCGCCGACGATCAGGCCCCGCACCACACCGGGCTTGCCCTCGAAGGGCGGGATGCGGCCGCCGGGGAGCGGCGGCGTCTCCTGGCCGTCGGTGACGAACAGGAGATCCGTGCCGAGGCCGGCGGCCATCTCGACCGCCCGATACAGCCCGGCGGCGACGCGGCTGTCACCCTCCCAGGCCATCCGCCAGTCGATCGCCGCCAGCGCGCCGTCCAGCGGCGCGAAGTCGGCGCAGACCTCCACGGGGGTGAACAGCAGGAACGGCCGCCGCTCTGTGAACAGCGCCAGCGCCACCCGCGAGCCGCAGGGCAGGTCCGCCACCATCCGGCGCAGGGCCGCCTTGGCGGTCTCCAGACGGCTCTCCGGGCGGCCGTCGCGCGCGTAGTCGCGCACGTTCATCGAGCCGGTGATGTCCATCACGGCCAGCACCGCGACGCCCGCGCGGGTCACCGGGAGCGCCGGTACTACGAGGGCGGCGATCACCAGCACGAGCGCGAGGGCCAGCGCCTGGAAGCGGCGGCCGCCCAGGTTGCGGGCGAGCGGCAGATTTTTGAGAACTGTTTGCCGGCTCATGGTCCGCCCCTCGGCTGCCCGGGGATATCGGTCCAGATCTGCTTTGGCTCGGCGCGCAGCTCGTCGCCGCCGGCGCGGTCGAACTCCGGAAAATCGCGGATCAGCCGCGAGGCGACGTCGAGGTTGAACTTCGCGTCCCAGAAATCCGGCCGGTCGCGCAGCGCCCGCCGGTACTCCTGGCGGGCCAGGGTCACCTGCGGGCCGGCCTTGTCGATGGCGCCGCGGGTCAGGAGCCCGAAGGCCTCGCGCATCCTGGCGTTGGCGACCCGGTAGCGCGCGCGGGACGCGGCGTCGGCGGCCCCCGCCCGGTCGAGGGCGGCGACCAGCGGCTCGGTTTCCACCAGGCGCCCGTGCCCCGCGAGATACCCGACCCGCGCCACCAGGACCGGCGCCGGCGCCCCGGTCCCGGGGTCGAGATCCGTGCCGGCGTCGAGGGCGGCGATGCTCCGGTTGGCGGCATCCGCCCGCCAGGCGGACACGCCGAAGCCCAGCGCCGCGAGGCCGAGCAGCGCCGGCAGGGTCAGGAGGAGCCGCGGCCGGATCCGGCCCCAGAGGCGGTGCAGATTCACGGTCGGGCGCGTCACGCCGCCCTCCTGAGATCCGGTGCGGGCGCCTGCTCCCGTGACACGCGAGACCGAGCGCTCGCAGCCGAAAAATCCGCCTCGGCCAGGGCCGCCAGGACGAGCAAAATGAGCCCAAGCCCCGCGAACCCGTAGGCGATCCCTGTCAGGTCACGGCGGGGCCGGGGCTCGATATAGGGGATCGGGTTCCGTTCCAGGGCGGCGATCTGCGCGATGGCGGCGGCGACCGCCGGGGCGCCCTCGGCCTCGAAGGCCCGGTAGGGCACACCGAGGCTCCTGAAGAACAGGTCGAGATGGCGCTCCGGGGCGGCCTGGGGGGTGTCCTCCCCGGCGGGCCGGTCGTTGATCGACGGAGATCCCTTGGTGCGCAGGAACAGCCAGTACAGGTTCGGGTGCAGCTTGGTGAACGCGGCCCGCAGGGCGTCCTGCACCCGCGGATCGATGACCGCGGCGCCGTCGGAGATGAACAGCAGGACGCGGGAGCCGCTGCTCTCCGGAGCGAATTGCGACAGCGCCATGGCGAGGCCGCGGGCGACGTTGGTGTAATCGAGGCCGGGCCGGTCGATCGCCGCGATGGCGGCACGGACGGCGGCGTGCCGGTCGGTCATCGGCATCACCAGCATCGGCGCGGTCGAGAAAGCCGTGACGGCGAACAGGTCGTGCGCCCGGGCGCCGACGAAATCCGCCAGCAGGCGCCGGGACGCGGCGGCCTTCGATTCCTCCGCGCCCGAGGGCTGCCGCCCCGCGAAGGTCTCGTTCATGCTGCCGGAGCGGTCGATCAGCATCGAGATCTGGGCGCCGATGCCGATGCGGGTCACCGGCGCGCCGGCACCGTAGGGGCCCGCGAGCGCCACGATCAGGCTCGCGATGGCGAGCATGCCGGCGCCCCGCAGCAGCCGGGCGATCCAGCGGGACGGCGCATCGGCGGGCGCCGCCGCGAGCGCGGGAACGGGAACCCGCCGGCTCCCCGCGGCGAGGAGCGGCACGAGCGCGAGCGGCAGCAGCCACAGCCAGGCGGGCGACGCGGCCCCGAGCGGAAGCGATCCGAACGGCATCGCCTCAGGCCTCCCGCTCGGCGGCGGCGAGCCGGCGCAGGCCGGCCTCGACCTCGGCCCAGGGCAGGTGCGCCCGGGCCGCCTCGAGTTCGCGGCCGAAGAAGGCCCGGCGGGAGGCGTCGAAGAAGCGGGCCAGCGCGGGCTCCTCCCGGCGGAAGGCCGGATGCCGGTCGAGGAAGGCCGGGAGATCGTCGGCCAGCACACGGCGCCCGTCGGTCTCGTCGAGGCCGCGATGGACCAGGCGCAGGGCCTCGCGATAACCACCGTCCCGGTCATCGGCGGTGTTGGCAGTTCTGGCGAGGCGCCGCAGGGCGCGGGCGGCCCGGGCGAAGGGGCGCCCAGGCCGGGCGAACCAGCCCCGATCGTACCCGAGCGCGGCGAGCGCCAGCACGGCTGCCCCGAGGGCCGCGAGGGCGGCCCACAGGTCCGGAAGCGGATCGAGCCGGGGGACGCGCCCGTCCGGCCGCAGATACTCGGCCGGGTCGTCGTGCTTCTCCGGCTGGACCTCCCGCAGGGGCGAGACCCCGAGCGACCAGCCGGGGATCTCGGCCTTGGCCGAGGTCGTGCCGCCCGCGGCCGCGCTCTCCAGGGAGACGGAAAAACCCGGGATCGCGACCTGGCGGGCATCCAGCGCGGCATAGAAGGTCTGGTAGGTGAGATGCAGCCGGACCCGGCCGGGGCTCTCCTCGACGGTGATGTCGCGCAGGTCCAGCCAGTAGGTCAGGGGTCCCGGCGCCGGCAGGGAGGCGCGCTGCAGCGTGAAGCCGGGATCCACCGCGATGTCGGCCTGGGCCCGGACGAGGTCGCCCACGAAATACCCGAAGGCGCGCGGCACCCGCACCTCGACGGAGCGCACCTGCGCCACGGCGGCGCCGGCCTGGAGCAGAAGCAGCAATGCGCAGCAGGCCGCAATCATGGGTTTCCGAAGGGCGAAGCCCTTCGGCGGGGTATCGGGGCGGAGCCCTGATGCCTTGGGCTTCGCCCGATCGCAGGGCTCCGCCCTGCACCCGCAAAAGGTCTCGGACCTTTTGAAACCACCACCTTCGCTGGAAACGCCAACCATCTCAGGTGACCAGCAGATGGCGGGTCAGCGCCTGCGCGTCGAAGCGGTCGACCAGGTGGAACGGCGCCCGCGCCGAGGACGCCGCGGCGGTTCTGTGCAGGGCCTCGCGCCGGTCCTGCTCGCGGGCGATCCAGCGTCGCTTCAGGGCCGGGCGCAGGAATACGAGGCGGCGGCCGGCGCCTTCGAGGTCGTCGAGTTCGGCGAGCCCCCAATCCGGCAAGCCCACATCCTCGGCGCTGTCGGCGAGCAGCACCGGGACCGTGTCGTGGAGCGCGAGCGCCGCGAAGACCCGCTCGATCAGGGCCTGCGGCCAGCGGAAATCGGAGACCAGGAAGACCAGCCGCGGCCGGCCGAACAGAAGGCGCGCGGCCTCCAGCAAGCCCTCCGCGTCGGCCGCGTCGCAGCGTGCCGCCGCGATCCGGCCGGCCATGTCGAGGGCCGGTCCGCGCCGACGGGTCGCCGGCAGGTAGAGGTCCGCCCGGATTGTGCGGTCGCAGCCGATCACCCCGAACCCGTCGCCGATCCGGGTCGCCGAGGCGGCGAGCCCGGCGCAGAGGTCCCCCGCGAGACGGAGGCGGTCGCCGGCGCCCTGGAAGCGCATCGAGGCCGAGAGGTCGACCAGTGCCCAGACCTCGACGGCGTTGCGCATCTCGAAGCGCCGGACATGCACGCCCTCGAACGGGTCGCGCAGGCTCGCACGCAGGTCGATCCGGCGGGCATCCGGCAGGGTGAGGAACGGAACCTGGTCCCGGAAGGTGCCCAGTCCGCCGGCCTCCTGGCCCCGATGCGCCCCGAAGCGACGCCCCCGCGGACGCCAGCGCGGCAGGTAGACGATGTCGGCCGAAGGCGCCCCGGTCATGGTGCCGGCACCGTCTCGAACACCGCCCGGCACAGGTCCGGGACGATCTCGGCACGGCGCATCTCGTGGACCGGCTCCAGGAAGATGCGGTGCGCCATCACCTCGGGGAAGACCGCCCGGACATCCTCCGGCACCAGCCAGTCCCGCCCCTCGAGCCAGGCCCGCACCCGGGCCGCCCGGACCAGGAAGGCGAGCCCGCGCGGCGAGGCGCCGCCCTGGACCAGGCGCGTCATGTCGATCCCGGACAGCCGGATCCCGGCTTCGGCCGGGCGCACGAGCGCGTCCCAGAGCCCGACCACGTAGGTCTCGATCTCCGGGGAGGCCTGGATCGCCACCTGGATCGCGCTGGCGATGGCGCCGAGGCGAGCCTGGTCGAGCACGCCCTCGGCCACCGCGCCGATCAGTCGGTCGGTGTCGTGGAAGCGCGGATCGAACACCAGCGCGCGCCTTGCCTCCGGGTCGCGGGGCGCGTCCATCCCGATCTCCATCAGGAAGCGGTCGCGGGCGGCGGCGGGCAACTCGAAGGTCTCCTCGCGCTCGACCCGGTTGCGGTCGGCGAAGACCTGGAGATTGGGGAACCGGTACTCCCGGGCGAAGGCCGAGACGCTGCGCTCCGCCATGATGCGCAGGAGCAGCGCATGGACCTGCGGGCGCGCCCGGTTGATCTCGTTGAAGAAGAACACCGCCAGGTCTTCGGCCTGCCGCAGGACCGGCCCCGGCTCGACCCGCGGACGGCCGTCCTCGGCGAGGTAGGTGTGGTAGATCAGGTCGGTCGGCATCATGTCGACCGTACCCTCGACGCGCTCGTAGGCGCCCCCGAGGGCCCGGGCCACCGCCCGCAGCAGGGTGGTCTTGCCGACGCCGACATCGCCCTCCAGCATGACGTGGCCGCGGGCGAAGATCGCCGTGGTGACCAGGCGGATGACCCGCGCCTGGCCGACCACCGCCTTGGCGACCTCCGCCTCGAAGCGGGCGGCCGAGGCCCGCCAGTCGGTGAGCGTCGCGTCGCCGGGGTGGAGCGTGTTCATCGCGCTGGTTCCGGGACAAGGCGGCCGGCCTCAGGGAGAGACCGGCCGGAAAAGGCGAAACGTCGGGGTTTCAAAAGGTCTCGGACCTTTTGCGGGTGCAGGGCGGAGCCCTGCGGCGGGGCAAAGCCCCGTTCACTCAGGAGCTCCGCCCCCGAACCCCGCCAAAGGGCTTGCCCTCTGGAAACCCGGATCAGTTCGCCGAGAGCTTGCTGACGTCGTACTCGAACTTGCCGGTCTTCTTGGCGTTCTCGATACGCTTGCGGTTGCGCTCTTCCATCTGCTTGATGGATTCCGCCTGCTTGCCGACTTCCTTGGGGTCGTGCTTCGGGTCGTACTTCGATCCCGCGACCTTCTCGGGGAAGCCGGGCTTCGGCTCCCAGCAATTGCCCGGCGCCTTGCAGGTCTGCCCGTCATAGGCCAGCGCCGGCAGGGCACTGAACGCCCCCGCGGCCACCATCGCGGCGGTGATCATGATTCTGTTGCGCATCGTCGACTCCTTGCGTTCGCTCCCAGGGCGGCCCGACGGGCCGTTCTTTGGCGCCGGCTCGGCCGGGCGCTGCTCCGCGCGGACGCTCACTCCAGCGGCTTGCACTGGCCGGGGGCGTCCTTGGCGAAAGTCTCGCCTTCCTTGAAAGGCGTGTAGTGTTTCTTCTGCTCGTCGGTCAGCCAGGCGGCATCCTGGACCGGGCCGGTATAGAGATGCCGGATCCAGGCGATGACCTGCAGCGCCTCGTCGGGGTTCAGGTCTTCGTTGTGCGGGCCCATCATGCCGTTGGCCCCGCCCCAGATCGTCGCGAACAGGCCGGTATCTTCGGTGTTGGCGGGATAGGTCCAGTAATTGTCGTTGAGGCCGGGCCCGACCTTGCCCTCGGCGAGATGGCCGTGGCAGCCGGAGCAGGAGGTCAGGTACAGACTCTCGCCGTTGCGCAGGCACGCCTTGTCGTCGATGTACAGGTTCTTCCCATTCTGGAAGAAGGTCTGGACCGCCTTGGTATCGCGCCCGCCGGGCTTGCCCTCGGCGAGGTCCAGCGGCTCCCCGGTGATGGTGTTACGGAAGATCAGGCCGGATTGCGGCCCCGATTGCGGCTGGGCCATCACGGCGGCCGCGCAGAGCGCCGAGGCGGCGCCGGCCAGGATCATCAACCGGATACGTGCAGTCTTCGTCATCTCACATTCGCTTCACGGGGACTGGATCGCGCGGCGCTCGCTCGCCGGCCGCGCGGCGAGGGTCAGTTGGTGGCCACCGGCACGCCGTCCTGCTTCAGGATCGCGTCGATCCGGGGCTTGGCCTTGACGATGGCGGCGTCGAGGGCGTCGCGGAGCGCCGTGTCGTCCCGGCGCACGCCCATGGACTGGTCGAAGCTCTGCGGCATCTTGCGGCCGTCGCTGCTCACCGTGTCGTTGGGCACGAGCGTCATGCGCAGGGGCACGGTCGAGTCCTTGACGTAGCGGGCCACGTCGGGGGCGAAGGCGACGCCCACATCCGCCTTGTCGTTGGCGACCTCGCTGACGATCCGGGCGGGATCGATCTGCGTGTACTGGTTGCGCGGCGCGCGGAAGCCGACCAGCGAGTAGAGGTAGGCCATGTCCTCCTCGTAGCGGCCGATATCCTTCAGCATCGCCTCGCCCGGCGAGCCCAGCGGGACGACCATGTGGTCGACCGTCTTGAGGCGCGGGTCCGACCACGACTTCACGTCGAGGTCCTTGTCCGCACGGGTGATGAAGACGTAGCCGCTGCGGTAATAGGGCTTGGTGGCCAGCACCCGCGGGTCGTCGCTGTCGAGCCCGACCACCACGTCGCAGGTCCGCTTCTCCAGCCCGTCGCGCACCAGGTAGATCGCCGGCTTGTCGAGCCAGACGAACACCGGCTTGCGCCCCATCGCCTCCGCCACCGCGGCCGCGACGCGGTTCTCGAGCCCGGAGCCGTCCCGCATGGACAGCGGCGGCTGCTTCTCGGAGGCGCAGATCCGCAGGATGGACGGGTCGGGTTTGGGCGCGGCCGCGGCCTTGCCGGGCGCGGACTGGATGGCCTGGGCCTCGGATTCCTGAGCCCGGGCGTTCTGGGCCGGGATCGCCAGGGCGAGCAGAGCTGCGGCGCAGGTCGCCGCGCGAAGGAGTCCGCCGAGGAGCGGCATGGTATCGTTTCCCTCAATGAGCCTTGTCGGGGGGCGCCCCGTGGGCCGGGTCCGCCGAGCCGGGGCTCCGCCGCCCGAGCGGGGCGGCGGAGCGGTCGGGCGCTATGACGCGCGGATCAGGCGCGGCTTACTTTGCGGCGTGCTGCGCGTACTCGCCGACGTTCGGGTCGTCGTACGGGCCCTTGCCGTCCAGCGAGAACACCACCACGCCGCCGCCCATCTGGGTGTAGTTGGCGAGCTTCTTGAAGGCGCCGACCGCGCCGAGGCCGGCGGTCGGATCCTGCAGGTCGAACACCAGGCCTACGCCCGGCCAGCCGCCGACGCCGTAGTAGATGGCGACGTACTGGGTACCCTTGTGGGTGTAGGTGATCGGATAGCCGATCGCCCCGGACGGCAGCTTGAACTTCCAGAGCAGGTCGCCGTTGTCGGAGTCGCGGGCCTTGATGAAGCCGTCGAGCGTCCCGTACAGGACGAGGTTTCCGGCGGTGGCGGTGGTGCCGCCCCAGACCGCGAAGCGCTCCATCTTCTCCCAGTTGAACTTGCCCGTGATCGCGTTGTAGCTCTTGATCTGGCCGAGACCTTCGTAGTTCTGCCGGTCACCCTTCGGGCCCGGATACATGTTCAGCGTCGCGCCGACGAAGAACTGGCCTGCCCGGTAGGGCAGCATGAAGGGCTCCCAATCCATGCAGATGTGGTTGATGCCCATGTAGAAGGCTTGGCGCTTCGGATCGTAGGAATCGTGCCCCTGGTTGTGGTAGCCCATCGCGGAGGGACAGATGTCCTTGGCGAGGTGATCCATCCGGGTGCCGTATTCCGGGTCGCGCACCGGCGTGCCGGACTTCAGGTCCACCGACTTGAACACGTTGACGGTGTCGTCGATCTTGTTGGCCGTGACCAGCGAGCCGTCCGTGCGGTCGAGGGTGTAGACGATGCCGTTGCGGTCCGGGTGGGTGAGGAGCTTCCTCATCTTCCCGTCCTTGTCCTTCTGCTCGGACAGCATCATCACGTTGACGCCGGCATAGTCCCACTCGTCGTGGGGCGTCTTCTGGTAGCCGAAATGCGCCTCGCCGGTGTCGACGTCCCGGCCGAAGATCGTCATCGTCCACTTGTTGTCGCCCGGACGCATGGTCTCGTTCCAGGGCGCCGGGTTGCCGGTGCCGAAGTAGATCATGTTCGTGCCCGGATCGTAGGCGTACCAGCCCCAGTTGGTGCCGCCGCCGATCTTCCAGGCGTCGCCCTCCCAGGTGGAGGTGCCCAGGCCCTTCTGGCCGTAATGGGCGTTCTTGATGTTGAAGTCCTTGGCGAGCAGCAGGTCCTCGTCCGGGCCGGTCGCGTAGGCCCGCCAGACCTGGGCACCGGTCTTCACGTCGTAGGCCGTGAGGTAGCCGCGCACGCCGAGCTCGGCGCCCGAGGAGCCGATGATCACCTTGTCCTTCACTACGTAGGGGGCGATCGTCAGCGTCGAGCCGACCTTGATGTCGGAGTTCTCGACCTTCCAGACGGTCTCGCCGGTCTGCGCGTTCAGCGCCATGACGTTGCCGTCGAGCAGGGTCTTCAGGATCAGCGCCGGCGTCTTGCCGTCGCCCGGCCAGTAGGCCAGCCCGCGGTTGACGAGATCGCAGCAGGCGACCGACCGGGCGGCCGGGTTCTGCTTCGGCTTGTCCTGCCACAGGATCTTGCCCGGATCGTCGAGGTCGAGCGCGAAGGTGTTGTTCGGGAACGAGGTGTGGACGTACATCTTCCCGTCGACCACCAGGGGCGCCCCCTCGTGACCGTTGAGCAGGCCGGTCGAGAAGGTCCAGGCCGGCTTCAGCTGCTTGACGTTGGTCTTGTTGATCTGCGTCAGGTCGCTGTAATTGTCGGAGTCGTAGTTCTTACCGGGCATCACCCAGTTGTCGCCGCTTTTCGACTGCTCGATGAGCTTGTCGTTGGCGAAAGCCGCGCCCGTAAGGCCGACCGGCGCCAGTGCCAGGATCGCCAGGGCCGAGACGGAACTCGCTAGCCTTCTCATGATGCATCTCCTCGCCAGGCCGCCTCGCCGTCAGGCTGCGCGGCTATTGATTGTTGCAGTGCAAGATCGATCGCGGTCGGTCGCATCGATAGTCAGCTTTATTTGCGACTTAGAGACATTCGACCTTTATGATCTGCTTATTAAGATCTTGTCACCTTTCAGTTTTATGCGCCAATGCCCGATGATGTCTTCAGGCAAGCTGACATTTGTTGTCGGGATAATTTGGCAACGCCGCCGGGAAGGGGCGTAATACGCCCGGCCCGCTTGACCGCCCCCCGGTGCCTGCCCACAACAATGCTCCCGGCCGGGCTCACCCTCGGCCTCCAGTCTTCGGGGCCGACGAATGGGCTCGATACGGTCCAGAGCGCGCTTTGCTGCGGAAATGCCGGTCGTCGGCAAAGCCGTCCGCCCGGCTCCGGGCCGCCTCGGGATCCGGCTGCTCGCGGCCCTGCTGGCGTTCGCCGGTGCGGCCCGGGCCGAAGACCGGTACAAAGCCCCATCGGAGGACCGGGCCGGCCCGCCCCGCCGGATGGCCGCCCTCTACCCGCACGACGGACGCCGCGACCTCACCGGGGCCGATTTCGACCGTTTCAGGGGTGCCGGCATCCTGTGGTGCCGCAGCCGCGACGGGGTGCCGCAAAAAGCCGCGGCGGCCTGGCTGATCGCGGATCCATCGACCGTGGTGTTGAACGCCCACAATTTCCGCGACCGCCGCCTCGCGGTCACGCGCTCGGTGGCGGATTGCTACTTCCAGATCGACGGCCGCAACTACGATTTCGAGCCCGACAGCCTGGTGCTGGGAACCGCCCCCGGGGCGGACGGCCTGCACATCACCGACGATTGGGCGATCCTGCACCTGACCCGCCCGGCCGAGGCCGTCCCGCAGCCGCTGCCGGATCCGCCGGATCTGCCGATCGGGGACATCGCCTTGCCGGTGACCATGGTGTCCCCGGCCGGCCACGGCAATTATCGGGGCCCGAGCAGCCTCGAGCGATGCGCGATCCGCCGGATCGACCCGCCGAGCGAGGATGCGATCCGGCGCGCGCGCCACGATTGCAACGACGGCTACGGCGGATCGGGCTCAGGCCTGTTCGACGAGGCGGGCAGGCTCGTCGCCCTGCAGAGCGCATCCCTGGCGATGAATTCCCGCAGCCGGTTCGACATCGAGTTCCACTACGGCTCCGCGCTGCTGTTCGAAGGCGGACTTCTGGCCGCCCTCCGCGGTCGCGCGGAGGCGGGCGGGCGCCGGTGAGGGCGGCGCCGCGGCGTCAGCGCCCCGTCATTTGCGCTGCCCGGTGGGGTTCGGGGTCGCGGAGGTGTCGGGCGCCACCGCGGGATTGACGGGCGTGACCATCGACCAGCGGCCGGCGATCGCGATGATCCCGGCGAACAGGGCGACGAAGATGCCGATGAGGATGAGGCGCTTCATGAGGCTGGCTTGCGGCGTCCGGGCGGGTCGAGACCGGCGGAAAACGGCGCGGGGCCGGCGATCGATCCGCGCTGCGACGCCGCCGCGCAGTCCGTCCCGGGCGGCGACTCACTGCGGCTGCCGGGCCTCACCGACGGGCCGCGGCGCCGAAACCGGGCTCCCGGCATACGAGGGGACGCGCAGGCGAACCAGCGCGACCGCGGCCTGCCGGGCCAGCGTCTCGATCCGGCAGACCGTACCGTCGTCCGGGATCACCGACGCACACCAATAGGCACCCAGCGCCGCCATCGGCTCGGGCGACCCGATCGGCACCATCACCAGGCTGCGCATCGACGTGGCGCGGTAGGCCTCGACCGGCAATCGTGCATCGAGTTCGATATCCGGGACCACGGCGGTCCGGTCGTTGAGCATCGCCCAGCCGGAGATGCAGGCGGTGAGCGGGAACCGGCGGCCGCACCAGAGCGGCTCGATCGCGTCCTCCGCGGCATAGAAACAGGACTCGCCCTCGCGCAGGACCACGGCGATCCCGTCGGAGCCGACGATGTCCCGCGCCGTCTCGCGCAGGATGGACACGACGTCCGCGATGGACCGGGCGACCGCCAGGCGGTCGATTGCCCGCGCCAGCCCGGGATCGGGCGGGAAATGGGCCTCTGACATGGCCCGAAGCTACGGGAAGTAGCCCGGATCGTCCACGCCGCACGCGGCGATTGCCGTCGGCAGGCCCCGCGCGGAGACATCCTTCGGGACGTGACGCCCGCACCCTGCCTGGCCGTGCAATCTGCAGGCGACGCGACCGCGGAGGCACGCCGCCCGCCGGGCTGCGGATGTTGCCGCCAAGTTAACGATGGACAGCTGTCGGCGGAGTGGAGGAATAGTTCTATCCGCCAGCAGATTTGGCCCAATAATGCGCAGTCCGAGGCTTTTGGCACCCTCGATGTGTGCCAGCGCACGTTTTCGGGCACCGGTTCGGAGCCTTCGCCGGCGCTGTTGCAAAGCTGCACTATCGCGTCGGGCCGTCCTCACGTCCTGTCATCCGGCACATCCCGATCAACGGGAGATTGAGGACCAGATGATCAAGAAGCTTCTTCTCGCGAGCGCCGCCACGGCCCTCCTGACCGGCGCCGCCTCGGCCGCCGACCTGCCGCGCCGCGCCGCCCCGCCGCCCGTGTTCACCCCGGTGCCGGTGTTCACCTGGACCGGCTTCTACGCTGGTTTCAACGCCGGCTACGCCTTCGACGCCAGCAGCCGCTCGAACAACTCCACCTTCGGCGTCCCGGCCCCGTTCGCCGTTCCCGGCACCACCGCCACCTTCCGCAACCGCAGCCAGGACGGCTTCTCCGGCGGCGCGCAGATCGGCTACAACGTCCAGTTCACCCCGGGTTCGGGCGTGGTCGTCGGCATCGAGGCCGATGCCCAGTACCTCGACTTCGGCCGTAGCCGGAACAACGCCTTCGTGAACGGCGCCGTCGCCCCGGGCTACTACGTCACCGACCCGCGCGGCCTGTCGAGCCTCGACTACTTCGGCACCGTGCGCGGCCGCCTCGGCTACGCCTTCGACCGCACCCTCGTGTACGGCACCGGCGGCTTCGCCTACGGCTCGGGCAGCGCCGACCGCTCGTTCGGCGGCTACGCCGGCAACGACAGCTTCCGCACCGGCTACGCCGTCGGCGGCGGCGTCGAGTTCGCCCTCCCCACCGAGTCGTTCCTGAACTTCTTCCGGTCCTCGGCCGTGACGTTCAAGATCGAAGGCCTGTACGTCAACCTGGAGCGCGGCAACCGCAACCAGGGCGCCCTGGTGGTCAACGCCGCCAACCTCGTCCCGGTGGCCTACAGCGCCATCGGCCGCCGCGACGACGAGTTCGCCGTCGTCCGCGCCGGCCTGAACTACAAGTTCGGCTCGTACTAGGACCCGCGACGCTCCCGGCCTCCGGGCCGGGAGTTGTCTCGGCCGGGAGCCGTCACGGCGGCCCGGCCGCTCAGGTCGTACAGAACCCCGGGTGCCCCTGGCCCCCGGGGTTCTGCCGTTCTGCAGGACGGCGCGCCGTAGGCTATGCCCTCATCCGCGCCAGGGCGACTCACGGATCACGCGACAAAAGTTGCCGGCGTGGAAATGCGGCTCCTTGTCGGCGAGGACGTCGGCCTTGACGTTGCCGAAGGTCGTCTCCGGCTTGTGCCGGATCCCCTCGTAGAACGCCTGGATGATGTCCTCCTTGAAATGCGGGGTCCGCGGATGCGCCCGCACCACGGCCGAGCGCTCCGCGTCGCTGTAGGCGGCGTAGGTCAGGCCGAGCACGTCCATCTCGACCCCGGCGGTGACCAGCGCGACCACCGGGTGCATGTGCTGCGGGATTCCCGGCGTGGTGTGCAGCGCGATGGCGGTCCACACCGTGTCGATGTCGGCCTGCGCGATGCCGTGCTGGCGCAGGAAATCCCGCGCCGCGTTGGCACCGTCGACCTCGAAGCGTTCATGCGCGCTGCTGTGCTGCGGCGTCAGCCCCATGTCGTGGAACATGGCCCCGACATAGAGCAACTCCGGATCGTAGCTGAGGCCGCGCTGCTTCCCCGCCAGGGCGCCGAAGTAATAGACGCGGCTGGAATGGTGGAACAGCAGCGGCGATTCCGTATCCCGGACCAGTTCGGTCACCGCCCGGGCAAGCGTGCTGTCGGGAATGGCGACGCCGTCGATTGGATGAGCCATGGCTTTCCCTCCTTGCTGACCCCGAGACGGTAGCCCGGCGCGCCGCGTCCGGAGTTGACGGAACACGTCTCGGACGGACAATTCGTGCGTGCGACGGACGCCGGGGAGGGCACCATGGAGCGGAGGCTGGCGATCGCCGCGGGACCGGGCGTGCAGATGCTCGACGTCTCCGGCCCGCTGGACGTCTTCGCGGAGGCGAACGTCCAAGCCGGGCGGTGTGTCTACCGCACCGAGATCGTCTCGATCGACACCGCCGTCATCCGGACCTCGTCGGGCGCGCGACTGCTGGCGGATCGGACCATCTTCGAGGCCGACGCCGGCGCCCTCGACACGCTGCTGGTGGCGGGATCGCCGGACGCGCCCCATCGCCGTCCGGCCGCCGCCTTCCTCGACTGGCTGCGGCGCACGGCGCCCGCGGCCAGGCGCTACGGATCGGTCTGCACCGGGGCCTTCGCCCTCGCCGAAGCCGGGCTGCTGGACGGACGCCGGGTCACCACGCATTGGGCGGCCGCCGACGCCCTGGCCCGGCGCTACCCCGCGATCCGGGTCGAGCCCGACGCGATCCAGGTCCGCGACGGTCCGGTCTGCACCGCCGCCGGGGTGACCGCGGGCCTCGACCTTGCCGTCGCCCTCGTCGAGGAGGATCTCGGGCGGGACGTCGCCAAGCGCGTCGCGGCGCAACTGGTGATGTTCTTCAAACGCCCCGGGGGCCAACTGCAGTTCAGCCGAAGCGGCGCGACAGAGCCGTCAGGCCGGGCAATCCTCCAGGAGATCCAGCGCTGGATCGCGGCCGCGCCCGCCGAGGATCACAGCGTGGCCCGGCTGGCCGGACGGGCCGGCCTCAGCCCCCGGCACTTCGCCCGCCTGTTCCGGAACGAGGTCGGCGTGACGCCGGCCGACTGGGTCGAGGCGGCGCGCGTCGCGGCGGCACGGCGCTGTCTGGAGGCGGACAGCCTCCCGCCCAAGCAGGTCGCCGCCCTGACGGGGTTCGCCAACGCCGACACCCTGCGCCGCGCCTTCGTGCGCCACGTCGGCATCACGCCGGCCGAATTCCGCAGGCGGAACGGCGCGGGGTGAGCGGGCCGTCATTTGGAAGCGGCCGTCGACCGCCAGACATCAACGCCTGTCAGCCGAACATCGTCGGATCCCGCGCCCCCTCCGCAGGGGGCTGTACCGACATGCCGGGAGTCCGCACCGAGGCCCTGTCGCAAACCGGCAACAGGAGGGTCGCCTTCGCCCCGGCGCTTGCGGACTCGCCATGACGGGCGAAAATATCTGATCTTTTCGATCAGAATGAAGATCAATCCGCGATGCGTGGGTCATTGGTCTTCCTACCGAATATATGTGCGCTGCAAAATCTATACCTCATCTATGATGTTTGGCATAAACTTGCATTTTTGCTGTTGCGTCGGCAATTTAATGCGTCTTATGCTCCGACTCGGCCTTTCCGTCATAGGCTCGTTTCGTGAAGCGTCGCGGTAGTCCGTCTTCTTGAAAATATGCTAGAATTTTTCTGGCAATCGGCGCGGTCTATACGATCAATATTGACAATGATCTTTCCGTTTTGCCTAAAAATCGACGGACACCGTGATCGGACCCGACGTCTTGTCGGGCAACCCAATCGCGTCGCGCATCAGGCAACTGCGCGATGATCAGGAGGCGGCATGGATAATAAAAACTGATCAAAAATATAAAACAGGGGGGATACACAATGAAACACGCGATAAAAATCGCTGCTACAGCTATATGCTTTCAAATTACATCCAGCGGCAGCTTTGCAGCGGGAGAATATCCGCCGTACGACGGATATTTATTGACATATTTTACGGGCAATCGCCCGTGGGAGGAGACGTTGAAGTTCTCCTACAGCCTGGATGGCCGCCGTTTTAACAAGCTAAACAATGGCAATTCCGTCATTGACGCAAGTCACACCGAGATGGGCGGCCTTCGAGACCCTTACATCTACCGTGGGCAGGACGGCAATTTCGTCATGACCGCGACCGATATGCAGAGCTGGAAGGGTTGGGGAAGCAACCGGGGCATCGTCCTGATGCAATCTCCGGACCTCATTCATTGGAAATCCTCGACCGTCAACTTCGAAAAGCAGTATCCAAATTTGTTCCCCGGCCTCCACGCCGCCTGGGCCCCGCAGGTCGCCTACAATCCGTTGACCGACCGGAACATGGTCTATCTGACCGTCGGATCAAACGATCCCTACAAGGCCTATTACGCCCACACCAACCGCGATTTTACGGCGCTGACTGAGACACCCAGACAGCTGTTCTATGCTCGGGACGGCGTCGGATACATCGACTACGATATCACCGAACAAGACGGCAAATATCATATGCTGATGAAGGCGGAGTCGTCGCCTCAGGGAAGCACGGCCCGGCTCCGAGTCATCAAGCATGCCGTGTCCGACCATCTGACCTGGGGCTATATCATGCCCTCGCAGGATGAGGTGCAGAGGACCAGCAATGCCGTCGAAGGGCCGCAGGCTTACCGCCTGAACGATGGCAGCGGCTATATCGTCATGTACGAAAATTACATAAATAATGGATTTCAGCTGGTCAAGACGACGGATTTCAAGACCTTCACGCCCGTCTCGGGCTCCGACGTCAACCAGCTCTCGCCGCGACATGCCGGTATCATCTCCCTGACGTCCGACGAACTCCACCGCGTAGTCGACAACGATACCAAGATCACCGTCGAGAACGCGACGCCCGCCACCGGCACGGACAGGCAGGTTCAGGCCGCCCCCACGATCGGAAGCAGCGACAAGCGGGATCTCGGCACGCTCAAGACCGACAATGGCTGGGCTTCGGAGATCTGGGGACTCTCCGCCACCGGCAGCGTCGCGGTCGGGGATTCGTATGCGGACGGCCAGGGTCCCAACATGCGTGCCGCGGCCTGGTCGGGCGCCGACCTGTCGCAGAAGCAGGATCTCGGCACCTTAAGGGGCGACAACACCGGCGCCGCGAAGGCCTACGCGGTGTCCAAGGACGGCAGCGTCATCGCGGGGATCGCCGAGAACGCCGACCAGAGGCTGCACGCCATCGTATGGTCAGGAAACCGCTGGGCGACCAAGACCGATCTGGGCACCCTGACATCGGACCAGTCGGGCACGTCCGGCGTCTACGCCCTGTCCGATGACGGGCGCGTCGCGGCCGGCGAGTCGAGCGTCGATTCCGGGACGACCCATGCGGCGCTGTGGTCGGGGCGGAACTGGACGACCAAGACCGATCTCGGCACCCTGCGGTCCGACAATTCCGGGACGTCCTGGGCCTACGCACTGTCGAAGGACGGGTCCGTGGTCGGCGGCTATGCGGCCCCCGATCGGAGCGTGGACGTCTATTCGCACGCCACCCTGTGGTCCGGCGCCAATTGGACGACCAAGACCGATCTCGGCACGTTGAAATCCGACAACCGGGGCACGTCGACGGTGCGGGCGCTGTCGGCCGACGGCACCGTGGCGGCGGGCAGCAGCACGACGGATTCCGGCTACACCCATGCAGCGCTCTGGTCCGGATCGCGCTGGTCGGAGAAGCGCGACCTCGGCACGCTCCGGGCCGACAACAGCGGCTCGTCCTGGGTGCGGGCCCTGTCCGCCGACGGCCGGGTCGCCGGCGGCATGGCGAGCACCAGTTCGGGGTTCGCGCACGGCGTCGTCTGGTTCGGCGACGGGTGGCGCAGCAGGAGCGATCTCGGCACCCTGAGGTCCGATGGCGGCGGCGTGTCCGAGGTCCAGGCCCTCTCAGCTGACGGCCGGGTGGCAGCGGGTTATTCCGAGACCGACTCGGGCGATCCCCACGCCGTCCTGTGGAAGATCACCTATCCGGCGACGCCTGCCAGCGGGCCCTCGACCGCCCGGACCCAGACCCAGAGCAGCACAGCCGGCCAAGTTTCCGTCCCGGCGGCGGGGCAGGCCTCCGCCCCAACGCCTGCGTCGGTGCAGGGGCAGCCCGCGGCACCGGCCCCGGAACCGGCTCCGACGGTCTCAACCACCCCGGCACAGGCTCCGGCTCCCGCCCAGACCTCGACCACCCCCGCGCCGTCCACGGACGTTCGGACCCAACTCGTCGATGTGACGAACACGCGCCGGTCGGTCGCCCGGCTGCGATACGACACGTTCTCGGTTCTGGAGATCCAGCGCCAGTCGCTCGCCTATCTGCAGCAGACCTGGTCCTGCAGCCGCGGGAGTCTCTGCTGGTCGGCCAGCGCGGGGATCGTCTCCGACGGCAGCAGCACCGATACGCTCTCGACGCTGCCCCTGAGCTATGGCCTGACCGACAATCTCACGGTCGGCGGCCATCTCAGCTACGCGCCCTACCGGGCCCTGCCGTCGCCGGCGTTCAACGACAACCGCAACGCTGTCGGCGCGGGGGCCTTCCTCAACTGGAGCCAACCCTACGCGGGGGGTGCGTGGTACATGCGCACCGCGTTGGCGGCCAGCCAGTACCATGCCGATATCCGCCGCCTGCAAACCACCGCCACGGAGGCCGGCACCGGCAACGCCCGGATCGGCGGCCTCGCCGGAACGCTCGAGATCGGGCAGTCCCTCCCGGTCTTCGGGGATCTGGTGCTGGGTTGGCATGGCGGGGTCAGGACCAGCCGCGTCACCCGTCAATGCTACACGGAAGCCAATGTCAGCTTTCCCGTACAGTACGACGGGATCGTCTACCGCAGCACGCTCGCCTTTCTCGGCGCGGATGTTTCGGTGCCGCTGACGACGGGCCTCAGCTGGATCTCGGGGGTCGAGATCGAGCAGGCTGTCCGCAAGCCGACGATGCGGTTCACGGCCCATGCCGACTACATCGGCGACTTCGGCTACAAGGCCGACCTGACCCGCACCCGAGGCGAGGCGCGTACCGGCCTGGCGTTCGGCCTCGGCAACAGCCTCACCGTGTCGGCGACCGCCTCCGTGCGGACGACGGCACTCGGCACCACGGCGGTCGGAGGCCTGCTCAGCTTCGGCGGCCAACTCTGACACGCAACGGCCCGAACGCCACCGCCGCTCGGGTCGTTCCCCACCGACGGGCCGGTGCGCGCGCGCGATATGCGCTATCCTGCGCGCGTGCCGGTGCATCCGTTGAGGGGAGATAGCGTGCCGACGATCTTCGACGCCCACACCTTCGCGCTCACGGCTCACGCGGGCCAGATCGACAAGGGGGGTCAGCCCTACATGCGGCACCTGGAGCGGGTCGCCAACGCCGCGCTGGCCCGGGCCGGTCATGCCCGGCTGGTGGACGGCCTCGACATCGACCCCATGGGGGTGATGCAGGCCGCCCTGCTTCACGACGTCCTCGAGGATACGCCGCGCTCGACCGCGGACCTGCGGGCGGCCGGGTTCACCCCGGAGGTGATCGAGGCCGTGGGGATCCTCACGAAACCGAAGGAACGGACGGCGTATTCCGAGCGGATCACGCAGGTGATCGCCGCGGGCAGTCTTCCGGCGATCCTGATCAAGATGTCCGACAACGAGGACAACCTCTGCCCCTCCCGGATCCTGCCGGACGCCACCTTCCTGCGAGAGCGCTACGCGACGGCGTTCGCGCGCCTGAAGGAGGCCGCGGCTGCGCTCGGGTACACGGGGCGATAAGGCGCTGCACGCGCAGGACCGGCCCGGCCGGCCTGGACGACAGGTGTTCCCCCAGGAGCACGGACCGCCAGGGTGGCGGCCCCTGGTCGGCCCCCGCTGCGTTGCCGGGCCCGGCCCTCAGAAGCGCAGCTGCATCCGGGCGGTCCCCGCATGCGAGAGGAAGTGGTCGCCGACCTGGCCCTGATACTCGCCGGTCACCTCGATGCCGCCGCCCAGGCTGATCTGGAAGCCCAGGCCCATTTCGCCGAGGCGGTCGGGAATCGACGATTCCGTGGCGAACAGCCCGAGCGCGCCGGTCCCCTGGAAGCTCGCCTTGCCGGTGAAGTGGTCGTCCGACAGGAGCGTCACGCCCAGCGTGCCGAAGGGCCGGATCCAGCGGCCTTCGTCGAGGTCGATCCGGCCGCCGATCTCCAGCATCGGGCTGAACGCCACCAGCGTCTTGGCCACCGGGCGCATGTCGAGGTTGAAGCCCGGGGCGCCGGTCTCGGAATAGGCCGGGCTATAGCTGTAGAGCAGGTCGAGATCCGCGTAGGGCTTGAGGTACCAGTCCCCGAACAGAACCTGGTAGCTCGCCCGCAGCCGCCCGCCCGCAGTGAGGATGCCGGACTTGCTGCGCGCCGTCGCGGTCATGCCGCCGAAGTCGATCAAGCGCTTGTTGTCGGCCCAGGCATAACCGAGATTGGCCGAGGCCGCGAGGAGCCAGGGGCCGATCTGGTGCTTGAGCGCCGCAGAGACGTCGCCGGCATCGCTGGTCGTCCCGGTGATCCGGTCGGGGTCGCTCTGGAGGGCGCGGGTATAGGCGCCGGTGAGGCCGAAGAACCAGTCCGGGGCGAACTCGGTCTGGAGACCGCTCTGGTAGCTGAGGGCGGTCTGGTGGTAGCCGACGTCGTCGGCCGTCGCGGACTGGGTCGTGTGGGCGCTGGTGATCCGGCCCCAGACGCACTCGCCCTCGCGCAGGAGCGTGCCGGTGCCGGTGAAGGCCGGGCAGCTCATGGCCCGCTGGAGGCCCTTGCGGGTGTCGAGCGTCCGGTCGGTCAGGTTGTCCTGGTTGGATTCCGGCTTGAGCTCGTCGAGGGCCGCCGCGTAGGCCTTCTGGCTGTCGACCGAGAGGAAGCGCCCGTAGAGGGTTCCCAGCTTGGTGGTGTTGCCGTCCCAGGCGTCCTGCAGGCCCTGCGCGACGCTGCGCTGGTCCGTGGTGAGCGTCACGCCCACCGGATCGGTGAACCGGGCCCTCGGGACCAGGGCGAGGCTGTCGCCCGACGCGACGATCGACCAGGAGATCGGGACCGCGCCGGAATGGATGCTGCCGCCGGTGGCGACGGCGCTGTTCTCCAACACCTGGGCGGCCCTGAGGAAGGTGTACCGGCCGGGCAGGAGCCCATCGATCAGGTGCGGCTCGACCACGCCCTTGAGGGATGCGGTGCCGGTGACGGTGAGGAGATCGGCGCGCAGGGCGCCCTCCGGCGCCAGGGGCGCGACGTCGACCAGCAGGCGCCCGTACGCGCTCTGCTCGAAGCTTCCGGTCACGGTCGCCCGGGCGACGGTGCCGACGCCGCCGATGTCGAGGACGGCGCTGTTGTGAAGGCGGCCGTTCGGACCCAGCGCGATCACGCCTTCGGGGCCGGTGCGCAGGATCGCCGAGGTCGCACTCGTGTTGTGGAAGCCACCGTTCACGAAGGTGACGCTTCCCGCCTGGCCGGCGGCCAGGTCCACGTCGCCGATCACGGTGCCGTAATTGTTGATCTCGCCGGCGGTGACGGCGCCGACGATGGCCCGGCCCGAGGCGGCGCTGACCACGGCGCGCTGATCGATGTCGATCGTGGTGTAGCGCCCGCCATCGACACGGATCGCCGCCCCGCTCCCGCTGCCGCCGGTGACGAGGCCGTTCACCCGGATATCGATCCGGCCGCCCCGCTCCCGGTCGGGCTCCAGGCTGCCGTCGGTGCGCTGGACGCCGGACTGGGCGAAGATCGCGTAGGCATCCCGGCCCGACGCGATGATCGACCCGGACGACGCGATGGCGATGTCGCCGCCCTTGCCGCTGGCGTTGAGGCGGCTCTGGCCCGGCGACGCCGCAGTGACCGGGCCGTTGAGATCGAGGAGCAGGCCGCCGCCGCCGCCCAGGCTCTGGGCCAGGATGCCGTGGGATTGGGCGCCCGTCGTGCGGATCGCGGCGCCGTCCTCCAGCGTCACCCGGATGGCCCCGCCATCGCCGCTGGCGCCGTCTCGCAATGCGTAGGGGACCGCGTAGCCCATCACCTGATGCGCGCCGCCATAGCCGCCACCGCCGCCGATCGACTGCAGCAGCAGGGCCGGTGCCGCGTCGCCGGTGGTGGAGACCTGCGCGCCCGCTGTGAGGCTCACCGTGACCGGGCCGCCATTCCCCGACGCGCCGCCGGCGCCGCCGATCCCGAACGCGTATCGGTGCCCCCCCGGGCCGGCCGCGACCGAGGCGAGGCCGCCGCCGCCGCCGATGCTCTGGGCCAGGATGCCCACGGCCCCGAAGCCCGTCGTGGCGATCGAGCCGGCCTGGACCACCGTCACGGCGCCGCCTTGGCCCGCCGTTCGTCCGGAACCGCCGAGCGTCAGGCTGCCGGATTTCTCCGACACGCCGGCCGGATCCTCCGGAGGCGCGATCCGCGCGATGTCGAGCGCGGCCAGCAGGGCGTCCGCCAGGGCCTGCGCGTCGCTCGTGGAATTGCTTTTGGCCTCGGTCTTGGCGTCGGTCTTGGCGTCGGTCTTGGCGTCGGTCTTGGATTCCCCCTTCCCGGAAGCTGTCGTCCCGTTCTCCGCGGCAGGCGTGTCGTCGTCGGCCGTCGCGGCGGAGGGCGCGGAAAAGCTCCCGCCGCCGCCGCCGATGCTCTGGGCGACCACCGCATGCGCCTCGGTCCCCGTGGTGGTCACCGCGCCGCTATTCTCGACCCGAACCGATCCGCCATGCGCCCCGGTCCCCCCGGAGCCGCCCACGGTCAGGTTGAGGGTCAGGCCCTTGTTCGCGCTGCTGTTGGCGATGGTCGCGGCGACGCCGTTGCCGCCACCGCCGCCGATGCTCTGCGCGTAGAGGCCGTAGGCGGCCTCCTCCGCGGTGGCGACGAGGCCGGTATTCACGATCTTGACCGTGCCGCCGGTGTTGCCGCTGCCGCCGGTGCCGCCGAGCGTCGCCGAGACGTTGGTCTGGTTGGTCGCCTCCGCGAAGGCGAGGCCGCCCTGGCCGCCGCCCCCGCCGATGCTCTGGGCGACGATGCCGTGCGAACCGATGCCCATCGTCCGGATGGTGCCGGCATTCTCGACCGAGACGGCAGCGCCGCTGCCGCCCTGCGCGCCGTCGCCGCCCAGCGCCAGGGTGGCCGAGACATCGGGCAGCTTGGCGGCGCCCTTCTTCTGCGCGTCCAGGTAGCGCGAGACGCTGCCGCTGTAGGACTTGAGCGCCTTGCCGAAATCCGAGTTCTTGAGCGTGTCGGCGAGGTCCTTGTACGTATCGCTGGTCTTGATGTCCTTCAGGAATTGATCGAGCGCCTGCTTGTTTTCCTTGTTGCTCTTGTCCTTCGCCCATGTCTCGTAGGCGGTGACACCGATCGTCTGCTTGATCTGCTTCCAGAGCGTGCCCACGGTGTCGGGATCGGAATCCTCGCGTGCCGCGATGCTGCCGCCCGTGCCGCCGCCACCGCCGATGCTCTGCGCGAGGATCCCGTGGGAACCGTCGCCCCAGGTCGCGATCGCGCCGGTGGCGGCGTTGGTGACGGCCACGTCGCCGCCGCTGCCGCCGACGCCGCCCTTTCCGCCGAGCGTCAGGCTGACGGCGAGCTTGCCCTGGGCCGATCCGGACACGGTGCCGCCATTGCCGCCGCCCCCGCCGACGCTCTGAGCCTCGATGCCGTAGGCGTTCGACCCGCCGGTCGTGATCGCGCCCTGGTTCGTCACCGTGACCAAGCCGCCGCGATTGCCGATCCCTCCGACGCCGCCGATCGTCTCCGTCACCGTGAGGGCATCGGCGATCGGGAGCTTTCCGAGGAGGCCGTTCAGGGTCTTGTCGAAGGAGAAGCCGGGGGCCGCCAGCGTCGAGGCAGCGCCGCCGTTACCGCCGCCGCCGCCGATGCTCTGCGCCAGGATGCCGGTCGCGGAGGCGCCCCCGGTGGTGACGCTGCCGGCCTGCGTGACCGTGACCGCGCCGCCGACCCCGCCGCCGCCCGCTATCCCGCCGACGCCCCGCGACACGATGACGTTCCGCCGGAGGCTCACGCTGTTGCTCGTCGCGGTGGCGCCGCCGCCATTGCCGCCGCCGCCGCCGATGCTCTGGGCCGCGATGCCGACGGCGCCGTCCCCCGAGGTGCGCACCACCCCGCTGTTCTCAGCCGTCACGGCGCCGCCGTTGCCGCCGCCGCCGCCCGTACCGCCCAGCGTCGAGGAGGCGGACACGGCCGTCTGACCCGGGGGCGCGACCGCCAGCGCGTAGGCCGCCGCATCGCCGCCGATGCCGCCGCCGCCGCCCACGCTGAGGGCGAGCAGGCCGATGGCGGAATCGCCGTAGGTGGTGACCCGCCCGGAATTGATCATGCCTGTAGGGCCGCCGTTGCCGCCGTCGCCGCCCGATCCGCCGATCGCGGTGGAGAAGGCGAAGCTCGGCAGCGCCTTGCCGCTCGGCGTGACCAGGGGCGCCGTGATGGCCGTCGCTCTGGCGAGGCCGCCGATTCCACCGCCGCCGCCGATGCTGAGGACGGACAGGCCGTTCGCCCCGAAACCCGCGGTCGTCACCGTCGTACTGCTGTCGATCCGGGCCTCGCCGCCGTTGCCGCCCTTGCCGCCGGACCCGCCGATCGCCCAGGAGGCCGAGAGCACGACCCCGACCGCGGTGCTTCTGACGTCGCCGCCCACACCGCCGCCGCCGCCGACGCTCTGCACCAGCACGGCCGTCGATCCCGCTCCGCTCGTCTCGATCGCGCCGGCCCGGCCGGTGAAGCGGGCCAGACCGCCATCGCCGCCACCACCGCCGCCGCCACCCAGGCCGACGGAGAAGAAAGCGCCCGCGGTGACCGCACGCCCTCCGGTGCCGCCGCTGCCGCCGATGCTCTGCGCGAGCGCCCCGAAGGCGGATTCGCCCTCGGTCGTGATCCGGCCGCCCGCGTTGACGATCTCGGCGGTGCCGCCGGCGCCGCCCGTACCGCCCGCGCCGCCGCTGGAGAACCAGAGCGCCGTGCCCCCGGCCCCGCCGCCAGTGGTCGTGGATGCGACCGCGAGGGCCGAGAGCGGCAGGGCCGAGAGGGCGCTGCCGCCGCCGATGCTCTGCGCGACGAGGCCGGTCGCCCCAGCGCCGGAGGTCGTCACCGTGCCGCTGTTGGTCAGGGTCACCGTCCCGCCCGGGGCGGCGGCGCCACCGGTGCCGCCGCCGAAGACGCCGCCGCCGCCCGCGCCGCCCGGCCCGCCGACCGACTGCGCCACGAGGCCGAGGGCGTAGTCGCCCTCCGTGACGATCGTGCCGCGCTGGGTCACCGTGACGGTGCCGCCGTCGCCGCCCCGGGCACCCGGCCGTCCGCCGGCATCCGGCTGGTTGCCGCCGTTGCCGCCGATGCTCTGGACCAGGGCGCCGAGGGCGTAGTCGCCGGAGGTCCTGATCGTCCCGGACATGTCGAGGCGCGCGGTGCCGCCCGCGCCACCCTGCGTCACGTACGGGTTGCTGTAGGCGGTCCCGGATCCGCGGATGGAGCCGGCGCCGCCGAGGGACTCGACGATCACCGCGGTCGCCCCGACGCCGTCGGTGATCACCTGGCCGGAGCGCGTCACCGTGAGCGAGGCCGGACCGCCGGCGCCGCCCTGCCGGGACGCGGTCTGGTCCGCGTCGGTGCCGCCGTAGCCGGCCTTGCCGCCGACCGCGCTCACCCGGACGCCCAGGAAGGCCTGTCCCTCGGTCGAGACCGTGGACGACAGGGTCAGGCTGACCGAGCCGGCAGCGCCGCCGCCGCCGACATCCTTCTGGGCGTCGCCGCCATTCCCGCCCCGGGAGAAGACCCAGAACCGGGGGATCGGCTTGAAAACCGGCCGCGCAGCGTCGGTGATCTGATCGCCCCGCCCGACGACTTCGTCCGACAGCGTCACCGCGACGGCCCCGCCGCGCCCGCCATCGGCGCCGGGGACGGACGCCCAAGCGCGCGTGTCGCCCCGGCCGCCGTTTCCGCCCACCGAGCCGACCTGGATCGTCGCGGCGGCATCGCGCCCGGCGGCCGTGGGATCGACATCGATCAGGGTCACGTCGCCGCCGTCTCGGCCGGGCGTCGCGGCGACATTCGAGAAGATGGCGTTGGCTTGCCCGTTTCGGCCGTCAGGGCCGCTCGTCACCGTCGGCTGGGGGCGCTCGGCGGCCGGCGCGGGGGAGCCCAAGAGCAGTGCTACGGCGGTGACGGCCGTGACCGGAAGCCGGCCCCCGTTGCGGATCTTGCGATCGCAGGTCGGGATGATTGACTGGCCTTGGAAGGACGGCATCAGGAACGAGTCTCTTTGCCCGCACGGCCCTGCAAACACGCGCAGCCCTCAGCGGGACGGTCAGGGTCTTCGGCGGACCGGATCGCCATGCGTCGGTCACGCGTCGACGCGATGTCGATGTCTCATCAGGATGGTTAATGAAACCCTTATGACAAGGAACGCGCCGATCGAACATGCCTCGAATTCTCGTAACTCAAATACATTTTAATATAAGTACATGAACCGAGTTATATCTTCGTGTCGGATCATGATTTATTACGAAATTTGCACATTCAAAACATAAGCCCCGACGCACTCAGGCACGGAATTGATATTCTTCGTGTCGTCCTGCAGCATCAGCCCTGGAATTGGCAGCATTCGTACCGCGCGTGGTCGTCATCGACGGTGCCGTGCCATCCGTGGCCTCTTCCTCCGGGAGCCGTTCGACCCGGGACCGGGGCGCGGTCGGGGAGAGACCTCCGCGGCGCCATGACATCCGCATGAGGGTGGGATCCACAGCGGCAGGCACATTCCGATCCGGCCAACGCTATGTTGCGCCGAATCGGCCCGCGCGTCGGCGGTCGGACGGCGAGGCCCCGAGGCCCACCCGCGAACGATGCACCGCCCCGAGCGCGACGACCGTGGCACAGCCCGTGTCCCGGAAGCCGGGCTCATGCCCGCCGCGCCGCATTGATGCGGGGCGCCCGATTGCTGTCGGCCGGGGCCGCCCACCGCTCCGGACGAGGTGACGAACGATGCGTCCGCCAATCAATATTGGCACATTAACGCAATGTTAACGATTTACTCAATGTTAATGAAATGCCGTCGACCTCGACACCGAATACATGCCTATCCAGGGCGCGATATCGCGTCTCCCGAAGATGAGCAGATGTCGCCCCGAGGCATAGGCAAACTGGGGAAGAGCTGAGCGGGAGGGGGACATGGGGGCGATCATCGTGGCGGGACCGCTCGCCGGTCCCAGCGCCGAGAGCCGACGGAGTACGGCGCTCCACGTCCTGCTCGTTCTCGGTTGGGCCGGGCTGTTCGCCTATTGCGGCGCCTATCTCGACGAGGATCTGCCCTTCCAGACGTCTTCGGTCCAGTCCGTCGGGGAGCCGCTCATCGATCAGCCCGACGACCTGTCCCGGCAGGCGATGTCGCTTGCGGCACCCGAGCCGGCCGGGGCCGTTGCGGCCCCCGATACCGTGACGGCCCCCGCATCGCCGATCGTCGTAACGCAACCCGTCGTGCCGCCGGCGACGACCCGTTCGGCCACGGCCGGGTTTGACTATGTCGGGACCTGGGGGCCCACTCCGGATGCCTGCAGCGCCCCCGCGCGCCGCAAGGGCTACGTCCCGGCGACGTTCACGCCCGATCGCGCCAAGGCCGGCGACACCATCTGCAGCTTTCGCGGCGCCCATCGAACCGGCAACGCCTGGGCCATGGCGGCCGATTGCGGCGACCGCGACCGCCGCTGGTCCTCGCAGGTCCGCATCGCGGTGAATGGCGGCCGCCTGACCTGGACGAGCGCCATGGGCACCTCGACCTACGTCCGTTGCGCGCGTCGCGCTGGTTAGAGCGCTCGCCGCCGACGTGGGTACCGGTTCGGCGTCAACGAGCGCATGACATCGAGGACTTCGAACCGTTCCCGATGGCAGCTTGAGCGGGAATGGGGCTTGGGATGCCGCGCGGCGCACGGGCCCCGCAGCGCGCCGCCTTCCGATCCCCGCGAACCGGCTCCCGGTTTCACCGTCATGCGCGGCGACGAGAGCGGGGGGGCACCGATTTCGGAGCCCTACAGCGTATCCACCGCGAATGCTTGTAGAAACAATCAGCACAATCGTTATCGCATTGCCTTGTGACGTTCGACAGCACATTGTGCCGATTCTTAAAGCATAGGTGCACACCGTGGACGAAACCGTCGAAACGATCGAGCGTGGGGCTCCCGACTACATCGAACTGACGGCGGGTCTCGTTTCCGCCTACGTCTCGAACAACCACCTGCAGCCGGGCGAGATTGCCAGCTTGATCGCCAACACGCACGCTGCGCTCGCGGGGCTTGGCAACAGCAGCGCCCCCGAGGCGCCGGCGGCCGACAGGCCCACCCCATCGCAGATCCGGAAGTCGATCACCCCCGATGCGCTGATCAGCTTCGTCGACGGCAAGCCGTACAAGACGCTGAAGCGGCATCTGAACGGCAACGGGATGACGATCGAGCAGTACCGGGAGCGCTACGGCCTGCCGCGCGACTACCCCTCGACGGCCGCGAGCTACTCCGAACAGCGCTCGGCTCTCGCCAGGAGCCTCGGTCTCGGCCAGCAGCGCAAGAAGGCTGCCCCGAAAGCCGCGGACCCCGCAGCGACCGTCTCGGAGACGCCCAAGCGTGTCGGGCGGCCGCGCAAGACCCAGGAGGCCTGAGGCCGAACGGGGATCTGCCCGTTCCCTCCGGCCATCCCCATATCCTCCCGATCGCGGCGGTCGAGCCTGACCGGGCTCCCGCTCGCGAGCGCGCCGGCCGCCGTGTCTCCCCCGTTCACGCGCGGCCGGCGCGTCCGCCCGGAACGCCCGCTCGGCCAGGCAGCCGTCAGGCGACGCTCACCGGCACGCGGTGCCATGCCGTGCTGAGATAGCCCTTGCAGTTCCGGGTCACGTCGGGGTCGGCGGGCTGTGTCTGGCCGGCCTCGTCCCACGCCCGCACCACCAACACGCGCTCGCCGGAGGGCAGGTCGAGGTCGACCGTCCAGAACGTCCAAGCGAAGGGCGCAGCGGCGTCCTGCTCGAGCGAGGCCTGAACCCAGGATCGCCCCCCATCGCCGGAGACGTCGACACGCACCACAGCGCGGTCACCCGACACCGCGTAGCCGCGGATCCTGGTCGTTCCGGCGCTCAATGTGGCGCCGCGCATCGGCTCGCAGATCGCCGCGTTCAGCGGCATCGTGTTGATGGTGTGGCCCTTCGCTGGGTCGGCCGTCTCCGCGGTCACATCGGGCGGGAAGAGCTTGTAGTCGTTCGCCTGGATCGGGTTGTCGGAGGGATGGTCCTGCACCGTGATGCGCTTCAGCCATTTCGGGCTCCGCACCCCGGCGTACCCCGGCACCACGGCCCGCAGCGGAAAACCGTGTTCCGGCAGCAGCGTCTCGCCATTCATGGCGAAGGCCAGCAGGGTTTCCGGCGCCAGCGCCTTCGCGAGCGGGATGGAGACGCCGTAGGGATGCCCCTCGACCGTGTCGTGGCTCTCGAACGCGACATGCAGGCCCGCGCCCTCTCGGATTCCGGCCGCGCGCAGCACATCCCCCAATCGGATTCCGGTCCAGTCGGCCGTGCCGATGGCGCCGCCTTCCCACGGATCACCGGAAACCGGCGCGACCGCTCGCATGTCGGCCCGGCGATTGCCCGCGCATTGCATCGTCGCGGTGACGACGACGTGCGGGAAGTTCGATTGCACGTCGTGCAGCGACATCTCGAGCGGCGTCGAGACCGCACCATCGACGGCGAGGCGGGCCTCGTCCGCGACGATCGCCGGCAGATCTCCGTGGCAGCGCACGTAGAACGCCTCTGCCGGCGTACGGTAGGCGGCGCGCAGCCGGGCCAGCGGTGGCTCCGCGTTGTAGGGCGCATCCCCGTGGACGATCAGGCGCGCCTTTCGCTCGGCTAACGTCGACATGCAGGTTGTGCCCCTCGATACGAAGTGGGAACGCGCGGCGGCACCGGATGGGAACGCCCGGGCTCATGGAACGTAGCGCTACCAGAACGGAGACGCGCACCATGATTCAGGCTGACACCCCGATGCCCGGCGAGGATCCGGGCGCGTTGATCGAGGATCCGTCCCGCCTCGACGAGATCGAGCCGCCCAAGCCCACCGTGCCGGAAGAGGACGACCCCGAGGTGGAGGACACCGAGGTACAGCCGACCTGATCTCGGCCACCCATCCCCGTCCGAAGGCCGATACGACGAGCGTCGCGACCATGATCGACCCGAACCGCCCCGAGACCGATCCCGCCGAGACAAAGCAGGGCGCGCGCGACACGGCGCACGAGGCGTTCGACGAGGCGCGCGCGGACACGCAGCGGCGACAGTGAGCGGGCGCGACGCCGGATCTTCGGTGGCCGGATCGAACGCCTGGCCACCGTGGAACCGACCGGAGTCAGTACCGGACGTTGGAGAAGCCGCCTCCGTTTCGGCCCACGACGCTCTGGATGACCTCCTTGGTCGAGGGGCTGATCCCGCCATCGCTGCGTAGGCGCCGCCCGTCCGCCCGTTCAACGCGATCGAACTCCGGACCGCACCGCTCCAGCGCATGGCGGACTTTGGAGGCCGGGTTCGCGCCGCGTCGCGCCTCGGCCCCGTTCATCTCGAACCGGAGGCAGGACGCCAGATACCCCTTCACGTCATCGAACGCCGCGGCGTGGGCGCCCGACGTCAGGGCCACGAAAAGCAATGCGGATCGAATGAGCATCGGACACTCCGGCAGGGCTCGATGAGGGGCGAGGCAAAATGATGGGTAAGGCTGGATGATGCCGTCAACGCACGACGCGGGCATTCGTCGCCGGCGCCTCACGCCTTCGCGCGCCGTCGGCGGAGGAACGCGACGGCCCCCGCGGCCAGGATCAAGCTGAGCCCCGCATTCACCTCCGGCGACGGCGCTCCGCCGGTTGCGCCTCCGGCTCCCCAACCTTCGCCCGTCCCGCTCAGGGAACTGAACGCGAAGACGGGCTCTCCGGAACCGCGGAGCAATGGGGCGGAGGATGCCGTCCTGCTTCCCCCGGCGCCCGGTGGTGACGCGGAGGACGGATTTGCACCGGTCACCGGGGCGACGGCAGGAAGCAAGCGGAGTACGCCGGCAGACAACCCGGTATTCTGATCGGCAGCCAAGGAATTGCCGCCCCCGCCCGCCGCATGAGCGCACAGGCAACGTCCGACCTCAGTAAAATAGCATATCCCTACGTAGTCCATAGCCAATACTCAAATTACGCAACATAAAAACACTGACCTCTCGAACAGCAATTGGCAATTATTGATTGTGGTTAATAATACTCGACCACAGATAAATCATATGGCCAAGCTTATAGCCAGGCGCAGAGCATGTGAGACTCTTGTGTCGCCTCGCGCAGTGCACAATCCGGCGTCACGCGCTCTGGCGCGGTCCATGCCCCGGCGCGCCAGCAACCCCGTCTGCGGCACCCGACGTGACCACAGGTGCCGAAAGGCGGAGCCGCTGCCGCGCCTCAACGCGGATGGCTGGAGCGCTTGCCGCCGAAGCGATACGGATTGGGCGTCGGTCAGCGCGTTGTCTGCGAGGCGAGCCCGGCTGTCATGCTATCGGGACCGGCTCTGACCGGCGCGCCCCCCCCCGGAGCCCGCCGCGCGTTCTCGGACGCGACGCTTTGCGGGAATCAGATCATGGGCGCGGCAATGCGTGGATCGTTTTGCCCGATTTACACGAATAGACCACTATTATCTGGCGTTAAGACTTTTTTAACCATGATCACCCACATTCGCTGTGGTCCATGGTCCTGGTTCAGCAATCTTCAGCCCGCCCGGTTCGCCGGTGCGGGCTTTTTGATGCCCCGCGCTCGAACGTCTTCCCCGAGGTGGGCGGTGAAGCCGTTGCTCAATCCAGAACCATGAGCGACGCGAGCAGGAACACCATCTCGATCGCCAGCATCATGGCGATGACGCGAATGACAGACCTGTCTTTCGCATCGTCGAGGTGATCCGAGCGGTCATCGGCCATGGTTGGGACCCCCATCCACGGAGCAGGCTATAGCCGCGTCGGGCGCACGCTTTATCATGGATTGAAAACGCAACGGTTCGGCGAATATTTTCACGCGCCGAGATAGACCTGGCTACGCAGCCAACGCGGGGCTTGCCGAGCCAGCGGTGCCGCACTCCACGCTCCGGTTACCACATGCGCAGCAGGTACCCGCCGGCCAGCACGATGATGGTGAGGGTCACGGCCGAGACTGCAAATCTCCTGGCCGACACCGACCCCAGGTTGGCGCCACGCCGACGGTTTCGGGGCCTCAGGACCACGACCTTCGGATCGGAGAGGGACTGGATCGAACGCTCGGGCCGACGCTGCTTGGATCGCCCCATACGCATGGTCGCCTCCCTAACGCCGCTTCGTCGCATCGAGAGCTTGCGTCAGGTGCGCCACGACGTCATCGCCCTCCGACGCGGTCGAGCCGAGGTCGGATGCGAGTTCAGCCTGCGCGACACGCTTGGCCACCTCCAGCAGCACATGCTCGACAGACGGCGGCCAGGGCGTCCCGTTGTCGAGAAGCATCCGGGCGGCCCTGACGAGCATGGTGAACTGCTCGGGGGGGATCGGGGTCCCGGCCGCGTTCTGCTCGAGGATGCGGTCGGCGATCGCCGTCGCGAGCCTGGCGACCTCGGCCACCTTGTCGGGTTCAGTGTGGGAACCGGTCACGTCGGGGATCCCATTGTGTCACGAGCCCAGGGGCCGCCGACCCGATTGCACGTCGGCCTCATGCCGGCGGCTTGCAGAGGTTGTCCCGGAACAGGGCCCATTCCTCGCAGATGCGGCCGTCCGAGAAGCGGCAATATCCGATCTGGCCGCCGACGCCGTTCCGGATCTGCGGCGTACCGCCCTGTGTGGCGCAATTCACGGAGGCGGGGTTCGCCAGCGCGACCCGGATGCTGGCGCTGCCAGCCTGGCTTGTACCCGCGACCAGGCAGACACCTGCGGCGGCGAGCAGAGATTGAGCGATCACGTCGGGTAGCCCTTCGCCTTCCGGTCCACGGTGCGGCGCTTCACGGAGCGCCTCCGATCACGGTCTCAAGCCCCGTTGATCTACGTTCACTGTGCCCGCTGCAACCCTGAGGATCAACGCCGATGGGAAGACGGCCGCACGCCTCGGGATAAGCGCGTGGCCGGGCAGGTGGTCATGAGAGGGCCGCCCGGCCGGCGCGAGCGGGAAAGCCGCCGTTTCCGGCCACCGGAGAGGAACACCGTCGGCGCCTCGCGCCTTGCAGCAGGAGACCCGGCAACCGCACACCAGGCCCGACTGCGCATGATCCGCCCCTCGATCGCCGCCCTCCTGATCGTCGGAGGCCTGGCCTTGCCCGGCCGCGCCGCCGACGCGCAACTCGGCCCCGACACGCTCAAGCCGATGATCCAGTCCGATAGCCTGGTCTTCAACGGTTTCACGCGGTCGAAGGACGGCCGAGCGTTCTCGCCGTTCCAGCGCCAGGCGAAGGGCACGGGGCTCGAACTCGGCGAATGGCGGGACGGTCAGCCCGTCGCATTCCCCGACGCGGCCTGGAATGCGTGGAAGCCCGGTGACGACCCGGCCAAGGCCTTCGTGGCGGTCAACGCGATCCGCATCGGACCAGACGGCGACCTCTGGGTGGTCGACAAGGGCGCACCCGGCATGGGCGAGGCGCCACTCCCGGGCGGTCCCAAGCTCGTGCAGATCGACCTCGCCACCAACGCCGTGCGCCGGGTCTACCCGCTGCAGGCGGCGACCACCGATCGGAGCTTCATCGACGATTTCCGGTTCAACGGCCGCAACGTCTACCTGACGGATGCGGGCCAGCCCGGGCTGATCGTGCTCGATCTCGATACGGGCGCCTTGCGGCGTGCGCTCGACGGGCATTGGTCCACCATCGCGCAGCGGCCGCTGACCGGTCAGGGCCGCACCTTGCGGGACGACGCAGGCAAGCTCCTGTTCATCCACGCCGATCAGCTCGAAGTCTCCCCCGACGGCAAGACGTTCTACTACCAGGCCTGCACCGGCCCGCTCTACAGCATCGAGACCCGCTATCTGGACGATGCCGGCCTGAGCGACGCCGAGCGGGCCAAACACGTCAAGCTGTTCGCGGCCACCGTGGCGACGGGTGGGACCGCGATCGACGCGGACGGGACGATCTACGCCAGCGACACGGACGGGCTGCGGATCCTCAAGATCGCCCCGGATGGGAGCATGAGCACGCTCGTGGAGGATCCGCGCCTGGTCTGGGTCGACGCGATGTGGATCGACGAGCAGGGCGGCCTGTGGATTCCGGCCGCGCAGATGAACCGCACGCCGACGATGAACGGCGGCGAGGCCTCGGCGGTGAAATTCCCGACGACGATCTATCGGCTGCAGATCGACGCCAAGCCGTTGCGGAACTGACCCAGGTTCGAGCCCCGGGCTCGGGCGTGGGCGCTCATCGGCGCGCCGAGGCTGGGCGGGCGCGTGCCGTGCGGCGCGTGCCGTGCGGCGGGCAGGCGTCGGACAGCGCGGGGCTGGCCGGGTGCACGATGGCCAATACCATGGTGACGGGCTCTGGCGCCCCGCTTGCAAATCGCAAATGAACGGTTAAGCTCGATTGCGTAAGTAGTGACGAGGGACATCGCCATGAAAACCGTACACCCACAGCACGAGAGGCTTCCCGCACTGCCGATCCACGCCGCGATGACAGTCGATCCATCGTACGAGGATGAGGTTCATCAGGACCGGATGCGACGCCTGCACAATGCGCGCGCCAGCCAGCGCGCCGCGCGACACCACCGCATCCATCGCGCCGCCTCGATCTGAGGGAGGCGCTTCCCGGTCCGCATCTGCGGGACTGACGACGCGACAGACGGCGCCTCTGGGACAGCATCGTCCTGGGGCCCAGCCCGCGTCGGCGGCCCGGGTTCGAGGCGCACGCCTGCGCCGTCATCGCACCGAAGGCGCGTCCGCCTCAGTCGACGAACCGAGACCGTGAGCCCGGCGCAGGGTCAGGTCCCCTGCTCACGGGTCCGCCGACGGGTCGACTCGCTTCACGTGCATCACCCAACCAGCGCGCCGGACCGGCGCCGTGATCCGACGATCGCCGTCGCGCCCATGCCGGGAGCCGACGCGACGATGGCAGCTGTCGGAGCGACCTCGCCCCCAATCCGCACGGTACATGCGCGTCGGGCCGGCCCTCCGAGAGGCTCAGCATGCAGGAGGCTGACCCAGGGTGCGGCCGACGAATCGTTCGGGCACGCCAGGGCCGGCCACGAGGGGGCAACACACACCCGACGGCGCCGGGCTCGGACGTCTTGCGAAGCCGCCTCCAGAAAACACCTGGCGACCCCGGTTGGGCTCGAACCAACGACCTGCCGCTTAGAAGGCGGCTACTGCGTCCGCCTAAGCCGTTGCCGGCGTGCGATTTTCTATCGAGTTGTCGTTGCCATGTTGCGTTGGTGTTGCGGGCTCGATCGCACCGAGCACAGAAAGCTCGCCAGCAGTGACTGCCCGACGGTCAGTTCGGCCAGCCTTGAACAGGTGCCCATAGACCCGCTGGGTGAACTCGGGCGACTCGTGACCAGCCCATTCCGAGACCTGCCCGATCTTCGCACCTTCATCGATCCAGAGAGATACGGCGAAGTGCCGGAAGCTGTGCGCTGTCCAACGTGGCGAGCCGTCAGCTGCCACGATGCCAAGGGCAATCTGCAATGGTCCAAGCTGCCTATTCACAATGTTTGGGTAGCCGATCGGTGTCCCGGTTTCTGAGGGGAACACGAGCTTGTCCTCACCTGCCGTCCTTGCCCGCCAGTTCGCCAGGATCGTCGCGAGTTGAGGGCCGATTGGCACGCTGCGCAGCGCAGCCGCCGTCTTCACGGTGTCCCGGACGTTGTAGCGGTCTACGCCCTCTCGCACCTGTAGATGCTCCGACTCAACTCTCGTCCAGGATAACCCGCGTGCCTCGCCAATGCGCAGACCGGCGAGGGCCATCGTGGCAAGAAGCGGACGAAGCCATGGCGTGGGGCGGAAGGTCGCGACTGCCATCCCTAGGTGCCGCACGCGGAAGGCACGCGCCTCCATTATCGGACGCTCGGCCGAGACGCGCTGAACCTCGACGACACGAGACCCCTCCCCTCCTCGTTCTTGAGCAATCAGAAATAGTGCCTCGGTGTCCGCGGCTGCGGCAAGCATCGCTCTGACGACCTCACGCTCTGGGATCCGGATCGTCTCTTCGACCTCATGGATCTCCGCGCGCCGGGTCTTCCGCCGGCTGCGAAGTGATCGAACCGGATTGGTGTGGGCGAGACGGCGGCGGATCGCCTCATCGAAAATTGCACCCAGCACAATCCTAGCACGCCGGCACGTGTCGTCCGTCCGCCCCTCGGCTTTAAGCCGCTCGAGCCAGTCGCCGATATCCGCCGGGTGCAGCTTTGGAAGCAGCCGGGAGCCCAGGAACGGCTTCACGTGGCCACCGTAGTAAACACGGTAATTGTGTAACGTAGCGCCCGCAGCCTTGCCCGCCTCCAACGCCGAGATGAGCAGCGCGTAGGCGTCATTCACCGTGCTTGCTTGGCGATCCGGCATATGGGTGCCAGTGGCAACCTCAGCCTTCGCACGAGTGAGGAAAGCATCTGCATCACGCTTGCGCTCGAACTGCTTGAATCGGCGCTTGCCATAGCTGTCGAGGTATGCGGCCAGCCAGACGGTCTTCCCTGATGGGAGCGTTCGCTTCCGGATTGAAGCCATGTCATTGCATCCTTTGCGAAACAGCGACCGGACGCCTCGTGAGGAACTCGGAAACTCAGTCGCATGTAGAAATTTACGACATGACCCTTGACCTGTCTATGGGGTCATATATGTATTCTGGACATGAGGCGGCAGCGATGGCCTTTTTCAATGACCTTGTGCGTGTAATCGCGGAGGTTGAAGGAATGGACCCTATGACTGTGCGAGGTATCGGCCTCAGTGTGCGTGAAGGAGGTCACATCTCGAAGGGTGGCCGTGGTTTATCGGCGGCAAAAATGACTGTGCGTGATAGCGCTAATATGCTCATAGGCGTTAATGGCTGCACTCACGCATCTAAAGCTTCGGCGACGGTTGAAACATTCAGACTTCTTAATCCATCAAATATCATTCCATCTAGATCAAAATTCAAAGGAGTATTGAAGGATATACTTTTATCTCAAAAGGGATTTGGCTCATCATTGGAGGGTCTTATAAGTCTTTGCACCCCAACATTAGGAAATATCGACTTGCTCGGGGAAACTATTACTAGAGGCTTTGCTTTCGACAAATTTACAAAAGATAAAATCGCTACTTCGGAATCAATAGATTCTTTCTTAAGACTAGAAATAAGATTTATAAAAACAAACAATGCTGTAACGGTCGAACTTCAAGAAATATCTTCCGAAAAGTCAATATTCAAAATAATATACGGATCTATAGTCACGGAAGAAAGCGTCGATAGATACGATCTAACAGCTATAAGTCTAAAAACCATCCGTACCGTCGGATCAGCTATCTACAGCTAGAGTACACGCAAATGAGCACAGCATCAACGCGCCCTTCTGGCGCGAACGATACCGGCTTGCCTCTCGCCCAGGATTTGATGTCCGGCGCTGGGGCCATCGCTCAGTTTATGTTCGGCGATGAGGCGGAGGCCAACCGTCGGAAGGTCTACCACGCAGCCGACAAGCTGGGCTTGCCCTGCTTTAAGATAGGCGGAACCCTATGCGCCCGGCGTTCAACGATCTTGAGCTGGATCGAACGGCAGGAAAATACCGCGTGAAGGCCGCCGGAACAGTCCGCGGCGACCGCAGCATCTACGCTGGCAGGTATCCTTTCGGAACTACTCACAGCACCATAGACAGCGTCGTCGCCTTTGATGCCGACGGCAGGATCATTAGCACCTTTCCGAATGCGAAGGCTGCAACTGCGGCTCTCGATCATGTCCATGACCAAGGGGGTGGATCATGAGCGCCATTGTTCTTCCCTTCCGGTTCGCCCGGCGCCTGCCGCAGGTCAGGAAGACGGCGGCGTACATGGCGACGGTCTCTGGCAACTATGCCGAGGGCCACCTTCGGGAACAGCTGCGGCGCCTTGAAGACGGGCTTCGTAAGAAAAATGTTTCTGAACCGCTCATCCGGTCCGAGGTCGGATCCTATGAGGGCGCTATCCGCGCGCACCTATGGCGCCTCCTGGTCAGCCAAGGAGGTGCCGCGTGAAGAGGGATGCCAAGGGCAACGACAAGAAAGAGCCGCAGCATATCCGCCTCTACGAGTGGCTGACAGAATCAGCGGCTTGGCATCATCTCAGCACGGCGGGCCGGGCGCTCTACGTGCTGCTGAAGCAGCGATACAAGGGCATGAACAACGGCCGTATCATCCTCTCGGTGCGGCAAGCCGCCGATAATTTGAATATCAGCAAGACGAGTGCTTCGAAAGCGTTTCGGGAGCTGCAGTCGCTCGGCTTCGTCGAGGTCGTGATCGTCGGAGGCTTCGACAGCAGAAAGGATGGACGTGCTACCGAATGGCGGTTGACCGAACACACATGCGACGTGTCGGGCCAATTGCCGACCAAGCGCTTCATGAGTTGGGTGCCTGGAAAGAATTTCACGGTCCCCCAGGGCGGACGCTCAGTCCCCGAGGGCGGACAGTCGGTCCCCCAGAGCGGACTGATGGACCAAAGAATTCCTAGAACCGTCCCTCTCCGCGGACCGTGAGCCCCGATTTCAGCATTCTCACGGTCCCTCAGGGCGGACACATCTAATATACCATTCCCGTAGGCGCCACGCGCTCTGCGCCAACAGCATCCAGCACCATCACAGAGATCGGCCGCCACTGCGGCTGTGCGGCCCGGCGCTATCCGGAGGGAGAGAAGTCATGTTTGAGAAAGAAAAAAACGAGCCCCACCGGATCAATCACTGCCTAGTGCATCCCGCCGTCACCATGGCGGCACATATGGCCCAGCAACTCCATGCAGCTAGCGTCAGCACAATTACCGCTGCGGAGTTCGAGGAGTTGTTCGAGACGACGGCGGCGCAAACGGACTGGCGTGATCACGGAATCACCCTCCGGATGGCGCTGCTGATGGCGTCGACCGCGCTCCAACTCCAAGCCTCGCTCTACTCGGCGATCTTAAAGGAGAGCTGCGAAGCTCAGAGCAATATGAAAACCGTCATGGCGCTCAGCGCCATCGCCGATCAATTCGGCGACGCTCAGCGCATCTGAGACGAAACGGGCCCGGGAAGCGACGGCGAGCGCCCCCGAGCCCAACCACAGTCCCCGCAGAGGAATTCCAGTCATCATCAAAAATAACACGCCTTCGGCTGGCCCGCACGCTTCCCCGCAGCACGGCCGGGTCTCGGCCGTGATAGGCACCATGCGAGACCCGGACTCCGATCGCGAGGCCATCCGCGCGCTGCGCGCCGCCCTTGTCCAGCAGATCGCTTCCAACCTCGACATGTTCGACCGGGTCGACGCAATCACCGCCCGGCACGCGAACCGCTGAGCCTCTGTCCGCAATTCGCAATTCGCAATTTCGAGATTGCCATGACCTACCCGAAATCTACGTCCCCCGAGACCACCGGCCCTATTGGAAAACCGGGACAATGCATCCGCGGCGGCTATCTGATTGCACGGCGCGGCAAATAGTCTGGAATTTTGATCCGGATCGCGAGCAGATCTTTCGAGCATACCAGCCTTGCCAAGGCTGAGACGCAAGCACGGGTCCTGGCTGAGCGGCACGATGATGAGTTCGCCGTGTTCGCACAGGTCGCTTCGGTAATGCCTCCCCTTAAAGAGCCGGTCGTGTCGCCGCCGGCGGAGCCACTGTTGCCGGTTTCAGCGCCGTTGCCGCGCGCGGCTGTGGTCATTGAGCGTCGCATTTCGCGCCGGCGATCCCCCAGAGCGAAGCTTCGATGACCCGCGCAGTTATCGTTTCCCCCCGCCTTACGCCGTGACTCAAAGATGACGAGGCGCGCACTGGCTTCCACATCGTCCACCGCAACGACTGGACCGATCCGGCCCGGTTCGAGGTCGTCACGATCCTGCCGGAGGAAGTGAACGGGCGCTGGGAGTGGCGCGTCTGGCGATGCGGCGGCACCAAGCCTGAAAGAGCAGACCAGTGAGATTTTCAGGTCGGGATCGATTGTTTCAGGTCCGGGCCGGACCATGCGCTCGATCTAACCGCGATCCGGGGCAGAACGGACAGGCTGTCCGATCTGAAGTTCGCCCCAAAATTACCCTAGCAACGTCCCGGTGCCGCGCGAGTCCATATCGGGAACACGTGACGAATTGTTGACCGTTAACTGGTAGAACGCTGCACGTGTAGCGTAGTGGGAGGCCGCTTGATGACCCTGGACCTGTTCGTCTCCAGCGTCCTGATGGGGAGCGTCGTCCGCTGTCGGTCCGGCTGCTTCGCCTACAGCCCAAGCGGCGCTCCCCTGGGCGAGTACGCCGACCTCGATGCGGCCGCCGCGGCGCTCGCAGCTCGCGTCGCCCTGGAGCCCGTCGCGGCATGACCAGAAAAAACACCACCACCGAACTGCTGATACGCCTCATCCAGCGCGTGCCCATGCTAGCGATCGATGTGAAGGCGGCCGAGGCTGAAGGCGACCTCCCTGCCATCGCCTACCAGGGAGCCGTCACAGCGTGGCAGCGAGAGGCAGCAGCGGCCGTTGCAGAGATCCGGGAGGGATACCCACCCCGAGACCGTCGTGTCGCTCCTGACGCCTACGCGCGGGCCGCTGCAGCCGCCGACATGATGTGGACCACCCTGGAGCCCGCGTCAGCCTGATGGCCCGCTCTGATCACCAAGGGAGGGCGGGGGTCAAAAAGTCCAGGCCGTAGGGGTTTCTGACCGCACTGGGTCCCACTCGCGGATTTTATTTTTCGTCGGTCCAATTTCGTAATTCAAGTCGAGGGCTTTAATGGTGGGTCAGCACGGCGGAAAACGCCCTGGCGCAGGGCGGAAATCGGGGCCTGTGATTGCTCCAGATCCGATTATCGCTCTAGTCGAAGTGCTCAGCCGGCTGCCCTGCGGAGAACCGGGCCGGCGAAGGCGGTGTGCGACGGCGCTTGCGGCATACGGTGCCAGCAATGAGGAAATCGCCGCGGCCCTGGCGATCGAGTGCGCCGAATTGGCGGAACTCCTTGGCGCTGACATCGACATTGGCCGCATCGTCCTGCGAACGAACATCCGGCACGAAATTATTCGCGGCGGGCTCGGCAAGGGCCGGACCTTTTCCGTGGCAGCGGCCAAGACAGCGTTGCGCTGGCTCGCGCAGCCGGAAGCAAGGCGCTGACGATGCGCCCGTTCGACGTGCTACGGATGCCGAAAGGCAACCGCGAGCCAGCACTCCGGCAAGCCGCACAACGCCAGCTTGTCGCCTTCGATCTTCTGGAGGTGACCCCGCGCCTCCCCGGCCGTGATGCCGCCGCGGCGGGGATAGCCGGATCAGGCTTCGGCAGACTGCCCTCCGCCGGCTTGTTGAGTTCGCCCGACGCCATTTCGTCGACCCACCCGGTGAGGCCGTCGGTTGCGCCAACCCTCACCGCCGTCGCGTCGCTCGCGACCCTACTCAGAGCTTCGGAACGTCTGCTTGCCGGAGGTTTGATCGCCTCCGGATGACCGAAGGTGGCAGAAAGCCGCCAGTCCGCTTCGGAGAACGTTTGCCGCAAAAGTGGACGGGCTCCAAACCCGACACCTACCCGCATTTCTACGCCGAAGTGGAGATGTACACGAACAACATGACCCAAGCGGATTCAGCGATCTGGCTGCTCCAGTACGTCTTCTGGGAGGTCGCCACCAAGGAAAACAATTTGTGGATCGGCGTCGAAGCATGACCCTCGCAAAAGCGCTCCGAACTCGCTGATGGATTGGGCAAATCTGAACCTTGAGCGGGTCGCAATTGACATCAATAGCAAATCCATCACAAAAAGAATTGATTTTTTATTATTAAAACTTTAGCGAATCTGCAAATGAGGGGGATTATGCTTTAGTGCCGATCCACAGTCAGGATCTACGGAACGCAATTTTTTGGTACAGAGTGCGTTGGTAGCCGCTGCTCAGGCTATTGTCAGAATTATTGGCTTCGTCAGTTCGGTGCGACGGGACCGAAGCCGGGAAATGGTGGTGTTAGCGATCCGACCTGAGAGCTTCTGACAATAGGGTCGAAAGCGACACAAGCTGCGCCGCCTTGCGACACGACAGGCGTCTGCGGCTGCCGCTATGATGCGTCGACCTGGGAGGCATATCCAATGCGGCGATCAATCCTGTTCCTGGCGGCTGGCCTGATGGCCAGCAGTCTGACTGGCGCGATCGCGGAGCCAGCGGGCGATGGTGTCGCCGGCCTTGGCAGCTATGCCGCTCGCGTCGAGATCCATCCGATCGAGAGCCTGACCCTGAGCGACCGTCAGTTTCTGACCGGCACGTCGGACGGATCGAAGCCTGTCACGGTCACGGGGGTCCTCCGGATCGCTAAGGCGGGGACAGAGCGCCTACCGACCGTCGTCCTGATGCACGGCTCGGGGGGCTTAAGCGGTAACATCGAGTTCTGGCAGCGGGCGCTGGCTGCACGCGGTATCTCGACGTTCGCGCTCGACGGTTTCACGGGGCGCGGCCTTACCTCGGTCAACACCGATCAGAGCCTGCTGTCGCGCACGAACCTGATCCTCGACATCTACCGTGCGCTCGGCGTGCTCGCGAAGCATCCCCGGGTAGACCCAGCGCGGGTCGCCGTGATGGGGTTCTCACGCGGCGGACAGGCGGCGCTCTATGCCAGCCTCAAGCGCTTCGATACGGCCTGGAACCGCTCAGGGATCACGCCGGCGGTGTTCTTGCCGGTGTACCCGGACTGCTCGATCCGCTTTCAGGACGACGCCGCGACGGTCGGTCGGCCGATCCGGATGTTCGGCGGCAGCGGCGACGACTACAATCCCGTTGCGTCCTGCACCGCCTACACCGAGCGGCTCAAGGCGGCCGGGGCCAATGTCAGCCTGACGGTGTTCCCAGGGGCCCAGCACGTCTTCGACAACCCTGCGGGCCCGCCTCAGCCGACGGTGGCCAAGGGTGCGCAGACGGTCCGCGCCTGTTCGCTTCACGAGGCAACCGATGGGGCGATCGTCGAAGGGCCGAAGGACACGCCGTTCACCTATGCCGATCTGTGCGTGCAGCGGGATCCGCACATCGGGTCGGACGAGGCCGCCCGCGTCGCGACCCTCAAGGGCGTCACGGACGCACTCGGGGCCGCTTTCGAAGGGCGCTGAGATCCATCTGGGCGTCACGCAGCTTCGCGAGCCTGCTCCGCGGCCCGATCGATCGTGGCAACGACCTTGCGCAGCGCGAGGTGCTGGATCATGTGGGCCATGCTGTAGACGACGATGAGCTCGCTGCTCGGCAGTTCGCGGTGCAGCCGCTTCGACTGGCGGTCCACGTCAGTGACCTGGTCGTCACCGCCGACGATGATCACCACCGGGAGCGTCAGGTCGCGGTCGTGCTTTTCGAGCTCAACCGTCACCGGCGTCATCAGGGCGGCATCTTCGGGTAAGGCGCACAGCTGCAGCCAGGGATGGCATAGTTATCCGGCCAGTAGGGGGAAGGTGACGCCAATCGCCCAGGCGAACGCGATCGCGTTGGCGATCCCAGCAACCCAGGGATGGCCGGTGCGCTTGTAGGCCCAGGTGCCGATTGCACCGTAGACGAGGAAGAACAGCAGGATCACCGGCACGATGATAACGAGGAAGAACAAACGTCCGAAATCGAGCCCGACGGCGAGGCCCAGCGACAACAAGAAGACCATCTTCGAGGCCGCGTAGGCGCCGCGCCCGGCACCTGGTCCGCGCATCAGCCACTCGTCGGCAAGAAAAAACGGGACGGTACCGATGAGCATCGCCGAGATGAGGACGATCCGGTTCGGCCCCGGCATGAAGGAGGTCACGTAGGTATCGATTGGCAGCACGAGCCCGACGAAGCCGTAGAGGGTGACGGCCAACGCTCCGGCTGGCAGAGCTCCGACCGCCACCGGGGACGACTCGCTTTCCTGCGTGGTCACGGATCGAGACCGAATCCGCCACAGGCATCCTGCGGTGAGCAGACCGTACATCGCAAAATGCGCGACGAGGTAATCCGCGACTAGGACTGGGAGGATATTGGTCGGCAGCACCCGCAGGATGAGTGGCGTCGCGACGGCGGGGATTACGAGCGCCGGCCACAGGCGCCGCCAGCCGAGGCCAGCTCCGAGGGGCATCCGGCTCACCACGGGTAGGAGATGCGACGCAGGCCATGCCAGCGCCACGACGCCCGCAAGCAGCAATAGGATCCAAGGACCACGCCGATCGGGCGCCCCCAACATGCGAGACGACATCCCGAAGACTCCGTCGAGCCAGGTGACGGCCTCCGTGAGACTGGCACGGGCATACAGCACGCCGATGTGCTCGACGCCTACCGAGACCGCAGCGCGGCGCGCTGCGCCGAACGCGACATCGCCGTAAGTTGCGTTTTCGCGCGGGGGCTCGGGCGCTGAAACCAGCCCGACCGCTCGAAGGGCCTCGCGGCGCAGGCCACCTTCCCAGCCGCCAACGATTACCAGCAAGTTGCGCGGGCTCTCCCGCGTCACAGCAGGTGAGAACATCGAGACCGCGACTGTCGTTGCCACCCAGGGCAACGCCTGCGCGACGCGGACGACGATATCCGACGCCATGGAGTGGCCGAGCAAAGCAACGCGCCCATCTCCACGCATCCGAACCTGCTCCGTGACCTGCGCCGTCACTGCCACCAGATTGCGGGTGGCACCGTCCTCCCTGGCGATGCTACCGGTCAGCGGTGCCGGGTTGCGACCGTGACCAGGAAAATCGAAAGTCACCGCGACGTACCCGGCATGCGCCAGGGTGGTCGCGAAGGGCAGCATCAGCTGCTGCGATCCAGCAAAACCATGGGCGATTACTACGACAGGGCCGGGTTGCCCAACCTGAGTACGGAAGATCGTAACTGGGGTCCCGTCGATCGAGATCGCCTCGATTGCCAGCCTGTCGGTCTCCGCCCGCAAGTGCCAGAGTGCTGCCGTGATCGCACCGAGCGCCAGGGCCGCCACGGCCGTACGGAAAGCCTTGTACGGATAAGACAGCCTCATGGCAGTCTAAGTCGGCGTGCCATAACCGTTCGTCCCCGGGCGATAGGTATGAGGAGATGCGACAGGAGGGGATGGCGCAGTTCATGCCAATGCCGTGGATCGAGGCGCTCGTCGCCGTCAACGCAGAGATTGTCGCCTGCCAGAAGCAACTCCTCGCCCATGTATCCGCATCGTCGTTTGGCAGCGGGGGAAGGACACGTCTCAAGACGACTGGCCAAACGCGCTGACTGCATGTTGACTCGATCGCTCGAAGAAAAAAGCTGCAAGGAGGTGTCCACTTCTGAGGAGCGCTCAACGCAAGCACTTGTCGAGAGCCTGGTCCAATCAGCCGTGGCCCGGAGCGTCGACCCGAACGGCCGGTTTTGCTCGTGTCTTCAATCCAGCATGACGTAGTCTGGTGCAACGCGGACGGCAGAAGTTGGCCGAAAGCGGCTGGTCCGCTCCTGAGGTCGGGTGCTGGGAAAGCAGACGATCTCATGCCGACCGAGACTGGGTAAAAACGCGGTCCCCGTGCGGCTCGTGGTAAGAGCGACGACAAACCTTAAGAGCGGACTATGATGACGGCGCCCTGCCTTTTGTCCCGAACCGAGTTCTCAGCCTGCTTCACCGCTCCGATGCGGAACGTGACGGCAATCGCTGACGCAGTCGTCGATGTCTGGTCGTACGTCGAATCGATCGAGCTGCCGCTGGGACGTGTCATGGAGCTTCTCGACGTCACCGACGTCTATCGCGACGCAGCCGATCGGTACGATCAGGTTCTGATCGGTACGAACGTGAACAACCTCTTACTTATCGTCATCGTGGATATCCTGCGTCGCACCGTGCACGGTCATTATTTCCTCGACTTGGCAGACGTGTACGGCATGACCCAAACCTGAAGTCGGTAGCATCAGCGCCTGATTTAACTAAGACAAATCAGCTAGCCTGCTATGCGCGTCTAACTGGACATTGGGCAGGCATTCGATTCCTCATCGTCCCATCTTCATCGGCATCAAGCTGTTAGGGGCGATCTCCGGCATCTTCGCCATCTGGTCGAACGGCACGACCGCCATCACGTGGCCGTCCGGCATCTTGATGACGTTGAACTGCTTGCCAGTAGCCTTGTCAGTCGCGATCGCGACCATGAGCTGCATCGGCTCGAACGGCGTGACGACGAAGTCGTGCCCCCAAGCGCCGACAAGCCCCGACAGGGACGCCGTGGCCAGGCCCGTACCGGCGAGGAGAGCGACAGCCGGCAGAATTGCGCGCATCATGAAGGATCGCCTCCGGTTCCATCGACGAAACTTCGCGGGTCCGGACCGAAGGGTTACCGGGGCTGGGTCATCCTGCGCATCGCCGCCTGCACCGTAACGGAAGGCCTGCGGCGAACGAAAGTCCGGCTGCACGGAGAGGAATCCCAATGGCGTCGTTTGCGATCCGACCGAAACGGCGCGCTTGGGTGCCCCTGATCAGGACGCAAGCGCGATGAGTTCCGGTCCTGGCGCCGCGCCTGACGGGCGGCGCAGCGGCGTGCGTTGGGCGACCTTTGGGCTCGTTCGCGGGATATTGCACGCGTCCCGGACGACCGCTCGGATCGCCGCCACGCTGGTCCTGGCGACCCTCGGCATCCTGTTCCTGAACTACGTCGTACTCTCCACCGACAAGGCGCACGCCTATCGCAACCTCGACCCGGGGCTGACCGAATGCCGTGACGGGCTCGCGACCGGGTGGACGATCCTGGCCGATACAGGGCGCGAGACCCTACGGGCGGCGATGCCGTCCGACGGTGACGGTTGGGTTGATGCCAGCAATGACGAGGGCGCGGTGATCGCGACGGATGCGCGTTGGGCGACGCGGCTGCGCTGTGCCGTGCAGCGCCACATCGTCCCGGCCCGCGAGGCCGGCGGACGGGACCTCGCCTACCACCTCGGCTTCATCGAGTTCCAGGAGGATGGCGAACCTTATGCGCTGGTCTCCCGCGAGGGGGCGAACGACACGGCCATCGACAGCGCGATGCTGCGCCACGCCATGGATAACGAGATGCGGGCCAAGGGTATGCCGGCCACGATGGTCAAGCCCGTCATCACCCAGCTCGACGCCCTGAAAAAGCATCTTTCGACCGGGTCGCACTACGTGATCGCGTTCGTCCACGGCTGGCGGCACGACGCGCGGATTGGCGACGGCAACGTGGCGGACCTGCGCCTCTACGCGGCCCACGCCGCCCGATTTCTCGCGCAGCGCTGCCCCAGCGACCCGAGCGTCTGCGACATGGACATCACGGCGATCTATATCGGCTGGCGCGGGGCGCGAGTCGACGAGCGCGGCCTGCGACTCTGGTTCGGCGACGCGATCGGCGGCTTCTTCGGAAATCTCTCGGCCGGCGCGACCTTGTTCGACCGGAAGCCGGTGAGCGAGGCCATCGCGCCCGCGGCGATCTCGGCGCTCCGCACGATCGAGACGACACTCGCTGCGCCGGGGGCGCATAACAAGCTGATCGTCGCCGGACACAGCCTCGGCGGCAACATGCTGGCGAGCGGGCTCAAGGACGACATGGTCAAGGCCGTGCGCCGCCATCAATTCGGAGAAACAATGCCGCCAGTGCTCGGCAATCTGGTGGTCCTGATCAACCCGGCCTCCGAGGCGAGCAAGTGGACCGCGATCCAGCGCGAGGTCTGGATGAGGCTGGCCGACCATGCCGACGCCCATACGCCGGCTGCAGAGGTCGCGCGCGACGACGGCTACTTTCCGGCGGACCAGCGACCGGTCATGATGTCGGTGACCGCGGCCCTGGCGTTCCCGGCGGGCGGCCTGCGACCCGGGGATTGCGCGTGGATCGGCCTCGATGCCGACGATAGCTTCGCGGTCGCCCGCCGGAAGATCCGGAGCCGGCTCTCCGCGACCGACAGCATGTTCGATGCCGGGGTCGACTACGATTGGGCGACGCACGACCTATTCCCGACCTTCAAATTCGATTTCCGCCCGGCCGCGAGCTTCCTCGACCGCGTGGCGGCGCGGTTCGAAGGCCGCCAGCCCCGAGGCGAGAGCTGCACCCCGCCCGCACCCGTCGACCTCGTGGCCGGATCGCTGACCCTGCCGCTGCGCGCCCTGTCGCTGCTGGCCGCGACCTTCCCGTTCCAGAACACCGCCCGGGAGGATTCGCACACCATCGGCAACCTCGACCCGCCGCGGCCGGCAGCCGGCGTGCTCGCCGACGCCCAACCCTCGGCCGCGCCGTTCGGTACGACCCACGAGCTACTCGGGCTCGATGCTTCCGGCCTCGAACGGCACCACCCCTACGCGACGCTCGCCGACGCCGCCCTCGACTGCCCGCGCTCCGACCATTGGCTGACCCGGGCTCGGCTGGCGCGCGCCGACCGACGCGGCAACTTCTGGGACAGCGCCGACCTCGCACTCGGCCGGCCTGGCGAGCACGGCCCCGCCGCGCGCTTCCTGCACGGCCTTCAGTTGACCGGCATGGCGCCGATCACGCGCGCCAACGACCCGTTCTGGAACGTCCGCGCTTTCGACAACGCGCTCTCGCGCCACGACGGCTACCGACTGTCTTCGTTCATCTGTGCGCTGAACCAGCTCGTCATGGACGACATCACCGATGCGCCGACTTTGATGAGTGATCACCGTGACACGCAAATCCCATAGAGCCTATTCCGAACATTTGCCCCCCAGCCGTCTGAACCGAAGCGGACCAGCAGTATTCACCCGCCTCAGAAACTCAGACGAGCGCTGCGTGTTGACCGTTGCTGGCCGTAAGGTGTCGGTCCGTTCCCGACGTTAAAACCGGAAAGGCAGACCTTTCCCGTGGCTGAAGTAGTTGCTCTTGAGGGAGGCTGCGCGGTCCTTCTACCTGTTTGAAGGTCTACTTCGAATCGAGGTGTGCACGCTCGGCGATCAACCACAACCTGCTCAACAAGCACCCAGCGGGTATCGCTGTGACCCCCGCGATCAGGGTCACCAACATCATCCTGCTGTTGCTGCTCGTCAAAATTTAGATACTACCTTGTGATAGCCGACCCAATTATAAGCTTTAGGTCATGCGCTTCATAGTATCAAAATTCCGCGCTAAAGAAACTTATAGTATTAGGCTGCCCTTTGGAAATCGGGCGGCCTTTTGCAATGCGGAGCGAGTTTGAACGGGTCCGAGAAGGGCAGCCGGCGAAGCAGAAATGCGTTCGGAGCATTCGCCGCCTGGCCGCCTGGAAGAACTGCTGGCTGAGGACATCTGCGTAACGACGCGTTCACGCAGGTACGCGATGCCCATCCCACCGATCCGAACGCCGTCGTCCCTGGATTGCTCGGAGGCGGGAGCGGCGGAAGCCAGCGCGGGGGATGCAACGATGAGGATCAGGCGGGCGAAGCGGGTCATTCTTTTGTTTTGGATGGATCGGAAACGCGGGTGCGATGCTTGGGAACGTCGTTGGAGACCGCCATGCGACGCCGCGCGGGACGGCCGCCCTCGCCCATTGCCACGAATCGAGCATGCCTTGCCTCCAGGTCGGCAAGGTCGTGGGGGTCGGCGACGTCGCGCCTGGCCGCAGCGAGGACGAGGTCGGCGTGGCGGGCGAGCTCGTCGGTCCGGTCCGTCAGCCGCTCGACCTCGGCGACGCGGGTGAGCACGTCGAGCATACGGGCCAGGACGTACACTGAGCCGGCGGCATTCTGGCGGATCATGTGGAACATGGCGTCACACAGGCCGTCGTAGTCGGACACCGGCACAACGAGCACGACCTTGCCGTCGCGCACGACCGCCCCGGTGGGCAGGTGACGCGGCGCCACGCGGCACAGGGCATCGCCGAGGTGGTCGACGACGCTGCCGGCCGTGAACGGGTCGTTGATGCCGGGCGAGAGCGCGCGGACCGCGATCTCGACCAGTTGCCGGATCGAGTATTCGAGGTCCTGGAGGGCGGCCGGGCGGCGACCGAAGGTCAACGCCCCGCGAAGGGCCTCGCCGGCCTCCGCGACGCCGGCGGAGACATAGGCGACCGGGAAACCGCTCGGCACGTAGTCGCCGGGCCGGATCCTCAATGCAACGACGACGCCATGCGCGTGCGCCCAATCCGCCAACCCGTCCTTGTCGAGCGCCTGAAGGTATCCGCTCCCGCTCACGGCCACCCCGCCCCCCTCCGGCAGTCGGGTGGGAGGCGTCATTCCCGCCCTGTCTTGGGTGCGCGCCTCGACGGCCGCACACAGGTCGCGATGGACCGCGTCGACCACGGTCTCGACGTTGATGCTGATGGCGATGTGGTGAACGAACCAGACCAGGGTGGCGAGCGACAGCAGAGCGAGCGCGATAGCACCGCTGATCGCGAGATGTGGGACGAACGGACTCTCCTGCACAGTACGCACCGTCCGCAGGACCATCAGCGCGTAGGCGAAGGTGCCGAGGAAGATCCCCAGGACGATCTGGTTGCGGGCGTCCCGCGTGAAGTTGCGCAGTAGACGCGGGCCCATCTGGCCGGAGGCGAGCGTAAGGGCCGCGATGGTGATGGAGAAGGTCGTGCCGGCCACCCCGATGGTCGAGGACGCCACGGCGCTCAGGAGCGCGCGCGCACCCTCTGCGCCGCCGGAATAGCCCCAGTTCTGGTCGGGCGATGAGGCTTCGTAGCCTGCGATGTGTGCCGTCTCCAGCCAGACCCCGATCTGGGCCAGCAGCAGGCATCCGAGAACGATCAGGGCAGGCTTGAGCCAGAACAGGTCGCCCAGGAACTCGATCCAGGCCTGGAGACGCGCCTTCATGCCCGATCTCCCTCGCAACGAACCGTCTCGCCATCATCGCGGAGCACTCGATCCTTCCGGAGAACCTCCCAGCGCGCACGCGGCGGGCTTCTGCCGGCCGGCCAGCCCTCGCGCTGACGGGTGCGGTCGCCGTCCGCCTCCTCGGTCTGGTCGTGCAGGAGGATCTGGCTCGTCGGGTACGGCAGGTCGATGCAGGCGGCGGTGAGCGCGTCCTTAACGTTCGAGATGGCGTGGTCGAGCGCGTCCACCGCGTCGCGCCGCCGGGGCGGGTCGATCCAGAAGCGCGCCGTCATGTCGACGCCGGCGGCGCCCAGGCCCGTGACCAGCGCCTCAGGCGGCGGGTCGACGAGAACGCCCTCGGTCCCCTGCAAGGCCTCGACGATAACGCGGCGGGCCTCCTTCATGTCGTCACCGTTTCCGATGGTGAGCGGGAAGGCGAGCCGACGCTTGTCGTGGGCGGTGATGATCGTGATCTTGTCGACGAACAGTGTCGCGTTCGGGATCAGGATGCGCTGGTTATCGTAGGTGCGCAGCACCGTCGCCCGTACCCAGACGTCCTCCACCGTGCCTTCGTGCGAGCCCGCCCGGATCTGGTCGCCGATGACGAAGGGGCGTGTCAGCAGGATGAGGATGCCGGCCAGCAGGTTCTGGAGCACGTCGCGGAAGGCGAAGCCGATGGCGACGCCGCCGATGCCGAGCAGGTTGAACAGGTCCGCGGCCGAAACGGAGGGAAAAGCCACCGAGGCCGCAACTAGGAACGAGACCAGGATCGTCATGCCGCCGGCGATCCGCCCGAGCACCGCGGCGGAACCGGGCGAGGCCTGCCGCAGCTCCGCCGCCCTGCGAACGGCGGCGCGAACGCCGCGGGCGACCAGGAGGCCCAGGCCGAACAGGACGAGGGCGATGACGAGCCCCGGCACGAGGGCGGCGGCCGAGCGGACCAGTCCTTCGAGGCGCCCGAGCGCTTCCGAAAAGATCATACGGTGTCCCGATTCATAACAAAGCCGCCGGTGGCGGGCGTGCCAGCCGGCGGCGCTTCATCGATTATCCGCGGGGGACAGCCCCCACGGATCGCGGTCGGGCCGGGTCAGCGACGCGGGCCGCCAGTCGTTCCGCCATATTGCTGCCCGCGAGCGCCGCGCGAGGGCATGCTTGCGTTGCCGCGGCTGGCCGAACCCTGCCGCATGCGGTGGCGCCGGTGCATACGCACCTGGACCAGGTCGGCGTTCGGCGAGGTTGCAACGCCGGTTGCGTTCACCGGCAGCGCTGCCGAGGGCAGAGTCGAAGCGCCGAGACCGAGACCGGCCAGGAGCGCCGAGGCGAGAATGGTGTGCTTCATGGTCGTCTCTCCTTCGTTGGTCGCGATCACTTCTTCATCTTCGAGTAAGAGAACGTCGGCGCGTTCTTCAGGGTGTCCTTGTCGGTATCGGCGTAAACCGCCCACTTGCCGTCCTTGTCATGGATGGCGAGAGTCGACGGGTCGAGCACCACGTAGCTCTCTCCCATGCCGAGGAAGCCGCCCACGCTGACGACCACGCCGGTCAGGGTCTTGCCGTTCTCGATCACGAGATCCTCGACCTCGCCGACCGTCTCCTTCTTGTTATTGTAGACGGTCGCGCCGACGAGCTTGGACGACATTACGTCGGCCGGCTTCACGGTCACGTACTTGAGCTTCACCGTCGCGGTGTCGGCCATCTTCATCCCCATGTCAGAGGACGAGCTCATGCCTGTAGTCGGAGTAGCGGGCGTCGTCTGGGCGAGCGCCGGAACCGACAGGCAAGCGAGCGCAATGGCGGCGGTGATGTTGCGATAAGACAAGACGTTCTCCGGGTTAAGGCTTTGAAGGTGCAGATTGGGATGCCCGACCACAGGGCCTGGCATGTACCCTTCCAGACTGCACGGTTCGGGGCCACAACGTCTTCGTTCAGGAAACGTTCAGAAAAATCGTCGCCCACCACATGAACATTTTGTAAGTCACCGACTCAACATGGATTGATAAATGGACTTGGCGATGCGGGTCTTACCCACCGATCCGTAGTACACCGCCGCGATGCGCTGCATGAACGAAAATTAATCCCGGGCTATGTCCGCATCATAGATAACTTTCTTGTGATTATTACGGCGAAACTAGACACAGCAACGTTCCGTATCGTCATCGCGAGCCTCGATGATCGGGCCGTGACGACGTAAAAGGGATTTTCGATGATGCGTACCACCCTGACCGCCGCCTTCCTCGCCGCAGGCGTGGCCATCGCGGCTCCGGCCCTCGCCGAGACCTCCCCGATGGTCGGTGGCGCGCCGATGATGGCCGACAAAACCATCGTGGAGAACGCCTCCAAGGCCAGCAACCTCACGACCCTCGTCGCCGCCGTGAAGGCCGCCGGGCTCGCCGACACCCTGAGCGGCAAGGGCCCGTTCACGGTGTTCGCGCCGACGAACGACGCCTTCAAGAAGCTGCCGGCCGGCACGGTCGACTCGCTACTGAAGCCCGACATGAAGAAGACCCTGACGGCCGTGCTCACCTACCACGTCGTGCCGGGCAAGCTCGACGCCAAGGAGTTGAAGGCCAAGGCGAAGATGGGCGGCGAAGCCGCGAACCTGAAGACGGTCGAGGGCCAAGTGTTGACCGTGAAGATGGACGGCGACCGGCTGGCGCTGATCGATCAGAAGGGCGGCGGCGCCTTCGTGGAGCAGGCCGACGTCAACCAGTCGAACGGCGTCGTGCACGTCATCGACAGCGTCCTGATGCCGAAGTAACCCACCGTTACGGACGGCCCGCCTCCTTATCGGGGGCGGGCCGTCTCTCCAGAATGCACCATCGCCGAGGAACATTCGAACTTGGCCATTCATTGGAATGGTTATGAGGTTCCTCACGACGTTCCTAGCAGCGATGGCCATCTCTACGGCCCTGCTGGTCGGCTCAGCTTTCTGGATCGGCGCTCCTCACCAGGGGATGCAATCGACGGGACTGACCGCGGCCACTGTCCTCGGCACCGACGGCATGGCACCGATAGCCCGCCCGTCGGATCAAGGTGCGGTCGCGTCCGAGGATGCCATCATCGGCGTCGCGGTTGGCGACCAAGGCTAGGTTCAGTCCGCGAGCCCTCAAGGTCGAGCCTCGCCACGTCCGGAGGCTCCCGCTATCTCGATCTTCGACCTCGCCGCCCTGCTGCTGACCCTCTCGGCCCTGTTCGGCTGGGTCAACCGCCGCTTCCTTCGGATGCCGCACACCATTGGCCTGCTCGTAATGGGGCTGCTCGCGTCGCTCGCCCTCGTCGGCCTCGACCTCGCCTTCCCGGCCCAGCACCTCTACGCGGACCTGACTCAAGTCCTCGACCAAGTCGACTTCACCGATGTGGTGATGAACGGCATGCTGGCCTTCCTGCTGTTCGCCGGCGCCATGGGCCTCGACCTCCGGGCTCTTCGAGACCGCGCCCTGGCGGTGGCAACCCTCGCCCTCCTCGGCACGCTGATCTCCACCGTACTGGTCGGGGGCGCCTTCTGGACCGCCGCCCAGGCGTTGGGCAATCCCATGCCCTTCACCTGGGCGCTGGTATTCGGGGCACTCATCAGCCCGACCGATCCGGTCGCCGTGCTGGCCACCCTCAAGAACGTGCAGGTCCCCGAGGCCCTTGAGATCGAGATGCAGGGGGAGGCCCTGTTCAACGACGGCATCGGCATCGTGCTGTTCACGGTCCTCGTGGCCTTCGCTTCCGGATCGAGCGGAGAGGCGACCGGCGCGGGCGGCGTCGCGACGCTCCTCCTGCACGAGGCCGGGGGCGGCCTGGTCCTCGGCGTCGTGACCGGCTACGTCGCCTACCGCGCGATGCGGGCCATCGACGACTTCCCGGTCGAGGTGCTGATCACCCTCGCGCTCGTCTCCGGCACCTACGCGCTCGCCCAGAAGCTCGGCGCCAGCGGGCCGCTCGCCGTGGTCGCGGCCGGATTGCTGATCGGCGAACGCGCCCCGCGACATGCGATGAGCGACAACACCCAGAAGTACGTCTCCGCCCTTTGGACCTTGATCGACGAGGTCCTCAACTCGGTGCTGTTCCTGCTGATCGGGCTGGAGGTCCTCGTGCTCCGGTTCCAGGTCTCGGGCCTGACGCTGGCCGCCTGCGCCGTCCCTGTCGTGCTGCTCGCTCGCCTCGTCGCCGTGACGGCCCCGGTGCTGCTCTTCCGCTGGGGCGGCAACCTCTGCCTCGGCAACGTCCCGTTCCTGACCTGGGCGGGTGTGCGCGGCGGCATCTCGGTGGCACTTGCGCTCTCCATCCCGGAGAGCGATGCCAAGCCGGCCATCCTGGCGGCGACCTATGCCGTGGTGCTATTCACCATCATCGTGCAGGGCTCGACACTCGGCATGGTCGCGCGGCGGACGCTTTGACCGGTAGGCGAGGTCCCGCGGGCAAATCCCTCAACGTACCTATCCGGCCGTGATGCCGCGGTGACAGAAATTCGGCACATCCAGTCGAATGCGCCTAAGGACGAGCGTCACGGCAGTGCCTTGATGAAGGGCCGCAGGCCGCCGTTCACGTCGACCAGCGTCAGGTCGAGGAGGTCGAACCTGCGCGGGTCCAGGTTCCCGCGCTTCCCCGTTTCCATCCGCCGGCCCCGGCCGTTGCACGGCCCCGCTCATGCCCTCACGACAACTGTCCCCATGCCGGTGTGAGGGAGAGCGACGTCCCTGCACCGATGGCGTTCCACCGACGTCGCTCCCGGTCCCTGGCGGGACGGCGATGACATCGTCGAGATCCCAAACCCCCGGCAGTCCTTCGAGATCTCGACCGGGAGGGATTCAACCCGATCCTCGCGTTCGGGAACGGCGGAATCGACATGGACGTGGCGAAGTCGGGTGGAAAGCAGACTTTAAATTAGGCGGAGGCGACCCAGCCACGAAATGCAAATCCGGCATAGAAAAGGCTCACACCTGTGAACCCGGCCTCCCGCAACAGTCCCTCGTCCTCTTCGGGCGAAAGGATAGGCAAGCGCGCTCCGATCCCGATCCTGGCACTTTCGGCCTGCGAGCCTTCGATGCCGGAGGCCTTCGCGAAGGCGGCATACCGTGAGAGCCGGAGGTCGCGTTCGTTCTGCCGGAAGCTGAAGTGAGCCACGACGAAGGGGGCTCCGGGCTTCAGACGTCGCCGGACCTCCAAGAGAGTACGCAACCGCTCCTGTCGCTCGATGAAATGGAGGGTCAGGATGCAGGCGGCAGCGTCGAACGGCCCTTGCGGCGCGCCTTCGATCAACCCCTCATGAAGGCGAGCGCGGTCCGAAAGGTTGCCCAGGGTCCTCCGGGCGAGGTCGAGCATCGCGGCAGACGGATCGACGCCAACGAACGACCAGCCGGGATGGCCCTCGGCGAACACCTTGAGTTCGAGGCCACCGCCTGCGCCGAGAACGAGCACCTGCGCATGTTCTGGGGCTTTTCCGCAAGCAAAAGCCTCGCCATGCGTTGCATGTCGGCATAGCCAGGCACCATGCGCGGTGGGTTCTCCACGTAGCGGGCGATGGCCTGCGGGTCTGAGAAAGCATCCATGCAAGAGGATATCACATGTGGTGTTCGGGCGAACGTCCGAGATGTTTCGAAATCCGCTGGTCCGCCGAAACGATGAGAGGCTGAATAGTCGGACGTTCGACCGCTTCCCGTCCCGAGTTTAGGCATGCCCGAATGTCCTAGGACGGCGAACTTCGTAGGCGCGCATCCCCGGTCCGGCCCCCCTGACTTCGAGATCGCCGGCATCTCCGAGCGCGAGCACGCGGCCGAATAGGACGACATCGCCGACACCCTGGTCCGGTGGGTCCACGTCAAAAGTCAGATGGTGGATCGCTCGACCGATCAGTCTGGCGACCACCTCCCACTCCCGCATCGCCAGTCCCATCAGGACGGCGTCGAAGTACGTGAGGGGTGCCGACACCAAGCAGCCGTCCCGTACGACGCGAAGCGGGGCGTTCTCGCGTCTCAACAGCGACCATGCCGCCGATGCCGCGTCGCTCTCGCCTTGGGAGAACGCCCGCCGTCTCTCCTTGAGGCCGGATGCGACGATGTCCCGCTCGCGCAACGCCCCTAATGACCGCGGCGAGCGGACGCCGGCCGGTGTGACAAGATCGAGCCCCGTGGCGTCGACGATGTCCAACAGTCGCCCTGCCATGCGGCAGGCGAACTCCAGAAAGCTCGCCTGTTCCCCGGCGTCGCTCATGCAGACCCAATAGACCGGGTGGACGTGGGCGGACGTCGCGTCCGCCCATGGTGCCTCGGGCTCGCGCACGTGATCGGCGGGATCGCACCGTAGGATCGTCCTGATCCACGCCCGACGAGCGTCCGGGTCCGGTGGATCGATGGGGCCAAAGTTCAGCTCGCCGGGCAACCCGATGATGCGCTCGTCGCATCCCAGCGAGCGCAAGGCACCGCGAACGGTCTCCGCCCTGCTTGGGCCATGGACCACGTGGACGGTCTCGGTCGCGTCGCCCATCCCGTACCGTCCCTTTCCGTGTCGGGCCCACGAAGCACGACGCCTCGGATCGGGACCGGATGGCGTAATCAGTCGTCGACGGACGGAGTGGCGAATAAAGGTCGCATCGGATCGCGACCTGTCCACCGGCGACGAGGCAGGGATGTAAGCCGACCCAACGGTCCACTGCGGATCGGCCGTGTCGAGCCCTTCCCGACCGGAAAGCGTCGTGCCCGGGATCTCGCCCGGTCGGGTTACCGAGCGTGATCCGCGGGCGTCGAGGTGTCCGGCCGGAAACGACCGGACCGTCGTCGTCAGCGACGGCAGCGACCGCCCGGACCGCGATAGAGGCCGGGCGGACAACCGCGCGGTGCGCCCGTAATGGCCCGCCGCATGGCGCCGCGCGGTCCGCGGTTCAGGCGGCACCCCCCGAACGGACCGCGATGGGCGCCGAAGCCGCAACCGGCGCGGACCTGGACGATTGGGGCGTCGTTGCCGATGCCGCCGGCCGGCATGGGAAGGGCCTGGGCCCCGCCTGCCATCAACAGCGTCGCGAACCCGCCGACGATGAGACCTGTGAGCTTCATCCTGACTCTTTCGTTCTGGTGGACGCGGCATACCGGCCGTGCCCTGGGGGAAATGGTTATCCGAACCCCGATCCCGGGCGTTCGGTTCACTTGGCGCTGCAGGGTCGCTCCGCGCGGACGACGCGACCGTCGTGGTCGGCGTCGAGCCGTGCGAACCGCTTGGTGGACGTGGCGTCGATCTCCTCCGCGGTAACGAAACCGTCGCCGTCCGCGTCGATGGCCCGGAACCGCCCGGCAGGGTCGTAGGGCCCCTTGCCGGGACGGGCGTCCCACCAGGCCGCCCATTCCGCTCTGCTGACGCGCCCGTCGTGATCGGCATCGGCCCGCATGATCCGGGTGCGGTGCCGGGCGAGGAACGTGGCGAGGTCCACGCCCGCGGCGCCTGCACCCTTCGGCGTATCCGTTCCCGCAGGCGTTTGGGCGGATGCGGACGTAACCGCCAGGAGTGTGCACAAGGTCAGGTAGGCGATAGCCTTCGTCATGATCGCACCTCTCGCGTCACCGGGTCGTCCCGGGACCGCGCCGGATGGCACGGCCCCTAGCCTCGACAGGGTCACCAACGGTGATGCCAACCGTGGTGGCCCCACCCGCGATGGCCCCAGCCGACATGCCGGTAGCCGCCCCAGCGATGCCAGCGAGGACCGCCCCATCCGAACCGTCGCGGTCCGTAGAATGCGGGCCGGAAGGCGTAGGGCCGGTAGAACACCCTCGGTCCGAGGTTGGGCCGGCAGAAGCCGTAGAGCCCGCGGTGGAACCCGAGGCCGCAGCCGTCGCGGGCCTCGGCCGCGCCGGCGGTGGCCAGCGGTGCCGCCAGGCCGGCCGCCAGCAGGGCCGCGGGCAGAAAGCGCTTCAACACGGTCGGCGCGCGTACCGGTTCCTTCGTCATCGCTTCGTCTCCCGATGCGGTGTTTCGAATGCACGCACCTTGGCGCCGGCCTGTCGCAGGGATTTGCCGGGACACCCCGTTTTCGTCGCGAGCCGTCGCGGGTTCGAAGGTCCCGATACATTTCGCGACAGAATCCCCCGGGAAGCGGACGCCGCCGCGCGTTACGGTCCGGGACGAAAGGTTCGGGACATGGACGACGCGCACATCCTGGTGGTGGACGACCATCGCGACATCCGCGATCCGCTCGCTGCCTACCTGAAGAGGCATGAACTCCGGGTCACCGTCGCCGCGGACGCGGCCGCCGCTCGCGTCGTTCTCGCTGGAAGCGCCATCGACCTGGTGCTCCTCGACGTGATGATGCCGGGCGAGGACGGGCTCTCGCTCTGCCGCCATATCCGGGAGGCGTACGACACGCCGGTCATCCTCCTCACCGCCCTGGCGGAGGGGACCGACCGGATCGTCGGCCTGGAGATCGGGGCCGACGACTACGTCACGAAGCCGTTCGAGCCGCGCGAGCTCCTCGCCCGCATCAAGAACCTTCTCCGGCGCACGCGCGCGCTTCCCCGGACCCGGGACGGGGCCGACGGACGCAAGCTGGCGTTCGACCGCTGGACGCTGGACACCGACCGTCGCGAGCTCGTCGACGACGCCGGCACCCCGGTGGCGCTCAGCACGGCGGAGTTCCGCCTGCTATCGGCGCTGACCCGGCATCCCAGGGTGGTGCTTTCCCGCGACCAGCTTCTCGACCTGACCAGTGGCCGGACCGCCGACGCCTTCGACCGCAGCATCGACAACCAAGTCAGCCGCCTCCGGCGCAAGCTGGAGCGCGATCCCGCCAACCCGAGGCTCCTCAAGACCGTCTGGGGCGGCGGCTACGTCCTTGCCGCCGAGGTGAGGACGGTGCCTTGAGACTGATTCCGCGCTCGCTCGGCGGACGGCTGGCGCTCCTTCTCGTGCTCGCAGTCGTCTGTGCCCAGGCCGCGGCCTTCGCGATGTTTGCGCACGAGTCCTCTCGGGTCGGCCGCGCTGCGGCCAGGACCCAGGTGGTCGACCGCATCGCCACGCTGGTACGCCTACTCGACGCGGTCCAACCCGACACCGTCCCGAGCGTCGTCGCGGCCTACGGTTCACCCCGCCACCGTTTCACCATCGACGCCGGGAGCCTCGTGCCCGAGGGCACGATGGGGCCAGATGAGGCGCGGCTCGCGCGGCGGATCGACCGGCGCATGAAGGAGGACGCGAGTCAGGCGCGGATCGCCCTGGTCGAGCGGGATGTCGGGGAGGACGCCCCGCAGGGAAGCCTTTCCGACAGACCCCAGGTCCTGCGGGTCTCCGTCCGCTTGGATGACGGGCGCTGGCTCAACGTCGAGGCTCCGCTCGCACTCCGAACACCGCCCTGGATGCGCATCGCGCTCATCCAGGTCCTGGCGAGCGTAATCGCGGTGCTAGCGGTCGTCGCCGTCGCGAGACGTGGGATCGTCGGTCCGGTGACGGATCTCGCCAGAGCCGCCGAGATGACCGGTCGTGGTGCCTCGTTCGAACCGCTGTCGGAGCGTGGCCCAAGCGAGTTGCGAACCATGACGGTGGCGTTCAACCTGATGCAGGAGCGCTCGCGGACCTACGTTGCCGACCGCACCCGGATGCTGGCCGCCATCAGCCACGACCTGCGCACACCCATCGCTTCGTTGTGGCTCCGGGCCGAGATGGTCGAGGACGGCGATCTGAGGGACGCGATGGTCCGCACGATCTCGGACATGAGGCGGATGGTCGACGCGACCCTGGCGTTCGCACGCGACGATGCGCTCTCCCAGGACAGCGGCCCGTTGGACCTCGCCGAGATGGTCCAGGCCCTTGCGGACGACCATGTGGTCCTGGGGCGGGACGTGATCGTCGCTTCGCCGACCAGCCTTCCGTTCCATGGCCGGCGAATGGCGCTGCGCCGTGTCCTCGACAACCTCGTCGAGAACGCCGTCCGCTATGGCGGCAGGGCGCGGATCACCCTTGAGCGGGGCGATGATGTTGTCCGGGTCCTCGTTGACGATGACGGCCCGGGCATTCCGGCCGACCGGATCGAAGAGATGTTCGCGCCCTTCGCGCGGCTGGAGGGGTCGCGCAACGCGGACACGGGTGGGACCGGTCTCGGTCTCGCCATCGCACGGTCGGCGATCCGCGCGCATGGGGGCGACGTGGCCCTCGTCAACCGTGCCGGTGGCGGCCTGCGGGCCGAGGTGAGCCTACCGGCCTGAGGACCGGAATGCCGCAGGATGGAGGCGGAGGATGTCTTCCGCATCCCCGGCGTCGCGCGATCATGCAGCCCTGGCGGTCACCTTCGAAGGTGCCGGTCGCGACCTGGTATTCGAGTTGTGCCTTGATCCTTGAACTTACACGCTGAGCCGCGGAAACGTCCGCTTCGGAGAAGGCGCCGGAGTTGGCTGAACGGCCGAGATGGGCGCAGAGCCGAACGACCGCTTTGGCGCGGGTCGGCGATCCGGCATGGCGTAGTCTGGCCGTAAGCGGAATAGCCGCTTCGGAGGAGGTGTGCTCGAAAAGCGGACAGGCTCCTACCGACCCAAGCCGGTCGGGCAGGCTCGTGTGACAGCCGCCGGAAAGCGGACCGCGGTATCTTTCGCCACGGATGGCAGCGATTGTGCCCATGCGATAGAGGGTGCTTTTGCAGGCGGCTTGCATTTTGGTCCCCTGGGCGGACGAGAACTTCATCGGGGAGGCGTGCTCGAACCGCCTCGGCTGGCTGTCTTGGCTTCGGCGGTCACCTGCCATGCCTCTTCAGCCACGCTTCCATGTCGGAGATCTCCGTGACTTGGTCGGCAATGATTTTCTTGGCCATCGCCCTGGTGGCGGGATCCCTGGCATGCTTCAGGGCGACCCTCGCCATGGCGACCGCGCCTTTGTGATGCGGGATCATGTGGGCGTAGAAGTCGACGTCGGGGTCGCCGATATAGGGAATGTCCATATCCTTCATCATCGCCGTGTCGGCGGCCTTGAATTCTCTGGTCGAGGCGTCGTCTTTCGCGTCTGACTTCGTCGAGCCCATCTCCATGCCGACCATTGAGCCGTGACCGTTCACGCCCTGCGCGAGGACTGGGCTAGCCACCCCGGTCCACAGCAGAGCGACAGCGAGAAGTGCGGGGTTGTGGGTCATGAGTTTTCCTCTCCGGGGTAGGAGCCACTCGAACTTACCGCTGTCGGTCGCGCCTTCCGGGCTGGCGAGTTGCACCGCGTCGTTCGAGCTGTCGCCAAGTGCGGGGCATCGCCGGTTGCGTGGCTGCCGTCGGCCGGGTCCAGGGGCGCTTGAATGGGCCTGCCGCGTATTTCGAAGATGGGGCGTATTGACGTCGGTCGTCGCAAACGGCTTCCAATCCTCAATTAACAAAAGCGATGAATTCGGATTACAGAGTTTTGTCGATCCGGTCCATATTAGACGCAAGATGCTGAAAAACTGAATTTTAATTGCCGGACCAAAGCTGGTTCTCAAGGTGCGTAGCGCGTAAAGACAAAATCATGGTCTGACGATACGCGAGCATGGCATGGCGCGCAGGTAATCATTAGCTCTTCGCTCCGGTTGGGCTTGCCACCTTCGAATTGGCCGTACCCCCATCCGCCCGTATCGGCGAATTTCTTAGAGTCCTTGACGCTGAATTGCACGTTCGTCGGGGAGCCGGGAACGAACGATTGCGTTTGGCCGAAAACCGCGTCGTTTTCGGCGGACGACACATACTCCCACGCCAACCGCGCGATGATGGCGCCATCCGGGAATGGGCGCGTCCCTTCCCGATATGCCTTGACCGCGATGTCGTTTCCAAGAACGGCACGAATGTCGTTGAGCTTACCCGCTTCGTGCGCCACGCTGATCAATTGCCAATCGCGGTACCCTGCAGGAAGTCTGATGCCGAAGATCGGAGCAGCATCGTCATCAGCACTTCCAGCCGCCAATGGAAGAAAGACCATGACGCAGCCGCCCATGATGTATGCACCGAGGCGAAGAAATGCCGTTCTCATGGTGTTCTCCCCCTGAACCCTATGCTTAACTATTTCTCGATTGACGCCGCTCCGGCGGTTGACGTCAGATCCGTGTGGCGGAGTCTTGAGGCCGCCATGCTCGACCTAAAGCGCTCCACGTGGTTTCGCCGGGTCGGTTCCGGAAGCCTGAAGCACGCAGGCCTCCACCAGCCGCGAGAGAGCCTCCGCGGCACGCCTCGGATTGCCGTCGGTCAAGCAGTGACGCTCCGCCAGCCACAGGGGGTCGTCGTAACCGACCCAAGTCCGATCCGCCGGATCACACCACACGAGGGCGCGTAAAGGCAGGTCAACGCCGATGGTCTGGTTTGCCTGCATCAGAGGCGTTCCGCCTTCCGCCCTGCCGAACACCAGCAATTGCGTCGGCCGCAGATTGAGCCCCGCCTGGGCCGCCGCGGCCGCATGATCCAGTCGGAGGAACACCGTCAGGCCGCGCTCCGCCACGGCGCCGACAAGGTTGTCCATGGTCTCGCCGGGCTGGAACCGGCTCTCATGCTCGATAAAACCGGCCGTCATGGGCGAGGCTCCCTGTCCCAGCGGGCCGCCACCTCGTCCATTTTGGCGGCCAGCTCGCTTGGGGTCAGGATGCCCTTCGCGAACAAAATATTGGCGAACGCGGCGATCCACCGCTCGTAGTAGCTGAGCGCACCGACCATCTCGGCTCCAAGCGCCTCGACACCCCTACGCTTCTCCTCGGTGTTGAGAATCTTGTAGAAGTCGAGCACGTCGGCGAGGGCGTGACACCGCTTCTCCCAAGGCTCAAGTTCGTGTTCGACCCGCTGGATGTGCCCACCGTCCAGGCCTCCGATGTCGTTCGGCAGCCGCTTCAGCAGCATCTCGGTCTGGGTCATCGGTCGGCTCCAGCAATTGGAAGCTTGACGGGCGCGACGCCGATCATCGTGTCGCGCGTGACAAGGGCAGCCAGTTCCTCCTCGCCCCAGCCTTCCGTTTCTGCCGGTCGCCGCGGCAGGACGAGGTAGCGGACCATCGCGGTCGAGTCGCTCACCCGGATCTCGACGTCGTCAGGGATGATGGTGCCGAACTCTGCCAAAACCGCGCGCGGCTCGCTCACGGCACGGGACCGGAAAGGTTTCAGCTTGTACCAGTCGGGTGGAAGTCCAAGAACGGGCCGAGGATAGCACGAACACAGCGTGCAGACGATCAGGTTATGCACCTGGTCGGTGTTCTCCAACACGATAAGCCCGGTGTCGTCGTAGAAGCTGATTCCGAGCTCCTCGCAGGCGGCTCGGCCGTCGGCGAGGAGACGTTCCTTGAAGTCGGGGTCGACCCAAGCCCGCGCGACAACCTTGGCGCCGAGAGCGGGGGTGCGCGAGTCCAGGACTTCGATCTGTCTCCGGATCTCGTCCGCGCCGATGAGGCGATGCTCGATCAGGAGTTCCCGCACCGCGGTCTCCATAATCTCGTAGTAGCCGGGTCGTCCCGTGTGGACGATCTCCGAATGGGGGTGATCATGCCCGTGATGATCAACGTTCGGATCCCCGTGCGCGCTCATTCCCCCATCCTCTCAAGCCAGGTCTCGAACCCTTCGATGTGCAGGCTGTCGCGCGACGAAGCCGCATAATCGGGCCAGAGCTGCGCCATCGCGAAGGGCGACGCGGTAGTAGTGCAGCCTCGAACCGGCGTTGCGCCCGTACGCTTCCTCCTCGTTGTCGATGCCGGCCGGTTCGATGACCTTCTCGATCACACCTTCACGACCACGCAGGTACAGCGGCACGCGATAGTGCCCGACCGGAGAGCGCTTCGCGATCCTGACACCCTCGCCAACCTTGAAGCTGGGCGTCTCACCCAAAGCCCATACGATGCTCTGGTCCCGCTCAGTAGCTGTCATCCCTGGCGTCCGCTCGGTCGGCATCTTCTGAAAGGTAGCGGTAGCCAGCGCCGTCCCGCTCGGCGAAACCCACGCCGGGATAGGGCCAGTGATAGCCTAGAAGCATCGCGTGCTCGCTCGCCGCGCGGTCCAGCAGGCGTTCGCGGCTGGCGATGGCCTGCCCGTCGTCGGCGTCGAAGCCGAACGTCCACCTGGGATTTGGGAAGAACACGGATGGCGTCGTGACGACGTCGCCGGCGATTATCAGCCCGTCTCCTCCGGCCACCTCGAAGGAGAGGTGGCCCGGCGTGTGACCCGGGGTCGCCATGGCTCGGATCCCGGAAATCACCTCGTCTCCGGGGCGCACCATCGTAACCCGGTCGCGTACGGCTGCGTACTGGCGACGGGCCCCGATCGCGAACGGCCGCTGAGCGTCAGGCAGCTTCGTCCAGACGTCGTCGTGGTTCCAGAAGTCCCACTCGGTCGCGCCGGCATAGTAGGTGGCATTGGGGAAGCGCAGAGCACCGTCTGCCAGGACGGTCCCCCAGATGTGATCCGGGTGACCGTGGGTGAGGACCACCTTCGTAATGCTGCCGGCGTCGATGCCCGAGGCCGCGAGGTGCCGAGAGAGTTGCCCGAGACCCGGCTGGAACCCCACTCCGCCGGTATCGAACAGGATCAGCTCCTCACCGGTGCGGACTAGGGGGATGTTGACCGCCGGCTCGTAGATTTCCGAGCGGATACCGGCGCCCTCCAATGCCGCGCTTCGGTCTGCCGCCGGCGCTTCAGGGGCCAGCAGTGTCGTAGGCAGTACCAGATGCCCATCGCTGAGGACCGTGACTTCGTAGGAGCCATGCCTGAAACGATAAGGCGCTCGCCTCGCCACTTCCGAGTGAGCGCGCTGTTCGGGAGTAACTGCGGAGTGCACGGACCGGCCGTCCGTAGTGTCCTCCTGCCCAGTCATACCGCGGTCCCCGATCCCGGGCCACGAACGTGGCTGGCGCTGGCTCCGGGCGATCCAGGCTGCCTTGTTCGACCCTGCGCCTCGGCACAGATCCGGTCGCGGAGCTCCGGGTCGTCGGCAATCTCAGTGCTGGTAAAGCGCGGCGTGATGTGTTGCGGGCAGTTCCAATCGAACGCCTCGACCCTGATCAGAAATGCACGTTCGATCACGGCCCGGTAGCCAGGCGGCGCGAGACGGTCGACCTGTTCGGAAAAGTCGGTCCTCTCGACGCCCCGCATGCGGCCGAACAGTTTCAGGCGGCGCCGGCTTGGATAGTCCATTAGGAACAGCGAGACACGGTCGTCGACGGCGACATTTCCGGTCGTCACGTACTGCCGATTGCCACGGTAATCGGCGAACCCCAGGTCAGCCTCGCCGAGGACCCTCAGAAAGCCCGGCGGACCGCCGCGGAACTGCACGTAAGGCCAGCCGGTCTGCGAGACTGTCGCGATGTAGAAGCCGTCGCGTGCCGCGATGAACGCGCGCTCGCCGGGACCGAGCCGCGCGCCGGGCTCATCGAGCGCGTCGTACCGCGCGTAGAGATTTCGGCTTCCCTGCGCCTCTTGAACCGCTTTCACCGACTGCGTGAAGGCGATATCGGAGTACCTGCGGCCCATATTGCCTCCTCCCCGTCAAATCGTCCTCGCTTGGATCCTCTGGCGCTGTCGCCGACTCGGATTTCAATTTGGCCGTACTCGCTCAGACACCTTCGTGAACGAGGCGGGTGAATAGCGTTGGCGTGATGACGAATTGGCCCCAGACTTCGTCGAAGGCTGCCGTGGGTCTCGCCGCCACGATTTCTTCCAGTGATCTTCCCTGCGCCTTCAGTGCGGCGACCTTGTCCCGCACCGTGACGAGCATGTCGTGGAACCGCTGCAGCCCCGCGCGGTCGCTGACTGGAAAGCCGTGGCCGGGGATGACGATGGTGCTTTCGGTCGCCTGGGCAAGATTGGCTTCCGCAGCACGGATGCTCCCGTCGATGCTACCGCCGGTCGAATAGTCGATGAAGGGGTAGACACCGTTCCAGTACGTGTCGGCGACATGCAGGACCTCGGGCTCCTCGAAGTGAACCGAGATGTCGCTGTCCGTGTGGGCGGGCCCATAGTAGCGCAATGCCAGCGTGGTACCGTCGAGGCTCAGGCGGTGATCTGTTGCGAACACCTCGGTCGGCAGTGCCGCTTCCGGAAGCTGCACGAAGTCGTAGTCCCAGTCCTCGACGCGCTGCGTGGTCGAGAGGTGCCGGCGCGTGTTCTCATGGGCGATGATTGTCGGGGACAGCTCGTGCAGCCAAGCGTTCCCGTCGGCGTGATCGAAGTGCCAATGCGTGTTGATCAGATGCGTGACCGGTTCGGGGCCGAGCGTCGCGAGCGCTGAGGCGACCTGCGGGCGCGACACGGCGATGCCGGCGTCGACGAGAATCTTACCGGCGCGGCCCGCCAGAACCGCGATGTTGCCGCCAGATCCTTCCAAGACCGCGATGTTGCCGCGGAGATGGTGGACCTTGATGGCAGCCTTCGCCGCCTCGAACTTGATCGTCTCGACGATACCGCGCGCTTTAGCGAAGGATTGTCTCGGGGAGAGCCACGTTCCGTTCGCCCCGAATGTCGTATCCGGCGTGCCACAGAGGCAGAGGCCGCTGTGGGAGAGCTGAAACTGAGATGACGGCATCACACGGCTCTCCTTCTGGCGGGCGGGCCGCTATGACGCCGACAGGAAGTCGCGAAGATCCGCGTTAACGCGGTCCTTGTGGGTGGTGCACAATCCGTGTGGGGCGCCCTCGTAGACCAGGAGCTTCGCATCCTTGATCATCTTCGAGGACCGTCGCGCCGAGGCATCAATCGGCACGATCTGATCGTCGTCGCCATGAAGTACCAGCGTCGGAACATCGAAGCGAGTGAGATCTTGCGTAAGGTCCGTCTCTGAGAACGCCCTGATGCAGAAGTACGAAGCGGGGAAGCCTGCCATCATGCCCTGCAGCCAGAACGCCTCACGCACGCCCTCCGAAATGGCTGCACCGGGGCGGTTGTAGCCGTAGAATGGCATGCTCAGATCCTTCCAGAACTGCGACCGGTCGGCCTGCACAGCGGAGCGGAGGACGTCGAACGCCTCGATGGGCGTCCCGTCTGGATTGTCGACGCTCCTGAGCATCATTGGCGGGATGGCGCCGATCAGAACGGCCTTCGCGACCCGCTCCGTGCCGTGCCTGCCGATGTAGCGGGCGACTTCGCCCCCTCCCGTCGAGTGGCCGACATGCATGACCTCCCGAAGGTCGAGAGCCCTGACCAGCGCGGCTAGGTCGTCCGCGTAGGTATCGAGGTCGTTGCCGGTCCAGGGTTGGCTGGAGCGGCCGTGCCCCCGCCTGTCATGCGCGATGCAGCGGTACCCCTGGCTGGCGAGGAAGAACATCTGATCCTCGAAGGCGTCGGCGCTGAGAGGCCAGCCGTGGCTGAAGACCACGGGTTGCCCCTCGCCCCGGTCCTTGAAGTAGATCTCGGTGCCGTCTTCGACCTTGATCGTGCCCATGCGCCGCCCCCTCGCGTGCCAACTGCACCTCAGCGGCCGGCGACGTTACGGTCGAGGAAGTCCCGAATCATGGGCGCCATGACGTCGAGTTTGTCTTCAAGGGCGAAATGCCCGGTATCCAGCAGATGCAGCTCGGCGTCGGGCAGGTCTCGCAGATACGGGTGTGCGCCGTCGGCCGGGAAGATTGTATCGTTCCGGCCCCAGACGATCAGCGTCGGCGGCTTGCGCTCGCGGAAGAAGGCCTGGAATTGCGGGTAGAGCGGTACGTTGGTGCCGTAGTCGCGGAAGAGGTCGAGCTGAATATCCTTGTTGCCCGGCCTGTCGAGAAGCACCTGATCGTGCAGCCAGTTGTCCGGATCGATCCGGGTCACGTCGGCGACGCCGTCGACGTACTGAAACTTCGTCGTTTCCGGCGCGACGAGGAAGGCGAGAGCGTCACGCCGTTCCGGGGTATCCTCGCGCCAGTAGGCCTTGATCGGATCCCAGAACTCCTTCAGCCCCTCCTCGTAAGCGTTGCCGTTCTGGACGACCAGCGCGCTGACACGTTCGGGATGCTTGAGGGCGAGCCGATAGCCGACCGGGGCACCGTAATCCATCACGTACATCGCGTAACGGCCCGCCCCCAGTTGGGAGAGAAGCCCATCGACGAGGTCGGCGTAGTGCGCGAACGTGTATGCGAACGTCCGATGATCAGGAGCATCGCTGCCGCCGAAGCCCGGATAGTCTGGTGCGATGACGCGGTAGCGGTTCGCGAGGAGCGGGATCAGGTTGCGAAACATGTGTGACGAGGTCGGGAAGCCGTGCAACAGCAACACGACCGGTGCGCCCGCCGGGCCGGCTTCTCGGTAGAAGACGTTCACGTCGTCGACCTTGGCGGTGCGGTAATGGGTGACCGGAATGCTGGCGGGATCAGTCACGTAGCCACCTTCGCATCGAACCACTCAATCGAAGTTAGCGTATTGTGATCGACCGCAGAATGCCTAAGCTGCGAAATCCTTGATTTCGCGGGGCGGAACAATGATTGACCGTCTCGATGCAATGCGGGTGTTCGTCACCGCCCTGGACGAAGGCAGCCTCGCCTCCGCCGGCCGACGCCTCAATCGCTCGCCGGCGGCCGTGACGCGGGCCATCGCCGCCCTTGAGAGTCACGTCGGAGTTCAGCTCCTGCACCGGACGACCCGACGGCTGCAGTTGACCGAGGCTGGCAAGCAGTACGCCGCCGTCTGCCGCAGGGTGCTGACGGACTTAGGTGAAGCCGACCTCGCCTTTGCCGGACATCGGGCTGCCCCGCAGGGCGTCCTGACCGTCACCGCCCCCGTGATGTTCGGGACACGTGTCCTGCGCCCGGTCGTGGGTGAGTTCCTAAAGGCATATCCCGCGATGCAGGTCCGATACCTGCTGCTCAATCGGATGACGAGCCTCCTCGATGAGGGCATCGACGTCGCGCTCCGGATCGCCCCGCTGCAGGATTCCAACTTGATAGCGATACGCATCGGCGAGGTGCGCCGCGTTCTGTGTGCATCGCCCGACTACCTAGCTGGCCGGCCGCCGATCATGTCCCTATCCGATCTGGCGCAGCACGACGCCATCGGCATCGAGCCCACGAGCCTGGAGGATATATGGAGCTTCCCCCCCTTGGATGGAGGCAGGGTTTCCCGCACGGTCCGGGTCAAGCCGCGCCTGATGGTCAACACCGACGAGGCCGCCGTCAGCGCGGCGGTCGACGGTGAGGGCATCGCCCGGATCTTCTCCTACAAGATCCAGCAGGAAGTCTTCGGCGGCAGCTTGGTCGTCCTACTTCCCGAGGACGAGCCGCCTCCCGTGCCCGTACATCTGGTCACGCTACCTGATCGGCTGTCGCTCGCTAAAGTGCGGACCTTCATGGACTTCGCCGCCGTTCGCCTCAGGGCCGACTTCGACCGCAACCCGCCGCAACCCGAGGACCGACGTTCCTCCCGGGAACGGCTCGACGCCGAGGTCTCGCGCCAGCGATTGACGCCGAACCGGAATGGCGCCGGCCGGCTATCGGGAAGTCCGTGACCGGTCGATGCGTGGATTTTGCGGCGTGCCGCCCATTCACCGGCTCAATCGCGGGTCGTCCTGATTGACGCGGCTGCGCAGCGTGAAGACCCCGCTTCCGGACAGGATGGCACTCCGGGCGAGGAGACGGCCGCTCTGCCAGTTCGACAGCCCGAGCTCGGGCTGGTTTAGGGCATATTGCCCGTCGACCCATCGGGTGAACCCGTCGCTTACGAAGGGCGCGTTCACCGTGTCGTAGAAGCGCCGATGCGCCTCCGGGTCCCGACTGATCAACGATGCGGCGAAACGCGGGCTGTGGCGATTAAACAGCGCGACCGCGTGATCGAGATCATCCACGATCTTCAGGCTGACCTCGGGCGTGTCTTCCCATTCCCACTCGTAGCCGAGATCGTCCTCGGATTGGATCTCCGTCAGCGGTTCGGTGCGTTCGCCTTCGGCGCGCCGGACCCGGACGGCGGCGCTGCGCCAGGCGTCCGGCAGGACGGTCTCGTCGCCTGCCACCACATGAAGCTTGCACCCGAAGCCGCGTGCGCGGCCGGCGGCGTCCAGGGCCGACAGGAAAACCGGCACGAGATCCGCCACCCGGGCGCGATGGATGCAGCACACGTTCAGCGTGTTGCAGACCTTTCGGTCCAACGAGGCTTCGACAGCCGCGGAGAAGCGCTCCGCGTCCGCATCGCGGTCGGCCACCATCCACGCTCCGCCGGTTCCGTGCAGGCTGACCGCCGTGCCGGCCTGCCGGGCGACGCTCCCGAGCTGAGCCACCGCCCGACCCGACCCACGTGCTACCGCCAGCGAGAGCCGGCGGTCCGCAAAGAGCGCCCAACCGGTCGACCGTTCCGGGCTCTCGACGAGCGAGATGGCTCCGGGTGGTAAGCCGGCCTCATCGAGCGCGGGCACGAGGGCGTGCCGCATGATGGCCTGTGCGGTGCCGAGTGCGTCGCTGCCGATGCGGAAGACGGCCGTGTTGCCGCTGCGCAGGACGCCCGCTGCATCGGCGAGCACGTTCGGGCGTCCCTCGAAGACGAAGCCGACTACCCCGAGCGGTGCCGCCACCTGCTCGATGGTCCAGCCGGTATGGACGATGCGTTCGACGACCCGACCGCGCAGCGTCTCGCTGTCACGCCACGCCCGCAGGCCCGCGACCATGTCCTGCCGCATCCGGTCGGTGGCGACGAGCCGGGTCGTCGAACGGCCACCGCCCTGGGCGCGCTCGACATCCTGCCGGTTCGCCTCGGCGATGGCACTCCAAGCCGAAGGGTCTTCGAGGAGCGCGGCGAAACGGTCGAAGAACCGCTCGATTGCCTGATCCGGAATGGCCGACATCGCCATGAAGGCGGCATGCGCACGGTCCACTGCGGCGGCGGCCAATGCGATCTGAGCCGCGGGGATATGCAGGAGGTCTCCGGTCTCCTGCAGGACCAGCAGATGGTCGCCGGGCTGAAAGGCAGCCGCAAGCTCCGGCGTGACCACGGTCACGCGGTCCCCGCCGAAAGGCACAGGCGTTCCCGATACGAGGCGCTCGATGGTGGTCGTCATGGGAGCGGGCATAGGGCGATCTCGGTGTGGAAACCAAGCCGTGCCGTCGTGGAAAACGACCACCCAATAGAGCGGTGTGGCCACGGTGGGCGCGCCAAGGGCCTCTCTTCCGATCCGAGGGGATCCGGCCGACGGGATGAGCACGGCGCCGGCCTCACCTTCCCTGGAAGGCGGTGACCCAACTGCAGCAAACGTCTCGCCGAGACCCGCGCGCTCATGGCTTTGACCGGCGAGATTGCTGACGGGACGCGCCTTTGGCGCGAGCCGCAATCGAGCGTCCCGCTTCGTCGCGACCGGACTGTTCGAGACCCGTGATCAGGATATCGACTAGACGCATGGCCGACTGCCTCCGGTCCGGGCCGGAGCTGATGTTGGCTACGCTGGCCACCGCCCGCAGCAGGTCGAGCGGCTCCATGCCGAGTTGGATCTCGCCCGCGGCGACCGCGCGGTCGCACAACATGGCCATGGACTGCTTAATCTGGGCGCCGGACGCGGCATACAGGCCGGCCGGTCCGTCCGTCATCGCATTGAGGGCCTCCGACATGCCTTGCTTGGTCGCCATGTAGTCGACGAACACCAGCATCCATTCCCGCAAGGCCTCAGTCGGGGAACGGGTGGCTGTGAGCCGCTCCGCGGCCTCGGCGAGATGGGCTGTCTCATTCCTGTAGACCGCCTCGATCAGGGCGTCGCGGGTCGGGAAGTGGCGGTAGAGCGTGCCGACACCCACGCCTGCCGCGCGCGCGATCTCCTCCAGGCCTGCGGACGCGCCCTTCTCGGCGAAGGTCGCCTTGGCCGTGTCGAGTAGCCGGGCGCGGTTGCGCTGGGCGTCGGCACGCGGCCTGCGGGCTGGCGGACGAGGCTCCTCTTCGTCCACGGGCGAACCCCTCTTGCTAAACGGAGGATCCCTCCGTATTTAAACGGAGGCAACCTCCTCTTACCGATTTAAATGCCGGCGAACAATGGCTTCGCGGGCGACGGGCGAGGTGTGTCCACCGGCAAGGAGAGCAACATGGCCGCATCATTCGGGGCGACCTCGACCACCGACGAGGTGCTCGCGGGCGTCGAACTCAACGGAAAGCGCGTGCTCGTCACCGGCGTGTCGGCGGGGCTTGGCGTGGAGACGGCCCGCGCCCTCGCCGCGCACGGGGCGCAGGTCGTCGGTACGGCGCGGGATCTCGCCAAGGCCGAGGCGGCGACTGCCATAGTCCGCGATCAGGCAGCGCATGGCGGAAGTCTCGAACTGGTCGCGCTCGACCTCGCCTCGCTGGCGAGCGTGCGTGCCTGCGCCGACGCGCTGCTGGCGGACGGCAGACCGTTCGACGTCGTCATCGCCAACGCTGGCGTCATGGCCACGCCGCTGGGTCGAACGGCCGACGGTTTCGAGACGCAGTTCGGCACGAACCATCTCGGCCACTTCGTCCTCGTGAACCGGATCGCGTCCTCGATCCGGGACGGCGGTCGGCTGGTCATGGTCGCCTCGGCCGGTCATCGCTACGCGGAGCCGGATCTCGACGACCCGGGCTTCGAGCACGCGCCCTACGACCCGATGGTCGCGTACGGGCGCTCGAAGACGGCCAACATCCAGTTCGCCGTGGAGTTCGACCGGCGGCACAGGACGCGCGGCGTGCGGGCGACGGCCCTGCACCCCGGCGGCATCCAGACCGAGCTCGGCCGGCATGTAGGCCAGGGCGCCGTCGCCCAGTCGGTCGAGCGGATCAACGCCGACCTCGCTGCGGCCGGCAAGCCGGCTTTTGCGTGGAAGACCATCCCCCAAGGGGCTGCCACGTCGGTTTGGGCGGCCTTCGTGGCGTCGGCGGGGGCAGTCGGCGGCCGCTATTGCGAGAACTGCCACGTGTCCGAGATCACCGACGGGCTGATCACCCCCGTCAGCGAGGGCGTGCGCTCCTACGCGCTGGATCCCGAACGCGCGCGCGCGCTCTGGGCGAGGAGCGAGGACTTGGTGGACGAGCGTTTCTGACATTGCAACTAGGCAACTTCGAGCCAGACCTAGCCGAAGATCGGATGTCCGCATTGCTGCGCTTACCGCTCAAAAGCAGACCGTCTTAAATCCAGCCATCTGAGACGTTCAGGCGGGCGCTTCGTGGTGGCAGTTGCTGGCCGATAGCAGAATGACCGCTTCGGAGCTGACCTGTTGGAAAAGCGGACGGACCTGCACCAACCTATCACGCTCACGCGAATAGCTATCGGCCCTTCTCGAAAGCGGCCACTGGCCAGCCGCCCAATAACATCGGCTTTGGTTGGAGGCTGTGTGAAAAGAGGACGCCAAGCTGGGGATGTCCGGCCGCTTGGGATA
>NZ_BPQU01000017.1 GCF_022179445.1 Methylobacterium mesophilicum | reverse complement strand
CGATGATCTCGTAGCGGGCGAGCGTGCCGCCGTCGGCGGTGGCGACTTCCGCGCCAGCCTCGATCGCGCTGGCCGTCGGACCCGCCGCGGGCAGGTACGTGCAGCCGCCGATGGACCCTGCCGCGAGGGCGGCCATCAGCGCTGAGAGCGCCGTCTTACGCAGCATCACAGAGACTTCTCCTCGCCGGCCTCCGCGCCATCGCTGGCTCGGACCGGGACATCCATGGTGACCGCCAAACGCTGCGATCGCTTTAACGGCCGCGTCGAACGGGCGGGCACCGTGCGGAACCCACTTCTCGGACAGCTTCGCTATCGGCCGGCAATGCGTCACCAGCGTGGCACTGTCGAGCTTGTTACCGTCAAGCTTAACCTTATCGCGTCCTTGCCGGCCTGTCCGCAAGGGTGCTGGCGAGGGTGGACCGCAGCTCCCGTCCAAGGGCGTCGGCGGTGATGTCGAGGCGGCGCGGCGTCACCTGAGGGCCGCCGAACCGGAACACGGCGTAATCCGTCGCCTGACCGCCGAAGCCAGGCTTGCAGGTCGGCAGCGAGGGCGCGTGGTCTCCTAAGACGCAGAGTGTAATGGTCTGGCCGCGCTCGCGCGCCAGGGCGTCGAGCCCGGCCACGAGGTTCTCGACCATCCGCCCGGTATTGACCACGTGGTGGAGGTACTGTGCCTCCGGGGCGTCGATCCCGGGCAGCCGACCGGGTTTCCACGGTCCGTGGTTCTCCATCGTGACGCAGAATAGGAACAGCGGCGTGCGCCGCCCCCGGATCTCGTCCAGCAGGCGCTCGCCGAGCGCCACGTCGCCGACATAGGGGCCGACCCGGGGGGCCGCCTCGAACGCCTCGCCCATCACCAGGTCGCCGAAGCCGAAGGCCTGCATGACCTTCGCCCGGCGGAAGAAATCCCGGTGGAACGGGTGGAGGAACAGGGTGCCGTAGCCCCGGCCCCGGGCCAGCCGGGCCAGGCTGGTCGGCTCGTCGCCGCTGCGGGAGGTGTAGGGATCGTACCGGCCGAAGCCGAGGCTGTCGGAGGGCCGGCCGGTCAGCACGGCGTGCTCGCTGCGCATCGTGTAGGCACCGTGCGCGGGAACCCGAAGCCGGCCGTATTGCGCGGCCCGGGTGCGGAACAGCTCCATCGCGGGCAGTGCCGGGCCGCCGAGGCGCTCCGGGTCGATGAACGATTCGAGCTGGATCACCACGACCACGTCGTCGCCCGGGCCGGCCGGCAGCACCGGCACGTCCGGGACCGGGGCGCTGCCCGCCAGCGCCCGGGCCGTGTAGCCGAGCAGGCTCGCCGGCAGCCCGACCCGCGCGACGTCGGCTTCGAGGTCGGGCTCCGGGAACCAGCGGGCGACAAGGCCCGCCAGCGGCGGCCGGGAGGCGGCGCGCAACAGGAGCCACAGGGCCAGCGGCAGGCCGAGCATCGCGGCGACGCAGGGGATCGGCGCATCCGGCAGGACGCTGGGCTCCGTCCGGTACCAGATCACCGTCGCGATCACGGTTAGGAGCACGGGGACCGCGATGCGCGGGTCCCAGAGCGGTGGGATGTAATAGAGCTGCGGGTGGCGCGGCACCTGCGGCAGCAGGACGAAGTCGCTGAACAGCAGCGGCTCGCCGATCACCGAGCGCTTCGCGCGGCTGACATAGATCAGCGCGGCGACGGAGACGACGCAGGTCAGGGCGGCCAGCCAGGGCCGCCACGAGAAGCAGAACCAGAACAGCAGGATCAGCAGGTAGCCGAGTAACCGCAGGGCGAGATCCCGCGGCGCGAGGCTCGCCCGGGTGAGCGAATCGCCGACGAAGATTTCGAGGGCGAGGCAGAGGGCCAGCGCGAGGCCGGTGGCGGTAAGGAACGTCGTCAAGGTCCAGGAACTCGGAGAGGGGCGAGCGTGCGAGCGATCGATACGGGGTCCGACTCGGCACGGAAGAACATGTTGAAACAAGGGCTTCGGGACATTCCCTGAAGAGGGGGCTTCGGCGACGCCCCCTCTTCCGGAACAAGAGAAGCCCGCTCTATCCTCGTGTGCCGGCTCGAAAATCCGGCACACCGGATGCCAAGGCGGTGCCCCCTGCCCTCAGCGCGGTCCAGCCTCGCGGCCGACGCCGCGGCGGCGGCGCAACGCCCGCACGATCGGATTGAACAGGCCGTAGCGGGCGCGCATGATCCAATGTGCGGTGCGGCCGATCGCGAGCGCGCTGCGGGGGGCGGCCTCCCGGGCGGCGCTCAGCCGGTCGAGCAGCTGCTCGGGGCTGCAGGGTTTCATGGCCACGGGGTCGAGGTAGCGCGAATAGAGGATCATCGCCCCTGCCACCAACTCGTCCAGGGTGAGCCTGCGGCCGCGGTCGGCTCCCGGCGCCAGATCCTCGGACAGGCCCCAGCCCGAGTAGAACGGGCGGCCATGAGTCGCCACGGTGAGCCCGCGGATCAACGCCTCGAAGCCCGCCAGCGAGGTCATGGTCTCGACGTGGTGGACCCGGTCGAGCAGGTCGACGATGCTGACCCCCGCCACGATCCGGTCGGCGAGCGCCAGCGCCTCCGCCTCCGGGATGATGCCGGGGCGGAAACCCGCCTCGACGTCGGGATGAGGCTTGTAGAGCAGGAAGGCGTCGGGGTTGCGCCGCCGCGCGGCCTCGAGCAGCGCCCGGTTCGAGCGCACCAGCGGCGAGCCGTGCTGAACCGAGGCGTCGTCCTCCACCTGTCCCGGTACCAGCACGATCCGCCGGCCGGCCGGCCAATCGAGCGATGCGGCGTCCAGGCCGACATTGTACTTGCTGAGGCGGCGGGCCACGACTTCCTCGCGCAGGCGCTTGGCCCGGCTCACGAGTTCGGGCGGGAAATCCGAGTCGGCCAGCAGCCGCTGCAGGCGGCTTTCCCGGCGCGGGTCGTAGTAGATGCCGAGGTCGTCGACCACGATGGAGGCGCCGGGCTGCAGGCTCGCCCCGAGGCCCACCGAGCGCAGGAAGCCGTCCTCCACCCGGGCGAGCGGCAGGCCGGCCTGCGTGCAGGCGTCTTCCAGCTTGCCCGGCGCGCGCGTCGCCCAGGCGAGGATCCGGCCGTGATGGCGCCGGCCCGCCGCGACCGCGGCCTCGGCCGTCATGGTGTGGATTGGGCACCCGGCGGGCCCGGCGCCGAGCACGTCGAGGGCCGGCCTCTTCCAGCGCGACATGCCGACATAGACGACACGCCGGTCGTTCTCGGCGAATCGTGCGGCCAGCCAGGCCACCGCCTCGGCGCAGGCATCGCGGCCGATCGGCGCGCGGGTCCAGGGATCGAGGTAGTGGATGCCGCCCGCCCCGCCGAGCGGCGCGCCGCCGAGGCTGATCCGCAGGGATGCGAAGCCGGTCTCCGGCCGGTCGTACGGGCTGAGCAGGGGACCGGGCGCGACCACGAGCCGGCGCCGGCCGGTCAGCGCGAGCAGCCGCGCCGGCAGGCTTTCCGTCTGCCAGACGGCGCCGACCGCAGCCGGCCGGACCGGCCCAAAGGCGAGACCCGTCGCGGCCTCGATCTCCGCCCGCAGGCGGTGGATCGTCCGGCCGGTCGCGTAGAGCGACGGGGTCGGTTCAAGGGACATGATGGGGCGCCCGGCTCCGGTCGTCTGACTCGTTCGGGCCGTCGTGTAGCGCATTTTCCCCGGCATGGGATGGCCGGGCCTGAATCACCGAAATCGCAGGGACAAGCGCGGCCGTCCCATCAAAACGTCACGTCGTGGAAAGGATTTGGACATATCGTCGCCGTGATTGCCCCTTCAATCCAGGCGGGGGCCGCGAAAGTGCGACCGTTGCAGACGGGCCACGCCGGAGCGGAAACGCCATCCTGCGACGCGGCCTCGGATTGCCGGCTCGCGCCGAGGCGTGCCACCTCAGGTCAGTCTTTCCGGTCCGGCTCCGTCCGGCCGAGGGTCAAGGATAGAAGCGCCGCGGAATGCAAAAGACCGCCCTCGACGCCCTCCGCGACCGCCCCGCGACCTTCCTGTTCCTGCAGGGCATCGCATCTCCGTTCTTCTCCGATCTCGGCAAAGCGCTGCGCGCCCGGGGACACGAGGTCCGGCGCATCAACCTGTGCCCCGGCGACTGGCTGTTCTGGAACGGCAAGGCGGACAACTACCGCGGTCGCCGCGAGGCCTGGGGCACGTATCTCGAATCGTATCTCGACCGCGAGGCCGTCACCGACATCGTGCTGTTCGGCGATTGCCGGCCGTTCCACCGGGCGGCCCGGATGATCGCGGAGGTCCGCGGCCTGCGGGTCCACGTGTTCGAGGAAGGCTACATCCGTCCCAACTGGATCACCTGCGAGCTCGGCGGGGTGAACGGCTTCTCGTCCCTGCCCCGTACGGCGGCCGAAGTCCGCGCGCTGGCGCGCCGCCTGCCCCAGCCCGGAAGGGCGATGCCCTCCACCGGCGACATGGCCCGCCGCAGCGTCTGGGATGTCGGCTACAACGTCGCCAACATCGCGTTCCCCTATCTCTTCCCGCATTTCCGCAGCCACCGGCCAACCCATATCGCGGCCGAGTACGCGGGCTGGATCAAGAAGTTCAGTCGCCGCTCCCACACCCGCCGCGAGGCGGCGCGCTGCGACGAGATCTACCGCGCGGTCGGCTGCGACTACTTCCTGCTGCCGCTCCAACTCGACAGCGACTACCAGATCCGGGTGCACTCGCCGTTCCTGGGCGTCGAAGGCTTCATGGACCGGGTGATCAAGTCCTTCGCGGACGCGTCCTCGGCGCCGACGCGGCTCCTCGTGAAGCTTCATCCGCTGGACAGCGGCCTGATCAACTGGCGCAAGTTCGCCCGCGCCTCGGCCCGGCGCCACGGCGTCAGCGACCGGCTCGACTTCATCGACGGCGGCGATCTCCCGTCCCTGATCAAGGGCGCCCGCGGCGTCGTGATCGTCAACTCGACCGTGGGCATGCTGTCCCTGGAGATGGGCCGCCCCACCCACGCGGTGGGTACCGCGATCTACAACATGGCCGGCCTGACCCATCAGGCCGACCTCGACGGGTTCTGGACGAACCCGACCCCGCCGGACATGGGCCTGATGGCCGATTTCCGACGCGTGGTGCTGCACCGGACGCAGGTGAACGGCGGCTTCTTCTCCAAGGGGGCGATCGAGCGGGCGGTGGCCGGCTCGGTGCCGCGGATGGAATCCGCCCTCCCCGATTCGATGCTGGCCGCCGCGCGGGTGATTCGCGAGGGCGGCGAGAGCGACGGGCAACTCGCGCCTGTCTATTGAACCGTAGCGGGAAACCTGTCGGTTTCCGCTGACAGTTTCCGGGTCCCGGTGACCCATTAAGTCACCGATGAGCCCTCCCCGGCCTTGATTTGTCCGTGCTCCGCGGCGTAGCACCCGCGTCATGCCCCGCATTCTGATCACTGGCGCGTCGAGCGGTATCGGCGCTGCGCTCGCACGCCACTACGCGCGTGCCGACGCGAGCCTCATCCTCGTCGGACGCAATGTCGAGCGGCTCGAAGCCGTGGCCCGGGACTGCCGGGCGAGCGGCGCGACCGTCGAGCCCGTGCGCCTCGACACCCGTGACCGGGCCGCCGCGATCGCCCTGATCCACAGGGTTCACGCCGCCCAGCCACTGGACCTCGTGATCGCCAACGCGGCCGTTAACGGCGGCAACCAGAAGGGCGAGGTCGAGTCCGAGGAAACGGCCTTCGAAACCTCCGACATCAATTACACGGGCTCGCTCAACATCGTGCTGCCCACGCTGACGTTGATGCTCCAGCGCGGTAGCGGCCAGATCGTGCTCGTCTCGTCCCTGGCGGCTTACGCGCCGCTGCAGGATGCCCCGGCCTATAGCGGCGCCAAGGCCGCCCTTGTCGCCCACGGGCTGGCTCTGCGCCAGAAGGTCGGGCCGCGGGGCGTTAAGGTCAACGTCGTGGCGCCGGGCTACGTGAAGACCCCGATGGGCGGCGAGCTGAAGGGCTGGCGGCCCCTGGAGATGAGCGCCGAGCAGGCCGCCCTGTACATCGCCAAGGGCGTCGCCAAGGATCGCGACGTGATCGCCTTCCCGTTCGCGCTGGCGGCCCTCGCCAGGACCGTCCTGCTCCTGCCGGAGAGCATCCGCCGGGCCGGGCTCTACGCCTTCCGGTTCCAGCGGCGGCCGCGCCGCTGATGACCCGGGCCCGTATCGCCCTGTTCGTGCTGGAGGCGCTGCCGAATGCCCGGGTGGTGCGCCGGTTCGTGGCCGATCACAGTGCCGACATCGCCTTCGTCGGGCTCTCGAACGCGGAGCGGCCGTCGAGCGGCGGGCTGACGGGCCAAGTCCGGCGCCATCTCGCTCGCTCCGGCGCCGGGATCCTGCCCTACCTCGCGGTGAATTTCGGGCTGCCCGACCTGCTGCGGCCGTTGGCACCCCTGACCCAGGCCGTGGCCGGCAGTGGCGACGCGCCGGAATCGACGCCGCTCAAGACCCTGTGCCGGCGCCTCGGCATCCCGACCCTGACAGTGGACGACGTCAACGGTCCCGAGGTCGCGCAGAGGCTGCGCGAGACCGCCCCCGACCTGATCCTGACCTACCATTTCGACCAGATCCTGAAGGCCGAAACCATCGGGCTGGCGCGGCTCGGTGGCATCAACGGTCATCCCGGGCTGCTGCCGCGCCATCGCGGGCCGGTCCCGACGATCCACGCCCTCGCGGATGGCCCGGGCGCCTTCGGCATGACCCTGCACCGGCTCGCCGCTACGATCGACACCGGGGCGATCCTCGCCCAGGAGGCCGTCCCGCTGCCCGCGGACACCACCGCCACCCGGGCGACCGTGGCACTCCACGCCCATGGCCGCGGTCTGCTGGAGCGCCTCCTCGATGAGATCGCCCGCACCGGCCGCATCCCTGAGGGCCGCAGCACCGAGGTCTTGCCCTACTGTCCGTTCCCGGACCGCGCGCTGCTCGCCTCCCTGCGCCGGAGGGGCCTGCGCCTGACCGACGGACGGGACCTGCGCGAGGCGGTGAGCCTGTCGGGCCGGGCCGGTTAACCGGCCCTTAAGCCTGTTTCGGAAAGGATCGGTCAGTCCCTCTTCCCGTTCCGACCGAGCGCGCCCGCATGCCGGATACCAGCCCCCTCAAGGCGGCCGCCGACGCGCTGGCCTACGGCCGCCGGATGCAGAGCGGCCAGATTCGTGCGATCTCCGAGAACATCGCGAACGCCGACTCGGTCCCGGCCAATCCCAATGGGGTGCCGTACGCCCGGAAGATCGCGGTGTTCCGGCCGGTCGACGTCGATGCGGGGCGCGAGCCGGTCGGTCGCATCGAGCGCGATTCCAGCGATTTCCGCCGGCGTTACGACCCGTCCAACCTGTCCGCCGACCGGCAAGGCTATGTTCGCCTGCCCAACGTCAACGTCGCCCTCGAATCGGCCGACCTGCAGCGCGTGATCCGCAATTACGAGCTGAACCTCAGCGCCGAGGCGTCGATCGACGCGGTGAGCCGGGCCACGCTCAACCTCCTCGGGTGAGCCGGGCGTTGCGCCGGCCGTAGCCGGCGTAGATCGCCAGCCCGATCACCAGCCAGAGTGCGAGCCGGATCCAGGTGTCGGCCGGCAGCGACGCCATCAGGATCACGCAGGACAGGATGCCGAGCACTGCGACCGGGGTCGCCGCCGGGACGCGGAACGGCCGGGGCCTGTCCGGGTCCGTGCGGCGCAGGATCAGCACGATCGCGCAGACGAGGCTGAACGCCAGGAGCGTGCCGATGCTGACGAGTTCGCCCAGGATATCGATCGGCACCAGCCCGGCCACCGCAGCCGTGAACAGCCCGATCACCACCTGGCTCGACACCGGCGCCCGGGTCTCCGGATCGACCCGGCAGAACAGGGGCGGCAGCAGCCCGTCCCGAGCCATGGCGAAGAAGATCCGGCCCTGCCCGTAGAGCGCGGTGAGCGCCGAGGTGGTCAGCCCGATCAGCGCCCCGATCTTGATCACGATGGCGAAGCTGGGCAGCGCCAGGCGGTCGATGGCCTTGGCGATCGGGTCGGCGACGTCGAGTTCCCGGTAGGGCACGAGGCCGGTGAGCACCGCGGCCACCGCCACGTACAGGACCGTGCTGATCGCCAGCGATCCGATCAGTCCGGCCGGCGCGTCGCGCTGGGGCGCCCGGCACTCGCCCGCCGCGGTCGCGACGGTCTCGAAGCCGATGAAGGCGAAGAACACCACCGCGGCCCCGCGGAACACGCCGCTCCAGCCGAAGCTGCCGAACGTGCCGGCGTTCTCGGGCACGAACGGATGCCACAGCGCCGGCTGCAGATGGACGGCGCCGACGCCCACGAAGGCCAGGATGATCGCGATCTTGGCAACCACCAGGAGCCCGTTGATCAGGGAGGCGTCCCGGGTCGAGCGGGTCAGGAGCGCGGTCAGCGCCAGCACGATCCCGGCCGCCGGCAGGTTCACCCAGCCGCCGTCCCCCGGCGCCCCCGACAGCGCGGCCGGCAGCGTCAGGCCGAAATCCGCCGCGAGCGACTGCGCGTAGCCGGACCAGCCGACCGCAACCGTGGCCGCCGCCAGGGCGAATTCGAGCACCAAGTCCCAGCCGATGATCCAGGCCGGGAAAAGCCCGAGGGTCGCCCGGGTGTAGGTGTAGGTCGATCCCGCCTCCGGGATCATGGCGGCCAGCTCGGCGTAGCACAGGCCGACGAAGCCGCAGGCGATGCCGCCGATCACGAAGGACAGGCTGAGGGCCGGCCCCGCATATTGCGCCGCGGCGGTTCCGGTCAGGACGAAGATGCCGGCGCCGATCGTGGCGCCGAGCCCGATCGCGATCAGGCCCGGGGCCGTGAGGCTCCGCGCGAGTTCGGGATGACCGTTCGCCGGGCTCTCGATCCGGGCGATTGCGGCGGTGTCGGTCATGTCGCAGCTCATGGTCGTCCGGCATCAGCTGTGTCGGATGGGAGCCCGGCGAGCAAGATCCGAGCCGCGACGTCACGCCGCACGTACGGACTCGAGGAAGCGGCCGACCTCGGCGCGCAGGTTCGCGAAGTCCTGCGATAGGCCCGAGACCGAGGCGAGCACGCGGCCGGCCTCGGATCCCGTGACCTGCACGTCGCCGGTGACATCGGTCAGGGTGGCGGTGATAGCGCTGGTGTCGGTGGCGGCCTCCGAGACGTTCCTGAGGATCTCACGGGTCGCCGCGTCCTGCTCCTCGACAGCCGCAGTGATCGCCGTGGCGACGCCGCTCATGTCGCGGATCCGAACGGTGATGCCGTCCACGGCCGTGACGGCCTGCCCGGTCGAGGTCTGGATGCGGTGAACCTGTGTGGCGATCTCCTGCGTGGCCCGGCCCGTCTGCTCAGCGAGTTCCTTGACCTCCGCGGCCACCACCGCGAAGCCCCGGCCTGCCTCCCCGGCCCGCGCCGCTTCGATCGTGGCGTTCAGCGCCAGCAGGTTGGTCTGGCCGGCGATGTTCGAGATCAGCGCCACCACGTCGCCGATGCGCTCGGCCGCCGCGCTCAGCTCGGTCACCAGGGGTGTCGTCGTCGCAGATTGCGCGGCGGCCTCGCGGGCCAACGTGGCCGACGCGTCCACCTGCCGGCCGATCTCGCCAATCGACGAACCCAGCTCCGCGGCGGCCGCCGAGGCCAGCTGGACCTTGATTGCGGCATCCCCCGCGGAGGCCGCCACCGACAGGGACCGGTCCGCCGTCGTGGCCGCCGTCGCCGCCATGCCGGCCGCGCGCGACTCGACGGCGCCGGCCGCGGCGGCGACGTGGTCGAGGATGCCGCCGATCGATTCCTCGAAGGCACGGGCGAGCTGCTCGGTCCCGAACCGGCGCGCCGTCTCCAGGGCGGCCCGGCTCGCTTCGGCCTCGCCCTCCAGCGCCATGGCCCGGGCGAGCTGGGCCTGGGCCTGCCCCTCGGAGGCCGCGAGGGCCCGGAAGGACTGCTCGACAGTGCGGCACACCCAGATCAGGATGCCGGTCTCGATCAGGACGATCGCGGCATGGAGGATCACCCGGCCGAGGTCGGCCCGCCCGTCCGGGAAGATCAGGGCGGGCATCGCAACGTCGAGGGCGAGGTGGTGGATGGCCGTCGCCGCGGCCGCGGCCAGGATCACCCGCCAGTCGCACCACCCGGCCAGCATCGCCAGGCAGGCGAAGAAGTACATGTGCAGGTCGATCTGCCAGGGGTGACCCGCGAAGGCCACCAGCAGGAGGGCGGCCATGCCCACGAGGGCCACGCCGCTCACGATGCGGGTCGCCTCGCTCACCGGGTCGCGCATCCAGAGTGCCGTCGCCAAGGCCGCCAGCGAGGCGGCCGCGACCACCGGGGCGATCGCTGGAAAGGCCGCGCTCGTCACGGCCTCCGCGGCGGCGACCAGCACCACGTGCGCCCAGAGCAGCGGGATCAGGAAGCGGCCGAAGCGGCGCTGCAGGGTTTCGAGATCGTTCATGGGGACGAGTTCCGGGCCGTGTCCGCGCTGGGATCCGGCGAAGGCGTGGCGGGTGCGGACGGGCCGCACCCCTCGGAAAGGCGCCCGTCGAGGACGAGGCTGGCCCCGGCGGCATAGAGGCGGCCGGCGAACCCCGCCCGGTCAGAGCGGGCCAGGAAGACGTCGTCGCGCCCGCCGCGGTTCAGGAGGGTTCCGCCCGCCTCCGCGACGATCCGGGCCGCGTCGGCGGCGCTGCCGCCGGGCGGTCCGATTACCGCCACCACGTCCGCTTGGGGAACCGCCAGGATGACCAGCGGCGCCAGCACGGCGATCAGACCGCCGAACCCGGCCAGGCTCCACTCGACTGACGGCCGGGCGTGATGAGCGGGACGCGCGTCACGGACGCGTACAGTCACCACCGAGATGTCAGGCTGTTCGACATGGTGACGTAACCTTTCAATCTTCGGATCTAAAAAAGTGTGTCCACGGCGCAGGGAGCGGTATCGACGTCGGCTGGAATCATTTCCTTTCTTAAAGGAATTGGATCGAATTTAAAATTTATGATGCGATGTACCGCGTCCTGAATGATCCGCTTAACGGTACTAATAGAAATTAAAAAGTTATGGACATTGTTTTTTACTTGATAGGTATCGTACGAACACCATGATCTTGAGTAAAATAATATTTTTATGGTGAAAGGGACTTCAATATATTCACAGCGTCGAACTTTTAGGCAGGTTGAACGTTTTCGGTTAGCGGTGCCGGCGCCGTGCTCATGGCTTCGCCTTGTCGGAGGCCGGTGGCTGGGCCTCGACCATTCGCGGGTCGGTCCGGAAGAGTCGGGCCACGGACGCCGAGAATCGGATGAAGGCGCGTCCCTGCGGGGTGATGACATAGCCGTCCCCGGACGGCGCGAGGTTGCCCGACGCGGTCTGCTCCGCCAGGCGCCGCTCGATCTGCCGGTACTCCCCGAGATAGAGCGATTCGAACAACGCCTGCGCACGCGCGGGGCTGAACCGTTCCTCGGGACGAGCCGCCATCTGGCCGAGCAGGAAGACGCTGATCGAGCGGTCGATCGTCACCGGGAGAAGCACGAAGACGCTGAGGTTCAGGGCGAGCGAGAATACGCAGGCCCCCAGCGCGTCCCGGCGATGCAGACCCCAGGGACGGCCGAGGACGGCGAGCGCTGTCATCGCCCCGGTGGTGATCACGAAGGCCACCAGCAGCAGGATCAGGCCGCGATAGAACAGGATCGTGACGCCGGATGCGAGGTCCGTCCGGAACAGCAGCACGAAGCAGCCGAACCCGATGAGGATTGCTCCGGCATGCAGCGCGCCCTGGGCCGCGAGCCAGCGCAACGCCACTCCCAGGCGCCCGGGGCCGGTCCGGGTCATCGCGCCGCCCCGCTTACGTCCTGGCCAAGATCCTGGACCGACAGGATCCGGACCATCGGCGACGCGTAGAGCGGCCGGCTCCGCCAGACCCAGGAGTCAGGGTCGGTCCAGGGGGCGTCCCGGGCGGTGACGATGAGTGCGCCGATGCCGGCTGCCGCCGCCCGGCGCCGGACGTCGTCTGCCCCGAGAGTCTCGGAGAAGATCGGCTCGACCTGCGCGAGCCGCTCCGCAACCGCCTCCGCGGAGGCCCCGAACAGCCGCGCCTCCCGGTCGGCCACCGCGACCGGCTGGCGTCCGTAGAGGCCGAAGTCGAACACGCGCGGTGCGGCGGCCGCGTGCTGAAGTACGAGGGTCCGCGGCAGATGCGTGCTGGCCCATTCATAGGCCGTCCGCAAGGCGCGATCGATGTCGGGGCGGGCGTTGAGGAACGCGAAGCTCGGATGGCCGGAGACGCGGAAGGCCCGCATCCCGGCGAATCCGTAGAGCGTCGTCGCGTAGCCGAGCAGGAGCAACGCGGCGATCAGGCCGGGCAGGCGAAGCCGCGTTCCGGCGCCCTGCGCCAGCGCCGTGACGGTCCAGGCCAGGGCGGCGACCTGCGCCAGCAGGACCACGCGCCAGCCCAGATCGTTGTACAGGATCGCCGAGCGCAGGAAGCCGCCGATCAGCAGGGACGACGCCGCCACGATGCTGAGCAGGCGTCCCGCCTCGTGTGCATGCGCGACGCGCCGGGGGACGACCCGCCAGAACAGGAACGTGCCGGCGGCGAAGACCCCGAAGGCCAGGTAGTAGTTGACCGGCAGCAGGATCAGGCGGAGCAGGCTCAAGGTCGGCCCGTCCGCAAATCCCTCCAGGGGCCCGAAGCTGCGGATCGCGAGGACGATCGCCTGCCCGGCCTCATGCCGGCTCGCCAGGAGCCCGGACAGGTAGGGTGCCGCCAGGAGTGCGGCGACGAGCCCGGCCGCCATGAGCCGTCCGGCATCGCGCCAGCGGCGCTCGAGCGCGAGCAGCGCCAGCCAGGTCCCGGCCGCCGCGGCCGCGCCCAGGCACACCCAGACCGACAGGCCCGCGCAGGAAGCGAAGGCGATGCCCGCCACCGCGACCGCGAAGCCCGGCGCGCGCCGGGTCCCGTCCGCCGCCTCCGCGAGGACCAGAAGCCCGAGCCAGGCCGCCAGGGTCGCCGCGACGTGGTGCGGGACCCAGACCAGGGAGCTCGGCCAGTTCAGGACCTGATCGTTCAGCCATTCCGGCATCGGGATCCAGAGCCCGGTGGCGATCCGGTCGCGGACGACCAGCAGGATGTCGAGCCCGGCCGCCGGCAGCAGCAGGAGGGTCGCGCGGCGCACGAGCCGCGGGGAGGCCTCCCGGACCATCCCGGTGGCGGCGAGCAGCCGGTCCAGCAGGCCGAGCAGCCCGATCCCCGTCCAGAACGCGAGCCCCGCGAAGGCGGTGCGCCCGTCGACGAGCGTTCCCCCGGCCCGGTCGATCAGAGCGCACAGCGCGTAGAAGAAGTAGTAGTAGCCGGCGCGCTCGGGCCGGGCGAAGAACGGATCGACCGGCGGCAGGCCGTCCTGGACGATCGCGCGGGTCAGGCTCGCATGCTTCACGAGGTCGATGACGGTGACGGGCTGGTACAGACCCGTACCGGTATCGATGTCGATCAGCGCGTAGCCCACGATCCCGAGCCAGAGCCCGGCGAGCGCCAGCCCGCGCGCCGTGCCGGGTGGGTCGATCCGGCCCCGCAGCGCGCGGATCGCCGGCACCAGCCCGGCCAGCCCCAGCGCCAGGTTGGCCAGCACGGCGGCCGGGATGCCGGCGGCCTGGACCAGCAGGCTGTCGAGAACCGGCAGCAGGCCGATCCCCAGCAGGGCCGAACACAGGAGGCGGTCACCGGGCGCGAGGCTGCGAAACCCCAGAATCCCGGTCAGGCTGCCCAGCGCGCAGCCCGGCAGCAGGATGACGGGAACGCCGAGCAGCGTCGCCATGAGGACGCCGCCCATATCCGAGAGACTACCGTTCATCGCCGGGCCGCCGTTCGTGCCGGTTCCGGCTACCACGCCGGTGTTAACCCTTCCCTCGGCGCAGCCCTCCGGCCCGGGGCTGGTTTATCCGGTGGTTTCGTGTATGGATCGCGCAGCCTCGGCCCGGGTTACCGGGTGGGGCTTGAGCCGCTTGGCGCTGTGACCGTGCTGGACGACATCCCGGCACCGGCCGAACGCCGAGCTCGAGCGCCCCGATCGGGGCGCCGCATCTGACCAGCACAACCCGAAAGGTATGCGATGTCGATCACGGCAGAGCGCAAGACCGCGCTCATCAAGGAACACCGCAAGGACGCCAAGGACACCGGGTCCCCCGAGGTCCAGGTCGCGATCCTCACCGAGCGGATCTCCAACCTGACCGGCCACTTCAAGACCCACGGCAAGGACAATCACTCCCGCCGGGGCCTGCTGAAGATGGTCTCGCAGCGCCGCTCGCTGCTCGACTACGTCAAGCGCAAGGACGAGGCCCGCTACCGCGCCCTCATCGAGCGCCTCGGCATCCGCCGCTAAGACCGACCACGCGCGGTTCCGGGCCCGGCTCGGGGCCGCGTTTCACAATCTCGGGCTGCCGGAATGGGTCCGGCCGCTCGAAAACGGGCCGCTTCGAGGCGCCAGCGTCGGGGCAGGATCGCGAGACACTTTGCCGGTCGAAGTGTCTCGCCGTCTTGCCCCCGACGGCGCCGGGCTTGGCCCGCCGAAGGCAAGGAAGAGACAAGAATGTTCGACGTTCAACGCGAAGAGCTGATGTGGGGCGACCGCAAGCTCGTCCTGGAGACCGGCAAGGTCGCCCGGCAGGCCGACGGCGCGGTGCTGGCCACCTACGGCGAGACCTCCGTGCTGGCCACCGTGGTCGCCGGCAAGGAGCCGAAGGCCGGCATCGACTTCCTCCCGCTCACCGTGAACTACCAGGAGCGCGCCTACGCCGCCGGCCGCATCCCGGGCGGCTACTTCAAGCGCGAGGGCCGTCCCTCCGAGAAGGAGACCCTGGTCTCCCGCCTGATCGACCGCCCGATCCGCCCGCTGTTCATCAACGGCTGGCGCAACGACACCCAGGTCGTCATCACGGTCCTGACCCACGACCTCGAGAACGATCCCGACATCGTGTCGATGGTCGCGGCCTCCGCCGCCCTGACCCTGTCGGGCGTGCCGTTCATGGGCCCGATCGGCGCCGCCCGCGTCGGCTACATCAACGGCGGCTACCGGCTGAACCCGCTGGTCACCGAGACCAAGGAGGAGTCGAGCCTCGACCTCGTCGTCGCCGGTACCCAGGACGCCGTGCTGATGGTCGAGTCGGAGGCCAAGGAGCTCTCCGAGGACGTGATGCTCGGCGCCGTGATGTTCGGTCACAAGCACTTCCAGCCGGTCATCGAGGCGATCATCCGCCTCGCCGAGAAGGCCGCCAAGGAGCCGCGCGACTTCCAGGCCCCCGAGAACGCCGACGTCGAGAAGGCCGTCCTCGAGGTCTGCGAGACCGAGCTGCGCGCCGCCTACACGAAGACCGTCAAGCAGGAGCGCTACGCCGCCGTCGACGCCGTGAAGGCGAAGGTGATGGCCGCCCTCTGCCCCGAGGGCGCTGAGAAGTTCCCGGCCGAGAAGGTCAAGGCCGCGTTCAAGGAGGCGCAGTCGAAGGTCGTGCGCTGGAACGTGCTCGACACCGGTTCGCGCATCGACGGCCGCGACTTGAAGACGGTCCGCCCGATCGTCTCCGAGGTCGGCGTGCTGCCCCGCGCCCACGGCTCGTCGCTGTTCACCCGCGGCGAGACCCAGGCCCTCGTGGTCGCCACACTCGGCACCGGCGAGGACGAGCAGTTCATCGACTCGCTCGACGGCACCTACAAGGAGCGCTTCCTGCTCCACTACAACTTCCCTCCCTATTCGGTCGGCGAGACCGGCCGCATGGGCTCCCCGGGCCGTCGCGAGATCGGCCACGGCAAGCTGGCGTGGCGGGCGATCCGGCCGGTCCTGCCACCGGCGCACGAGTTCCCGTACACGATCCGCGTCGTGTCCGAGATCACCGAGTCCAACGGCTCGTCCTCGATGGCCTCGGTCTGCGGCGGTTCGCTGTCGCTGATGGATGCCGGCGTGCCCCTGCGCCGTCCGGTGGCCGGCATCGCCATGGGCCTCATCCTCGAGGGTGAGCGCTTCGCGGTCCTGTCCGACATCCTGGGCGACGAGGATCACCTCGGCGACATGGACTTCAAGGTGGCCGGCACGGACGAGGGCGTGACCTCGCTCCAGATGGACATCAAGATCGCCGGCATCACCGAGGAGATCATGCGGGTCGCCCTCGACCAGGCGAAGGACGGGCGCGCCCACATCCTGCAGGAGATGGCCAAGGCGCTGACCGACGCCCGGCCGGAGCTGGGCGAATATGCCCCGCGCATCGAGACGATGCAGATCCCGACCGACAAGATCCGCGACGTGATCGGCACCGGCGGCAAGGTGATCCGCGAGATCGTCGAGAAGACCGGGGCCAAGATCAACATCGAGGACACCGGCATCGTGAAGATCGCCTCGGCCGACGGCAAGGCGATCAAGGCGGCCTACAACTGGATCCGCTCGATCGTCGCCGAGCCCGAGAACGGCATGATCTACGACGGCACGATCGTGAAGTGCATGGAGTTCGGCGCCTTCGTGAACTTCTTCGGCGCCAAGGACGGCCTCGTCCACATCTCGGAACTCGCCGTCCAGCGGGTCGCCAAGGTGACGGACGTCGTCAAGGAAGGCGACAAGGTCAAGGTGAAGTTCCTCGGTCAGGACGACCGCGGCAAGATCCGTCTGTCCATGCGCGTCGTCGATCAGCAGACCGGCGAGGACATCACCGAGAAGGTGAAGTCCGAGCGCGAGTCCAGCCGCAGCGACCGGGACGGCGAGCCCCGGCGCGAAGATAACGGCGGCCGCCACCGCGGCGAGCGCCGCCGCGACTCCGCCGGCGAGTGATTGTTCGGGACTGTCCCGCGCGGGCTTCGGCCGGCGCGGGTTGTGATGCGAGAGGCGCGGTCCCCCGGGGCCGCGCCTTTTTCGTATGCGGCCCTTCAGAGACCGTGCCGCAGGTCTTCGAGCAGCGGCCGCAGCTTATATTTGCGCTTATGCGTCTCGATCAGGCCCTCGATCCGGCGCGTCCAGTCGTCAAAACGGTCAGCCGCGTCGTAGGCCTGTAGGGCGCAGCGGAGCCATGTGGCGGCCTCTTCGTATTGGCCGGCCTGGCCCTGATCCATGATCGCTGTGGCCCGCGCCTCCGCGAGCGCGATCACCCAGTCGGGGTGGCTCGCATGGGCCGCCTCGGCGAGGCGCAGGAGCTCGCTGGAATGGGTTCCAAAGCTGTTCTTCGCAGCGGCGACAGCCGCGTCGATCATCCCCTCGTCCAGGAAGATCGCGACGCGGTCCACAGCCCTCTCGGCCTCCGACAATCGGGCGAGCAGGACGTCGCGGTCCGAGGGCCAAGCCTTGCCGGCGACCGCCTTGGCGGCATCGAAATCCGCCTTCGCGAACGTCGCCTCGAAGGCCGTCCGGGCCGCCCGCCGGGCCAGCGCCCCCCGGGCCTCGTCCCGCAGCCAGCGGGCCAGGGGCATCACGGAGCGGTTCGGATGCCCGAGCTCAAGGTTCTCGGCCTCGTCCTGCCCGAGCCCGAGGCCCGCCTCCCCAACGGCCAGGGCCTCCTTGCCGTGGCCGGCGTCCTTGAGAACCTGCGCGAGGTCGAGGGCTTCCGCCGGGCTGGTGAAGGTGGCCTCGGCATGCGCCACCGCCTCCGCGATCCGCCCGAGCCGGGCCAGCTTGCCGGCGACCCGCGCCTGCGCGCCGGCCGCCCGAGCGAGGTTCAGATAGGCCTCGTCCTGCCCGCTCGCGTCGAGCACGCGCAGCCGCACCTCCGTCAGAATGCGGTCTGCGAAATCCGCACCCTCCGGCGGCCAGGGTCCGGGGCCGCCGTCGAGGACGGCCTTCAGCGCCGGGTCGTCCCACCCCGTCTCCAGCGCCTGGATCGCCACCGCGAAGCTCTCGGGCCCGTAATCCGAGATCCGCGCCTCCCAGCCCGCCAACGTGTCGCGCAGGGCGACGCGCGCCTTCGGATCGAGGTCCCCCATCAGCACGGCTTCGGCCATCATCCGACCGAGGTCCTCGAACAGCAGATAGCTCGTCTCGTCGTCCTCGTAGCCGTATTCGAGCCAGTCCTGGACCAGCGGTTCGGCCACCGCTTCCAGAATGCGCAGGGCGTTGCGGCCGTCGCCGGCTTCGAGGAACGGGACCGCCTTCTCCACCAGGGCGCGCAACTCGGCTTCATCGCCGTCGGCCCGGTAGCCGGCCCAGTAATTCGCCCGGCGGCCGTGCCCGGCGAGCAGGTTGCGGGCACGGTCGGCGATCGGCTGCGGGTCGATCGTGCCGTCTGCCGATGCTGCGTGCGGAGCGGTGGTGAGCTCCATCGCGATCCAGTCGATCAGGTCGGGGTCGCTGGTGGCTCGCCGCTGGATCAGATCCACGAGGGCATCCCGGTCGAGGGGTGCGAGCAGATCGGCCAGTGGCGGACGCTCGTCGAGGGCTTGCGGTGCCTCGATCAGCGTCAGAAGAGCCGCGATCACGTGCTTGCAGGCGCCTCCCCACTCGTAGGGGCAGGTGCAACTGGTCTGCGCGATACGGCCGTCCTCGATTCGGAGGACGACGCGATAGGGATCGATCTCGCTGCCCGCCACCTCGGCGGTGATCGTATCGCCCCGGGCCACGAGGCCGGAGACCGCACCGTCCTGATGATAAGCGAGGCCGCGCTCGCGTATCTCGGGAGAGGCGAGGTCGGCGATCGCGGATGGTTTCGGCAGCTTGCGCGCCATGCACGCCTCCATCGTGCGCGGCTGAAGGAACGCAGGCCCCGCGCCCGCGTTCGAACCGCGACCTCACAGCGGGACTCTTTCATGGCCAACGATATGATCAATGAAATCTTCAGCGGGCAGCCGAACCTGACCACCACCGAGCGGGCCGTGTCGGTCGCGCTGGGCCTCGGGATCGCGGCGGCGGCGGCGCAGCCCCGGCCGAACAAGATCCTCAGCCTGCTGGCATTGGTCGTCGGCGTCGGCCTGGCAGTGCGCGGCGCCACCGGCCACTGCGCCGTCAAAGCGGCCGCCGAACACCTCTGAGCGTTCCGCGGAGCCACGGGCCGCCTGAGCATCGTCGTTGCACGAGAGCCGGCGGCCCCCTTCGGGACGATGCGGTAGGCCACAAAAAAGGGGCGCCCTGCGGGGCGCCCCTTCGCGTTCCGGCGTACCGGACTTGGTCAGATAGTCGTGCTGCGGCGGCCGGCGATCATGCCGTAGATGAACAGCACCACGACGGCGCCCACGACGGCTCCGATGAAGCCCGCGCCCTGGTTCGGTCCGTACCAGCCGATGGCCTGGCCCAGGAAGGTCGCCACGAAGGCGCCGACGATGCCGAGGATCGTCGTCAGAATGAAGCCCGACGGCTCGTTCGGTCCGGGCATGAGGAACTTGGCGATGATTCCGGCGAGGAACCCGATGACGATGGTCCAGAGAATACCCATGACGAACCCCAAGGCGTGACAAGCGATGCCGTGTGAACGCACGTCGGTCGGAAGCGGTTGCTCGCAACTGCACATGAGGGGAGAATTTTCCGCCGGTTCCCGCGGCGCGTCGGCGCGCGGCCCTTTACGGCCGGCCCCGAGCCGCGGCAGATACCGGCGTTTCGCCGGCTGGAGACTAGAACTAGAATGAGCATCGAACGGATCGAACCGGGCTCGCGGATGTCGCAGGGCGCCGTCCACGGCAACACCATCTACCTCGCCGGCCAGGTGGCATCCGACCCGGTCGGCACCGGGGTCACCGCTCAGACCCAGAACATCCTGGTACAGATCGACCGGTTGCTCGCCGTCGCCGGCAGCGACAAGGATCACATCCTGTCGGCAACGATCTACCTCGCCGACATCGGCCATTTCGCCGAGATGAACGCCGCCTGGGATGCCTGGGTGTCCAAGGATCACCCGCCGGCGCGCGCCACCGTCGAGGCGCGGCTGTGCGATCCGCAATATCTCGTCGAGATCGTTATCGTCGCCGCGAGGCTGGCGTGATCGCGGCCGGGACGGGCCGAGTCGGACGATCGCTCCGGCGCCTCGTCCCAGCCCGCCATCGGGCGGCCCCGCGCGTGGGAAACGGCTTTCGGTCCCGGATGGCGGCGCTGTTTGCCGCCCTCCTCATCCTCGGCCCGGCCGCGCCCGTGCGGGCCGTGGAGGAGCGGGTCGTCAACATCTACAACTGGTCGGACTACATCGACCCGAAGGTGCTCGACGCCTTCACCCGGGAGACCGGGATCAAGGTCGTCTACGACACCTACGACAACAACGAGATACTCGAGACCAAGCTGCTGGCCGGCCGCTCCGGATACGACATCGTCGTGCCCTCGGGGCCCTATCTCCAGCGGCTGATCCGGGCCGGCGCCTTCATGCCGCTCGACAAGGCGAAACTGAGGAACCTCGGCAACCTTTGGCCCGAGATCGCGAGCCGGCTTTCCGTCTACGACCCCGGTAACACCTACGCGGTCGACTACATGTGGGGCACCACCGGCATCGGCTACAACGTCGCCGCCGTGCGCGAGCGCCTGGGTGCCAACGCGGCCCTGAACTCCTGGACCGTCGTCCTCAATCCCGCATCCGCGAACAAGCTCAAGGATTGCGGGATCATGATGCTCGACAGTCCCGAGGATCTGATTCCCAGCATGCTGCCGGTCTTCGGCGCAAAAGCCGATTCCAAGCGCTGGGACGACCTGACCCTGGTCACGGACGCGCTCTACAAGGTCCGGGGCACCGTGCGGAAGTTCCACGCCTCGGAATACATCCAGGCGCTGGCCAACGGCGATATCTGCGTGGCGGTCGGCTATTCGGGCGACGTGCTGCAGGCCAAGCGCCGGGCCGAGGAGGCCAAAAACGGCATCGAGATCGCGTATGTCGTGCCCAAGGAGGGGGCGCTGATGTGGTTCGACACCTTCGCGATCCCGAAGGATGCCGCTCACCCGGCCGAGGCCCTGGCCTTCATCGACTACATGCTGCGGCCCGAGGTGGCGGCGGCCAACACCAACTTCGTGGCCTATGCCAGCGGCAACCTCGCAGCGAAGAAGTTCGTGAAGCCCGAGATCTTGAGCAATCCCGGCATCTACCCCGACGAGGCGACAATGCAGCGCCTGTCGATCAACACCGCCTGGGACGACCGCACCCAGCGCTACGTCACCCGGCTCTGGACCCGGGTCCGTACCGGGCGCTGAAAAGAGAGGCCCGGCGCCGCTCGATGCGCCGGGCCTCTGGGGCGGGTCTAGTTCTTCAGGTCGTCCGGCACCTTGCCGCCGTTCTCGGCAAGCTTCTTCATCACCTGCTTGTGCAGCCAGATGTTCATCGACGCCGAGTCGTCCTTGTCGCCGGTGTAGTGCAGCTCGTCGGCGAGCTGCTTGCGCTCGGACAGGCTCGACTCGAGGCCGAGCAGCTTCATCAGGTCCACGATCGAGTGGCGCCAGTCGAGCTTCTGCCCGTTCTTCTCGGCGAGGCCGGTGAGCACCGCCTCCACGTCCACCGGCTCGCCGGTGCCCGTGCTGCCGGGGGCCGAAGGCGTACCCGAGCCGGCCGAGCCGCTGGCGGAGCCTGACGTGGACGCGGGCGCGGCGTCCGCGGAACCGCCGCCGAACGGATGGAGGATCTTGCCGACGATGCTGCCGAGGAGGCTCATAGGTCCGCTCCGATAATCGAGGCCCGACCTGTGCGCCGGGCGGGCTGTCAACCGGTTGTCGGCCCAGGCGTTCCGAGAATCGGTCTGCGCGGCGCTGAGACTATCCGCGGGCGCCGTGCAGCGCGATCCCCAGCAGAGTCAGGCCGACGATCAGGAAGATGCCGCTCCAGCGTTCGAGGACGACGGCGCGCGCCGGGTCGCGCAGCGAAAGACTCGCCAGACCCACACTGCAGACTAAGCACCCCAGGCTCATCGCGATAACCGACACGTTCCTTGTGGTCCGAACTCGACGGGTCCAGCCTTAATCAGATCTGGCCGCTGTGCGGCACCGAAGACCACGTAGTCAACGGAAAATGCACAGGGTTCGAGCTGAACAGGCTGGGTCGAGCGTGAACCTCTGACGCTCTCGATTTGAATATCAGTCGGAAAATCAATCCTGTCGCACCGCATTTGAAGGATATGTCGGTCGGATATTCGATTTTGGTTCCCCGTTGGTGTCGGCAGACGGCATGAACCGGCTAGGCCCACCGGATGAGGATCGAAGCACTCGCCTACCCCGCGGCAACCGGGGGTTCGACGCTCAACCCGCGCGCGACAGCGCGTCGGCGAGCACCGCACGCTCCTCCGCGAGCGTGCCGCTCGGCACCGGGCGGCCGGCGCGGTCGTACCAGTAGCGCGCGTTGCCGGCATCGCCCTCGATCCGGTGGAGATGGGCGTGCACCCAGGCGGCCTCCGGCCCAGAGGCGTCCTGGACCAGGGCATGCGCCCGCGCCCAGGCGGCGTCGGCAGTCTCGCTGCCATCCTTGGCGAGCCACCAGAGGGCTGCGAGCGGCGCGGGCCAGGCCGAAGGCGGCTCGGATTCCGTCAACGTCGCCCCGAAGGCGGCCGGCAGGGTCTCGGTCATCGGGCACTCCTCCCCATCCGCGACGGGTCAGCCTCCGGCTGCGCGCTCCGGCAGCCAGCGGCTGCGACGCTGGCGGGCGGACCACGCGTAGCGGGTATCGCCGTCGAGGCGGTCGAGATGGTCCGAAAGCCGGTTGCGTTCAAGCCAGGCGAGCGCGGCCTCGAGTTCGGGCAGGGTCATGGTCGCGCGGCCCTTGCCGAGCACGCGTTTCAGAACCGCATTGTAGCGATGCGCGAGGTTGCCGCCGCGGGGAACGCGCAGTGACGCCTCGTCCTCCACGGCCTGGCCCGCCACCGCGACGGCGAGCCGCTGGCGCAGGGTCCGCTCGGTGACCGAGGGCGGCTCGGGCGCAGGGGCCACCGGGGCCGGCTCGGCGAGGCGCGGGCGCAGCAGGGCGTAGCGGAGCCCGATCGCGTTGCTCTCCAGCGGCGTGATCCCCCCGGGATCCTCGTCCCGCCACGGGGTCCGCTCCGGCACGAGCGCGGTGGCCGGCCGCTCGCGCTTGGGCCGCACGCTGCTGCCCTGCTCGGTCTCCAACTCCAGGCGGAACCGGGCGAAGAGCGGATCGTCCGGGTGGAAGATCAGCGCCTGCTGGTTGTCGTAGGGGCCGGCATGCGGATCGACCCGGGTGGCCCGGGCCAGCATCTGCTCGAGCCAGGGCCGCGAGCGGATATGCGTCAGGGCCGCCACCACGGCGACCTCGGGGGCGTCGAGCCCCTCGTAGGCCATTGCCACCGTGACCAGCACGGCGGGCTCCGCGGTCAGGCGGAACGCCGCCAGGGCCGCGTGGGCGTCGCCCTGGCCGGACGTCGCCAGGCGGACGTCGCGCTCGCCCTGCCCGGCCGGCATCCAGCTCCGCAGGGTCGTCAGGTAGGCGCGCGCACTGGCCTGGTCCGGGGCGACCACGAGCAGCTTGCCGAGCCCCCGCGCCATTTCGCCGGCCGGCAGGTCGCGTTCGAGCCGGCGCCGGGCGCGCAGGCGCTTGGTCGCGAAGAAGGATTCGCTCAGGAGATCCCGGGCGAAGCCGGTGCGCAGGGCCGTGAACAGGGCCGGCCGGGTGGTGACCCGCACCGAGCCGGCACCCAGCCGGTGCGGCCCGACCCGGGGGCTGTCACCCGCGATCCGGCCGCCTTCGAGCCAACTCGCCTCGCCGTCGATCGCCCCGAAGGTGACCGGGAGCACCGCCCGCTCGGCCAGCGCCTGCGACCGCGAGTAGCCGATCACCGCGAGCCCCGGCGCTTCGAGGTCGAGTTCAGGCCCGCGGCCGAGGGCGGACGGCCGGTAGGGCAGGCCGAGGATGCGCCGCCCGTCCGCCCGCTCCAGGGTGCCGGACAGGAACAGGCCGATCTCGGCCGCCTCCATCACGGGCAGCATCGCCCGGGACCACGCTCCGGCCTCGGCCTCCTCGGTGGAGGAGTCATCCGCGCCGGGACGTCCCGGGACCGGGAGATGGTGGACCTCGTCGATCACCAGCAGTGTGCGATGGGCCCGTGCCTCCGCCAGGTGCAAAGCCGGGGCGGCCGCCACCGCCTGATAGGTCGTGACGTAGCCGGCGAGGCCCCGGGCGGGATCGCGCTCGTTGTCGGCCGCGCGGACGCTGAGCGCATGCCCGAACGTCGCCCGCCAGAGCGGATCGGCGAAGGCCTCCTCGGCCTGGAGGCGTAGGGAATCCCGCGGCACCACCCAGACCACGCGGTCCACTCGGCCCGCCGCGATCAGCGTATGCGCCGCGATCACGGGCAGCAGCGACTTGCCGCCGCCGGGCGTCACCGCCGCCAGGATCTTCTGGACATGCCCCGCCTGCCCGCTCGCCATGGCTGCCACGAGGGCCATCAACGTACGCTGGTGCGACCGCAGGGACGGGGCGGGACGGGTCAAGGGCCGGTGAAACAGGGCGACATCCGCGCACCGTGGCCGATCCGGATTCTTTTGTGAATCCCTGGGGACACGGAACGTTCGCGTTTTCGTCCCGGGTGATGAGGTGGCGTACGCCGGTTCGGTTGGAAGGAGCCGCTGCGCGGCGCGTCCCATGCTGGGTCCGGGGCGCATTCCGCTGGCGCTGCATGCGCCCGTGAAAGAGCGCGGCGTTTCATCCCGCGCCGCCCCTTTCCCGGACAGGTGGAGCGGAGCGGAACCTGATCCGGGACCCAGCACGGGACCTGCCGCGCAGCGGCTCCGAAATCCTCAACCCCGGAGAAGCGTCGTAAACGCGCCCCGGGAGGCGGGATCCGGCCATGACAAGCGTTGACACCCGGCCAGCCCCTCACCATAAGGGCGCCGCGGGTGAGAAACCCGCCTTGGGGGAATGTCCCGAGCGGCAAAGGGGGCGGACTGTAAATCCGCTGCGTAAGCTTCGTAGGTTCGAGTCCTACTTCCCCCACCAAGCTTTTTCGAAAAGCCTGCCCGATCAGCCCTGCTTCGCCAGGGCCGCCTCGATGCGCGCGGCGGCCGCGGCCGAGAACCCCTTTCCGGCCAGCCCCTGCCCGGCGGCCGCCTGACCGGTAAGATTGCGCCGCTTGCCCTCCGGCAGGTGCGTCTTGCGCAGGGCGTGCGCGTCGCGGTGGCTGGCATGGGTGATCGCGATAGCCAGCGCGTCGGCGGCGTCGGCGACGCGGAATTCGGCCTTCGGGAGCAGGAAGCGGACCATCGCCTGGATCTGCACCTTCTCGGCGTGGCCGGAGCCGGCCACCGTCTTCTTGATCAGGTTGGCGGCGTACTCGAACACCGGGAGGCCGGCGAGCGCCGGCACCACCAGTGCCATGGCCCGGGCATGGCCGAGCTTGAGCGTCGCCTGGGCGTCCTTGTTGACGAAGGTCTCCTCCACGGCGACCTCATCGGGTGTCTGCGCCGCGACGATGCGCCCGATCCCTTCGAACAGTTCGCGCAGGCGCAGCGCCAGCGGCAGGTCGCCGTCCGAAGTGACGACCCCGCAATCGCCGTAGGTCAGCTTGCTGCCCTGCGCGGTGATCAGGCCCCAGCCGGTGCGGCGGAGCCCCGGGTCGATCCCCAGGATGCGAATGATGCTGCTCATGACGCTCCAGGGCTTTTTGTCTCGTCCATCGTCGTGTTCCGAAAGGCGGCCGCGTCCTTTCCGGCCGGCTGCCCTCGACGATCGGCCCGAGCGTGCCGTACGTATCGTGAACGCCTGGTTTCACCAAGGGACCGGGATTCAGGGAGCCCGACCATGAGCGCGTCAGCACCGATCAGCCGCTTCCCGGTGCCGAAGCTGTCCGAGATGCCCGAGGATCTGCGCGCCCGCATCGCCCTGGTGCAGGAGAAGGCGGGCTTCGTGCCCAACATCTTCCTGGCATTGGCTCACCGCCCGGACGAGTTCCGCGCCTTCATGGCCTATCACGACGCGCTGATGGACAAGCCCGGCGGCCTCACCAAGGCCGAGCGCGAGATGATCGTGGTCGCCACCAGCGCGGCCAACAATTGCCTCTACTGCGTGATCGCCCACGGGGCGATCCTGCGGGTCCGGTCCAAGAACCCGCTGCTCGCCGACCAGGTCGCGGTCGCCTACGCCAAGGCCGACATCACCCCGCGCCAGCGCGCGATGCTGGCCTTCGCGCTGAAGGTGGCGCAGGAGGCCCACACGGTCGAGGCCGAGGACCACGCCGTGCTGGCGGGCCACGGTTTCAGCCCGGACGACATCTGGGACATCGCGGCGATCACCGCCCTGTTCGCCCTGTCGAACCGGCTGGCCAGCGTGACGGAGCTGCGGCCGAACGACGAGTTCTACACGATGGGGCGGTGAGGCGCCCTCACCCGCGGCGGCCGAGCAGGATCATCGCCGTGCCAGCCAGGCACACGGCGCCGCCGGCGATATCCCAGCGGTCCGGCCGCTGCCCTTCCGCGAGCCACAGCCACAGCACCGAGGCGGCCACGTAGACTCCGCCATAGGCCGCGAAGGCGCGCCCCGCCGCCGGGCTGTCCACCAGGGTCAGCAGGCCGGCGAACGCCACCAGGGAGGCGGTCCCCGGCAGGGCCCACCAGGCCGAGCGGCCGAGCCGGAGCCAGGCCCAAAAGGCGAAGCATCCGGCGATCTCCGCGAGGGCGGCGCCGGCATAGGCGAGGAGCGTCATCGCACGAGCCTTCGCACGGGAATCAAACTGGGGCGAGCCGGGATGGATCGACTGGCCGACCATGAATCCTCGGAAGACTTTCAACCGAAGTGCAAGATGCTCCCGCGCCCAAGATCGGCTAAGACCGATCCCGATCGCTTCCGCGTGCTTCCCGGGCCCCCGCCCGATCCACCGCCCCCGGCCATGTCAGACCCGATCGAGACCGCCCGCCTCCAAGTCCTCCACAGCTACGGCATCCTCGATACGCCGCGTGAGCCGGCCTTCGACGACATCGTCACGCTGGCGACGCAGATCTGCGCGGTGCCGGTGGGTCTCGTCAGCCTCGTCGCGGCCGACCGGCAATGGTTCAAGGCCCAATGCGGCTTCCCGTCCTGCGAGACGCCCTTGAGCCAGTCGGTCTGCGCCCACGCGCTGACCGCCGCGGACGGGCTGCTGGTGATCCCCGACCTGACCGCCGATCCGCGCACCCGCGAGAACACCCTGGTGACGGGGGCGCCGTTCATCCGGTTCTATGCCGGGGCGGTGCTGCGGACCGATGACGGCGTCTCGCTCGGAACCCTGTGCGTGATCGACACGGCGCCTCGGCCGGACGGGTTGAAGCCGGATCAGGCCTTCGCCCTGCGGGCGCTGGCGCGGCAGGTTATGGCGCAGCTGGAACTGCGCCGCGCGGTCCGGGAGCGGGAGGGGGCGCTGGCCGCCGAGCGCCAGGTCCGCGACGCCCTGGCGGTCTCGGAGGAGCGCTACCGCCTCTCGTCACGGGCGACCACGGACCTGATCTGGGACTGGAACCCGCAGACGGGCCGGATCCACTGGGATGAGGGCTTGTCGGCTTTGTACGGATATCAGCCGGCGGAAATCGAGCCGAGCAACGATTGGTGGTACGCGCACATCCATCCCGAGGATCGCGACCGCGTCCGCCGCAGCGTCCAGGCGGCCATCGACGGCGCACCCCTGCGCTGGAGCGAGGGATACCGGTTCCGGCGGGCCGACGGGAGCTATGCCACCGTCCTCAACCAGGCGATCATCGTCCGGGGCTCGGAAGGCAGAGCCACCCGGATGACCGGCGTGATGCTGGATGCGACGCAGCAGGCCGAGGCCGACGCGCATCGCGAGATGCTCAGCCAGGAACTCAGCCACCGGCTCAAGAACACCCTGGCGATGGTCCAGGCGATCGCCTCGCAGACCCTGCGGGACGCTCCCGACGTCGCGTCGGCCCGCGACGCCCTGCTGCAGCGCCTTCTGGCGCTCGGCAAGGCGCACGACATCCTGCTCGCCGGCAATGCCGAGCGGGCCGGCATGGAGGCGGTGATCCGCGGGGCCCTGGCGCTCCACGACAATGCCCGCGCCGGCCGCTTGCGGATCGAGGGGCCGCCCCTCGACATCGGGCCCAAGGCGGCCCTCGCCCTGGCGCTGATGATCCATGAGTTGGCGACCAACGCGGCGAAGTTCGGGGCCCTCTCGGCGGCGGCCGGCGCTGTCGGCGTCACCTGGCAGATCGAAACCCGGGGTGACAATCCGCACCTTCGCCTCAGCTGGGCCGAGTCCGGTGGGCCCCCGGTGACCGCGCCTTCGCGCAAGGGGTTCGGCACCCGCCTGATCGAGCGCGCCTTCGCGGGCACGGTCGCCGGGGACGTCGCCCTGGATTACCGGGAGACCGGCCTGCTCTGCGTCCTCACCGCGCCGTTGGCCGGTTTCCAGGGCAAGGACGGGATTTTGAACTGAGGGGCGACCCTGCTCGACGTTAAGGCAGCGACAACAAAAAACCGGTCGAGTGGGGCCATGAGCGCGCGCGACACGGCCGACGACCTGATCCTGCTTCCGGGCGATGCGCACCTGCGCGAGGCGGTCCACGCCTGGGTCGACGGGCTGGCGCGGGAGCGGCGGATGTCGCCCAACACGGTGGAGGCCTACAGCCGGGACCTGCGCCAGTTCCTGGGCCACCTGGCCTCGCGCCTCGGCACCCCGACCATCCCGATGCTGGTGGCCCTGAAGGTGCGCGACATCCGCGCCTTCATGGCCGCCCGCCGGGCCGAGGAGGTGTCCGGCCGCTCGCTGATGCGGATGCTGGCGGGGTTGCGCTCGTTCGGACGCTTCCTGGAGCGCGAGGGTTACGGCAGCGTCTCGGCGCTCGGCGGCGTGCGCGCGCCCAAAGTCCCGCGGCGGCTGCCCCGGCCTATGCCCATCGCCGCCGCAGTGGCACTCACCGACACGGCCATCCGGGCCGGCGAGGAACGCGAACCCTGGGTGCTGGCCCGGGACGCCGCGGTCCTGGCCTTGCTCTACGGCGCGGGCCTGCGCATCTCCGAGGCCCTGGGCCTCACCCGGCGCGACGCGCCGCTCCCCGGCAGCGATCAGGTCACGGTGCTCGGCAAGGGCGGCAAGCAGCGCATGGTGCCGATCCTGCCCGTGGTGGCGAAGGCGGTGGCCGACTACGTCGCCGCCTGCCCGCTGCCGCTGCCGCCGGAGGGGCCGCTGTTCGTGGGGGCCCGCGGTGGGCCGCTTTCGCCGCGCATCATCCAGTACACGGTGGCCCGCGCCCGGGGGGCGCTCGGCCTGCCCGACAGCGCGACGCCCCATGCCCTGCGCCATTCCTTCGCGACGCATCTGCTCGCCCGGCAGGGCGAGCTGCGGGCGATCCAGGAACTGCTCGGCCACGCCTCCCTGTCGACCACGCAGCTCTACACCCAGGTCGACGCCGCCCGGCTGATGAGCGCCTACACGGCTGCGCATCCGCGGGCGGGCCGTTGATCTAGACTATCGACGATAGTGCAAACGGCTAATTGCACGGGTTTTTCGCCTGGATAGTCCGTAGACGTAGCTTATTGGGTCGCCTTTTAAGGGGTTCGTCATCACCTGCATCCATGCTCTGGATTGGGGGATGCGGTTGTCGGGGCGTAGCCATGGAGCTTGATCAGGCGAGGTCGCCGGCGCGCGTCGCGATCGCGGATTGCGATGCGGGACGCCGCGCCGCCCTGCGGGCGATCGTCGAACGCTTCGACCCCCACGCCGTGATCGACGAGGCCACGTCGGGTCAGGCGCTGTGCGACATCCTCCTGCAGAAACGCCCGAGCCTCGCCTTCGTGGGGCTCCAACTCGCCGACCTGAGCGGACCCGAGGCCGTCGCGGTCGCGCGCCGGGCCGGCGCCGAGCCGCCCTGCCTCGTCCTGGTCGCCAACCGGGTGCTGCCACACTGGCAGGAGATCGCCCAGAGCCTCGGCGCCTACGAGGTGCTGAAGACGCCGCTCGATCCCGGCCATATCGAGCAATTGCTGCATGCCGATGCCCGCCGCCGCACCCCGACCCGGGCGCTGCTGGCCTGCTCGTCGCCCGCAGGCCGGACCGCGATCAGCCGGGTGGTGGCCCGCAGCGGCTTCGCGATCGCGCTCGAGGAGACCAATTGCGGCCGCCACGCCTTGAGCCAGCTCAAGCTCGGTGCCTACGATTTCGCCTTCCTCGACGTGAAGCTCGGCGGCATCGAAGGGATGGAACTCGCCTGCCAGATCCAGCCCCTCGGGCTGCCGACCCGGATCACCCTTCTGACCACCTCGGAGCTGGAACCGATCGCCCAGGCGGGGCGCTATTTCGGTGTCGACGCGGTGCTGCGGATGCCGTTCTACGCCCGCGACATCGACCTTGCGCTGCACAACGCCCTGGGCCTGCGCCGGCCGTATCTCCTGAACGCTCTGACGGCGCCGCCGGCCCCGAGCGCACTCCTGCGGATCGCCGACCTTCCGAACGCCCGGCGCAAGATCGCCTGATCCTGCGCCGGGTTCTGCCGATCAGACGTGGATGGCGCGCTTGGACACGGCGAGCGCCGCTTCCTTCACCGCTTCGGTCAGCGTCGGGTGCGCGTGGCAGGTGCGGGCGATGTCCTCGGAGGAGGCGCCGAACTCCATCGCCACCGCGACCTCGGCGATCAGGTTGCCGGCATCCGCGCCCACGATGTGCACGCCGAGAACCCGGTCGGTCTGGGCGTCGGCCAGCACCTTCACGAAGCCCTCCGTGGTGCCGTTCGCCTTGGCGCGGCCGTTGGCTGTGAACGGGAATTTTCCCGCATTGTAGGCGATGCCGTCCTTGGTCAGCTCCTCCTCGGTCTTGCCGACGGAGGCCACCTCCGGGAACGTGTAGACCACGTTCGGGATCACGCCGTAATTGACGTGGCCGGACTGGCCGGCCAGCATCTCGGCGATGGCGACGCCCTCGTCCTCCGCCTTGTGGGCGAGCATCGGCCCGGCGATCACGTCGCCGATCGCGTAGATGCCGGTGACGTTGGTGGCGTAGTGGGCATCCGTGAGGATCCGGCCCTTGTCGTCGCGCTGCACGCCCACCGTGTCGAGGCCGAGGCCCTCGGTGTAGGGCACCCGGCCGATCGCCACGAGGACGACGTCCGCCTGCAGGCTCTCCGCCTCGCCGCCCGCGGCCGGCTCCACGGTGACGTTCGCACCCTTCTTGCCGACCTCGACGCCGGTCACCTTGGTGGACAGCTTGAGCTGGATGCCCTGCTTGGTCAGGATCCGCTGGAACTGCTTGCCGACCTCTCCGTCCATGCCGGGGAGCACCCGGTCAAGATACTCCACCACGGTGACCTCGGCGCCGAGCCGACGCCAGACCGAGCCGAGCTCCAGACCGATCACCCCGGCGCCGATGACCAGGAGCTTCTTCGGCACCCGGTCGAGCTCCAGGGCGCCCGTGGAGGAGACCACGACCTTCTCGTCGATGGTCACGCCCGGCAAGCGCGTCACGTCGGACCCGGTGGCGATGACGATGCTCTTGGTCTCGAGCATCTGGTTGCCGCCATCCTCGGACACGACCTCGACTCGGCCGGCGCCCGCGATCTTGCCGGTGCCGTGGAAGGTGTCGACCTTGTTCTTCTTCAGCAGGAACTCGACGCCCTTGGTGTTGCCGGCGACACCCTCGGCCTTGAAGCTCATCATCTTCTTCAGATCGAGCTTCACGCCGCTGACCTCGATGCCGAGGTCGGGGAAATGCTTGGTCGCCTCCTCGAACGCCTCGGAGGCGTGCAGCAGCGCCTTCGACGGGATGCAGCCGACGTTGAGGCAGGTGCCGCCGTGGGTCGCCCGCTTCTCGACCACGGCGGTCCGCAGGCCGAGCTGCGCCGCGCGGATCGCGCAGACGTAGCCGCCTGGGCCGGTGCCGATGACGACGAGATCGTAGGACATGAGAATTCGCTTCCGGTCGGTCATGCCGCCTGGGGCGGTCGAAGAGAAAGGGGTATCGAGGGCGGCTTAGCGGCCGCCGGCGACGTCGAGGATGGCGCCCGTGGTGTAGGCGGCCTCCTCCGAGAGCAGCCACGCGATCGGCGCGGCGACCTCCTCGGCGGTGCCGGCGCGGCCCATCGGGACGCCGGGCCCGAGGCGCTCGACCCGGTCGGGCTCGCCGCCGCTCGCATGAATCTCGGTGGCGATGATGCCGGGCGCCACCGCGTTGACGCGGATGCCCTCCCCGGCCACCTCGCGGGCGAGCCCAATGGTCAGCGAGTCGATCGCGCCCTTTGAGGCGGCGTAATCGACGAACTGGCCGGGGCCGCCGAGGCGGGCCGCCACCGAGGACAGGTTGACGATGGCGCCCCCTGCCCCGCCGCGCTTGTTCGACATGCGCCGCACCGCCTCGCGGGCGCATAGGAAGCTCCCGACCACGTTGGTGGTCATCATGCGCTGGAGCCGGGCCGCGCTCATGTCGGCCACGTCGGATTTCATGTCGACCACGCCCGCGTTGTTCACGAGCGCCGCGAGCCGGCCGAGCCCGTCCGCGGCCTGGAACAGCGCCAGCACGTCGGCCTCGACGCCGACATCGCTGCGCACGGCCAGGGCCTTGCCGCCCTTGGCGGTGATCGCATCCACCACCGCCTGTGCCGCGGCCGCGTCCGACACGTAGCTCAGGCAGATCGCGTAGCCGCGCTCCGCGAGCAACAGCGACACAGCCCGCCCGATGCCGCGGCTGCCGCCCGTGACGATGGCGACGGATCCAAGCGACGTGGTCAAAGCTCGGCTCCCGTTGATTCCCGCGGCTGGCCGACAAGCGTTTGACGGTCAATATAGGTGGGCAGTCGTGTGTGCTCGTCGAGGATCGCAGTAGCGAGCTGCGCCTCAGTCAGATTCAAGGCCCCGGTCAGATCCGCGCCCCGCAAGATCGCACCGCTCAAGCGTGCATCTTGGAAGTCCGAGTTTCGAAACGCGGCCCCGCTCGCATCGATTCGAGACAGGTCCGCGCGCCGCAGGTCGGCGTTGCTGAGATCCGTGTGACGGAGAAAAGCGCCCTGAAGATTGACGATCGGGTGGGGGCTAGAATTCGCCTGATGGTTCATCGGCAGCGATCCTCATGCGCAACGTCTCGACAATAGCCCTTACGTCGATGGGCGGTTCCGACTCCTCGTAACGCGACCGCCTCTCGCGAAGGTGTGCCTGCAAGAGTTCGAAGACCGGATCTGCGAGGTCGGGAAAATCGCGCCCGATCTCGCGAAGAACATAGATAGCCGCCAGTCGGACTTCGAGCTGTCCGTCGCCGAGTTGCCCCGCCGCGCGGTTGAAGAGTTCCGTGACGTGGGCACGCCGCGCCAACTCCACCTGCGTTGCAGCCGACCCGGCCTGCTTCACTTCTGGTGCAAGCTTTCGCCACGCCAGTGCCGCCCCAACCAGCGCCGCGAGGGCCAGTCACAGATTTCGCACGATCTCCAAGACGAACACCCATGTCTGCATCCGGATGATCTACCGCGGGATCACAGATCCAGCACGAGCCGGGCCGGATCTTCCAGCGCCTCCTTCACCCGCACCAGGAAGGTCACGGCCTCCTTACCGTCCACGATCCGGTGATCGTATGACAGCGCGAGGTACATCATCGGCCGCGCCTCGATCTTGCCGGCGCGGACCACCGGGCGCTCCTCGATGCGGTGCATGCCGAGGATGCCCGATTGCGGGGCGTTGAGGATCGGGGTCGACATCAGCGAGCCGTAGATGCCGCCGTTGGTGATCGTGAAGGTGCCGCCCTGCATGTCCTCGATGGACAGCTTGCCGTCGCGGGCCTTCTTGCCGAAGCCGGCGATGGTCTTCTCGATGCCGGCGATCGACAGGTCGTCGGCGTTGCGCACCACTGGCACGACCAGGCCCTTATCGGTGCCGACCGCGATGCCGATGTGGTAATAGTTCTTGTAGACGAGGTCCTGCCCGTCGATCTCGGCATTGACCGCCGGCACGTCCTTGAGGGCGCCGATCACCGCCTTGGTGAAGAAGCCCATGAAGCCGAGCTTGGTGCCGTGCTTCTTCTCGAAGATGTCCTTGTACTGGCTGCGTAGCGCCATCACGGCCGACATGTCGACGTCGTTGAACGTCGTCAGCATCGCGGCGGTGTCCTGCGCGTCCTTGAGGCGGCGCGCGATGGTCTGGCGCAGCTTCGTCATACGCACGCGCTCCTCGCGCGCGGCATCGTCGGGCGCGGAAGGCGCGCGCGGCGGGGTCGGTCGGGCCTCCTTGGCGGGGGCGGCGGTCGGGGCCGGGCCCTTGGAGATCGCGCCGAGCATGTCGCCCTTGGTCACGCGGCCGTCCTTGCCCGAGCCGTTGATGCCGGAGGGATCGACGCCGCTCTCGCGGGCGAGCTTGGCCACCGCCGGGCCGTTGTCGCCGGTCGAGCGCTGCTGGGAGGCCGGGGCGCCGGCGTCGCCGTGGTTGCCATAGCCGGCGGACGATTCCTGGGCGGGCGCCTCGGACTTCGCGGGGGCGGCCGCCTTCGGCGCCTCGCTGCGGCTCTCGGACTTGGTCTCGGCGGCCTCCTTCGGGGCCTCTTTGGCGGCAGCCTTCTTGCCGCCGCCGGAGGCCGCGGCGGCGCCCGCCTCGACGATCGAGCCGAGCAGGGCGCCGGGCTCCACCGTCTCGCCGTCCTTGACCAGGATCTCGCCAAGCTGGCCGGCAGCCGGGGCGTTGACCTCCAGGGTGACCTTGTCGGTCTCGAGTTCGACGATCGGCTCGTCGACCGCGACCGTGTCGCCGGGCTTCTTGAACCAGCGGCCGATGGTGGCCTCGGTCACGGATTCGCCGAGCGTCGGGACGAGGATGTCGGTAGCCATGGTCTTCGCACTTCCGGATCGGTTGGGCCGTGCCGGACGGCCTGGACGTGTTGGGGACGGCGGCCCGAATGGGTCACCGCCGGGTTTTCAAAAAATCAGACCGCCAGCGCCTCGTTGAGGAACGCCTGGAGCTGGGCCTGGTGCTTGGACATCTGGCCCACGGCCGTGGACGCGGAGGCCGGGCGGCCGACGTAGCGGGCGCGCTTCACCGCGGAGCCGGCCTGGCCGAGCACCCATTCGAGGTAGGGCTCGACGAAGGACCAGGCGCCCATGTTCTTGGGCTCCTCCTGGCACCAGACCACGTCCGCGTTGCGGAACCGGCCCATCTCGTTGGCGAGGGCCTTGAGCGGGAACGGGTAGAGCTGCTCGACGCGCATCAGGTAGACGTCGTTCAGGCCGCGCTTCTCGCGCTCCTCCAGCAGGTCGTAGTAGACCTTGCCGGAGCACAGGACGACGCGGCGGATCTTGTCGTCGCGCACCAGCTTGTTGGGCGCGCCCTCCTCCTCGGAATCGTCCCACAGGACGCGGTGGAAGGTCGAACCCTCGGCCAGCGCGTCGAGCGTCGAGACCGCCCGCTTGTGGCGCAGCAGCGACTTCGGCGTCATCAGCACCAGCGGCTTGCGGAAGTCCCGCTTCAGCTGCCGGCGCAGGATGTGGAAGTAGTTGGCTGGGGTGGTGACGTTGGCCACCTGCATGTTGTCCTCGGCGCAGGCCTGGAGGTAGCGCTCCAGGCGGGCGGAGGAATGCTCGGGACCCTGGCCCTCGTAGCCGTGCGGCAACAGCAGCACGAGGCCGGACATGCGCAGCCACTTGCGCTCGCCGCTCGCGATGAACTGGTCCATCACAACCTGGGCGCCGTTGGCGAAGTCGCCGAACTGGGCCTCCCAGAGGACCAGAGCGTTCGGCTCGGCCAGCGAGTAGCCGTACTCGAAGCCGAGCACCGCCTCCTCGGAGAGCATCGAGTTGATGATCTCGATCGAGGCCTGGCCGTCGCGGATGGCGTTGAGCGGCGTGAAGCGCTGCTCGTTCTCCTGGTCGATCACCACGGCGTGGCGCTGCGAGAAGGTGCCGCGCTCGACGTCCTGGCCGGAGAGCCGGACCCGGTTGCCGTCGAGCAGCGTCGCCCCGAAGGCCAGGGCCTCGGCGGTCGCCCAGTCGATGCCGGCGCCGGTCTCAACCGCCTTGGCGCGGTTGTCCATGAACCGCTGGATCGTGCGATGCAGGTGGAAGCCCGGGGGCGCCTGGGTGATCTTGCGGCCGATCTCCTGCAGGGTTTCGGCCGGCACGGCGGTGCGGCCGCGGCGCGGATCGTCGACGTCCTCGTGCACGGCCTTGAAGCCGGACCAGCGGCCGTCGAGCCAATCGGCCTTGTTGGCCTTGTAGTTGGTGGCGACGTCGAGTTCGGTGTCGAGGATCTGGCGGAACTCGGCCTTGCGGGCGTCCAGGGCCTCCTGGTCGAGGGTGCCGTTCTCGACGAGCCGGCGGCCGTAGGTCTCCAGCACCGAGGGATGCTTGCGGATCCGCTGGTACATCTTCGGCTGGGTGAAAGCCGGCTCGTCGCCCTCGTTGTGGCCGAAGCGGCGGTAGCACAGCATGTCGATCACGACCGGCTTGCCGAACTTCTGCCGGTACTCGACCGCCACCTTGGCCGCGAAGGTCACGGCCTCCGGGTCGTCGCCGTTGCAGTGGAAGATCGGCGCCTCGACCATCTTCGCCACGTCCGACGGATAAGGCGAGGAGCGGGAGAAGCGCGGGTCGGTGGTGAAGCCGATCTGGTTGTTGATGATGAAGTGCACCGAGCCGCCGGTCCGGTGGCCCTTCAGCCCCGACAGGCCGAAGCACTCCGCGACCACGCCCTGCCCGGCGAAGGCGGCATCGCCGTGGATCAGAAGCGGCAGCACGCTGGCGCGCTGGATATGCGGCTTGGCCCACTGGTCCTGCTTGGCCCGGACCTTACCGAGCACCACCGGATCGACGATCTCGAGGTGGGACGGGTTGGCGGTGAGCGACAGGTGGACGTTGTTGCCGTCGAAGGCGCGGTCGGACGAGGCGCCCAGGTGGTACTTCACGTCGCCCGAGCCCTCGACCTCCGCCGGCGAGGCGGAGCCGCCCTTGAACTCGTGGAACACCGCCCGGAACGGCTTGGCCATCACGTTGGTCAGCACGTTGAGCCGGCCCCGGTGGGCCATGCCGAGCACGATCTCGCGCACGCCGAGCGCGCCGCCACGCTTGATGATCTGCTCCAGCGCCGGGATCATCGACTCGCTGCCGTCGAGGCCGAAGCGCTTCGTCCCGGTGTACTTCAGGTCCAGGAACTTCTCGAAGCCCTCGGCCTCGATCAGCTTGTTCAGGATCGCGCGCCGGCCCTCGGGCGTGAAGGAGATTTCCTTGTCCTTGCCCTCGATGCGCTCCTGGATCCACGCCTTTTCGGCGGGATCGGAGATGTGCATGAACTCGACGCCGAGCGTCTGGCAGTAGGTCCGCTCCAGGATGTCGACGATCTCGCGGATCGTCCCGAACTGGAGGCCCAGCACATTGTCGAGGAAGATCGGGCGGTCCCAGTCGGCCTCTTCGGTGAAGCCGTAATGCTGCGGGTGCAACTCCTCGTGGTCGCCGCGCGGGGCGAGCCCCAACGGGTCGAGCTTGGCGTGCAGGTGACCGCGCATGCGGTAGGAGCGGATCAGCATGATCGCCCGCACCGAATCCTTGGCGGCCTGCTCCACAGACACGCCCGTGGTGGCGGCGACGCTGTCGACCGGCTTGCCGGGCTTGGGCTCCTTGGCGTCCCGGGCGACGATCTTGTCGCCGATCGCCTTCTCCAGGGCGCCCCAGTTCCCGTCCAGCGCCGAGACCAGCTCGCCGTTCGCCGGCACCGGCCAGTTGGGCTTCTCCCAGGACGCGCCCGCAGCGTTCTTCGCGACGAGGGTCTCGTCCTCGCCCAGGCCCTTGAAGAAGGCCTGCCATTCCGGATCCACCGAGGCCGGGTTGCGGGCGTAGGCCGCCTGCAATTCCTCGATGTAGGCGGCGTTGGCGCCGTAGAGGAACGAGGTTTCGAGAAGCGCTTCGTTCACGTCCTGGCGTGCCATGGTCCGTTCATCCTGTCGCGCGGGCAGGCCGGCTGCCCTGTCGGCGACCCGCTCGCGGGGCGGATCGCCCTGAAATTGACCCGGGGCGAGAACACGCCCCGACAAGGTCGATATGGGGGTCGCGGCCCTGCGCCGGCCGCAACGCAGGCGCGCTGGCCTCAGCCCTTGAGGACGTCCACCAGGGTCGAGCCGAGCCGGGCCGGCGACGGCGAGACGCGGATGCCGGCCGCCTCCATGGCGGCGATCTTGTCCTCGGCGCCGCCCTTGCCGCCCGAGATGATCGCGCCGGCATGGCCCATGCGGCGGCCCGGAGGCGCCGTGCGGCCGGCGATGAAGCCGACCATGGGCTTGCTTCGGCCCCGCTTGGCCTCGTCCCGCAGGAACTGCGCGGCCTCCTCCTCGGCCGAGCCGCCGATCTCGCCGATCATCACGATCGACTCGGTCTTCGGGTCGGCGAGGAACAACTCCAGCACGTCGATGAACTCGGTGCCCTTCACCGGGTCGCCGCCGATGCCCACGGCCGTGGTCTGGCCGAGGCCGGCGTTGGTGGTCTGGAACACGGCTTCGTAGGTCAGCGTGCCCGAGCGCGAGACGATGCCGACCGAGCCCTGGCGGAAGATGTTGGCCGGCATGATGCCGATCTTCGACTGGCCGGCCGTGACGATGCCGGGGCAGTTCGGGCCGACGAGGCGCGACTTCGAGCCGGTCAGCGCCCGCTTCACCCGCACCATGTCGAGCACCGGGATGCCCTCCGTGATGCACACGATCAGCGGGATCTCGGCCGCAATGGCCTCGCAGATCGCGTCGGCGGCGCCGGGCGGCGGCACGTAGACCACCGAGGCGTCGGCGCCGGTGGCCTCGCGGGCCTCCGCGACCGTGTCGAACACGGGCAGGCCCAGATGGCTCGCGCCGCCCTTTCCGGGGCTGGTGCCGCCGACCATCTTGGTCCCGTACGCGATGGCCTGCTCGGAGTGGAAGGTCCCGTTCTTGCCGGTGAAACCCTGGCAGATGACCTTGGTGTTCGCGTCGATCATCACCGACATGATCAGGCTCCCTTCACGGCGGCGACGATCTTCTGGGCGGCGTCGTCGAGGTCGTCCGCCGGGATCACGTTGAGGCCGGAGCCCCGGATGATGTCCTTGCCCTCTTCGACGTTGGTGCCTTCCAGGCGCACCACCAGGGGCACCTGCAGGCCCACCGCCTTGACGGCGGCGATGACGCCGCGGGCGATGACGTCGCACTTCATGATCCCGCCGAAGATGTTGACGAGGATCCCCTTCACCTGGGGGTCGGCGGTGATGATCTTGAACGCCGCGGTGACCTTCTCCTCGGAAGCGCCGCCGCCGACGTCGAGGAAGTTGGCCGGGCTTTCGCCGTAGAGCTTGATGATGTCGAGGGTGGCCATGGCCAGCCCGGCGCCGTTGACCATGCAGCCGATCGTGCCGTCCAGCGCGATGTAGGCGAGGTCGTATTTCGACGCCTCGATCTCCTTGGCATCCTCCTCGGTCTCGTCCCGCAGCGCGACGATGTCGGCGTGTTTGTAGAGCGCGTTCGAGTCGAACGAGATCTTGGCGTCGAGGCACTTGAGGTGGCCGTCGGCTGAGAGCACCAGCGGGTTGATCTCCAGCATGCTCATGTCCTTGGACACGAACGCCGCGTAGAGTTTTTCCGTGAGCGAGGCCGCCTCCTTGGCCTGGGCGCCGGAGAGGCCCAGCGCCTTGGCGACCGCGCGGCCGTGATGGGGCATCACGCCGGTGGCGGGATCGACCGGGATCGTGTGGATCTTCTCGGGCGTGTCGTGGGCGACCGCCTCGATATCCATGCCGCCCTCGGTGGAGACCACGAAGGCCACGCCGCCGGTGGCGCGATCGACAAGCATCGAGAGGTAGAATTCCTCGGCGATCTGGGCGCCTTCCTCGATGTAGAGGCGGTTGACCTGCTTGCCGGCCGGCCCGGTCTGGATCGTCACCAGGGTCTGGCCGAGCATCTCGCCGGCGTATTGCTTCACCTCGTCGATGGACTTGGTGACCCGCACCCCGCCCTTCGCGCCCTCGGGAGCACCCTTGAACGTGCCCTTGCCGCGGCCGCCCGCGTGGATCTGGCTCTTCACGACCCAGACCGGGCCGCCGAGTTCCTTGGCGGCCGCCTCGGCCTCCGACGGATCGAAGATCGGAACGCCGCGGGAGACCGGTAGGCCGAACTCCTTCAAGACGGCCTTGGCCTGGTATTCATGGATGTTCATCGGGGCCTCGTCAGATAAGCGAATGGCGAGTGGCGAGTGGCGAATGGCGAATGGAAGGCGTCGGGAATGGCGATGGCGTCGATGGCCTCCGACCCCATTCGCCACGCGCGATTCGCCATTCGCCTCTTCCTTCAGGCGAGGTTGGCGTCGACGCCCTTGCAGGCTTCGATCAGGCCGGTCACCGAGGCGACGGACTTCTCGAACATCGCCTTCTCGGCCGGGTCGAAGGTGACTTCGAGGACGCGCTCAACGCCGCCGGCACCGATGACGATTGGCACGCCGATGAACATGCCGGAGACGCCGTACTGGCCGTCGAGATAGGCGGCGCAGGGCAGGACCCGCTTCTTGTCACGCAGGTAGCTCTCGGCCATCGCGATGGCGGATGAGGCCGGCGCGTAGAAGGCCGAGCCGGTCTTGAGCAGGTTGACGATCTCGCCGCCGCCCTTGCGGGTCCGCTCGACCATGGCGTCGAGCTTCTCCTGGGTGGTCCAGCCGAGCTTGACCAGATCCGTGAGCGGCACGCCCGCGACCGTCGAGTAGCGGGTGAGCGGCACCATGTCGTCGCCGTGGCCGCCGAGCACGAAGGCGGTGACGTCCTCGACCGAGACCTTGAACTCGTCGGCCAGGAAGTGGCGGAAGCGGGCCGAATCGAGCACGCCTGCCATGCCGACAATCTTGTTGGTGGGCAGACCCGAGAACTTCTGCAGGGCCCAGACCATCGCGTCGAGCGGGTTGGTGATGCAGATCACGAAAGCATCCGGAGCGTAGCTCTTGATGCCCTCGCCCACCGCCTGCATGACCTTGAGGTTGATGCCGATCAGGTCGTCGCGGCTCATGCCGGGCTTGCGCGGCACGCCGGCGGTGACGATCACCACGTCGGCGCCCTTGATGGCCGCATAATTGCTTGCGCCGGCGTAGGTCGCGTCGAAGCCCTCGACCGGGGCGGCCTCGGCGATGTCGAGCGCCTTGCCCTGCGGCACGCCGTCGACGATGTCGAACAGCACCACGTCGCCGAGATCCTTCAGGCCAGCCAGGAGGGCCAGGGTGCCGCCGATCTGGCCGGCACCGATGAGCGCGATCTTGTTGCGAGCCATGTCGGATCAACCTCCGCTGCGTGTCGTCTTCGGTGGGATCGGCGAGGCGCCGGGACCGTCCGCTGGTCGGTGCCGGCGCGGGATTCGCCGCTCTGGAATCTGCGCGGCTGTGTGGCCGAAAAGCCTCGTCGCTTCAACCCGATGGACCGTTGCGGACTCGGCCGCGCCGGCCCGGGCCTGACGTTGATGTCGCAAGCCTGGGCGACGAAACGCCAATGCGGCGAGGCTTTTAGGTGCACTGCACCCTGCGCCGCGGGTGCGGCAAAGCTCAGATAACAGATCTGAGATCCTGTCATTTCATCAAATTCGCGATGGCCGAACCGGCCCGGCCGCATCGCCGTGTCATGCCCTGAAACGCGAAAGGCCCGGACGCGATGTCCGGGCCTTTCGATGTGTTGCCGACCAACAATGAGGCGCGGCTCGCGCTCAAAGGATCCCGGACCGGAGAACCCGCTGGATCGCGTGGATGACCGCCCCGAATCGCGCCTCGATCAGGTCGCGCGGCACGTCCGCATCGTGCTGGATCGCGAGCGGATGCGTGAAGCGGTAGCTCGCGTCGAAGATGTAGGCGATCGCCCGCTCCCGATCCCGGGCCGAGAAGATGCCAGAGGTGATGCCCTCTTCGACCACGCGCTCGACGAGACTGCGCAGCCGAACACGATGCCGCCGGGCGATCGGCCGGGCCGACACCGTGGCGTCGAGATGGACCGCGAACAGGTTTGGCTCGTCGAACAGGGCGTCGCGCTGGACCGTGGCGAGGGCGGTGAGCAGCCGCTCGATCTTGTCGTCGGCCGGGTCGGGTGCGTCGGCGATGCCGGCGAGCCGAGCCTCGACCTCTCGGAGCCAGCGCCCTGCCACCGCGTCGAGGAGCGCGTCCTTCGATGGGAAATAGCGGTAGACGTTGGCGTGCGTCATGCCGGCTTCCGCCGCAACGGCCACCACCGTCACGCGCTTGGGCCCGAGACGGGACAGGTGCTCGGTGGCGATGCCGAGCAGCCTCACATCGGCCGCGACCGGCGCGCGGGGACGCGACGGGGTAGCCACTTCGCCGGTGTCGCGGAGCGCGTCACTGGCGGTCGTGTCCGCTAAAGGACCCCTGGTCTTGGCGCTGAGCGCCTCTTCCTTAGCCCCGTCGGATTCTGGCTTGAGGAACGGAAGCGGCAGGCGGGAAGTGGACAGGTGGTAGGGCGAGACGGACCCCCATCAGACCGGCGGAAGCGTCCCGGCGCTTCGCGTTGACGTTACGGCTTCCCCCCGGGAGCCCGTTACTTAGCGGATTGGTACCGCTTGCACAGGGTATGTGTCAGTTCGCCTTGAGAACGCAACAAAATTTTCTTGGTTATCACCGTCTCTAGAAGCGGTCCTTCCACGCACGCAGTGCCACAAACACCGCTTCCGGATCTGTGCCGGCTCCAAGTTCGACTGACTTAGCCAGGACAGGCAGGTTGCTGCGCAGGAACGGATTGGTCGCCCGCTCCGCGCCCATCGTCGTCGGAATCAGGAAGCGCTCCTCGGCTTTCGCGCGCTGGGCCTCCTCCTTGCGCGCCATCAGGTCGCAGTTCTCCGGGTCTGCCGCGAGGGCGAAGCGAGCATTCGACAGGACGTAATCGTGGCCGCTGAACACGCGGGTCTCGTCGGGCAAAGGCTCGAACCGACGCAGGGAGCGCCACAGGGTCTCGGGCGGGCTCTCCATCACCCGGCCGCACCCGAGGGTGAACAGTGTGTCGCCGGAACAGACGATCCTGGCCTCGTCGAACCAGTAGGTGACGTGGTCGGCACAATGGCCGGGGGTCTCCCAGACCTGGGCCCTGAGCCCGCCGACCCGCACGGTGTCGCCCTCGCGCACAGTTTCGTCCACGTCCGGCACCGCGCCGCCCGCCTTGGCGGGGGCCACCACCCGGGCCCCGGTGGCCCGCTTCACCGCCGGGATGCCCTCGATGTGGTCGCCGTGCCGGTGGGTGACGAGGATGTCGGTCAGGCGCCAGCCGGTCTCGTCCAGGGCCTTCAGGACCGGGCCGGCCTCCGGCACGTCGATCGCCGCGCAGGCGCCGGTGGCGGGATCGCGGATCAGGACCCCGATATTGTCGCTGCGGCACAGGAAGGTTCGGATCTCGGTCTCGGCAGCCATCGGTTTCCCTCTCCCGGGGCTGCGACAATGCACCGGCGCGTCGCAGCGCGAAACGTCAGCCGTGAACCGGCGGCGGTCGAGCGGGTTCCTTCGCCGGCGGGACCCATGGCGCTTGCGGCGCGCATCGCGTCTCACCATTGAGGTTGATCATCGTCCCGGGCTCGGTGTCCTGCTCGTCCATGCGTCTCGACGTCAACGGCCTGCGTGCCTTCTATGCCAGCCCCCTGGGGGCCGAGACGCATCGCGTCGTCGCCCGCGCCCTTCACGGGTTCCTGGGCTCGGTCTCGGGCCTGCGGGTCCTCGGGCTGGGCTACGCCACGCCGTATCTCGGTCCGATCCACTGCATCGCCGAGCGGACCCTGGCGTTCATGCCGGCGACGCAGGGGGTGGTGAACTGGCCGGGGACCGGCCGGTCCTGTACGGCCCTGGCCGACCCGACCATGATGCCGCTGCCCGAGGCCGCCATCGACCGCGTCGTCCTGGTCCACGCGCTCGAATCGGTGGAGAGCCCGACGGAACTACTGCAGGAGGTCTGGCGCACCCTCACCCCAGGCGGTCGGATGATCCTGGTGGTGCCCAACCGGCGCGGCGTCTGGGCCCGGCGCGAGGCGACGCCGTTCGGCCACGGCCAGCCCTACAGCCGCTCGCAGCTCGGCCGGCTCATGCGCGACACGCTGTTCTCGCCCGAGGGCTGGGCCGAGACCCTGTACATGCCGCCGGTGCGCTCGCGGCTGATGCTGCGCACAGGTCCCGCCTGGGAGCGGCTCGGCTCAGGCCTGGCCCTACCCTTCGCCGGCCTGCACGTGGTCCACGCGACCAAGCAGCTCTACCGCCCGATCGCGGTGCAGCAGGTGCACCGCGCCCGCCGCCTCGCTCCCGCCCGGGTGCTGGTGCCCGCGCCGTCGCCGGGCTGACGCGCACGACGGGCTGGCCGTCGGAGGTCCGTTGGTCTAGGCGGCGGCCCTGATGAGCATCGATTTCACAATCCAGCAGTTCCTGCTCGCCCTCTCGGGCCTGATCGCGATCGTGAACCCGATCGGCGGGGCCTTCATCTTCGCGCAGGTGACCACCGCCTACAGCCATGCCGAGCGGGTTCTGCTGTCGCGCAAGATCGGCGTCTATGCCGCCCTGGTTATGCTCGGCGCGCTCTGGGCCGGCACGCCGATCCTCAACTTCTTCGGGGTGACCCTGGCGGCCCTGCGGATCGCGGGCGGGCTGGTGGTGATGTCCTCGGCCTGGACCCAGCTCAACCGGCCCGAGGCGCGCGAGGCACGCAAGCAGGCCGAGGCGTCCGGCTCGAAGGATCGCGGGGCGACGACCCTGATCGAGGCGAGCCGCGACCCGGCGCCGGGGCCGCTGGCCGAGATCGCATTCTTCCCGCTGACGCTGCCGTTCACCACTGGGCCCGGCACCATCGCGGTGGCGATCACCCTGGGGGCGAACCGGCCCGCCGCCTACGCGGACCGCTTCGGCTTCTATCTCGGCGTCACCCTGGCGGCTCTCGTCGTGGCGCTCGCGGTGGCGCTGATCTACGCCTCGGCCGACCGGGTGGTGGCGCTGATCGGCCCGGCCCGGGCGCGGGTGACCGGCCGCCTGTTCGCGTTCCTGCTGCTCTGCGTCGGGACCCAGATCCTGATCACCGGCCTGACCGACGTGTTCGCGCCGCTGATTGCGGCGCGCTGATCCGCGCCTCAGATCACCGGCAGGGCGTCGAGCCCGCCGAACAGGGCCGCGTGGCCCGCGTAGTAGAGGAACAGGAACAGCGCGAGGGCGGCCCCGTACCAAGCCGGCGCCAGCACCACGTGGCGGGCGCGCACCGCAATCCGCACGTCGTCGGCCGCAATCGCCAACAGCACGACGATGATCCCGGAATGCCCGATCGCGTCGACCTTGCCGAACTCGAACACCGCCGAGACGAAGATCGCGGCCAGGATGATCGCCGAGGCGCGCCGCACCAGCGGGGTCCAGAGCAGTGCGAAGGCCAGGGTGAACTCGATGACGCCGGCCGCCTGCATGAACAGTTCGGGGGTGGCGCCGAGCGTCATCTGCGGCTTGGCGGCGATCAGCGGTGCGGTCCATTCCGGATAGGCCCACTTCTCGATCGACGCCCACATCAGCGTGATGGCGGCGGTCCAGCGGACGATGTCGAGCGGACGCAGGCCGAACGGCGACAGGTCGAGGCCGCGGCAGATCAGGTAGACGGCCACCCCCAGGAAGATCGGGTAGTCGGCGAGGTGGAACACGCCGTACTGCGCCGTGGCGAAGCTGAACAGGAAGACGATGCCCAGGCCGGTGAGCGGCATGGTCCGCCGCCAGATCAGGCAGGCGGCCAGCGCGAGCTGGAACCACGGGATCCAGGCGACGTCGGTCTTGAGCTCCGGGGTGAGGATGATGCCGCCGAGTTCCCAGAGCGAGACGAAGAAGAAGCCCAGCGTGGCACGGACCAGCAGCTCGGTGTCGGTCCGGACCCGGGTGGTCACGCGATCCAGCGCGTTGAGCAGGGCGCCGCCCAGCGGCGTGCCCTCGGCCAGGCATCCGAACATCAGGCACACCAGGGCCAGCACGGTCAGCCCCTCGAAGTTGGCGCACAGCACCTGCTCGAGGCCCTGGGGCTGCCCGGCGACGTCGTAGGCGCAGAACCATTTGACGTGGGCCTGGGCCTCGCCGGTTGCCGCCAGGCTCGCGACTCCGGCGGTGGCGAGAGCGTATCCGGCTGACGTGCGCTTTGTCTTGATTGCTAGCATCGGAGCCTCACCGGTGCATGTCGACACCGTGGTTACCGCTCTATTTAGATAGGTTAATAGGCTTCTCGCCAATGGTTTATTAACGAATATGAGTGGAAGGTTAACGCTGTGGATTTCAAGCGTTGCTGGTTCCGCGACGGCCTGATCCCGCATCCTGAAACGGCAAGCCGTCCACCGTCCTGAGCTCCACCGGCAACCGCAATCGTGTTCCGGGACGGGATCTGCCGACGCGCCGTGAGCAGCGCGATCATGACGTTCCTCAATGATCAACATCCATCATTCGTGTATTTTCAAATATTTTTACTTCGATGTCGTCTTGATTTGCGCAACAAAAATCAAAGCCGTCAAATATTGAAGTATTATATACCGTGATTTGCTGGCTATCATCGAAGTTGGAAACAATTTTTCAAAAATGAGTCTCCAAATTTGCGATCGATCTTGCGGATAAGCTGTCAACAGTTCGGATTATGGGCTTGCCTCGCGCGCCGCGCTGAGCGAACTCTCGGTCCTGCGCGACGCTGGCCAGACGACGAACGGACGCAGTCCCGCTGCGGCCCTGGGCCGGCAACGGAGTGCAAGGTTTGACGAGGGCAAACATTTCGGGTCCCGACCTGCACGGCGCGATGCCCCGGCGGGGCCACGTCCGGTTCCGCCATCCTGCGGCCTCTGCGCCGGGGCGCTGGCACCGCCGGACATCGGGCGGTGGACGAGCGGTCGGCCGATGCCTGGGCGGACCGGCGGCTTGAGCGTGCCCGGTCCACTCGCCCGCAACCGCGGCCCCGTTCTCCCGCCGTCGCGAGGCCCGTTCACCGCGTCCCAGTCGGCGATCGGCCGCGCGCAGGGGAGCGGCCCGGCTGCCCGCCGGACGAGCCCGGATCGACGATACCGACCCTGAAACCCCTGCAGGACCGTCCCGGCACGGCGCAGCGGCGCCCGCGCGGACACCGACCTGTGCCCATCAAGTCAAGGAGACTCTCATGATCGACGTCACGCAGCTCAAGGTTCCGGCCTGGTACACCCCGTCCGAGCTTCAGGACATCCAGCAGGATCTGCTCGGCCCGGGCAACACCAAGGTCCTGATCCTGTGCCTCGGCGGCAAGGGCGGCGTCGGCAAGACGACCATCGCGTTGCAGATCGCGGATCTCTGCGCCGAGGTCGGGCCGGTCCTGGCGGTCGACACCGACCCGGCCAACCGGCACTTCCACACGGCGCTGATGCGCGAGACCGATCCGGGCAGCCAGAACTTCGTGCCGCGCCGTCCGGGCGTGTCCTGCTTCCGGCAGCGCCTGCGGGCTGAGGACTCCACCGGCCGCGTCGATCCGACCTTGGTCCAGGACCTGATCGAGCGCGTGTCCGACGCGGCCGAGCGCTTCGTCGTGGTGGATTTCCCGGCGGGCGACACCGAGACGACCCGGCGCAGCACCGAGATCATTGTCGAGAGCTGCCGCGAGGAGAAGATTCGCCTCTGCGTGGTCGTGGCCGCCGGCGCCGTCGATCCCACCGCCCTCGACGTGCTCCGGGAGCTCCGTCCGCTGCTGCTCGAATGCGACCGGGCGATCCTCGCTAAGAACACCGCCCAGGCGACCAACTTCGATTATCTGGAGGCCTCCGACGTGGTGCGGCAGCTGCGGGCGCAACCGAACTTCCGCGCCACCGAGATCGAGCGGATCGGCGAGCGCCTGATCGAGGCGCTGCGGATCCAGCACACGACCTGGCTGGAACTAGCGACCACCGCGCCGATGCGCCTGCGCGTCGAGGGCCGGCGCCTGCGGCGCAACTTCCACACGGCCTGGCGCGAGGCCTTCCGTCCGTGAACAACCTCGAGCGGTTCTACCGGACGGTTCACGGCCGGGAGCTCCTGCCTTGGGAGCGCCAGCTCGCCGTGCGCGTCGCGGCCGCCCTCAACACCACCACGGACGACGATTTCGTCGTCCACCTGCTGCTGCTCTACAACGCCACCCACGTCATCAGCGAGATGCACAACGAGCTGGTCGCCGCGCGGGACGCCCTGTTCCAGGGCAACCGGGACCTCGCCCACGACCTCTCGGTCGAAGTGCGGCGCAACACCCGCACGGTCTACGTCCTTCTCGGCGTGATGTCGGCGAGCGTGCTGGCGAGCGTGTGGATCATCGTCAGCCTCGCGAACCTCTCCCACCGCTACGCGGGCATCGAGGCTCGTATCGGCGCCGCGCCGGAAGCGAGCGAGCGGCGCGCGACCGGAGTGCCGCAGCCTGGTCTGGCGCGCTGACGTTCGCGGTCGCGATCCTATGAGGGCTCGGCGTCGGTCGGCACACAACACGATGCGTGTCCGCGGGTTGGGTATCGCCGTAGCGCCAAAGCAGCCCGCGTGTCGTTCCGGGCTCGCCTGCGGCGCCCTGGAATGACGCGGTGATTTACGCTGCCGCCGTCACGGCGCCGGGGCCGCGGTCGTGAACGATGCCGTCGTCAGGTCGGGGGCCGCTTCGGTCGAGAGCGTCTTGAGGAACGCTAGCAAGTCCGCCCGCTCCGTCGCGCTGAGATGCAGCGGCTTGATCGCTCGGGAGCGGCTCGGCCGGTCGATCCCGCCACGGTCGTAGAGGTCGATCACCGCCTCCAGGGTCGCCAGCGAGCCGTCGTGCATGTAGGGGGCCCGGTGGCCGATCTCCCGCAGGGTCGGGGTCTTGAAAGCGTAGCGCAGGGCGACCGATGTGGGCTTGAAGCGGCCTCGACCGATATCGTTGCCGGTGCCGACCCCGATATCGTGGAACGAGTTGTCGGTGAACGACCAGCCGGAATGGCAGCCGGCACAGTCGGCCCGGCCGTTGAACAGGTCGAAACCGCGCTTTGCCGGCTCGGCGATGGCAGCTTCGTCGCCGGCGATCCAGCGGTCGAACGGGCTCGTCCCCGTCACGATCAGGCGCTCGAACGTCGCCAGCGCCGCCTCCAGCCGGTCCCGGGTGATGGCGGGATCGTTGAATGCGGTGGCGAAGGCGGCCGCGTAGCTCGAATCGGCGGACAGCCGGGCGAGCGCGTCGGCCATCGGCAGGTTCATGTTGGACGGCGAGATCATCGGCATCGCCGCGACGGATTCGAGGGTCTTGAACTTGCCGTCCCAGCCCATCGGGCCGTCCTGCCAGGCGATGTTGATCAGCGTCGGCGTGCGCAGGTCCATGTCGCCCTGCATCCGCGTCGCTGCGCGGGCGCGTCCGTCCCCCCAGCCGAGATCCGGGAGATGGCAGGTGGAGCAAGACCGGGTGCCGTCTCCGGACAGGATCGGATCGAAGAACAGCCGCCGGCCCAGGTCGGCCTTGGCGGCCGAGTAGGGGTTCTCGTCCGGGAACGGGATCTCGGCGGGCGGCCGATAGGTCTCACGCCAGCTGGCCCGGCGCGGATCCGCACCGCCGCCGAGTCCGGCCGTCACACCCACCAACCCGAGAAGCCCCGCGATCGCGGCGCCGACCTTCCAAGCCATCACCGACCTCACCGGCCAGCATTAGGCCGGTATTCGTTGATGACCGATGAATCCCGCCATGAAGACTGACATCGTCGAGCGTATTGGTCCGCACATAATGTCGCGTCCCAGCGCCTCTGATCGTCGGCAACGCTGAGGCGCCACTTCACTCCAGGCGGATGGAGACGCTGTCGCTCGCTCCGGTGGCATCGAGAACCGAGATCCGCGCGAACCCGGCGCCGTTCGGGACCCACGCGGCCTGCCGGCGGGGCGTCTGGGTCACCGGCTGGCCATCGACCAGCCAGGTCAGCGGCGGGACGCCGCCAAGCGCCTTGAGGGCGAGGCCCGGACCACCCTCCCCGTGCCCGGCCTGCTCGGCCGCGAGGCCGAGATCGATCCGGGCCCCGTCCGGGGGATAGGCGATCTTGAGGGACGGGCCGGCCGTCTCCGCCCCGTCGCGCCGCAGGCGCCGGAGCGGCGGCGGCAGGCCGCCGGCCCCGGTGGCGCTCAGGGCGTTGCGGGGCTGCGGGACCGGCTCGGGCTCGATCCCGAGGCGCGCGAAGGCATCGAACAGGATCGGGGCCGCGGCGACGCGGCCGATGAGTCCGGGGACCGCGGCGCCGTCGGGCCGCCCGATCCAGACGGCCACGGTGACGTGCCGGTCGAACCCCGCCGCCCAGGCGTCGCGATAGCCGAACGACGTCCCGGTCTTGTAGGCGATGCGGCTCGACAATGCGTTCTCCGGCGGCGGCGTCCCGCGCAGGATGTCGGCGACGTACCATGCCGCCACCGGCTCGGTGACCCGGCGCTCCGCACCCGCTCCCGCGGCTCCCCCGGCCCGGCGCAGGACGTCGGGCACCCCGCCGCCCCGGGCGAGGCCGGCATAGAGCCGGGCGAGGTCGGTGAGCGTGATGCCGAGGCCGCCCAGCGCCACCGGCAGGCCCGGGGCGGCCTCGCGGGGCAGTTGGATCCCGGCGCCGGCCGCCCGCAGACGGGCGATGAAGCGCGCGGGCCCAACCGCCTCCATCAGCGCCACCGCGGGCACGTTCAGCGAGAGCTGCAGGGCGCGCCGCGCCGTGACCGTTCCCTGAAAGGTCAGGTCGAAGTTCTCCGGTGCGTAGCTGGCGGAGAACCGGGCGGGACGGTCTTCCAGCAACGTCTCGGGATGGGCGAGCCCGTCCTCGAAGGCCATGGCGTAGATGAACGGCTTCAGGGCCGAGCCCGGCGAGCGCACCGCCAGGGTCATGTCGATCGCGCCCCGGCGGCTCGGATCCAGGTAGCCGGGGCTGCCGACCTGGGCCAGCACCCGGCCGTCGCGGTTGTCGAGCACGACGATAGCTGCCGAGAGGGCCGGTCCGGTCGCGGCGGCGCGCTCGGCGGCCAGGTCTTCGAGGCGCGCTTGCAGCCGCCCGTCGATGGACAGGCGGATCACCGCCGTCCCGGGCTCGGCCGCGACCGCCTCCTCGGCGGCGTGGGCGGCCAGCATCGGGAATGGCTTGCGCCCGGCCGGTATCGGCTCGGCCTTGGCGGCGGCGGCCTCGGCCATGCTGATCAGCCCCCGCCCGGCCACCCGATCCAGCACCCGGTCGCGGGCGGCCCGGGCGCGCCCCGGGAAGCGGTCCGGCCGGCGGGTCTCCGGGGATTGCGGCAGGGCGACGAGCAAGGCCGCCTGGGCTGCCGTCAGCCGCGCCGGCTCGCGCCCGAAATAGGCCAGGCTCGCCGCCCGGACGCCCTCGAGGGGACCGCCATAGGGGGCGAGCGCCAGGTAGAGGTCGAGCAGCGCCGCCTTGCCGAGCTGCCGCTCCAGCGCCACCGCCCGGACCATCTGGCGGAGCTTGGCCTCCAGCGAACGCCCGTGGCGCGGCTCGACCAGGCGGGCGACCTGCATCGACAGGGTCGAGCCCCCCGACAGGATCCGGCCATGCCCCAGCCATTGGCCGGCGGCCCGCAGGATCGCCACCGGATCGACGCCGGGATGGGTCTCGAAGCGCCGGTCCTCGTAGGCGAGCAGCATCGCCCGGTAGCGCGGATCGACGGTCGCAGCTCTGGCCGGAAGCCGCCAGCGGCCGTCCGCGGTGGCGAAGGGGCGCAGCAGCGTGTCGGCCCGGTCGAGCACGACGGTGGAGCGTGCCGAGGCCGCCGCCAGGTCGAGGGGCGGCAGCGAAACGGCGTAGTGCCAGACCAGCCCGGCGCCGGCCATGACGAGCCCGGCCAGAAGCGCCGCCATCGCGAGGCCCCTGCGCACCGCACGGCGAAGCCGGGACGCGGCGGCCGCGCCGGGATCGGGCCCTTGGTGCGGCACGCATCCTCCAGATCCCGGGTCTACCAGAGCGCACAGATTCACCGATCCGCCGCGGCAGGCAAGGCCCGGGGCGCCGGCTCAGCCGATGCCGACGCCGCGCAGATCCGGGAAGGCCGGCCGGCCCGCCTGGGCCAGGTGGAGCGGGAACGGCACGACGTTGGACGACAGCATGACGGGCTCGATCGCGATGTTCTGCGGCGCGGGCTTGCGCGCCTTGCCGAGCTTGGCCCAGCGTTCGAGACGCCTGAAATAGGCCCGCCGCGTCAGCCAGATCGGAAATCGCTTGCCCTTGTGCATGATCAACCCCTCGTCGACACGCGCCTGAATCGCGAATTCCAGTCCATGATTCTCGATCACTGAAGATTGATCGAATCATGACTGTATTCGTGATACCATGCCAACGTGTCGCTGCACGCATCCCCCGTTTGGGGGACGCGGCGCGACAGGGTCAGGCCGCCGCCGTTTCCTTCGCTCGCTCGTGCGCGAGCTTGACCACCGAGACCTGATCGACCTTGCCGCTGCCCAGCATCGGGATCGCGTCCAGCACCACCACCTCGGCGGGGATCGCTACGTCGGAGGCGCCACGCTCCTTGGCGAAGCTCTGGTAGGCGGGGCGCGTCGCGCCCTTCTCCTGGGTGAACAGCACCAGCCGCTCGCCCTTGCGCGCGTCCGGCACCGCCGCGACCGCGCTCGGCTGGTTCGGCCAGAGTTCGGCGGCGAGCGCCTCGATGCCGGCGAGCGAAACCATCTCGCCGGCGATCTTGGCGAAGCGCTTGGCCCGGCCCTTGATCGTCACGAAGCCCATGGCGTCGATCGCCACGATGTCGCCGGTGTCGTGCCAGCCGCCCGGCGGCGGCTCCAGCACGCCGGGTTTTTCCGCCCGCAGGTAGCCCAGCATGATGTTGGGTCCCCGAACCGACAGGCGTCCGGCATCGTCGATTCCGGGCACCGGCTCCAGGCGGGTCTCGATCCCGGGCAGGATCCGCCCGACCGTGCCGAATCGGTTGAACATCGGCGTGTTGAGGGCGACCACCGGCCCGCATTCGGTGACGCCGTAGCCTTCCAGGATGCGCAGGCCGAACTTCTCGCCCCAGGTCTTGCGGGTCGTTTCCTTCACGGCCTCGGCCCCGGCCACGACGTAGCGCAGCGAGCGCAAGTCGTAGGCGTGCGCGGCCCGGGCGTAGCCGGCGAGGAACGTGTCGGTGCCGAACAGGACCGTGCTGTTGGAGCCGTAGATCAGCTCCGGGACGATCCGATAGTGCAGCGGCGACGGGTAGAGATAGACCGGCACCCCCGAGACCAGGGGCAGGACCAGCCCGGCGGTCAGCCCGAAGGCGTGGAACACCGGGAGCACGTTGAACACCTTGTCGGTCGGCCCGAAATCGATCCGGGCCGCCACCTGGGCCACGTTGGCGAGCATGCAGCGGTTGGCCAGCACCACGCCCTTGGGCGTACCCTCGCTGCCCGAGGTGAAGAGGACCGCGGCCGGATCCTCGCCCGTGCGCCGTACCAGAGGTTTGCGCCCGGCCAGCAGGGCGCGGATCTTGTCCGGCGTCGTGACGGTGGCGCGCACGTCCTCCAGGTAGATCAGTTCGACCTGTCCCTTGATCGCCTCTATCAGGCTGCCGAGCCGTCCTTTCTCGATGAAGGCCCGGGAGGTGAGGATCTTGTCGACCTGCGCCGCCCGGCACGCCGAGAGCACGTTGGCCGCGCCGGCGGAGAAGTTGATCATCGCCGGCACCCGGCCCGCAGAGGCCAGGGCGAACAGGGTCACGGCCGCGCCGTTGGCGTTGGGCAGCATCACGCCGATCCGGCCGCCTTCCGGGGCGAGCGACATCAGCTTGCGGCCGAGCACGTTCGCGCCGAGGACGAGGCGGCTGTAGGACAGGCGGCCGGTGACCGGGTCCTCGACGGCGGTGCGGCGCCAACCGTGGCGGTCCCCGGCGTCGATCAGCGCTGCCATCAGGCCCCGGTCGGTGTCGGCGGTGCGGAACAGCAGGTCGGACATGATGCCGTAGAGCGCCGCCCCGGCCGCCTGGCGCCGGGCCTTGCCGCGCAGCGCCGGGTCCACGGTGAGGCGCACCGGCGGCAGCAGCGTCACGGTCACCTTGGGCCACCAGCGATGGCGGACCTGCCCGCGGGACAGGCGCGAGAACGCGGTACGCTCCAGCCCGTCGATCTTCACCGGCACCACCATGGCACCCGACTTGTCGGCGATCAGCCCGGCGCCGTCGTAGACCTTCATCAGGCTGCCGGTGACGGTGAGCCGGCCCTCGGGGAAGATGATCAGCGTTTCACCGCTCTTGACCGCGTTGATCAGCGTCCGGGTGGCGAGCGGCCGGGTCGGGTCGAGGGGCATCGCCCTGGTCACCCGCAGGAACGGCCGCACCCACCAGCGCTGCGCGATCCCGCTGTCCACCGCGAAGACCGGCTCCTGATCGAGCAGCGACAGCGCCAGCGGCGCGTCGAGGAACGAGACGTGGTTGAGCGCCAGGATGCAGTTCGGCCCGGCCGCCGCGACGTTGTCGAGCCCGCGGACCTCCAGCCGGTAGAAGGCCCGGAACAGGATCGAGAGCGCGTCGCGGAACGGGCTGGTCGGCAGGGTCGCGAACACCACGGCGCCGACGATCAGGTTCAGCACGCCCACGAGCGCGAGTAGGCTCGCACTCGACAGGCCCGCACCCTGCAGGGCCGCCAGCGCCAGGGTGCCGGCCACCATGAACGCCGCGGTCACGACGTTGACCGCCCCGATGATGCGCGCCCGCATCGCCTTCTCGGTCCAGGCCTGCACGGCCGCGAAGGATGGGACGATGTAAAGGCCGCCCGACACGGCGAGGCCGAGGAAGCCGATCGCAGTGCGCAGGCCGTACCCGGTCTGCAGGAAGTCGGAAGGTCCGATCGCCTCTGCGGGCGGCGGCGGCAGGTGTCCGATCGTCCAGGCGAGGTCGAGGCCGAACAGTCCCATCAGTACCGCGCCGACCGGCGTCGGCAGGAGCACGATCCGGCCGCTGGCGAGCCAGGAGGCGAGCCCCGATCCCACCGCGATGCCGACGGAGAACAGCGCCAGCAGCAGGGTGATCACGGTCTCGGTGCCGTTGAAGGCGTCGCGCACCAGGACCGGCAGGAGCGACAGCACCACGACTCCGACCAGCCAGAACCAGCTCACCGTCAGGGAGCCGCGCCACAGGCGCGTGTCGGCCCAGAGGTCGCGCAGCAGCGAGGCCGTCGAGCGCGCCACGTTGCGATCGACGTGCAGGTCCGGTGCCCCCTCCCCGGTCGGCGGGATCATCCGGGCCGAGAGCCAGCACAGGACCGCGAAGCCCATCACCAGGGCACCGAACACCAGGCCGGAGCCGCCCATCGCCGAGGCCGCGCCGGCCGCGATGGTGCCGAGCAGGATCGCCAGGAAGGTCGCTGCCTCGACCAGCGCGTTGCCGGCCGGCAGCTCCTCGCGGCGCAGGTGGTCCGGCAGGATCCCGTACTTGATCGGGCCGAACAGGGCCGCGATCGTCCCGAACAGGCCCAGCGCCACGAACAATACCGGTACCGAGTGCAGCAGGAAGCCGAGCACCGCGGTGCCGGCCGCGAAGATCTCGGCGAACTTGAGCCGGCGGGCCATCAGCGCCTTGTCGTACCGGTCGGCCCATTGCCCGCCCAGGCCCGACAGAATGAAGAACGGCCCGATGAACACCGCGCTCGCCAAGGTGACCAGGACGCCGGCATGGGCATCCGCCTGCCCGCCGATCCCGAACAGGATCAGGAAGGCCAGCGCGTTCTTGAGGAAATTGTCGTTGAACGCCGAGAAGAACTGGCACCAGAACAGCGGCGCGAAGCGCCGGGCACTCATCAGGGAACGGAACATGGCGATCTCTCGGTTCCGAACCTGACTGGCCCACTCGATGCGTCGAGGTCAAATCGGACCTGCGTCACGCGGTGGTTGCGGGGCCGCCATACACCGTTTCGCGCGTCATTCCGACGATGTCGTCCTTACGCGCGCAAGGAAACGACCCGGTGATGCGCGATGGTTCGGGGATCGTGGGCTGCCCCGGGTTGCGCCGCTGCGCGTGTAAGGACGGTCAAGCCACGGCCAACCTGGCCCGCGGACATCGGGTGTGCGCCCTCAACCACAGGCGATGCGCGAGCAGCCGCGCGGGAGGTGCTTTGACCGCGCGGCCAACCTGAGGATTATTCCGGACATCTCCGTTCCCTCGCCTCGGCTATCTGTGGCGCACAACCGAGTGCCGTGAGCGATCTTAGGGCGCCCGACTCAAGACATTCCCGAACAAGCGCAGCTCCGGGATCTTGAAAAAGACAGTCCGGTATGAACTCCTGTCGCTGGCTGCCCGCCATCACCTCTGCGAGGTCACCATGACCGAACTGCTCGCCGTCATCACCATTACCATTCTGGCCGTGATAAGTCCCGGCCCCGACTTCGCGATGGTGACGCGGAACAGTCTTTTGCTATCGCGCCGCGCGGGATTGCTGACGGCGCTGGGCATCGGCGCGGGCGTATTGGTGCATGTCACCTATACGATCCTCGGCGTCGGCATACTGATCCAGCAATCCATCTGGTTGTTCAATGCGCTCAAGCTGGTCGGCGCAGCCTATCTCATCTGGCTCGGTATCAAGATGCTGCGCGCCGTGCCGACCTCGGATGCACCGTCCGCTGCGCCTGTCGTGCCGTCGGATCTTGAGGCGTTGCGCATCGGCTTTCTGACCAACGCACTCAATCCCAAGTGTACGGTCTTCGTGGTCAGCCTGTTCATGCAGGTGGTCCAGCCATCGACGCCGTTGGCGACGCAGATCGGCTATGGTGCCTTCATCTCGGGCGCGCACATCCTGTGGTTTGCGCTGGTCGCCCTGTTCTTCTCCGCGGGGCGTGTCCGGGATCGCCTCCTCGCCGTGCGCCACTGGATCGACCGGGTGTTCGGCGTCTTGCTGGTCGGGTTCGGGCTGTTGCTGGCGCGGTCGAGCGTGGCACGGTGATGGCGTTGAGCGGTCGCTGTCCGGAGCTGCCCTGTTTCTGAGATAGCGGGCGAAAACAGACAGCTCCTTCAGGGTGTTTGCGGCGGCGGATTGTCCCCCTGCCTCACGATGCTTGGTCTTTGCAGAGGTCGTTCTCAGAACAACCCCGTCGTCCCGGCCGCCGATCGCGCTCGCCTCGACTGCTCAAACCTTCCGGACGGTCCGGCCGTGCCTGTCGGCGAGCCTGCTGACCTGGCGTTCCATCAGGTTCCGCAGCGACGCGCCGACATCGTAGGACCAGGCGATGTAGGCCGCGATCGTCGCGCTCACCACCATCACGGCGCTGGCCGCGCAGATCGGCACCGCCAGCAACAAGGTCAGGACCAGGCCGACCGACATCCGCTCGCCGAGCGAGGCTTGCGGCCAAGGATCGATCGGTAGGGAGAACCGTCGTCCGTATCGCATGGCTGCGATCCTCGAAGGCCGGTCGCGCTGCGATGGCGCGCGACTACGCAGGATCAACAGCGCTCGGTGTCGGATGTTGCGCGCCGGGTTCCAAAAAGACCGGCGGCCGTGACGTTCCGGCACGGCGGTGCGGCGCAACCGTGGGCGTCGGCACCCGTTGCCGCTGCGATTTTCTCCACTCAGGCGAGGCCAGTATGGCACGGGTTGCAGTCGTTACCGGAGGGACCGCCGGAATCGGGCTCGCGACCGCGCATCGCTTCGCCGCCGGCGGATGGTCGGTGGCGGTGGTGGCGCGCGATCCCGCGCGGGTCGCCGCCGCCGAGCGAGCGCTTGCCGCCTACGGCCAGCCGGTCCTGGCGATCGCGGCCGACGTCGCCGATCCCGAGGCCGTCGATGCGGCCGCCGCCCGGATCGAGGCTGAACTCGGCCCAATCCGCGCCTGGGTGAACAATGCCATGGCGACCGTGGTGAACCCGGCCGACCAGATCACGCCGGACGAGTACCGGCGGGTCACCGAGACCACCTACCTGAGCCAGGTCTACGGTACGCTCGCGGCGCTCCGCTACATGAAGCGGCGCAACCGCGGCGCGATCATCCAGGTTTCCTCGGGGCTGGCGATCCGGGCGGCACCGCTCCAAGCGCCCTATTGCGCGGCCAAGTTCGCCGTCTCCGGCTTCACCGACGCCCTGCGGTGCGAACTGCTCCACGACAACGTCGCCGTCAGCCTCAGCGTGGTCTACCTGCCGGCCGTCAACACGCCGCAGTTCAACTGGGCGCGCAACCGCACCGGCCATCGCCAGTATGCCCCGGATCCGGTGTTCGATCCGCGGCTCTGCGCGGAGGCGATCGTGTACGCCGCCGAACATCCGCGCCGGGAGGTCTGGGTCGGGCGCTCGTCGATGATGATGGCCGCCGCGCAGGCGCTCGCCCCCACGCTGGCGGACCGCAAGGCTGCCACGATGTGGTCGGCTCAGCTGTCCGACACGACGATTCCGGACATGACGGGCAACCTGTTCGATCCGGTGCCCGGCGATGTCGGCATCGATGGGCGGTTCAACGACCGGATGAAATCGACCCGCAGCGAGTTCGTGACCAGCCGCACCCGCGACGCGGTGGTCGGTGGCCTGGCCGGGCTGGCGCTGCTGGGCCTCGCCGGCGCCGCCTTGGCGACCAGTCGGTCGCGGCGGGCTGCGCTACCCGACCGGACTCGCTAGACACGGTCTGGTTTCAAAAGGTCTGAGACCTTTTGCGGGTGCAGGGCAGTGCCCTGCGGTGGAGCTTCGCTCTGGATACTCAGGGGCACCGCCCCCGAACACCGCCAAAGGGCGATGCCCTTTGGAACCCCCCGGGATCATTCGCTAGGAGAGGCTTGAGACGATGCCCGGCTACCTGCCCTTCGCGGGCGCCCTGAATCTGCCCGCCTACACCTGCGACAATTGTGGGTTCTGGCAGCGCCATTTCGAGGCGCCCCCGTCCTGCCCGATGTGCCTCGACGCACGCCACGTGGTCCCGCAAGACGGCTGGCGGTTCCGCACCACCCGGGAGGCGCAGGACGCTTTTCCCTGCCACTGGCAGGAGCTGGAGCCCGGCGTGTGGCGATTCTGGAACGAGCCCGTCTCCGGCATCGGCCCCTCCGCCTACCTGATCCGGACCGAGAACGGGAACATGGGCTTCGAGGGCTGCCCGGTCTTCAGCGAGGCCGCCCTGGACCAGATCGAGACGCTCGGCGGTATGCAGGTGCTCTCGTCCTCGCACCCGCATGCCTACGGCGCCCTCGTGCAATTGCAGGACCGGTTCGACCCGGAATTGTGCTTGCCCGCGGCCGACTTCACGTGGAGTGCGGCGCTGCAGGTGAGCTGGCCCTACGACGACGTCCTGGAGCCTCTGCCGGGTCTGGAACTGCACCGCACCGCCGGCCATTTCGACGGTCACGCCGTTCTGTTCGACCGGGCGCGGAACATCTGTTTCTGCGGCGACGCGCTGAAGTTCGAGCTGGACCCCGCCGACCCGCGCCGGGCCACGACGATCTCGGCGCACAAGGCCTTCGTCCGCGGCGTGCCGCTTACCGCGAAGGAATTGGAGCGCTACCGCGCAGTCTTCGCACAATTCGAATTCGATCAGACCTGGACGCCCTTCGAAGCGGCGAAGAATTGCGGGCGGCGCGAGGTTCTGGCGCTGATCGACGCGCAATTGGCCGGCCGGCCGCACGCCGCCCCGGTGCCCCTCGACAGCCTCCTGGATCAGGGCCGGTAGAGCGGATCGTTCTCCAAACGGATCGGCTGACCGTGCGGCGTCGCCTCGGCGGCGCGGAGGAACGCCTCGGTCCGCCCCGCCACGCTGTCTGATGGTGCTACCCCGCGCTCCGCCAGGATCGTCTCCAGGGTCGCGAGCCAGGCGCCGTAATCGGCCGCCCGTTCCGGTCCGTCCGCCGGCCGTATCTCCCGGCCGAGCCGCTCGGCCCATTCGGTCCAGGTGAAGAGCCCGGCCTCCTGCAAGGATACCACCAGGGCGAAGACCTGCGCTTCCCAGGGAGCCGCGAAGGCTTTGGGCGACGGGGCGATCACGCCGCCTCCAGGTAGGGTTCGAACGCCGCCACCGTGACGATCCCGCCCGGGTCGCCGCTGTCGCCCCACAGTTCCCGGGCCGTGAAGCTGACGGTGTACAGCCACGTCGGGTTCTCGCCCGCGCCGTAGGCGTTGGTATCGGGATACACGAAGGCGCCGTCGATGCGTTCGATCCGGCCCCGCCGCCCGCGGACGTAGCGCGGCAGCCGCGTATGCCCGGTCGGGTGGACGTTCCGGGCGAGGACGGCGTCGCCGACCGCGAAGCGGGCGGGCGCGGCGGGATCGCGGCTGCTCGGGAAGCCGGCCCGGAAGCGTGCCTCCAACCCGTCCCGGGCGAGCACCCGCGCCACCGGCTTGGCCGACGCGGAGGCCCGACCCGCCGTGATCTCGTCGGGCGTGGCGAGGCCCGCGGCGGAGATCTGCTTCTCCAGGGCCGCCAGCCAGATCTCGTAGTAGCTCGACGCGAGATATTGCGCGGGCGGCAGCGACTCGCGGTTGGCCCGGCTGCCGTCGAGGTTCCAGGCACCGGTGTAGCCCATGGCCATCGCCATCGCGAAGACGCGACGCTCCCACGCGGCGTGAAACACCGGCTCGTCCGGCTCGGGCACCACCGGCCCGAAGCCGTGTGCGCCGCCGAGGTCCTGGGCGCCGTTCATCGCGGCATCTCCGGCGGGGGCGACCCGGGCAGGCCCGTACCGATCATCGCATCGCGGGTGACGAGGGCGGCGAGAGCCTCTTCGGACAGGCCCTCGGTGTCGGCAGGGCGCATCGGGAGGACCATGTAGCGGGTCTCCGCGGTGGAATCCCAAACGGTGATCTGCGTCGTCTCGGGGATGGTGACGCCGAACTCGGCCAGGACGCCGCGCGGATCGATCACCGCCCGCGCCCGATAGGGCGGTGCCTTGTACCAGACCGGCGGCAGGCCCAGCACCGGCCAGGGGTAGCAGGAGCACAGCGTGCACACGACGAGGTTGTGGGTCTCGGGGGTGTTGGCCACCGCAACCATGTGCTCGCCGCCGCGACCGCCGATACCAAGCTCGGCGATCGCCGGGGTGGCGTCGGCCAGCAGCCGGTCCCGGTAATCGGGGTCGACCCACGCGCGGGCCACCACCCGGGCACCCGCATGCGGCCCGACCTTGGTCTCGTAGAGCTCGACCAGGGCGTCGAGGGCGGCGGGCTCGATGTAGCCCTTCTCGGTCAGCAGAGACTCGAGGGCGCGGACCCGCGCCTCGATCGGCGACAGATCGCTGCCGTGCGGGTGCTCATGGTCGTGGGTGTGGTGGTGGTCCTGGCTCATCCCGGTCTCCTGGCGACCTGCATTCTGCATCGTCGCGCGCTCGGCCGCCACAGGGACGGCGCAAAGGCCGTCCTCGGCGTTCAGCAAGTCTGCGTAAATTACCCATTGCTGTCAGGAGCGTTTGGTAACGGTTCAGGATTGCCGAGATACCGAGTTAGAGACATTCCAATATACCAAGACTTCGGCCGCCGGGAACGCGCATGATCGATGATGGATCGAACCCCTCGGGCAGCACCCCGCCTCGCTACGCCACGATCCTCGGCCAGCACCTCGCCCTGCCGATCCGGGACTATTTCCAGGTCGTCGAGCAGGACCCGCTGCCGCCCCAACTCGCCGTCCTCATGGAGCGCTTCGAGGCGGCCGTGGCGGCGCACGGTCAGGTCGTGGCGTTCGACTTCCGCAGCGATATCATCAAGGCGCTCCCGGCGCTGCGCACCTTCGCGCTGTCGCTCGTCGGCGACGTGAGCCGGGCCGACGACCTCGTTCAGGAGACCTTCGTGAAGGCCTGGGCCAACCAGGCCCGGTTCCGGCCGGGGACGAACTTCACCGCCTGGCTGTTCACGATCCTGCGCAACCAGTTCTACTCGGAGCTGCGCAAGAACCGGCGCGAGGTCGAGGACGTGGATGGCACCCACGCGAGCCAGATGACAAGCCTGTCCGACCAGGAGGATGCCAGCACCCTCAAGGTCGTCTGGAAGCGGCTCGGGACCCTCCCGGCGGCACAACGGCAGGCGCTACTCTTGGTCGGCGCCGAGGGCCACACCTACGAGGAGGCCGCGAGCAAGCTCGGCTGCCAGGTCGGCACCGTGAAGAGCCGCGTCAGCCGGGCGCGGTCGTCACTGCTCGATACGCTCGGCGTCGTGGTGTCGGGCCAAGCGCCGGCTGCCTGAGCGCGCGGGTTCGCGCCGTGTCTCGACGGGCCGTACCATAAATGGCCGTGTCACCGTCCGCGCCGACCAAGCCGAGCCGTAAACCCGCCCGGAATGGGCCGGGGTGCTAAGATGACTGCAAGACGTTGCCGTGCATGATCGTTGCGGTCCCATAGGTGGGAATCGCAGATGGCTCCGACATCCCAGGAAGACGACAGCACAGCGCAGTGGTGGCAGGCACACCCCGTGAGCGTTGCGTTCTGCGCCTGCTTCCTCGCTCTCGCTTGCGTGGCGGCGACGTGGTGGCTCGGTCTCCTCGCAGAAGGTCCGGCTCTGATGTCCGGCTTCCTCTGTGTGGTCGTGCTGATCGGCTTTCTGCACGTGTGCTTCCAGCCGCCGATCCGTCTTCTAAAATCGCTCGCGGCCCTGATCGTGTGGATTTGGGGTTGCTTCAACAAGTAATGCGCGACGCCGCTTGGTCCGGCATCACCACTTGAGCACAGGTGCGACTGTGCAGCTTTCACGCATTCTCGCCGCATCGCTCTTTTCCGATGAGCTGGAGAACGAGGCGGCGACGATCGTCCGGACGACCCGACGCCCGGCTCCTCACACCGGCGGGCGGCGCAGATGCCAGTCGGTCGCCCGCTGATAGGCTTGGCCGATCCGTAGCGCCGTCGCCTCGTCGTAACCCCGGCAGACGATCTGCAGCGACAGCGGCAGACCGGCGGCGGTGAACCCGTCGGGCAGTGCCAGGGCGCAGAGGTCGAGGAGGTTCCCGAAGCGGGTGAACCGGGACGGCAGGTGCGTCTCGTCGACCTCGGCGAGGGCTACGGCGGCGCATTCCGTCGTCGGCGTCAGCAGGGCGTCGATCCCATCGAGGGCGGCGGCGTAGGCGAGCTTCATCGCGGTGCGGCGCTGGAGCGTGCCGAGATACTCCTGGGCGGTGACCGTCGCGCCGGCGAGGATCCGGGCCCGCACGGCGTCGCCGAGTTGCGAGGCCGGGTCCTCCGCGAGGGCGCCGTTGACGAAATAGGCCTCGGCGTTGGTGATCCCGCTCATGGCGACGCAGTCGCTGAACCGGAACGGCAGGACGACATCGACGATCTCGGCCCCCTGCCGGGCCAGCAGATCGAGGGCAGCATCGTAGGCCTGCAGCATGTCGGGGGCGACACCGTCGCGCTCGACCGCCGGCATGCGCCCGAGCCGAAGGCCGCGTACGCCGCGGTTGAGGATCGACCAGGGCGCGTCCGGGGCGATCCCCCGGGTCGTGGGATCGAGCGGGTCGGGACCCGAGATGGCTTCGTAGAGGAGCGCGGTGTCCTCGACGGTGCGGGCGAGCGGGCCCGGCGTGTCCAGCGTGGTCGAGAGCGGCACGATTCCCCACGTCGAGACGCGTCCGACCGTCACCTTGAGGCCCGTGAGCCCGCAGAAGGATGCTGGCAGGCGCACCGATCCGCCCGTGTCTGTACCGATGCCCCAGGGAGCCATCCGGGCCGCCACCGCGACGCCGGTACCGCTGCTCGACCCGCCCGGTGTGCGCGGCGTCTCCGGATCCCAGGGGTTCCAGGGCGTGCCGAGATGCTGGTTGGTGCCCCAGCCGCCATAGGCGAACTCCACCGTGTGGGTCTTGCCCAGCACGATCATGCCCTGCGCGATCAGCCGGCGGGCGATAGTCGCGGTGCGCTCCGCCCGGCGCGCCCGGTGGGCGGCCGAGCCGCCCATGGTGATCCGCCCCTCGAGGTCTATCAGGTCCTTAAGCACCACCGGGACGCCGTGAAGCGGCCCGACTGCGTGGCCCGACCGGATCGCCCGGTCGGCGCCCTCGGCGGCCAGGCGTGCATCGGCGGCGAACACCTCCGTGAAGGCCTGGAGCTTCGGCTCCATCTGCTCGATCCGGCCGAGCAGCGCCTCGACCGCGTCGACCGGGGACAAGGACTTCGAACCGATCGCCCGGGCGAGTTCGGCCGCGGACGCATCGACGGGATTCAGGTCTGCCATCGGGATCACTGCACGCTGACGAGGGTGAGGTCGACGAACCAGGATTGCGGGGAGACGAAGCCGTGTATCTTCTTCGACATCCCGCGCGGGTTGAGGTCGTGCACGATGAACAGCCAGGGCGGGTTGTCCACCAGCCGCTCATGGGCGAGCGCCGTCTGCGCGTCGATCACCTTCCCGTCGTCGGTCTCGGCGAGCGCCTTGAGGGCGGCGTCGAACGCCTCGTCCTTCCAGTTCGGGAAGTTGAAGCCGCCGGGCGGGAACCGGTCGCCGGCGAAGTAGCGTGCCATCACGCTGGGGTCGGACGAGGGCGAGGAGACGTTGAGGGCCATCGAGCCCTGCAGGCTCGGGGCGTCCGGCAGCGCCCGGCTCGAATTCAGCAGAACCTGCCACTCGACCACGTTGAAGCTCAGCTCGACGTTGCAGGCCTGCTTCAGGTTCTCCTGCAGGTACTCGTTCATCGGCATCGGCAGCATTTGGCCCGAGCCCGAGGACGAGATCATCACTTTGAGGCTGAGCGGTTTTTTATCGGAATAACCCGCCTCGGCCAGCAGCGCCTTGCCCTTTGTGGCGTCGAACACGTACCGGTTCTTCGGGCTGCCGAAATTCGGGTCCTTGTCGTTGAGCCAGCCCGAGGCCGGCTCGGCTGTGCCGTTGAGCAGTTCGACGATGGCGGCCCGGTCGACGCAATAGTTCAGCGCCTGGCGGACGCGCACGTCCTTCAGCGGGCTGTCCTTGGCGCCGATGTTGAAGATGTAGGGCCAGACATGCGGGTAGGAGCCCGTGGTGATGGCGAAGCCCGCCTGCTTCAGGGATGGGATCGCGTCGGGCGCCGGCACCTCGATCCAGTCGACCTGCCCCGACCGCAGGGCGGCGACCCGGGCATTCGCCTCGGGGATCGGCATCAGCCGGACCTTGTCGACCTTGGCCATCCGGTTCGGATCCCAGTAACCGTCGAACTTGGCCAGATCGACCGATTCCCGCGGGGCTACGCGGGTGATCTTGAACGGGCCGGTACCGGCCGCCGGCAGCGCCGCGACCTTGGCCCAGTCGCGGCCCGCCTTCTCGAACGATTGGGGCGAGGTGAACAGCAGGTAGACGACCATGTCGGGGAAGTACGACGCGACCTGCGTGGTCGTGATCTGCACGGTGGCATCGTCGATCTTCTTGTAGCTCCCGACCAGGGGCGCCCGGGCCCGGGAGATGCCGGCCCCCTGCGGTTCGAATTGCGGGCTGTCGTTCTTGAAGTAGCGGTCGAGGTTCCAGACCACCGCGTTGGCGTTGAACGGGGTGCCGTCATGGAAGCTGACGCCCCGGCGCAGGTGGAAGGTCCAGATCGTCTTGTCGTTCGGATCCTGCTCCCAGCGCTCGGCCAGGGCCGGGACGATGCCGGCGAGCTTGTCGGTGCTCTTCAGGTCCCACTGCACCAGACCCTCGAAGATCGGGTAGCCGAGGAAGCGCATGCCCTCGAAGCCGTTGTTCGGCATCCCGGTGGCCGTGGGGATGTCGGAGGCCGTCATGGCGATGCGCAGCACGCTCTCGGCCCGGGCCGCGGGCACCAGGGCGAAGGAACCAGCCAGGGAGGCGGCAATCAAGCGGCGAAGTTTCATCGGATCCCGTTCGTCCAAGTTGCGGGACACCAGCGGCAAATCTCGCGCCAGATCGTGCGATAGTCCAGGCGCCCGATGACCGGGCAGCGCGCGTTTCGGCCCTTGCGCTCGGCACGGGCTGCGCCACGATAATAAAGAATGCGATTCGCCGGACGCCCGAGCCGGACCGGAAGGGAGCTGCCCGTGAGTGATGGGACGCCAACCACGATGAACGGGGCCGAGAGCCTGGTTCGGACCCTCGTCGCCGGCGGGGTCGAGGTCTGCTTCACCAATCCCGGCACGTCCGAGATGCATTTTGTGGCGGCCCTCGACCGGGTCGAAGGCATGCGCTGCGTGCTGTTCCTGTTCGAGGGCGGGGCGACCGGCGCCGCGGACGGCTATGCCCGCATGACCGACAAGCCGGCCTCGACCCTGCTGCATCTCGGGCCGGGGCTCGCCAACGGGCTGGCCAACCTGCACAACGCCAAGAAGGCGCGTACACCCGTCGTCAACATCGTCGGCGAGCACGCGACCTACCACCGGGAGTACAACGCGCCGCTGACCTCGGACATCGAGGGACTGGCCAGGCCGATGTCGTCCTGGGTTCACACCGGCATGAGCGCGGCCGAGATCGGCGCGGACGGCGCCGCCGCCATCGCGGCCGCCCGCACCGCGCCGGGGCAGGTCGCGACCCTGGTCCTGCCGGCCAACACCGCGTGGGACCCCGGGACCGGTATCGCGCCGGTGCCGGCAATCCCCGAGCGGGCTCGAGCCGAGGATTCGGCGATCGCAGCCGCGGTGGCGGCGCTCTCCAGCGGCGAGCCGGTGCTCCTGCATCTCGGCGACCGGGCGGTGCGGGGCGAGGGCCGGGTCATCGCCGACCGGATCGCCCACAAGACCGGCGCGACGCTGATGGCGATGACCTCGAACGCCCGGATCGACCGCGGCGCCGGCACCGTGCCGATCGAGCGCCTGCCTTACCCGATCGACCAGGCGATCGAGGCCCTCAAGGGTTTCCGCCACATCATCCTGATCGGCGCGACCCAGCCGGTCGGCTTCTTCGCCTATCCGGGCAAGCCGAGCCTGCTCGCCCCGGAGGGAGCCTCGACCATCACCCTCGCCGCCCCCGAGGAGGACCAGATCGACGCGCTGGAGCGGCTGGCCGAGGCAGTCGAAGCACCGCCCGCCGAGCCTGTCGCCGTGAACCCGCGACCGAAGCTCCCCACCTCCGGACCCCTCGACCAGGACACGATCGGCCAAGTCCTGGGTGCACTGATCCCGGAGGGCGCGGTGATCTGCGACGAGTCGATCACCACGGGCCGCAACTTCTTCGCCCTGACCCGGGATGCGGCGCCGCATTCCTGGCTGCAGCTCAGCGGCGGGTCGATCGGGCTGGGCATCCCGATGGCCACCGGGGCGGCGATCGCCTGCCCAGGCCGCAAGGTGATCAACCTCCAGGCCGACGGCAGCGGCCTCTACACCGTGCAGGCGCTCTGGACCCAGGCCCGGGAGCGCCTCGACGTTGTGACCCTGGTCTGGTCGAACCGCTCCTACGCGATCCTGCGGGCGGAACTCACCAATGTCGGCGCGCTCAATCCCGGCCCCAAGGCGATCGGCATGCTGAGCCTCGACGATCCGGCCCTGGATTGGGTCAGCCTCGCCAGGGGCTTCGGCGTCGAGGGTCTGCGCGTGGAGACGCTTGAGGCCTTCATCGCGGCGTTCCAGCACGCCCTGGCAGATCCCGGCCCGCACCTGATCGAAGTGGCTCTGTGAACCGCACCAGCTACCCGCTCACCGGGCTGGAAGGCCCGGTGGAGATCCGGATCGACCGCTGGGGGGTGGCGCATATCCGGGCCGGAACGACGCTCGACGCGTTCCGGGCCCAGGGGTTCAACGCCGCCCGGGACCGGCTGTGGCAGCTCGACCTCTGGCGCAAGCGCGGCCTCGGCTTGCTGGCGGCGGATTTCGGGCCAGGCTACCTCGCCCAGGATCGCGCCGCCCGGCTGTTCCTGTATCGCGGGGATAGGGCGGCCGAGTGGGCCGCCTACGGGCCGCAGGACACGCGGGCGATCGTCACGGCCTTCGTAGACGGGATCAACGCCTTCGTAGTGCTGACCGAGGCGCGGCCGGCGCTGCTGCCGCCGGAATTCGCCCTGACGGACACGCGCCCGTCCCGGTGGCTGCCGGAGGACGTGGTCCGGATCCGCAGCCACGGGCTGGTGCGCAACGTCCTGTCCGAGGTCGCCCGCGCCCGTGTGCTTGCCAGGGCCGAGACCCGCAACGCCGGCCTTGCCGCAGACGACCTGCGCAAGCGGATCAGCCCGCCCCACGATCCGGTCGTCCCGGACGGGATCGACGCCGCCGGCTGGCCCGACGATCTCCTCGACGCTTTTCGGTTGGCCACCGCCCCGGTCGGGTTCACGCCCGAGCGGATGGCGGCGACGCGCGAGGAGGCCTGGCACTGGACCAGGGTCGATGCGCACGGTGCCGTCACGCGCGGGCCGCGTGCCGCCCCGAAGGAGCCGGCCGAGGGCTCGAACAATTGGGTGGTGGGACCCGCCCGCACCGAGACCGGGCGACCGATCCTGGCGAGCGACCCGCATCGGATCTACCTGCAGCCCTCGCTGCGCTACGCGGTCCACCTCACCGCTCCGGGCCTCGACGTGATCGGGGCCGGCGAGCCGGCGCTGCCGGGTATCTCCATCGGTCATAACGGCCATGCGGCCTTCAGCCTGACCATTGCGCCGATGGACCAGGAGGATCTTTTTGTGTGTGAGACCGATCCCGAGCATCCGGATCGGTACCGATACGAAGGCGGCTGGGAGCCGATCGAGCGGATAACCGAAACGATCCCGGTTCGCGGCGGGCCGGATGAGACCGTTGTGCTCGGCTTCACCCGGCACGGTCCGGTGCTCCGTGAGGCGGGGGGACGCGCCTTCGCGTTGCGCACGGTCTGGTCCGAGCCGGGTGCTGCCGCCTATCTCGGCAGCCTAGCCTATCTCGGCGCCACGACCCCGGAGGCGTTCGGGCAGGCCCTACGCCACTGGTCGGCCCCCTCCGTCAACCAGCTCTACGCCGACGTGACCGGGCGGATCGCCTGGTTCATGGCCGGCAAGGCGCCGGTTCGCCCCGCCCATGACGGGTTGCTGCCGGTGCCGGGCGATGGCCGCTACGACTGGGCAGGATTCCACGATTCCAGCGCCCTGCCCTCCCGCATCGACCCGCCGGAGGGTTACCTCGCTACCGCCAACGAGATGAACCTGCCGCCGGACTTTCCGACCGAAACCCGCAAGGTCGGTTTCGAGTGGGCCGAGCCTTGGCGCGCCCGCCGGATCCGGGCGGTGCTCGACGGGCAGACCCGGCACAGCGTGGCGGATTCCCAGGCCCTTCAGGGCGACGCGCTGTCCGAGCCGGCCCGGTGGCTCGCCGATCTGGTCCGCGCGCTGCCGGCGGTGTCGGATCCCGATGTCGCGGCGGCCCGGGCCATGCTGGCCGCGTTCGACGGTACGCTGCACGAGAACTCCGCGGCGGCTGCCCTGATCGAGGTGTTCTGGGGCCGCCATCTGCGCCCGGCGCTGCTGAAGGCACTGGTGCCGGATGCCGAGACGCATCGCCTGCTGCCGCCCGGCGACACGCAGAGCCTGATCGAGCGCCTGGAGATGGGATTCGATCCGGCCACGCGCGACGCTCTCCTCATCGAGACCATGGGCGCCGCTTTCCGGGATTGTCGTGCCCGCATGGGTCAGGAACCGGCAACCTGGTCCTGGGGGCGTCTGCACCATGCCCTGTTCGCGCATCCACTCTCGCCGCTGCGGCCGGATTTCGCCTGGGATGTCGGCCCGCTGCCTGTCGGCGGCGCCGCGGCATCGGTCATGCACGCGGAGTACCGGACCGACACGTTCCGGCTGACCCACGGTGCCTCGTTCCGCATGGTCGTGGATGTGGGTGACTGGGACCGGTCGGTCTTCATCAACGTGCCGGGCCAGTCGGGGGACCCGGGCAGCCCGCATTACGGCCACCTGGCTCCCGTCTGGGGGCGCCAGGACCATGTGCCGATGCTCTACGGCCGCGCGGCGGTGGATGCGGCCACCGAGACGATCATCACGCTAAACCCGGCCTCCGCCTGACCGGCGGCCGGCCGAAGACGAGGACCAAAAGACCTTGAAGATCTTCATTGCCGGATTGGCCACCGAGACCAACACCTTCGCGCCGCTGCCCACTGGGCGGGCGGCCTTTCTGGCCGATTATGCCCGCCGGGACGGCAGCAAGAACCCGCCCCGCCTCAGCAACATCGGCCTGAAGGCCTGGGGCGCGCTGGCCGAGGCGGACGGACACGATGTGATCGAGAGCGTCTCGACCTTCGCGCAGCCGGGCGGGATCACCCTGCGCGCCGTCTACGAGGAGCTGCGCGACGCGCTGCTGGACGATCTTCGGACCGCGATGCCGGTGGATGCCGTTCTCTTGTTCATGCACGGCGCCATGGTCGCCGAGGGCTACGACGATTGCGAGGGCGATACCCTGGAGCGGGTCCGCGCCATCGTCGGGCCGGACGCAACGATCGGCCTCGAGCTCGACCTGCACTGCCACCTGACCGAGACGATGCGGCGGAGCGCCGACATCATCGTGATCTACAAGGAATACCCCCACACCGACATCGTGGACCGCGCCCGCGACCTCTACCCGCTGGTTATGCGCACGGTCGCCAAGGAGATACGCCCGGTGATGGCCTATGCCGATTGCCGGATGATCAACATGTGGCGCACCACCCGCGAGCCGGTCGCAGGCTTCGTACGCCGGATGGAGGCCCTGGAGGGCCTGGATGGCATCCTGTCGGTCTCCTTCGGACACGGCTTCCCGTGGGGCGACGTACCGGATGTCGGCGCCAAGATGCTGGTGGTCGCCGACGGCGATGCCGCCAAGGCGCAGGCGCTCGCCGACGAACTCGCCGGCGCGGTCTGGGCGATGCGGGAGGAGGCGGCGAGCCGTTGTGACACGATCGATGCCGCCATCGACGCCGCGCTCGCCTCCAGCGACCCGCGCCCGATGGTGCTCGCCGACTTCGCCGACAATGCCGGGGCCGGGGCGCCCTCGGACAACACCGCGATCCTGGCCAGGCTCGCCGAGCGCGGCATCAAGGATGTGGCGCTTGGGCTGATCTGGGATCCCGGCGCGGTCGGGATCTGCCACGAGGCCGGTCTCGGCGCGTCCTTCGTATTGCGCATCGGTGGCAAGTGCGGCGTGACCTCGGGCGATCCCGTGGACCTGCGCATCACCGTGCGCGGCCTCTCCGAGGATCACAGCCAGGGCGGCCTCAGCGGTGGCCGGGCGCACCTCGGACCCGCCGCCTGGGTCGAGGCCGACGGGATCCACGTGGTCCTGACCCATATCCGACAGCAGGCCTTCGCGCCCGACGCCTTCACGGGGCTGGGGCTGACCCTCGATGACAAGCGGATCGTGGTGGTGAAGTCGATGCAGCATTTCTACGCCGCCTTCGCACCGATCGCGAGCGAGGTCCGCTACGTCGCAGCGCCCGGCGCGGTCCCGCCCGATTACGGCGCGATCCCCTACACCAAGCGCTCGGGCCGCTACTGGCCCAAGGTCGCCGATCCCTTCGCCGAGTCCTCCACCGAGAGCGCCCGATGATCCCGGACCTGCCATTCGACGCGGAGTCCATCCTGGCGACGCTGCGCCCCTGGGTGGAATGCGAGAGCCCGACCCACGACGCGGCCGCGGTCAACCGGATGATGGGCCTGGCCGCCCGCGACCTCGCGGTCGCCGGGGCCGCGGTCGAGACCATTCCCGGCCGGATGGGCCTGAGCGATTGCGTCCGCGCTCGATTCCCGCACCGGCATCGTGACCGGCCCGGCATCCTGGTGCTCGGTCATCTCGACACGGTGCATCCGGTCGGCACACTGGGGAGCCTGCCCTGGCGGATCGAGGGCAACCGTGCCTACGGGCCGGGCATCCTCGACATGAAGGGCGGCAACGTGATCGCGCTCGCGGCGATCCGGGCCCTGACAGCGTCCGGGATCGCCACGCCGTTGCCGGTGACCTTCCTGTTCACCGGCGACGAAGAGGTCGGCAGCCCCTCGACACGGGACCTGATCGAGGCCGAGGCTGCCCGCCACGCCTTCGTGCTGGTGCCCGAGCCCGGCCAGGCCGACAACGGCGTCGTCACTGGGCGCTACGCCATCGCGCGCTTCGACCTCGAAGCGTTCGGCCGCCCGAGCCATGCCGGCGCGTCGCCGCATGAGGGCCGCTCGGCGATCCGCGCCATGGCGCGCATGATCCTGGCGATCGACGGCCTGTCGGACGCCGATTGTACCTTCTCCACCGGGATCGTCTCGGGCGGGCAATGGGTGAACTGCGTCCCGACCCTGTGCCGCGGCCAGGCGCTGAGCATGGCCAAGCGCCAGGCCGACCTCGACCGCGGGGTCGAGCGGATGCTGGCACTGACGGGCGAGCAGGACGGCGTCCGCTTCTCGGTCGCCCGGGGCGTCACCCGGCCGGTCTGGGAGCCGGATGCCGGCTGCATGGCCCTCTACGAGCAGGCGCGGACCTTGAGCGAGGCGCTCGGCCAGCCCCTGCCCCACCGCAGCGCCGGAGGCGGCTCCGACGGCAACTTCACGGGCGCCAACGGCATCCCGACGCTCGACGGTCTCGGCCCGCTCGGCCAGGGCTACCACACCCTCGACGAGCATGTGCTGATCGAGACCCTGCCCCGGCGGGCGCGCCTGTTCGCGGCCCTGCTGGCCAATCTCGGCGCGGCGGAACGCCCGTGAGCGCGGACCCCGTGACCGTCGTCGTCGCCGGCGCGACCGGCGATCTTGGCCTGCGGATCGTGCGGGCCCTTCGGCGCGAGGGTACGCCCGTGACAGCCATCGTTCGGCCCGGGGCCAATCTCGCCCGGACGGCACCGCTCACGGCCCTCGGCGCGCGCATGGTGGAGGCCGGCCCGGGTCGCCCGGGCAGCTGGCAGGCCGCCTGCGCGGGTGCCGGCTGCGTGGTCTCGGCGCTCAACGGCCTGAGCGGCACGGTGATCGACGCGCAGACCGCCCTGCTCGAGGGCGCGGTCCGGGCCGGCGTGCCGCGCTTCATCCCGTCCGACTTCTCCATCGATTATGCGAAGACCGTCCCCGGCGGAAACCGCAACCTCGACCTGCGGCGAACCTTTCAGGCCCGGCTCGACGCCGCGCCGATCCAGGCCACTTCGGTGCTCAGCGGCGCGTTCATGGAGCTGCTCGACGGGCAGGCCCCGCTGATCCTCCATCGTCCGCACCGGGTGCTGTGCTGGGGTAGCGCCGACCAGATCCTGGATTTCACCACGAAGGACGACACCGCTGCCTTCACGGCCCGGGCGGCCCTGGACCCGGAAGCTCCGCGCTGGCTGCGCGTCGCCGGCGACAGCTTCAGCGCCCGGACTTTGGCCGAGGCGGCGAGCGACGTCTTCGGCACCCGCTACCGGCCCCTGCGCGCCGGAGGGCTCGGTACCCTGGGCTTGATGATCCGGGTCGCGCGAACCCTCGCGCCGGGGCGGGGCGCGGTGTTCCCGCCCTGGCAGGGCATGCAGTACCTGCGCGACATGTTCGAGGGGCAGGCGCGGCTCACGCCGCTCGACAACGCCCGCTACCCCGACCTGCGCTGGACAACGGTCAGGACCTTTCTCGCGGAATCCGCGCGGCGACGGGGCCGGTAGCCGACGCCGCGTTGCGATCAGGCGCGGCCCCAGCCGAGGGCGGCCACCGCCACGGCGCCGATCATCCCCCCGATCGTGCCGCCACCGAAGAAGCCCGCTGTTGCCAGGAGTGGACCCGAGGGCGCCGCCAGCGCGAAGACCAGGGAGCTTCCGACGCAGCCTGCGGTGGCGATCACGGACATCGGGGACCTCATGCAACTATCGGTTGTATAACCGGGGCCGTTTCCATCAGGTTCCCGTTCGCGGGGCGACGTTGGGTCAGACTGGGTCGATGGGCATCTCCGGGACGCCGCCGGCCTCGATGACCGCGCCCGCCGCGAGGCAGAGATCCTCCCGGTACCGAGAGGCGACGAGTTGGACGCCGACGGGCGTGCGGCCGACCAGGCCGGTGGTGACGGTGAGTGCCGGGACGCCGATCGGCGCCAGACCCACCTGGAGGACGTTCGCCTCGAAGGCGCGCGCGATCCCGGCCTCGCCGGTCCGGTCGAGCCCGTCCGGGAACGGCAGCTCGGCGGAGACCGGCACCAGCAACACGGAATGCTCGGCAAGGAACAACGACCAGTCGCGCACGAGCGTCGCGCGCCGCGTCAGCGCCTTGGCGATGGCGTCGGGTGCCATCGCCTCCGCGCGCGTGCTGAAGTGTTCCAGCAGGTCGATGGCCGCCGGGTCGCCTTCGCGCTCGGCCGCCGCCCGGGCCGCCTCGTAGCCGTCGCCCAGCCAGAGCTGAAGCTGCAGGGCGCTCGCCTCGCGGATCGGCGGCGTGTCGGCGATCTCAGTCACCGCCCAGCCGGCCTCGGTCAGGCGCCGGGCGGCCTCGCGCAACGCGGCCTCGACCTCGGGTACCACCGCGAGGCCGCCGGGCCGCACGCAGAGCGCCGCGCGGCGCGGCACCGCGGGACCTTCCAAGGGCGCCGGCACCCACCAGGGATCGCGCGGGTCGGGGGCCGCCATCGCGTGGAAAGCGAGACGTATATCCGCGATGCTGCGGGCCAGCGGACCCGACACCGCCATCAGCTGCGGCCCGATCCCGCGCTCCGGCGACGAGGCGTTCCAGGCCGGGACCCGGCCCAGGCTCGGACGGAGGCCATGCACGCCGCAGGCATAGGCCGGGTAGCGGACCGAGCCGGCGATATCGGTGCCGTGGGCGATCGCCCCGATCCCGGCCGCCACCGCGGCGCCGGCCCCGCCGGACGAGCCCCCCGGCGTCAGGGCAGGATCGCGCGGATTCTTGGTCTCGCCGTGCAACTGGTTGGTGGTGAACCAGCGCAGCGAGAAGGCGGGCGTGTTTGTGCGTCCGAGCAGCACCGCTCCGGCGCGCCGGAAGTTCGCCACGACGGGGTTGTCGTCGGTGGCCATGAGATCGCGCTGGAGGCGCAGGCCGTTCGTGGTCGCGAAGCCCCGCTGGTCCACGTTGACCTTGATCGTCACCGGCACGCCCGCGAGCGGCCCGAGCGTATCGCCCCGGACGCGGGCGGCGTCGACGGCGTCGGCCTGCGACAGCACCTCGTCCGGGCGATGCTCGACCACGGCGTTGATTCGCCCGTTGACTGCGTCGAGCCGATCCAGGGCGGCCTGTGCGACCTCCCGGGCCGAGACCTGGCCGGTGCGAATCAGGGCCGAGAGGTCGGTCGCAGTCAGACGCCAGAGCTGCATGAGATGTCCCTTCGCCGAGCCCCGCAGGGCGAGATTCGCTTTTGACACGCGCCGCCGCGAGGCGCGTCACGGTCTTATTCTTTATGCAAGCGCGCGGCCGTTTTTTTAAGCATTGGCCGATTGCGAGCATCGGCAACGGCTTGCCGCATCGCAGCAGAGGAACCTAAGCATTTTGCGGTAGCCGACCCTTGCCAAGCATAGACTGATTGATAACCTCGCCACCGTTCGCCCGTTCAACCGGCCAAATCTGCGGGAAGGATCGATCTCCTCCGACGAAGACAGACAACCTCCAGAGCAAGGCAGGCTTCCATGGCAGAGATGATTCGCGTCAAGCCGACTCACGACGGCACCTATACGGTCTATCGCGGGACTCTCGCGTTGATCAGCGGGCTGACCCGCCTGCAAGCGGAGCGTTACGAAGCCAGCATCAGCCAACAGCAACGGTCCGAGCTCGCTGCTGCGAGCCATTGATGCCCTGGACCGAGGCCGGCCGCCGGACGGACAGGCTGGTCTCGGTTTCGACGACGCCCCGGGCGCTCAGGTCAAGCTGATCGGTCCGAGGTCGCTGACCGTGCCGGCCGAGTCCAGGCCGCGGCGCCGCGCGCTGACCGCGAAACCTTCGCCCGAGCGGGCGATCTCGTACATCAGATAGGAAGCCCGCCGCGCCGCGAGCCCGCCATGTCCATCCGGGCGCGCGGAGGCCGATGGCGCGCCGATCACCGGTACGGAACGTCCGTCCGGCCCCGGGACGAGGGCGCTGGTGGTGGTGTGGTTGTGGCCGTGCAGGATCAGGTCGGCCCCTGCCCGCGCGATCATCGCAGTGAAAGCGGCGGCGTCCTTCAGCTCCCGCCCCGACGAGGCGCCCCCCGGCTGAGGCGGATGGTGGATCATCACCACCCGGAACGGCTTGCCCGGTTCGGTCGCGAGCGCGCGCAACAACGCTTCGGCTGCGGCGAGCTGTGACGGTCCGAGGCGGCCGGTGGCCACGAACGGCTTTGTGGGGATCGCGCTCGAGAGGCCGATCAGGGCCACCGGGCCGCGCCGCCGCAGGTAGGGAAAGCGTCCCGACGAACCCGAATCGTCCCCGGTGTAGCCGCGGCAGGCCGCCAGCAGCCCCTCCAGGGAGCCGCGCACGTAGGCGTCGTGATTCCCCGGCACGAAGCTCACCGTCTCGGGCGGACCCAGTGCCTCCAGGAAGGTGCGCGCGGTCTCCCACTCGCTCGGCAGGCCGATGTTGCACAGGTCGCCGGTGCAGGCGACATGCGCAGCCCCCTGCTGCTTCAGGTCCGCCACCAGGGTTTCGAGCACGGTCATGTCGTGGCTGCGCGAGCGACCGCGCCGCCAGTTGGCGTAGCCGGTGGCGCGCTTGCCGATGAGCTGGTGCAGGCGCACGCGGCCGAGCGGGCCGACATGCGGGTCACTGAGATGGGCCAGGCGGAAGATCAAGGCCGACGATCAACGCTGCAGGAGGGCATGGAACGCGCCCGGCATCGCGGTCGCGGGCCCTCGCGTCAAGCGCTGCCGATCAGCATCCCGGCGGCGAGTACCAGAGCGCCGCCGAGCATCACCTGCAGCGCCGCACGCCAGAACGGCGTCGCCATGAAGCGGGTGCGGATCGCCGCGATGGCGACCAGCTCGACGATCACCACCAGGATTGCGAGGCTCGTGGCGAGCAGGAACGGGTTCGGCCAGCCGGGCGGCAGCTTGTCCGGGATCGCGTAGGGCAGCGTGTGCCCGAGGCCGCCCAGCGTCGTCATGGCCCCGCAGACCAGGCCGCGCATCCACGGGTCGCCCCGTCCGGTGACGCTGCCGTCGTCCGACAACGCCTCCGTGAAGCCCATGCTGATGCCAGCCCCCACGGAGGCCGCCAGCCCGACCAAGAAGGTCGCGCCGTTATGGCCGGTGGCAAAGGCTGCCGCGAAGATCGGCGCTAGGGTCGAGACCGACCCGTCGATCAGGCCGGCAAGCCCGGGCTGGACGTAGCGCAGGGCGAAATTCCGCCGGGCTTCGGCGTCGTCGATCACGGTTTCGAAGGCAGCAGCCATCGGATACCCTCCTGTTTGTATCGGTTCTAATCTATAATTTAGAACCGATACAAACAAGGCGCGGACGGATTTTCGCTGCGAAGGGCGCGCTTTCGCCTGGTCCGCTCCGGTGTCGGGCGTGCGATCGCGTCTGTCCGAGGGCCGACCGAGTTGCGTTCGCCGAGGCGCGGGGACTAGACCATGGCGGGACGAATCCGCGCCCGCTCCGATCGGGCTGCGGCGCTCCGGCCGCCAAAAGCGTTTCATGAGTCTCGGCAAGCGCATCCTTCGCCATCCCGTCGTCCAGCGCGCCCTCGGACGCCTGGCGGCCGGATATCTGCGGCTCGTACAGGCGACGAATCGCTTCGAGGTGCAGGCCAGCGCGGCTGCCCCCGGGAGCGCCGACGGGTGGATCGACGCGCATGTGCCGCTCATCGCCGGCATGTGGCACGGGCAGCACATCATGATGCCGTTCATGCGCCGGTCGAGCGATCGGGTCGCGACGATCATCTCAAAGAATCCGGACGGCAACATCAACACCATCGCGCTGGAGCATCTCGGCGTACGCGTGATCCGGGCGTCCGGCGCCCGCGGCCGGGACCGGGCGACCGACCTGCGCGCCAAGGGTGGTGCGGAAGGGTTGCGGGCGATGCTGCGGGCCCTGAAGGCCGGCGAGTCGGTTGCCTTCAGCGCCGACGTACCGAAAGTGTCGCGTCGTTGCGATGCCGGGATCCTGACCCTCGCGCGGTTCTCGGGCCGACCGATCGTCCCGGCTGCCGTGGTCACGAGCCGGCACCTGCGCTTCGGATCCTGGGACAGGGCCTGTCTCGGGCTGCCGTTCGGCCGGGGTGCGGTGGTGCTCGGCGAGCCGATCTACGTCGCACGCGACTGCGCCGGCGACGAGTTCGAGTCGCTCCGACGTCACCTCGAAGCCGAGATGGACCGCGTGCATGCCCGCGCCTACGCGCTGGTCGGGCGTGCCGACCGGGCGGCGCTTTATCGCAATGGGTCCCCGGCCGCGGCGGCCGTTCCGGTGGGAGACCCCGCGTGAAGCTGCCGTCCGTGACCCTGCCGCTGCTGGCCTACCGGTCGGGCCTGCGCGTGGGTGAGCCCGCGCTGGCCGGGCTCCTCGCCTGGCGCGCGCATCACGGCAAGGAGGATCCGCTGCGGCTACCCGAGCGGCGCGGCCTGCCCGGTCGCGCCCGCCCGGTCGGACCGCTCGCCTGGATGCACGGCGCCAGCGTCGGCGAAGTCCTGTCGCTGATCGGGCTTGTCGAGGGCATGATCGCCCGCGGCTTCTCGGTGCTGGTGACCACGGGCACGCGCTCGGCCGCCGAGCTGATCGGGGCCCGCCTGCCGTCGGGCGCCGTGCACCAATACGTGCCGCTCGACGCGCCGCGCTGGGTCGCGCGGTTCCTGGACCATTGGCAGCCCAACCTCGCCATCGTGGCCGAATCCGAGATCTGGCCGAACACGATCTTGGAACTGGACGCCCGCGAGATCCCGCTCATCCTGGTCAACGGCCGGATGTCCGAGCGCTCGTTCAAGGGGTGGGAGCGCTGCCCGCGCACCGCCAAGGCTCTGCTCTCCCGGATCGCGATCTGCCTGACGCAGACCCAGGAGGACGGCGCGCGCTACGCCAAGCTCGGCGCGCCCCGGGTCAGCGTCGCCGGCAACCTGAAATTCGACTCCCAGGTGCCGCCGGTCGATCGCCAGCAACTGGCTTATCTCGACGGCATGGTCGCCGACCGGCCGGTCTGGGTCGCGGCGAGCACCCATGAGGGCGAGGACAGCATCGTCGCCTACGCCCACGCCGTGCTGAAGGCGCAGTTTCCGAGGCTTCTGACGATTCTCGCGCCCCGGCATCCGAGCCGCGGCACGGAGGCGGCCGAAGCCGCGGCCGCCTACGGCCTGCGCAGCGCTCGGCGCTCGAGCGGCGGGCGTCCGCATCCGTCCGTCGAAGTCTACGTCGCCGACACGATCGGTGAGATGGGCTTGTTCTACCGGCTCGCCCCGCTGGTGTTCCTCGGCGGCTCCCTGGTTCCGCATGGCGGCCAGAACCCGATCGAGCCGGTCCGCCTCGATACGGCGATCCTGCACGGGGCCCACACCGCCAATTTCGATGTGGTCTATCGCGCCCTCGACCGGGCCGGCGCCGCCCTGCCGGTGCGGGACGGGGTCGAACTGGCCGTCTTGGTCGGCGAACTCTTGGGGGATCCGGCGCGTCTCGCCGGCATGGTGCAGGCCGGCCCCCGGGCGTTGGAGCCGTTCGAGGGTGCGGTCGGCCGTACGCTGGCAGTGCTCGAGCCGTTCGTGGCGCAGATGAAGCTTCAGCGGCTCGACCGCGGCGACCTCGCGCGCCCGCTCATGCGAACCTGATGCGGCCACCGCGCTTCTGGACGGCGGGGGGCGACCACCCGGCCGCGCGCGCCCTCGCGCCGCTCGGCGCGGCTTATGGGGCGCTGAGCGCCCGGCGCATGAATCGCCCCGGCATCCGGGCGGGCTGCCCGGTCCTGTGCCTCGGTAATTTCACGCTTGGCGGAGCCGGCAAGACGCCTGCCGCGATCGCGGTCGCGGCCCTGCTCGTCGAACTCGGCCGCAGGCCCGCCTTCCTGTCCCGGGGCTATGGCGGACGCATGGCCGGACCGATCCGGGTCGATTCGACCCGCCACGGGGCTGCGGATGTCGGCGACGAGCCGCTGCTCCTAACCCGTCACGCGCCGACAATCGTGTCCCGGGACCGCCCCGCCGGAGCATCGCTGTGCCGGTCGTCAGGCTCCGACGTAATCGTGATGGATGACGGGTTGCAGAACCCGACGCTTACCAAGGACCTAGCCTGGGCGGTGATCGATGGCGGCGCCGGCATCGGCAACGGCCGGCCGTTCCCGGCGGGCCCCCTGCGGGCGCCGCTCGAAGGGCAATGGCCCCACGTCGCCGGTGTGATCCTGGTCGGAGACGGGGCTCCCGGCGCCGCGATGGCGCAGGCCGCGGAGCGGCGGGGGCTGCCGGTGCATCGGGCGCAACTCGTCCCAGATCCGATCGGCCTGATCGGCCGGCGCTGTCTCGCCTTCGCGGGGATCGGCCGGCCGGAAAAATTCTTCGCGACGCTGCGCGGGACCGGGGCAATCATCGCGGCGGCTCGGCCGTTCCCGGATCATCATCCCTACCGCCAGGCGGAACTCGCCGCCCTGGCAGCCGAGGCGGACCGGCTCGGTGCGGAACTCGTGACCACCGAGAAGGACGCGGTCCGCCTCCCCGGCCCGTTCGCAGCGCGCGTCCGCGTCCTGCCCGTGCGCCTCGTGCCGGACGATCCCGAGGCCTTGCGCGCGCAGATCCGCAAGGCGCTGTGACGCTACGGGCGCCCGGTTTCCTTGAGCCGCGCCAGGATCGCCTCGGGTGATACGTAGGCCTCCTGTCGGGTGGCGCTCCAGTAGCGCAACTCGTCCAGCGGGATCGGGTCGCCTGTCACCGCGCAGCGCACGAAGCTGCCTGGCTTGACCACCCGCATGGTGCCGTCCCCATACTGGACGACTGCCTCGCCGTTATGTCCGCGCTCGTAGCGACCCAGCACATCCGCCTCCTGATCGATCCTGCCATCTTAGATATCGGATCCCCGACAGGGGTCTAGCGGTCTGATCCGCATCACGTTTTTCCGAACGCCGGCAAATAAGGCCCGGAATGGTGCACGCCGGCTGCGGAGTCAGGTCAGCATTGAAGGGGCGGTATCGGTAGCCAGTAGGGCCCGCGCCGCGTCGGAATCGACGTGCATGCGTGCGATCAACGCCTCGGCGCTGTCGAACCGCTCCTCTCCGCGGATGTAGCCGACGCATTCGACGGCGATCTCCCGTCCGTAGAGGTCTCCGGCGAAATCGAACAGGTAGACTTCCAGGAGTGGCGCGCCGTCGTCGAAGGTCGGGCGGCGCCCGTAGCTTGCCACGCCGTCGCGGATCTCGCCGGGGCCGAGGCGGGCGCGCACCGCGTAGATGCCGTGGGCCAGCCCGCAATCGGGAAGCATCACGTTGGCGGTCGGGAAGCCGAGTTGGCGCCCGCGCTTGTCGCCGTGACGGACCTGGCCGAGCACGAACCAGCGGTAGCCGAGCAGCGCGTTGGCCCGGGCGACGTCGCCGCCGGCCAGAGCCGCCCGGATCGCGCTGGACGAGACCGGATCGGTCTCGCCTGCCAGGGCGACGGGCTCGACGATCCGGCAGCCCAGGCCGGCCTCGTCGCAGAGTTCGGCCAGGATCGCCGGCGTGCCCTCGCGGTTGCGCCCGAAATGGAAATCGTGGCCGACCACCACGCCGGACAGCCCCAGAGACCCTTTCAGGAAGTCGAACACGAAGGCGCGGGCGCCCGTGGCGGCAAGCGCCCCGTCGAAGCGGCGCACGACCAACCCGTCGAGGCCGAGATGCGCGAACACGATCTCCTTGGCCGCCAGCGAAGTGAGGCGGAACATCGGCGCATCGGGCGCGAAATAAGCGCGCGGATGCGGCTCGAAGGTCAGCACCGCGGATGGCCGGCCGGCCTCGCGCGCCACCGTCCTGACGTTCTCGACCAGCACGCGGTGGCCGCGATGGACGCCGTCGAAATTGCCGATCGCCGCGACCGCTCCGGCGAGGGCCGGTGGGATCGGCGTATCGACGCCGCAAATCGTGAAAGGCCGCATGGCCGGTTGGTCGCCTGAGGCCATCGATTCGGGGTCGGAGACTCGGGAGGGGTCGGATGAGAAGAGGCGCCTGCGCGGTTCGCGTCAGGCCCGACGGCGCCGGACCCTGCCCAAAGCAGCCCGGAGGGTCAAGCGAACCCCCTACCCCGCGACGACGCAGGGGCGGTCTGCGAAAGACACACCCGCAGATTAACGGCTTCGCAATGCGGCGGGCCTATTTTAAATGCTGTGCAGCGCGGCTATTTTGCGGCGTTAGTGAAGCGTTCATCTTTCCGGGAGCCGCCGCGGCTTCCCGCCGGGCAATACGGAGCAGTTGGTCTATGGCTCTCGATCTGAGCATGCCGATCCTCGTTGTCGACGATTACCAGACGATGGTCCGAATCATTCGGAATCTATTGAAGCAGCTCGGCTTCGAAGAGGTCGATGACGCTTCGGATGGTACGGCAGCACTGGCTCGCCTGAAGGACCGCAAGTACGGCCTGGTCATCTCCGACTGGAACATGGAGCCGATGACCGGCTACGAGCTGCTCCGGCACGTGCGGGCCGACGAAAACCTTCGGACCACGCCGTTCATCATGGTGACCGCCGAATCGAAGACCGAGAACGTCATCGCCGCCAAGAAGGCCGGCGTGAACAATTATATCGTCAAGCCGTTCAACGCGGCGACGCTCAAGTCCAAGATCGAGGCGGTCTGCGGGAACTGATGATTTCCGTGGCACGCCCAACGCGCCCTCCGGCAAAGCCGCCGGCACGCCGGAAGGCGCCCAAGAGCGATGCCGCCGGCATCGACGGTCGCCGATCCCAGGAGGAGAGCATGTCGTCAGCCGCCGCGCGACAGCCCGATATGCGGTTCCGTGAACCGCACGCCGTGATCTCTGAGTTGATCGAGATTGCGGATTACATCGCCCATTTGCGCGAGGAGATCGGTGCTCTCCGGGCGAACGAGATGAGCCGCGACCGAATTCCCATGGCGCATGAGGAACTCGGCAGCGTCGTCGTCGCGACCGCCGGGGCCACCAACACGATCATGGAGGCCGCGGAGGCGATGCTCGGCCTCCCGGACGGGCCTGGCTACCGGGATGCCGTCGAAGAGCGAATCAACACGATCTTCGAAGCCTGTGCCTTCCAGGACATCACCGGCCAGCGCATCGCCAAGGTCGTGGAGGCCCTGCGGCTGTTCGAACAGCGGCTCGCCCGCTTCGTCGGCGCCGTGAAGGCCCGGGATGCATCCTCCACCGACCCGGCCGAGATGGCTCGCCGGGCCCGCGCGGAGGACCTCCTCCTCAACGGCCCCCAGGCCGTCGAGGAAACCCCGTCCCAGAACGACATCGACGCCCTGTTCGCCTGACCGGCTCCCGCCCCCGGTCGGTCCGGCGCCCATCGACGCGCCTCGGTCGGGCGGGTTAGACGCCCTCGGCAACCCGATGCCGAGGGCGGCGTCGAAGGAAAGTTCCGGCCCAAACATGGCGGCGCAAAGCTGGTCCGATCTGACGACGGACGACCTCAACCGGCGCGACCTGCGGCGGGCGATCGCGGTGTTGCCGGTGGCTGCCATCGAGCAGCATGGGCCGCACCTCCCGCTCGGCACCGACGCGATCATCGCTGACGGCTATCTCGACCGCGTGCGCACGCGTGTGCCGGACGACCTCGACGTGCTGCTGCTGCCGGTCCAGGCCATCGGCAAGTCCGACGAACACGATGCGTTTCCAGGCACGCTCTCACTCGATACCGGGACGGCCCTGGCGGCCTGGACCGGGATCGGTGCCGCCATCCATCGCGCCGGCTGCCGCAAGCTGGTGATCGTCACGAGCCATGGGGGCAACAGCGCCCTCATCGATCTCGTGGCCGGCGATCTGCGCGCGCGGTTCGGCATGGTCGCGGTCACGACGTCCTGGGCCCGGTTCGGCTATCCCGACGGCCTGTTTCCCGCTGACGAGATCGCTTACGGCATCCATGCCGGGGGCATCGAGACCGCACTGATGCTGGCCCTGCGGCCGGACCTCGTGCGGGCCGACCGCATCGCGGATTTCCCGCCCCGCAACCGCGCGATGATCCGGGATTTCACCCATCTCCGCGCCGGCCGGCCAGCCGCCTTCGCCTGGAAGGCGGGCGACCTGCACCCGTCCGGAGCCATGGGGGATGCCCGGCTGGGCAGTGCCGAGGCCGGGCATGCGGCCCTCGATCATGGCGCCGCCGCGTTCGTGGAACTGCTGCGGGACGTGGAGCGGTTCGAACTGGATCCGGCGTAACCGGCGCGGACGTGCCGCCGAAAGGTCCGTCACGCGCCGTGCATCTTCCGCCGGCGCCGAGAGGCCCGGCCATGAAAGTCGTCGCGTTGATCTCCGCCGCCCTGTTGCTCGCCGCCGGTCGTCCAGCCGCGGCACTCGAGCGGCCCGTCGTCGTCGAACTCTTCACCTCGCAGAGCTGCTCCTCATGCCCGCCCGCCGAAGCGCTGATCGGGCGGCTCGCGCAGGAAGGTGCGGACGTGCTGCCGCTGGCCTTCCACGTCACCTACTGGAACCACCTCGACTGGCGCGACCCCTACTCCCTGCCCGCCGCCACCGAGCGGCAGGCTGATTACGCGGCCCGGTTGGGCAGTTCGAACTACACCCCGCAGGCCGTCATCGACGGACGCGCGGCCCTGGTCGGCTCCGACGAGGCCGGCCTGCGGGCCGCCGTGGCACGGGCCCGGAGTGCCGGGACGGCCGTCCGGGTGACGCTGTCCCGTAATGGAGCCGGTCTCGCCGCCCGGGTCGGGGCCGGAAGCGGAAGGGGCCGGGTCCTGCTGATCGGCTTCGATCCGAGCCATACCAGCCGAGTCCTGCGCGGCGAGAATGCCGGGCGGACCCTCGATCAGGCGAACGTCGTCCGCTCGATCCGGGATCTCGGGGCTTGGTCCGGCGCCTCTGCGACGTTCGAGGCTGCCGCGCCGGCGGGTGAGACGGCGGCTCTCCTGCTGCAGGCGACCGACGGCCGCATCCTGGGCGCGGCCCGCCTGGGCGAACGCGTCGCCGGCGCCGCGGAGTTGCCGCGATGATGCTGGCGATGCCTGGCGTCGCGGGATGCGGATGGGCCCTGGCGCGGGACTCCATCCCCGCGCTAGACTCCTGCCGTGCCGGGGAATGGATCGGCGGCGGAGCCCGGATGGCGCTCGAAGGTGAATTGGCCACTCTGATGGCGGCGGCGCAGGGTGGCGACGCGGCCGCATATCGCGCCTTGCTCAAGGCGTGCCTGCCGGTGGTCTCGTCGATCGCCCGGGCGCAGGGCGTGCGCGGCGAGGCCGTGGACGACGTCGTCCAGGACACGTTGATGACCGTGCATCGGGCTCGGGCGAGCTACGATCCCGCGCGGCCGTTCCTGCCGTGGCTGCGCGCCATCACCCAGCGGCGGGCGATCGATCGCCTGCGCCGAACCGGTCGCCGACCCCGCGAGGTTCACGATCCGATTGCATACGAGGCTGAGGCCGATCCCGGTCCCGCGCCGGGCCAGGGTCTGGAGGCGCGTGACCGCGCCGCGGCCCTGGCGCGTGCGGTCGCCTCGCTGCCGGACGGGCAACGGCAGGCCGTGGAACATCTCGGCCTGCGGGAGCTGTCGTTGGATGAGACCGCAGCCCTGACCGGGCGCAGCAAGGGCGCGCTCAAGGTCAACCTTCACCGGGCTCTCAAGGCCCTGCGCGCCAACCTGATGCAGGAGCGGCGCTGATGGCCGACTTGGCCGGCCATGACCCGGGTCCGCACGCTTTGAGTCGCCACGACCGGCTGGTCGAGGATCTCGCCATCGGCCTGGAGCCGGTTCGGCCTCTGCCCTCTCCGGCCCTGCGCGCCGCCATGTGGCTGGGAGCGGCCCTGATCGTCGGGCTGGTCCTGGCGAGCCGGATCGACTCCACCGGCTTCATGCTGAGGATGCGCGTGCCGGATCTCGCCTGCGCCGCGCTCGGGGCGGTGCTGACGGCGGCCGGCGCTGCGTTCGCGGCCTTCGCCACCAGCGTCCCGGGCCGCTCCCGGGCCTGGGCCTTGCTGCCGCTCCCCGCCCTGGCCCTCTGGATCGGGGCGAGCGGCTTCGGCTGCCTGCGCGATTGGATCGCCCCCGGCACCGATCGGCCGAATCCCCAGGAGGTCGCCGGCTGCTTCAGTTTCCTGGTCTGCGTCTCGGCGCCGCTTTCCGTGCTGATCGTCGTGATGCTGCGCCGCGCCTGCCCGCTCCGGCCGAACCTGACCGCGGCACTCGGCGGGCTCGCGGCCGCAGCGGCGGCGGCCGCTCTTTTGATGCCGTTCCATCCGCACGACGCGACCGCGTCGGATCTGCTGATCCATGCCGTGGCGGTGCTGGGCGTGATCGGACTCAACGGTCTCGCGGGCGGCCGGCTGCTCGGCAGCCGTGTCAACTCGAGCTGAGCGTCAGCGCTCGTCCGGATCCGCCCCCGGCCAGGCCACGATCCGGTCCGGCAACTCGTCGTCGGAGAACTCCTCCTCGTTGCCGGCAAGCCGGCCCCGGATGGAGATGCCGGCCTCGTGCACGCTGGAGGCCCGGCCCGAGACCAGGGGATGCCACGGATAGAGCGGCTCGCCGTCGCGGACGAGCCGATAGCCGCAGGTCGGCGGCAGCCACGGGATCGTCCGCACCGCCTCCGGGGTCAGGCGGACGCAGTCGGGCACGCGCTTCTGTCGGCGGGCGTAGTCGCGGCAGCGGCAGGTCAGGCCGTCGAGCAGGGTGCAGCCGATATCGGTGTGGTGGACCTCGCCGGTCTCGTCGTCCTCGAGCTTGATCAGGCAGCACCGACCGCACCCGTCGCACAGGCTCTCCCACTCGGACGGCGTCATGGCTTCGAGGGTCTTGGTCCGCCAGAACGGCTCGGCGACCCCGCGGCGCAGCGCCTCGGGCTTGGACATCGGTCAATCTCGCGATCGGGAATTGTCTGTCTCTGCCCGAGCCCGCGCCGCCGGGCAAGCCGGCGGGCCTGCGGCGAATCACGGGACTGCGCAGAGCCTCGCCGACCGTTCCGGATCCTGCTAAGGATGGGAACGCCGCGCGGTGTCTCGGCCGCGGGTGCCATGCCCGCGGCGCGGGCGCTCGATCCTTCTCGCCGCGAAGGCGCTCGACAAGCCGGGTCCGACAACGTGCGCCTGCCGACGCTCACCGAGATCAAGATCCGCGTCGAGCGCGCCGCTTTGGCGTTCGATGCCTGGGTCAATGCCGGCCTCTACGACAGCGGCCGCTCCACCGGCGCGGCCTACGAGCGCTTCCAGCGGGTCATGAGCCGGTTCGCCGTCCACGGCTGGAAGCGGATCGCCCTCGACCTGACCAGCGAGGCCGTCACCCTGGGGGCCGGCGGCGCGGTGCTGCTGCTCGCCTTCGCGCAGCCCGCGTTCCAGCTGACCAGCGAGAACTGGCTGAAGCAGCAAGATCTCGCCGTCACATTCCTCGACCGGTACGGCACCGAAGTCGGTCGGCGCGGCATCAAGCACGACGACTCGCTCAAGCTCGACGAGTTTCCCGACATCATGATCAAGGCGTTGGTCTCCACCGAGGACCGGCGCTTCTACGAGCACTGGGGCATCGACCCGATCGGCACCCTGCGGGCGCTGGTCAACAACTCGCGCGGCGGCGGCGGAACGCAGGGCGGCTCCTCGATCACGCAGCAGCTCGCCAAGAATCTCTTTTTGACGAACGAGCGCTCGCTCGAAAGAAAAATCAACGAGGCGTTCCTGGCCCTGTGGCTGGAGAGCCACCTGACCAAGAACGAGATCCTGAAGCTCTATCTCGACCGGGCCTATATGGGCGGCGGCACCTTCGGCGCCGTGGCGGCGGCGGATTACTATTTCGGCAAGCCGCTCAAGGACATCAGCCTGGCCGAGGCGGCCATGCTGGCGGGCCTGTTCAAGGCGCCGACGAAATACGCGCCCCACGTCAACCTGCCCGCCGCCCGGGCCCGCGCCGCGGACGTGCTTCACAACATGGTGGAGGCCGGCTTCGTCACGGAAGGGCAGATCCAGACCGCCCTGCGCAACCCGGCGACCCCGGTGACCCGCACCCGCGACATCACCGCCGACTATTACCTCGACTGGGCCTTCGGCGAGATCAAGGCCATGGCCGATGCGGGCAAGCTCCGCAACGACCGCGTCCTGACGGTCAAGACACCCCTCGACCTCGCGATCCAGAAGCGGGCCGACGAGGCCGTGGCCGACATCCTGCGCAAGTCCGGCGACGCCTTCGACGTCGACGAGGCTGCGATGGTCATCCTCGACCCGGACGGGGCGTTGCGCGCCATGGTCGGCGGCGCCGATTACGGCGAGAGCCAGTTCAACCGCGCCACCGACGCGCTGCGCCAGCCCGGCTCGTCGTTCAAGCCCTACGTCTACTCCGCCGCCCTCCTGTCGGGGCTGTTCAAGCCCGAGACCGCGGTGGTCGACAGCCCGGTCTGCATCGGCAATTGGTGCCCGCAGAATTACGGCCGGTCCTATGCCGGACGGGTGCCGATGTGGCTCGCCGTAGCGAAGTCGATCAACACGATCCCGATCAAGATCTCGATCTCGCTCGGCAAGGCCATGGGCATCAGCCATGAGGCCCGCGCCGCGAAGGCCGGCCGCGCGAAGATCACCGATCTGGCCCACAAGATGGGCATCACCTCGAACCTGATCGACACCGTCTCGATGCCGATCGGTTCCGACGAGGTCACGGTGATCGACCAGGCCGCCGGCTACGCGGTGTTCGCCAACGGCGGCTACAAGGCCAAGCCCTATGCGGCCATGGAGGTGAAGAACTCGTCCGGCGAGGTGATCTACCGCCACGCCGACGAGGCGCCCGATCGGGTGCTTCCGCCCCAGGTCGTCGCCGACATGAACTTCATGCTCAACAAGGTGGTCGAGGAGGGGACCGGCAAGCGCGCCCAGCTCGAGGGCGTGAAGGTCGCCGGCAAGTCCGGCACCACGAACGCCTACCGGGATGCGTGGTTCGTCGGCTACACCGGCAATTACGTCGGCGCGGTCTGGTTCGGGAACGACGACCACACCTCGACCAACAAGCTGACCGGCGGCTCGCTCCCCGCCCAGCTCTGGCACGACGTGATGGAGCCGGCCCACCAGGGCATCGAGATCAAGGGCTTGCCGGGCCTGAAGGAAAGCCCGCGGGCCGCCCAGCAGCAGGCGTCCGGCGGTCCCACCGCCCCGATCGATCCGAATGCCAGCGCCTACGGCAAGCTCTCGCGCCGCTCCTTCGAGGTCATCGGCGGCCTGAACGGCCTGTTCCGCACCGTCGAACGCGCGCCTGCGGGCGACGCGCGGCCGGATGCAACGGGCGCCGACAAGGCCACGCAGAAGTCCGACCGGAAGCCCGGCGACCGGGCCGCGGCACCCTCGGCTCCGCCGGGCGCGGTGGCCGAGGGCGCCCGGTCCGTCGGCGGCCGCATCGAGCTGCGGTGACCCGATGAGGCTCGCAATCCCCGGAAGCCCCGGCCGCAGCGCTGCGGCCGGAGAACCCAGACCCGCGCCGAAGGTCCGGTCCCTGGGCGGTGCCGGCCGTTTCCTCGCCCGTGTCTGGCGCAAGAGCTCGGTCGCGGGCCTCGCGGTCTACGCCCTTGCGCTCGGCGGGGTGCTCGGCCTTGCCAGCGCCGATTGGGCGACGCGGGGCGGCTATCCGTTCGGCGGCGTGCCGGTCGGCGCCTGGACGGCCTGGCCTCGGGCCGGAGCCGGGAATGCCGACCCCTATACCCGTGCCGTCAACGCCCGCCGCGGGGAGATCCCCCTGGCGGTGGGCGAGGGCCTGCTGCTGACGGCGGCGGCCGACGACCAGGGCCAGACGCTCGACGCGACCTGCACGTATCGCATTGGCGGCGGGACGCCGCCGGCCCGGGCCTGGACCCTCACCGTCGCGGGTCGCGGTGCGCGCGATCCCGGGCGTCCGGCCGTGCGGGAGGGCTTCACCTCCACGGAGGTCCTGCGCTCGGCCGACGGGCGGTTCTCGGTGATCCTCGCGCCGGACGTCCAGCCCGGCAACTGGCTGCCGAGCCCCCGGAACAGCGGCCCGGTTCGCCTGGCCCTGCGCCTCTACGACACGCCGGTCGCCGCCAGCGTCGGATCCCTCGACCGGGCCTCGGTACCGGCCATCACCCGCCTGGGATGCGCCTCGTGAGCCCGCGCTTCCTCTTCGCCACGCTGATCGGCCTGGTGCTCGCCGGGATCGTGCACATCGCGACGGTGCTGGCGATCCCGCGTCTGTCCGAGACGGACGCCGTCTCGCGCGCCCGGACCAGCGAAAACCTGGATCACCCGCAGCCGATCTACACGGTCGCCACCGGCGACGACCCCTCCCCGCCCGAGGCGTGGCTGCCGATCCCGGACCCGGCCGTGGCGGTGGGCGTCTGTGCCTACGATCTCGCCGACGGGCCGATGCGCGTCTCTGCGCGGACCGGACCGCTGTCGCTGTCGCTCGCCGCGCATGCCCGGCGAGGCGCCTTCTACGCCGTGACCGACCAAGCCGCCGTGCGCGGCGCCCTCGACCTCGTGATCCTCACCCGGGCGCAGTACGACGAGGCTCTGGCCGACGACGACGAGAACGACCCGAGCCGCGACGTGCGCATCGTCGCGCCGGACACGCGGGGCGTCGTGGTCGTGCGGGTGATCGCCAGCCTGCCCAGCCAGCGACCCGGCGCCAACGCCGCCGTCAAAGCCGTCTCCTGCACCACCGACATGCCGGCAGACGAGTCCGCAGGCAAGGATGCCGGCGGCAAACCCACCGGGCGGTAGCGCCGGGTCGACTCAGTATTTGACGACCAGCGGGGGCGCCTCGGCGACCGGTACGATGGCGGCTTCGAGGCCGCACCGGGCCGCGGCGTCCGGCGGCAGCAGCGGGTCGAGCAGGTTGCGGCGCGCGGCGAGCATGGCCAGCGAGCGCTCGGCCGGGACCGATTCCTTGGCCGGCGCCTGGGCGAAAAGATGCTCCAGGGCGTAGCGGTAGCGGGCCAGCCGCAGGCCGGCCTCGATCCGCACCCAGGCGATCAGGCAGCGGTTCTCGGCCACGTGCTGGGCTGCGAGGCGGATATCCGCGTCGTCGAGGGTCTTGGCGAAGGGCAGGCTGCGCAGCCGCGCGGCATCCGCGTCGATCACCCGCGCGGCGAGCGCCGTGAAGATCGGGATCAGGCGGGCATCGGCCGTGGCGTCGTCGGCGAGCTGTCGGTAGCGGGAGACGGGGGAGCGCGACGGCTCCGCGGTCAGCGTGTCGTAATAGGCGCCGACCTCGTCGAACCGCCAGGTCGGCGTCGCGTGCGCGCTCGCCAATCCAAGGAGGGCATCCTGGAAGGCCGTGACGGTGCTGGCCGGCTGGACGAAGCGCCAGGCGCGGTCGCGCAGGGCCTGCTCGTCGTCGGTCAAGCCGGAATCGAGGATCAGGCGGCCGCGATCGCGCGATGAGAAACTGCCGGTGGTGTCGATCAGCCCGTTCCACACACCGGTGCGGGGGCGGCCGAAATCGCCGCTCTGGGTGCAGGCGGCGAGGAGCGCCAGCGCCGTGCCGGCGGCCAGGAGGATGGAGACCCTGCGGGCGCGGTTCGGGTGCCTGTCGGCGACAGGGGCGACCGTTGGCCGATGGCGGTCCGGAACAGGCATGATCAAACCGTCGGAAACGTCGCCTGGCCGGGCCGGTCGGCGGCTATCGGTGCGTTCAGGAGGCAAGGCGCTCGTAGCGCACGCCGAGGAAGAACAGGATCTCGCCCCGCTGCTCGTCGGTGGGCGGCAGCTGGCGGGTCCGGCGCAGGTCGGGCCCGGGGAACGGCAGCAGGACCGCGGACGGATCCCGCCGCGCGTCGCGCGCCGCATCGTTGGCGGGCATTGGCAGGCGGGTCTGGCCAGTCACCTGCGGCTTGAATGGGGTCATGGTCTCCGGCTCCTGTCGGCGGCTCGAGCGGCAGTGCCCGGGCCCTGCAGAGGGGGTCGGCAAGGGCTACGGAAACCATTCAGCATGACGTGGTTAACGGAGTCTTGCCGGATCCCGGCCAGGATCCGGACGGCCTCCCGGCAGGTCTGGCGCGCGAATTGCGACGCCGGTTTTGCCCATGGCGGGCGTTTCCTCCCTTTGACTGAGGCCCTGTCCGTTCACGGATGGGGCCTTTTTTCTTGGCGGCCGTTGCGGCCCGGGCGCCACACAGCGGCGAAGCGTGGGCGCGGCGTTGCGCGCGGGGAACCCATGCAGAGCCGTGGCGCTTGCCTACCGCCCAGCGCGACCGATATGCCGGGCGCAAGCGGACGGGCCGACCGCCGCACAGATTTTCCGCGCGACCGAGATTTGAGGACACCGCTGAATGCGACTCGTTCCGGAACGATTCCTGCGCTCCAACCGCCGCCGCGGCGTCGCGACGGCAGCGCTCGCGCTGTTCGCGCTCGCCACCGGCCCGGCCTACGCCCAGCGTGAGGACCAGGGCCTGCAGCTCGGCTGCGCCAACGACTATTTCCGTCTCTGCGCCGGCGTCGATCCGAACAGCCAGGACGCGGACAAGTGCATGATGCGCAACCGCAAGCGCCTGTCGCCCGAGTGCCGCTCGGCGATCGGCGACTACGACAAGCGCACCGGCAGCAAGTCGCTGTTGGACGATTGAGCATTTACTCGGTCCAGACACGCGCCGCAGGCGAAGGGCATTTTCGATGGGCCTGACCGTCGCCGTCCAGATGGACCCGATCCAGAACATCCGGATCGCCGGGGACACGACCTTCGCTCTGCTGCTCGAGGCGCAGCGGCGGGGGCATGACCTGATCTACTACACGCCCGACCGGCTCTCGATGCAGGGCCGTCGGGTGACGGCCCGGGTCGAGCGTTTGACGGTCCAGGACGTCGAGGGCGCGCATTTCACGCTCACGCCGCCGGAGCGGATCGACCTCGCGGAGGCGGACGTGGTGCTGATGCGCCAGGATCCGCCCTTCGACATGGCCTACATCACGGCCACCCACATGCTGCAGCGGATCCACCCGGACACGCTGGTGGTCAACGATCCCTTCGAGGTGCGAAACGCGCCCGAGAAGCTGTTCGTGCTCGATTTCCCCGAACTGATGCCCCCGACCCTGATCAGCCGCGACAAGGCCGAGATCGAGGCGTTCCGTTTGGAGCACGGCACGGTCGCGATGAAGCCGCTGCACGGGCACGGCGGCGCGGCCGTCTTCAAGGTCACCGAGACGGACCCGAACTTCGGCTCGATGTTCGACCTGTTCGCCACCACCTTCCGGGAGGCCTGGGTGATCCAGCGCTACCTCGACCGGGTGACCGAGGGCGACAAGCGCATCATCCTGGTCGACGGCGTGGCGATGGGCGCGGTCAACCGTGTGCCGGCGGCCAACGATATTCGGTCGAACATGGTGCGCGGCGGGGCCGCCTCGGCCTCGGAGCTGACCGAGCGCGAGCGCGAGATCTGCGCGACGATCGGGCCGGAGTTGGCCCGGCGCGGCCTGATCCTGGTCGGGATCGACGTGATCGACGGACATCTCACCGAGATCAACGTCACCTCCCCCACGGGCATCCGGGCGATCCAGCGGCTCGGCGGTCCGGATCTCTCGGTGGCGGTCTGGGACGCGATCGAATCGCGGGTCGCAGCGCGCAAGGGTGTTTGAACGGACGGCTGTTTGGACGCTGCGACTCAGGTCTCAGCCTTCGGCGTGGCGTTGAGCTCGGCCCAGTCGAACTCCTCCTCCAGCAGGAAATAGGCGTCGTCGCCGATGCGGCCCTGCCGCCGCAGGGACAGGACCGCATTGCGTGCCGCTGCCACCGACCGGCGGCGCGCGGCATCCGAGGGCAGACTCTCGGGAGCAAGGCCCTCCTCATGGGCCTCGGCCTCTTCGAGCGCCGAGCGGAACTCAGCGCGGAGCGAATCGATTGCCGGCTCGTCGCCCGCTTCGGAGAGGCTTTCGAGGGCCGCCTTGTAGGCGGCGGCGCGTGCCCAGCCCACCTCCCGCCCGACCGGATCGTCGTCCTCAAGCTTCAGGTGTGCAAGCAGCGGGCGCAGGGTCAGACCCTGGACGATCAGCGTGCCCAGCACCGTGAAGAAGGCGGTGAACACCACGAGGTCCCGGTGCGGGAATTCCATCGGCAGCGCCAGGGCGGCCGCGACCGTGACGATGCCGCGCATCCCGGCCCAGGACAGAGCGAGCCCCGGCCCGAACTTCGCACGCGCTCCGGCCTGACGCAGGCCGAGGCCCTTGAGGCCAGTGGTGGGCAGGACCCAGGCCAGGCGCGTCACCACCACAGTCGCGAAGATCGCAGCCGCCAGGAATATCGCCTGCCAGGCGTCGGGACCGGTCAACCGGTCCTGGATCGGGTCGATCTGGATGCCGATCAGGATGAAGGCCAGGACGTTGAGCACGAACACCGCCGTGTCCCACACAGCGTAGGAGATCACCCGGGTGCGCGGGGCCGTGATGCCCGGCGCCCGGCGAGCGACCGTCACGGCGAAGGTGACGATGGTCAGCACCCCCGACATCTCGAGCCGCTCTGCGACGAGCCAGATCCCGAACGCGGCGACGAACTGCATGACGATGGTGCTCGCCGGGTCGGTCACCCGGCGGGTCAGTGCGACGAAAGCCAGGCCCAGGCAGGGCCCAGCGGCGAGGCTCGCTACCACGCCGAGCAGGAAGGCCGGGGCGACCTCGGCCGGATGGAAGCCGTCGGCCATCGCGGCCGCCACCGCCAACCGGTAGATGATCAGCGAGGCTGCGTCGTTGAGCAGGCTCTCGCCGCGCAGGATCGTGGCGAGCCGATGCGGCATCGGCGCGTGCTTCAGCACCGCCAGGGCCGCCACGGCATCGGGCGGCGCGACCACGGCGCCTAATACGATGCAGGCCGCGATCGGCATGTCGGGCACGATGAGGTGGGCTACGAACGCCACGGCGAGCGTCGTCACCGCCACGGCGCCCACCGCCAGCCCGAATACCGCGCGCCAGTTGTCCCGCATGTCCCGCACGGAGGCGTCGAAGCCGGCATCGAGCAGGACGGGGGCGAGGAACAGGGCGAGCGCCAATTCGGGATCGAGCCGCAGGTTCGGCACGCCAGGCACGAAGGCGAGGCCGACGCCGCCGAGCGCCAGGAACGCCGGGTACGGCGCACCCAGCCGTCGCGCCAGCGCAGCCAAAAGGACGGCGCCGAACAGGACGCCGACAACCCACTCGAAGATGACCATAGCCCTGAAAGAGGGCAGGCCCGCGCCCGTTCCAGGCCGGACGGCTCAGTACTGCACGCTGGCGCGCACGCCGAGCACCGCCGCGTTGCGCAACCGGCGGCCGTCCGGGCCGGCAATGCCGGCACCCGGATGGAAGACGTATTGGAGGTCGGGCTGCACCGTGAAGCCCGGAACCACCACCGCCTGGTAGGTCGCCTCCAGCACCGTCTCGGCCCGCCGCCGCGGCATCGGGACGCCGGTATAGAAAATCGTGTCCCGGTCGGCCCGGCGGGCGTCGTCGCTGATCCGGGCATGGGCGAGGCTGACCCCGACGGTGTCGTCGTCGCGGCCCTCGAACAGGCCCTTGTAGGCGAGGCCGGCATCGACATAGGCGTCGACCAGGCTCGATCGGGTCGGCGAGTAGGCGGCGCGCACGAAGAAGCCGAGGCCCTCGTCGTCCTTGCCGGATTCCCGGTACAGGGTCTGGTCGTAGATCGCGTAGAACCCCGCATTGCCGCGCAGCGGGCGGCCGATGCCGGTGGCGTTCGGGTCTGCCAGCGGTACCCCGGTTATGTCGTAGCGCAGGCTGTCGAACCGGCCGAAATGCTGCCAGCCGCCGAACGTGATGTCGCCGGGCAGGCCTTTGGCTCCCGGCTCGATATTGAACGCGTAGGTCGCCTCGGCGACGATCAGGGCCGGGTCGTTGGTTCGGAAATTCGTGCCGGTGCGGTTGAGCCGCTGCGCCTCCGGATCCTTGCCGGGCGGGTTCGCTCCCGCCGGATCGCCGTCATAGAGCCCGACCTGAAGCGAGAAGCCGTTGCCCGGCGCGTACTTCGCGCGGATCGCGGGCGCCGAGAGCGGATAGGCCGGCCCGCCGCTCGGCAGGTCGAGCCCGGTGATCGCCGGCCAGCCGAAGGTGGAGTTCACGAACAGGGTCGCGGTCTGGCTGACGAAGAACTCGGTGTCGGCCGCCTGCTGGCCGATCCGTAGGCCGAGCTGCCCGTCCATCAGGCTCTGATCGAACCACAGCACGTAGAGCCGGCTCGATGGCAGCGCTTCGATCACGCTCGTGGTCAGCAAGTCGCCGACATAGTAGCGCGACAGGCCGGTGCCGTGGATGAAGTAGGCATTGGCGTGGATCGTCGCGCCTTCCCAGCCAGCGAGTCGGTCGAGATCGAGGTTGAGCCGCAGGTTCAGGCGATCCTCGACGATCGCGCCCTGACGAAGACCTCCGGTCGGGTTGCCCAACAGGTCGGCGATGTAGGTCAGGCTGTACTCGATGCCGCGCGCTTTCAGCACCGGGCGCAAGCCCAGGGGATCGCCGAGCGGGCCCAGCGACGGCTCGATCGAACGGACATAACCGCCGGACGCCTGGCTGGTGCTCTCCGGCTGCGAGACCGAGATCCGCGGATCGGCGCCCGCACCCTCATAGACGGTCCGCACTCGCTGCTGCGCCGTGGCCGGCATGGCAGCCAGGGTGAGGCCGACGGCCAACCGAGGCAGACTCTTGAACGACATCGGCCGCTTCTGCACGATGGGCATCGGCGTTCCTAGCATGGGACGGGCCTCGCGAACCGTGATCCCTTGCGGCGGCCGCAGACTTGCCTAACGCTGCGGCCGGAACACCACAGGATCTTCGATGCTCGAGACCCCCGTCTTCTCCGACAGCGCCGTCGCGGCCCCCCACCACCTGGCCGCCTCGGCCGGCCGGACCGTGCTGGCGCAGGGCGGCAACGCCATTGAGGCGATGGTGGCGATGGCGGCCTCGATCGCCGTGGTCTACCCGCACATGAACAGCATCGGCGGCGACGGTTTTTGGCTGGTGCGCGAGCGCGGTGGGCGGGTGCGCGGCATCGAGGCCTGCGGGCCGGCCGGGCGCCTCGCGACGATCCAGCGCTACCGCGAGAAGGGTTACGACACGATCCCGTCGCGCGGCCCCGACGCCATGGTGACGGTGGCCGGCGCGGTCGGTGGCTGGGAACTCGCACTGGCGCTGTCCAAGGCGCTCGGCGGTCGCCTGCCCGTGGACGTGCTGCTCGCCGACGCGATCACCCAGGCCCGCGACGGGGTCCCGGTCTCACCGAGCGAGGAGCGCTACACGCCGCAGCCGGGCGACACCCTGCATGAGGCCCCGAACTTCGCCGCGACCTTTCTCAACGATGGCAAGCCCTACCGGGCCGGCGAGATCCGCAAGCTCTCGGCCCTCGGGGCGACCCTGGAGCAGCTCGCGCATGCCGGACTGGACGACTTTTACCGAGGCGATGTCGCCCACGAGATCGGCGCCGACCTGGAACGCTTCGACGCGCCGGTGACCCGGGCCGACCTCAAGGCCTACCAGGCGGTCGAGCGCAGGCCGCTGGCCCTGCGTCGGCGCGACGCCACGCTGTTCAACTTCCCGCCCCCGACCCAGGGGCTCGCGGCCTTGATCCTCCTCGGCCTGTTCGACCGATTGAACGTCTCCGCCCCCGAGAGCCTCGCGCACTACCACGGGCTGATCGAGGCGACGAAGCGCGCCTTCGCGATCCGCGACCGGGTGGTGACCGATTTCGGTCGCCTGCGCCACGACATCGAGGAGTTCCTGGCGCCGGCCTTCCTCGCTACGGAAGCCGCGCGCATCGACATGAAGCGCGCCGCAACGGTCCCCCTGCGCGATTCCCCCGGCGACACGGTCTGGATGGGGGCGATCGACCGCGACGGGCTGGCGGTCTCGTACATCCAGTCGGTCTATTGGGAATACGGCTCCGGGGTGGTTCTGCCGCGTACCGGCATCGACTGGCTCAACCGGGGCGTCTCGTTCTCCCTCGACCCGGCCGCCGTGAATCCGCTGGAGCCGGGCCGGCGCCCGTTCCACACCCTGATCCCGGCACTGGCCTGCTTCGACGACGGCCGGGTCTTGGCTTACGGCGCGATGGGTGGAGACGGTCAGCCCCAATTCCAGGCGCAGATCTTCTGCCGCTACGCCGATTACGGCTTCTCCGTCGCCGACGCGGTGGATGCCCCGCGGCTGCTCTACGGCCGGACCTGGGGGGCGCCTTCGCTCAGCGTGAAGGTCGAGGATCGGTTCGATCCGGCCATCCTGTCCGCTCTGGAGCGCATGGGCCACCAGATCGAGCCGGTCGGCGTACCCTACAGCGACACGCTGGGTCATGCCGGCATGCTCGTCCGCCGGGCCCGCGATGGGCGGATCGAGGCGATGCACGACCCGCGGTCCGACGGCGGCGCGTTGGGGTTCTGAATCGCGGGCGATCGCCGCTCGCGCGACGCCCTTTACCGGGCACATGCAGCGCCAGCGGAATGCGATCCTGGACCCAGCACACGATGACGCGAAGCCGCCGAAATATCGCTTCTCGATCGTGCCGCTGGGCGGCGTCTTCTGCGCTGAGTCCCGGATCACCGTCCACTGACGTTCCAGGCGCCCGGGAAAGGGTTGCGTTTCATTCGGGAAGGACGGTGCTGGCGGCCCCCTCGTCGTTCGACCGGAAACCGCGGTGATCTGCCGTTCGTCAGTCCGCCTGGACCAGCCAGCAGGAGGCGCGCAGGCTGACGATACCGCCCTCCGCGTGCGGGTGCAGGGCCGCGGTGACGGCGGCTTCGGCCCGGGCGCGCAGATCGGGCTCGGCCTCGCGGACGAGACGCGCCGTCGGCCCGAGATTGATGGCGACATGGGCGGCGGCCTCCGCCGCCTCGGTATCGGTGGTCCCGCGGCCGAGCACCACGTCCCGGTCGATCGCGTCGCAGGTCACGGTCCCGAAACCGGCGTCACGCAGCAGCGCGATCAGCCGCGCATCGTCGGCGAAGCGGAACGGACCGGGCGTATCCGGTTGCGGGGTCGGCGGGATCTCGGGCAGGAGCGGCAGCACCGCATCGCGCGGCACCGTCACCCAGAGGTTTTCCGGCAGCGCCCGCCAGCACAGGAAGGTCAGTCGCCCCCCGGGGTGCAGCATCCGGCGGATGTTGGCGAAGGCGCGGGCCGAATCCGGAAAGAACATCACGCCGAACCGCGACAAGGCCTGCCGGTAGGTTCCGAGATCGGCGTTCTCTACGTCCGCCTCGACGAATCGGATCGGTGCGGCACCAGGTGGTTCCGCCTCAGCCCGGCCCCAGGCGACTGCGAGCAGCGGCGCCGAGATGTCCGCGCCGGTCACGGTCCCCTGCTGACCGACCCGGCGGGCGGCCTCCAGGGTCGTGGTGCCCGAGCCGCATCCGATATCGAGCACGGATTGCCCCGACTGGAGCGTCAAGCGCGTGAACAGCGCCTCGGTGAGCGGTGCGAACACCGCGTCGAGCACCGCCTGATTGCGGGCCCAGCGGGTGCCGACCTCGCCGTTCCAGTATTCCGTCTGGGTGATGTCGCCGGCCATCGTCGTCTTCCCTCAGGCCGACGTGACGGCGACCGACAACGCGGGTTTGCGGTTCAGGGTCTGGAACACGACGCAGTAGCGCTCGGTCAGCTTGAGCAGCTGTGCGAGTTTGTCCTCGGACGCGTCGGTGTCCAACGCGAAGAACAGCCGAATGCTGCGGAAGCCCACCGGGGCTTCCTTGTCGACGCCGAGCGTTCCGCGAAAGTCGAGGTCGCCCTCCGCAATCACCGTGCCGGAGCGCAGCGGAATCTCGAGCGCCGTCGCCACCGCCTTGAGGGTCACGCCTGCGCACGCGACCAGAGCTTCGAGCAGCATGTCCCCGGAGCACAGTTCGAGGCCGGAGCCGCCGCTGGCCGGGTGGAGCCCGGCTTCCGCAATGGCGCGGCCGGTCTCGACCTTGCAGGCGATCTTGGTGTCGTCGAGGGTACCCTTGGCCTTCAGGGTGATCACCGCCGAATCCGGCGCCGTCCGGTACTGGTCCTTGATCGGAGCCTGGAGGGCTCGCAGAGCGGTGGCGTCCATGGCGTCGTCCTCACGGTTGATCTGTGCCGGCCGGCTCCTCTTGTGCGGGAGCGTCGCCCACGAGGTATAGGGTCGGCGCTCAGGGACGGGAAGCGCGGCCGGTCAGCGCCGCCACCGCGTCGGCCAGGGCATCGACCTGCGCGTCCGTGTGGGCCGCCGAGAATGCGACCCGCAACCGCGCGGTCCCGGCCGGTACGGTCGGGGGACGGATCGCCACGACCAGGAAGCCGGCCGCCTCCAGGGCCGCGGAGATGTCGAGCGCCGCCTGCGCGTCGCCGACCAGGACTGGCACCACGGCGCTCTCGGCTTCGGGCAGGCCGAGGCGGGCGGTGAAGCGTTGGGCCAGCGCCAGCGGCCGGGTGCGCCGGGCCGGTTCCTCTTCCAGGATCGCCAGGGCTTCCAGGGCCGCGGCGGCCGAGGCCGGGGGCAGGCCGGTGGTGTAGACGAAGCTCCGGGCGCGGCTGGTCATCAGGTCGATCACCGCCCGCGAGGCGCAGAGATAGCCGCCGTAGGAGCCGAGCGCCTTCGACAGCGTGCCCATCTCCAGCGGTGCCCGCGGCCCGTCCTCGACCACGCCGATCCCGTGGGCGTCATCGACCAGCGTCCAGGCGTCGAAGGCCTCCGCGACACCCAGCAGGTCGCCGAGCGGCGCCCGGTCGCCGTCCATACTGAACACCCGCTCGGTGAGCACCAGAGCGCGGGCGTGGTGCGGGCGGTGCGCGGCGAGTGTGTCCGCGAGGTCGGCCGGATCGTTGTGGCGGAAGGTCAGCACCGTGGCGCCCGACAGCCGCGCCCCCGCCCACATGCAGGCATGGGAGAGTTCATCCAGCACCACGAGGTCGCCGTGTCCGGCGAGCGCCGGGGTGATTCCGAGATTGGCGAGGTAGCCGCTGCCGAACACCAGGGCGGCCTCGGCGCCCTTGTGGCGAGCGAGTCCCTCCTCCAGGGCGCCCAGATAGGGATGGTCGCCGGTGACGAGGCGCGAGCCGCCCGCCCCGGCCCCGTAGCGGCCGGCGGCTTCCTGCGCGGCTCCGATCACCCGCGGATGATGCGACAGGCCGAGATAGTCGTTGCACGAGAACGAGACGAGCGCCCTGCCCCGGCGCGACGCCGCGGCCCCTGTGCCGCGCTCGGTCGGCGTGAGCCGCCGCCGCAGGCTGCCGGCTTCCAGGGCGTCGAGTTTGGTGCGGGCGAAGGCGTCGAGGCTGTCCATCGGGTGGGTGATGGGGCCGCGGGGGCGGTGGATGTCAAGGTGCCGAGCGGCGCGGAGCCGCAGAAGTCACGCTCGGGCGATTTCGGGCGCCTAGGCGTGGAGGCTTCGTCGGCACAGAACAAACATTACTCGCCATTCGCCTGTCTTACCGTCTCCGGTGGATCAAAGCGGCTTCGGCGGGTTCACGCGCCGCATCGCGCGTCTGCTTGACCACTTCGGCCTTGCCGCCCATCCCTCCGCCATGACGTCCGATCGACCCTCGAAACAGAATCTCTGGCGCCCCTACACGCAGATGCGCGTGGCCGCTCCGCCCCTGAAGGCGGTGGCGACGCTTGGCAGCCGCATCATGCTGGCCAATGGCCGCGAGCTGGTGGACGGCATCGCGTCCTGGTGGACGGCGGTGCACGGCTACAACCATCCCCACATCGCCCGGGCCGTGGCCGACCAGCTGGCGCGGATGCCGCACGTGATGTTCGGCGGCCTCACCCATGCCCCGGCGGAGCGGCTGGCGTCACGGCTCGCCGCGCTGCTGCCGGGGGACCTCGACCACGTGTTCCTGAGCGATTCGGGCTCGGTCGCCGTCGAGGTCGCCCTGAAGATGGCGGCCCAGATGTGGCTCAATCGCGGGGTGAGCGGCCGGACCAAGGTGCTGGCGTTCCGGGGCGGCTATCACGGCGACACGATGGGGGCGATGTCGATCTGCGACCCCGAGGAAGGCATGCATCGCCGGTTCGGCGCTTACCTGCCCAGCCAGGTTTTTTGTGACCTGCCGAGGAGCCTGGCCGAGACCGAGGCGCTGGATGCGGCTCTGGCCGCCAATCGTGAGACGCTGGCCGCCGTGATTGTCGAGCCGCTGGTCCAGGGCGCGGGCGGCATGGTCTTGCACCCGCCGGACGTGCTGGCGACCGTCGCACGCCTCGCCCGCCGACACGGCCTGCCGCTGATCGCCGACGAGATCTTCACCGGGTTCGGGCGCACCGGCAGCCTGTTCGCCTGCGAGCAGGCCGGGATCGTGCCGGACATCCTGTGCCTGTCGAAGGCGCTCACCGGCGGCACCATGGCGCTGGCGGCCACGATCGCCCGGACGGAGGTGTTCGAGGCGTTCTGGTCCGAGGATCCGGCGGCGGCCTTGATGCACGGCCCGACCTTCATGGCCAATCCGCTGGCCTGCGCGGCGGCCAATGCCAGCCTCGACCTGTTCGAGACCGAGCCGCGCCTCAAGCAGGCCGGCGCCATCGCCCGCCGGCTCGCGGATGAGTTGTCCGGCCTGAAGGGCTTGCCCGGGGTGGCGGATGTCCGCGTGCTGGGCGCCATCGGGGCGGTGCAGTTCGCGGCGCCGCCCGACCTCGCCGCCCTCAAGACCGGCTTCCTCGACCGGGGCGTCTGGGTGCGGCCGTTCGGCGACATCGTCTATCTCACCCCCGCCCTGACCATTCCGGACGCCGATCTCGACCGGCTGATCGAGGCCGTCGTCGGCGTCGTCTCCGAGCGGGCCGCGGCGCTCGCCTGAGCGCATCCGCCACACGATCCCGCGAGCCGTCGCCACGCCGCCCTGCAACCTGGAACCGTTTCTGCCGTTGGCTCACCGCTGACAACGCGTGCGGCGGCCCTCGCGGTCGGACGCTGCCGGAGGGAGTACACAGTGGCGAGCGAGCAGACGGTTTCGGGCGGCGATCGGCCGGTGATCCTCCTCGTCGAGGACGAGGCGCTGACGATCATGGACCTCGGGGACGTGCTGGAGGATGGCGGTTACGACACGGTGCAATGTGCTTCCGCCGAGCGGGCGCTCAGCATCCTGCAGGCGCGGCCTGACATCTGTGGCCTGGTGACGGACGTCCAGCTCTCGGGAAAGACCGACGGCTTCGACCTGGCGAGCGCGGTGGCCGAGGCCCGCCCGCAACTGCCGATTCTCATCGTGTCCGGGCGGGCCGCGCCCGATCCGGCCCGGATGCCCGCCCACGCCGACTTCATCGCCCGTCCGTGCACGGGCGAGGACATCCTTGACCGGCTGAAGCGCTTGATGCCCTGTTGAGTGCAGGGCGTTTTCGGCCCCCGTCATCGCACCGTCACCGGCCCGCGCCACAGGAACCCGGGCGGCCTCGGGACGGGAGTGGACGGTGCAGGTTCAGGATGGTCCGGCGGCCGCCGGCATAGATGCGGGCGCTCCGGTGGGCGACAAGCAGAAACGTGATCGCGAGACCAAGGACGCGGGTGCGTCCGAAGGATCGTCCAAGAAGATGCGGCCGCCCGGCGTGCGCAGCGTCGGCTGGGCCCTGGTGCAGGCCGCGCGCCTGCACCGCGCGCGCACCGGTGACCGGCTGGCCAAGCTCGGCCTGTTCGCCGGGCAGGAACAGGTGGTCCAGGCCCTCGCCTCCGCCGGCACCATGACGATGGGCGACCTCGCCGCCCTCCTGCGGGTCCGCCCGCCGACCGCGTCCAAGACGGTCACCCGGCTCGCGGCTCTCGGCATCGTGGAGCGCCGGGCCGAATCGGGTGACGGCCGCGTCGTGCGGGTGCAGCTCACCGAGGCCGGCCTGGCGAAGGCCGAGGCCATCGAGCGGATCCAGGAGGATGTCGAGGCCGAGTTGCTCGACCATCTCGACAAGACCGACCGACGCCGCCTGCGCAAGCTCCTGCGCAAGGCCGCCCGCGGCCTCGCCGAGGCGGCCGGCGCCTCCGGTCAGCTCACCGATGTCGACGCGGAGATCGATGCCGAGGCCGAGGACGAGGTCGAGGCGATCCCGGTCTGACGGGCTACCGGCTCAGGCCGCCCGGCGCCAGGCCGGGAACGGGTCCGGCAGGTCGCGATAGGCTTCGGGGTCGAACACCTCCCCGTCGCCGGCCTTCACCAGGCACGCATCCAGGGCCGCGATGAGCGTGTCCCGGTCCATGCCGGTGCCGATGAAGACCAGTTCCTGGCGCCGGTCGCCCCAGACCTCGCTCCAGACCGCGTCGAGTCGCTCCTGGAACTCGGGCGCCTCCGGCCAGCGCCGGCGCGGCACCGCCGACCACCAGAACCCCATCGCGGAGATCCGCGCCACCGCGCCGGCCAAGGAAAAGTCCCCGACCCAGTCCGGCCGCGTCGCCAGCCAGAAATGGCCCTTGGCCCGGATCAGGCCCGGCCAGGTCGCGTTGACGAAGGCGTTGAACAGCTCCGGATCGAACGGCCGCCGGGCCCGGTAGACGAACGACGAGATCCCGTATTCCTCGGTCTCCGGCACGTGGTCGTGGGCGCCGTACAATTCCTGGAACCAGAGCGGGTGGCTCTGCGCCTTCGCCTCGTCGAACAGCCCGGTATCGAGGACCGCGTCGAGGGGCGCACGCCCGTGATCGACCTCCGGGATGCGGGCGTCGGCGTTCAGGCCGCGCACCACCGCGCGGACCAGGGCGCGGTGCGCCTCCGAGACGTCGCGTGCCTTGTTGATCACCACCACGTCGGCGAACTCGATCTGCTCCACCAGCAGATCGACCAGGGTGCGGGTATCCTTGGCGCCCGCGGACTCGCCGCGCTCGCGCAGGAAGGCGGCCGAGCCGTAATCCTTCAGTAGGTTCACGGCGTCGACCACTGTCACCATCGTGTTGAGGCGGGCGAGATCCGAGAGCGAGCGGCCGGCCTCGTCCCGGAACGGGAAGGTCGAGGCGATCGGCAGTGGCTCGGCGATGCCGGTGCCCTCGATCAGCAGGTCGTCGAACCGCCCCGCCTCGGACAGGCGGCGGACCTCGTTCAGCAGGTCGTCCCGCAGGGTGCAGCAGATGCAGCCGTTGGTCATCTCCACCAGCGTCTCGTTGGTCCGGGAGAGGTCGGCGCCGCCGGCCCGCACGAGGTCGGCATCGATGTTCACCGCGCTCATGTCGTTGACGATCACGGCGACCCGGCGGCCGTCGCGATTGTTGAGCACATGGTTGAGCAGGGTCGTCTTGCCGGCTCCCAGGAATCCGGACAGCACGGTGACGGGAAGGCGGGGATCGGGCTTGGCCATACACAAAACAAAACGTTATAACGTTTCAAATTCAAGCGCGGCCGGAATCTGAAGCGCGGGGCTAGCGGGCGCGCCTGTTGTAATGGTGTAACGTTTCCGGCCGATCGCGATGGGAGGCGCGATCGGCACTTGCGTCCATCCCGTGTGGAGCGTGAATGAAACGATATAACACTGTGTGAGTCACGATGACACCGACCCTCCGCCTCGCCGCCCTGGCCGGCACGATCCTGTCGGCCCCGGTCTCTGCCGGCCTGCTCGCCGCTCCGGCGCGGGCGCAGCCGGCCGTCGCCCTCGACGAGATCAGCGTCACCAGCCCCAGCCCGATCCAGACCGGCCATCCCACGGTCGGGAATGCGGCCCCGCTCCAGACCGGCATCCTGCCGGTGGCGACCAACACCTTCTCACCCGTCACCGTGGTGACCCAGGACCAGATCGCCCGCGACCAGCCCCGGACCCTGGGCGACGCCTTGTTCGACCGGCCCGGCATCTCCTCCACCACCTACGCGCCGGGCGCGGCCTCGCGGCCGATCATCCGCGGCCTCGACAACGCTCGGGTGCGGATCCAGGAGAACGGCATCGTCAACGGCGGCGTCTCGGATCTCGGCGAGGACCACGCGGTCCCGGTGAACCCGCTGGTCTCCGACCGGATCGAGGTGATCCGCGGTCCCGCGACCCTGCGCTACGGCTCCGGGGCCATCGGCGGCGTGGTCTCGGCCGACAACAATCGGGTGCCGACCTTCATCCCGGCCAACGGCGTGCAGGGGCAGGTCACCAGCGGCTTTTCCAGCGTCGACAACGGCCGGCTCGGCGCCGCCACGGTGGATGCCGGGGCCGACGGGATCGCAGTCCATGCCGACGGGTTCCGGACCGCCAACGACAGCTACGCGATCCCCGGCGGCATTCAGCGCAACTCCTACAACGAGTCGCAGGGCGGCGCGGTCGGCATCTCGGCGATCGGCGACCGCGGCTTCGTCGGCCTCTCGTTCAGCCACTACGACGCGATCTACGCGATCCCGGGCGGCGTGGCCGAGCAGGACCGCACCCGCCTGACCCCGAACCAGGACCGGGTCCTGTCGCGGGGCGAGTACCGGCCGCTGGACGGCCCGTTCGAGGTGATCCGCTACTGGGCGGGCTACTCGGTCTACCGCCACAACGAGGTCGGCATCGGCGAGGACGGGATCGAGGGCGTCCAGGCGATCTTCAAGAACCGCGAGGCCGAGGGGCGCCTGGAACTCCAGCACGTCCCGGTCGACACGCCGTTCGGCCGGCTCACCGGCGCACTCGGCTTCCAGTCGGACCGGCGGGTGATCAACACCCAGCTCGAATCGTTCCTGCCCAAGACCGAGTCCCGGGCCAACGCGGTCTACCTGTTCGAGGAATTGGAACTGCGCCCCGGCACGCGGCTGCAGGCGGCCGGCCGCTACGAGGTGGACCGGCTGTCGAGCATCGCGGCGCAGTTCCCCGCGGACTACGCCCCGGTCGATGGGCAGGATCCGTTCCAGTACGCCCGGACCCGGCGCTTCGCCCCGAAGAGCGCCAGCATCGGCGCCCTCCAGGACCTGCCCTTCGGCTTCGTGGCGAGCCTCAACGGCTCCTATGTCGAGCGCGGGCCCACCGGCTACGAGCTGTTCTCGCAGGGGCCGCACGATGCCACCGCGACCTTCGAGATCGGCAATCCGGACCTCAAGAAGGAGCGCGCCCGCACGGTGGAGGCCAGCATCCGCCGCGCGGAGGGGCCGCTGCGCCTCGACGCCACCGGCTACTACACGCGCTATACCGGCTTCATCTACCGCAACTTCACCGGGCTCGCTTGCGACGACGACTTCGCGTCCTGCGGCAGCGGCACCGAGAACCGGCAGATCGTCTACCAGCAGCAGAACGCCACCTTCTACGGCGCCGAGATCATCGGCCAGTACGATCTCCTGCCGGTCGGCGACGGCTTCGCCGGCGTCGAGGCGCAGTTCGACTTCGTGCGCGCCCAGTTCGACAACGGCACCAACGTGCCGCGCATCCCGCCCTACCGACTCGGCGGCGGCGTCTACCTGCGGGCGGACGGCTGGTTCGCACGGGTGAACCTGCTCCACGCCTTCGACCACCAGGCGACTGCCCTGTTCGAGACCCCCACCCCCGGCTACGACGACCTGCGCGCCGAGCTGAGCTACACCAAGGCGGTCGATCCGGCGGTCTATGGCGCGAGCGCGATCACCCTCGGGGTGCAGGGCCGGAACCTGCTCGACGCCGACATCCGCAACTCGACCTCGTTCAAGAAGGACGAGATCCTGCTGCCGGGCCGGAACATACGGTTATTCTTGACCGCACGGTTCTAGGGACGGTTTTCGGCGGCGGCAGCGCCGGATACGGTTCTCACGCGACGGCCCGTGATCCCCTCCATCATTGCGAGCGCAGCGAAGCAACCCGGTGTGGCGTCTCGCGCGGCGAAGTCGCGCTGCCCTGGGTCATTTCGCTTCGCTCGTGATGACGGTGGGGGCTGAGCTGACGGCGGCACGCGGCCGGAACCGGATGAGACGAGGTGCGGTGCGCCGGATGGCGTGAACCCGGGCGCTCGCGCGGCTATCATCGCGCAACCCCGATGGCCCAGACCGGACGACACCACCATGGCGAACGCACCTGCACCGATCCGAGTCGGCCTGATCGGCTACGGCTATGCCGGCAAGACCTTCCACGCCCCGCTGATCCGGGCGGTTCCGGCGCTCGACCTCCGGGTTGTCGGCTCGCGCGACCCGGCCAAGGTCCGGGCCGACCTGCCCGGTCTGGCCGTCATGGCCGATCCCGCCGCGGTCGCCGCCTCGGACGGCGTCGATCTCGTGGTGATCGCGTCCCCCAACGACACGCACGCGCCCCTGGCCCGGATCGCCCTGGAGGCCGGCAAGCACGTGGTCATCGACAAGCCCTTCACCCTCGACCTCGCCGAGGCGCGCGGCCTGGTCGCGCTGGCGCGGCGCCACGGCGGGAAGCTGTCGGTGTTCCACAACCGGCGCTGGGACAGCGATTATCTGAGCGTCCGGAAAGCCATCGCGGACGGCCTCGTCGGCAAGGTCCAGCATTTCGAATCGCATTTCGACCGGTTTCGCCCGCAGGTCCGCGACCGGTGGCGGGAGGGGGCCGGACCGGGAAGCGGGATCTGGTACGATCTCGGCCCACACCTCGTGGATCAGGCATTCCAACTGTTCGGCCTGCCCGACCTGGTGAGCGCGAACCTGGCTCGGCTGCGCCCTGGCGCGCTGTCAGACGACTGGGCCCACGTGGTGCTAGACTATCCGGACCTACGCGTGGTCCTGAACGCCAGCATGCTGGTCGCCGGCGGATCGCCCCGCTTCGTCGTCCACGGTGAGGCCGGCAGCCTCGTCAAGGAGCATCCCGACGTACAGGAGCAGCAACTTCTGGCCGGCATGGCTCCGGGGGCCCCGGGTTGGGGCCAGGATCCGGACAGGATCGCGATCCATGACGGGCGCGGCGGCGTGAAGCGCCTGCCCGCCTTGGCCGGAGACCAGCGCGGGTTCTACCAAGACCTCGCTCAGGGGATCGCCCATGGCGGCGTCGATCAGACCCCCGCGCTGGACGCGCTCCAGGTCATGGCCTGCATCGAGGCGGCCCTGATCTCGGCGCGGACCGGGACGGTGGTGGCGCTGCCGCTCGCGCCGGAGGAGCGACACGCGTCCCAGTTCGCGGGGGATGGCGCCATATCCCTTTCTTGAAGTCGAGGAACGCAGCCAAACTTGAGGCGAGGCCATGTAACCGAATGCGGCTCGTCGCAGTGGCAAAGGGTTGCACCGCCCAAGCACATGACCCGCCATTTCAGGGCGTCGCAGGCGCGCCCGGAATTCAGGACCGGCGACGGTGCAAAAGCCTGTTCCACCTGTGGTTCTAGATTCCGGGCTCCGCTCTGCGGCCACGGAATGACGGGCTGATTTACCGGAGTTGCCTCCGCTCAGCGAGTCAGCGGCGAAAAAATCCGTCCGAGGCGCCGCCAGCCCGCGACGATCCCGGTGACTGCGATCACGGCGGCGAGCAGGTTCAGGAGCCACTGCCCTGCGTCGCGCAGGGCGGGCCGTCCGGTCAGGAACGGTAGGTCGAGGCGGTGGGGCGCATCGAACAGCCAACGGTTGATCCGGCCCGAGCGGTCGAGGCGCTGCAGGAGAGTGCCGTCGCGCGGGTCGATATGAAGCCAGGTCGCGTCCGGATCGTCGAAGCGCAGGCGCAGGACCGGCAGGGGCCGCGGGTCCGTCCCATGCGGATACCAGTAGGCATCGTACGCGCCGAGCAGGCCCGCCGCCTGCACTTGTCCCGCGGGAATCGCGTCCGCGGCGGCGGCGGTAAGGGACGCCGTGTCCGGACCGGGGCCGCCGTCCGGCGCGACCGCGCGGGGGCCGTCCGCCGCCTCGGCGACCACCCACCAGCGACCGCCGACTGTGGTGAAGCGCAGCGATCGGGTGCCCGGCCCGGCGCGATCGCGCAGCCGTCCGACATCGAGCCCGAGCGGTCCCGGCGTTCCGGCATAGGCGCTGCGTAGCGCGGTCGGCGGCGTACTCGACGCGAACCAGCGGTTCGGGTTCATGGAGATCCAGCCGCTCAGGATGAAGGCCGCGAGCCCAAGCCCGCCCGCCAGGCCGAACAGGTGGTGCCAGCGCGCCAGCCCGCGATAGGGCGTGACGGCGCCGTGCGCATAGCGGCGGCGCAGGCGCAGGCGCCAGATCCCGACGACCAAGCCGCTGACCGCCCCGAGGGCGGCGAATCCGGAGAGCCAGAGCAGCACGGTCCGCCACAGCTCCGCCCGGGCGCGCAGCGGCGTCAGGTAGATCCAGTGCGGCACCGAACCGAGCCAGTTCCAGGCCCGCTCGAACCGGGTCGTGTCGAGAGCGATCTCCCCGGTTACCGCGGAGACGTAGAGCTCGGTCCCCTCCGGGTCATCGAAGACGACCTTGTGGAACGGCCGGAGCGGGTCGTAGCGAGCGGTCACGGTCCACTGGTCCCGCTCGACCGGATCGACGCGGGCATCCGGCCGATCCCCGGCGGCGAGCCGCAAGGCCGCCTCCGCACCAACCGGGCCGAGCCGCGCGCCGGTACGGCCCGATACGGTCGCCCGCGCCCCGTCGCGGCCTGTGATCCGGTAGACCGGCTCGGCACCGCGCATCTCCAGGGCGAACGCCGCCGGCACGCCCGCAAGGTCGCCGGCGGCGAGCGCCGCGTCCGGCGGGACCGCGACGGTCTCCCAATCGATCGGCGCCAGGCGCGCGAGGCGCTGGGCTTCTGTGAGTGCCGGGAACGGCACGTAGAGCATCACCAGTCCGGAGCCGATCCACAGGGCGAAGAACACGGCCGTGGCGATCCCGGCCCAGCGGTGGAACAGCAGCAGCCAGCGACGCGCGGCTTTGCCGACCCGCTGCCTCACCAAGTCACCGTGTAGGCGAGTTCCACCGAACGCGGCCGGCCCAGCAGCCAGTTGGTGCCGACCCCGTTCACGGCGTTGCCGCTGATCGCGTAGACCTTGTCGAACAGGTTGTAGACCCGCAGGCTCAGGCGCGAATCCACCGTCACCTGATGGTCGAGCACGAGGTTGACGAGGTTGTAGGCTGGGCGCCGGGCCGTGTTGGAGAAGTCGCTGTAGACCTGGCCGACGTTCTGGAGCCCCACGCGTGCCGTCCAGGCGCGGGCAAAGTCCCAGGTCAGCCAGAGATTGGCGACCCGCTCGGGCACGTCGATCGGCTGGTTGCCGGCATACGAGACGGTCGCGCCGTTCACGCTCTGATTGAACGTATCGTATTGCGCGTGCAGGAGCGCGAGGTTGCCGTCCAGCCGCCAGCCCGGGGCGAGGTGCCAGCCAAGCGCCAGCTCGAAGCCCTGCGAGGATTGCTGGCCGACCTGGGTCGACACGGTCGGCTGACCCGGCACGGTCGATATCAGGTTGTCCTTGACGATCCGGTAGCCGGCAATTGTCCATTCGAGGGCGCCGTCGAAGGCCAGCCCCTTGGCGCCGATTTCGACCTGCGTGCCGGTGGCGAGCTGGAACCCGGAGAGCGATTGCGTCAGGGTAATGAGGCTGTTCACCGGGTCGGTCGCGAAGCTGTATTGGGCGTAGAGCGCGCTGTCCGGCGTCGGGTTGTAGACCAGCCCGAACCTGTATCCGAGCGCCTGATAGGTCTTTTCGAACTGCGAGCCGGTTTGCAGATCTTGCCGGTGCAGTGTCGGCACGTCGAGCCGCACGCCGGTCAGGAACGAGAGTTTTTCGGAGAGGATCACCCGGTCCTCGGCGAAGACCGAGGCCTGGCTGGTCTGGGTCGCGTAGGCCGGCCGTGCCCGCCCGTTCTGCGGGAAGTATCCCGGATCGTAGCCGGTCAGCGGCACGCTGGTGGTCTGGTCGAAGTAAAAATTGTTCGTGTGGCGGAAGTCGATGTGGTTCACGTCGAACCCGACCGCGAACGCGTTCGGCAGGCCGAACAGGTTGCCGTTGAAGCTCGCGTCCAGGCGATTCCCGACCTGTTCCTGGCTGTGATAGATCTCGAGGTAATCGCCCCGGTCGACCAATCCCGTGCCGCGGTTGTAGGTGTATTGCTCGGTATCGAGCCAGTGGCGCCGGCTGGTGAGCCGGTAGGCCGTGTTGCGCACGATGATGTCGGCCGAGGGCGTCCACTCGGTCTTGAACTGGGTCCAGTTGTCCGCCCAGGTGATCTTCGCGTCGCGGACGTTGTAGTTGTTGAACCGGATCAGATCTGGAATTCTTCCCTCGACCAGGGGCGTCCCCCAGTAGCGCGCCGGCTCTTGGTAGCCGAGGTCGTGACTGACTGTGAAGGCGAGGTCCGGGCTCGGCTGGAACAGCAGGGCTGCCGAGACTGCGAGGTTGCGGAAATCGCCCTCCGGCCGGATCCAGCCGTCCGCGCGGTTGCCGCTGACGTTGAGGCGGTACGCGAAGGTGTCGCCGAACTCCTCCCGTCCGAGCGCCCCGCCCGAGTCCAACGCCAGCCGCGCGACGCCGTCGGTGCCGATCACCGTGCGGGCGGTGTTGATCGGCGCGAAGACCGGCTTCTTCGGCACCACGTTGATCACGCCGCCGATCGCGCCGTCGCCGTACAGGACCGAGGACGGGCCGCGCAGAACCTCGATACGCTCGACGTTCCAGGTGTCGAACGGGAACGTGACCGTGTTGGCCCCGACGTAGAAGCGGGTGCCGTCGTAGAGCTGCTGGATCGAGTTCGGCCCCGCGAAGCCGCGCGACGTGAACGCGCCGTTGCCGTTGCCCGGTGCCGCGATCGTGGTGATGCCGGTGGCGTCCTGGGTCACGGCTTCGGCGATCGTGTCCTGGCCGCGCAGCCGTGCGGTCTCACCCGACACGATATCGACGCTCGCCGGTGTCTCCAAAGGCGTAAGGCCGAGCCGGCTCGCGGTCCGGTCGGGGGTGCGCAGGTTCAACCCGATCTGGGCGGCGCGGGTCAGGCTGACGCTGCCTTCCCCCTCGACGGAGAGCTGATCGAGGGCCACGGTCTCCTGGGCTGCGGCCGGGCTTGCCAGAAACGTGAGCATGGCACCGCAGAGCGGCACACGCCGGCTGCGAGGAGGCTGTTTGGATCGCGACATGGTGAGGAAAGGTCCGAGCGCGGCGGCCGCCGGTTCGCATGCCCTAAAGGCAATGTAATAACATTGCAATTGCTGCTGCCTGTCTGAGCCGTTCCGGCCCAGGCATTGTGGCCTGGGTGGAGGATCGGGCCGCATGCAAACGCGGCCGGGATCGGCACGACAAGGGAGGGCATCGGGAACCGGGACGCGGGCGCGCTTGCTGTGGCACGTCACCGCGAACGAGGCCTCGCCGACCGCGCTCGCGCACGGCCGTCTCGACACCCGCCAGGACACCCCGCCTGACGCGTTTCGCGTGTGACCACGGCTGACGGCAGGTCTCCTGGCTCGCGGGTCGCCGCCCTCGCACCGTCTTCCCGGGCTTGAGGCCCAGTGACGTGGTGGTGAAGGACTCGCCGCTCACAGTTGCGGGGACAGCCGCGGTTTCAGGGCAGGCCCCTCACCGCGTTCCCTTTTGATCCCCGAGGGGAACCGTCGCCGAGCAGCTTGGCTGTATGCCGGTGGATCGTCAAGCGTGTGGATATCCGGGCCCCTGCGGGGGCGGCCTGCGATCGGGCACAGGATCGCCTCGCGCGATGCCTGACGGATCACGGAGCAACGGCAGCATGACGTAAGATTTTTTATTAACAAATGTAATTTTTTAGACATATATTTCTGAATTTAAATATTATAAACTTTTTTGTGGGCATCAAAGATGTCGTTTAATCAAGTCCACGGATTTATATCTATGTTTTCAGTGTTGAAAAAATCACGGAACCTTTTTGATCTGTAGCGTAAAATTCTCGATCCCCAAGGAGAGATAAGTTTTAATGCCATATCATCTAAAATAGCAGGTTTCGATCTGTCACCTATTCGTTGATGGTTCAAAATCCAGTGAGGGAATCATTATGAATTCACCTTATGTATCAGAGAATCCCTGCCATCCTGGCGGGTTCGTTCGTCGCAATGTCCTTGAGCCGCGCAACCTGGCCGTCATGGCTGCGGCCAGCCTGCTCAACGTGACGCGCCAAACGCTGTCCGACTTCCTGAACGAGAAGGCCCCACTCACGGCCGAACTGGCTCTACGGATCGAGAAGGTGTTCGGGTCCCGCATGGAAATGCTGATGGAGATGCAGACCCGCTTCGATATCTCGCGCGCGCGGAAACTCGAACGGAGGGTCGAGAGGGAACTCGCGGGCCGGACGGGCGTCCAACCCCCGACCGAAAGGACTCAGGTGATCGTCAAGCGCGTCCACGCGTTCGGGTGAGCTCAGTTCGCGGCGACCGGATCTCCGGGATACCGCAACGGTACCGGATCCCCCTGCGCGACGCGGGGTGAACGCGCATCAGTCCGGCCTCCACGCCTTCGTCGCCTCTAGGCCGGGACACGCTGCTTGGCCGCATGATGGACGACTCCGAAAAACACCTCAGCGCGTTTCCACACGGGACCGGGTGACGATCGCAGGGGGACCAGCCCCCACGCCTCGATATCGATCGTCGTCACGGGATAAGGCGACCGGAATTTTCCATATCGGACGATATCGCGCGCGCGATCCTGATCGTGTTGCATCGGATTCATTTGATCAGGCCGTATCGCGGCAATATTTTACCTGCGAATAGCGGAGAGTTTACAAGTAACGGCAATTAAATTCTTGGCGTATTTGATCCGAATCTACAAATAACGCTAAGATTGACATGCGGAAATCCGATTGGTATCGGCGCTTTGCTTAAATCTGCAAGGCAATAAAATTTGTATCCGGCAAAATATATTAAAAAGATGGGCGGCTAAGTTAATCGGCTAGTCCGATGCTGCTGGCGGAGCGCTGCTTGCGCCCATGTGGCCTAGGTCGTGAACCCATAACGGGTGGCACGGTTTGGTCGGGGCGTCGTTGGTTCTCCGAATGGAGGACCGAGGATGGCGCGGTTTGACCTGACGGACGCAGAGTGGGCGGTGATCGAGCCGGTTCTGCCGACGGACGTACGCGGCAAGGATCGGGTGGACGACCGACGGGTGCTGAACGGGATCTTCTGGCGGCTGCGCACGGGTGCGCCGTGGGCCGACATCCCGGCGCGTTACGGGCCCTACACGACCTGCGGCAACCGCTTCCGGCGCTGGCGCAAGCGCGGCATTTGGGATCGGCTTCTGGCTGCTGTGTCGAAGGCTTACGAGGGCGATCTGCAGATGATCGACGCCACCAGCGTGCGGGTGCACCAGCATGCAGCCTGCGCCAAAAAAAAGACGGCGGATCCGGTGGCATGGGTCGCTCACGGGGCGGCCTGACCAGCAAGATCCACGCGCTGGTGGATGCCGAGGGCCGTCCCGTTGCGCTGAAGATCACGCCCGGTCAGGCGCATGACGGGCGCTCGGCGACCGACATGCTGGGCGGGCTGGGTGAAGGCCAGGTCCTGCTAGGTGACCGGGCCTACGACAGCGATGCGCTGCGAGCCCGGATGTCCGAGCAGGGTGCTTGGGCGAACGTGAAGCCGATGCCCAACCGAAAGCAGGTCTTGGCCTTCAGCCCGTTCCTGTACAAGTACCGCAATCGGGTCGAACGCTTCTTCAGCAAGATCAAGCACTTCCGTGCCGTCGCCACCCGCTACGACAAGGATCCCGACAACTTTCTTGCCAGCGTCAAACTCGCCGCCGTTCGGGTCTGGCTACGAACTTTATGAGTCCGCGACCTAGCACTACTTTGGCATTTTGACTTCAGGGTGGCAGATTGAGAACGGCGTCACA